>DAOMSJ010000005.1:0-205500 GCA_035446285.1 Anaerolineales bacterium
CCGACGACGCGCTGCTGCGCGTCGACCCGTGGGCGCTGGTAGCCAACCGCCCGGAGATAGCTTGATGGCCAGCATGATGCAGCTTATCGAGGAGCTGTGGTTTCTCAAACGCGATCTCGTCTCGGATGATTACGACCGCGCCTTAGAACGCCTGGCGCAGGAAGTACCCATGACCATCCACGCGGTGCCCAGCGGCACCAAAGTGTGGAGCTGGACGGTGCCCGAAAAGTGGACCTGTCACGAGGCCTACATCGAAACGCTGGATGGCCGCCGTCTGCTCGACTATGCAGATCATCCGCTGCATGTCGTCTCGTACTCGCTGCCCTTTGATGGCGAGGTAAGCCGTGAAGAGCTGTTGGCGCACTTGCATGTGCATCCCACCAATCCAGATGCCATTCCCTATGTGTTTAAGTATTACCAGCGTGACTGGGGCTTGTGCGCCAGCCAAACCTTGCGTGATTCGTTGACCGAAGATGCGTATCGCGTCATCATTCGTTCAGAATTTACGCCCGGTGCACTAAAAATTGGCGAGGTTTATATCCCCGGCGAGCGCCCAGAGAACTTTGTGCTCGCCGCGCATCTCGATCATCCCGCTATGGTCAATGATGACCTCAGCGGCGTGGTCGTCGGCATCGAGGTCGCCCGCCGCCTGTTGGCAGCCGCAGCCAGCGGCCAAAGGCCGTACTACGGCGTGCGCCTGCTCATCTTCCCAGAGACGCAGGGTTCTATTGCCTACCTCAGCCAGCACGAAGAAGAAATCCCCAACATGCTCGGTGGCCTGTTCCTGGAGATGCTGGGCAATGATGCACCCCATGCGCTGCAGCAATCCTTCCAGCCGCTCAGCGCGCCGGACCGCGCCCTGGTCAATGCGCTTGCGGGCCACGAACCCGGCGCTTATGTCGGCGGCTTCCGCACCGTCATCGATAATGATGAGCGCCAGTTCAACGCCCCCGGTGTGCGCGTGCCCATGCTGTCGCTCTCGCGCGTGGTTAACCCGCACTTGCCCGGTTCGCGCTTTGCGCCATACCCCGAATACCATTCCAGCCTCGACACCCCCACCATCGTCTCGCAGGATCGGCTGGAGCAGTCCGTCGAACTGGTGCTGGAGTTCATTCATGCCTTCATGCACAATCGCTACGTGGTGAATCACTTCAAGGGGGAGGTCTTTGCCTCGGGGTATGGACTGTGGGTGGATTACAAGAGCGATGCCGCCGGCCACAAACGCCGCTTTGAGATCATGGATCGTTGCGACGGTACCCGCCGTGTTGCCGACATTGCCGACGAGCTGCACCTGAGCTTTCAAGACGTGTGGGAAGTGATTGCCCTGTTACTCGAAAAGGGGCTGGTTTCACTCAGCGAGACGCCCCAACCCAGCGACCCGCATTTGAGCAAATAAGCCTAAACCTGCCCTTCCATATATCATTATATGGTGATATGATGATGTATGGAGGCTGGTATGTTGATTGCTAATGCACAAAGCGTAACCCTCAAGGCAAAGCTCTTCTACGGCTTTTCTGACAATTCGAGATTATCTGTATTGGAGGCCTTGCGGCAAGGCCCGCTTAACGTCACTCAGTTGACTGCAATCACGCGGCTCAGCCAATCCAATGTATCCAATCACCTAAGCTGTTTACGAGACTGTGGTCTGGTTACACGCCAGCAGCAAGGCCGCTTTGCCCTATACCAACTTAGTGACCCACGTGTAGGCCTGCTTTTGCAGCAGGCGGATGAGTTGCTTTCAGATGTGGCCAAGGGCGTCTATGAATGCACTCGCTATGAGAAACCAGAGGTTGATGATGACTGCTGCTGATCCACAAGTTCTTGAGCTTCCAATTCAAGGCATGGACTGTGCAGGTTGTGCTACCACCGTTCAGAAAGCGATAGCACAACTGCCCGGAGTAAAGACTGTCGATGTTCTGCTGAGTTCTGAGAAGGCCGTTATCCAGCTTGACCAGGCCGGTGTGGATATAGCTGCAATCCGCAATGTTGTGGAAAAGGCTGGCTATTCTGTTCCGTTCAAAAGCCAGGTATTGGAAGTTTCCATCGGCGGTATGGACTGCGCTGGCTGTGTAGACACGGTGCACAAAGCGATCGTCGAATTGCCGGGTGTGCACTCCGCAGAAGTGTTGCTGAGCGCAGAGAAAGCAATTATCGAGCTTGACGAAGCACAGGTGGGCCTCCCTGCGATACGCAAAGCTGTTGAACGCGCGGGCTATTCTGTAACCGTTGCTGAGAAAGAGCCCGCTGAAACTAATACCAATGACTTTAGCAAAGCAGCGCTCAATCTGTTTGGCGTTGTGTTTGGCCTAGTACTGCTGGTTGTGGTAGCTGGAGAAGGCCTGGGCCTTTTTGAAACGATCACCTCCCGTGTCCCCCCAATCCTTGGCTATGGGTTGGTCCTGGTCGGGGCGCTGCCCACCTTCCGCAGCGTGATCCGTGCTGCCCTCAACAAGCAGATCATTTCTCATACATTGATGTCGGTTGGCCTACTTGCGGCACTTGCTGTAGGGCAGTGGGTGACGGCAGCCATTGTTCTGCTGTTCATTCGAGTGGGGGACTATGCTGAGCGCTTCACAACGGAGCGCAGCCGCCGTGCGCTAAAAAATCTTACCGCCATGGCGCCGCAAACTGCCCGCGTCGAACGTGATGGCCGTGAAATTGAGTTGCCCATTGCCGAAATACACCCGGGGGATGTGGTCATCGTGCGGCCCGGGGAGAAGATCGCCGTTGATGGCGAAGTGATCAGCGGGAGTGCTACTATCAATCAGGCCGCCATCACCGGCGAATCGATGCCGGTAGAGGCAGGAGCTGGTTCGCGTGTCTTTGCCGCCAGTATTGCTCAATTGGGCAGCTTGCGAGTTCGCACAAAGCAAATTGGCGCAGACACCACATTTGGTCGCATTATTCGGCTTGTGGAAGAAGCAGAGAGCCACCGGGCTGATGTGCAGCGCGTGGCAGACCGTTTTTCCGCCTACTTTTTGCCCGTGGTGTCATCAATCGCTATCCTTACGTTTCTAATCAGCCGCAACCCAATCTCTACAGCTGCAGTTCTTGTGGTGGCATGCTCCTGCTCATTTGCGCTGGCTACGCCCATTGCTATGCTCGCCTCAATCGGCGCCGCGGCCAAGAATGGTTTGCTCATCAAGGGCGGCAAATACATTGAGGCCCTGGCCGCCGCTGACGTGGTGCTGCTGGACAAAACTGGCACCCTGACCTTGGGACAGCCCAAGGTTACTGACGTGATTGCGCTGAATGGCCGAAGTGAAAACGAACTGCTCAGTTTGGCCGCATCTGCGGAGCGCTATTCAGAGCATCCTTTGGCGCAAGCCGTACGCGAGGCCGCTCATGCTCGCCAGTTGCCGCTTCACGAGCCGCACAACTTTGAGGCCATTCCAGGCCATGGTGTGCGTGCGGTAGTCAATGGCAGCTCGGTGGCCGTGGGCGGCCCGCGCATGCTGGCTTCAGCAAACCCGCTGGCCGAGCAATTACAGGCAGCGGGCAAAACGGCCGTTTTGGTTGCCCTCGAAGGTGAAATCATTGGACTACTGGGTGTGGCGGATACACTCCGCTCCGAGATTCCCGAAGCGCTCACAGCTCTGCGCGGTCAAGGCGTGAAGGAAATCGTCATGCTTACTGGGGACAATGAGCGCGTGGCGCATTCAGTTGCCAATCAATTAGGCATCAGTTATCGGGCCGACCTGCTGCCTGAGGACAAAATTGCAATCGTTCGACAATACCAGGCTGAAAAGCGCGTCGTAGTCATGGTTGGGGACGGAGTGAATGATGCGCCGGCCCTGGCCCAGGCGGATGTTGGCATTGCCATGGCCGCCGCCGGCACTGACGTCGCTATCGAAGCAGCTCATATTGCTTTGATGCGCGAAGACTGGTCATTAATTCCTGAGGCCTTTCGCATTGCCCGGCGCACTATGGGAATTGTCAAAGCGAATATTGGCTTTACCGCTGTATACAACGTGTTCGGTTTGGCGCTGGCCGCGTTTGGCATATTGCCGCCCATTCTCGCTGCCGCCGCGCAATCTCTGCCAGATTTGGGAATCCTCGCAAACTCCTCACGGCTGCTACGCTACCAGCGCTCAAACAAGGCTTAGCTCATGAGTCGTAAAGCCTCGCCTGTCAAAGAGACATTCATGTCAAAGTTGCGCTCTGGTGCAATCTACCTTGCTTGGTTCCAGGCGCTAATTGCCACCCTGGGTAGTCTCTTCTTCAGCGAAGTAATGCAATTGACACCTTGTATGTTGTGCTGGTATCAGCGCATCTTTATGTATCCATTGGTTGCAGTGCTTACGGTTGGCATCCTTCTGCGCGATGCGAATATTAAATACTATGTGTTGCCCCTGAGCCTTACGGGCTTGGCCATTTCCATGTATCACAATTTGCTGTACTACGGAATACTGGCTGAGAGCATGGCGCCTTGCACTACAGGCGTCTCATGCACGGTGCGCCAAATAGAATGGTTTGGCTTCATCACTATACCGCTAATGGCATTGACGGCTTTCGTAGTAATCACATTCAGCCTGCTTATCTATAAAAGAGGATCACAAAGTCATGGCTAAGAACAAATCTGAGCGTATAGCAGCTAGACGAGCTGAAAAGAGAAACCAAGAATTAAAAACCCTGCTGCTGCTAGGAGCGGCCGCTTTGTTGATCATTGCGTTTGCGTTTCTGATTTTTAATCGCTCAGAATCGCTAAATGCCCCGCCCCTGGCTGACACCGCCTTGCTTGTGCGCGAGGATAGCCCGTCACTTGGCCCACAAGACGCTCCTGTAACCCTGGTTGAGTTCATTGACCCCGAATGTGAAGCCTGTCGGGCAGCCTTCCCGATAGTCAAAGACATCCTTGCTGATTATGAAAATGAAGTTCGCTTTGTTGTGCGCTACTTTCCCAATCACTACAACTCGGTCCTGGCTATTGCAGCAACTGAAGCGGCGGGGCAGCAGGGGAAATACTGGGAAATGCAGGAGACTTTGTTTGCCAACCAGTTGGAGTGGGGAGAGCGGAGTACTTCCCAAGCTGACTTGATCATTGGCTACGCGGCTCAACTAGGCCTTGATATGGATCAATTTCTTGCTGATATTCAAGACCCTGCCTATGCAGAAAAGGCGATGCGGGATAGACAGGATGGTTTGGAATTGGGTGTGCGTGGCACGCCCACCTTCTATGTCGATGGACAGGTGGTCTTTGGCATGGATGAACCTCAGATACGCCATCTGATTGAAGCCGCTCTGCCATAACCTTACTGCCCAGGTTGCAAGTCTTAGGCTGGTAAGATTCTTAAATGCCGCCTGGTAGAAGAAAAACGCCGCGTGTTTCCATAATTATCCGTGCTCTCAACGAAGAGAAGCATCTGGGCCGCCTGCTGACTGCCATCGGGCGTCAAAGCCTGCCCAACCCTGAAGTGATCCTGGTCGATTCCGGCTCCACTGACCGCACGCTGGCCATTGCGCGCCAGCACAAAGCCAAGATCGTGCACATCAAGCCGCAGGATTTCACCTTTGGTCGCTCGCTTAACCTGGGCATCCGCAAAGCCAGCGGCGATGTGATGGTGCTAGCCAGCGCCCACGTCTTCCCTGAGCATGATGATTGGCTGGCTAAGCTGGTCGCTCCGTTTGCCGATGCGCAAGTGGCCATGACCTATGGCAAGCAGCGCGGCACGGACGAGTGTCAGTTTTCCGAGAACCAGCACTTCCGCAAATGGTTCCCCGATCACTCCAACTGGCAGCAGCCACATGGTTTTGCCAACAACGCCAACTCCGCCGTGCGCAAAAAAGTGTGGCAGGCTATGCCCTTTGACGAAGAATTGACCGGGTTGGAAGACCTGGCCTGGGCCAGCTGGGCTCACGCCGAAGGCTACACGATCGCCTATGTGGCCGAAGCGGGTGTGTATCACATCCATAATGAGACCGCAGCACAGATCGTCAACCGCCACCGCCGTGAAGCGATTGCGCTGCGTCAAATTCTTCCTGAAAGCACGTTCAGCATCCTCAATTTTCTGAGCCTCTTCGTGCGCACCACACTCTCAGATTACGCTGCCGCCCTGCGCCAAGGCCAGTTTTTGCGCCAGCTCATCAACATCCCGCGCTTTCGTTTTCTGCAATACTGGGGCACCTACCGCGGTTACCGTGACCCGGCGCAGCCCAGCAGCCAGCTCAAGCGTGTCTTCTACTATCCACCAGATTCGTTGGAGCCGCAGCCAGCTCCGCCGGGCCGCCACAAAGCCCGAAACCCGCGAACGCGGGATAAGTCAGCCTAGCCTATGACCACACCCCGTATCGTTGCCCTTGTTCCCATGCGTGATCAGTCTGAGCGTGTGCCCGGTAAGAACTACCGCATGTTGGCCGGCGTGCCGCTCTTCCATCACATCTTGCGCGCGCTACAGACTTGCAGCGGCATTGCCGAGATTGCCGTGGATACGGACAGCCCTAGCATCAAGGCCGGGCTGTCCGTACACTTCCCCGCGGTGCGCGTCATCGAGCGCCCAGAACATCTGCGCGCTGGCGAAGTGCCTATGAACGAGATCCTGCTGCACGACACGGCGCAGGTCCCGGCGGACTATTACTTGCAGACCCACAGTACCAACCCGCTGCTACGTGCTGAGACGATCGACCGCGCCATTGATGCCTTCGTGAAAGCCCTGCCCGCTGCTGATTCGCTGTTCAGTGTCACCGGTCTGCAGACGCGCTTCTACGATGCCGACGGTAAAGCAGTCAATCACAATCCCAAAGAACTGCTGCGCACGCAAGACCTACCGCCCATCTACGAAGAGAATTCGTGCATCTACATCTTCAGCCGCGCCAGCCTGGCTGAGCACGGCCACCGCATTGGCACCACCCCGCTCATGTTCCCCATCCCGCGCAACGAAGCCTGGGATATTGACGAAGAGCTGGATTTCCAAATTGCCGACTTTTTGATGCAGCAAAGACAGAAGACCTCATGACCAAAACCATTTTGCTTTCCGCCCCCTACATGCTCCCCACCGTGGAGCGTTTTCGCCCCGTCTTTGCCAAGTACGGCCTGGAGCTCATCGTGCCTGAGGTCGAAGAGCGCATGGAAGCCGAGCAAATTTTGGAATATGCCGGCCAGTTTGACGGTGCGGTGTGCGGCGATGACCGCTACACCGCCGAAGTGCTGGCCGCCTGCGCACCGCGCCTGAAAGTGATCTCCAAGTGGGGCACCGGCATTGATTCGCTCGACCGTGTGGCCGCGGCCGAACTGGGCATCCAGATCCGCAACACGCCGGATGCGTTCACGGACCCGGTGGCCGATTCGGTGATGGCCGGCGTGCTCAGCTTTGCGCGCCAGACCCCCTGGCTGGACAAGGCCATCAAGGCTGGTGAATGGCGCAAGCTGCCCGGCCGCTCGCTGTTCGAGTGCACGCTGGGCGTCATCGGTGTGGGGCGCATTGGCAAAGCCGTCATTCGCCGCGCCCGCGGTTTTGGCATGCGCCTGCTGGGCTACGACACCGCCGAGGTGACGGATAGCTTTCTCGCCGAAACAGGCGTGGACATGGTCTCGCTGGAGGAGTTGCTGGCGCAGGCCGATTTCGTCAGCCTGAACGCTGACCTCAACCCCACCAGCCATCACATCCTCAATGCTGAGACCATTGCGCAGATGCAGCCGCACGCCGTGGTCATCAACACCGCCCGCGGCCCGCTGGTGGACGAGCCCGCTCTCATCGCCGCCCTGCAAGCGGGCACGCTGGCTGGCGCCATGTTGGATGTATTTGAATACGAGCCGCTGCCCGCCGACAGCCCGCTGCGCACGATGGATAATGTACTGCTTGCCCCGCACAACTCCAATGCCAGCCCCTTCTCATGGGAGCGCGTGCACTGGAACACTATTCGCAATCTCTTGGATGGGCTGGGAATTCCTGCCGATGATTTAGACCCGGCAGACTATCCGCCCCGCTAAAATCAGCCCATGGAAAGCACTCGCAACATCGTTATCACAGGGGCAGCCGGCGGCATCGGCCGCGCCTGTGTGGAGCATTATCACCAGCAGGGCTGCCGCGTCTGGGCTATTGACCAGGCCCAGCCCGAATCCCTTTTGCCCGATGGCGTGACCTTTATTCAAGCGGACCTTGCCGCCGCAGGCGAAGTAGATGCCGTGGTGGATGAGCTCACCCAGCAACTGGGCGGCCAGTTGCACGTGCTGGTCAACAACGCCGCGTTGCAAATAGCCAAATCCCTCAAGGACACCAGCGTAGACGAGTGGGACCGTGTGCATGCCATCAATCTGCGCGCCCCCTTCCTGCTGGCGCGTGGCCTGTATGCCGCGCTGGCCACTGTGCAGGGCGCCGTGGTTAACGTCAGCTCGGTGCACGCCTTCGCCACCTCAGCCGATATTGGCGCGTATGCCAGTTCCAAGGGTGGCTTGCTGGCACTCACGCGTGCCATGGCCATCGAGTTTGCCAAAGACGGTGTGCGCGCTAATGCCATCCTGCCCGGCGCTACCGATACGCCCATGCTGCAGGCCGGGCTCAGCCGCGGCCATGTGCACGGCGATGATGCTCAGCAGCGCAAAGAGGATCTGGCCAGCAAGGTACTGCTCAAACGCCTCGCCGCGCCGCACGAGATTGCGCGCAGTGTGTACTTCCTGGGGGATGGCGAAGCGTCTGGCTATATCACGGGGCAATCCTTGGTGGTGGATGGCGGTGCGCTGGCACGCCTCAGCACGGAATGAGCTCCCTCAAACAGCGCATCAAACAACTGACTCCGCAGCCGCTGTGGCAGGCGGGTAGCGCCGGCCTGGTGGCCATGCGCCATGCCGCGGCGTGGCCGGCGGCGTACTTGCACCCCTGGCGCCGCCAAAGCCTGGCGCGCTTGGCCCAACTCAAAGACAGCCAGCGCGGCAAGCGCGCCTTCATCCTCGGCAACGGGCCCAGTTTGCGCAACACAGATGTCAGCAAGCTCAAACATGAGCTCACTTTTGGCATGAACCGCGTCTATCTGGCGTTTCCAGAATGGGGCTTTGCCACCAGTTACTTTGTGTGCGTGAACGATTTGGTGATCGAGCAAACCGTGCCGGAGATTCGGGCGCTGCAGATGCCCAAGTTCCTCTCCTGGCGTTCACGCCGCTTTGTCTCGCCGGATGAGCACACCATGTTCCTGCACAGCACCTATGACGGGCCAACCTTCGCTACGGATGCACGCCGCCGTTTGTGGGAAGGCGCCACGGTTACCTATGTGGCTTTGCAGTTGGCCTATTACATGGGTTTTGAAACCGTGATTCTTATCGGTGTGGATCACAACTTCAGCGCCAAGGGCACGCCCAACACCACTGTGGTCTCGCAAGGCGAAGATAAAGATCACTTCAATGCGGGCTACTTTGGCGCTGGCTTCCGTTGGCAGTTGCCAGACCTTGATACGTCAGAGATTTCATACCAGATTGCGCGCCAGGCTTATGAGGCCGATGGCCGCCAGGTGCTGGATGCCACCATTGGCGGCAAGCTCACGGTCTTCCCTAAGGTTGACTATAATTCGCTCTTCTAGCCTCCCATGAGCGCCACCAAAGCCGCACAACCTGCTTCTTTATTCAATATTGCTCCTCGCACCGCCAAGATCCTGCTGGCGGTGGTGCTGCTGTTGGGTTTTGGCTTGCGCCTGCTGGATCTTACTGACCCCCCGCTCGATTTTCACCCCACGCGCCAGTTACACGGCGCCATCATGGCACGCAGCATTTACTACGAGCTGCAGCCTGACCCAGACCCGGCCTTCCAGGAGCGCATGGTCACGATGCGCAACGTGGTGGGGGAGCTTGAACCACCTATCCTTGAAACCATCGTAGCCTACGGCTACCTGCTGGCTGGCGGCCCACACTTGTGGGTGGCGCGCATCATCAACTCGCTGTTCTGGGTGCTGGCCGGCATCCCACTCTTCGGCCTGGCGCGCCGTGCCGCGGGGGATGTAGCCGCCTTGCTGGCGGTGGCCTATTACTGCTTCCTGCCCTTTGCTGCGCAGGCCAGCCGCTCGCTGCAACCTGACCCGCTGATGGTGGCGCTGCTTATCTTCGGCGCCTATGCCGCCTACCGCTGGAGTGAAACCCAGCAATGGAAGTGGGCTTTGTGGGCCGCTATCGCGTCTGGCTTGGCCGTTCTGGTCAAGATCGTTGCTGTCTATATCGTGGTGGGCTACATGGTGGCCTTGGTGCTCTCTACCTTCGGGTTCAAGGCCGCCCTGCGCAATCGCCAAGTGTGGGCTGTGGCATTGCTGAGCGCGCTGCCCGCCGCCATCTACTACTTGCTCAACATTGGCGATACCTCAGGCTCGTATTTACAAGACTGGATCTTGGCGCTGCTGCCGCAAGCCTTTGTGCCTTCCTTCTATATCTTCTGGGTCAAGATGCTGGATAGCTTGTTCAGCAGCGGTGCGCTGCTGGCCGCTGGCATCGGCACCTTGCTGGCTCCGCCGCGCTGGCGCAGCGTCTTGCTGGGTATATGGATCGGCTATGGGGTCTACGGTATCTCCTTGCCGCACCAAACCACCACGCACTCGTACTATCATCTGCAACTTGTGCCCGTCATCGCTCTGGGTATGGCGCCTCTGTTGGGCCTGCTCATTGGGCAGCTCGGTCGCCAGGCACGCGTCTGGCAGGCGCTGGCCCTCGTAGTGGTAGCTGGCGTGCTGGTGCACTCGGCTTGGATCTTCCGCTCGACCCTGTTCGGCGCTGATTTCCGCGCGGAGCCAGAGTACTGGGAGCGGGTCGGCGCCGCCATCCCCAATGATGGCAACACCATTGGCCTGATAGACAGCTACGGCTATTTGCTCAATTACTACGGCGGCTGGAACTTGCGCCTGTGGCCCATCACAGCAGAGTTTGCGCTGGCCGAGATGCGCGGCAGTGACTGGGGCAGCTTTGATGAATACTTCGAAGACCGCACCGCGGATGTGCAATATTTCCTGATCACTGAGATGGGTGAGCTGGAACGCCAGACTGAGCTTAAGGCTTATCTGGAAACTAACGCTGAAGTATTCAGGAGCGATGAAGATTTCATCATCTACGATCTGGGAGCCAAGTAATGGCTTCCGCAGCGCAGCCGCTCGTTTCCATCATCACGCCCTCGTATAACCAGGCCGCTTTTCTGGAAGACACACTGCGCTCCGTATTTGCACAGGAGTATCCCAACCTCGAATATATCGTTGTGGATGGCGGTTCTAGCGATGGCAGTATAGACATCATCAAGAAATATGCCGATACACTCACCTGGTGGGTATCCGAGCCAGATGCGGGCCAGGCGGATGCCATCAACAAGGGCTTGGCGCGCGCCAAAGGCCAGATCGTTGCCTGGCTCAATTCAGACGATGTCTATCGCCCCGGCGCCATCCAGCACGCTGTGGCTGCCTTACAACAGCAGCCAGACGCAGGCATGGTCTATGCTGACCTCGATTCGATAGACCGCACTGGCCGCGTCTTCAACACAATCCGCTACCGCCAGTTCTCTTTGCTGGATTTACTTTCATTTGAGATCATCGGCCAGCCTACCGTGTTCATGCGCCGTGCCGTGCTGCAGCAGGCCGGCGCGCTGGAAGCAGAGTACCGCTACCTGCTCGACCACCAGCTGTGGCTGCGCATGTTCCAGCTCGCCCCGGCCGTGTATGTGCCGCAGGTGTGGGCCGCCGCCCGCCACCATGCCAGCGCCAAGAACGTCGGCGAGGCCGCCGGCTTCGGCCGCGAGGCCATGCGCATCCTCGCCTGGGCTGGCACGCAGCCAGCCATGCGTGAGCTCATTGCCGCCCATCACCGCCAGGTGCTGGCCGGCGCGCATCTGTTTGATGCGCGCTACTTGCTGGACGGCGGCCAGGCGGCAGCCGCCCTGCGCTCCTACGGGCGCGTAGCCAGCCTGCAGCCGCAGCGCTTGCTGCGCCATCTGCCGCGCATTCTGTTCGCATTGCTCAGCCTGCTGGGGTTGGGCGGCTTGCGCCGCTGGCTGCAACGCCGGGAGTATTGAGTTGGCCCAGCCGCTGATCACTATCGTCACGCCCTCCTACAACCAGGCGCAATACCTCGAGCGCACGATCGAGTCGGTGCTGGCGCAGGAGTATGCCAACATCCAGTACATCATTGTGGATGGCGGCTCTACTGACGGTAGCGTAGACATCATCAAGACATACGCTGCCAAGCTGGACTGGTGGGTTTCAGAACCAGACCACGGCCAGGCGGATGCCATCAATAAGGGTTTCGCACACACGCGCGGCGTGTACCAGGCCTGGATCAATGCCGATGACATTTTGCTGCCACACGCCATCCGTGAAGCGGTGGAGTTTCTGGAGCAGCATCCTGAGGTGGGCCTGGTGTATGGCGACACCGATTTCATTGACGCGCAGGGCAACCCGCGCGGCCGCTTCCCCGCCGCCCAAACCGATTACGCGCGCATGCTGCGAGGCTACGTGCACATTCCGCAGCAGGCTACCGTGTGGCGCGCTAACCTGTGGCGCCCGCTGGATGCCAGCTTGCAGTTCGCCATGGATTATGACCTATGGGTGAATATTGCCAAGACCAGCCAACTGCACTACCTGCCGCGGCTGTGGGCCCAGTTCCGCCTGCACGCAGACTCCAAGACCCTGCAGAATGATATGCGCGCCTGGGAGGATATGCTGCGCGTGCACCAGCGCGAGGGCGGCGGTTACCTATCGGTGATGCGCTTCAAATACTGGCTGCGTAAGCTATTATTTCCCCTACTTCGTGCCCGCCGCCAACGCCAGGCGGGCCTCTCTGAGTGATATGGCCCAAAAACGCAACTCACTAACTACTGACCCACTCGCTGAAATTCTGGCCGCCTGGCGCCTCTGGCTGCTGGGCGCCCTGCTGGGCGCGCTGCTGGCCTGGGGGGTGTATCAACTCTTTCCGCCAGACTATCGGGCGCGTGCCACCGTGGTGGTAGACGCCAACCTCGAAGAAGCCTGGCAATACTTCCCGGAGCGTGACCTGTTTAACTTTCTGTTCCGTGAAACCAATCGTATGGAAGAGCTGGCCTGGTCTGACGACGTGTTGAACGTTGTCGCCAAGGCTGTGCCCGCCTACAGCATGCAGGAGTTGCGCAGCGGCGTGCTTGGCCTCAGCCATCCTTCGGATGGTGGCTGGAGCTTCTACGCCACCTCACCGCAGGCAGCTACCGCGCAAGCCGTAGCCTCCAGCTGGGCGCAGGCCTTCGTCAGCGCCGTGCAGGCCGCTGCCGTCGCCTCGCCTGAGTTGCAGGCCGCGCGTGCGCGCATGAGCGAGCTGCTCTCCACCGAACAGCCAGACGAGGCCGCTTTGTTCGAGTTGATGGCTGAGATGCAATACCTGGCTGAACACACTCAGGGCATCTCTATGTATACGGAGCTGTACGTCAGCCAGGCCGCCGAACTGCCTGTGCAGCGCAACGTGAGCGTGGCCACCTATATGTTCATGGGCTCATTGGCGGGTGCGCTGGCCGTGCCGCTGTATATCGTGCTCGTTCCGGCGCGCTTGCGCCGCAATCTCGCATGAGCGGTCTCCTCTCGACTCACAACCTGAAGCGCCTCGCCGCGGTCTTGTGGGCTGTGCTCGTGGTGGGCCTGCCCATCACCAGCTTTCGCTATATTCCTGGGCCACTTGGCCTGGCACAGATCAAACCCTTTTCCATGCTGCCATTGGCGGCGCTGCTGCCCCTACTGCTCTGGCTGCACTGGCGCGAAAAACGCCTGCCGCTGCCAGTCAACCTTCGCCCGTTGCTGGCCTTCGTGTTCTTCGCCGCCCTGGGCAGCGCCATCGCCGTGCTGTACGCGCCAGAGCCTTTACGCGGCGTCGATGTGGAGGGCCGCATCCTGCGTGGCTGGATCTCGCTCAGTATGGGCTTGGGCTTCTTTATCGCTGCCTTCTGGATGAACCGCACGCGTCAGGACTTGCACTTTACGCTGCGCTGGCTGTATGTTGGCCTGGTGATTACCATCGTGTGGAGTTTTGTTCAGGCGTTGGCTATTCACACTGAGTTGGTCACCACTGCCTGGGCCAACTCAGTGCAGATGGCCTTCTCTGAGCACCCCTTGTTTCCAAAACGTGTCAACGGCCTGGCCTACGAACCCTCCTGGCTGGCAGATCAATTGGTGGGCCTCTACATGCCCTGGCTCTTCGCCGCCGTGCTGTTGCGCAACTCGCTGACCCGCTGGCGTTGGCTGGAGCCGCTGCTGTTGCTGCTCAGCTTGGTGGTGCTGCTGCTTACCTATTCACGCGGCGGCCTGCTCATCGCTATCGTGTGCGCTGGCGTGGTGTTGCTGCTGGCCGGGCGCAGCGCCGTGCAACGCGCCTGGCATTGGTACCGCGCACCCTTTGACGGCACACCTTTACGACGTGCACCGCTGCCGGGCAAACGTGTAAAACGCTCCGGCAAGCCGCAACCAGCGGCCATCGCCCTGCGGCTTAGCCTCGCATTGGTGCTCATCTTTGCCTTCGTGGCCGCGGGCAGTTTCCTTGCCAGCAATGACTACATCTCCAGCCTGTGGGAGCCCAGCGAGGACGAAGAGCGCAACCTGGTGGAGTACGTTGTTGACATCAGCGCCGGGCCGCGGCTGGCCTACACCATCGCTGGCTATCACGTCTTTGAGACCGCACCGCTCACCGGCGTGGGCTTGGGCGCCAGTGGCCTGTACCTCTTCCCTGAGTTTCCGGACTGGTCGTACACCATTCCGGAGATTGCGCGCCAGCTCAGCCCGGATTCGGACATCGTCCCCAACATCAAAAACTTGCATGTGCGTCTGCTGGCCGAAACTGGCCTGCCCGGTTTCTGGTTCTTTACCATTTTCTTTATCTCGTTCCTGGCTTTGCTGCGCCAGATGTGGGTAGCAAACGATGGGTTTTATCGTTTTGTAGCTGTGGCAGGCGTGTTCGCCTGGGGTGCCACCTTGCTACGCAACTTCACCCAGGATTCATTCACTTTCCCGCTGATGTGGATACTATTTGGCCTCCTGGCGGGTCTGTATCCGCAGCAAGAGAAAACACTGAAAGGGTTTTATGAATAGACGTACGTTACTCATTCTTGCCATCGTTGCCGTCAGTTTGCTGATTGCCTGCATCGCCTGTTTCGCCGTCAGCGGGTTGGGCCTCCTGTGGTTCTCGGAGAGCGAGCTGGAGTATTCCTCCAACCCCACAGGCCCCAGCAGCAGCGCCCCTACGCCGCAATTCCTCGAGAATCCGCAACAGGTGAGTGATGAAACCTTGCGCGTGCTGGAGCAAACCATCGTGCCGGAGAACAATCCGGCGGAGATTGCCAGCCGTCTGCAGGGCATCCTCAACATCCCAGACTCAGTCCCCTATGCTGGCCCCCCGCGTGTGGGTGACCAAGAGAATTTCTGGGTCACCAACAGCGACACCAACGAGACCTCCCAGCGCCCGGCCACCTTGCGTTATGCCGGTGAGATCGTCTACTTCTGGATCGAGAACGGCGTGAGTTTTGACCAGAACGAGCTTGAAGCACTGGCCACTGCCTTTGAAGACGAGATGTACCCCATCAATCGCAACTTCTTTGGCAGCGAGTGGAACCCGGGCATTGATAACGACCCGCACATCTACATCCTCTACACCACCGGCATGGGTTTCAATGTGGCGGGGTACTTCTCCTCCGCCGATGAAATTCACCCCATCGCTCGCCAAGATTCCAATGCGCACGAGATGTTCCTCATCAATGCGGGCAACAGCCCGCTGGATGATGAGTACACCTTCGGCGTGCTGGCGCACGAGTTCCAGCACATGATTCACTGGAACACCGATCGCAACGAAGCCAGCTGGATCAATGAAGGCCTGGCTGAGCTGGCCACGCTGCTCAATGGCTACGTGCACACTGGGTTCATCAATCAGTACACCAGCAACCCAGACCACCAGCTGAACGATTGGCCCAACCATGACTACACTACGCCATACTACGGTGCAGCCTTCTCGTTCGTGACCTACTTCCTGGAGCGCTTCGGCCCCGAGGCCACCCAGGCGCTGGTGGCCGACCCAGCCAATGGGCTCGACTCCATTGACAACGTGCTCCTTCTCGAAGCGGCTACCGATGGCCTTACCGGGGAGCAGATCCTGGCCGATGACGTGGTGCTGGATTGGGTCATCGCCAACTACCTGGGCGATGGCAACGTGGGTGATGGCCGCTATCACTACCCGCAGTATGGTGACAATATCTATGTACCCACTTACGCCACCGAGGACATCAGCAGCTGCAGCACCAACCGCGAGACGCGTGACGTGCACCAGTACGGTGTGGATTACATCAACATCCGCTGTGCGGATGCCACCACCTTGCACTTTGAAGGCTCCACCAGCACGCAGCTGATTCCGCAGGATGCGTATTCTGGCCGCTATGCCTTCTGGTCCAACAAGGGCGACGAATCAGACATGACCCTGACGCGTGAGTTTGACCTGCGCGGGGTAAGCGGTGCAGTCACGCTGGACTACTACATCTGGTACAACATCGAAGAGGATTGGGACTACGGTTACATCCTCGCCTCCACCAATGGTGGCGTCACGTGGGACTTTCTCGAGGCGCCCAACGGCACCGGCACCAACCCCACTGGCGGCAACTATGGCTGGGGCTACACTGGCTTCTCCGGCGGCGCCGAACCCGGCAGCTGGATCCAGGAGAGCGTAGATCTCTCACAATACGGCGGCGAGCAAGTCTTGCTGCGCTTTGAATACATCACTGATGCCGCCGTCAACGGTGAAGGCTTCATGCTGGATGATATCCGCATTGATGCCATCGGCTACTTCGAAGACTTTGAGCAGGGCGCCGGCGGCTGGGAAGCAGATGGCTTTGCCCGTGTGGAGAATCTGCTCCCGCAGAACTTCCGCCTGGCGCTTATCCGCCACGGGGCGCAGACCACGGTGGAGATCCTCGATGTGCCGGCGGACAACCGTCTGGCCATCGACATCGCCGAGGATGACGACGTCACCCTGGTCGTGGTGGGCACCACGCGCTTCACCCGCCAGACCGCCGTCTATCGCTTCTGGTTTGAGTAGCCTGAATACAACTAAAAAAAGGCCGCCCTTAAGGGCGGCCTTTTTGTTTTGCATGCAAGCGTTTAGCGGTCTTCCAGCGGGATCTCACGCACAGGGTTGCGCATGGCGCTCAGTTGGCGCTCCAGCTCGCCGCGGCGCTCGCCGGCAGCTTCGCTAAGCTCGTCCCGCACGCGGCTCCAACGGTCACGCAGTTGGCCACGCAGATCCTCGCCAGAGCTCGGCGCCGCCAGAATGGCAATGCTGCTGCCGATCAACGCGCCGCTCACCACACCCAAAAGAAAAGCAAAGAATTGCCTCATCTCAGTCTCCTTGTTTAGCTTAGGCTCATTATAACGAGCGGCGGGGAGCTGTACTACGTGTTTGGGCTGCTCTCACGCTATAATTAACCTGCTGCTTGGACCCCTCTCGGGGCCGAGACGGTAGACAAATTTACACAGGCTGCCTAGCGCAGCTGTCTGCCGCCTTTCCATGCTGGGCGGCATTTTTTGTGCCCGGCTGTTACTGTGCGGAGGTTTGAATGTCCACAGAAGCACCCAAAACCACCACTGCGGCCGGGGCAAGGCCCAAGGTCACCACGCGCACCTTCCGGCAAATGAAGAAGGACGGCCAGCCCATCACCATGCTGACCGCTTATGACTACCCCACCGCCCTGGCGCAGGAGCGCGCCGGGGTGGATGCAATCCTGGTGGGCGATTCGCTGGGCATGGTCGTGCTGGGCTATGCCAACACGCTGCCGGTCACCATGGAGGATATGCTGCACCATTGCAAGGCGGTCTCGCGCGGCGCGCAGACCCCCATGCTGATCGGCGATTTGCCCTTCATGTCATATCAAGTCTCAGTGCAGCAGGCGGTGGCCAACGCTGGCCGCTTCCTGCAAGAGGCGGGCATGGATGCGGTCAAGCTCGAAGGCGGCCAGGAGCGCGCCGAAGCCATGCGCCAGATCGTGGCCGCGGGTATTCCGGTCATGGGCCACCTGGGGCTCACCCCCCAGAGCGTGAACACGCTCGGCGGTTTTCGCCCGCAAGCGCGCACCAAGTCTGCGGCGCGCAAGCTGATCGATGATGCCCTGGCCCTGCAAGAAGCCGGCGCCTTCAGCGTGGTGCTCGAATCGGTGCCAGACCGCCTGGCGGAATGGATCTCCAAAAAGCTCACCATTCCTACCATTGGTATTGGCGCCGGGGTGGGGTGTGATGGCCAGGTGCTCGTCACGCATGATCTGCTCGGTTTGTTCGATCGCTTCACTCCCAAATTTGTTAAAAAATATGCAGACCTGCACACCACCATGGTGGATGCTTTTGGCGTCTATATCCAGGAAGTGCAGGCGCGCAGCTTCCCCACCGATGAACACAGCGTAAGTATCAAAGACGAAGCGTGGGACGCGCTGCTCAAGGAGTTGGGCGACTAGATGTCCACCCTCATCGTCGGCAGCGGCGCGCTGGCCTGCCTGTTCGCCGCCCGCCTCGCCGCCATTGGCGAGGCGGTGAGCATGCTCGCCACGTGGCCCGAGGGGCTGCGCGCTCTGCAGGAGACTGGCGCCACGCTGGAGTATGACGATACGCGCACTACCTTTCCTGTGCGCGCCAGCAACAACCCCCAAGATTTTGCAGGCGCGGCGCGTGCACTGGTGCTGGTCAAGAGCTGGCAGACCACACGCGTTGCTGAACAGTTGCAGGCCTGTCTTGCACCGGAGGGCGTGGCGCTGACCTTGCAAAATGGCCTTGGCAACCAGGAAACGCTGGTCTCCGCATTAGATGCGGCGCGAGTAGCTGTGGGGGTCATTACCACCGGTGCTACGTTGCTGGGGCCGGGCATAGTGCGCTGGGGCGGGGATGGCATCATCACCCTCGGCGCGCATGCCCAGCAAGCCAGCTTTGCCGCGTTGTTTGAGCAGGCTGGCTTCCAGGTCCATCTGGCCGAAAGTGTCGCCTCGGTGCAGTGGAGCAAGCTGGTCATCAATGCTGCTATCAACCCGCTCACCGCGCTGCTCAACATTCCCAACGGTGAGCTACTTACCCGCCCAGCCGCCGCAGCCCTCAGCGCCCAGTTGGCACAGGAGGCCGCGGCGACAGCCGCGGCCCTGGATATTCCGCTCACCTTTGCCGACCCCGTCGCTGCGGCCCAAGACGTGGCACGCCGCACGGCGGCCAACCACTCCTCCATGCTGCAGGATGTGTTGCGCGGCGCGCCCACCGAGATCAACGCTATCTGCGGCGCCATTGTGCGCGCTGGGCAGTCGGCTGGTGTGCCCACGCCCGCCAACGACATGCTTTGGAAACTGGTGGAGGCTTTGACCCCTGCATGAAAACGGTCACCACTCTCAACGAACTGCGCGCCGCCCGTGCCGAGTTGCCCGGTACGCTGGGCTTTGTGCCCACCATGGGCTATTTGCACGCCGGGCACATTTCGCTGGTGCAGCTCGCCAAGCGAGACTGCACCAGCGTCATCGTCAGCATCTTCGTCAACCCGGCTCAGTTCGGCCCTAACGAAGACCTGGATGCCTACCCCCGCGATATTCCGCGTGATTTGCACATGCTGGAAGAGGCCGGCGTAGATCTGGTCTGGCTGCCCACACCCGAGGTAATCTATCCCCCCGGCTTTCAAACCTGGGTCGATCTTGAAGAGATCACCCAGCCTCTCGAAGGTGGTATGCGCCCAGGCCACTTCCGTGGCGTAGCCACCGTGGTGGCCAAGTTGTTCAATGCCGTGGAGCCAGACAAGGCCTACTTCGGGCAGAAGGATGCCCAGCAGGTCGCCGTGATCAAGCGCATGGCGCTCGATCTCAACTTTGCCCTCGAGGTCGTGGTCGGCCCCACCCAGCGCGAGGAAGATGGCCTGGCGCTCTCCAGCCGCAACAAATACTTGAATGATGCCGAGCGCGCCGCCGCACCCGTGTTGCAGCGCGCTCTGCACGCCGCGCAAGCTGCGTATGCCGCTGGCGAGCGCAATGCCACAACCCTGCGCGCCTTGATGCAACGCACCATTGAAGCCGAGCCGTTGGCGCGTCTTCAATACGTCTCCTGCGCCCATCCGTTGACCCTGCAGGAGTTGGATACTGTTAGCGAGGGCGCTTTGCTTTCGATGGCGGTGTATTTTGGTAAAACACGTTTGATCGATAACCTGGTTCTGGAGTAGAAAGGGCATCTATGCTACTTGCCGTAGATATTGGTAACACCAACGTCACCTTGGGTTTGTACGATGGCGATACGCTTGGCCCGCGCTGGCGTGTGGCCACCAACCACAGCAGCATGCCGGATGAATACGGCCTGCAGTTCATCGGCATGTTCCGCCATGCGGGCATCCCGCTGGAACAGCTTACCGGCATTTGCCTTGCCTCGGTGGTGCCGCCGCTCACTGGCAAGATCGTTGAAGCCTGCCGCACCTATCTACAAAAAGACCCACTGGTGGTGGATGCCGGCGTGAAGACCGGCGTACGCGTGCTCTACGAAGACCCGCGCGCCGTGGGCGCCGACCGCATCGTGGATGCGGCCGCCGTGCAGCATCTCTACGGCGGCCCCGCCTGCGTGGTGGACTTCGGCACTGGCACCACCTTCGATGCCATCACCGCCAGCGGCGAATACCTCGGCGGGGCCATCGCCCCGGGCATCGGCATTGCCGCTGAGGCGCTATTCTCGCGTGCGGCCAAGCTCTCGCGTGTTGACCTGCAGCGCCCGCCCGGCCCCATCGGCCGCAACACCACGCACGCCATGCAATCTGGTTTGCTGTTTGGCTATGTGGGCCTGGTGGAAGGCCTGGTAGCCCGCTTCCGCGCTGAGCTCGGCCCCGACATGAAGGTCATCGGCACCGGCGGCCTGGCTGAGATCATTGCCAAAGAGACGGATGTGATCCAGTTCCTGGCCCCCTGGCTGACGCTGGATGGCTTGCGTATCATTTGGGGGCTGAACAACTAAGATGACCAAACCCATCGCCTTCGCCACGGATAACGAGTGGCCGCAACTCACTCCCTCTGACCAGATGGCCGGCGCGGCCCTGGCTGAGCTTGGCGCCCACGTGCAAGCGGCACGCTGGGATGTGCCGCAGGACTGGGCGCAATACCGCGCCGTCGTCATTCGCTCCCCGTGGGATTACCACGTGCGCCCGGGCGAATATCTCGCCTGGCTGGACGAGCTGGAAGCGGCCGGGGTTGAGGTGTGCAACTCCATTGCAATTCAGCGCTGGAACATGCACAAGGGCTATCTGGCTGAACTTGAATCCAAAGGCGTGCGCATTGTGCCCTCGCTGTGGCTGAAGCAGGGCCAGCCCATCCCCTATGCGGATGTGCAGGCGCAGGGCTGGGAACGCGCCGTGCTCAAGCCGCTGGTCTCAGCTGACTCATACAAGACCTGGATCATCGATGACCAGCAAGCCTGGGACACACACCAACCTGAAGTATTGGTAGAGACAGACGGCGTAGTGCAAGCTTTCATGCCTGAAGTGCAGACGATAGGTGAGCACTCGTTTATTTTCTTTGATGGCCAGTTCAGCCACTGCGTGCTGAAGACGCCCAAGCACGGCGATTTCCGCACGCAGGCAGGCTACGGCGCCACCGCCCGCGCCGTAGAGGCTGAGCCGGGCTGGATCGCGCAGGCACAGCAGGCGCTGGCGGCGGTGGACCAGCGCCTGGCCTACGCGCGCGTAGATGGCATCCTGCGCAATGGCGTGTTTTATCTGATGGAGCTTGAGCTGATCGAGCCCCACTTGTTCCTGGAATGCAGCCCGGGTTCGGCACAGCAGTTTGCCCGCGCCCTGCTGGCGTGTCTGGAGGGATAGTGCTACCACTCGCATCCAAACGTATCGTCCTGGGCGTTACCGGCTCCATCGCCTGCTACAAAGCCGCCGATCTGGCCTCCAAGCTCACCCAGCTCGGCGCTGAGGTGGATGTCATTCTCACCACAGCCGCCGAGCACTTCATCAAGCCGCTCACCTTCCAATCGGTGACTGGCCGCCGCGCCTATGTGGATAAAGATCTGTGGGGGCCGCAAGGCCACGTGTTGCACGTGAAACTGGGCAAAGACGCAGATTTAGTGCTCGTTGCACCCGCCACCGCCAACACGCTTTCTAAGCTCGCTGCCGGGCAGGCCGATAACCTGCTCACCCTCACCATCCTGGCCGCCACCGCACCGCTGATGCTGGCCCCGGCGATGGACGGCGGTATGTATGACCATCCGGCGACCCAAGCCAGCTTGGAGGCCATGCACGCCCGCGGCGCCCGTATCCACGGCCCGGTCAGCGGCCACCTGGCCTCCGGCCTCAGCGGTGTGGGCCGCATGCTCGAGCCGGCTGAACTGGCAGGCTATGCGCGTGTAGCGTTGGGCGCGCATGGCGCGCTATCCGGCCGCCGCGTGCTGGTGACGGCAGGCGGTACGCAAGAACCGATTGACCCGGTGCGCGTCATCGCCAACCGTTCCTCAGGCAAGCAGGGCTACGCGTTGGCTCAAGCCGCGCTGGATATGGGCGCACAGGTGACGCTTATCTCTGGCCCCACCGCGCTCAGCGCGCCAGTAGGCGCTGAGCTTGTGCGTGTGCAGACCGCAGTCGAGATGCGCGATGCCGTGCTGGCGCACGCTGCCCACGCCGATGCGCTGCTGATGGCGGCCGCGGTGGCAGACTTCCGCCCTAGCAACACCTCCGACAAAAAGATCAAGCGTGCCGAAGGCGTGCCCACGGTGGAGCTGGCTGCCAATCCGGATATTTTGAAAGAGGTCAGCCAGCAGGCCAGGAAGCCGCGCGTGCTGGTGGGCTTCGCCGCCGAAAGCAACGATCTGCTCTCCAACGCGCAGGGCAAGCTCGCCAGCAAGGGGCTGGATATGATCGTGGCCAATGATGTCAGCGCACACGATGCCGGCTTTGAGGTGGATACCAACCGTGTCATCTTGCTGAGCAAAGACGGCACTCAGGAAGAATTGCCGCTGATGAGCAAGTACGAAGTAGCCCACAGGGTGCTTGAAAAAGTGGCTGGACTGCTGAAATAAAACAAAAAAGGCCGCCCTTAGGGCGGCCTTTTTATTACTCGTGTGCGTTTCGCAATCTGCGTGCGGTGATGATGATAGCCAGCAGCAACGCCGCGCCGATCGTCAGCAGGCCGGGGCCGCCAATATCGTCGGCCAGGCCGCTCTGCGGCAGGGCGCTGGGTGTTGCCGTCGGCGCAGAGGTGGCCGTGGCGTTGGGGTCAGTGGTAGCCGCGGCCTGCGCTTGCGCCAGTGCAGCCTGCGTCAGCAGCGCTTCCACGGTTTGCGTGGCCTCAGGGTTGGTGGTGAACAGCGGCGTCACCGGTGTGTTCGTGGGCGTGGGCGGCACGGGTGTGCGCGTAGCGGTGGCCGTGCGCGTGGGGGCCAGCGTATGCGTGGGGGTGTTGCTGGGCTGCTGCGCCTGCACCAACTGGGTGGAGGTTGCCTGCGCCGCGCCCGGTTCTGGCTCGGCTGCCGCTTGGCGGCCGGGCTGAATGAACACGGCCCATACCGCCAGGGCAATGAGCGCCAACAGCATCAGGCCGCCCAGCAGGCCGGCCACCACAAGAAAATTGCGGCTGCCAGAACGCCTGGGAGGCTCGGGTTGCTCAGACGGCAGGTTCAGATCAGCATCATCCAACATGGGAAACCTATTTTTACCCTAGAAGTTCAAGGTTCGCCAGCGGCACGCGCCCACGCCCGCCGCTCGTCAGGGTCAGTTCGGCGGCCGGGCCGCGCAGCTGGCTTTCGTAGATGACGTTATCGCGCAGATCAGTGATTTCGCCCAGCTGACCTTTGTAGCGGCCAGACAGTACCCGCACCGTTTGCCCAATGCGGAAGCTCTGCATCTCCACCGGCTGGGGTGGGCGCCCCGCCTCGCTCAGCGGGATGACCAGCTCGGGGCGCAGACCCTCGTAGCTGTCATTGCTTTCAGCATTCAACGCGGCGTTCTCGCCGTTGTGCATATTGAGCAGCTTGTAGGCATCTGCATTTATCGGGATCTGGCCGAAGCCTTCGATCACGGCGATCGGGTACTCCATTTTCTCGGCCACCGGGATCAGGCGGGTGGCCAGGCTGCCTAAGATCAGGCCGCGGATGGGCACTTGCCCGGCCAGCTCCAGCGCCTGGCGCTGGTTGCAATGCCCGGCGATCAAAATCGCGCCGCGCAGGCTCATATCGATCTGGTCGGCCGTGAGCTGGTGCTGCGGGCTATCGGCCACCATGTGCAGGTTGCCCTCGCCGCTCAACCCATTGCCCCACAGGCACTGTATCCAGGCACACACACATTCCAAAGTCACGCTTTGGCCCGGGTCAATATCAATCACCAGGCCAGGGACGCGTGCCTGAATGTGTAAGCTCTCATCGCTCACTTGCAGCAATATCTGACCCTCGCTGATGGCGGCGATCTTGCCCGCCGCCGGGGCGCGCAGTTGGCGGCTGGCCAGCCCGCGGCTGCCCGCAATGATGGCGCCTTCGTCTACGCTTTCGCCCACCTCGCGCTGAATGAACTTGTCCACGCGATTGGCGGGCACGCCTAGGGCGCGGGCGGCATCCAGCATCAGGTGTTGTGTGTGCAAACCGGTGTGGGCGATGACATCGCTGGCGCGCAGGCGGTCACCCAGGCCGACCACAATCGAGCCCTCGACGGGCAAATAGCGTGTGCGCCGCAGCGTGGTGAGCGGCTGAATGTAAGTGATCGGGGCCAGCATCAAATACCTCCCCGCAACGTGCGCTCCCAGGTCTGCAACAGCTCCTGGCGCTTATTGAACGAAGTGGGCATTTGAATTGGCCGCCCGCGCGTATCAAAGATGAGGCCAAACGAACCGCCCACCACGCGGCGGATCCAGCCGCCGCGCCCCGGCCCCAGGCCAATGTTCATATTCTGCAGCGGCTGCACGAACAGGTCCGCCACTTTGCCGGTGGGCAGCGGCAGCACGCTCAACTTGCCTTCGGCAATCTCCACCACGTCTTCTTTGCGTCCCTCGCGCTCCACTTGCACGCGCAATACCGTGCTGCCCGGGCGCGGGGTGCCCACGGGCACGATGACGGTGCCTAGGTTCATGAAGGCGTTGGATTCCAACACCTGCACCGCCAGCAACGGGTCCACCGCCGCCGCCGCGCCCAGGGTGGAGGCCAGGTTGTTCTGGTCCAAAATAATCGTGACGATGCCCACAGGCTGCACCGCGTCCAATACGGCCAGCAGGCTTTGCTCTGGCCGCGGGTGGCGCGCCAGCGTGCTGCCCGCCACCAGGATGCGGTCGAACCACGGCACGGTGCCCATCAGCGGATAGATGGCATTGGACGGGAACATGCCCAGGCTCTTGCCCACGGCCAGCCGCACCACTTGGCGCGCCGCAGCCATCTCAATGGCCAGCTCCTGTGGGGTAGAGGGTAGCGTGCTGGGCAGCAGGGTTTTGTTGTAGAGATAGTCGAGCACAAATTCTTCGGGCAGGTCTTCTGGCAGCCAGCGCGTGATCTGCTGTAGCTGCGTCTCGGCCAGCATGCCGTTCAGGCTGCGCCCCATGCCCAGCTCAGGGAAGTTGCGCACTTCCAGCTCACCGGCAAAGGATGAGGCGATGGTGGTGCTGCTGGCGCCCAGGTCAATCCCTAGAATGCCCTTGGGTGCATCGATCACCGTGCTGAGGAAGCGCACTGTGCGGCCAAAAGCCTGCGCATTGTGCATCAGCCGTGTTTCTGCCAGGCGGTTGAGCTGCTCTAACCCCTGCAGCTTCTTGGCTTGAATTTCAAACAGCAATACGCCCAGCGCCGCTTCGGCGGGGCCGAGGTTTTGATGGTCCAGGCTGGGGCGAATGTTGGCGGTCTTGTACAGGGCTGTCAGTGGTGAGAGCAGCGTTTCGATCTCAGTCTGCAAGTTCTCATTACCCACGAACAGCACCGGCGGACGCGAGTCTTCTGGCAGCAGCTTGAGCGCCAGCGCCAGATAATTAGCCAGGCGCACTACGGATACTGAAGCGCCACGGTTGGTGCCGCCGGCGATCACAATCAGGTCAGGCAGGTGTTGTGAGATCGCATCGATGACACGTTCGGGGCTGCGGCGGTCGCCCAGGCTCAGGCTGTCTACGATCTCACAATGGAAAGTGTCCACGAGATTGTTGACGCTGTTGAGGGAGACGCCTTCCAGCAAGCCAACCGTAACCACACGCAGCGGCGGCCCGGCTGAGAACGTAGCGGTGAGCGCGTTGGCGCCAGCGTTGCCTTCGTTGTCGTTGGCCAGCAGAAAACCGCGCTCGTTGAGCAGTTGGCGGCCGGTGATCTCCTGCAGCGCGGCCAACGCCTGCAGCACGCCGTGATTGATGTCAAAGGCCGGCGCGCCTGCTGTGGTGGCTGCTTCGCCCGCAGCGATGAAGCGATAACGCCCCTCCACCGCATCGAAAAACTGGGCACGCGTGGTCACGCTGCCCAGATCGATGGCCACCAGGGCGTTGGGCGTGTGTGCGTTGTGTTCGCTCATCCGCCGCCGCCCATGCTGGTGATGAGGCTGCGCAGGAAATCGAGACGTTCGGTCAAGGCGCCCATGCCAGAGAACAGCACGCCGCTAAATAGCGTGGCCAATGTGATGGCGATGAAGATGCTGCCGGCCCAGGCCAGCACATCCACCAGGATGTTGCGCAGCGGCGCCTGTTTGCCGCGGCCCTCGGCGCCAAAATGAAAATAGGCCAGCGTGCTGATCATCGCCAGCAGCGCAATCATGCCCTGCAGGATGATGCTGATGCTCTCGCCGTAGTAGCCGCCCTGCAGCGCCAGATTGAACCCGGCCAGGTCAAAGGTCTGCGCGCTGGCGGCGATCTGTGGCAGCAGCGTGCCTTGCAGCGCACCACCTATCGCCAGCGCCGCCCCCACGCCCACCAGCATGGCGGTGGCCGGGTTGCCGAAGCGCGCTGTGCGCGGTGAGAGCTTGGTGAGCAGCAACAGGCTGAGGCCGAGGCGAATACTGAACTCAACCGTATCGATGGCGCTGACGCCATTCATGGCCAATTCCACCGCGGGGAAGACCAGCTGCGGAAGGATGACATCCTGCACCGCAATCGCGCCAGCATAGCCCGCCGCGGCGCCAATGAAGATATGCAACACCAGGCGGAAGATGGGGTGGTCGCCAAAAATATATGACAGCGTCACCAAGGTAAACGCCGCGGCCAGCAACAGGCCGATCTGCGTGAGCAGTTCGGGGGAGATCATGCGCTCACCTTGGCCTTGTTGGCCTGGCCGGGCGTGTGGATCACGCGCCCATACAAGCCGCCCAGCAGGATCACCAAAATCGCAACGCCGAGCTGATAGCTATACGAATCCCAGTAAATGAAGCTGAAAGTTTCCTTGGCGCGCAATCGTTCGTAGTGCGCCCCGCCGCTCACGCCGGCCACCAGGCCGTCAACGATGCTGGGCTGCATATTCAAGTAAGCGCGCAGCAGCGGCGCGGCCTGGGCGCTGCTCACCACCATCAAGCCCTTGCTCAGCTCCGGCGTGGCTTGCTCCAGCCACATGCGCGCGTCTTCGCCTTCGCTCACCACCAGCAGCACCAGGGCAAAATCATCCACACTCTGGATGGCTTGCAGGCTGGCACGCTGCCAGGGTTGGGTAAACGTGGCCGGGGCGGAGAGAGGCGCACTGCGCGGGTCGCTAGCAAAACTGCGCACCGCCGCCATGCCACCGGGCAAATAGCCCAGCGAAATATAGTCGTTGCTGGCCACCAGCGGCACCTGGGCAAAATCGCTTTGCAGCAAGCGTTCTGCCAGGGCCGGGCCGGTGGGTTGGGTGGAGATGAAGATCAGGCGTGCCTGGCGGTCCAGCAAATGGCTGATCACCGGGCTGGCCGCGGCGCGCACTTCGCCATACAAGGCGGTCTGCACATCGAACACCACCAGCACCGGAGCGCCGGCTGGCAGCGTATCGATGCCGTTGAACATTGCTGCGCCTTCGGGCAGGTGCTGCGCTTCAGGGCGCGGGGCGGCCAGTTGCCCGTTGAGCAACGGCAGCAGGGCGGCCAGCAGCATCGCGCCCGCCATCAGCCAGTTCAGCAGGCGGGCGGGCCGCTTGACCGTGCTGGCAAAGTCTTCTCTGGTCTCAGTCTCACTGGCGATCAGCGTGTGCAGCACGCTGGCGTGGCGGCGTTGGCTCTCGCTCACCTCCAGCCGCGTGGAGAACACCGGCGAGCGCCCAATCTTGGCCACTTCCGGCTCGGCAGGCAACACGCCGCTCAGCCCCGCCAGTGGGCCGGCATTCTCTACTTCGGCCGGGGTGAGCATGGGCTCATCGTCAAAATCACCCATGTAAAACGGATTGGTTTTGGGGCTGCTCTCTGACGGCGGTTGAAGCCAACTAGGCAACTCGTTGGCTTCCAACTCCTCCGCTTCATCTATGTCATCGCCAAATGGCGAGGCGTAATCACTCTCAGTTTGGATTTCATCTTCATCGTCTGCTTCGTCAAGCCACTCAGGCCGCGCTTTGGTTTCGTCAGACGGCGCGGCCTCCTCAGCATCAAAGGCGGGGATGTTGAGCGGGCGGCTATCCAGCCGGAAGGGGCGATTGGGTTGCGTATCGCTGAGGGCGCGCTCGTCGCTATCGCCACCATCGGCCTGGTGGCGTTTACGGATCTCAGCCAGCCAGTCGGGCTCCTGCTCGGCGGCAGGTTCGTTTGCTTCAGTCGAAGCGTTGGCTGAAGCGGCAGCCTGTTCGGCGGCGTCTTCAGCAGCTTGCTCGCTTTGCTTGCGGCGCAGCTCGCGCAGCCAGTCCGGCAGGTTTTCGTCGGGGTTGTGATGGGGCGTGCTCATATTTATGCCCCGTACGGCCGGTCTGCGCCGATGAGGATGCGCACACCCGTGGTGATGGTGCCCAGCGCCACACCCATCAGCAAGCCGCGCATGGCGCCCAGCGCCAGCACATTATTGATGTAAGGGCTGAGCACGCCCGTGAAGTAAGGCAGCTCCATGCCAAACAGCGGCCCGGCGCCCAGCAGCAGCACCAGCAAGGTGCCGATGAAAACCAGGTTCATCAGGTCGGTGCGGTGTTGGAAGGTGCGCGCCGCCGCCAGCGTGAGGCTGATGGCCAGCACGGCCATCAAGCTGGTTTCGATGGGCACTACGATGTAATTGAACACCCACTCCGCCGAAGCACTGTCGCTGCCCTGCAACAGAGTTAGCGCGAAAGTAATCACCATCGCCACGATCAGCACGAGGCTGTAGACAGATTTCTCTTTGGCGCGAATACGCTGGTAGTGCACTTGGAATAAGTTCAGCAGGCCCAGCAGCAAAGCCATCGCCGCCAGCAACATGGCCCAGGTGAGGATGCGATTGCGCAGGTCAGCCAGGTCAGGAATGAAAATACCCAGCAGCACCAGCAGCCCGAATCCAATGGCCACCGCCGTGGAGAGAGGCGCACGCAGGTTCACTCGCTACCGCCAAGCAAGGGAGAGATCGCAGTGAATAGCAACAGCAGAATAAGTACCCAGCGCAGCACATCTTGCGTGCGCAGGCTGGCTTCGTGCATCTTGCTGGCCTTGGTGTAGGCGCCCGCCGCGTACAGCTCCTCGCCCAGCAGCGGCTCGTGCGCCGCGGCGAACAGCACGGCTTGCGTGCTCAGCGATGGGCTGCCGCCGATGCTGAAGCCTTCGCTGCGGTGCGCTGCATCGGCGATCAGGCCGGCCTCTGGCCCGAACTCACCCAGCATCGCTGTGGAGAGTGCGGTACGGTCCAGCACCGAGGGCAGCGTGCCGGCGGCATACGCAAACGGCGTGGTGCCGGTGGTCTGCGCCAAGTGCAAATTGAATTGGTCGGCAATGCCAATACGGCGATAAGTGCTGCGCAGCGTGTCTTGCGCCAGCAGCATCAGTGTGCCTTCGCCGCTGGTGGCCACGGGCGGCAGGTCACTGTCGGCGGCCACCTCGGCCACTTGCTGCAGCAGGGTCAGCCCGGCCAGCGCCGCGGCGCTGTGCGTGCTGAGGATGCCCCCATGCCCCAGGTTAACTTGCAAGCGCGAGCCGTCTTCGACCGACAGCTCAATACTGCGCTGCAAGCGTTGCAGCGCTGGGATGTTGCGCAAGGTGCGGCGTTTGCCGCCCTTCCATACTGAGAAGAGCAGCATCAAGGCCACCACCAGCGCCAGGATGGCAAGCGGAGAGGGCATCATGTGTGCGGGTCTCGTAGGGTATCTGCCAGCGCCAAGCGCTGGCCGGGGTCTTCCATCATGTGGGCAAAACTGCGCAGACGCTCGTTGGGCAGCCAGGTGCCCAACAGCGGCTCGGCAATGTACACGCTCTGCGCCGCCAGCTGCGCGAATGCGCCACCGTGCTCCAGCAGGGCCGCCGCCAGGCTGCCCAGGCCCCAGTCTTGAATGCGTCGAATGATGGGATTGTCTTGCGAAAATGAAAGCACAGGTGGATTGTATATGCCGCAAATCTCAGGGTCAAGCGAGAGCGCCTCGAGAATTCCCACTCGCCGGGGCGATGGATTAATATTGACCCATGGCGCAGTCACTGCCCACTTCGTTGCACTTTGACCCGCCGCGCCGCCGTGGCACCGGCCTGCACGTCTCGGCGGCGCTGCTGGTGCTGGTCGTGGCGGCCATGCTGATCGGCCTCGCCCTGGCGCAGCCACCCGGCGTGGTGGGCATCATCCTGCTGGTGGCAGGCTGCATCGTCTCGCTGGTGCTGCCCTTCCTCTTCTATCGTTTGTACTGCTTGCATAAATCGGGCTATTGGATCAGCCGGGATGGCTTGCGCCTGCGTTGGGGCCTGCGTGCCGTAGATTTGCCCTACGATGCCATTGTGGATGTGGCCCGCTGGAGTGAACTCGAAACCCCGCCGGCCTTGCCGCGCGCCGTCTGGCCGGGCTCCGTGCTGGGCCAGGTGCAGGACGGCGAGCTTGGCCCGGTGGAATACATGGCCTCCGACAAAACACGCCTGGTACTGCTCGGCACTGCCGAGCGCGTATACGTGCTTTCGCCTGAGAAAGACCAGCAGTTTGTGGCCGCGCTCAAGCGTGAATCCTTGCGCGGCAGCCTGCGCCCGTTAAAGGCGCGCTCGGCCGCCCCCAGTTTTGTGGTTGTAGAAGCCTGGGCTGAGCAATTGCCGCGCCGCTTAATCGTCGCCGGGGCTGCGCTGGCTCTGGCGCTGCTCCTGCTGGTGGGGGTCGTCTCGCCCAGCCTGCCCAGCATCAACCTCGGCTTCGCCGGGGATGGCAGCCCGCTGCCGGCAGTGGCTGGCAGCCAATTGCTATTGCTACCCGGGCTGAATTTGCTCTTTTACGTTGGCAACTTGCTGCTGGGCCTGCTATTCTTCCGTGAGCCAGCCGGAGAGAGCCTCTCCTTGCTCCTGTGGGGCAGCAGCCTGCTCACCAGCGCCCTGTTTTTGGGTGCTATAGTTGTGAGCATCCTGTAAGGTTATCCACATATTTTGATAGGTTATCCACAGAAATGTTCGAAATTTTACTAACCTTTGACTGGTTGCAGTTGGGTATTGGTTTGTTGATCGCGGCGGCCATCGGCGCGGTAGCTTGGCGCCTGGGCATGCTGGCGCCCAGCGGGGCGCTGGCCGCCACCGCACTGGGTGGCTTGGTGTACGGACTTGGCGGCCTGCCTGCCGCCATTCTGCTGGTGGTGTTCTTCGCTTCTTCCAGCGTCCTGACGCGCTTATTCTCCAAGCGCAAGAAGAACTTAGCACTAACCTTCTCCAAGACTGGGCGGCGTGACTGGGTGCAAGTGCTGGCCAACGGCGGCCCGGCTTTGCTGGTGCTTGCCATTGGCGCGGCCCAGTGGCTGCCCGAGTACATTGCCTGGCCCGGCTTTGCCGCTGCCTTGGCCAGCGTCACCGCCGATACCTGGGCCACCGAACTCGGCGTGCTCAGCAAGACCCAGCCGCAGCTCATCACCACCGGCCAGCGCGTGCCCAAGGGAACGTCTGGCGCGGTCTCGCTCACCGGCAGCCTGGCGGCTGCTGGTGGGGCGCTGCTCATTGCGCTGACCGCTGGTCTGGTGGGCAGTGGCTATTTCACACCCGGCGTGCTGGCGGCGATCACCCTGGCGGGTATTCTCGGCGCCTACTTTGACTCTTTCATTGGTGCCACCGTACAAGCCATCTACTATTGTGCGGCGTGCAAAAAGGAGACGGAGCAACATCCCACGCACTCCTGCGGGGCAGCCACCACGCAACAACGCGGCTGGCGCTGGATGAATAACGACTGGGTAAACTTTCTCAGCGCGGTCTTTGGCGTGCTGGTGTTGCTCGGCGCAGCTAACCTGCTGCTGTGAGATAATCGCCGCGCCCCCACTATGAACAATCCACGCGTCCCCATGTCCTCTCCGGATCTCACCGCGGCTGAACGCCAGGCGGTGCAAGCCGTGATGCAGTCGCCCGTGCTGAGCATGGGTGAACACACCACCGCCTTTGAAGCCGCGGTGAGCGACTATGTGGGCAGCAAGTACGCCATCGCCGTGAACTCTGGCACGGCCGGCCTGCACCTGTGCGTGCGCGCCGCCGGTATTGGCACGGGCGATTTGGTGCTCACCACGCCGTTCTCCTTCGTGGCCTCGACCAATGTCCTCTTGTACGAGAATGCTGTGCCCATTTATGTGGATGTGGACCCGCTCACTGCCAACATCGACCCGCAGCGTTTGCAGGAAGCCGCGCACGACCTGGCCCAGGGCGGCGCGGCTGCAGCCCGCTGGCTGCCGCGCCGCGGCGTGATAAATCATGCGCAGGCCGCCAAAGCCGTGCTGCCCGTGGACGTCTTCGGCCAGCCGGCGGACTATGACGCCATCCTGGCTACGGCGCAATCACATCAGCTCACCCTTATCGAAGATTCGTGTGAGGCGCTGGGCGCCGAGTACAAAGGCACACCCGCGGGCCGCTTCGGCCACAGTGGTGTCTTCGCCTTCTATCCCAATAAGCAGATGACCACCGGCGAAGGCGGCATGATCGTCACTGATGACGAGCAGGCCGCCCAACTGATGCGCGCCCTGCGCAACCAGGGCCGCGCCGAAGGCGATACCTGGCTTGAGCACAGCCACATGGGCTACAACTATCGCACCACCGAACTGAGCGCGGCCCTCGGCCGCATCCAGCTTGGCCGACTGAACGAGATGGTGGCACAGCGAGGCCAGGTGGCCGGCTGGTACAGTGAGCAGCTCGCAGACTTTGAGCTGGTGGAGACTCCTCAAGTTGTAGCCAGCACCAGCCGCATGAGTTGGTTTGTCTACGTGGTGCGCCTTGCGCCGCAGATCGATCGCCAGGCCGTCATCGCCCGCCTGGCAGATGCGAATATTCCGGTGCGTCCGTACTTTACGCCCATCCATCTGCAAAAGTACATGCGTGAGCGTTTTGGCTACCAATCCGGCGATTTTCCCATCACTGAAGATCTGGGAGCGCGCAGTCTGGCCCTGCCTTTCTCTAGCGTAATGACACAAGATCAGGTCAGCCTGGTCTGCGCTGAACTGCAGCGCGCCATCTTGGCCTAGATAAAAAAAAGCCCGGCATCGCCGGGCTTTTTTGTTTCATTGTGATCGCTCAAGGCTGTTGCTTGAAATTGAGCATGACCAGATTCTGGCTGCACTCCGCACGCGTGCTGAAGCTCACCGGGCTGGATAGGGGTTGCCCGGCCTCATTGAGCAGCACGATCTGCAACGCGCCATCGGTGGCCACGGGTGCATTGGCCAACTGGATCTCGTAATACGCGCCGGGGCCGTATTGGGTAGCCGCGCCGGTGAGGCCCAGCTTGTCTACCGGCTCGCCGTTGAGCGTGCCAGTCACTTGCACGCGCAGACCCGCCAGCGGCACATCATCCAGCCCGAACACCAAGCCGAACACGCCCATAAAGTTGCACGCCTGCTCTGGTCGGAACAAGGCCGCTTCCAGGTAGGCTGGGCTGCCGTCTTGCATCTGGTAGATCAGCGCCGGCACGGTAGCTGTAGGCTCCAGAGTGGCGGTGGGTTCCAGGGTAGGAGCCAAGGTGGGCTCCAGCGTGGCCGTGGGCGCCAGCGAGGTCTGCGTGGGTGCAATGGTGGCGGTGACCGGCGGCAGCGGATTCCACTCGCTCTCGGGGTCAAGGAACAGTTGCAAGAAGTAGCCGCCCGAGCACAGCGAGGCCAGCAAGGCCAGCAGGCTGCCCAGGTTCAGCGCGGCAGAGCCCAGTTTGCGTTTGGGGCCGCGTGGCTTTTCTTCTTTGAAATCAAACTCGTCCATTGTTTCTCCCGCACCCACGGTCTATTAGGCGCGTGGGTGCATTCTATATCAGGCTGTTTACGGCAGCAGGATTTCGATTGCCGAACCTGCGCGCTGCTGCTCCAGCCAGGCTTGGATCGCCTGGGTTTGCAGCACCTGCAGCGCTTGCGGGCTGAGCGGCCGGTCGGCCTCGTGCGCCAGCACCTCGATCAGGTGGAAGCCGATCTCGGTCTCGATCACCTGGCTGTACTGCCCGGGTTGTAGCGCAAACGCGGCGTCTTCCACTTCAGCCTGCAGCAAGTAGCCCCGCGGGAACCAGCCCAGCGTACCCAACCGCCGTGGGTCGTTATTCACAACCACGGTCTCAAATGGCGTGCCGCTTTCCAGTTGGCCCAGCACGCGCTCCGCAGAAAACTGGTCTGGCAGCAGCACCTGGCGGGCCAGCACTTGCTCGGCAGTGGCCGGCACGGCGGCGCTCAGCGCGGCCACCATGTGAGCGGCTTCCAATTCCAGGCGCAGCTCCTCGCGGTAGCCATTGGGGGTCAGCCCAAAGGTGGCCAGCCAGCCGGCAAAGGCATCTGCTCCGCCAGCCTGCTCCGTGATGCTGGCCAGGCGTTCATCCAGCAACGCATCATCGGCCACAAAACCCGCCGCACGGGCGGCTTGCGCCAGCAGCAGCCGGTCAATCAGGCTGTCCAGCACTGTTTGCCGTGCCTCTTGTGTTGCCAGAAGCGTGCCAGTTTGGCTCTGCGCGTCCTGGAACATGCGCACATTGGTGTTAAAGCTATCCGCGGTGATGCCCTCGCCATTCACATTGGCCACATAGGCCAGCGGGGTAGCGGTGGAGACTTCAGGCGTGTTGAGCTCCAGCGCAGGCGTGCTGACGCCGCCTGAGCCACAGGCAGCCAGCAGCAGGGCCAGCAGAGGAAGAGAAAAATGTTTTGGTTGCATGGGAGAGGAAATTATACAGTCCGGCAAGCGGCTGTAGTTGCGGGGCATGCATGGTTTCCTTGATAAAATGCCATGAACCTATGAATTATTCACAGTTGATTCGCTTCGTTGATTTTGCACTCAAACACCTTTGCGATGTCACCATCACGGGTGCCGAGAAAATTCCGCGCACAGGCGCCGCCATTGTGGCCATCAATCATCTCGGCTTTCTGGATCCGGCCCTTGGCCTGGTATGCATCCGTCGCCCTGACCTCACCGGCTGGGTGGCCGACAAGCACAAGAACAATCCACTCTATTCCTTCTTCATCAAAGCCGCTGATGGTATCTGGCTTGACCGTGAGAATGTGGACATGAACGCGCTGCGCAAAGCCCTGCAGGCGCTCAAAGAAGGCCGCATCTTTGGCCTGGCGCCCGAAGGTACGCGCAGCCCCACCAAGGCCATGCTGAAAGCCAAAGAGGGCGCCTCCTACCTGGCCATCTCCAGCGGCGCGCCGATCTACCCCATGGCGGTGACGGGCACGGAGGACTCAGCCGGCGATTGGCTGCGCCTGCGCAAGCCCGTGCTCACCGCCACCATCGGTGACCCCTTCACCTTGCCGCCCTTCACACCTGGCAACCGCCAGGCCGAGCTGGAGCGCGGTACAGATGAGATCATGTGCCGCATTGCAGTGATGCTGCCGGAGAAGTACCGTGGCGTGTATGCAGACCATCCGCGCTTGAAGGAACTGTTGGCCGAGCAGGCTGCTGCGGCTGCGGCTTGACATTGCGTTTCTTTGGCGCATAATAGACGCACATCACGAATACACAACGTTGACAGAGGAAAGTAAGCGCACTGTCTTACTGCCCAGGGAGGCGTGGCCCAGACTGCAAGCCCGCCCAGTATCCTGCGCTGAAGTTCCCTCTCGAGTTGCTCGCTTGAATGCTACTGCCGCCGGCAGCCGCTACTAGAGCCAGCCGTGCTCCCACGATACAGGGAAACCATGCGCCGCAGTGCGGCCGTTGGTTGAGTGGTAGCCGCATGGCGGCTGCAATCTGGGTGGTACCGCGGAGCTCCCGTCCCTTTGAGTGGACTGGAGCTTTTTTGTTGTTTTTGGAGGAACACGCATGGAGAATTTGCAAACAATACGTGAGCAGGCGCTGGCGGCGCTCAACGCCGTGCACGATCTGGATGCGCTGGAGCAGTGGAAGGTGGCCCAGCTCGGCCGCAATGCTGCGCTCACCCAGGCGCTGAAAGGCCTGGGCCAACTCAGCGCTGAGGAGCGCCCGCTGGCCGGCAAGCAGGCCAACGAGGTCAAGCTGGCGCTCGAAGCCGCCTTTGATGAAAAGCGCAACGCACTGGAAGGTGCGCGTCTGCGCCAGTCGCTCAGCAGCGAGACGCTGGATGTGACCCTGCCCGGCCGCTCGATTGCGCTGGGCCGCCTGCACCCCATCACGCAGACCCTGCGCCGCATCAATGCCATCTTTGCCCAAATGGGCTTTCAGGTCTACCGCTCGCGCGATGTAGAGACGGATGAATACAACTTTCTGTTGCTCAACTTTCCGCCCAACCATCCGGCGCGTGAGATGCAAGACTCTTTCTATGTAGAGGGCGGCGCGCCGGATAACCCAACCCTGCTGCGCACCCACACCTCGGCCGGGCAGATCCATGCCATGCGTGAATACGCCGCCAAGGGCCCTGGCAACCCGCCGCCGATCCGTATCGTGCTGCCGGGCATGTGCTATCGCTTTGAGCAGGTCTCCTCGCGCTCAGAAGTGCAATTCACCCAGGTGGAGGGGTTGGCGGTGGGCGAGAACATCACCTTTGGTGACCTCAAGGGCACGCTCACCGATTTCGCCCAGCGCTTCTTCAACGCCAATGTGCGTACGCGCTTCCGCGCTTCGCACTTTCCCTTCACGGAACCCAGCGCCGAGATGGACGTAGAGTGCTTCGTGTGTGGCGGCTCCGGCTGCTCGGTATGCAAGCACAGCGGCTGGCTGGAGATCTTGGGCAGCGGCATGGTGCACCCCAATGTGTTGCGCAACGGCGGTTACGACCCCGAGAAGTATTCCGGCTTTGCCTTCGGCATGGGGCCAGAACGCCTGACAATGCTGCGCTACCGTATTGAAGACATTCGCTATTTCTGGCGCAATGACATGCGCTTTTTGGAGCAGTTCTAATGAAGACGCCTCTTTCCTGGCTGAAGGATTTTGTTGACCTTGAAGGCATCAATCTCGAGGAGCTGGCTCATACGTTGACTGTGGCCGGCCTCGAAGTCGAAGAGATCCACTACATCGGCTTGCCTATGCCTAGTGGCCTGCAGCAGACCAAGGTCAGCGGTCTCTCCTGGGATCCTGAGAAATTGGTCGTGGCCGAGGTTCGCGAGGTTGGCCCGCACCCCAATGCCGATCGTCTCGTGCTGTGCCGTCTTTTCGATGGCGAGCAGGAGCATACCGTGCTCACTGGCGCGCCGAATCTGTTTGAGTACCGCGGCCAAGGCGAGCTAAAGCCGCCGCTCAAAGTGGCCTATGCCAAAGAAGGCGCCGAGATCTACGATGGCCACCAGGAGGGCATGCACAAGACGGTGCTCAAACGCACCAAGATCCGTGGCGTGGATTCGTACTCGATGGTGTGCTCTGCCAAGGAGCTGGGCATCTCCGAGGAGCATGAAGGCATCATCTTCCTGCCCGAGAGCGCCAAGCCCGGCACACCGCTGGCCGATCTGCTCGGCGATGCGGTGCTCACCATCGCCATCACGCCCAACATTGCGCGTGACGCCAATATCTACGGCGTCGCGCGTGAAATTGCCGCCCTCACCGGCCGCGCCCTTAAGCCGATGCCCACAGATGTGCAGGCCGCTGGGCCCAAGATCGATGGCGCGGTCAAGATCGATATCAAAGACAGCGAGCTTAACCCGCGCTTTGTGCTCGGCATGCTGCATAATGTGGAGATCAAGCCCAGCCCAGACTGGGTGCAGCAACGTCTGCGCCTGGCGGGCATGCGCCCCATCAACAACATCGTGGATGCCACCAACTACGCCATGCTCGAGCTTGGCGAGCCGCTGCACGCCTTTGACTACGATGTGCTCGTGCAGCGCGCCGGCGGCAAGACGCCCACCATCATCACGCGCCCAGCCAAACAGGGCGAAACGCTCACCACGCTGGATGATGTTGAGCGCAAGCTGGATGACTTCACTGTGCTGGTGTGTGACACGGCTGGCTCGCTGTCCATCGGCGGCATCATGGGCGGCCTCGAGTCTGAAGTGACCGAGACCACGCGCAACGTGCTGCTCGAGGGCGCGTCGTGGAACTTTATCAATGTCCGCAAGACGCTGGTAGCCCAGCGCATGTCGTCTGAGGCCGCCTATCGCTTCTCGCGCGGTGTGCACCCTGCCATGGCGCCGCGCGGCGTCAGCCGCGGGCTGGAGCTCATGCGCCAATGGTCAGGCGGCGTGGTGGATGCGGGCCTGGTGGACGAATATCCCAAGCCTGCCGAAGTGGTGCAGATCGCAATCAGCCCGGCGGATGCCAAGCGTTGGCTGGGGGTCGCCCTTAGCAATGAGGAGATGAGCAAGATCCTCATCGCGCTCGGTTTTGAGGTCAAGCTGCAAGGTGATGGCCTGCTGGTGACCGTGCCAGACCATCGCCTGGATATCGAAACCGGCGTTGTGGGCAAAGCGGATCTCATGGAAGAGGTGGCGCGTATCTATGGCTATGACAACATCCCCGCCACGCGTATCGCCGATGCGCTGCCGCCGCAACACGGCAACCCGCCGTTGGAGCTGGAGGAGCGCGTCAAGGATCTGCTGGCGCGCATGGGCATTCAGGAAGTGATGACCTATCGGCTCACTTCGCCAGAAGAAGAGGCCCGCCGCCTGCCGCCTGACACTGCGCCGGATGATAAGCCCTACGTCAAACTGGCCAATGTCATCTCGCAGGAGCGCACCGTGCTGCGCAAGAGCCTGCTCGCCTCGGTGCTGGAGATTGCCGAGCGCAATGCCCGCCAGCGCCAGCGCATCGCCCTGTTCGAGGTTGGGCCGGTGTTCCATGCCTCCGAAGAGACTCTGCCGGATGAACTGCAGCGGCTCGTCGTCATCCTCGGCGGCCAGCAGCAGCCCGCCGATTGGCAGGCGGCTGACAGCGCCGCCTATGATTTCTACGCCGCCAAAGGTGTCGTCGCCGAGCTCTTGGCCGGTCTCGGCCTGCATGGCTTGCAGTATGAGCCGGGCGAGCATCCCAGCTTCCACCCGGGCAAGTGCGCCCGCGTGCTGGCTGGCGAACGCCAGTTGGCTGTCTTCGGCGAGCTGCACCCGCAGGTGCAAAGCCAGTATGACTTGGGCGCGCACACCCTGCAAGCCATCACCTTGAACTTGGATGTATTGGGTGAGCTGGTGCCGGAGCGCTTCGACTCGCGCCCGGTGCCGCAGTATCCGCCGGTGATCGAAGACCTGGCCCTGGTGGTGGACGAGAGTGTGCCGGCGGGCAAGGTGGAGGCGATGATCGCCCAGACGGGCGGCAACCTGTTGGCTGGGGTGACGCTGTTCGATGTCTTCCGCGGTGACAAGATTGGTGCGGGCAAGAAGAGCCTGGCCTATCAGCTCACTTATCAGCATGCGGAACGCACCCTCACTGATGATGAGGTGGCCAAGCTGCGTGACCGCATCATCCGCCGCATCACGCAGGAGCTGGGCGCACAGTTGCGAGCCTAAGCGCTAAAAGAAAACAAAGCTAAAAAATAAGAGCTAGCGATCGCTAGCTCTTATTTTGTCTATCAGCTCGGCCGCCAGGTCGTAGCGGCTGAAGGGTGGCATCAGGTACACACCCTGCCCCCATTGCTTAATTTCTTCAATGATCTCGGCTGCGATCTTGATGCCTTCCGCCGCGGTCTGGTCTTTGTTGCCAGCTTTCTCAATGCGTGCATGGATCGCTTCGGGAATGGAGATACCCGGCACCTCATTGTTGAGGAAGGTGCTATGACGCGCATTGAACAGTGGCAGCACGCCCACCAGCAGCGGCTTCTGCAGCGGCTGGCCGCTGTCTGCCAGCATCTGCAGAAATTCACGCGCCTTGCCCGGCTCGTAGACCGGCTGGGTCAGGAAGAAGTCAGCGCCATTGGCCAGCTTGCGTTTGAGCAGCTTGATCTCACGCTCGGGGTCGGGCGGGGCCAGGTTGAGCGCCGCACCGACAAAGAACGAGGTCGGTTGGCCTATCTCGGCCCCAGCATGGTCTATGCCGGAATTGAAGCCCTGCTTGATGAGCTTGATCAGGCCGGTGGGCGCCAGGTCATAGTTGTCCATCGCATCCGGATAATCACCGATGGCGGTGGGGTCGCCCATCACGACGAAGACGTTGCGGATGCCGAGCACGTGCGCGGCGAGCAGGTCGCCCTGCACGCGCAGCAAGTTGCGCCCGCGTGTGGGGAAGTGCAGCGTGGTGTCGATCTGCACTTCGCGCTGCAGCAGCTCACACACCGCCCACGGGCTCATGCGCATGCGTGCCATCGGGCTGTCCGCCACGTTGATGACATCCGCCCCGGCATCTTCCAGCAACTCTGCGCCACGGCGCAGCTTGCTGGTGGAGAGGCCGCGCGGCGGGTCCATCTCCACCGCCACCACGAAGCGCCCCTTGGCAAACTTCTCAGCCAACTCGGAGCCTTTGTCTGTGCCAGTCACCTTCTCCGTGCGCTCAATGATGCGTATTTGGCCGTTCTCGACAGGCTCCACGGATTGAGGGTCGTCCAGCGCGGCGCGCATGGCGGCGATGTGCGCCGGCGTGCTGCCGCAACAGCCGCCCACGATGCTGGCGCCGGCGCGGGCAAACGCCTGCGCGTACTGCCCGAAGTACTCCGGCCCGGCCGGGTATAGGATGCGGCCAGCAGCCTGTTCCGGCCAGCCAGCATTGGGCATCACCGAAAACGTGGCGCCGGGTACCGTCTCTTTCATCTGCTTGAGAATGCGCAGCAGTTGCGCTGGGCCGCCGGAGCAGTTAATGCCGATGATGTTGGCGCCGGCTTCGTGCAGCTTGGTGGCTACTTTGCTGGGCGTGTCGCCCAGCAAAGTGCGGTCATCGCGCGTGAAGGTCATCGAGGCCAGTACGGGCAGCTCGCTCAGTGCCTTGGCGGCCAATACCGCCTCGCGCGCCTCGTAGAGATCGGTCATTGTTTCGATGAGCAGCAGGTCGGGCTTGCCTAGTAACAGGCCGCGGATCTGCTCCTCGAAGGCGGCGCGTGCATCTTCAGGTTGCACGCGCCCGAACGGCGCCAGGCGTACACCCAGCGGCCCGATATCGCCCGCCACCCACACCGGGTGGTCGGCTTCAGCAGCCGCGGCTCGCGCAAGCTCCACGCCGCGCTGGTTGATCTCGGCCACCCGCTCCTCCAGGCCGTGCTCGGCCAGGCGGAAGCGGTTGGCGCCGAAGGTATTGGTCATCAGGATCTCGGCCCCGGCGGCAATGTACTCCGCATGGATGCTGGTCACCAGCTGGGGGTCGATCAGGTTCAGCTCATCAAAGCTGCGCGCAAAGGCCACGCCACGCTCGTGCAGCACAGTGCCCATGGCACCGTCAGCGAGCAGGGGGGTGGTTTTGTTGAGTGCGTTTAAAAAATGACTCATCTGCACTACTACCCGCGCTCACGCATCAGCTGCTCTACGCGGCTCTCGCCCACGCTGTAGTACTTGGCCTCAGGGTGGTGCAGGATGATCGCTGCCGTGGATTGCTCGGGCATCAGTTGGAAGCCATCGGTCAGTTGCATGCCCAGCTCCTTTTCGGCCGGCAGCAGCGCAAAGACCTTGGCGTGGTCATCCACTTCGGGGATGGCCGGGTAGCCCCACGAATAGCGCTTGCCGCGTTTGGCTTCCAGGCCCAGCTCACGCTTGATATGGCGGTGCAGGAACTCAGCGGTGGCCTCGGCAGTTTGTACGCCCAGGCCGTGCATGAAGTAGGCCTCGGTATAGTCGCCGGCGGCCTGCAGCTTCTCCATCTCTTCGGTAGCCTGTTGCCCCACCGTCACGATCTGGAAGGCGACCACATCCATCTTGCCGCTATCCACCGGAGCAAAGTAATCCGCCAGGCACAGCAGCTCGCCGCTGGGTTGGCGCGGGAAGCCGAAGCGGGTCAGCTCGCTGGGCTTGGCAGAGCCCAGGCTGGCCGGGTCGTACACGATCAACTCCTCGCCCTGCGCCTGCGCCGGCCAGTAGCCGTAGACCGCTTGCGGTTTCAGCCAGCCGGTTTGCTTGGCATGCTTTTCCATGCGTGCCAGGCGCTCGTCAAATTCCTTGGAGATCTGCTCCCACTCGGCGCCTTGCTTGTTCTTGGCGCCCCAGGAGAGGCGATAGAGTTCGTTTTTGTACAGGCACTCAAAGACCAGATCGAGCGGCATTTCCTTGACCACGTGCACACCCCACTTCGGCGGGGTGGGGATGCTTGACGCTGGGCCAACGGCCGAACGGCCGGTGACGCGTGCCACCTGGCGCGGCTTGCTCTCGCGCTCCAGCTCCTTGGCGGCCTTGGTGAAGATATCTTCGATAAGCTCAGTGCGCTTGGGTTCATCGATGAGCTTGTCCATCGTCTCCAAGCCCTCGAAGGCATCCTGGCAGTAGAAGACGCCGGGCTGGTAGGGCGCACCGCCCTCGGTGTAGAGGATGCGCCAGCCGAAGCGGCGGTTGATCGCCGCGCCGCCCACCAGCACTGGGTACTTGAGGCCGCGGCGCTGCAGCTCGTTGACGATCAGCGGCATCTGCTTGCTGGTGCTTACCAGCAGCGCGCTCAGGCCGATGGCGGTGGCGCCCACTTCCTCCGCTTTGCTGATGATGGTCTCGGCGGGCACTTGCTTACCCAGGTCGAACACTTCGTAGCCGTTGTTGACCAGGATCGTCTTGGTCAGGTTCTTGCCAATATCGTGCACGTCTCCGTACACAGTGGCGAGCACGACCTTGCCCTTGCTCACGCCTTCCACCTTTTCGAGATAGTTCTCAAGGTGGTTGACGGATTTCTTCATGACTTCGGCCGATTGCAGCACGAACGGCAGGATCAGCTCGCCGGCGCCAAACTTGTCGCCCACTTCTTTCATCGCCGGCAGCAGCGTGTTGTTGAGCAAGCCCACCGCGGTGATGTGGTTGCTCTTGTGCTCCTTGCGGCCGATGACTTCGTCAATAGCGTCTTCCACGCCTTCTTTGTGACGGTGCAGAATGCTCCAGTGCAGCTTCTCTTCCGAGGTCATGCCTTCAGTCGGATCTTCAGCGCCATCGTCTTCCGTGGGGGCGCGGTTCTCGTAGAACTCGATCACCTTCTGCAGCGCATCCGGGCGCTTGTTGAAGATGAGATCTTCCATCAGCACGCGCTCTTCTTCGGGAATCTCGGCGTATGGCTTGACCTTGCTGGCATGCACGATGGCCATGTCCAGCCCGGCCTGCACGCAGAAGTGCAGCATCATGCTGTTGAGCACGGGGCGGGCGGTCTTGCTGAGGCCAAAGCTGACGTTGCTCACGCCCAATGACGTGAAGCAGCCTGGCAGCTTGGTTTTGATGTCGCGGATGGCGTTGATGGTCTCCACCGCGCTGTTGGCAAACTCTTCCTGGCCGGTGCTCAGTGGGAAAGTGAGCACATCGAAGACCAAGTCTTCCGCACGGAAGCCGAACTCATCCACGGCAATGTCGTGAATGTGCTTGGCTACTTCAAACTTGCGTTCAGCCGTTTTGGCCATGCCGGTCTCATCAATGGTGAGGATGAGCACGGCGGCGTTGTGCTCTTTGGCCAGCTTGAGCACGCGGTCCATCTTGGGGCGGCCGGCCTCCAAATGCGTGGAGTTGAGTAGACAGCGCCCGGGCGCGATCTTGAGCGCCACTTCCATCACTTCCGGCTCGGTGGAGTCGATCACCAGCGGGGCTTCAATGCCCATGGCCAGTTTCTTGACCACCTTGCTCATCAAATAGGCTTCGTCCGGGCGCTCGGTCAGCGCCACGCTGATATCCAGTGTGTGTGCGCCGCCAGCGATCTGCTCGCGCGCCATCTCCAGAATGCCATCAAAGTCCTCATTCATTAACAGGCGCTTGAACAGGCGGCTGCCGGTGGCGTTGAGGCGCTCACCGATGAGCAGCGGCGGCGGCTCCTGCGCCATGCTGGTGGCCTGCATGGAGGAAGACAAACGCGCCAGGGGTTTGTCGGCGCGCGGCGGGGCGGGATGGTGGTTCAGCTTCTCTATCAGCTGCTTGAGGTGCTCAGGCGTGGTGCCACAACAGCCGCCCACGACGCTCACGTGGTGCTTGCTCACAAACTCAAGCATGGCCTCGGCATACGGGGCGGGTTCCAGCGGGTACACCGCTTCGCCATTGACGTTGAGCGGCAGACCGGCATTGGGGATGGCAGAGACGGGCAGATGGGTGTGCTCACCCAGGTAGCTGATCGGCTGGCGCATGTGTTCCGGCCCGGTGGAGCAGTTGAGGCCGATGACGTCGATGGGCATGCCCTCTAGGATCGTCAACGCCGCGGCGATGTCCGTACCCAGCAGCATGCGCCCGGTAACGTCCAGCGTCACCTGGCACTGCAGTGGCAGCACTTCGCCGGTGTCTTCAAAGGCTTTCTGGATGCCGTTGATGACGGCCTTCACTTCCAGAATGTCTTGCGAGGTCTCGATCAGCAGCACATCTACACCGCCGCGGATCAGGCCCACGGCCTGCTCGCGGAACAGCTCGACCAACTCGTCATAGGTGATGTCAGACAGGGTGGGGTCATCGGCGCTGGGCAGCTTGCCGCTGGGGCCGATGGAGCCGGCCACGAAGCGCGGCTGCTCGGCCGTGCTGAACTCGTCGCACAACTTGCGTGCCAGTTGCGCCGCCACCATATTGATCTCGATGGTGCGCTCGCCCAGGCCGTACTCGCCCAGTGTCAGGCGGTTGCTGCGGAAGGTGTTGGTCTCGATCACATCCACGCCTACTTCAAGGTAGGAGCGGTGCACCGCGGCAGGCGCATCGGGGTAGGTGATGTTGAGATAGTCTGGGCAGCCGTTGTACTGCTCGCCGCCGTAGTGCTCTGCGGTGAGGTGCATGTTCTGCAAGCTGGTGCCCATGGCGCCGTCATAGACCAGTACGCGCTTGGCCAGCGCATCCAAAAAGCCACGGCGGGTGTAGGTGCGGTGTGTGCTCAAGAAAAAACCTCCAAAGTGCAGTGAGCAGTCTTCGGTAACCCAGTGAACAGGTTTCCTGCTCACCAATCACTGTTTACCCCTCACTGGGTCTTAAAAACGAAACGCCTCTATACAAGAGGCGACTGAAACTAGACTTCATCGCCTCATCTCCCAGAATTCGTCTGTCGGATTTGGCACCGTCCGTTTCAGGGGGTTGCCGAGGCTTCAAAGGGCCGATTCCCTCCACCTCTCTGGATGAGTTGCGTGGGCAAGCCCACGCGTTGGAGTTTGCTAGCGTTGCTGCGCAACGCACAAACTCCTATTCAATTGCAGGCGAGTATATCGTTAGGCGGGGGCAGTGTCAAACTGGTCTCACACTGCTCTCAATACCCCGCTTCACCTGGAAGGCATCAAAGTCACGCGCCTCGGCCACATTGGGGGAAGATTGCCCGCGCCTCGGCCAGCACATCGCTCTAACACCCCGTGTCATCCTGAGCGGGTGCTAACGTCTGCACCAGCCGCGCTGCGCAGCAGCGCAGGAACCCCGCGCCAGCGAAGGATCCTTGCAGACCTATCTTCCAAACAGCGCGGATTTCCTTTACCCGCGTGTTTTACTGCTCACCGCAGTTTGCGAAGCAAACTGCCGCGCTGCTACGCAGCGCACTATTCTTCCACCTCCCCCGCACTCCGTCCGCCCTTCTCCGGCTTCGGCTTACCCACCTTGACTACCTCGCCCCGCTTTACCTGGAAGGTATCAAAATCACGCGCCACGGCCACATTGGGGAAGATCGCCCGCGCTTCGGCCAGCACATCGCTCTCGCGGTAGCGGCGTGAGATATGCGTGAGCAGCAGTTTGCCCACGCCCGCTTCCACGGCCAGCTCAGCGGCCTGGCGCGCCGTCAGGTGCGCGAAATCACGCGCCATGTCCCGCTCAGATTCTAGGTAGGTGGCCTCGATCACCAGCGCATCTGCGGCGCGGCAGTGCTCCACCACATCGTCGGTGCGCCCGGTGTCGCCAATGTGCACCAGTTTGGCGCCCTTCACTTCCTCACCAAGCACTTCGTGGGGCTGCACCGTGCGGCCATCCGCCAAGGTCACCGTCTTGCCCAGCACCAGGTCACGGCGCAGCGGGCCGTTGGGCACGCCCAGCGCCTCGGCCTTCTCGGGCAGGAACGGGCGGCGGGCGGGTTCCTCAAATACAAAGCCCAGGCAGTCTGGCCCGCGGTGGCTCACCGCAAAGGCACGGATATCAAAATCCTCAGTTTCAAAGATCACCCCCGGCGCCACCGCTTTCAGGCTGACGTTGACCGGGTTCTGTTTGCCCTTAGGGATCACGCGCACGCCATACAGCAACGCCTCAATGCGCTCCAGCGTCCAGCTGCCCGCCATGATCTCAATATCTTCCAGCGTCTCCCAGCGGGTGAAGGTGGAGAACAAGCCAGCCAGACCCAAAATATGGTCCAGATGGCCGTGTGTGATCAGGATGTGATTGAGGCGCTTGAAACCCAGGCCGGATTTGAGGATCTGGCGTTGGGTGCCCTCGCCACAGTCCACCAGGAAGCGATACTCATCATGCTTGATGATGTGGGCGGAAAGTCCGCGGTGCACAGACGGCGCCGAGGCAGAGGTGCCTAAGAAAGTGATTTCGAACAAAATTCCTCGTTTCAGCGTCAGTATAACTGCTTGACAGTGCCGCTATTTTTGCCTTCGCAGGCAGCATTAAAGGTAATCTCTTTGTATGAGGGTTTGCCGCGTCTCCAAAGGTTTAACTTTTAACGGTGGTCTCGCCACCTATGATGATGATTAAAACTTCGTCGTATAACGCTAGTCTCCTAGAGAGAAAAACACAAGCCGGTGTCCCCGATGTGCGGCAAATTTGCTTGCGCTATACTCAAAACCCAATTTTGAACTATGGCTAAGAAGAAACGTCCTACCAAGAAAAGCTCCCGCGGCCAAAGCTCCTATGAGCCGCAAATTTTGCCTGCCATTGAATCGTTCTGGAACAGCATCTCGCCAGACCGCAAGCTCGATGCGCTCGGCATCCTGCTGGCCGCCATCGGCACGCTGACGCTGCTGCTGGTGTTCTCCAGCTCGCCGGGCAGCTTTGGCGAAGCCTGGCTGCGCCTGCTGCGCGGCGGCCTGGGCTGGGGTCTGTACCTTTTCCCTGTGGCCCTCATCGTCTTGGGGGTGTGGCTGGTGCTGCGCCATTTTGAGCGCATCCCGCCGCTGCGCTCGCGCCGTCTGGTGGGTATTGGCCTGCTCTTTGGTAATTTGCTGCTCCTTCTGCACATGGTCCTCTTCCCGGTGGATAGCGGGGCGGCCACCCAGCTCGCCGAGCAAGGCATGGGCGGCGGGCATATTGGCGCCGCCTTCTACAATGGCTTGCTGGCCGGCCTTGGGCCGGCGGGGATGTGGGTCAGCGCGCTGACCTGGCTGGTCATCGGCATCCTCTTGGCCTTCGACCTGCCGGCCAGCAGCCTGGTGACCTGGCTGCCGCCGCTGCTCGATACCTTGCGCAGTTCGCGCCGCAGCATACAAGCCGAGCCAGACGAATGGCCGCCCTACGAGCCGGCCGAACCGGTTTACAGCACCAGCCCGCCACAGCCTTATGCTGAGACCCCTGCCGCGGCGACACAAGCTGCCGCACCACAAATGAGCGCGGAGCAGCAAGCCGAGATCAACCAAATCACTGAACAGCTCAGCGAAGAGATTGCCGAAACCGCTACCGCGCCAGCCGCAACTCAGCCTGCGTGGGTATTGCCTGACGTGGCCGAGATGCTCGACCCCGGTGATGTGGTCAGTTTCAGCGCCGATGCAGACCGCCAGCGCGGCGAGCTCATCGAAGAAACCTTGCACTCCTTCGGCGCGCCGGCTCGTGTTGTCGAAATTAACCGCGGCCCCACCATCACGCAGTTCGGCGTCGAGCCGGAATTCGTCGAGACGCGTGGCGGCCGCACCCGCGTACGCGTCGGTAAGATCGCTGCTCTGGCGGATGATCTAGCCCTGGCCCTGGCCGCCTCACGCATTCGCGTGCAGGCGCCCGTGCCAGGCAAAGGCTACTTGGGTATCGAGGTGCCCAATGAGCAGATCGGCCGCGTGGCGCTGCGCGATGTCGTTGAGAGCGAGTCCTTCACGCGCATGCGCTCGCCGCTGCGCTTCGCCCTCGGGCAGGATGTCGCCGGCAATGCCGTCTCGGCGGATCTGGCGGCCATGCCGCACATGCTCATTGCGGGCGCCACAGGCTCCGGTAAATCGGTGTGTGTGAACGCGCTGATCTGCTGTCTGCTGCTCAACAACACGCCTGAGACATTGCGTCTCATCATGATCGACCCTAAGCGCGTGGAGCTGACTGGTTACAACGGCATCCCCCACCTGCTCACTCCGGTGGTGGTGGAGATTGACCGCGTGGTCGGCATCCTGCAGTGGGTCACCCATGAAATGGACAAGCGCTATCAGAAGTTTTCCAAAGTAGGGGCGCGCCACATTACCGACTACAACCAACGCGTTCAGCCGGGCGGCGAGAAGCTGCCCTATCTGGTCGTGATTATTGATGAGCTGGCTGACCTGATGATGGTCGCCCCAGACCAAACCGAAAAACTCATCACGCGTGTGGCTCAATTGGCACGCGCCACTGGCATTCACTTGGTGCTGGCCACCCAGCGCCCTTCAGTGGATGTGGTCACTGGCCTCATCAAAGCCAACTTCCCGGCGCGCATCGCCTTCGCCGTGGCCAGCACTACGGATAGCCGCGTGATCCTTGACCAGCCCGGCGCCGAGCGTTTGCTGGGCAAGGGTGACATGCTCTTCCAGCCACCGGATGCCCCGGCTGCCGTGCGCCTACAAGGCGCCTTCCTGGCTGAGAGCGAGATCACACGCATCGTCATGCACTGGCGCAGCTTCGCTGGCAGCACCGAGCAAGCGCACGCTGGCGCCGCAGGCACGGCTACCGACCACGAAGGTGATGTGGCCTTGGCCAGCAACCTGCCGCTTAAGCAAATTCCCATTTGGGAAGAGATCGAAGAAATTCAGAATCAAGACGACCAAGACAGCATGTTTGCTGAAGCGGTAGACCTGGTGCGCCGCCGCGGCCGCGCCTCCATCTCCATGTTGCAGCGCCGCATGCGCATCGGCTACACCCGCTCCGCACGCATCATCGAGCAGATGGAAGCACGCGGCATCATCGGGCCGCAGAAGCCCGGTGCTCAACATCGTGAAGTGCTGGATTACGGCGGCTCTGCCGCGCCGCCGGTAGGAGAATAAAAGTGACCACTGTAAGTTTGCGCCCTATCACGGCTGACAACGTTCACGCCATTCTGAAGTTGAGCGTCGCTCCCTCGCAGGAGAAATTCGTGGCGCCAAACGCCTACTCCTTGGCCGAGGCGCTGTTTGAACCCAAAGCCTGGTACCGCGCCGTCTATGCCGGCGAAACGCCCGTGGGCTTCATGATGATGGAAGAAGACCCGGAGCAGGGCAAGTACTACTTGTGGCGCTTTTTGATTGGCGCCGAGCACCAGGGCAAGGGCTATGGCTATCAGGCGATGCAATTGCTGATCGAGCGTGTGAAGCAGTTGCCCAAGGCCACTGAGATGACGCTGAGCTACGTGCCCGATGAACACAGCCCGCAGCCGTTCTACCAGAAGCTCGGCTTTGTGGATACCGGTGAGACAGATGATGACGAGCTCATCATGCGCCTCACCTTTGATACGCAATAAAAAAGCGGCCACTTGTGGCCGCTTTTATTTGTTGCTCTTTACATCTATGTCTAGGGGGAAACAGGGCGAGCACCCAGGGTGAGATCGATCAGCTGGGTCTCCCCGGAACGAATGACTTCGAGGGTGACTACATCACCGGGGCCGGTATTGCCAAACAGATAGGCGATCAGCTCGTCAAAATTCTTGACCTGCTGGCCGTTGATGGCCGTGATCATGTCGCCTTCTTGCAAGCCTGCCAAGGCGGAGGGCCCGCTTTCCACCACGCTGGCCACCAGGGCGCCGTTGGTGCTTTGCAGCCCCAGTTGTTGTGCGGCCGCCAGGCTGAGGTTGCTGGAGCTGCTCAAACCGAGATAGGGATACTCGTATGTGCCAGTCTCGATCAGGCTGGGCACGACACGCTTCACAATGTTCACGGAAACGGCAAAGCCGATCCCAGAGTTCAGTGCATCACCCGATTCGGTGAAGCTGAACGAGCGAATGGCACGGTTGACCCCAACGACTTCACCATACAAGTTCAGCAGCGGCCCGCCAGAGTTGCCGGGGTTGATGGCCGCATCTGTCTGGATGATGTCACCGGCGGCAAAGAACTGGTTGGAGTTGGGGGCAATGTTCATCGAGTCCAGCGTGCGCCCTTTGCTGGAGATGATGCCAACGCTCATGCTGCCGCTGAGACCAAACGGGTTGCCGATGGCTACAACGTACTGGCCAACTTCCAAAGTATTGGAGTCACCCATCACCAGAGGAGTAAGCTCTGCCTCCGGAGCATCGACGCGCAACACAGCCAGATCTGAATCAAGGTCTTGCCCGATGACTTCACCCACGGCCTGAAAGCCAGAAGGAAAAGTCACTTCAATGTATTGGGCGCCTTCAACCACATGGTAGTTGGTCACAATGTGCCCTTGTGTGTCGTACACGAAGCCCGACCCCTGGCCACTGCCACCCTCTGCCGCCACAGCAATCGAGACCACACCAGGGCTGACCGCTTTGTAGAGCGAGGTGAGCGCTTCTTGCTGCGAGAGCATGTCGCTCGAGACCTGGATCTCAGAATTGGGCTGCACCTGTGGCAGCTCCATGTCCTCTACTTGGTTCTGAATCTGGTCGCTGAATTCCTGCAGAGCCTGGCTGGCATCCGGCAACTGGATGCTGCCACAGGCCAGCGCGGCCAGCACCAGCACGCTGATGACGGCTACGAACGAACGATTGCGTTGTGTTTTCATAATTCCTCTTGTGCGCTAGCTGCGCTTGGTCAGGGTTTCGAGAAATGCCTTCTCGTCCGGATTGGTTACTTTAGGGATCTGCACGCGCACCTGGGCGAAGAGATCACCGCGCGTGCTGGGTTGCTTGAGCTTGGGCATACCCTTGCCCTTGAGCCGGAAGGATTGGTTGGGCTGCGTGCCGGCGGGCACGGTCAGCACCAGCTCACCTTCCAGGGTGGGCACGTGCACTTCGCCGCCCGCAGCGGCAGTAGCCAGGTCTACGCTCACTTCGGTGCGCAGGTTGTCGCCCTCGCGTGTGAAGCGCGGGTTGGCGGACACATTCACCACCAGGTACAGGTCCGCGCCGTTGGCGGCACCAGCCATGCGGATCTTGGTGCCGGTTTGTGCCCCCGGCGGAATCTTTACCTCCAGCCGCTTGCCCTCAAGCTGCAGGAGGCGTGTGCCGCCGCGGAAGGCTTCTTCCAGGCTGATGGTAATGGCCTGCTCATACGCGGGGGCTGTACGTTGGCGTGTTTGGCGGGCGGCCGTTTGCGTGAAGCCACCGCCAAAGATCTGCTCAAAGAAATCAGAGAAGCCGCCCATGCGCCCACCGAACACATCGGCGGGGTCTGCGTATTCAGTGCGGCCGGCGCCACGGCTGGCCCATTGGCCCCAGTCGAAACCGCCGGGCTGGCCGCCGCGCTCCCATTGGGTATAGGCGCTGCCCAACTGGTCATACTTGGCGCGTTTTTCAGAGTCACTCAGGACTTGGTTGGCCTCATTGACCTCTTTGAATTTGTCTTCCGCTGTTTTATCGCCTGGGTTTCGGTCTGGGTGGTATTGCAATGCCAGCTTGCGGTAGGCTTTTTTGATCTCCTCCGCGCTAGCATCCCGGCCAACCCCAAGCACCTTGTAATAGTCTTTGTATTCCATAGAGTCACGCTCGGGTTGCACCTGTATTCTATGACCCAGGCCGGGGGAGTCAATAAGAGCATTGTTAGAAAGCTGGCTCGTGCTATATTTCGTTCAGTGCCAACGCAATTGCTCCTCTCGCTTTCAGATGTTGCGCTGAGTTCGCAACTGGCCCATCATGTGCTGCAACCAGCCGGCTACACGGTTGCGCTGGCGCATAGCGCTGCAGAGTTGCAACGTGCCCTGCTGGAAGAAGTGCCCAGTGTGCTGTTCCTGGGGCCGCTGGCCGAGGAAGACCCCTTTGCACTGGCCGAAGAGATCAAGACCAGTCACCCCACATTGCCGGTGGTGTATCTGGCTTTGCATGCCACGCAGCATGAGCTGCTGCGCGGCGTGCAGCTGGGCTTTGTGGATTACCTCACTCTGCCGGTAGAGCCTGCCGTATTGCTGGAAGCCGCCAACCGCGCCTTGGAGCGCGGCCGCCGCTGGGAGGGTTGGCTGCACAAAGAGACCGGGCGTATCACCGGCTCGTTGGCACGCCGCCTGGCTGAGCTGGAAAGCATCCTGCAGCAGGTGAGCGATGGCGTGATGCTGGTGGACCATGAGCACAAAGTGTTGATGGTCAACCGCGCCATGCGTAAAACGCTTTCGCTGGGCAGCAAAGACCCGGTGGGGCGGCCTTTGCCCGAAGTCTTTCCGAATAAAGAAGTGCTGGCGTTGTTTAGTGATAGCCCCGAAGATAACGCTCACGTAGAAATGAAGAGCCCTGCCGGGCGCACCTATGATGTGCGGCTTTCGGCAATCGCTGGCCTGGGCACGGCCATCAGCCTGCACGACATCACAAACCTCATTGAGCTCGATCATCTGCGTAAGGATTTTGTGAACACCGTGTCGCATGACCTGCGCTCACCGCTCACGGCGATCCTGGGTTATGTGGAACTGATCGAGCGTGCGGGGCCAGTGAACCCGCAGCAAGCCGAGTTCATCAAACGCGTCAAAACCAGCGTGCACACCACCACCGAGCTGATTGATGATCTGCTTGACCTTGGCCGCGTAGAGGTGGGGTTGATCGATGAGCTGGCCCCCGTGGACCTCAAAGCTATTGTGGAAAAGAGCGCCGCGGATCTGCAGACGCAAATCGAGGCCAAGCAGTTGGTGTTTAAACTGGCGGCGCCAGAGCATTTGCCCGCCGTATTGGGCAGCCACACGCAGCTCGGCCAGGTGGCGGCGAACCTGATCGGCAACGCAGTCAAATATACGCCAGCGGGCGGCGAGGTGCGCGTAATGCTACGCAAAGAGCAGAAGCAGCTGATCCTGCACGTGGGCGATACCGGCCCCGGCATCCCGCTGGAAGAACAGACGCGTATCTTTGAACGCTTTTACCGCGCGACCAATGCACTGCCCAGCATTCCTGGCACCGGGTTGGGGCTTGCGATTGTGAAAACAATTGTGGAGAACCACCGCGGGCGCATCTGGGTGGATTCAAAAGTAGGCGAAGGCAGCATCTTTACCGTGGTGCTGCCGCTGGCCACCTAGCTTAGATTCGCTAAGAAATTGCGTACATCTTCAATGGCTTCTTGCTCGGTGGCATAGTCTGCAATTTGCAAACCAGGCTTAGTGTTGCCCAGGATCATTTTGGAGACGCGGGCTCCCTGGCGGAAGATGCACAATACTGGTTTCTGATGCTCCAGCGCATATCCAACTTCATAACCCACACCGTGGGATGGCGTGCTGACTTCGGCGATGAGCGTGTCGCTGTCATCGATCCACTCAATGTCGCGGCTGTAGACTTCGCGCGGGTCAAGATCGGTCTCGAGGCCAGCGGTGTTGGCGATGCCAGCATTGGCGGCGGTAGGCACCTCGTGCCCATCATCTAGCAGCGCCTGGACGATGTGACGGTAGATGGCCTCGTCTTCACGGCCACCGGTGATGGAGCAGGCAAAATAGATCTTCATGATTCGTATCCGTGCGGGTGGCTTTGATGCCAGGCCCAGGCACTGCGCATAATATTTTCCAAGTCTGAGTGTACAGCCTTCCAGCCGAGTTCGCTTTGGATTCGTTCTGGCGATGCCACCAGACGCGCGGCGTCGCCCGGCCGGCGCGGACTGTGCAGCGCCGGAATCGGGTGGCCGGTGACGGTGCGCGCCGTCTCGATCACCTCGCGCACGGAGTAGCCGCGGCCGCTGCCCAGGTTATAGACCAGCTTGTCGCGCTCGCCCAATGCTTCCAGCGCGAGGATGTGCGCGGAAGCCAGATCGGCCAGGTGGATGTAATCACGGATACAGGTGCCGTCTGGCGTGGGGTAATCATCCCCGTAGATGGCAATATCTTTGCGCTGGCCAAGCGCTACGCGCAACACCAGCGGTATCAGATGGCTCTCAGGCTGGTGGCCCTCGCCACGGTCTGGGTAGGCGCCTGAGGCATTGAAATAGCGCAGCGCGGCGAAGCGCAGGCCGTGGGCGCGGCGATACCATTCGAGGGCTTGTTCCACCATCAGCTTGGTTTGGCCATAGGTGTTCTCTGGGCCAAGTGCAGCTTCTTCACTCAGCGGCTGGTCGCTGCTGCGGTACACCGCAGCGGTGGAGGAGAAGACGAAGCGTTGTACGCCAGCCTTCTGGGCGGCATCGATGAGCTTGAACGAGTTGGTTACGTTGTTCTCAAAATACTTGGCGGGGTCTTGCATGCTTTCGCCCGCCTCGATGAAACCAGCGAAATGCAGCACAGCTTCGTAACGGCCTTCCCCCAAGGCGACGCGCAACGCGGCCTCATCGGCAAGGTCACCTTGAATGAAGGTGGCCTCGGCTGGCACGGCCTGGCGGTGCCCGGTGATGAGCGAGTCGTACACGGTGACCTGGTGCCCGGCGGCGATAAGTTCGGCAGAAACGGCGGAGCCGATATAGCCCGCGCCGCCACTCACAAATACGTTCATGTTATTTACCCTTGGGTAGTTGCTTTAAATTCGCGAAAGCCGCCATCACTTTTTTGAGCCCCACTTCCTGAAAGAAGATATCTACCAACTCATCGTCATCCTGGATGCGGCTGTTGAGCACCATGCCTTCACCCCAGGTGGGATGCAGAACATTCATGCCGGGCTTGAACTGCGTTTGCAGCACCGGCGCGGAGCGCTGGCGCGGGTTCTCCCAACGGTCTGGGCGGTGGGGATGCTCCAGGCGCGCCTGGTTGCCGCCCTCGATGAGCTCATCGGGGAGATCATCCAAAAAGCGCGAAGGCAGTGTACCTTCGGCATAGCCGTAATTACTGCGGTACATGTTATGGATGAGCACCAACTGATCCTTGGCGCGGGTGATGCCCACGTAAAACAGGCGGCGCTCCTCTTCCATTTCTTCGGGATCATCCAGAGCGCGTTGGTGCGGCAGCACACCGTCGTTCAGGCCGGTGATGAACACGGTACCGAACTCAAGCCCTTTAGCGGCGTGCAATGTGAGCAGGGTGGGCACCTCGGCAGATTCGTCGATGGTGTCCTGGTCTGAGACGAGAGCAATATTCTCGAGAAATTCCGGCAGGGCTTTGCCGGCATACTCGGCGGCCAGGCGGCGCAGTTCCTGCACGTTGTCCCAGCGATCCTGCGCCTCATCCTCCGGGCCATCGGCAGTGAGATAGCCGTGATAGTCAATATCTGTGAGGATGCGGTCCATGAGTGGCAAAGGCTCAACGTTGGATTGGGCCAATTGAACCCAGACCGCCAGCTTGCGGCCAAAGCCTGCCATGGCCTGCGCGGTGGGCGTGGAGATGGGCGCAAAGAGCGGGTCTTCAGGATGGGCACCCATATGCATCAGCAACGCCCCCGGCGTGGTGCGGTTTTGTAACGCAATGGTGCGCAGCGCCGCCTGGCTCTTGATGCCAATGCGCCGTGTGGGCACGTTGATGACGCGGTTGAGGCTGACCTCGTCATTTGGATTGAATACTAGACGCAGATAGCTCAATACATCTTTGATCTCGCGACGGCCATAGAAGCGTTGGGCGCCCACGAGCTTATAGGGCAGGTTGGCGTACAGGAAGGCTTCTTCGATCAGGCGGGATTGGGCGTTGGTGCGGTACATCACGGCGAAGTCGCCCGTGCGGGCGCCCTCGGCCACCATGCCGGCAATGGCATTGACGATGAACTTGCCAGTCTCCTGCTCGTTCAGCGTTTGCTGGTAGAGCACTTTGGCGCCAGTGCCGCGGTCGGTGAACAGGTGTTTGCGCGTGCGGTGCGGATTGCGGTCGATGACTGCCATGGCGGCGTCGAGAATGCGCTGGGTGGAGCGATAGTTTTGCTCAAGCAGAATGACCTGCGCATCGGGATAGTCTTCTTCGAAGCGCAGCACATTGCGGTAATCTGCGCCGCGCCAGCGGTAGATGGATTGATCGGTATCACCGACCACATAGATGTTGCGGTATTCAGAGGCGAGATGCTTTAGCAGGCTGTATTGAGCCTGGTTGGTGTCTTGAAACTCATCCACCAGAATGTGCTCATAACGCTGGGCATATTTTTTACGAACTTCGGGATTGGTGTCCAACAGGTGGGCGGTCCACAGCAGCAGGTCGTCAAAATCCATGGCGTTGTTAGCCAGCAGGGTCTGCTGGTAACGCTGGTAGACGCGCGCCACAACCTCGTCTCGGTAGCTGTTGATGGGCATATCCTCGGGCAGGGCCAGCTCATTCTTGGCGGCCGAAATGCTGGCATGCACGCCGCTGGCGCGGTGCATCTTCTCATCAATATTCAGGTCTTTGAGCGCCTGGCGCACAATCGAGATCTGGTCATCACTGTCGTAGATGACAAAGTTTTGGTTGACCGGCAGGTGCTCCGCCTCCTGGCGCAACAGGCGGGCGCAAATGGAATGGAAGGTGCCCAGGGTCAGCCCGCGCGGGCGACCGCCCAGCAGCGATTCGACACGGTTGTTCATCTCTTTGGCGGCCTTGTTTGTGAAAGTAACCGCGAGAATGTTGTAGGGATTTACCCCTAATTCGCTGATGAGGTAGGCGATTCGATGGGTGAGAACACGCGTTTTGCCCGATCCGGGGCCAGCCAGCACCAAAACAGGCCCTGTGCCTGCTAGTAGCGCCTGTTGTTGTTGGGGATTGAGGCCTGTTGCCAGAGTTACCATGCGAATGATTGTACTGTAGCGATTCTTGGCGTTGAAAGCCCCTTGCAGTTGCTGTATAGTAATTTAATCATTCCAGCACCTGTGGAGGAATAACCATGGAGATGAACGAGAAGAAAATTGGGGTCGTCACTCATTTCTTCGGCGGTCCCAGCGCAGCGGTCTTGAACTTGAGCGCGCCCCTGAAGGTGGGGGACGAGATTCATGTTGTTGGCTCCAGCACAGACCTTGTGGAAGAAGTGCGCTCAATGCAAATTGAGCACAATAGCGTTGGCGAGGCATACCCCGGCGACGATGTAGCCATTTTGGTGAGCGATGTGGTGCGCGCCGGCGATGAGGTCTACCTGCGGGTTGAGCAAGCCGTGGGCTATGCCCCCTCGGCCGAAGCGGATGACATGGGCATGGATGCGGACGAAGGGGCGGGTGAAGCCGCCTGGACGCCCACGCCGCAGGCGGTCGTGCCGGCGGCTGTGACCCCGGCGGCCGTGGTGGCACCCGCCTCGAGCGCGGCAGCAATGCCAGCCAAGATGCCTGCCAAGCCCAAAGCAAAAGCGAAGCCCAAGACGAAAGCCAAGCCCAAAGCAAAAGCCAAACCGAAAGCCGCCAAAAAGGCGGCAACCAAAGCTAAGCCTAAAGCGAAGGCCAAGGCCAAACCCAAGCCCAAGGCGAAGAGCAAAGGCAAAGCAGTAGTTAAAAAAGCTGCTAAAGCCAAACCGAAGGCGGCGAAGAAAGTAGCAAAGAAAGTAACTAAGAAAACAGTCAAGAAGGTGGCCAAGAAAACGGTTGCCAAGAAGATAGCCAAGAAGACGGCTGCCAAGAAAACCGTGACTAAGAAAAAGGTCGCTAAGAAAGCGCCTGCTAAGAAGAGTGCTGCCAAGAAGAAGGCAGTCACCAAGAAGTCTCGCCGCTAACGAGCCAACAGATGCAAAGAGTAAAATGGGTGCTTCTACATGGAAGCACCCATTGATTTAAACACCAACTGGGGACTGTTGGGCCACGAATGGGCTGTGGGCTTATTGCGGCGGCAGATTGCCGATGGCCGCCAGCGGCACGCCTATCTATTCACCGGGCCCCTGGGTGTTGGCCGCCGCAGCCTGGCCTTGCGCTTAGCGCAGGCGCTCAACTGCACTCAATCCCCCGCTCCCGGTGAGATGTGCGGCGAGTGCCGCGCCTGCCGCGGCTTTGGCCGCGCCCAGCACCCAGACCTGCTGTTGGTCGAACGCCAGGAGGGTGACCGCGAGATCAAGATCGATGCGCTGCGCGCCTTGTCCCGTTCGCTTTCGCGCACACCGCTTGAAGCACGCTACCAGATAGCACTAATACTCAACTTTCATTACGCTAGCGAAGAGGCCGCCAACGCGCTGCTTAAAACGCTGGAAGAGCCCAACCCCTCAGTCATTTTGTGCCTCACCGCGGTGGACGCAGACAGCATCCCGGCCACCGTGGTTTCGCGCTGTGAGCTGGTGCGCCTGCGCCCGCAGCAGCCATCAGAGCTAGCTGCGGCGCTGCAAAGCCGCCTGGGCGTGGCGGCTTTGCAGGCACAGTTGCTCGCCGCGGTGAGCCAGGGATTGCCGGGCCTGGCGGTGCGCATGCATCAGGACGGCACCCTGCTGGAGAACCGCGCCAACTGCCTGGAGATGCTGGCCAGCTTGCTGGGCGCCTCGCGAGTGGAGCGTTTCATCTTTGCGGAAAAGGCCAGCAAGGACCGCCAGGCGCTGCGAGATATGCTGCTGGTGTGGCTTTCGTACTGGCGTGATGTGGTGATGGCGGCTTCTGGTGGGGTGGTGGCATTGAACAACATAGACCGCCGGATCGAGATATACGCTATTGCTCAGATGATTGGTTTTGACAGGGCCGCCCAGGTGCTGCAAGCGGTTGAAAAAACGGTGGCCCAGCTTGAAAGCAACGTGAATGCCCGCCTGGCGCTGGAAGTATTGCTGCTGGAATTGCCAGTGGTGGCGCTGTAAGGCGCTGAAAACCCCTATGCTATACTGGCTCAATCGTGTGGCGTCTGTTTGCCACATCCCTACCTGATCTATGGCTGCCATCTCCGCCGCCCCCGAAGGCGACGCCGTTCAGAGTGAACGGCCACAATCTTCGCTTGACCTTTTGGTGCATGTCAGCCGTGAGCTTGCCTCCGCGCTGGAACTGCACCTGGTACTAGAGCGCGTCATCAAGCTGTGTCTGCAAAATGTGGGCGGCAGCAGCGGCAGCGTCATTGTGCTGGACGACCAGGGTCTGCCCATCGATTCCATCATTGTTATCAAAGACAAGGTAATTCAAGAGACCACGGAGCAGCTTAAGTTCACGCTGCAAGACGGCCTGGCTGGCTGGGTGCGCAAAAATCGCCAGCCTGCCCTGGTCAGCGACACCAGCATGGATGCGCGCTGGCAGGCTGCCCCGAGCGGCAAGCAGAGCGGCTCAAAATCCGTAGTGGCTGCGCCGCTGCTGGCGCGTGAACGCCTGGTGGGCGTGCTTACCTTGACCAATCCGGATGCTGGCTTCTTCAATGAAGAGCACTTAACGCTGGTCAAGATCATTGGTGAACAGGCTGCCTTCGCTGTGCTTAACGCCCGCTTGTACGCCGAGAGCCAGCGCAATGCCGGCATCATGACCGCCATAGCGGAGAGCGCATCCGCCATCAATGCCAGTTTGCAGTTGGACCAGGTGCTGCAAACCATTCTGGAGCAAACCACGCAAGCCTTGGAGGTTGAGGCGGTTTCGCTGGCGCTGCTGGATGAAGAGGGCAAGACGCTCAGCTTCCGCGCCGCCACCGGCAAGCGCAGCAAGCAAGTCATCGGTATGCAAGTGATGCTGGGCCAGGGGATTGCCGGCTGGGTGGTGCAACACGGCAGCGGGGTGCTGGTGCCCGATGCACAGACCGACCCGCGTTTCTATTCGGCTGTGGATGAGCTGACCGGCTACAAAACGCAAGCGGTGGCCTGCGTGCCCATCCGTGCCCGCGGCCATGTTATTGGCGTCATTGAAGCACTCAACCCGAGTGGTGGTGTGTTTGATGCCACTGACCTGCCGGTACTGGATGGTATTGGTACGCTGGCGGGTACCGCCATCGAGCATGCACAGCTGTTCGCGCAAATGGAATCAGCGCGCGCGCGCTACCGTGAACTCTTCGAAGACAGCATCGATGCCATCTTCGTTACCGATATGCAAGGCAAGATCGCCGAGGCCAACCGCCAGGCCGAGCTGTGGATCGGCTTTGACGAAGACGATCTGCACAGCATGAATGTGCATCATTTCCATGAGGCAGATTACAAAGCCCTCGGCACGGACATGTCTTATCTTAAAGACGGCGGCACAGTCTCGTACGAATCTGTGCTGCAAGGGCAGGGCAATGCCCAAATTGATGTGGAGGTCTTTGTGCACTCCATCATCGTAGAAGGCCAGGAGCAGTTGCAGTGGATCCTGCGTGACATCACCGAGCGCAAACGCCTGGACCAATTGCGCGAGGACCTGGCCTCCATGATCTATCACGACCTGCGCTCCCCGCTGGCCAACGTGGTCTCGGGGCTGGATGTGCTGCAGATGATGCTGCCAGACGATCAGGATCCTACGATCCGTTCTGTGCTGGATATTGCCATGCGCTCCACCGAGCGCGTGCAGCGCCTGGCCAATTCGCTGCTGGACACCTCGCGTATGGAGGCCGGGCAGCGCATCGGCACGCCCGAGCCGACCGCGGTGGCCGACATCATTCAGGCGGCGCTCGACGCGACTGCGCCGGGGGCCCAGGCCAAGGAAATTCACATTGAGGCGGCGGTGGTCAAGGGCTTGCCCAAGGCCATGGTGGATGCCGAGATGATCCGGCGCGTGCTGATCAACCTTATTGAGAACGCGCTTAAGTATTCGAGCAAGGATCAGAAGATCACGGTGGCTGCCAAGCGCAGCGGTGACTTTATTGAAATGTCGGTTCAAGACCAGGGCCGCGGTATTCCCAAGGGTGACCTAGAACGTATTTTTGAAAAGTTTGCGCGTGTGCAAGTGGGTGCCACCGGCAACACCAAGGGCTTGGGTCTGGGCTTGGCGTATTGCAAACTGGCCGTAGAAGGCCATGGCGGCAAAATTTGGGTGGAAAGCGAATTGGGTAAAGGCTCGCAGTTTATTTTCACTTTGCCTACAGCGCGTACGGGCGAATTGAAATAATGCGAAAGATCACACGTTCAATTTACTTCGAGAGCAATTACGGTGGCGCGAGTGTTGGCGCCCTTTTATTCCCTGAGCACACCGTGCTGGTGGATGCGCCGCTGCATCCTGAGAACAGCCGCGCCTGGCTGGCCGACTTGCATCAGGCGGGCGCCAGCCCCACTCGCACGCTGGTTTATCTTGATTCGCACCTGGACCGCACACTGGGGGCGCAGACCCTGCAAGCCAGCGTCATCGCGCACGTAGAGACGGCGCATCAAATGGGCCGCCGCGCCACGGTATTCAAGACTGTGCGTCAGGAAACTGGCGCTGAGTGGGAGAGCACCGCGGGGCTGACTGGGCTGCGGCTGATCCTGCCTGAAGTGACTTTTTCAAGCACAGCCCAGTTGCATTTCCAGGAGCGCAGCCTGCAGATCGAGGAGCGTGCTGCCGTTAGCCCGGGCGCTTGCTGGCTGATGGAGCCTGAGGACGGCGTGTTGTTTGTAGGCGATACGCTCACGTTGAATGAGCCACCCTTTTTGGGCCAAGCAGATATTCCGGCGTGGCTGGAACAACTGGATGAATTGCAATCACGCCAATACAAAGACTTCACCATCATCGCCGGGCGCGGCGGCAAGGCGGAGGCGCGCGACATCAAGCAGATGCAGGCCTGGCTGAAGGATATGCATGCCAAGCTGCACTCTGCCAGCAAGGGCCGCCATGCTGAAGCAGACATCGAAAAGCTGGCCACCAAAGCGGCAGACCGCTATAAGCCGGCGCCCAAGCAGCGCACCAAGTACATTCAACGCCTGCAATTTGGCATGCAGGAGTATGCTGCCCGTCACTTTGCCGCCCCGCGGCGCAAATAGAATCGCATGAACCAAGCTGGCTATCGCCCTGTATATGCCCTGAGCCGGGGAGGGCATCCCGAATCAGTCCACTATGGCGCAATAGCTGTTGTGGATGCAACCGGCCGCTTGCTGGCTTCGTTTGCTGACCCCTACCAATCGTCATTTTTACGATCCTCTGCCAAGCCCTTTCAAGCCATGCCGTTCGTGCTGGCGGGCGGCGTACAGCACTATGGGCTCACGCCCGCAGAGCTGGCGCTGCTGTGCGCCTCACACTCTGGCACGGATGAGCACCTGGCGGTATTGCACAGCTTGATGCACAAATGTGGGCTGGGCGAACACGCGTTGCTGTGTGGCACGCACCTGCCGTATCACGCGCCCACCGCTGAACGCTTGCTGCGCCAGGGGGATGCGCCCACGGCCGGGCGGCACAATTGCTCCGGCAAGCACACCGGCATGCTGGCCTATGCGCGGCTGCGTGGCTGGCCGCTGGACAGTTACATTGATGTGCAGCACCCTCTGCAGCAAGAAATCCTGGCGCTGTTTGCTGAATTTGCTGGCCTGCCAAGCGAGGACCTGGCGGTGGGCATCGATGGGTGCTCGGCGCCCAACTGGGCCGTGCCGCTGTACAACACCGCGCTGGCCTATGCGCGGCTGGCAGATCCCAGCGGGTTGCCTGCCGCCCAGGCGGCGGCCTGCCAGCAGATCACTGCGGCCATGCAAAGCCACCCAGACATGGTGGCTGGCCCGCAACGTTTTGATACAGACTTGATGAATGCGGCGCCCGGCCGCATCATTTCCAAGCTGGGCGCCGAAGGCTACCAGGCCTTTGGTCTTCCCGCCGGGGCGCTGGCGCCGGGATCGCCCGGCGTGGGCATTGCCATCAAGATCGCTGATGGCGATGCGCGCAAATGGGCCAGCCATGCCGTGGCGCTGGAGGTGCTGGACCAGCTGGGCGTGCTGGAGGCTGCAGCTTTGGCTGCGCTCAGCGCCTATGGCCCGCGGCGCCCGGTCACCAACTGGCGCGGTACGTATGTAGGCGAAGCGGCTCCATGCTTCACGCTGGAGCGCGCATGAAAGCGTTGGCGCGCCGCGCATTGGCGATCCACAAGCGTTTGCTGGATTTCTTTGGTGAGCCGGAATGGCGCACACCCCTGCCCGCGCTGGATGAGTTGGTCTCCACCATCCTTTCGCAGAACACCAATGACGTAAATCGCGATGTGGCGTTCTTCGCCCTCAAAGACAAATACGCTACCTGGGAAGCCGTGCGTGATGCGCCGGCGGCAGAGATTGTTGAAGCCATTCGCCCCGCAGGTTTGGCCAACCAGAAAGGCCCGCGCATCAAAGCTGTATTGGAAGCCATCACTAAGGCGCGTGGTGAACTCTCGCTGGATTTCCTCAAAAACTATACGGTTGACGAGGCGCGTGACTGGCTGACCCAGTTCAACGGTGTGGGGCCGAAGACGGCAGCTATCGTGCTGCAATTCTCACTGGATATCCCCGCTTTCCCGGTGGATACGCACATTTACCGCGTCTCTGGCCGCTTGGGTCTGCGGCCCGAGACGATGACGGTGGAGCAGGCGCACCCGTATCTCGAAGCGCTCTTCCCGCCCGAAACCTACTATGCTGGCCACCTCAACATCATCCGCCTGGGGCGTGAGATCTGCCAGGCGCGCAAACCCAATTGCCCCGCATGCCCAGTGAAAGACCTGTGCGACTATTACGCAGCCAACTATAAAAACGGCAAGCCGCGTAGTTAACACCTACACGATATACTTATAGGCACAACTTAATCGCTCGGGGAGCTGTGCGAAGCAATTTTTGGCTACCGCCAAAAAAGCTTCGCGTTGGCTGAGAGGCAGACCTGGTCTGCGACCCGTACACCTGATCCGGATCATGCCGGCGGAGGAAATGCGCAGCTTTTAGCCTTAACCAACCTCCGGCACATGCAGGAGGTTTTTGTTTTGCACGCACTTCTCTTTGCCAATGGAGAGCTTGAGCTGCCCGCCAGTGGCCTGCCCGCGGCAGACTTGCTCATCGCCGCGGACGGCGGCTCGCGCCACTGCCGCACCCTGGGTGTGTATCCGCATGTGCTCATCGGCGATCTCGACTCACTCGAGCCGCAGCTGCAAGCTGAGCTGAAAGCCCACGGCACGCAGCTGCACGCCCACCCTGCCCGCAAGAACGAGACAGATTTTGAGTTGGCGCTGCTATACGCCATGCAGGCTGGCGCCACGCGTGCCAGTGTGGTGGGCGGGCTGGGGCGACGCTGGGATCACAGCCTGGCCAACCTGCTGTTGGCCGCCGATGCGCGCTTTGCCAACTTGCCGATCACGTTTCTGCATGGGCCACAGCAACTCTTCCCCATTCGTGCTTCGGCGCACATCGATGCCCCGCTGGGCAGCCGCGTCTCGCTCATCCCCCTGGCAGAAGATGCCCGCGGCGTCACCACACAAGGGTTGGAATATCCGTTGAACGGAGAGCGCATTCCCTTCGGCAGCAGCCGCGGGGTCAGCAACGTGGTGTCTGCTGCCAACGCTAACATTTCACTTCAAGGCGGGCTGTTGCTGTGTGTGCTTACACCCGCTGACTATGAGTAGGAGCCAGACCATGTTTCGACATTTACTGTTAGCTGTATGTGCCGCCGCGCTGGCGGCGTGTGGTGTTGCTCCGCAAGCGGAAGCGCCGCGTACCCTCACCGTGATGACGCATGACTCCTTCGCCGTATCCGAGGACGTGGTGGCTGCCTTCGAGGCGCAGCACAACGCCACGGTCACCTTCCTCAAGATGGGGGACACAGGGTCAGCCACCAACGCGGCCGTATTAGCGGGCGAACAGCCGCTGGCGGATGTGTTCTACGGTGTGGATAACACCTTCCTCAGCCGCGCTTTGGACGGCAACATTTTTGAGGCTTATGAATCGCCCTTGCTGGCGCAAATTCCGGATGGCTTTGAGCTCGATTCAGAACACCGTGCCCTGCCGGTTGATTTTGGCGATGTGTGCTTGAACTACGAGAAGGCCTATTTTGAAGGGGCAGGCATTGCACCCCCCGCCAATCTCGAAGACCTGCTCAAGCCGGAGTACAAAGATCTGCTAGCGGTGCAGAACCCGGCCACCTCTTCCCCCGGCTTGGCGTTCTTGCTGGCTACCATTGGCCGCTTTGGTGAGGATGGTTATTTGGACTACTGGCAGGGCCTGGTAGACAACGGCCTCAAAGTAGTCAACGATTGGGAAACGGCCTACTACTCTGAATTTAGTCAGTGGGGTGGCACGCGGCCTATCATCGTTTCGTATGCCTCCAGCCCGCCGGTGGAGCTGGTCTTCGCTGAAGAGCCGATGAGCGAGCCGCCGACGGCCGCCGTGGTGGCGGATGGCTCGTGCTTCCGCCAGATCGAATTTGTCGGCATCCTGCGCGGCACGCAGAACCGTGAGCTGGCGGAAGCCTGGGTCGATTTCATGCTCTCGACCACCTTCCAGGAAGATATGCCCATGCAGATGTTCGTATTCCCTGTCAATGAGAATGCCCAACTGCAGCCAGAATTCGTAGACTATCTTGAAGTGCCTAGCGAAACCTCTGTCGTTAGCCCTGAGGATATTGCCGCCCAGCGCGAAGAGTGGATCAACGCCTGGACGCAACGCGTGCTGCGCTAATCGGAGATCGCGTGCGAAGAGCTGCCTGGCTGGCCCTGCTTCCGCTGTTGTTCCTGGCGCTGTTTTACTTCTACCCGCTGGGCAGCATCTTCGCGCTCAGCTTTGAGGGCGGCTGGCTTGCGCCGCTCTCAAAGCTGCTCTCCGATAGCGGCATCCACCGCGTGGTGGGCTTCACCTTTTGGCAGGCGGCGCTGTCCACCGCGCTGACGCTGGCCATCGGCCTGCCCGCCGCGCACCTGCTGGCGCGCTACGAGTTCCCCGGCAAACGCTTGCTACGCGTAGCGAGCAGTATCCCCTTCGTGCTGCCCACCCTGGTGGTGGCAGCCGCCTTCAATGCAGTGCTGGGGCCGCGCGGCTGGCTAAACCAGACCTTGCTGGCGGCGGGCGGGGCTCCGCTGGAGTTCATCAATACTTTTACCGCCATCCTGGTGGCGCATATCTTCTACAACACCACCATTGTGCTGCGCATGGTGAGCGATTTTTGGTCACGGCTCAGCCCGCGCATTGAGCAGGCAGCCAGCACGCTGGGCGCCAGTGGCTGGCGTGTGTTCACAACAGTGACGCTGCCCATGCTGGCCCCGGCGCTGGCAGCCGCGGCCTTGCTGGTGTTCATCTTCAACTTCACCTCGTTTGGGGTGGTGTTGGTGCTGGGCGGGCCGCAGTTCGCCACTATCGAAACAGAGATCTATTACCAGACCGTAGCCTTGTTCAACCTACCCGCAGCGGCCCTGTTGGCTTTGCTGCAATTGCTGTGCACGCTGGCGCTCACCATTGTGTACACGCGCCTCTCGGCGCGGCTTTCGCGCCCGGTGGAGCAGCGTGCGCCGCGCCTGCGCCCGTTGCGTGCGCAGCACTCTGCGTGGCTGAGCGCTGCTTTCCTGGCTGCGCTGACCGTGTTCTTCATCGCCCCATTGGGCGGCCTGGCGGCGCGTTCGGTAACGCGGCTGGAGACCGATCGCCGCCAGCAGGCAGGCCCTCCCGGTTTCACGCTGGACTATTACCGCGCCCTGGGGGATGATCCGCGCAACAACATCTTCTTTGCTTCGCCGGCCCGCGCCATCCAGACCTCACTGGTCTATGCTGGCGCCACGGTAGCGCTGGCGTTGCTGACCGGCGTGCCAGCCTCCTGGCTGCTGGCGCAGCAAGAGCGCACACGCTTGGCCCGCTGGCTTGACCCCTTGCTGATGCTGCCGTTGGGCACCTCAGCTCTCACGCTGGGGCTCGGCTTTATCGTGGCGCTGGATACACCGCCGCTGGATCTGCGCGCTTCGCCGATCTTGGTGCCGCTGGCGCATACATTGGTGGCGCTACCTTTTGTGGTGCGCAGTCTGGTGCCAGCCCTGCGCAGCATCCGCCCGCGCCTGCGCCAGGCGGCCGCCATGCTTGGCGCCACACCGCGCCAGGTGCTACTAGCTATTGATGTGCCGCTGGTGGGGCGGGCGATCCTGGCGGCGGCGCTGTTCGCCTTCGCCATCTCGGTGGGCGAATTCGGCGCCACAGCGCTCATCGCCCGGCCGGAATATCCCACCATGCCGGTGCTTATCTATCGCTTGCTGGCGCAGCCCGGCGCACTGACCTATGGCCAGGCCATGGCACTGAGCACCTTATTGATGCTATTCACCGGGGGCGGTATGCTGCTGATCGAACGTCTGCGTATCGCAGATGTAGGAGAGTTCTAGTGCTCGAGCTGCGCGACATCACCAAGCAATATGACGGCAAGCCCGTGCTGGCAGGCATTTCTCTGCAGGTGCCGCAGGGTGAGGTGTTGGCTTTGCTCGGCCCCAGTGGCAGCGGTAAATCTACGCTGCTAGCCATCGTGGCGGGGCTGGAGCCACCCGATAGCGGACAGGTTCTTTGGAACGGGCAGGATGTGACCGCTGTGCCGCCACACCAACGGGGATTTGGGCTCATGTTTCAAGACTATGCGCTGTTCCCCCATCGGGATGTGTTCGGCAATGTGGCCTTTGGCCTGCAGATGGCAGGCCAAAGCACAGCGGCAACCGCCGCCAGTGTGCAAGCTGCGCTGGCCCTGGTGGGCTTGCAGGGCTTTGAGCACCGCGATGTGAACAGCCTCTCCGGCGGCGAGCAGCAGCGCGTAGCACTGGCGCGCGCTTTGGCGCCTGAGCCGCAGCTGCTCATGCTGGATGAGCCGCTGGGCTCGCTGGACCGTGCGCTGCGCACGCATTTGGTCAGCCAGCTTGCCAGTATTCTGCGCCAGCAGCAACTCACCAGTTTATATGTAACGCATGATCAAGAAGAGGCCTACGCCATCGCTGACCGCGTGGCAATCTTGAATGCCGGGCAATTAGCCCAGATCGGCACGCCTGAGCAGCTGTACCGAAAACCAGCTACCGTATTCGTAGCGCGCTTTTTGGGCATGCAAAACATCTTTCCCACTCAGCTGGAGGCTGGCAAGCTGATGACGCCACTAGGCGAGTTGCCAGCGCCGCCGGCGCTGCCGGGCGGTGCACACGTTCTTCTGCGCCCCGATGCGGTGCGCATTGGTGCCCAAGGGCCACGCGTGCTGTCGGGCGTGTTGCTCAGCAAGCAATTCCGCGGCAGCCGGTGGCAGCTTGAACTTGGCGTGCAGGATACACAAATTCAAATAGAATTGCCCAGCGATGTAGCGCTGCCTGCACTGGGCGCTACCCTGCAACTCAGTTTTGACCCCGCCCAGGCGATACAGATACTCTCGAATGAATGAAATCAGCGTCCTCAAACAAAATCCCGCTGGCGAACTGATGTATCAATGGCAAGGCCAGCTTGTACATCAACAGGGTCATGAAACTCTCGTGGAAGCTCTCTTTAATGCAGACAGCGGCATGGTGGAGGAGATTCCTTTGAAAAAAGGGGATCAATTCCTGGAGACCTACTACGACGACCGTTGGTTCAATGTCTTCGAAATTCGCGATAAGGATGATGGCCGACTCAAAGGCTGGTACTGCAATGTGTGCGCTCCTGCCGTAATCACCCCGGGGCAGATCATCTTCCGCGATTTTGCGCTCGATCTGTTGGTCTATCCGGATGGCCGCCAAGTGGTGCTGGATGAAGATGAATTTGAAGCGCTGCACTGCAGCCCTGAGGAGCGCAGCCTGGCGCTAAGCGGCCTGGCTCAGGTGCAGAGCTATTTTAGAGATAAGTTTGCAGAATAAAAAACGCCAGCATCTGCTGGCGTTTTTTGTTTTTGAATACTTTGCAACTATTGCAGCTGGCGCAGAAGCTCCATGGCGGAGTCGCCATAGGTCCAGGCCATAAACACGCTGACGATACAGCACAGCAGCAGAAGCACGATGCCTGCAATTACCAGGCAGGACATGCGGCCACCACCGCTGCGACCGATCTCATTGGTGGGCTGAACGCCAGCTTGCGCGCCACCAGAGCCACGGCTAGGCAGGCCCGTGCGGCGCGACGACGCGCCGGCAGAGCCAGAGCCGCGCTTGGGCAGCCCGGTGCTGCGCGAACCGCTGCCCGAACTGCCGCTGGAACCGCGGCCGCTGCGGCTGGCGCCGCCGCTGGTGGGGCGGGAAGAAGAGCTGGAGCGGCCGGATTTGCCACGGCCGCCGCCGGAAGAACCTCGAAGTGTCATGATTGCTTTCCTCTACCTAATTAGTTTGTTGTGCTACGTTGCGATTGGCACGGCGCCAAAGCAGCCAGATCACCAAGGCCAGCAGCGGGATGAACACTATACCAATGATGAGGGGGATAAGCACAGCAAAAACAGAGATTGTTATTGCAGCAACATCCTCCACCAGGCCTACCGCCACGTTGGCCGTGCCGCCACTTACACCGGTCACCGCCGGGCGCATGACGCCCGCCTTGGCCACATGCACCGTGCCTGCGATCAGCAGGCCGGCGGCCAGCGCCACTACCGGGTTGATGCCGTCAATCACCTGAGTGCTGGCAGCGAAGGCAATTGCCCCCGCCGCCGGGCGTACAAAGGTTTGAATGGCATCATTCAAGTGGTTGACCAGGGGGGTTTTGTCTGCAAAGAACTCAATTGCAGAGAGGGCTACCAAAAGCCCGATGATCCAGCCGTTGGTCAGCGTATCCCATGGGGAGTTCAACTCAATCAATGAGGTGTAACGCCCCAGCAGGGAGACGACCAACAGCGGGATGTAGGCGTTCAATCCCGCGCTAGCCGAAAGGCCAAAAGCAGAAAAGATACCGCTCAATACGTCCATTGTCTTTTTGTTCTCTCCTTAGTGCACAGATGTGTGCAATTAACTACGATTTTAGCATTCTACGGTTTTGCAGCTTTGTTAATCATTTATCAAAAAGGATGATGAGAATCACCAGCGGCTGGGGGAGTGCCACGATGATCCTCATCATGAGATTGACCCAATGATCAACTGCTCTTAGCTAACGAGAATTAGCCGCGAATACTACGCTGCTTTTGGCAACATTCCGCCTCACCACTGCCAGGTGGAAAGCTCTGGCAGTAGGCTATAGGCCGTCATATCCATCTGCAATGGAGTCAACGACACATACCCAGCCTGCAGTGCGCCTACCTCGGTGCCCTCTTCGGGCTGGCCGGTGGGCGCCTCACCGCCGATCCAGTAGTATGGATTGTGCTGCGGGTCTACGCGGCGCACCAGTGCATCACGATATACGCGTAGCCCTAAACGGGTAACCTGCATACCCTTGATCTCGCCGATGGGTAAATAGGGAATATTGACGTTCAGCAGTGTGTGGCGCGGCAAGCCGCCCGCGGCCACGCGGGTGGCCACCCGGCGGCAGATCTCGGTGGCGGCGCTGAAATCGCGCTGGCTGTTGAGCCCAATCGGCGAGTCGAGCGAGAAGGCAATACCGGGCAAACCGCCGATAGCAGCCTCCATGGCGGCGGTCACCGTGCCGGAATAGGTGACATCATCCCCTATGTTGGCGTAGGGATTGATACCTGAAACCACCAAGTCAAACTCGTGGTCAAAGTAGCCCAGCAAGGCCAGCGCAATACAGTCTGAGGGTGCACCATCGCTCATATGGGCAGGTGTGCCGTCGGGCAGCTCGCTAGGGCGCACGCGCAACGGGCGGTGCAGGGTCTTCACGTGCCCAGAGGCGCTCCAGTTGCGGTCAGGCGCCAGTATGGTCACTTCCCCAAGGGGTTTTACGGCATTCACCAGGGCCAGGAGCCCGGGGTGGGTAATGCCGTCGTCATTGGTTACGAGTATCTTCATCGCCATAGCAGGGTTAATCCTTATAGTGTGTGATAATTGCCTTTGCGGTAGTATTATCGCACGCGCCGTGCCAAGGGAGCGCCAAGCACTACGCTCTTAGGTGCAATATCCCTCATTGTAGAGGTCTGAAAGATGGAAATTCCTCAAGAAGCCCTAAAAGTGGCCAACCCCGTACACTCGTGGTTGCGCCAGATCGAAGTCACCTTTGTGCCGGGTGACGTGCCGGTCTCTTCGGCCATCGAAGAGCTGGCGGATGGCCTGCTGGACAAGTTCAAGCAGCTCGGCCACAACGTGGTGGATACCCCCACAGACAACACCGATGTGATCCTGACCACCGCCAAATACGGTGAACCCATTCCTTGGCGCAAGGCCTTCATGTTCATGGCCCGCCGCCAGTTTGGGCTCAAAGAATCCCCCGTCATTTACACCATGATCCATATGACGGAGCAGGAATTCAAAGAGAAGATCGATCACTTTACTGCGGCCCTGGCCAAGCAGCCGCTGGACCCCAAAGACTTTGAATTTGAGGGCCTGTCCCCCGAGTCTCCGCGTGTACTCATGGAGCAGGGGCTGCGTGGCGGCCCGATCATGTCGTTGCTGCGCTTGCTGCAGGCTCAGGCCAAGAGCATCCGCGTGCTGCTCACTGTAGGTGACGAGCATCCCGAGCGCGTTTATCACTTTGACCTGGTAGGCGCCTTCCCGGCCTCGGTAAACAGCAGTGTTGAGGCCTTCTATACCGATATCGCCCTGCGCATGGTGACCACCGAGAGCACCCACGAGATCACCAACCACCAGATCCTGGAGCCCATGGTGACTGCCGAAGAGTGGCAGGCCATGAGCACCCCTGAGGCCATGCGCCGCGCCGGCCAGGAGCTGGGCAAGCGCAACTTCTTCACCGAGATGGTGCGCATCGAAGATCTGGTCGCCGTACCGGCGGTCAACGACTCGATTGCCAGCCAGTACAGCGAAGGCTGCTTTGGCACCTGGGATCCCAAGGTGCAGGGTCTGGTAGCCACCATCACTGGCAGCGCCCGCCCGGTGGACAAAGGCAACATCACCGATGATGATCTGGCGCTGATCGTGGGCGTGCGCCCGGATGGCGCCGGTGCGCAGGTGCGCCATGTTGGCGGCAAGCGCAATGACAAGCCGTCTTCCGAAGCCGTCGAGATGATGGATCTGGATGGCCCGCTGCCGTGGATCGAGATCCAGAGCGGCGAGGTCAAGGCTGAGGTACCGGTGGCGCGTTCCAAGCTACACGGTCACCGCGGCGTAAAGGCCTTCAATCCTGATCTGGTGGAATATGTTCCGCTGGACCCGCCGTACTATCACTACCTGGTGTCCTGCGCTACGGAAGCACAGGCCAAGGGCATCAAGGGCGCCTTCAGCCGCTCTGAGATCCTGCTCAACCCCAGTGACCCGCGCAAGATCGCCTTCACGGTGCTGCCCGGCCACGGCCTGGTGATGATTGAGAAGTGGGAAGAGGGCAAGCTGCCCTTCCAGCTCTTCTGGGATGCGATGGACAGCGGTGACCTGGAGATTGACCCACATGTTCCGCAGGGCAAGATGAGCTACGAGCCCGGCCCTGATGGGCGTCTGCACCTCAACGAAGAAAAAGTGCCGATGTAGGCACGAGCCTGAGAATATAAAAAGCCCCGCCATTGGCGGGGCTTTTTTTTGTTGTGAGGAAAAGATGGCTTGGGGATTGTTTCGTCGTTCAGCGGCTATGCCGTTTCACGTTCTCGCAATGACAACTTAAACTGTCATTGCGAGCGCAGCGAGGAATCCGTACTGCGTTTAGTTTTGCGCAAACAAAGATGAGACAACTGAAACATGCTTCTAACGGATTCCTCCTCGGCCTATGGCCTCGTTCGGAATGACAATGCTATAAACAAAAAACCCCGCTAACAGCGGGGCTTTTTTGTGCTTGTTTTTAGTGCTAGCTCTGCGCTAGTTCACGCAGCACGGTCTGCAGGATGCCGCCTTGCTTGTAGACCTCAACATCCAGCGGAGTGTCGAGGCGGCTGGTAGCCGTGAACGAAGTTTCCTTGCCGTTCTCGTCCACCGCCAGCACGGCAATCTCGGCTGCCGGGCCATTCATGCCGGCAATGCCGGTGAGCGAGAAACGCTCGCGGCCGCTCAGGCCGAGGCTCTCGCGGCTTTCGCCTGCCTTGAACTGTAGCGGCAGCACGCCCATGCCCACCAGATTGCTGCGGTGGATGCGCTCAAAGGATTCAGCGATGACCGCCTTGACACCCAGCAACAGCGGACCCTTGGCAGCCCAGTCACGGCTGGAGCCCGAGCCGTATTCCTTGCCGGCCAGCACGATGGTGGGGCGGCCTTCGGCTTTGTACTTCTGCGCCGCGTCGTAGATGCTCAGCTGCTCACCTTCGGGCAGGTAGAGCGTATAGCCGCCTTCCACACCATCCAGCATCAGGTTCTTGAGGCGGATGTTGGCAAAGGTGCCACGCGTCAGTACCAGGTCATTGCCGCGGCGCGAGCCGTAGGAATTGAAGTTGGGCACGGTCACGCCGTTGTCCAGCAGGAACTTGCCAGCAGGGCTGTCTGCCGGGATGGAGCCCGCCGGGGAGATGTGATCCGTAGTGACCGAGTCACCCAGGCTAACCAGTACACGTGCGTCCAACACATCGTCTGTAGCGGGCAGCTCCATCGTCAGGCCGTCAAAGAAGGGCGGCTTGTGGATGTAGGTGGAGTCTGCCTTCCAGTCAAACAGCTCACTACTCCCTGCCTGGATAGCGTTCCAGGTGTCATTCCCCGTGAAGACGTTGGAGTAGCGCTCGGCGAACATCTCCGGCGTTACGTTGTTTTCCACCGCCTCGCGAACTTCCTGCTGGGTGGGCCAGATGTCCTTCAAGTAGACCGGCTCGTTGTCTTTGCCGATGCCGATGGGTTCGGTGGAAAGGTCAATATCCACCGTGCCCGCCAGCGCATACGCCACCACCAACGGCGGGGAGGCCAGGTAGTTGGCCAGCGCATAGGGGTGAATGCGGCCTTCGAAGTTGCGGTTGCCCGAAAGCACCGCCGCGGTGACCAGGTCGCCGCCGGTGATGGCCTTGACCACTTCACCGGCCAGCGGGCCGCTGTTGCCGATGCAGGTGGTGCAGCCGTAGCCTACCAGGTTGAAGCCCAGTTCAGCCAGCGGCTCCATCAGGTCAGCCTTCTCGAGGTACTCGGTCACCACGCGGGAGCCGGGCGCCAGGCTGGTCTTTACGTAAGGCTTGACCTTGAGGCCGCGTTCAACGGCTTTCTTGGCCAGCAAACCAGCGCCCAGCATCACGGAGGGGTTGCTGGTGTTGGTGCACGAGGTAATGGCGGCGATGACCAGCGCGCCGTGGCCCATCTCTGTGCGCGAGCCATTGCTGCCAAAGGTCACCGTGTCGCCCATGCGCTCTGCGGGCAGGGCGAAGCCGCGCTCCGCCTTGGGAGCCAACAGCGCCTTATGGAACTCGCTGCGCATATTCTCCAGGCTCACGCGGTCTTGCGGGCGCTTGGGGCCAGCCAGGCTGGGTTCCACCGAATCGAGGTCGAGCTCGAGCGTGTCGGTAAATTCCGGCGCCGGGGTGTTGGTCTCGCGGAACAAGCCTTGTTCTTTGGAGTAGGCTTCCACCAGCGCAATCTGCTCTTCGGTGCGGGCACTGCCGCGCAGGTAGCGCAGCGTCTCGGCATCCACCGGGAAGAAGGTGATCGTGCCGCCGTTCTCCGGTGTCATATTGGCGATCATGGCGCGGTCGGCCAGGCTGAGGGAGTCCAAGCCTGCACCGTAGAACTCAATGAACTTGTCTACTGCACCCTTCTTGCGCAGCATCTGCGTAATCGTCAGGGTCAGGTCTGTGGGGGTCACACCTTCACGCAGCTTGCCGTGCAGTTTGAAACCCAGCACATCCGGCGTGAGCATATCAATGGCGCGGCCAAGCATGGCGGCCTCGGCTTCAATACCGCCCACACCCCAGCCTACAACACCCAGGCCGTTGATCATCGTCGAGTGCGAGTCAGTGCCTACCAGTGTGTCGGGGAAGGCGATTACATCGTTGCCCTCCTGGCGGGTCATCACCACATGCGCAAGGAATTCCAGGTTGACCTGGTGCACGATGCCGGTGGCGGGTGGCACCACGCGGAAGTTATCGAAGGCTTGCTGGCCCCAATGCAGGAACTCATAGCGTTCACGGTTGCGCATGAACTCGATCTCGGCATTGCGTTGCAGCGCATCCGCACTGGCAAAGAAATCGACCTGCACCGAGTGATCGATGACGAGGTCTACGGGCACCTGGGGATTGATCTTCTTGGGGTCGCCGCCCAGAGCAGCCACAGCATCGCGCATGGCGGCCAGGTCTACGATGGTGGGCACACCGGTGAAATCTTGCAGCAGCACGCGTGCCGGCTTGAAGGGCATGGCGCCGCGCTTGTCCACGCGCGGCTGCCAGGCGGCCAGGTTGCGCACATCCTGCTCGAGGATGTCTACGTTGTTGCAGCCGCGCAGCGCGGCTTCCAGCATGATGCGAATTGAGAAGGGCAGCTTATCCAGCTTGGTAAGGCCGGCGGCTTCCAACTTCTTCAAGCTATAGAAAGTGTAGGTCTTGGGGCCAACAGACAGGGTGCTACGTGTATTGAAAAAATCAGTTGTCATTTATTACTCCGCGGTTTGATTATACCGCCCAGCCTCTTTCGCTAATTGGGTAGTACTTTCATCTGTCTGTAAGGTGTTCAGTGGGTTTGGACAGTTCTTTTTTGTATAATTTTTGTGAGAGGACACATTAAATGAGACGCTTATATTTGCTAGCTCTGTTTGCTTTGCCGTTGTTGTTAACAGCCTGCGCCGGTGCTGGCGGCCAAGTATGGCTCGACGAGAACCAGAATGGGCTCCGTGACGCAGGCGAGGCAGGGGTGGCAGATGTGAACATCACCGTACATGACGGCCAGGGTCAACTGCTCGGCTCGGCCCAGAGCGGGCCAGACGGTCGTTATGCTGTTGAGTTGCCGAGCGATGAAATCTCGGTAACTGTGCATTTCGAACTGCCTGCCGGGTATGGCTTCACGCAAAAGCTTGCTGGCGCCAATTCCAGTGCAGTCGACCCTGAAACCGGGGAAACCGAGCCCATCTTCATTGAGGGCAAGGTGGAGGACATCAATGCTGGCTTGGTGTTGCTGGCCGTGGCTGAACCTGAGCCACTGTCTGATGAGCCAGCGCGCGCTGCGATCACGGGCCGTGCCTGGTTGGATGAAAACGCCAACGGCTTGCAGGATGAGGCTGAACCTGGCCTGGCCGGAGTACAGGTGCAATTGCTGGATACGAATGGCGATGCCCTGGATGAGAAGTTCACCGGTGAGGATGGCGAATACATCCTTGACGATGTGGTGGCCGAAAGTGATTTTCAGCTCGCCTTCTTCGCACCCCAAGGGTATGAGCTCACCCAGATGGATGCGGGCGATGACGATGCCATTGATAGTGATGTTGGCCAGCAAAGTGGGCAGACAGCATTGCACACTTTGGATGTGGAAGGCGCGGTGTTGGATGCTGGCTTTGTAACTGCAGCACCCACCAGCATGGGGCCGGATACCTTCCCTGCCGGCTACAACCCGCTGACCGGCCAGCCGCTGTGTTTGCCTGAAGCGGCTGACTGGGGCGTGGTGGGCATTTCCATCTCGCAGTTCCCTCCCGCGGCCACTCGCCCGCCCACAGGGTTGCAGTGGGCTGCCTGGGTCAGCGAATGGTGGATCGGTGATGGGGACACCCGTCTCTACGCCCAATTCTATGGCTGCTACCCTGAGATTGATGTAGACGCCATCTTGGGTGACCAGCAGGCCGGTGACGGCCCCGCCGCCGAGGCCGGACAGGTGCTGATCGGTAATCTGGTCTGGTATGACCTTAACGGCAACGCCCAGCAAGACGATGGCGAACCGGGCGTGCCCGGTGTGGCTGTGGAGCTGATCCTCAGCAGCCAGGTGATTGCCAGCACCGCAACTGACGGCGCCGGGCGCTACGCCTTCAGCGTCGAGCCGCAATACGGCTACAGCTACCAGGTGCGCTTCACCATCCCTGCAAACATGCAGACCTTTTACTTCGTCAGTGCCAATCTGGCTGATGATGCGATCGATAGTGACCCCAACCCGGAGACGGGCTTGACCCAGGGCTTCACCCTCAGCGAGGGACAAAGCGAGTACCTGGACATTGACGCGGGAGTGCGCCACTCCATCCGCATCGAAGGGGTGCGCTCAGGCCGCCTGGTGTATGAAGTGATGCGCGGTTACTTTGAAGGCTGCACCGTCATCGCCGGCGCTGACCCCACCGTGCTGGCACAGATCCAGGTCTGCGCCCAGGCAGCCAGCAGTGACACCAGTGATATCGGTGCTGCTGGTATCGATGTGACCAAGCTGCAGGAAGTTGCCAAGAACAACGTGGGCATTTACGGCCCGCCGAATCTCACCGGCAACCTGTTTGACGCTACCCCGCCGGATGGCTGCGTGGCGGCGGATTCGCTAACCATGTTCTACAACGTCAACAACCAGACCTACTGGAACTATGACGAAGCCTCTGGCGCTTACATCCGCCACCAGAACACTTACACCGCGCCGGATGTGCAGGAGACCAGCACCGAAGCGCTCACCGGTGAGCCGCTGGCCTTTGAAAACGTACTGGTGTACTTCGTCACACATGAGCAGCTCAATACGGCTGGCACCATCTTTGATGTTCATATGGAAGGGACCACCGGCCGCGTCAAGCTGCTGCGTGATGGCTTGGTGTGTGATGTGTACTGGTCAACGGTGAACGGTGACTACGAGAAAGACACGGGCCGCACACGCCCGATCCGCTTTACCTATGCAGATGGTACGCCCTTCCCGTTGAAGCCGGGCCAGCTCTTCATTCATATGGTGCACATTAACGCAGACTTCTTTGAGCCAGAGCCGGGCTCCGCTGCGTGGCGCGCCCGCTGGTACGCTCCCTAGAGCAAGTAACAAAAAGAGCCGCGTTAGCGGCTCTTTTTTGTTGTCAATGAGAGAATGCGCTGGAAGAGCGCCACTACGGGAGTTAACACAATGGCCGAAGTGATCAGCGCGGCGCGTATGGAGTACAAGCGGCCCACTGTGCCCAGGATCGGCCCGCCGCTCAACTCGCCTAGCGCATCGATCTGCCCGGCCATCGAAAGCACCGTGGCGCGTGATTTGGTGGGAATCTGCTGATTGATCCACGTGCGCGTCAGCGGGAAGGTGACGCGCCGCAGCGCGTTGAAGGCCACCATCGCCAGCAGCGCCACGGTAAATTGCCCGGTCAGCGAGAACAACAGCATGGCAACCACCATGCCGGCATACAGCAGTTGCAAACCGCGCGCCACCGCCGGGCCGTGCGTGGTGTCTACGGCGCGCTTGGCGATCTGGTTGGCCAGCAAGCCAACTAGCAGGAAGATGACATTCAGCACGCCAAACCACTGCACATTGCTGAGGTGCAGTGAGCCCACTACCGGAAAGCTGAAGACTTGTAGCAGATAAGGCTGTGCTAAACGGTCCCAGGCTTCGCTATACAGGCCCACGAACAAGGCCGCTACGCCGAAGACCATCAGCGCCGGGCTGCGCCGCGCCGTTTGCAAGCCAGCGTTGAACGTCTTGAACATGGTGCGCCAGCCCTGGCGCTCTTTGGCCGGCACGGGTTTGAACCCGTGCTCCGGCATGCTGAAGATGAGCAGGATGCCCAGCAGCACCAAGAGGCCGCCACCAAGGAAATAGGGGAAGGATAGCCCCAGCGTCTCGGCCACCCACACCCCAATGGGGATACCCAGCAGGCTGCCCATGATCTCCAGCTGATTGCCGGAGATGATGACCGGCCCGACATGCTTGGCGCCCACTTCGTCTGTCACCCAGGCATCCAGCGCGCCACTGATGAAGGTGTGGCCGATGCCCCACACCACCTGTGAGAGCAGGATGATGCTGAACAGCGGCACGATGCCTTCGATGGCGTGGCCGATGCCCACCAGGAACACGCCGATGATGATAGAAAGCCGGCGGCTGTACACATCAGCCACCACGCCGGTGGGGATCTCAAACAGAAAAATACTGACTTCCAGTGCGGTACCCAAAAGCACCAGTTGCAGCGCGTCCAAACCGGCCACTTCTACGCGGTAGACCACATAGGTGGTGTACATCACCATGGTGCTGAAGCCGAAAGCAATATAGATCAGGCGATAGAGCAGAGCAGCATTGAGTTTGGGCAACTACGTCTCCAGAGAAGGGAAGAAGGCTGCTAGCCCGCGTCAGTAATGCGGGTGAGCTCGCCCTGAATGATGATGCGCTGCGTGTTGATCATGTACGGGTAGCAGCTGATCAAGGTGATGGTGGCGTCTTGCGTGGGAAACATCACTTCAACGAAGGTGGGCGCTACCAGTAGACGGCCCGTGACGGTGTAGGTGTAGCTGTTTTGTGCGGTGGAGACCATAATCTCGTCTCCCACGCTGAGTTGGTCGAGCTGGCGGAAAACTTCGCCATAAATGTCATTGTGGCCGCTGAGCACTAGATTGCCGTTCTGGCCGGGGTTGGCGCTGCCGATGTGCTGGCCTACGCCGCGCTTTAGCGCTTCCCAATCATCGCCTTGCACCACAGGCGCGTTGACGGCAATACTGGGGATACTGATGCTCATGGCCTGCTCTGGCCCCGGTGTGGGCATCACCAGCGCGGCGGTGTAGGCCTGCACCAGCGGGCGTAGGTGCTCGGGGATCTCGGCTTCGTTGGGCGCGGCGGCATTGTTGAGGCTGGGGGCGGTATGCCCCGAAGGCAACACGACCGGGCCGAGCAGCGGCGCGGGGCTGGGCGTGCCGGAGCCCGCGCTCAGTTCGCTATTGAGCTGGCCGAGCAGATCCAGCCCGTTCATAAAAATGAACACCAGGCCAACCACAGCCGCCAACTCAACCGCCAGCAGACCGCGTTCGACCCACACACGGCTGCGCTTGGCTTTCGGGCTGGCCAGACGCAGGTCAGGATCGGCGTGGATGCGCGTGCCCGCCAGCGGCTCCACCTCACTGGCCTCGGTGTCCTCAGCGTCCAGCGGCAGCAGCGCGCCGCTGTCTGCGTAGGCGCTCACGCGCCGCTTGCGGTCGGCGGTGCGCCGGTCGAGCAAGAGGCGGCGTAGCTCGCTCTCTTCCAGGTTGAGGGTTTTGCTTTTCTTGGCCATAGGGCTAAGACGATTCTACTTGCCGCCTTGAGCGGTTTCGGCCAGCACCGCTTCTAGCTGAGCGGCCAACTGTGGGCGGTTGAAGTTCGCCTCCAGGAAACTGCGCCCGGCGGCGCCCATGGCACGCGTCTGCTGCGGTGAGCTGGCCAGGCTGCGCAGCGCAACGGCCATGGCGGCCGGGTCGCCGGGCTGCACGAACACGCCCGCCTTGGCCTCGGTCACTACTTGGCGGATAACGCCATCGATGGCCAGGGCCACGGCACGGCCAGCCGCCAAATAGTCGAACACTTTATTGGGATACACCGTAGCATACAAGGGCAGCGGCTTCAGAATGGCGATGCACACATCTGCTGCAGCCAGGGCTGCAGCCATCGCCTCTTTTGCCAGCGGGGCCACAAAATGAATATTGCTCAAGCCCATGTCACCAGCCTGCGCCTGCAGGCTGGGTTTGTCTTTACCATCCCCCACCAGCACCAGCTGGATCTGCGGGGCGTCTTGCAGTAACTCTGCGGCGTAGAGCAGCACGCCCAGGTCGTTCGAGAGGCCATGTGCGCCCGCGTACAGCGCCACGAATTTGCCCTGCAGCCCGTGCTGCTGGCGGAACGCGGCGCCATCGGCGGCCGGGTCGAACATGGCGGCATCCGCGCCGTTGGGCACCAGGCGCACCGTGCGCGCCCCACGCGCCTGCACATGAGCTTCGAAGCCGGGCGAGTTGATCATCACGATGCGCGCCGCACGGTATAGGAAACGCTCCAGCCACTCGGAGGCGGCGATGAGTATGCGGTTGTGCAGCACGCCGACGGCCACGGCGAAGGCAGGCCACAGATCGCGCACCTCAAGCAGCAGCGGGGCACGCTTGAGGCGTGAGAGCGCCCAGGCGCTCACCGCCTGAAAGATGGGCGGCGTAGTGCCCCACACGACATCCACATCGCTGACGCGCAGCCCAGCCCAGAAGGCATTCCAAGTGAAACTAAAAAAATTGAGCACGCGGCGCACAAAGCTGCGGTGCAAACCGGGCAGGGTGCGCACGCGCAGGATGCGCAAACTGCCGCCGCCGTCATAGGTCCAGTACTCGGCGTCCTTGTTGGCGTCTGTGCCGGTAAGATAACTGGTCTGGCTGGCGATGACGGTGACGCGATGGCCGTGCTGCGCCAGATAGCGTGCAAATTCGTAGTGGCGCGTGCCACCGGCCTCGTCAAGGGCGACGAAGGCTTGATGTACCAACAAGACGTGTAGTTTCGGCGCACTCATCGAGGAAATACGAAACGAGTGGTGACTTGTTGTAAGGCGTCACCCTCAAGCTCCACCACCAATGCTAATGCAGCTTGCTTGCTGGCGTAGCTATGCGAGACCCAGCCCGCCGTGGGGCTATAAGCCGCTGCTCCGTGCAGGCGTTTGCCGGCCCGCAGCAGGCTGAGCGCCTGGCCTTCCACTTGGATGCGGACACGGCCTTTGGGTGAGCGCAGGGACAGCATGTCTGCGTTGATGCGCCACGGCCAATCAGGCAGCAGCCAGTGCAGCCGCCCGCGGTGGCCGTGGGTGTCACCGGTTACTTCATCGCGCACTGTCCATTCGCGCTGGCCTGCCTGCACGCTGCGGCGGTGCACGAGGCCGAACTTGCGGTATCCGTTGTGTTCGGCTGCGGCGCGGCGAGGGCTGTGTTCCAGCACAGTGGCTTGCGCAAAATCCAGCCACAAGAAGCGGCCGGCGCGTGTCATTTGATCCGCATCGTCTAGCAACAGGGTGTTATGCACCGCTGTGCCTGCTAGTGCGTTGTTCCACGGCGCAGGCGCATTGTAAAGATAGGTGCCGGGGTCTTGCGTGATGTTGAAACCGCGCCACCACAGATCCAGATGTAGTTGGTCGGCGTGGCCGGGGCGGCCGTTGAAATGGGCAGCGCGTAGATAGCCCCAAGCTTGCCCGCTTTCCAGGCGGATGGGCTGTGCGCTTTTGCCGCGGCGGCTTGTGCGCGGTGGGTGCAAGCCTAGCCAGGCAGCCAGCTCATCCCATGCGCCGTTGGGCAAGCCAGCCGTGCCCAGCGCGGCGGCTGCGGCTTGCAGCACCGGGCGGTAGTCGTTGAAGGGCAGCACAGTAAATGGAAAGATATAGGCACCATCATTAGGGCCAAGGTTGGCTGCCTGCCCGCTGCTTTGATCCAGCAAGGCGAATAACCAGCGGCATGCAGCACGCAAACGTTCCAGCGTGGCTTGCGGCAAGGCCTGTTGCTCGTGGGTTGCCAGGGTCTGCGCCCAAGCGGCCAGTTGCAGCATCAGGCGATGATAGTTGGCGCTGTGCTGGCTGTAGGCGCCCTCGGGAGTTACCTGGCGAGCAATGCCCTCAATAAAATGCTTGCGGCCCATTTCACGCCAGGCGGCGGACTGTGTGTGCTCGGGCAGCAGTACGCCCGCCGTCCACAGGCCCAGCGCTTCGCTTAGCAGGTGATTGTTGTTCTGCGCCTGGGAATAGCTCAAGCTGGGCGGAATGCGCTCGGAATGCGCGGCCAACGCCTGGCTTAGGGTGGCGCGGCGGGCTTGCGTGGTGGCTTTAGCATCGGCTACCACGGTGTAGCTAAAGGCCAGCGCCATCAGACGCAGTGCCACTTCCTGTGCCGAAGACCAGTGTGGCCCCAGGTTGACGGGGTTAGCGCGCAGAAAACGTTCCACACGCTGCCAAAAGCCCTCGGCGTAGCGCTCATCGCCGCTGAGCCAGTAGGCGCGTGCCAGCAGGGTGGCCCAGGCCATGCGGCCCACCTCCCACACCGGCTTGATGTCGCTGCCATCCGGCATGGCGCTGGCATACGCCGTCCAGTGCTGCAACGGCTTGCCGGCTGCCAGCTTCAATGGGCGCGGCTCACCGCCGAACAAGCGCACTGAACCCGCTAGCACTTCGTCTGCTTGCGCTAGTACGGTGCGCGTCTGACGCCCCAGCAGCTTGCGCAGTTGCGCAGGCGCGGCAGGTTGCAGCCAGGGCTGTATGCGGCTGCTGGGGTGGGGTTTGCCGCCGGGTGGGGTTTGGGCGCGCAACCAGCCGCTGCGCAATTGCAGCGCATAGGCTGCATAGCGCAGCATCGGGCGCAGCCCTAATTGCCCCAGGGCTTTGATGGCAGTGGAAAGGCGGCGGGCAGCCATTAAGAGTGAATTGTAGCCGCACACGAACCTGACCACTCACCGCCTACACACCTTGACCTGCTCTGGCTGCGTTAAAATCCCACAGGTGAAGCGCCTTTTCCTCGCGTTCACCCTGTTGTTGGCGGTGCTGCCTTTTGGCGTAGCGGCGCAAACGGGTGCGCGCATCACCCTGCGTTCCATCCAGACCGATGACTTCCCGTCCATCACGGGCTACTTTGACGCGCAAGATGTCACCGGGGCGCGTATCACTGATCTGCGTGCCGAGCAGTTGCAGATGCAGGAAGACGGCATCCCGCAGCCCATTCAGCAACTGCGCAGCGTAGAGATCGGGCTGCGCGTCATTCTTGTGGTCACGCCCGCCGAACCCTTCGGGATCCGAGACGGCGATGGCACGCAGCGGTATGACTATGCCAAAGAAGGCATTGGTGACTGGGCCACGACCCTCTCCACCACCAGCGATACGCTGGTGACGCTGATCACCCCCGAGGGCACGCAGGCCACCAATGCCGTGGTGAGTGAGTGGCAAGCGGCTTTGGACGCTTACACCCTGCCTACGGGCGTGCTGTATCCTGACGTGCAGGCGATGAATAATGCCCTCGCCATTGCGGCTCAACCCGCCGCAGACGGCGCCAACACCGCTATCTGGTGGGTCACCAGCACGCCGCGCCTCACGGACATCGAGGCGGTGGCCGCCGATTGGCAGGCTCAGTTGGAAACGCTGGGGGTTCCGCTGGTCATCTGGCAATTGGATTCACCGTCTTTGTTCGAGAATGAGGCCTCGCAACTGCTCAGTACGGTCAGCGAGGCCAGTGGTGGCCAGCGCGTCACCTTGGCCAACCCAGATTCACTGACCAGCCCTGAAGCCTATTTCACCCCGCTGCGCAGCGCTTACTTCTTTCAATACTATTCACAGCTGCGCCGCAGCGGTGATCATGAGCTGGTCTTGCAATCCCCCGGGGATGGGCTGACCTCAGAGCCCTACATCGTGGCCCTGGATATTGCGCCTCCTAACCCCATCCTGGTCAGCCCGCCCACGCAGATTGCGCGTGGGCCGGCTGCGATTGACCCGCAACTGCTCTCGCCGTTCAGCCAGCCCATTGAGCTGCTGGTGGAGTTCCCCGATGGGTTTGAGCGCAATCTGGTGCGCAGCACGCTGTATGTGAATGACCAGCTGGTGGCTGAGAACACCACCGCGCCCTTCAACCACTTTGCCTGGGATCTTAAGCCTTATACCCAGAGCCAACAGGTCTTCCTGCGGGCTGAGGTGCAGGATGAGCTCGGCCTGGTAGGCGAGAGTATCGACTTCCCCATTGAGATCAGCGTGCAGGCGCCGGCCACCTGGTTCCAGGCGTTGCTCTCGCGAGCGGGCGGCATCCTGGCCTTCTCGGTGGTGCTGATTGCGGCGGGCGCGTTCTTCCTAGTGATGGTGCTTTCTGGCCGCCTGGCACCGGGGCGCCTGAACCGCCTCTTTGCGCGTGACCGCGCTCGGCCGGTGCGCCCGGCGGTTGACCCGCTGCGTGATGTGCCGCTGGGCATGGATGAAACCCCGCGCCTGCATGACGAGGCGCCAGATGCCGAAAGCGTTGCGCCGGCCTACCTGCAGCGCCTGGCCATGCAAGACCCCACCCAGCCAGCCCAGGTGCTGCCATTGCAGGCGGATGAGACCATCATCGGTGCTGCCCCTACGTGCACTTTGGTGCTTTCAGAGCCATCGGTAGAGAAGCAGCATGCGCGCATTGCGCCGGATGAGAGCGGGGACTTTGTCCTGGCGGATCTGGGTTCGCACGCTGGCAGCTGGATCAACTACGCTCCTGTTTCCCCCGAAGGCACACGCCTGCAAGATGGCGACATTGTGCATATTGGCCGGGTGGCCTTCCGCTTCCTGCTCACCAAATAGCTGGCTGCCAGTTTGCTCTTTCACTTTGGCTGCGTTCTCACTATTATTGAGGCATGCCAACGCGGTTGATTGAACACTTGTCTGCCGAAGCCCCACTGCATTTGCCATTGCAACGCGCCCTGGCCGGGCTGCCGCCTGCCAGCCGCCAGTTGCTGCGCGCCGTGGCACAGCAGGCCGAAGAGCAGGAGCTGCCGCTGTACATTGTGGGTGGCTTTGTGCGTGATGCTTTGCTGGGACTGCGCAGCCTCGATCTGGACCTTGTGGTTGAAGGGGATGCGATTGCCTTCGGGCGCAAGCTGGTGCGCCAACTTGGTGGCAGCTTGCAGGCGCATAAGACCTTTGGCACCGCAGTGTGGACGCTGGAGTCTGCCAGTGGCTTGCCACCCTTTGTGGATTTGATCTCGGCGCGCCGCGAGCACTATGCCCATTCTGGTGCACTGCCCACAGTGGAGCTCTCCACCCTGCGGGATGACCAATACCGCAGAGATTTCACCATCAACACATTAGCCTTGCGCCTGGATGGTGCTCAGGCGGGCGAACTGCATGACCCCTTTGGCGGTCTGGCAGACCTGCGGCGCGGCTTGGTGCGCGTGCTGCATGATGGCTCGTTCTCGGATGACCCCACGCGCATGTTTCGCGCCTCGCGCTTTGCCGGGCGGTTGGGCTTTCGCCTGGAGGGCAGCACCTCGGCGCAATTGCGCGCCAATTTGGATGCGATCCATCATGTATCCGGCGAGCGTCTTTTCAACGAACTCAATCTCATCTTGTACGAGCCGCAGCGCTCCACCATCCTCTCGCGCCTGCAGGCACGTGGCGTGCTGCGCGTTGTTGAGCCTGGCCTGGGCTTCACCGCTGGCATGGCCGCTGAGCTGGACGCGGCGCGGCTGCCTGCCGAAGGCTGGGGGCTGCAGACAGATGCAGCCGAGCTGGGCTGGGCCGTATGGCTTGGGCAGCTGCCTGTGGAGACTGTGCGCCAGGTGAGCCAGCGTTTGCGCTTCCCGCGCGAACTGGCTACCGCCGTGACGGGTACTGCCAGCTTGCGCACGCAGGTGCGCGGCTGGCTGGGGCAGCCGGCCAGCGCACTCGCGCGGCGCTTGGATCGCCTGCCCCTGCTATCCATCTATGCGGCCTCTCTACTACAGCACAGCGCCCAGGCGTCCAGACTGCTGGCTACCTATGCTCGCCGCTGGCGCAATTTGCACGCCCACACGGATGGCGATGCGCTGAAAGCGCGCGGCATTGAGCCTGGGCCAGCCTACGGCCGCATACTGGGGGCATTACGGGATGCCTGGCTGGATGGTCAGGTAACCACTGTGAAGCAAGAACAAGCCCTGCTGGAGCGCCTGTTGCGTGAATAGCTCCCTGCCGCCTGGCTACCGAGTGCGCCCGCTTGCGCCGCCGGATGCCGAGGCGCTGGAATGGGAGGGCGAATACACCCACTTTCGCCGCTTGTATACTTTGGCGTTCGAGCGTGCTGCCGCAGGTCGCTCCATCCTATGGTGTGTAGAAGGCCCCGCGGGCCAGTTGGTGGGGCAGGTGTTTGTGTTGTTGCAAGCCGAGCACGACCCGATGACCGCCGATGGGTCTACGCGTGCTTTCATCCATTCTTTTCGTATCCGCCCAGAACACCGCAATCAGGGGTTGGGGAGCGGGCTTTTGAGCCACGCCGAGCAAGATTTGATCGCCCGCGGCTTCAACTGGGTCACCCTCAACGTAGCCGAAGACAACCCGGATGCCCTGCGTCTGTATGAGCGCATGGGCTATGCCGCCATCGAGCGTATCTCCGGCCACTGGAGCTTTACTGACCATGAGGGCAATCAGCGCCATTTGCATGAGCCCGGTTGGCGCATGGCCAAACGCCTCGCGGTTATTTAGGCTTTTCTTATCCTTCCTGCTTGCTATTTCGATTTCAGAATGCTAGAATATTCAAGCTTTGGAACTGCATAGTAGTGGCTACGGAAGTGGGCAACCCCCACTTTTTTGCTTATTTAGTACAGGTCCTTATCAGGAGTAGGGATGAAAAAAGAATTCTCTTTAGCGTTTAATGAGGTGCTGGATGACAAGCAGCTGCCGCGCGATGTGATTGTTGGCGCGCTGGAAGCCGCCTTGGTGTCTGCCTACCGCAAGACGGTGAACGCCTCAACCGCACAGCAAATTGAAGCGCGCATCAACGAATCCACTGGCGAGATGCAAATTTACGCCGAAAAAGAAGTGGTGGAAGAGGTGCAAGACCAGCGCACGGAAGTGACGCTGGAGGATGCCCGCAAGGAAAACCCTGAGGCGCAGCTGGATGACCTGGTCATGGTCGAGAGCACGCCCGAAGACTTTGGCCGCGTAGCCGCCCAGGCTGCCCGCCAGATGATCCAGCAGCGCATCCGCGAAGCGGAGCGTTCTGCGCAGAAGGATCACTTCTCCACCCTCGAGGGCGAGATCGTCAACGGTGTGGTGCAAGCGGCCAACCCGCACATGATTACGATTGGTCTCGACCGCAAGGCCGAGGGCAAGATGCCGCGCAGCCAGCAGATTCCCGGTGAGCGTTTCCGCGTGCATGACCGCGTGCGCGCCCTGTTGCTCGAAGTCAAAGACACCACTCGCGGGCCTGAGATCATTCTCACCCGCGCGCACAAAGATTTCCTGCGCCGCCTGCTTGAAGACGAAGTACCTGAGATCTACCAGGGCCTGGTGGAGATCCGTTCCATCGCCCGTGAGCCAGGCTACCGCTCCAAGGTGGCCGTCTCGGCGTTGCAAGCCGGCATTGACCCGGTGGGCGCTTGCGTAGGCATGCGCGGTGTGCGCATTCAGGCCATCGTGCGTGAGCTGCACGATGAAAAGATCGACGTCATTGAGTGGAACTCTGACCCTTCGCAGTTCATCGCCAAGGCGCTCAGCCCTGCGCGCGTGACTGGCGTATATCTTGAAGAAGAAACCGGTGGCGGTAAGACCGCAACCGTGGTTGTGCCCGAAGACCAGCTCAGCCTGGCGATTGGCCGTGACGGGCAGAACGCCCGCCTGGCCGCCAAGCTGACTGCCTGGCGTATTGACATCAAGAGCCTGCCCGAAGCCGCGGCAGACGCCTTGGGCAAAGCCCAGGCGGATGCTGCCTTCCTGGAGCAGAACCCCGAATGGGCTGAGCAGCTCCCCTTGGTGGAAGTGGCCCTGGCTAAGAAGGCCGAAGGCCGCCCGCTCACGCCTGAGGAATACACCCTCCTCGGCCGCTTCGTGGACCGCATTGAGCGCGGTGCGCAGAGCGAGCGTGAGGCCATCCTGGATGCTGAGCGCCAGAAGCGCGCCGAAGTGGAAGCCACGCTGCCGCAGAGCGCCTTTGACATCCCGCTGGATGATCTGGGCCTCAACCCCAGCCTGGCCATTAAGCTCAGTGGTGAGGGGTACTCCACCATTGGTGAGTTGATGACCCAGCTCAAGCTGGATAGCGATGTGCTGCTGGCGCTGGAAGGTGTTGGCCCCGAGACTCTCAAGACCATTCAGGGTGCAGTCGATGCCTTTGACTTCCCCGTGGTTGAAGCTGCGCCTGTTGTTGAGGCCGAGCCGGTGGTTGCCGAGCCTGAGCCGCTGCCTGTAGTGGAGGCCCCCCAAGCTGTTGCCCCCGTCGCCGCTGAGGCTGCGGAGGACGACGCTCCGGTACAGCTCTCGCAGGAAGATGAAGACCTGCTGGCTGCGATGCAGGCCGAACGCCCCGCTCCTGGCCAGTCCTTGGAAGAGATCTTTGCCAAGACCTCTGCCAAGATCGCACCGGGCAAAGGCAAGCCTGCCAGCGGCCCTGCAGCCGACGACAAGAAGAAAAAGAAGAAAAAGAAATTCCGCGAGCTGGACTACGATCCGGATACGGATACCACCATTCCGCACATGCGGGATGAGTGGGAGCAAGACTAAACTCGCTCAAAGGACTTTATGGCGAAGCCCACGAAGCCATCTTCTGGGCGTCCCCGGCATGTGCCCCAGCGCACCTGCGTAGCCTGCCGTGAAACTGAGGCCAAGGCTGCGCTGGTGCGCCTGGTGCGCACGGCAGACGGCGTCTTTGCAGACCCCACCGGCAAACAGCCGGGGCGCGGGGCCTACCTGCATGCCCAGCGCGGCTGCTGGGAGCGCGGCATCCGCCACAGCCTGGCCAGCGCGCTGCGCACCAGTCTGAGCGAGGCGGATGTGCAGCGCCTGAGCGCATTTTTTGATGCGCTGCCGCCGAGCGAGTAGTTGCCGTGTGCGCGTAACGGTGCACGCGCAGCTAAAAATGCAAGTTGGTAGAATGTGCTGCGGGGGAAGCAGTTCTTATGGATAGAAGGAGAAATTGTCATGGCAGAAAACGTGAAAGATACCCAGACGAAGTCCATCGAGCTCCCCGCTAATCTCACAGTGCGTGAGTTGGCTGATGCTATCAACGCCAGCCCGATCCAGATCATCAAGACCCTCATGTCCAATGGCGTGATGGCCAACATCAATCAGCAGATCGACTTTGACACTGCTGCCGTTGTAGCTTCTGAAATGGGCTATGAGGCTAGTCTGCTCAAAGTAGACGAGCTGGAGAACAAGCCTGTAGCCGAGGTGCCGCTGTGGCGCCAACTGATTGCCAATGAAGATAAGGCCAGCCTGCAGCCGCGCGCTCCGGTGGTGACCATCCTGGGTCACGTAGACCACGGCAAGACCACGCTGCTGGATGCCATCCGCCAGACCTCAGTCGTGAGTGAAGAAGCCGGTGGCATCACCCAGCATATTGGCGCCTACCAGGCCACCCACAAGGATCGCCTGATCACGTTCCTGGATACTCCGGGCCATGCTGCGTTCACTGCGATGCGTTCGCGCGGCGCTCAAGGCGCCGATGTGGTGATCCTGGTGGTGGCGTCGGATGACGGCGTGATGCCGCAGACCAAGGAAGCGCTGGCGCATGCCCGCGCCGCGCGTGTGCCCATTGTGGTGGCGCTCACCAAGGTGGACCGCCCCAACGCCAACCAGGATCTGGTGAAGAAGCAACTGGCGGACAACGGCCTGATCCCCGATGAGTGGGAGGGTGACACGATCGTGGTGCCCGTTTCGGCCAAGCAGAAGATCGGCTTGGAAGACTTGCTCGAGGCTATTCTGTTGGTGGCCGATAACACTGAAATTTTGGCCAATCCCAATGGCGAAGTCATCGGCACGGTCATTGAAGGCGAGCGTGACCCCGCGCGCGGTGTGATTGCCACGCTGCTGGTGCAGAACGGTACGCTCAATATGGGCGATACCGTAGTGGTGGGCACCACCTATGGCCGCCTGCGCGCCATGTTTGATTTTGCTGGCAAGAAGATCGAGAGCGCTGGCCCCTCGACCCCGGTTTCGGTGATGGGGTTAAACGATGTGCCCGTGGCCGGCGAACCCTTCCGCGTGGTGGAGAATGAGCGCGAGGCGCGCGTCCTGGTGGCCGAGCGTGTAGAGAAGGAAAAGGCGGAGAAGTCGAGCTCTGGCGGCCCGCTGACCCTGGAGAGCATGTTCGAAGCCTTCCAGGCTGGCCATGTGCGTGAGCTGCGCCTCATCGTCAAGGCCGATGTGCAGGGTTCGCTGGAGCCCATCGTCTCCTCGTTGGAAGAGATGAAATCCACCGATAAAGAAGGTGAGATCGGCGTGCACGTGCTGCACACCGGCACCGGCAACATTAGTGAAAGTGACATTCAGCTTGCCGCGGCTTCTAAGGCGATTGTCATGGGCTTCAATGTGATTGCTGACGGCCCTGCCCAACGCAAAGCTGAAAAGGAAGGCGTATCCGTACGCCTGTATGACATCATCTACCGCATGACCGAAGATGTCGAGAAGGCACTCAAAGGCATGCTCAAGCCTGAGCTCAAAGAACGCGTCATCGGCAAGGCCGAGGTACTGCAGGTCTTCAAGATCAGCCGCTACGGCAAGATCGCTGGTTGCCGCGTCACGGAGGGTGAGCTGCGCCGCGGCGCCTTCATCCGTATCTACCGCGATGGCAAGCTGGTGCACGAAGGCGACCTCAGCTCGCTCAAGCATGAGAAGGATGACGTCAAAGAAGTCAAAACGGGCTTCGAGTGCGGTATCAACCTCAAAGACTTCGATGATTTCAAGGAAAAAGATGTCATCGAGTGCTATGTTCGTGAACTGGTGGCGGCTCAGTAAGCTGAGCACCACCACTCAGCACAGGTAGGCGGGAATGGTTTCTCTCTCACGCGCCGGGCGGATCGGCAAACGCATGCGCGAGCTGCTCTCTGAGATGCTCTTGTTCCGCGTAACGGACCCGCGCCTTTCAGGCATCTTTGTCACCGATGTAAATGTGGACCGTGAGCTTTCTGTGGCCAGCATCTTCGTCTCGGCCCTGGAAGGTGTAGAGCGCGAGCGCGAAGTGCTGGCCGGGCTCAAGCACGCCAGCGGCTTCCTGCGCAGCGAACTGGCCCGCGAGATGGATCTGCGCACCTTCCCGCGTCTGCGCTTCGTATGGGACCCAACGCCGGAGCGTGCCGAGCGCATCGAGCAGATCATCGCTGAAATTAATAAGCCGAAGACGGATGCCCAGCCGGATAAGCCGGACGAAGCCGCCAGTGAATAAGCAACTCATCGAGCAAGCTGCAGCGCGCTTGCGTGCTGCCCAACGGGTGCTGCTCACCTCGCATGTGCGCCCGGATGGTGATGCCATCTCGTCTGTGCTGGCGCTGGGTTTAGCCCTGCAAGCGCAGGGCAAGCAGGTGCAGATGGTGTTGGCAGATGGCGCGCCATCTGATTTCTTGCATCTGCGTGGCACTGCTGATGTTGTGCGCGCCGGCCAGGCCCCGGTGGATCTAGTGGTCACGGTAGACGCGGCCACCCAGGAACGCTGCGGCGAATCGCTGCGCCACTTCCCCCAGGTGCATATCAATATTGACCATCACATCAGCAACACCAACTTTGGCGAGCTGAATTTAGTAGACCCCGCCTCTGTCGCTACTTGCGCTCTGCTGGCTGAGCAGTTTCCGGCTTTGGGCCTGGAATTTTCGCCGGCGGTGATTGACGCACTGCTGACCGGCATCCTCACTGATACGCTAGGCTTCCGTACCTCCAACATGAATCCCAAGGCCATGCGCCTTGCCGCCGACCTGGTAGAGATGGGGGCTGATTTGCCTGCCTTGTATGAGCGTGCTTTGCTGCGCCGCTCGTTCCAGGCGATGCGCTATTGGGGCGCAGGCCTTACGAGCTTGCAGCAGGAGCCTGGCCTGGTATGGGGCAGCCTTTCACTGGCTGACCGGCGTGCCGTGGGGTACCCCGGCAACGACGATGCCGAATTGGTCAACAACATTTCGATGATCGAAGGGGCCAGCATCACCGTGCTGTTTGTTGAGCAGGCGGACAACCACGTCAAAGTGAGTTGGCGCAGCCAGGGCGGCAAAGATGTCTCGCGCATTGCCGCGCAGTTTGGCGGGGGCGGGCACACCGCCGCGGCTGGCGCGGTAGTCAACAGTACTCTGGCCGAAGCGCAGGCGCTCGTTTTGGCGGCCACGCGGGCCGCATTGGCGGCATAAGAATTAAAATCTGGGTCGAAAGACCTGTAGTTAATTTACGTCTAAGGCGTTAGAAAGAACACTGAAAGGAAAATATCGTTTTCAATGCACAGCTATCACTCAGACTCTGGGGATAGGGGAACCATGAATCAGGATGTAAATAATCTCGTTTCCGGCGTACTGGTTGTTGATAAACCCGTCGGACTCACTTCACATGATGTGGTGCAGATCATTCGCCGTGGCACCGGCATCCGCCGCGCCGGTCACACCGGCACGCTGGATCCGCGTGCCTCCGGTGTGCTCGTGGTGCTCATTGGCCCTGCCGTGCGCTTGAGCGAGTTTGTTTCCGCAGAAGACAAGCGCTACCAGGCCACCGTGCGCCTGGGCAGCTCCACAGACACCTACGACGCTGAAGGTACGCCGAGCGGCCCTGAAGTGCCGGTGAATGTAGAGAAAGAGCAATTTGCCGAGCTGCTCACGCACTTTGTGGGCGAGATCGAGCAGAAGCCGCCCGCCTACTCAGCGATTCGTGTGCAAGGCCAGCGAGCCTATGACATGGCGCGCCGTGGCGAGGAAGTGGACCTGGCGCCGCGCATTATCACCGTGCACAGCCTGGATCTGCTGGAATGGGCGCCACCCGAGGCTGTGGTGGATGTGCACTGCTCCTCTGGCACGTATGTGCGCTCTTTGGCGCATGATATTGGCGAGGAGTTGGGCGTAGGCGGCCATCTGGTGGGTCTGCGCCGTACGCGCAGCGGCCGTTTCACTTTGCGTGATGCGGTGTCTTTGCGCCGCCTGCGCGAAGCTTTTGAGCAGGGCAGCTGGGCGCAGTTCCTGATCCCGGCAGCTGAGGCCCTGGCTGACTGGCCGGCCATCGAGCTGGATGAAGACTCGCTGCGCAAAGTGGCCAACGGCATCCGCATTCCTGCCCAGGAAGGCGCTACAGGGTTGGCCCGCGCCGTAAGCCAACAGGGTGAACTGGTGGCCGTGGTGGAAGTAAAAGACGGCGAGTGGCAACCCCGCAAAGTGTTCCTCGCTTCGTAGACCTATGCAGCATTTCAGCTCTCTGCACGCTGCCAGCGCAAAGAACGCCTGGCTCACCATCGGTTCATTCGATGGCCTGCATGCAGGGCATCAACAGATCATCAAACAGATCACAGCCGGCGCGCATGAGCAAGGCGCACCGGCTGTGGTTTTGACCTTTGAGCCTCACCCGGCAGAAGTGCTACGTGGCCCGCTTAAGGGGTTCTACCTGCTTGACCCGGAAGAGAAAATCGATATCTTTGCCAGTCTGGGGGTGGATGTGCTTGTTTCTCATCCCTTTGATGCCAATCTGCGCAACACCACAGCAGAAGTGTTCATCCAGTGGGTGTATGAGCGTCTGCACATCCAGCAACTGTGGATCGGGCATGATTTTGCGCTAGGGCACGACCGCCAAGGGAATTTTGACGCGCTGCGCCGTTTTGGCGCGCAGATGGGTTTCTCCGTGCACCAGGTGCTGCCTGTGCGCGTGGATGGCGAGGTGGTCTCCTCCACGATGGTGCGCAATGCGCTGGCGGAGGGTAATGTCAGCGTGGCCGAGCGCTTGCTGGGGCGCAACTATGCCCTGAGTGGGCCAGTGGTCAGCGGCGCGCAACGCGGGCGCACCATCGGCATCCCCACAGCTAACGTACAAGTGCCTGAGCGCCGCCTGGTGCCGGCCAGCGGCGTCTATGTTACCTTGGCCTGGCTGGGCGGGCAGCGTTTGCTGAGTGTGACCAACATCGGCCTGCGCCCCACCTTTGAGGATGGCGCCCCCGCGCCAGTTGTGGAGACCCACATATTAGAATATGAGGGTTCGGAGTTCTACGGCCAGCCGCTCAAGCTGGAATTTGTCTCCCGTCTACGCGGTGAACAGAAGTTTGCCGGGGTAGACGAGCTGGTGCGCCAAATTCATCAAGACATTGAGCAAGCCCGTAGCGCCTTGACCTAAATGCAAGCCTATCTGGACCTCATGCAGCGTGTGTTGGACACCGGCGTGGAAAAGCAAGACCGCACCGGCACGGGCACGCGCTCGGTCTTTGGCCACCAGATGCGCTTTGATCTGCAGCAGGGGTATCCGCTGCTCACCACCAAGAAACTGCATGCCAAATCCATCATCCATGAGCTGCTGTGGTTTCTGCAAGGAAGCACGAATATTCGCTACCTAAAAGAGAATGGTGTGCGTATCTGGGACGAGTGGGCGGATGCGGATGGCGAGCTTGGCCCGGTGTATGGGGTGCAATGGCGCAGCTGGCCCACCGCGGCGGGCGACACGGTGGACCAGATCAGTTGGGTGGTCTCTGAAATCAAGCGCAACCCAGACTCGCGCCGCCTGATCGTGAGCGCCTGGAATGTGGCCGAGCTGCCCAAGATGGCGCTGCCGCCGTGCCATCTGCTCTTCCAGTTCTACGTAGCCGAAGGCAAGCTGTCTTGCCAGCTCTATCAGCGCTCGGCGGATATTTTCCTTGGTCTGCCCTTCAACATTGCCTCCTACTCGTTGCTCACGCTGATGATGGCGCAGGTGTGTGGGCTTGACGCCGGCGATTTTGTGATCTCGCTGGGTGATTGCCATCTCTACAGCAATCATTACGAGCAGGCTCGTTTACAACTCAGCCGCCAGCCGCTGCCGCTGCCACATATGCAGCTCAACCCGGCGGTAAGCGACATCCTGGCATTCACATATGGCGACTTCACTTTGCAAGGCTATGAGGCGCACCCGCACATCAAAGCCCCTGTGGCTGTGTAAATGATGATTTCATTGCTCGCCGCGCTGGATGAGAAGAACGGCATTGGCCGTGATGGCGGCATGCCCTGGCATCTCACCGATGACCTCAAGCATTTTCGCCGCCTGACGCGTGGTCACCACGTGCTCATGGGCCGCAAAACCTACGCCACTGTTGCGGGCAAGCTGCCTGGCCGCCACATGTTGGTGCTTTCGCGTGATGCAGCCTTTCAGCCAGACGATGCACAGGTCTTTGCTGATTTTCAGGCGGCCGCGGAAGCCGCCCGCGCAGCTGGCGAGCAGGAACTCTTCGTCATCGGTGGAGCGCAAGTGTTTGCGCTGGCCCTCCCGCTGGCGCAGCGCTTCTATCTCACGCGTGTGCATGCAGATGCAGACTGCGATGTGTTCTTTCCACCCTTTGATTTGAATGAATGGCGCGAGCTGAGCAGCCAGCCTTTTGCTGCGGGTGGAAAGAACGAGCATGCCTTCGCGATACATATGCTAGAGCGCAAATAAAAGACTGGCAGCGCCGGTCTTTTTATTTATGTTTCTAGTCAACTCTGGCTATTTCGCCAGCTTTCGGCTCTCTTCGACGTAGGCCAGGCTTTGGTGGCGGAAGTAGGTATTGTACAAAGTGGCGTAGTGGCCGCCCTGTGCCAGCAGGCCGTCATGGTCGCCCTCTTCGATAATGCGGCCCTCACGCAGCACAATGATGCGGTCAGCGGCTTTCACCGTGGACAAGCGGTGGGCGATGAGGATGCTGGTGCTCTTGCTCAGGATCATGTCCAGTGCCTGCTGGATCTGCCACTCGGTGAAGGGGTCGATGCTGGCTGTGGCCTCATCGAGCACAAAGATGGCTGGCTTCTGCACCAGCACGCGCAGCAAGGAGACCAGTTGGCGCTGACCCATAGACAGGCGTGCCCCGCGCTCACCGACCTCGGTCTTGAGGCCATCCGGCAGCGTTTCCAGCCACTCACCTTTGCCGATCTTGCGTGCCAGGCGCAGGATCTCAGGGTCTTTCACGCCGGGCGCGGCGTAGCGAATGTTCTCGGCCACGGTGCCATCAAACAAGAACGGCACCTGTGAGACGATGCCCAGCTGGCGGCGATAGGCGGTGAGGTCGAGGCTGCGGATGTCTTTGCCATCGATGAGCAGCTGGCCTTCCTGGAACTCATAGAAGCGGTTGACCAGCTTGGCAATCGAGGTTTTGCCTGCGCCGGTGTGGCCCACCAGCGCCACGGTCTCACCCGGCTTGATGTGCAGGCTGAAGTCTCGCAAGATCGGCTCGCCCGTTACATAGCTAAAATTCACTTGCTCGAAGCGGATATCACCCCTGAGGCGCGCCATGCGCTGTTTGCCTACCTGCACCACGCGCGGCTCGGCGTCGATGAGCGCAAAGGAGCGTTCGGCCGCCGCCAGGCCTGATTGCAGCTGCGTCCAGAACGCAGACAAGTTGAGCACGGGGAACCAGAAGCGGTCCAAGCCTTGCAGGAACAGGTACCACGCGCCCGCAGTAATTACGCTGGCGGCCACGTTCATACCGCCCACATACAGCAACAGGGCCGTGCCCAGCGCAGCCAAGGCGTTGAGGGCCGGGAAAACCATGCTGAGCACAAACCCGCGGCGCAGATTGACGTCAAACGAGCTTTGATTGCCGTGGTCGAATTCTTTGAAGATGGCTTCTTCCTGGCGGAAGTTTTTGGCCACCGCAATACCGCTGATGGTTTCTTTGATGACGGCGTTGACGTTGCCCATGGCGCGCATGCCCGTACGCGTGGTGCGCCGAGCCGCCTCGCGGAACAGCGTGGCGATCCAATACACAATGGGCAGCATGCCAAACAGGTACAACGACAGGCGCCAGTTGATGGCGATGAGCGCCGCACCCACGATGAGCGCCTGGCCGAATTGCGAGATGAGATCGGTAATGAGCACGATCATGTCGCCGTACTCGCGCGTGTCCGAAGTGATGCGCGAGACTACTTTGCCCGAGGGGTTCTCGTCGTAGAACGAGAGGTCGTGCGACATGGCTGCTTTGAAACCATCCAGGCGAATGGTGAGGATGACGTCGCCAATAGTGCGCGCTGTCAGACGGCGGCGCCACCAGTTGGTGGCCCAACTCAAAAAGCCAGAGAGGAACACAACGCCCACCACCAGCCAAATGGCCTCAGGGGAGATTTGCTCGCCCAGCTCATCCAGGGCGCGTGCCAGCAGCAGCGGCACGGCCGCTGCGGTGACTGCCGAGCTGAGCGCCAGCAGGCCAATGACCCATAGCTTGCCCATGTGGGCATCAAAGTAATGCGCCATGCGGCGCACCAGTTGCTTGTCAGAGTACTGGCGGTCATACTGCTCCGCGTCGAGACCAGAGAAAAAGCCCATAAGCCTGCTTTACTCGCTAAAGATGCGTTTGTAGGCCGGCGAAGTCTTGAGTAGATCCTCATGACTGCCGGAAGCCACCACCTTGCCGCCGCGCAGCACCACGATGAGGTCTGCCCAGCGGATCTGTGAGAGGCGGTGTGTGATGATCAGCGTGGTGCGGCCCTTGGTGGCGGCGTAGATGGCACGCTGAATTTTGTCTTCTGTGGCGCTGTCAATGGCGCTGGTGGAATCGTCCAGAATGAGGATGCGCGGATCAGTGAGGAAGGCGCGTGCCAGCGCCATGCGTTGGCGTTGGCCGCCGGAGAGTGTGACGCCGCGTTCGCCTACGACCGTATCGTAGCCGTGGGTGAACTCCATGATGAAGTCATGCGCCTGCGCCTGCTTGGCGGCCTCCTCAATCTCAGCGCGGGTGGCTTCTGGATGGCCAAAGGCGATGTTCTCCGCCACGGTGCGTGAGAACAGGAAGATGTCTTGCTCGATGATGGAGATCTGGCGGCGCAGCGCCTCCAGATTCCAATCACGCACATCCACGCCATCCACACTCACCACGCCGGTGGTGACATCGTAGGTGCGGTTGACCAGCTTGGCCAGCGTGGTCTTGCCGGTGCCGGTCTGGCCCACGATGGCCACGGTGAGGCCGGGCTTGACCGTGAAATTCACCTTGTTGAGCGCAGCTTCGTGGCCTTCATAAGCAAAGGTGACATTCTTGAACTCAATACCGCCCTTCATGGGCTCGCTGTAGCCTTCGGCGTTCTGGTCCAGGTCGGTCTTGTTGTTAAGCAGGTCAAGAATACGGCGGGCGCTAGCCACGCCGAGGGAGACCTGCGAATAAGCAAACAGCGAGGTAAAGACAGGGAAGCCGAACAGCGCCAATAAGCCGAAGTAAGCGATCACATCGCCCAGCGTGATAAGGCCGGCTTGCATGAGCATCAGCGAGTGCCACAGGCCAGCGGCCTGGGCAATCGCCATCAAGAGCATCGGCAGGAAACGCGCTTCAATGTAGCCCTGGTGAATGTAGGCCTCACGGAAGCGGTTGGCATTGCGGCGGAAAAGACTTACCTCTAATTTTTCCTGCGCCATGCCCTTCACGGTTTCAATGCCATCCAGCGATTCAGACAGACGTGAGTTGAGCGTGCCAAAGGCGTTGCGCTGCTTGGCGGTAACCGGATTGAGTTCCTTGAGATATTGCCAGATGGCAACAAAGTACACCAGCGTGAAGGCCATGGGAATGATGCTCAGCGCCGGGTGAATGCCAAAGCTGGCCACGATGGGCGTCACCAGGAAGAAGGCTGCGCCAATCACCAGGTTGAGTCCGGGGTTGAACATCAGATTGATTTCGCGCACATCATTGGTGGCGCGCGCCATCGTATCGCCCACGGATTGCAAGCTGTGGAAGGTCATGCTTTTGCCGAGTAGGTTGGTGTACAGCTCTTCACGAATGTTGCGCTCGAACAGCTGCCCCAGCCATTCGGCGGCAAAGTTGCGGGCAAACTGCAACAGCGAGCGCACGGTCTGGCTGATGATGATCACCCATACAAAGCCGATCAACAGCTCAGTTTGTGGCGGGCTGGCCATGATGGCTTCAAAAGCCTTGCCGATCTCAATGGGTACATAGGCGGCCAGAGCACCGTTGGTGATAGCGCCTACCATCAGCATCAGACCCAGGGCCCAGTGAGGTTTAAAGTGCGACCACAGCCAGCGGCCCGGGCCGCTGCGGTTGGTGGCATAACGTTCGGGTAATGTAAATTCAGCCGCGTGGGGGGCGGGTAAGGGAGTTGTGCTCATTCAGTCCTGTGTGTGCTGAGTTGTAGTGGCGTGCGAGAGCCAACTGAGAATTAGGATACCACACCCGCTTTTTAAAGCAAAAATGCCCGCTATGTGGCGGGCATTTTTGCATTGCATGTTAAAAGCGGTTACTTGAGCCCCATCTTGCGCATCACCTCATCAAAGGTGGCTTCTACCAGAGGGCGAGCCTTCTCAGTACCCTCGTCCAGGATCTTCACCACTTTGGCCGGGTCTTTGAGGTACTCAGCACGGCGTTCACGGATAGGGCGCAGGTACGCGTTCAAGGCCGCGGCCAAACTCTTCTTGACCTCAACATCGCCCACTTTGCCTTCACGGTAGCGGGTCTTGAAGTCCTCCACCTCATCCTTGTTGGGGTTGAAGACATCGTGGTACTCAAACACCGGGTTGCCCTCCACGGTGCCCGGGTCGGTGGCACGCAGGCGGGTGGGGTCGGTGTACATGCTCATCACCTTCTTGGTGGTGTCTTCCTCGCTCTCGATGAAGCGGATGGCATTGTTGTACGAGCTGTGCATCGTGCGGTTGTCCACACCCGGCAGACGCGCCGTCTTGGTCAGCAGCCCATCTGGCTCGGGGAAGGTCTCGCCGTAGAGCGTGTTGAAGCGCCGGGCAATCTCGCGGGTCAGCTCGATGTGCGGCAGCTGATCCTCACCGACCGGCACCAGGTTGGCTTTGTAAACCAGGATGTCTGCGCTCTGTAGCACAGGGTAGGCCAGCAAGCCCAACGAAGGATTGAGCCCTAGATTCTGGATCTGGTCCTTGTAGGTGGGCACGCGCTCTAGCCGCGCCACCGTGGTCATCATGCCGAAGAGTTGCGAGAGCTGGGCGTGCTGCGCCAGCGCTGATTGGCGCACTAGTGTGGCTTTGCTGGCGTCAATGCCCGCAGCTAACCAATCGGCCACGACGTTGATAATGTTCTCCTGGATGCGCTCGGGGTGCTCATAGTCCGTAGTGAGCACGTGCAGGTCAGCGATGAGGAAGTAGCACTCATAGTCATCCTGCATTTTGGCCCACTGCTCCAACGTGCCTACCAGGTGGCCGATGTGGCGCGGCCCGGTGGGGCGGTGGCCAGTGAGGATGCGTCCTTTGGTCTTCGTTGCGTTCATTCTTTAAATCCTTCCAGTTTCCGTCTTTGCGAGGCGCAGGCTTGCCTGCGCACGAAGCAATCTTCAGGCTGTAAAAACGCTCGTCTTCAGAGCAAATGTAATTTTGCTCTGAGGACGAGCGTTAGCCCGCGGTGCCACCTCAGTTGCCTGCGCCGTGGCACAGGCCGCTTTTTGTTGTGTATTGGAAGTTGCGCAGCAACTTCCGCGCTGCATAGCAGCGCACGGGTCCAATTTCGGCTCTGGCGTGTGGGCTGGGTCTCAGCGCTCCAGCTTTTCTGTGCCAACGGTTCAGAGCGTACTTATTCCGTGTGTGGCTATTTTACACGAGCTGTCCTAGCCTGATGCTTCAATCGCGCCATCGCTCATCTTGCCTGGGAAGACGAACGAGGGCGCGAAATATTGTAAGGAGTTGTTGTGTTGCGTGGGTTGAGTACAGTCGATGCATAGCATTGCAGTACAATCGTTCTACTTATGGATTTGTTCGACCACGCCCTCAAAGAGCGCCTGGCTACCGAAAGCCCGCTGGCTGCCCGCATGCGCCCACGCAACCTAGATGAGTACATCGGCCAGGATGACATCGTGGGCGAGGGGCGCCTGCTGCGCCGTGCCATCGAGGCTGATCGGCTGTTCTCGTCGATCCTGCTGTGGGGGCCGCCGGGCTCTGGCAAAACCACGCTGGCGATGGTCATCGCCAATCACACCCAGTCATACTTCGTCACTCTGTCGGCGGTGATGACTGGCAAGGCCGACCTGGTAGCGGTTATCGAAGAGGCGCGCGAGCGCCGCCGTTTGCATAATGTTCGTACGATCCTTTTTGTGGATGAGGTGCATCGCTGGAACAAAGCCCAACAGGATGCCCTGCTGCCGCATGTCGAGAACGGTACGATCACCCTGATCGGCGCCACCACTGAGAATCCCTACTTTGAGGTCAACGGTGCGCTGGTTTCGCGCTCGCGCGTATTCCAACTACGCCCACTCTCCGATGAAGATGTGCGCCGCGTGCTGGAGCAGGCGTTGCAGGACAGCGAGCGCGGCTATGGGGGGCGCAAAGTCATGTTCGATGAGGAAGCTGCCCAGCACCTCATTCATGTTGCTGGTGGTGATGCGCGCAACGCCCTCAACGCGCTCGAGCTGGCCGTGGAGTCCACCCCTGCGGTGGAGGGCGTAGTGCATGTCACCCTCGCCGTGGCGCAAGAGTCCATCCAGCGCCGTGCTGTGCTGTACGACAAAGACGGCGATGCCCACTACGACACTATCTCGGCTTTCATTAAGTCTGTGCGCGGTTCAGACCCAGACGCGGCGCTCTACTGGCTAGCCAAGATGCTGTATGCTGGCGAGGACCCGCGCTTCATCTTCCGCCGTTTGTTGATTCTGGCGGGTGAGGATATTGGCATGGGTGACCCGATGGGTATGGTGGTGGCCAATGCCGCCGCTCAGGCCTTTGATTACATAGGCCTGCCTGAGGGTATATTCCCTCTCGTGCACGCCGTGATCTATCTCTCCACGGCCCCCAAGTCCAACAGTAGCCTGGGCTACTTCTCGGCCTATCAGAAGATTGAGGCCGATGGCCTGGTGGAAGTGCCGGACCCACTTAAAGATAAAAATCGCGATGGCAAAGCCCTCGGCCACGGCCAGGGGTACGTCTACCCGCATGATGCGCCTGATCACTTTGCCCCGCAGCAATACCTGCCCAGCGGCGTGCTCGGCACGTATTTCTACACCCCGTCTGACCAGGGCTACGAAGCTGAGGTCAAGGAGCGCCTGGCACGCTGGCGTGAAGCCCAGCGCAAGGCGCTCGGTATCACGCGCAGCCAAGAAGTGCCCACACCCAGCAAAGAAACGGCAGATACATTGAAGTCTCGCCACAAAGCCGGAGGAAACCACTAGCATGCCCACTGTTTTGTTGATTCGTCATGGGGAGAATGAATACGTAGCCAAAGGCCGCCTGGCCGGGCGACTGCCGGGCGTGCATTTGAATGCGCGCGGGTTGGCGCAGGCGCAGGCGCTGGCTGCCGGCCTGAAGCACGTCAAGCTCACTGCGATTTACAGCAGCCCGCTGGAGCGCGCCATGGAGACGGCGCAGCCGCTGGCTGCCGCCAATAAGCTCTCCATCGTCAAGCGCAAGGGTTTGCTGGAAAGCGACCTGGGTCAATGGGAAGGCAAGCTGCTCAAGACGCTGCAGAAAGACAAGCGCTGGGCGGTGCTGCAGAATCGCCCGTCGGTCTTTCGTTTCCCGGGTGGCGAGGGGATGCTGGAGCAGCAAGCCCGCCTGGTGACCGAGGTCGAGGCTTTGCGTGCTATGCACAAGCCCAAGGATACGATTGCCTGCGTGCTGCATGCTGACCCCATCAAGCTCATCATCGCTCACTATGCCGGCATGCCCCTGGACCAGTTCCAGCGGTTGCAGATCAGCACCGCCTCCGTGAGCACGCTGTTGCTGCATGATGGCCGCAGCATGCTCCAACGGTTGAACTGGACTGCACCCGAGAACTAAACTTGAATTAAGGACTATACTGCGCCACCATGCCTAAAACCATTGAACTCCGCCCGGTTGACCATATCACTACGGATGCGATTGGCCCTGCTGGCCAGCGCGTCTTCTATATTCAAGCCTGGAAAGAAGAGCGCATCGTGGCTGCCATCGTTGAGAAGGTACAGGTGCAGAGCTTGGCCGTGGCGATTGAACAGTTCCTGGCTGAGCTAAATACAAAACACGCTGATCTGCCTAACGCCTCGGCTGAGTTTGACGAGGACCTAATGCACATCCATCCCCCAGTGGATGCGCTGTTCCGCGCCGCTGAGATCGGTCTGGGCTATGACCCGGAGCAGGATTTGGTGGCTGTGGAGTTGCGCGAGGCTCTGGATTCGCCGGATGCCAACGAAGACGATCTCTACATTGCCCGCCTGTGGTGCACGCGCTCGCAAATTCGCAGCATGGCCAATTGGGGTATTGAGATCGCCTCGCGCGGCCGGCCCACCTGCCCGCAATGCGGTGAACCGATGGACCCGGCGGGTCACTTCTGCGTGAAGAAGAACGGCCACAAGCATTAGGAGCTGGCCTGCACGTTTTAGCGGTCTTGCAGACAGGGGAGTTGACGCTGGAGGGCCAGTTCACCTGGGGTTCTAACTACACCTTCCTGGTGCGCGTTGGCGCCGAACTCGAAGGCGTTTATAAGCCGGTGAAAGGTGAGCAGCCTTTGTGGGATTTCCCGTCCGAGACGTTGGCCGGCCGCGAGGTGGCCGCCTACTTGCTTAGCGAAGCGCTGGGCTGGACGCTGGTTCCGCCCACCGTGTTGCGCACCGATGGCCCGTTTGGGCCTGGTTCTTTACAGTTGCGCGTCGCTCACGACCCTGAGTTGCATTACTTCACGTTTGAAGATGCCGTGCGCCAGCAGCTGCGGCCAGCGGCCGTGTTTGATTTGCTCGCCAACAATGCTGATCGCAAGGGTGGGCATATTCTGCTGGGGGAGGATGGGCATCTATGGCTCATCGATCATGGCATCTGCTTTCACGAAGACACTAAGCTGCGCACAGTGATCTGGGATTTCGCTGGTGAGCCAATCCCTGATGATTTATTGGAATCCGTGCGCCAGTTGCAGCCCAAGCTGGCTGCTGGCAGCCCGCTGGCCGAAGCTATGGCTGCCTATCTGAGCCCGGCCGAGCTGGAGGCCCTGCGCCAGCGTGCCGCGGCGCTGTTGGCGCAGCCCAACTTCCCACATCCGCCCGAAGATGAGCGCTATATGCCCTGGCCGCCTGTCTAGCGCGATTGGGCTAGAATGCAATCTTCATGAGTAAAACAAAATCAACCCTCCGCTGGCAATTCTGGCTGGGCATCGGCATCAGTGTGTTGTTCCTGTACCTGGTGCTGCGCAACATGCATTTTGGCGATTTCTGGCAGCAGGTGCGTCAGGCGGAGTACATTTGGCTGCTGCCGGGCATTGGTGTGTATTTTCTGGCGGTGTGGGCGCGTGCCTGGCGGTGGCATTACTTGCTGCGCCCGCTGAAGGCTGTGCCCACGCGCACCATGTTCCCCATCGTCGCCATTGGCTACATGGGCAATAACGTATATCCGGCCCGCGCCGGTGAAGTATTGCGCGCTGTGATTCTCAAGCGCAAAGAAGGCGTGGCGGTATCTGCCTCACTGGCCACCATCATCGTGGAGCGCATTTTTGACGGCGTGGTCATGCTGGCCTTTATCTTTGTCAATCTCGGTGAGCTGGCTGAGATCGGCGGTGGGCTGGTGGCGGGCCTGAGCATTCAGCAAATCGCCTTCTGGGGCAGCTTGATCTTTCTGGGTGCGCTGCTCGCCTTTCTGCTGGCGGCTATGTTCCCCAGCGCCAGCCAGCGCTTGCTGGCCTGGCTCACAGCGCGTTTGGTGCCAGCGCGCTTCCGTGACCGCGTGCTGGAGGTGGGCAACCGCTTCCTCGGCGGGCTGGAGGCGCTGCGTTCCCCGGTTGAAGTCATTATGGTCTTCATCAGCTCGCTGGTGATCTGGTTGCTGGAGACTGGCAAATATTGGTTCGTCATGCACGCCTTCAATTTTGAGGTGAGCTTCTTTGCGCTGATGCTGATGAACGGCGTGGTCAATCTGGCCACCACCATTCCCTCGGCGCCAGGGTATATTGGCACCTTTGACGCCCCCGGTATCGCCATTCTTGAAGCGTATGGTGTGTCCAAGGAAGTGGCCACCAGCTATACGTTTGTTCTGCATATTGCGTTGTGGCTGCCGATCACTTTGCTGGGCGCATATTATCTGGCGAAAGAGGGCATCAAGTGGGGCGAAGTGCCTGCTACGGAGAGTGCATGAAGATTGCTATCGTCGGTGCGGGTTATGGCGGTATGGCCGCCGCCTATGACTTGGCCAAGGCTGGCCACCAGGTGACTATTTTTGAGGCGGCCGATCATGTCGGCGGTCTGGCCTCCGGCTTCAAGGAGCCGCACTGGGAGTGGAGCCTGGAGAAGTTCTACCATCACTGGTTTGCCAGCGATGCGCACATGCTGGGCTTGATTAATGAGCTTGGCCTCAGCGGGAATGTCATCTTCCCGCGTCCGTATACGGTGATGTATTACAACGCCAAGTTCTATCCATTTGATTCGATTCCGGCGGCCCTGCTGTATCCCGGCTTGGGCTGGGGCTTAGACAAGATTCGTTTTGGCCTGGTGGGCTTGTACCTGCGCATCACCAATAACTGGAGGCCGCTTGAACGCAGCACCGTGGACGCGTGGATGCGCAAATGGGCTGGCAAGCGCGTATATGAGAGCATGTGGCTGCCACTCATCGAAGGCAAGTTTGGCCCATTTGCGAAACAGGTCAATATGGCTTGGCTGTGGGCGCGTCTACATGCGCGCACCACGCGCTTGGGTACGTACAAAGGTGGCTTCCAAGCCTTTGCTGACCAGTTTGCTGAGAAGCTAAAAGCTATCGGCGTGGGCTTTGAAATGCGTGCCACGGTGGAAAGCGTCAAGCAGGTTGGCGTCCAGTTGGAGTTGAGTGTGAATGGCAAACCTCAGCTGTTTGACCAGGTGCTCGTCACCACATCGCCGCAGCTGCTTGCCAAGCTGGCGCCGGAGCTCAGCCAGGAGTATTTACGCGGCCTGCTGGATCTCAAGAGCATGGGCGCGGTGGTGATGACGCTCAGCATTGATCGCCAGCTCTCGGAGCAGGGCTACTACTGGTACAACATCCCCAAGAGCGCGGGTTTTCCCTTCCTGGCGCTGGTGGAGCACACCAACTACGTCTCCTCCGAGCATTTTGGTGGCGACCATATCCTGTATTGCGGCGATTATCTGGAATTGGGCCACGAGTACTTCACGCTCAGTGATGAGCAATTGCTTGAGCGGTTCCTGCCGGGTATCCAACGCGTCAACCCTGCTTTTGAGCGCAGTTGGGTCAAGAAGGTGTGGGTGCACAAGACCAATTACGCTCAACCTGTGCCGCTGGTCAATCACTCCCGCAATATTCCTGAGATTGCCACACCTATTCCCGGCCTGTACTTTGCCAGTATGAGCCAGGTCTACCCCTGGGACCGCGGCACTAACTTTGCTGTGGAGATTGGTCGCAAGGCGGCCAATCTCATGCAGCAGGTGGATGGATAAAACAAAAAAGGCCGGTGCATGCACCGGCCTTTTTTTGTCAAACTCCAGTTACGGTTGGCACAAGCTGCCGTAGCCGTAGTTCTCAAGGTTCTGCAACAAGCGTTCGCCAGCATTCACATCCTCAAGACCGCAAAAATCAGCGCGGGCTGCCACTGCGCTATTGGGTGACACTAGAGGCAGCACCGGCAGCTCCTGCACAAAGATGGCGTGTGCGCGTTGCTGGGCTTCGCCATAGGCTGGATCACTCACCAGCGTGTTAAGCGCGCCATGACAGGCAGCATCGTACTCGGCGTTTTTCCAGCCGCTCACGTTCCAGCCGCCCCAGCCATAGCGGCTGGTGCTCCAGTTCGCCCCCGGCACCGTTTCGCCCAGGAACAGGTAACAGGCGGGCATGTCATCATAGGGCCAGGCAAAGAGCGCTAGATCAAAATTGCGGCCAAAGATCTTGCTCTCTGGCCCCGTGGCAAAGAAGGTTTCGTTGGGCAGACTCTCGATAGTGACGGAGATGCCACAATCAGCGAGATTGCTCGCCACCTGCTCGGCCACCGCTTGCTCTTGTGCATTTTCGCTCACGGCCAAGGACACTTCAAATGCCTGGCCAAAGATGGCCTGCGGGTAGCTCTGGCTGCGGCGCACACCGTCTTCTGCGGTGCTCCAGCCCTGTGCATCCAGGGCCGCGTTGGCTGCGGCGATGTCGTAGCCGGGCAGGCTGCTGGAGCTGGCATACGGGCTGTTGTTGGGCAGGTAGCCAATGGCGGGTACCGCGTTGAGTGTGTTGGCGATGCTTTGGCGGTCAATGCACTGAGCCAGCGCAGTGCGCATAGCTGCGCTGCCAAAGTAATCCGTGCGGTCTGCGTAGACGTTGTAGCCATCATCGTACGCCTGCGGGCGTACGCCAAAGACCAACTGGAGCCAATAGTCTTGAGCGGTCTGTACGCCTTGCATGCTGGCCGTGTCGATCTCGGTCAGCCCGGCGGAGGGCAGCAGCAGATCGCAGCGCCGACTGGCCAGCGCTTGCTGGCTGGCGGCTGCGTCTTCGCCGATGAAGAGGAAGTTGACCTCGGCAAAGGTGGCGGGCTGGCCAGCGTAGTTGCTGTTGCGCGTGAACTGGATGCGCTCGCCTGCATTCCACTGTGCGATGGTATAGGCACCCCACGAAAGCGGCGTGCGCGCGGCTTGCTCGCTGGTGAGCAGGTCCGCCGCAGAGAGGCTGCCAAGCTGGTGCTGCGGCAGCGGGGCCCAAAAGCGGCTGGCTGCCAATGGGTCCACATAGCCGGGCAGGCCAACCCAGGTAATGGTGCGCTCATCTGCGGCGGTGTAGCTGGCCGTTTTGGCAATCACATCTTTGTTGCTGGGCGTGGCGGGGTCAGAAGCCACGGTAAATGAGAACACACTGTCATTGGCGCTCAGCGCCGTGCCATCTGCCCAGCGCAGGCCCGGCTTGAGCACAAAGGTGGTGCTGGCCTGATCGACCTGCACTTCGCCCTCGGTGTAAGACACAGCGCAGTTTCCGTCTTTGCAGCCTGCCGGGCGTATCAACACTCCCGGCGCCAAGGCAACCACATGGCCATAGGCATCCACGATCAAGTCGCCTTGTCTTACCGTGACCGCTTGAACGCTCGTGGTGGGCTGGGTTTCAAATGCTACTCCCTGGGCCTCAAAATTATGCCAATCGAACGGGCCATCGCTGAGCGCTTGGCGCACAGCTTGCGCTTCACTGGAATTGTCTGCGTATAGATACAGCGAGCTTGGCTCGCTGCCCATACAGATGTTGAGCGCTTGTGGGCCTTCTGGCGTGGCGGTTGCCTCTGGCATTGTGATGCTGTCTGGTGATGCCAGGCCACAGGCGGTGATGACGAATGCAAAGAAAACGAATACAAGGAGGGGGCGCAGGGTGCGGAGCATTCGGAGATTATACAAGCGCCGATTTGAGTTGTGGCGCGCATGCTACAATCCCGCCGTGAAACCTCAATCGCCTGTGTACATCTGCATTGATGTGGAGACGGCAGGGCCAAACCCTGCAGACTATGCCTTGCTCTCCATCGGTGCGGCGTTGGTGTCTGACCCCCAAACATCCTTCTACGCTGAACTAAAGCCCGATAAACCCGGCCAAACGGAAGAAGCGGCCCGTATTCATAATCTCAATTTGGATGCGCTCACGCGCACCGGCCTGGCCCCCAAGGACGCGCTGCAGCGCTTTGCCGCCTGGGTGGCGGCGCATGCGGTGAATGCTGCGCCGGTCTTCGTGGCCTTCAACGCCCCTTTTGATTGGATGTTCATCAATGACTACATGCACCATTATTTGGGGCATAACCTTTTTGGGCACCGTGCGTTGGATATCAAAGCAGTTTTTTTTGGGTTGCATGGCGTGGAATGGCACAACACTTCCTTCCCGCAGGTGAGCGCACATTACGGCAGCACCACAATTCTTGACCACAATGCGGAACAAGACGCCCGCCAGGGCGCGATTTTGTTCTCAAAACTTTTGCGAGAGATGGAGGAGACACATGGCAAGTCACTCTACGGATGAACTGAAGCGCATCATTGAATCGGCACAGCGTCTAGGTGTGCAGATCAATGAGGCGGAGGCGCAAAAGTGGTTGGATGCGGCGACTACAGACAGCGGTCAAGACGACGTGGTGGTGGATGTGCGCGCAGGCGTGTTTGGCCACCGCCTCAGCATGCTGGACTTTAGCGCAGATGATCTGGAGCACTTTCGCAAGATCGGCCGTTTGGTGGAGTTTTTGGATGTGCCGGGCAAAGTGGAAACGGCGCTGGCCCTCTCTGGTTCGGCTGCACAATCGAAGATTCAAACTTATCCCGGTGACGCCGATTATTTTGAGCGCGTGAACATCTTCGCAGATACGCGTGCCGAGGCGTGCGCCATGCTAGCTGCGCTGATTCGTGACAAGGCGCTCTCAACCCTGCGCGGGCCTACGTTCCAATTGATGGAAGTCAAGTTTGGCAGCTATCCGCAGGCGGTGCTGCGGGAGCAGCGTGAGCTCAGCCAGGGCTCTCCGATTTCGTGGAGCCCTGCGGACATGCAGGCGGGCAAGCTCGAGCTGCAGGATGCAGCTGGCCAGCCGCTCACGCTGCTGTGGGAGCAGGTAGCCGAGGAGCCGGGGTGGTGCAAGCTGGACTGGGTGGTGGTTGACCCGGTGCGCAAACAGCTGGTCAATGCCAGCAACATGCTGGATGTTACCTGGCAGGCGCCGGATGGCAGCATTGCCCCGTTGGATGGTTACCTGGACCCGTACTTCCAGGAGGTCTATCTGGATGCGGAATCCGTTCCGCTGTTTACCAAGCTGGCTAAGCATGTGGACGCCAATGCGCTGGATGACTATGTCTATGAGTTGGAGAAGCAGGTCAAGAAATATGTGACCAGCGAACCGAATTTTGGCAAGGCAGCCAAGCGCATGTACAACATTTTCCGCCTGACTGGCCGCTACGGCGACGCCGCGTTTCTGCGCGAACTCTTTGATGAGCCGGCCACGGTGCTCTATCAGGTCTGGTCACTGATCCGAACCATCGATGATTGCTTTATCCCTGATTCCTCAGTAGAGCTTGAACATCTGCTGGCGCAGACTGACCAGCTTGTTTTGGCTGTAGTGAAAGTGCTGGAAGGTACAGAAGAAGAGGAAATCGTGCGTGAGCTGTTGCAGCTACGCGACATCCTCTCCAAAGAACACAAGGGCGAGCCACTCTCCAATCGAGCCGAGGCCGCCCGCGCCGAAGTTATCAATCTGGTCAACAACTTCTACTACGCTCGCATGACGGGTGTCCCCACCATCAAGGCCTATATGGATGAGGTGGTTGAACGTAGCTAGCGCCTACGAGTGCGGCCGCGTTTGTATTCCGGCAGGCTGAGCATGGGCGGGCGCATGCGCTCATTGATCTCTTGCACGTCAAGATAAAAGCTATCCCCGGCGTGGCGGATGAGCTTCATCGTCTTGTTGACATCTTCGAGCAACTCAACCCCTTTGCGGCGCTCAAGCTTTTGCGTAACCACTTGGATGATGGCAAAAGACATCATGCCGAGCGCTTCCAGGCTTTGGTTGTGATGGATGCGCTCCATCAAGTCTACTTGGCCAATGGCTGACAGACCAAATTTTTCCAGCATATCGATCAGTAGACCAGTTTCAACACCGTAGCCGGAGTAGAAGATGAGTTTTTCCAATGCGGCGCGGCGCCCACCGTATTCGCCTGACAGCGGCTGCATCACCCCCGAAAGCTCAGGGTAGAAAAGATTCAGCAACGGGCGGGCGGTAAGTTCGGTGACCCGGCCGCCACCAGCGGCGGTGAGCTGGCGGCCCACTCGCAGTGGCCGCCGGTAAAAGCCCTTGATGAACTGTAATTCTGGATTGACCAGCAGCGGCCCAAGCAGACCGTACACAAAGCGTGGATGAATATTGACAATATCTGTATCGATCCAGGCCACAATGTCGCCGCGTGTAGCATACAGACTCTTCCACAGCGCCTCGCCCTTGCCGGTGCGGGCCCCATACTCGGGCAGCATCTCCTGATGCACATGCACCGGTACACCCAGCTTCTCCGCAATGGCGCGAGTGCGATCGGTGGAGCCCGAATCGATGAGTACGATCTCGTCCACCAATGGCACGCGTTCCATCAGTGCTTTTTTAACGGTGCGAATGACTTTGCCAACAGTAGCTTCTTCGTTGAGCGATGGCATTGCCAGGCTGATGCTTAGCCCCTGCTGCTGCTTTAGCTCAACCAAACGTTTGAGATCTGCAAATTCCTCAGCATGGTAGGTGTTCTCCGCAAACCACTTATCCACCAGTACCGAAATAGCTTTGCCACCCACGCTTTCGGAGATCGCGCCCGCAGGGAAGGGCTCGCTGGAGCGCACCAGAATAACGCTGCCAACGCTTTCTTTGAGCACGCGTTGTACTGTGCGCCCTACCGAGGAGCCACTGGCGGGGAGCTGGGCGGCGATACCCAAGATGGTGAGGCTGCTGCGTCTGGAGGCATTGATGATAGAACCCGCCGCATCATTACTGCGAACATGGTTTTGCTCGATCTCTGGCAGATTTTCCAATACCTGCTGTAGACCGCGGAAAGCGGCGTCCGGCTGCCTGGCCGTTTTGCGCCCCGTAGAGGCCTCAGACTTCTTGACGGGGTGTACATGCAACGACTGCACGCGTGCGTCGCTGGCGTGCGAGATGGTGAGCGCCAGGCGCAGGGCCAGCTCGGCGAAGGGGCCACCGCGCAGTGCCACCAGGATTTTGCCCAGCCGTGCTGGCAGCGGGCCGCGCACCAGCGCCAGGTCACAGGGTAGTTCGTGCAGCAACGTATCTAGCGAAACGTCCAACTGTTTGAGAGCGGCTGGCCACTCCAGGATGACCAGGTCGGGCTGCTGCGCACTCACCGTGTTGAGCAGCTCCTGCCAGGGGCTGTGCGTCACCAGTGTGCGCAGCGGCTGCGTGCTGCCAGACGCGCGTATCTGCTCGCGCAGTTGGCGTGCGGCCGCCGCGCCCGTGCTGAGCGATTCGCCCGGAAGTACCGGTACGATGCCAAGCAACTGCGGCTTTTCTCGTGAGAGCAATTTGGACAGCTGCAGAGGGAGCTGCGTATTGCTGCCATGAACTACGGGCAGCAGGATGCTGTGCAACAGCATGGATTTACGTTCAATTTTCATTCAGCTACCAGGGGTGCCAAGTGCTGGTTGTAGATCTGCTGCCAGCTGTACTGCTGGCGCACGCGGTTGCGCAAGCGCCACACTTGGCTGGAGATGAGCGTAGTGTGGATCAGCGCGGCCACCCCTTTGGGATCCGCCTCAGGCGAGAAGTAGTTGGCTTCCTCACCCCCCAGTTCTTGAAGCGCAGGAATGTTGGAGCAAAAGACAGGAATGCCGGCCAGGCCAGCCTCAAGCACGGGGATGCCAAAGCCTTCATCTTTGCTTGGCAGCAGCAGCGCATCTGCCAGGTGATAGAAGTCGCTAATGACTTCATCGGGGATAAAACCAGACACCTGCTCCACCAGAAAGTGGGCGTGGGTTTCCAGTTTCAGCTCACTGCGCAATGCTTTTAGTGATGCCAAGTATTTCTCGTTGGCAGGGTTGTGAGGGCCAAGCGGGCCCGTGATGAGCAGGCGCGCCTCTGGCATATGTGTGTGCAGCTCTGCCAGGCTGTGGAGCGCCAGCTCGATGTTCTTGCGCCCCGTGAGGCGAACCGGCATGAGCAGCAGCGGGCTGGCCTCCATCAGGTTGAGCGAGTTGACCAGCGCTATCGACATATGCCCCAGCTTGAGAAACAGCCGCGGGCTGACGCCGTTAGGTATCACGATGATGTCTTCAACTGGCAATGTGAGCAGCTGTGCCAGCTCTTTTTGCCGTGCCGAAGAAATTGTGACCTGGGTGGTATTCGGCCAGGCCATGCGCAGCAGGTCCCACGGCATCCCAGCATGCATCTCGTGACCATAGCGTTGTGAGTCCCAGGCAATATCGTGATGCCACAGCACCACGCGTGGTGCATCGGGCTGCTGCGATAGCTCAAAGAGCGCCGTGGTAAATGCCAGGTTCTTGTGTAGTGAGGCTACATTGTGAGCAAACACTACGTCTACGTCAACCAGTGCATCCTGCAGCCGCGTGCGTATATCTGTCACCAAATTTTGCCATTGCGCCGGCACTTGATCCGCATCCAGCACCTGCTTGGCGGTCAGTACGCGTGAATGGAGCGAATCCAGCAAAGGGATGTGCTCGAAGGTAATGCGTCTGTCGGTAGCCTGGCCGCGGCCTGCGATCACGCGCACCGAGTGACCCGCGGCAACCAGCATGCGCGCGTGATGGTCAATGACGCTTTCTACGCCGCCAACGACAGGCGGCGCGGTGAAGTGGAGGATGGCTACTGTACTCATGGCTAAACAAAGTGCCCCGATGGGGCAGCCGCGCACTTAGCGTGGACGTATAGGATGATGCGGTGGGATTGCCCTGATGAACCACTTGTGCCGGGCAACTAGCAAAAAAAGTATAGCATCTTTACCGCGCTACTTACGCGGTGACGCTAACGATAACAAAAACCTTTACGAAGAGGTGAACACAGGCAAATGCCCCAAGGCAAGGATGTTCTGCCATTTGGATGCATCGCCTTCGGTGAAGATGGCTGCTTCAGCAACCACTTGCCCGCCGGCCTTTTCAACTATGCTGCGCATGCCGGCTTGGGTTGAACCGGTGCTGACGACATCATCCACCAGCACTATGCGTTTGCCTGCCACCAGCGGCAGATCCTTGGCATCAAGATACAGGGTCTGCGTGGCGTTCGTGGTAATGGAGACGGTTTCAGCCGAGATGGCTTCGCCCATATAAGATTTGTAGCTTTTGCGCAGCACTACGTAGGGCTTGTTGGCTTCCTCGGCCAGTGTGTGAATGAGCGGAATGCTCTTGGCCTCAGCAGTCAGCAGTACATCATAGTCCGCCGCGGCCAGCTTGGCGGCCAGCGCTTTGGCCGAAGCGCGCACCAACTCCACGTCACCAAGAATATTGAGGATGGCGATGGTTACGCCGGGGGCCACTTCAAACAAGGGGAGTTGGCGTGTAAGCCCTGCCACCTCTACGGTGTGTACTGCACTCATGGCGTCATTATAATGGCGGCCATGCGTAGATTTCTCGTTCCTTGGCTCCTTGTGCTGTGCGCCTGCGCGCCAGCGGCCCCTGTATCTCAGCTCACCAGCCCCGTCTCTGCCCCGGCAGACTGGATCGAGGTCTACTTCACTGACCCCTACGCCGCCTCTGCTCGTGAAGTGCGCGGCGGACCCGATGAGGAGTTGGCGCGCTCCATTCGTGCTGCGCGCAGCAGCGTGTGGATGGCCATCTATGACCTCAACCTGTGGAGCATTCGGGATGCGTTGCTGGATGCGCATGCACGTGGCTTGGATGTGCGCCTGGTGGTGGAAGCCAACAATGAAGACCGGCGGGAGCTGCAGCAATTAATCCAGGCTGGCATCCCTGTGGTGCTGGATACGGGGCAAAACTTTATGCACAACAAATTTGTGGTTATCGATGCCTACGAGGTGTGGACGGGCTCCAGCAACTTTACGGTAAGCGATATGTATGGCAACCGCAACAACGTGCTACGCCTGCGCTCGGTGCAACTGGCCGCGAACTACGCCAGCGAATTTGAGGAGATGTTCTCGCAAGGCCGCTTTGGTGAGAGTGCGCTCGATAATACGCCTTACCCGGAGCTGGTCATCGGCGATGTCGAGCTGCACACCTATTTTTCACCGGATGATGGCGTGAAGGATGCTCTGGTGGATGTGATTGATTCAGCAGAAGACAGCATCTATTTTCTAGCCTTCTCTTTTACACTGGATGACCTTGGGGATGCGCTGGTGCGCGCCCAGCAACGTGGCGTAGAGGTGCGCGGTATTATGGATGATGACCAGATCAATAATCAGGGAAATGAGTACAGCTACCTGCTGCAAAATGGCGTGCAGGTATACCTGGATGAGCCAGACAGCAACTTGCATGACAAGGTGCTGATCATTGATGACGCCACCGTGGTTACGGGCTCATACAACTTCAGCTCCAATGCTGAGTTTCGCAATGACGAGAACACGCTGGTCATCTTTGATGAGCAGCTTGCCAGCGACTATGTGGAGCATTTTCAGCTGTTGTGGGCGCTTACACAGAGATAACCCAGCGTTAATTAATCTCCAATGTGCGTAGGGCACAATGCGCGTATGGGAGACCTAGTGTTTATCGGTGATGTCAGCCAGCTTGAAGGCAAGATCCTGTGGGCGGCTGAGCGCTATCAGCGCAAGTATGGGCATGCGGCCAATCTGGTGATGTTGCACCCCAGCCTAATGGTTGGTCGGCAACAGTTGGGTGGCCTGCAGGTGGAAGCGCGTAAGACCGTGCTGCCGGGCTACGCCTGGATTGGTGTAGATACGGCTAAGGCGCCGCTTGCACGCTAAGCTCGGCAACAAACGTCTGCATGGCTAGCCCTGCTTCGATCTCGCCAGTCTTGATCTGCTCGTCGTAAATCAACAAGCGCTCATAGATTGCGCGCAGTGAACGGCTGGAGAATTGCTTGGCCTGGGCGGCCATCTTTTTGGCGCGGTAGGGGTGCATGCGCAGCTGCTTGGCAATGTCTGTTTCGCCCATGCCTGCGTCTAGCAGATCACGGCTCTGCAACAAGGCACGGAAGTGCCCCACCATACTGAAGTACAACAGGATCTTGTCGCGCTCTTCCAGCAGCGGCTGTAATGCTTGCATGGCGCGCTGGCCATTGGCGGCGCTCAATGCATCCGCCAGGGCGAAGAAATCGCCATGCTCGCCGCTGCGCAGGCTGAGCTCGGCCACGTCTGCCGCGGTGATCGGGCGGCTGTAATTGGCGTAAGCCAGTAACTTATGCAGCTCGTTCTCGGCTGCGCCTTTGTCGGTGGCTTGCAACTGTGCCAGCGCCACGGCCGCCTGCGGCTGCAGTTCGCCGCCCAGTTCGCTGGCGCGCACCACCAGCCAATTGGCTAATTGCGTTCCTTGCGGCAAGTTGAATTCGCGCACGAAGGCGTTACCAGCGGCTTTATCCGCCCACTTCATCAGCCAGTGTTTATCTTCCAATGCTGTGTTTTCAATCAGCACCAGGGCTGTGCTGGCTGGTACTTCATCCAAAAATTCAATGAAGCGCGCGCGTGTTTCAGCGGTGGAGTATGTTTTGCTCACCTGCTGGGCAACTACCAGGCGACGCTCAGCCAGGAATGGCGCGGCCAAGGCGGCGCGACGCAACGCGTCGATAGTGGCGCCAGCTTCCAGACGCGTGGTGTTCATTTCGGCAGTGGCGGGGTCGCCTAGCTTGCTGATGAGCTTGTGGAGCTCGGTGCGCACAGCGGTTTCATCTTCCCCCATGAAAACATACACACTGGGTTTGGATGCCATATCAGCCTGCGGTAGTGATGCGGTGGGCCGTGAAGCGGCCGCGTTGGGTGCGGCGAATTTCTACGATGTGCAAATCACCCGGGTCGCCCGAGGTGGTGATACGCTGCTGGATGCGCGTACCCAGCGGGCGCGCCAGCAGCAAGCCGGCCATGGCCAATACGATGGCCAGCGGCAGGCGCTCGATGCGCTGGCGATCGTTGCGTGCGCTGCCGAGCGCCACGGCGCCAGCCAGGCCGGAGGCCACACTGGCGGTGACCAGGTTGGTGCCACAGTTGGGGTGGATCGCAAGGCCGCGCTCTCCGGCCCGCAGGCGCCGCAGAGCTTCTTCGACCGCGCCGTATACGGCTTCGGTGCTCAAGTCCCCAAGCAGCCAGAACCCGCTCGGGTCAGAGTGACCCGCGGTCGAGATACGCGGCTGAGTGCGGCTGAGCACATGGATGGTTGCGTGCTCCAGGCCGTGGTTGCGGCGCAGTCGAGAGAAGGCCTTGCGATCCAGAAAAGACATACTTACTTGGCAGCCGTCAGCTCAGCGTAGGCCAGGGTCCAGGCGGTTTGCAGGTAACTATGCAGGATGCCGCTGAGCACGAAGGTAACCGGCAGGCTGGCCACGATGCAGATCAGGCTGAGCGTGAGATTCTGGGTAATGTCGCCTTGCGAGGCGCCAATCACGAGAGGGATGAACGCCAGGAAGAACGGGATGGCCAGCACTACGCTGACGATAAGGCCACCCACGATCAGGATCAGCCCCAGCACAATGATGCTGCCCACATTCTTGGAGAGCACTTCCCAGCCACGGTTGATGGCTGCGCCGATGCCCAAACCGTCTTTCACCAGCGCAATGTTAGAGATGTCTGTGAACACGGCGTAGGCAGCACTGAGCGGAATCAGCAGACAGGCAAGCGGAATGAGGCACAGCAGGCCAAAGCCCAGGGTGAGGGCTCCAAAGAATGCCACGAAGACAAAGAAGACAATACCGAGGATGAACACCGGAGCAGCCAATAGCAAGTTGAGGCCAACAATGCGGTCAAAGATGCCCCAGCTTTCGCGCCAGATGGCGCGGAAGGAGACCTCGTGACCCGCCTCAGCGCGCAGTGCGCCTACGGTGACGCCGGTCTTGCCGTAAAGCCCTACCAGCCAGGTGATGATCGCCAGCAAGCACACCGCGCCCATGACCAAAAGGCCAATCATGACCATTTGCTCTTCAGAAACGGTGCGGAAGCTGCGTTCCAGATCCGTGAGGTAGCGCTGCAACTCGGGTGGCGGTGTGAAGTTTTGCCCGGCATCAGAGCTAAAGCTGTTGCCGCCACCGCTGCTACCACCACTGCGTGAGCCACAAGAGGCCAGAATGCCAAAGATCCACAGAACCTTGTGTTTCCACACGGTTTTCCATGAACGAGAGAGTACTGCGCCTATATCCATTGGGTTCTCCTTAAGTAGATGATACACGCCCGTGGCGCGCTTTGGTTGTGGTGTCAGGTTGTGAAAGCTGACGATAAATTATTGCCCAGCTGGATTGCAGGAAAAGACCCAGTACAGTCACGGCTAAATAGCCAGTAATGTATATGAGTGTGGCTGAGAGTGCCATGTCAGTGGATTGCTGGCCAAAGGCGCCAAGCAGCATGGCGATCAAGCTGTTGGGTACTGTAAGTATAAGCACCCAGCCCAGCAATTTCTTCCAGTTGGCTTTTAGCAGTGTGTGTGCCTCACGTACTGCGTTGCGTAAACCCTGATTGCGATCGACGATGGCTCCCATAACCAACGGGGAGTACATCCCAAGCAGCAGCAAGAGTGTAATGACAGTAATCGCTACGGCAGCAAGGGATACAACAATGATTGCCATGTGCAGAGCGGGGATCAGGGTCGGCACAATGAGCACAAAGAGAATAGCAAAGGACGCAATTACAGAAAACAGTACCCCGAAGGCAATCGAGCTGCCGAACGAAAAGGCCAATATCCGCCATGCGGCGGGCATCAATCCCTCAATGACTTTGGAGAATTGCAGGTCCTTGTCATCCAGTGCATAGAACATCACCCGCAAGAGCAGAATGCCAAACAGATAGATGATGAGTGTGATGGGTAGCATCAGACACAGTAACAGGAAGTCATCTGCTTGCTGAGATAACACGAGGGATACAAGACTGAGGGCCAGGTGCGGCAGGACATAAGGCCATATCTTGACCAGAATACGCAGTGCTTCTCTAAAAGTTTGTTCGATTTTCATACCCCTCCTTGAATATGTACGCTATTCCCATTCAATTGTTGCAGGTGGCTTACTGGTGATGTCATAGACAACGCGGTTAACGCCTGCCACCTCATTGACGATACGGCTGGATACTTTGCGCAGCAGATCGTCTGGCAGGGCCGCCCAGTCGGCTGTCATAAAATCCTGGCTCACCACGGCGCGCAGCGCCACGGTCTCTTGATATGTGCGCTGGTCGCCCATCACGCCTACGCTGCGCACGGGCAGCAGAGCGGCAAACGCCTGCGCCAGCGGTGCGTTCGGGCGGCTCACCAGGCCGGCAGCCACCAGTTCGCTGAGGAAAATGGCATCTGCGGCGCGCAGGGCTGCCAGCCGCGGGCTGGTGACCTCGCCCAGGCAGCGCACAGCCAGGCCGGGTCCGGGGAAGGGTTGGCGCCACAGCAACTGTGGATCCAACCCCAGGCTTTCGCCTACACGGCGCACTTCGTCCTTGAAGAGATAACGCAGCGGCTCCACCAACTTGAACCGCATATTCTTAGGTAGCCCGCCAACGTTGTGATGCGTCTTGATGCGCTGAGCATGCTGGCGTTCCGGAGCGCGCGATTCGATAACGTCAGGGTAGATCGTCCCTTGCACTAAGAATGGCGGCAACCCCAGTTGCTGCGCTTGAGATTCAAATACGCGGATAAAGCGCTCGCCGATGCGGCGACGCTTCTCTTCAGGGTCGGTCACGCCTTGCAGATCGGCTAGAAACATCGCCGCCGCATCCACAACCACCAGCTCGAGGCCCAGGCCTTGTTGCAAGGCGTGGATCACCTCTTCGCGCTCACCCTGGCGCAGCAGCCCGGTATCCACGAACATGGCTACCAGCTGATCGCCGATGGCGGCATGCACCAGGGCCGACGCCACGCTGGAATCCAGCCCGCCGCTGATGGCCGAGAGTGCTGTCTCGCTGCCCACCTGTTCACGAATCGCGTCGATGGACTGCTGAACAATGGCGCCGGGTGACCAGGTTGCCTCGGTGCCGCACACCTCCACGGCAAAACGGCGCAAAATCTCGGCGCCGCCCGGGGTGTGATGCACCTCCGGGTGGAACTGCACGCCATAGTAGCCGCGGCTGGGGTCAGCCATGGCGGCAACCGGGGCGTTGTCGCTGGCGGCAATCGCCTCAAAACCCGCCGGCACCTGCTCTATGCGATCACCGTGAGACATCCACACGGTTTGTTCGCCCTGGCTGAGCAGGGCGTTGTCATGCAGGCTGCGCAATTGTGCGGAGCCAAACTCGCGGTGCTGGCTGGGGGAGACCTGGCCGCCCAGGGCATGCGTCATGGCTTGCATGCCGTAGCAGATGCCCAGGATAGGCTTGCTGCTCTCGATCACATAGTCAGGCAGTTGCGGAGCGGCATCTGCATACACAGAGGCCGGGCCACCGGAGAGTACAAAGCCATCCGGTTTGAGGGCTAGGATTTCGTCTGCAGGTGCATCGCAAGCAAACAACTGGCAGAACACCTGGGCTTCTCGCAAACGCCGGGCGATAAGTTGGGAGGTTTGCGAGCCGAAGTCCAGGATAACAATCATGAGCAAGCCTTAGGCAAATTCAATTGTGTTGCCATCCATGTTTTTGATGGCAACCAGGGAGACAACCGGCACATTCAGGGGCTGCAGCGCGGCCCGGCCGTCTTCGAAGGTCTTCTCTACCAGCGTGCCCACGCCTACGATCTCGGCGCCAGCGGTTTGCGCCAGCCGCGCCAGGCCCAGGATGGTGGCGCCGCTGGCCAGGAAATCATCAATGATCAGCACCTTCTCGCCGTTGGACAAATACTCCGGCGAGACGATCAGCTCCACCATGCGTCCCTTGGTGTGCGATGGGGCCAGGGTCAGGAGCACCTGGTCTGGCATGGTGATGGGTTTGTTCTTGCGGGCGTACACCACTGGCAAGTTGAGGTAAATGCCGGTGGTCACCGCCGGGGCGATACCCGAAATTTCGGCGGTCAGGATCTTTGTGGCCCCACTGTTCTTGAAGTGCTGTGCAAATTCGCGGCCACAGGCTTCCATTAGCTGCGGGTCCACTTGGTGGTTGATAAAACCATCCACCTTCAGAATACCGCCGCCAAGATTGCGGCCATCACTGCGAATACGCGCTTTTAGCAACTCCATAGATACGGCATTTAACCACAAAAGTGTTTCTTAACACTACGAAACCGATAAAATTGAGGTTTATGACAAACTTGCCAATTGTTTTGGCCTCCACGTCACCGCGCCGTAAAGAATTGCTGGGCCTGTTCCAGGTGCCCTTTGAGGTGATGCCTGCCGACATCAATGAAGATGTGCTGCAGGATGAGGCGCCCGAAGCCTACGTTCAGCGCCTGGCGTTGGAGAAGGCGCAAACGATTGCGCGTGCGTTGGCTGGCCGGCCGGCGATCGTCATCGCCGCCGATACCACCGTGGTGCACCAGGGCCAGATCATTGGCAAGCCTGAGGACGCCGCCGATGCTGAGCGCATTTTGCGCTCGCTGCGCGGCCAAAGTCATCAGGTGTTCAGTGGGTTGTGCCTGCTGAATACGGCTACTGGCGAGCAGGTCGTGGAGCTGGCAGAGAGCCAGGTGCCCATGCGCAACTTTTCTGATAGCGAGATGAGCGCTTATATCGCCAGCGGCGAACCCATGGACAAAGCTGGGGCCTATGGGATACAAAATAGCAGCTTTCACCCCGTAGAGGATTTTGCGGGCTGCTTTGCCAACGTGGCCGGTTTGCCCCTGTGTCACGTGTTGCGCAATTGGCGCTTGTGGGGGTTGCCTCTTGCCGTGGATGATTTGCCCCATGCCTGCCAACGCCACCTGAACTATGATTGCCCTGTGAGCCAACCTATTCTCGATTGGGAGCTGTAATGCGCCGTATTATCTTCAGCTTGGCCCTTTGTGCCATCATCCTTAGCGCCTGTGGTTTGGGCCAGCCCTCTACGCTGCCGACGCCGCAGATCACTACAAGCTCTGCCCCGGATGCCGAGTTGGCTGTGCGCGCCTACCTGGATGCATGGAATGCTGGCGACTATCCCAGCATGTACACCATGCTCACTGCTGAAAGCCGCGCCGCCATTACTGAAGAGGACTTTGTAGCCCGCTATGCAGATGTGGCCACGCAAGCCAATCTCTTCCGCGTAGATTACGAGCTGTTGCAATCGCTGATCAACCCCCAAACGGCCCAGGTGGGCTACCGCGTCACCCTCAACTCGGCAGTGATTGGCGCCATCACGCGTGATACCGCCATTGACCTCAAACTTGAAGGAAGCAACTGGCGCGTGGTGTGGGATGACCGCATCATTCTGCCAGAGCTGGCCGGCGGTAACCGCCTCAGCATGCAACGTGCCGTGCCCGCCCGCGGCCTTATCTACGACCGCAACGGCAATGTGATTGCTGGCGGAGCTACAGCCGTGGCTGTGGGCGTTTTACCCAGCCTGATTGAGGAAGAAGATGCCAGCCGTGTGGTCAGCGAGCTGGCGCGTGTAAGCCGCCGCCCGGCCTCAGAGATCAGCCGCCTGCTGTTTCCTGAGCAGGGCGAGGCGCCCTTCTATGTACCCATTGCTGAGGTTTCAGAAGAGGAATTTCTTGCGCGCGCTGGTGACTGGAGTGGGCTAACCGGTATTCGTTTCGAGTACTACGATACGCGCCTGTATTACAACAGCGGCCTGGCGCCCCAGGCGCTGGGCTACTATGCCTCCATTCCTGCTGAGCAGGTTCCTGAGTACATCCCGCGCGGCTATCAGAGCGATGATCGTATTGGTCGCATTGGCATTGAGGCCTGGGGTGAAGAATACCTGGCAGGCACGCGTGGTGGCTCTTTATACGTGCTAAACCCTGCCGGTGAGATTGTCACCAAACTGGCTGAAAGCCCCTCAGGCGCCGCTGATTCGATCATCACCACGCTGGATAGCGAGTTGCAGCGCCGCGCCCAGGAAGCCATCAAGGATTTCAATGGCGCCATTGTAGTGCTCGAGCGGGACACCGGCCGCATCCTGGCGATGGCTTCCTCCCCTGGCTTCAACCAGAACTGGGCTGATTTCAACAACTACAACTCGGATTGGAACTCTTACTTCACTGGTGGTGACGATGTGTTTTTCAATCGCGCTACACAGGGTCAGTATCCGCCGGGCTCCATCTTCAAAGTGATCACCTATTCCGCCGCGGTGGAAAGCGGCCAGTTCCAGCCGGATCAAGTGCTGGATTGTGTGCAGGAGTGGCACGGCTTGGCCGGCCAGACCCTCATCGACTGGACCCTAGATAAAGAGCTGCCCAGCAGTGGCCGCTTGACCCTGGTAGAGGGCATCATGCGCTCCTGCAACCCGTGGTTCTACCAGATCGGTATGGATCTCTACAACGCGGGCTTCAAGAACGCTGTGGCGGAGATGGCGCGTGGCTTCGGCCTGGGTTCGCCCACCGGCATCCAGATGCTGAATGAAGCCCCTGGCTCCGTAGTAGACCCTGAGCCTACTGATGAAGACACTGGTCGCAACCAAGCAGTGCAGCAAGCTTTCGGTCAGGGCACCACTTTGGTCACCCCACTGCAGGCAGCGGTCTACACCGCCGCGGTCGGCAACGGCGGCACGCTATATGTGCCCTACATGGTGGAGAGTGTGGTCAACGCCAATGGCGATGCCGTCCTGAGTTTCTCTCCGCAGGTCAAAGGCACGTTGCCCATCAGTGAAACCACGCTGCAAACCTTGCGCACAGGCATGCGCATGGTTGTGTCTGACCCGCGCGGCACCGCCTACCGCCGCTTTACAGGCTTCGGCATTCCGGTGTACGGCAAGACGGGCACGGCCACTGCTGGCACTGGCCTCTTGCCGCATGCCTGGTTCATTGGCTACACCGATGCTGGCCGCGAAGACCAATCGGACATTGCCATTGCAGTCTTGGTGGAGAATGTTGGCGATGGGTCTGACTATGCTGCCCCCATCTTCCGCCGTGTGGCTGGATACTACTTCTTCGGCAGCCCCGGCCCGCTGTACCCATGGGAAACCGATTACGGCATTATCAACCCGGTATTCTTCGATGCCACGCTTCAGGCGCAGGCTACGGGTACGGCGGAAGCCGAAGCTACACAACAGGCTGCTGAGACGCCGGAACCCTGATCCTGATGCAGTTATCTGGGCTGGTCACACGCTCGCAATCCGGGTTTTACGCGGTGGAGACACCGCAAGGTGAATACCTCGCCCGTCTGCGCGGGCGCCTCAAAAAAGGCCGCCCCACCGGAGACATTGTCGCCATTGGTGACCATGTAGATATCTCGGTGGAAGAGGGTGCCGAGCCGATGATCGAGTCGGTCGCACCGCGTGCACGCGCACTGGTGCGCCGTGACCCGCGCCCTATGGGGGAGTATGTGCAGGTGCTGGTGGCCAACCCTGACCAGGCGTTGTTCATCTTCGCCTGCGCGGACCCTGCGCCGCGCCTGCGCATGCTCGATCGCTTTTTGGTGATTGCTGAAGCGCAAGAGATACCTGCCCGCATCGTTGCCAGCAAAGTGGACCTTGTAGGTATGCAGATGGCCAAAGAGACCTTTGACCATTACGCCAAAATTGGCTACCCAGTGCATTACACATCCGTACAAGATGGCTTGGGCATTGAGGAGCTGCGTGATTTGATACAAGGCAAACTCACTGTCTTGGCTGGGCCTTCGGGAACGGGTAAAACCACCCTGATGAACGCTGTGCAACCTGGGCTGGATCTGCGTGTGGGCAATGTTCAAGAATCTACAGGCAAGGGGCGCCACACGACCGCGGAGCGCCTGATGCACAAGCTTGAGGGTGGCGGTTATGTTGCCGATACGCCCGGCCTCAAAGCCTTGGCGCTGTGGGATATCCAACCCGAAGAATTGGACGGTTACTTCCCCGAGATCACTCCCCTGATTCACCACTGCCGCTATCGCGGCTGCCGTCATATTGAAGAGCCCGGCTGTGCGGTCATAGCCGCCGCAGAGGACGGCGCCATTCACCTGCAACGGTATGAGTCCTACCGGGCGCTGAGGTTGGGTTCACAGGAATAAAAAACGCCTGCAAAATGCAGGCGTTTTTTTTATCGGTGTTCGTCGTATTCTTCTTCTTTTTCTTGGCGGAACTTGTGCCTTCGTTGCACGCCGATCATCGCAATCCCGATAATCCCGAACAGCAGGCCCATCAGCGACACGCCGTAGGTCAGGAAAGCCAGGAAGAAGTTGATCTCTACGATCTTCAGGATAAACAGCCACGGCATGATGAATCCGAAGAGGACCATCAAAAAGCCGTAGAACAGATACTGTTTAGCGCTTAACCTCAGCAAGTTTCTCCTCCAGGTCCGGAGCGTACAGCCAGCACGAGGTCAGGTAATTGGCCTCAGGCGAAAACTCAGGCGGGTCCTGTACGTTGCACAAGCCTTCCATGAAGTGGGCGCAGCGGGGGTGGAAGCGGCAGCCTGTTGGGGGCTTAACCAGGCTGGGCGGTTCCCCCGGTGGAACATCCTTGTAGTGCAAGGCGTTGTTGGCGTCCGGGTCAGATGTGGCCGCCAGCAGCGCTTGCGTGTAGGGGTGGCGCGAGTTCTTGAGCAGCGCCTCCATGGGGGCCTTCTCGATCAACTGTCCTGCGTACATAACAAAGATACGCTCAGAGAAATAGCGCACTGTCGAAAGGTCATGCGTGATGTAAATAACGGCCAGCTTGTGGCTCTCCTGCAGGTCACGCAGGAGCTTGAGGATCTCCACACGCACGGAGGCGTCCAGCATGGAGACGGGCTCGTCGGCCACAATCAGCTTGGGCTCCAGGATCATGGCACGCGCAATCACCACGCGCTGTGCCTGGCCACCGCTGATCTGGTGGGGGAACTTGGGCAGCACCTCAGCTTGTGGGGTGAGTTTGACCTCTTCCATCACCTTGTTGATACGGCGCATGCGCTCTTCTTTGTCCTTGACGCCGTGGATGATGAGCGGCTCTTCCAAAATGCGCTCAATCGTCATAAAGGGCGCCAAAGAACCGAACGGGTCTTGCTGCACATAGCCGAGCAGTGAGCGATACCACTCAAGGTCCTGGCGATTGAAGTTGCTGATGTCACGACCGCGGAAGACGATGGAGCCATTGGTGGGCGTGTTCAGACCCAGAATCGTCTTCATCAGGCTGGATTTGCCACAGCCACTTTCACCCACGATGGCGATGGCTTCGCCTTCGTGCAGGTCAAAACTTACACCGTCAACGGCGCGTACGTACCCGGCATTGCCAAAACCAAAGCGGCGCAACTCAAACCACACACGCAAGTCTTTGATGGAAAGCAGCGGGGCGTTGGGGTCTTCGCTGTTGGCTGCGGCAGCTGCCGCAGCATTCTTCTTGGTTGCCATTTAGTTCTTCAGCTCCTTGCTTCCGGGTTCGTACAGCCAGCACTTCACGGAGCGGCCCTCCGATTCAAACAGAGGCGGCTCCTGCGAGCACTTATCAAAGCGTTTGGGGCAGCGCTCAGCAAAGCGGCAGCCGGTTGGAGGGCTGATCAAGCTGGGCGGTTGTCCTGTAATGAATTCTGGCTCCATGGTTTCGCGCAAGCGAGGCACGCTGGCCATCAACTTCTGTGAGTAGGGGTGCAGCGGCTGGGTAAAGAAGCGAGCGGCATCCGAGTCTTCAACGATCTGGCCGGCATACATGACCACTACACGGTCGGCCAACTCACTGGAGGTGGCAATGTCATGCGTGATCAAGATGAAGCTGGCATCGGTCTCTTTCTTTACGCGCTTCAGCAGGTTCATGATGTTGGCCTGCGTAAGCAGATCCAGCGCCGAGGTGGGCTCATCCAGCGTGATCAACTTGGGGTTGGTGACCAGCGCCATGGCAATCGCCACGCGCTGGCGCATGCCACCGCTCAACTCAAAGGCATAGCGGTCCAGGAAGTCCACCGGAACGCCCACCTTTTGGAACATCTCTTTAGCCTTCTCCAGGGCTTCCTTCTCGCTCAGACCCTGGTGAACGATCAGCGGCTCAGCCACCTGCTCGCCCACGCGTAGTACCGGGTTGAGGGAGTTCATCGCCGCCTGGGGAACCATGGAAATTTTGGCCCAGCGGATGTTCTGGCGGTAGGTTTCGTCATCCAGCGTCATGGTGTCCTGGCCTTCCAGGTATACATGGCCACTGTACTCTTCAACATTGCGGGGCAGCAGGCGCAGCAATGCTTTTGCAAATGAGGTCTTGCCACAGCCCGATTCTCCAATGACTACAACCGCCTGATTGGAGGGCATTTCGAACTCAACCTTGTCTACTGCCTGCACGGTTCCCTTCGCCGTGCGGAAGGAGAGGGTCAAATCCTTTACGTGCAGCAACTTTTCTTGTTTTGCCATAACGTTTTAAGCCAGCTTTCTTCTGAGTTTAGATGTCGCGTAGGCGGGGGTTGAAGATGCGGTCCATAGCGAAACCCACCATCGCAAAACCCAGGCCGGTGATGATTAGCAAAATGGCTGGCTCAAGAATCCAGTAGTAGTAGCCATTGTAGACCGCTCCGCCTGTCTGCCAGGCTTCGTAGATGATCTTGCCCCAGGTTGGCAGCACAGGGTCGCCCAGGTTGAGCGAGGCCAGCGTAGCTTCCAGGAACACGAAGTTGGGCACACCCAGCACCAGGCCCGGGATCAACAGCGGGGTCACACGGGGGATCATGTAGCTGAAAATAACGCGCGAGCTGCTGGCGCCATAGGAGCGCGCCGCCTCAATGTAAGGAGACTCCTTTACTTGCATAAAGATAGCGCGGTAGCTCTTGATGGCGCCGCTAAAAATGCTCAATAACACTGTGGCACCCAGGATGACGACGATACTCTTCGAGTAGAAGGTGCCAATCATGATCAGAATGCTGAGCACAGGGAGATTGAGATTGATTTCGGTGATGCGCTGAATGAGCTCATCCACCCAGCCGCCGTACCAGACACTGATGGCGGCGAAGATGATCCCAGCAATGGAGGTGCCGAATGAAGCCACGAGACCGAAGGCCAGCGCAATTGGCACGCCCCACAGGATGCCAATGGTTAGATCACGGCGCTGGTTGTCTGTGCCAAAAAGGCCATACACCTTGCCGTGCAGCACCACGTCCGCCTTGCTAATAGTTGATTCATCTTCAAAGGTGAGCGTATCAATCACAATCTGATACTCACCTTTGAGAATATCAAGGGCTTCTGTTTCCGGGTTATCAAACAAGCCAGCTTCCGGGCTAATGCCGCCCAAGCGGCGGCGTAGCTTGTCATCCTGAATGACACGATAGGTAAAGTTGTAGTTGATGCCTTGTTCTACGAGGCGAATTTCGCGGCCATCCGGCGTAATCCAGAAAATACTCACAAAAGGATTGCGAGCTGTGTAGGTGGAGGTGAAATTGAACACAACATCCTGCGGCGCCGCATCTGCTGTGTAGTCGAAGCTATACAGAATGATGCGGTTTTCGCCCTCTTGGCGTGGCGTGGCTTCAATTTCAGCCGTGGGGTCGCTCTGGGTAAGGATGATGGTTTCAGGCAGCTTATTGGAGCGGAACATGTTGGTCCACGCCGGCGGAACCGTCTTGGGGTTCTGTCCCCACACAGCTTCGCCGCCGCGCCACAAGCGCACAGCTTCCTCACGCGGGATAAAAATTACGGTGAGAATGGACGTGATGAGGAGCAGCGCGATGAGCGTTAGGCCCACCAAGGCGCTCGGATATTTTAGGAGCTGTTGAAAGCCCTTAATGATTCCTTGCATGTTGTTTCACCTAAATCTTTCTTAATTTAGCTGCCAATTTTTACACGGGGGTCCACCAACGCATAGACGAAGTCTAATACGAAGACCGTCAGCGCCAGCAGATAGGCGTAAATAATCGTGAGTGCGACAATGACCGGAGTGTCATAAAGGCCGATTGCTGTAATAAAAGTCCGCCCCAAGCCAGGCCACTGGAACACGCCCTCCGTTAGGATCAAACCAGTCCACAGAGCAATTACCAGCAGCGCAAAGCTGGTGATGATGGTGGGCAGGGTAGGGCGCAGGATGTAACGATACTGGATGTCACGATCGCTCATGCCTTTAGCCTTGGCCATTTCCACATAATCTTCGCTGGAATAGATCAGGAAGAAGGTGCGCCAGTTATAGATACTGATGAAGATGGAGCTGCTGATAATGGCAGCCGTAGGCAGTATCAAATGCTTACCGACATTCAGAATATAGCCCCACTGGGTGCGGGGCGGCGGGGAGTCGATCATGCCGCCAAAAGGCAGCCACTTGAGCACGGCGGCAAAGATAAGAATAAGAAATAGACCGTAAAACCACGATGGGGCTGAGGATGTGGGAGAGAACGTGATGATCAGTTTATCCCAGAACGAGCCATACGAGCGCGAAAGCATGAGCGCCAGGGCAATACTTCCGAAAAAGAGGAACAAGTTCGCCGTACCCACAAGCAGGAGCGTAGGGCCAAGGCGATCCAGAATAATGAGACGCACTTGACGAGACCCAGTGTCGCTTGCCATCAGCTGTGCGGTACCAAAGTCCAGGCGAATGGCATCCCAGAGAAAGCCGAAACTGCGCAGCACAAAGGGTTTATCCAGGCCGTAGCGCTTTTCGGCGCGTTCCACCTGGGCCAGGAAGAAGGCATTCTTCTCGGTTGGGTCCATTTGCTGGTAGTTTTGGTCTGCACGCAGTTGCTGGCCAATGAACTCACGGATCTGCCCGCGCACAATCTGGTCGACATATCCCCCCATGTTGGCAATCAGGATTGTGAGGTACACCGCAACGATCACACTGAAGAAAATACTCACCATCTTCAGTGCGGTGTACTTGGCGACACGGGAAAAGGTGCTGGTTTTGCGTTTAGGTGCAGTCGATTGTTCTTGAGGTGTGCTGGATTGAGCCTCAAGCTCTGGCGTAGTAACACTCATTAAATTCTCCTTGCTTCCGAGTGAAGCTGGGGCGGAATGCCCAAATAATATACCAAAAAATCCAAAAGCCTTGAATGAGAATCGTTACTAGCCCAGCAGCACTTAAAGCAACAGCGGCAGGGTCTAGACCCTGCCGCTGTTTTTTAGCTAGTTACTTTGGCTTTAGTGGGCCGATTACTCGGTCACAAAGTCAAAGGTGGCGAAGGCCGGGATGCTGACCGGGATGGCCACAACAGCCACTTCGAGCTTGTTGGAACCAGCGCCCAGGGCAGCGGTGGATTCACCACTCAGGGTGACCACGTAGTGTCCGTCAGCGCTCAACTCAGCGGGACCAGTCTCAACCAGAGCACCCTCTGCGTTGTACAGCAGGTAGCTCACGCTCGAGATCTCGTCGGCCGGGTAAGCGGCACCCTCGAAGGAAACCAGAACGTCGAAAGTGGCTTCCTCACCCACGGTTACGCGGGCGGAGCCATCAATCTCAGCAGTGGCAACCTTGGGGGCAGCGAAAGCGGCCCACTTGTCAGCCAGGTCGGTGAAGTTGGGGTTGTGAACCAGAACTGCGGTCTTCTCAACCAGCAGAGCCTGCTCGAGGATGTAAGGACCAACACCAGACCACACGTGACCGTACTGGCCATAGAAGTCCAGCAGGTTGTTGTAGCGGGCAGTGGCCTCTTCGGCGGTCACGAAAGCACCCATGGTGGCGGCGAAGGGAACGTAACCCTCGTCAGCACCACGCTGCAGGTAGGTGGCCAGCACTTCCAGGCTGGGGCCACCAACGAAGTTGGTCTGCTCCACTTCAGCCTGAACAGCCTTGTCCGGGGTGTAGGCGAGTTCGCCTTCAGCCTCGGCCCAGTTGGCAACAGCGATAGCGTGCCAACCAGCGTTACCGTAACCGTACTCGGGCCACAGGGTGGCGGCGCCAGCACCAGCGATCAACTCAGCGTCCTGAGTCCACACATCGGTGTAGTACTCAATGCTCAGCGGGTCGGTGGAAACAATGCGCCAGCCCTTGAAGCCGCCCTTGAACGCAACCAAACCACCAGCGGCGGCCTCATCATAGATGGGGCTGCCTTCGGTGCCAGTGGCGAAGGTCATGATCATGGGCATTACGAAGTCAGCGGCGGTCATCGGGCTGCCATCGTGCCAGGTGCGGTCGTACAGCTCGGCGGGGTAGTTAACCACGGTCTTGATCAGAGAAGTCAGACCATCGGGGTAAGCCTCACCCACGGTGATGAAGGTCTCAGTCTCCGGGTTCCAGTCGATCCAGGCGTCAGCCGGAACTTCATTGCTAGCAACGAAGCTCAGGTCAACCCAGTCGTACGTGGTGCCGATGGGCAGGCCTTCCTGCGCGTACACTTCAGCGCTTTCGAGGCGCTGCGGCAGGGGGATACCGGTGTGCGGGTTCAACAACACAGCGGAGTCACGGGTCAGCAGCTGCCACTGGTTGTCGTAGGTCCAGTTGCTACCACCGATCGGGTTGGCGGGCTCGACGAAGATGTCAGGGGTACCCCATTGCAGGGTGCCACCCTCTTGATCGTCAAAGCGCAGGGTGTAGGTGGTCAGCGGGTTGATGTCAACGCCAGCGGCCAAGTCAAAGGCCACAGAAACGTTGGGCTGCCACGGGCTGAAGGCCTGTCCGTCGATCAACCAAACGTGCAGGGCGCTGTCAGCAGCATACTGCAGAGCCTGGCTCACCATTTCCTTGCGCTCTTCCAGCGTAGAGTAGTTGGCGTTAGCCAGGTCATTGGCCAAGGCGCGGTACTCAGGATCGATCTGGGCCTCGAAGGACTGCCACAGCGTAGTGAAGCCGTAGGCGCTGTCCGGGGAGTCAAAGAACTGGAAGTCAGCAGCGTCATCACGGGTGATACCACCAACGCCCCAGGCGCCGGTGTAGATGTGCCACAGACCATCCGGAGCGTTACCGCTCACCCACAGGGCGGCCAGCTCAGAAGAGGTGCCGTACTGGCGGGTCACAGTGAAACCGATGGACTCGAGCTGGTTGGAGATGTAGTCACCAACCGGAACACGGGTGCCGTCAGAGTCAGTGCGGATCAAGAAGACGATGTTGACCGGGGAGCCGTTGTAGTTCCACTTGCCGTCGACCATCTCAGCGCCCATGGCTTCCATCTCAGCGGAGATGGTGGCATTGGCGCCCTCGGGGTCATAAGCAAATTGAGCTTCCAGGCCGCGGATCACATCAACGTGGCGAGCGTAGTCAGGGAACGCGGACACAAACGAGAAGAACTTCGGAGTGCCCAGGCCGCCGTACACTTCCTGGTTGATGTAGTCACGGTCGATGAGGTTGTTCATCGCCTTGCGGATCGTGGCGTTGGTGAAGGGGTTCAGAGTGCCGTTCAGGAACTCCACACCACCAGCCTCAGCCACAGCCGGGTTGAAGGTCAGCTCGTAGTAAATACCATACTGGAACGAGCGCTCCAAGCCAGCCGCATCAGCGGCTTCAACGTCCTGCGGGCGGGAGAGATTGGACGTGTAGATGTCGATGTCGCCAGCCGCAATCTGAGTGATTGCGGAGTCAGCACCAACAACCTTCATGCCGATCTCGTCCAGCCAACCACCCACACGGGTGGTTTGAGGAGCAGCCTCAGTAGCTTCTTCAGTTACAGGGGCTTCCTCAGAGGGGGCTTCGGTTGCGGTAGCATCCGGAGCCGACTGGCACGCGCCCAACACCAAGCTAGCAATTAGCAGGATGCTGAACAGTGCCAAAATGCGGTTGCGTTGCATATTTGTTCTCCTCCGTAAGGATTAAAAAAATTTGGGGTAGGTAGGTATTCAGCGCTTCTGGTGTGCCACCACCTCCTCCTTGATGAGATTAGGCCTTAGCCTTTAGCTGACAGGTCGAAACATAGCAAAGTCAGCGGTTGTTCGCAAACACGTTGCGAACCTAGCCCTATTCTGCAAAGAATCATTATAGGGCTTTAATTGTCGAATTGTGCCACAGATTCCGGGAATCAGGCGTTTTTCTTGCGAAGCGGGCTAGTTCTTTAATAAAGCAGGAAGCTCACCCAGCGCACTGATTTGGGCGTCCGGCGTGATGGTGTGCTGGTGTTCACGGTTGGCGGGTGTGTCTGCCCTGCGCGTGAGCCAAATGCTATACAGCCCGGCGTTTTTTGCCCCCAGGATATCCGCGCCCAGGGTGTCCCCCACCATGGCGGTTTCGTCGGCCTGCAGCCTCATCTGCTCCAAGGCCAGCGCAAAGATGCGCGGGTTGGGCTTGCGTACCCCACAGGCGGCCGAGCTGAGCACCACATCAAAGTAAGTGCGCATGTTGGCCCTATCTACCAGGGTCTGCACATCGTCATCATCCCCCGCATTGGAGATGATGCCCAATTTGTAGCCCTCCCTTTGCAGAGCCTGTAGTGTGCTCAGGGTGTCATCTTCAAGCAGCCAATGCGCCTGAGAGGCAGCATACAGCGCGCTCAAAGCCGGCCGCAGCTGTTCAGGCGTGGTGTCTGCATAGCCCAAGTCCGCCAGCAGCGTTTTGAGCACATGCGCAGTGGTGTGCTCCACAAACTCAGCTTCGCGCTGGGCGTAGTACGCATTTAAACGAGCGCGAAATTCCTGCACGAAAGCAGTCCCATCAAGGGTAAAGCCTTGGGTGCGCAACTGTGTCAGCAGCGCTTCATCTGCCTGGCGCAGTACGTCAGGCCAGGCGCCTTCAAAGTACAGCAACGTGTTGCCCAGGTCAAAGAGAATGCCTTTAAATCGCGGTTGCATACCTTGTTTAACGCAAGTATGGGAAATACGTTTCGTTTTTAGTGTGAAGTTGCGTAATAAAAAAAGACCCGCTCACACGAGCGGGTCTTTTTGTTGCAAGAGTTTAGCCTCCCTCAACGACCGGAAGCACTTGGATATCTACCCAGAACCACTCGCGCCCGCCATTACCGATGCCAAATATAGCGCCGTCGCCGCGCATCATCCAGTAACCCTTGTAGAAGCCGGATTTGTCTGGGGCGCGCATGCTCACCTCCACCATAGCGTATTCGCCAGGAGCGATGGCTTTGTCGGTGAATTCCACCACCGTCTCAGCGCCCATCAGGTCACCCTGGATCCATATGACAGCAAAGTCATGATTCCAGGTGCAGGAGCCGGTGTTCTTCAGGCGCCATACTTTGGTGAAGGGACTGTTTGCATAGATCTCGGTGCCGTCAGGAATGCTTTCGTACTCCAGGTTGGCACGCAGGCAAGGTATGCCTGAGGTGCTGGATTGCTGCAGCGGCGTAGGTGACGGAGCCAGGGTGGGCTGCTCGCCTTCCAGCGTAGCCGTGGGGGTGGGAGGTTCAGGGGTGTTGGTGGGCGTTGGCGGGATGGGCGTAAAGGTGGCAGTAGGAGGAGCCGCCGCGGCAGTCTCCGTTAGCGCCTGAAAGGCAATCTGCGCTGCCTCAGTCATAATCGCATCTGTATTGGTGTTATTGGAACTGCCGCAGGCGCCAAGTAACACAGCGCTCAAAAGCAGCACTGACACGATCATCAGTTTGGGGTTTCTCACTACTGCACCTCTGTTGTGTGACATAAGAAGGCTGATTATATCGCCTGCCAGTGGCGCTCAGAATTCTCTTATCTGCTGTTAGGGATTGCGCGGCGCCTGAAAGTTAACCGCCGGCAAGCTCCATTCTGGCTCCACGCTGCTGCCCCCAGAGGCAAGGTAGACATAGTAATCAGTGAAGAGACAGTTGCGGGCATTGCTGGCGCGCTGCATGTTCATCACGATCAAGTAGGTGCGCTCCAGTTGGCTGGCGTCGATGCTCAGCTCACCATTCCACATGGGGTAGATGTAGCTGCGATCCTCCGCAATGCCGACCAGCACTCCCAACAGGCCTTCTCCATCCAGGGTGACGGTGATGGGCTCTTGGGCCGGGATGTAAATGTAGTCGGCACCGAGCTGTTGCACGCCGTCTTGCGGGGTGTACCACTCATTGAAGGCGGCGCTGCCCTCAAGCCGCACGGTGGGGTAGCGGCGGCCTTCTTCTAAGTTACGCGTCAGCAGAGCAATGCTGTAATCCATGTACAGATCTTCCAGCGTCAGGTTGTACTCGGCCAGCATCGCATCCCAGGCGGCATAGCCGTCACGATCGACGATGTGCTCCCACAGGCGCACAATCGACTGGTGCCCATACTGCTCCGAGAGGTGGCGCATGAGGATCCACATGCCGTACCAGCGGTCAATGTCAACTTCGCTCAGCTCGCCACCTTCGGCTAACTGGCACGAATCGGGGGAGAAGAAGATCGAGGGCAGCGTGCTGATGGGATCGTTGACGGTGTCAAACAATTCTTCTTCTATCCAGGAGGAGGTAGCCTCCCACACCCAGTCTTGCGGCTCCTCGCCATCGTAACCAAACTGGATGGCATGGTGGAACTCATGCGCCGCGGTGCTGCGCATGTAGTCCAGCGCCTCCTCAGGGAAGCTGCCGTCATCGTTGTAGTCATAGTCCTCAAGATAATCATTGTCCAGCACGATGTGCGTGTGCGTGGAGGCCAGCTCAATTTGCGGAGTGAGCGGGTTATCGCCAATGACTGAATTGCCCAGATCCGAATCGGTGTAACCAGCGTAATTCTCGTCAAGGATGTTGAGCAGATACACATCGTAGCGGTCGTCACCGCTCAGGCTGTTGTCGTTCGGCGGCGGCGCCCAGCCAAAATGGTCAATGCTGGCAAACCAGGAGTACTCCATGGCGCGCGCTACCTCGATGACGTAATCGGGGTGGCCGCTGGCATCCGTCACCTGGCGCGGCACACCGTCTTCGCCATCCAGGGTGTAGTGGATGCGGAAGTGATCTGTATCCAGCGTGTAGGCGCGGCCGCTAAACTCCGGCCGGCCGCGGTTGCTGGGGCTGTTTCCCGGTGGGCTCAGAATGAGATCGGGCAAAAGCGAGAGACCGTCCAGTCGCTCGGATGAGGCAACGACAACCTCTTGCGTGGGCTTGATCTCAACCGGGTGAATCAGCGTGTCGTTATCTTCTTCATCAAGCGCAAGACCACTTTGGCCCAAGAGAGTTTGGCAGGCAAGGCTGCTGATAACGAGTGCGGTCAGCGCCCATAGGGCAGCGCGGGAAGGAGCAGGTTTGTGATGCATGTGGCTGTGTTCCTTGATAGTTTGTAAAGTGTGCAGATAGTGTACTGGCGCAGCCAGGGCTGCGCCAGTATGGAGCGTTGCATCCAGGTGAGGGAGTGCCGAATTATTCGATGACGGTGTTGGTCTGCTCGTGCATATAGAGTGGCAGGTAGTAGTGTCCACCCGCGCCCTTGCCGGAGGAACCAGAGCCCTTCCAGCCGCCGAAGGGCTGGAAGCCGGGCCAGGCGCCCGTGCTGGCGCCCTGCGGGCGGTTGGCATAGGTGACGCCGGCTTCAATGTTCTCGAAGAACCATTTGGATTCGTCGGCGCTGCCGTAGAAGCCCGCCGTCAGGCCAAAGTCCACATCATTGGCCAGGGCCATGCCTTCGTCCAGGCTCTTGATCTTGTGCAGCAGAGTGATGGGCAGGAACATTTCCTGCTTCCATAGTTTGTGGCTGGTGGCTACATCGGCTACCAGGGTGGGCTCGCAAAAATAGCCCTTGCCGTACTCACCCTCGGTCAGTACGCGGCCACCGGTAAGAATGGTGCCATTCTGGGAGAGGTCCTCGGTCCAACCCTTGTAGTTGTTGTAGGCGCCTTCGTTGATCACTGGGCCCATGAAAGTTTCTTTCAAAGTCGGGTCGCCAATCTTGAGCGTCTTGGTGACGGCCAGCAGTTTCTCCACCAGTTCGTCGTAGACGGGCTCTTCAATATAAACACGTGAGCCAGCCGAGCACTTCTGGCCCTGTAGGCCGAAGGCCGAGCGGTACAAGCCCTGTGTGGCACGTTCGAGGTCAGCATGACGCGAGACGATGACGGGGTTCTTGCCACCCATCTCTAGCAGGATGGGGCGCGGGTAGCGCCCATTGGCAAAGGTGCGGTAGATGTGCATGCCCACATCGTACGAGCCAGTGAAGGTCAGGCCTGCGATGCGCGGGTCATCCACCAGCGCCTGGCCGGCTACGGCGCCATCGCCGGTGACGTAGTTGACCACGCCAGCGGGGAAGCCAGCATCACGGAAGACTTCGGCCAGCAGGCGCGAGGCCCACGGGGTATCTTCGGCGGGCTTCATTACTACGGTGTTGCCGGCCACCAGTGCAGTCCCAGTGGGGCCAGCAGTGAGGGCGAAGGGGAAGTTGAACGGGCTGATGACGACCCACACGCCATAAGGACGCAGGCGGTTGGTGTTGCTGGCTTTGTAGCCCTTGAGCGGGTCAACGCCCATGGGGCGTACGAAGCCGTTGTTGGCTTCCATTTGGTCGCAGGCGTAATAAAAGAAGTCGGCCGCTTCAGACACATCGCCGAGGGCTTCCATGCGGTTCTTGCCCACCTCAATGGAGACCACGGCGGCAATGTCAAAAATGCGCTCGGTGATCAGGTCGGCCGCTTTGCGCACCAGCGCCACGCGCTCCTGCCAGGGGCGGCGGCTCCACTCCTTGAAGGCGGCATGGGCCGCTTCCATGGCGGGAGTTACTTCGGCGGCTGTGGCTTCCTGGAAGGTGCCTAGCAGCCAATCGGTATTGATGGGGGAGCGGTCTTCGAACTTGGCGGCGGCAAACACATCTTTGCCGTTGATGAGCATAGGGTGCTCTTGCCCCAGATTGGCCTTTACCTTGGCAATCGCCGCTTCGAAGCGCGTGTGCAAATCTTCCGGGGGGTCGTACATGGTGGCATACGTGAGCCTAAATCCCGAATTCGACATTCCTGGTTACTCCTTGGGTTACTGGTTTGAAAATGTTGCTAGGCTGGAAGTATAGCCCAGCTCCCTGTTGGCTCGATGGCGCGCTGACCTGCCGGCCGCGTAGTCAAGCCAATTGGTGAATCGCAAGAGGCAAATAGCATACAGTTTTGGGCGGTTTGGTGAATTTTTTAGGGGTTTGATTGCGGAAAGATGCACAAACGGTGCACTTGTGTTACAATGCGGTTTATCTGTAAATCTGCCGCAAGTTGAATCTTTTTGCGGCACCAGGACAAAGAGACCCACTGAGCATGGAACAAAACTGGCTTTTTATCGGCGTATTTGTTGCGATTGCGGGCGTCTTTCCCCTTTTGCCCATCATCATCGCGCGTATCCTTGCCCCGCGCAAGCCTAACCATATCAAGTTAGAAACGTATGAGTGTGGTATGGAGACCGTAGGCGACACCTGGGTTCAGTTCAAGGTGCAGTACTACATCTATGGTCTGGTATTCCTTATTTTCGATATTGAAACTGCCTTCCTCTACCCGTGGGCTGTCGCGTATGACGTTTTGCCCATGTTTGCCGTGCTTGAAGGCGTTCTCTTCATCTTAATCCTTGTGGGCGGTTTGTTCTACGCTTGGCGCAAGGGCGTTTTGGAATGGTCATAAAAGGCTGCTGCAGCTGCACTGTTTACAGCCTTTTTTATTTGTGCAAAAGAGGATAGCGAATGTCTTTTTGGAGCGACCCGATCCGTGTAGCAAACGAGTGGCTGACTGGTCTGTTGACCGATCTGCTGCCCGAAGCCTGGGCTACCCTGCTTGGCAATGTCACTGGGGTGGTGGTGGTTTCCTCCTTCGGCCTGATCCTGGTGATCTTCCTGATCTGGCTGGAGCGCAAGGTAGCCGCCCGTTTTCAGGACCGCATTGGCCCCAACCGTGCCGGCCCGTATGGTTTGCTGCAAACCATTGCTGACATCGTAAAGCTGCTTACTAAGGAAGACAGTGTCCCTGAGAAGGCTGACAAGATCACCTTCAACCTGGCGCCGATCATTTCAATGATCGCCGTACTGCTGATCTGGGCGGTCATTCCCTTTGCCCCCGGCTGGATCGGCACCGACCTGAACGTGGGCGTGCTCTACATCGCCGCGGTGGGCTCCTTCGGCATTCTCTCCATCCTCATGGCTGGCTGGGCCTCCAACAACAAGTACGCGCTGCTGGGCGCCTTCCGCGCCGTAGCGCAGCTCATCTCCTATGAAGTGCCGATGCTGCTCACGCTGCTGGTGCCGGTGTTGCTGGCGCGCAGCATGGGCATGATGACCGTAGTCGAGGTGCAGAGCACCTGGTTCATTGTGCTCGCCCCGGTGGCTGGCCTCATCTTCCTGGTCTCCTCCATTGCTGAAGTTGGCCGCACGCCGTTTGACCTCATCGAAGCTGAATCTGAAATTGTGGCCGGTTACCACACCGAATACACCGGTATGAAGTTTGGCCTGTTCTTTGCCGCTGAGTTCTTGCACGCCTTCACGGTGGGTGTGCTGTTCGCCATCCTGTACCTGGGTGGTTGGCGCGGCCCCGGGGTGGAGCAGTTCCCCATCCTGGGTATGTTCTACCTCATGGCCAAGTCCACGATTGGTTACTTCATTGTGATGTGGGTGCGCAGTACCCTGCCGCGTATCCGCATTGACCAGATGCTTGACCTCAACTGGAAGGTGCTCACGCCCATCTCCCTGGCGCTGCTCATCCTGACTGCCGTTCTGGACAAGCTGGTGGCTGGCACCGCTCTGCGCGCCCCCGTGCTGGTGGGCGCCAATCTGCTGGTGCTGCTGCTGAGCTGGGCGATTATCCGTGTACTCTCCCGCCGCTCGCGCCGTGAGCGCAAAGCGTTCAAGAAACGACCGGAGGCTCGCGCGGCTTAAGGGCCGCCAGCCTCTTCTGATGGAGCCAAACGCATGACTGCAATGCAAGGTGTTTTTCTCTTCGCTGCTGGGCTCATTTTGTGGGCAGCTTTTATGATGGTGACGCGCCAGAACCTGGTGCACGCCGCCTTCTATTTGATCCTGGCGCTCTTCGGTGTGGCCATCTTGTTTGTGCTGCTGGACGCAGGTTTCCTGGCGGTCATTCAAGTCTCGGTCTATATTGGCGCCATCTCGATCATGATGATCTTCGCCGTGATGTTGACGCGGGGTGATGTCATTGAAGAAGACCCGGTAAACAAGAACTATGGCTGGGCCTTGCTGTTGGCGGCCCTGTTCGCTTTCGGCCTTATCATCCTGATCGGCCAGTGGCCCGCTGTGGCCAGCCTGGCTGGTGACTTTGACAGCAGCCGTGACCTGGCACGCGAGCTGGGTGTGGCCCTGTTCTCGCCCCAAGGCTTTGTCATCCCCTCAGAAGTAGCTTCGGTCTTGCTGCTGGCGGCCCTCATCGGCTCGCTGGTGGTGGCGCGCCGTCAGAAAGGTAAGTAAGAGCATGATCCCGCTTTCCTGGTATCTGATACTCGCCGCCCTGCTGTTCTGCATTGGCTTGTATGGCGTGCTGGCCCGCAAGAACGCCGTGGCCATTTTGATGAGCATTGAGCTGATGCTCAATGCGGTCAACATCAACCTGGTGGCCTTTTGGCGCTACTTCACCCCGCAGACCATTGGCGGGCACGTCTTTGCTGTGATCGTGTTCGTGGTGGCTGCCGCTGAAGTGGCGATTGGCCTGGCCCTGATTATTTCCATCTACCGCCGCCGCAAGACCGTGGCCGCGGACGAAATCAACTTGATGAAGTGGTAAGCGATGCCGACTGAAACTTTGATCTGGCTTATTCCGCTCCCGCCGCTGCTGGCGTTCTTCCTGATCTTGCTGTTCACCCGCAAGAACAACGCCCTCAGCCATACCGTGGGCGTAGCTGCCGCAGCCATCTCCTGGCTGCTGGGTATGCTGGTGTTCTTCGCCGCCGTCGGTGTGGACCACTTTGGTGAGAATCCGTTCCGCTCGGCGATTGCCTGGCTGCCCACCGGTGACACCTTCCTTAACATCGGCGTGATGATCGATCCGCTCAGTGCGGCCGTGCTGTTCTTTGTGGCCTGGACAGTGCTGATGATCTTCATCTATAGCATCGGCTATCACAACTTCGGCGCCCCCAAGGGTGAGCATGACAAGCCGGGTCTGCCGCCGCACGGCGCCGCGGATCACGGCCACCATGTGCCCTCGATCGAGCCGATGTATGCGCGCTTCTTCGCTTTCATTGCCCTGTTCGCCTTCGGCATGTTCACTCTGGTGGTGTCGGACAATCTGCTGACCCTGTTTGTGGGTTGGGAGATCATGGGCCTGTGTTCGTACCTGCTGATTGGTTTCTGGTACGGCAAGCCTTCTGCCCGTGATGCGGCCAAGAAAGCTTTCCTCACCACTCGCATCGGCGATGTCTTCATGCTGCTGGGTATCGTGGCCTTGTACTCGGCTACCGGTACGCTCAACTTCCATGAAATTTTACGCAACGAGAATATCTTGCACCTGCTGGCTACCACGGACAGCGGCGTGCTTGGTCTTTCGGCCGCGGGCCTGATCGGCCTGCTGCTCTTCATTGGCACCGTGGGCAAATCGGCCCAGTGGCCGCTGCACGTGTGGCTGCCCGACGCGATGGAGGGCCCCACGCCCGTCTCCGCCATGATCCACGCCGCCACCATGGTGTCGGCCGGTGTGTACATGGTGCTGCGCATGTTCCCGCTGCTCTCGGCGGGCTGGCACCATGGTGACCCGCTGACCACCACCATGACGGTGATGGCCTTCATCGGCGCTTTTACCGCCATCTTCGCCGCTACGATCGCTGTGACGCAAAATGACATCAAGCGCGTGCTGGCGTACTCCACTATTTCACAACTGGGCTTCATGATCGCAGCCCTGGGCATTGGTGCGTATGTGGCCGCCGCTTTCCACCTGGTAACCCATGCCTTCTTCAAGGCGCTGCTGTTCCTGGGCTCCGGGTCGGTCATTCACGGCATGGAGCACGGTGTGCTGCACACCGGTGACCATGTAGACCCACAGAACATGTTCAACATGGGCGGCCTCAAGAAGAAGATGCCGATCACCTTCTGGACTTTCCTGATTGGTGGCCTTGCGCTGTCTGGCTTCCCACTGATCACCTCTGGCTTCTGGTCTAAAGATGAGATCCTGGCCGATGCCTTTGCCAATGGTCACTTCACTCTGCTGGCAGTGCTCTCGCTGGCGGCGCTGCTCACCGCGTTCTATACCATGCGCCAGATCACACTGACCTTCTTCGGTGAGCCGCGCACCAAAGCGGCCAGCCACGCCAGCGAGAATAAGCTCGTGATGACCGGCCCGCTGATGGTGCTGGCGGTGTTCGCCATCATTGCTGGTTGGGTCGGAATTCCGGAGCACTTCCCTGGCATCGGTGGCTTGCTGCCCAACTGGTTCCACGACTTTGTGGGCAGTACGCTGCTGGAGCACCCGGTGGCGCCTGACTTTAGCTGGGTTCCTTTGGGTATCTCGCTGGGCGTCGCTTTGGGCGGTTTGGGTCTCGGTTACCTGGTGTACCGCAAGGCTGGCTCTGAAGATCCGCTGCGCAAGCCCCTGGGTCCGCTGTACACCCTGATGGAGAACAAGTACTACTTTGACGAGCTGTACACCAAGATCTTTGTCCAGCCCGCTGGCGTGATCGCCGAGAAGTTCTCCTACTGGTTCCTGGACCGCAAGGTGATCGACGGTGCCCTGCACTGGGTGGCACAAAACTCCATCGCGCTGGGTACCTTCTTCCGTGATCGCTTTGAAGGCCCGGTCATCAGCGGCGTAGCTGACTGGCTGGCCCACAGCACGGCGGCAATTGGCCGCCTGCTACGCAAGGTGCAAACCGGCGCCGTCCAGCAGTATCTGCTGGTGGTGGCCCTGGTTGCCTTTGGCGGCCTCTTCTACTATCTATTCTCTGTACTGCGCTAACGAGACCACATGGACTTTCTGAATTCACATCTTCTCTCGTTGATCTTGTTCAGCCCTGTAGTGGCGGCACTCATCGTGCTGTTGCTGCCCGGTGAGAACAAGACTCTTGCCCGCCGGGTGGCCTTTGTGCTTAGCCTGGTGCCGTTGGCTCTCACCCTGGTGGCCTGGTTCGGCTTCGATGCTGCCCCGGTGGTGGATGGCTTCCGCTTCCAGGAGCAAACGGTCTGGTATAGCGCCATCAACTCGAACTATCACCTGGGCATTGATGGTCTCTCACTCAGCATGGTTTTGCTGACCACCATCCTGACCCCCATCGCTATCCTGGCTTCTTTCAGCGTTGACGAGAAGGTCAAAGCCTACATGGCTTTGTTCCTGGCGCTGGAAACCGGCATGCTGGGTGTGTTCCTCTCGCTTGACCTGCTGCTCTTCTTTGTCTTCTGGGAAATTGGCCTGGTGCCGATGTTCTTCCTCATCGACCAGTGGGGCAGCGCCAAGGGCGAACGTGAGCTGTGGGGCGGCATGAAAGTGCCCGCCCGCCGCTACGCCTCGTTCAAATTCATGATCTACACCATGGCAGGCTCGCTGGGCTTGCTGCTGGCCATTCAGATGATCGGTGTGGTGTCTGGCACCTTTGACCTCATCAGCATCTTCCAAACCTGGCCCGCCCTGCAAGGCGAGCTGTTTGGCCTGCCCGTGGCCACAGTCAAGAGCATTGCCTTCTGGGCCTTTGCCATCGCCTTCGCCATCAAGGTGCCTGTGTGGCCGTTCCACACCTGGCTGCCGGATGCGCACACCGAAGCGCCCACCGCTGGCTCCATGATCCTGGCGGGCGTGCTACTCAAGCTGGGCGCCTATGGTTTCTTGCGCCTGGTGCTGCCGCTCTACCCTGAGCAGGCACAGCAGTATGCTGGCGTGCTGGCGCTGCTGGCCACCGCGGCCATCGTCTTCGGCGCACTCTCTGCCTGGGCGCAGACCGACTTCAAGCGCCTGGTGGCCTACTCCTCTGTGAACCATATGGGCTTTGTGGTGCTGGGCATCGCCGCTGCGGCTTACGCTGCCGGCACCGAGAGCGCCACGATCGCCATGAACGGCGCGGTGCTGCAAATGTTCAACCACGGCATTTCGGCCGCAGCCATGTTCTTCCTCGTGGGTGTGATCTACGAGCGCACGCACACGCGTGACCTCGAGAAATTTGGCGGCCTCTTCCCGCTGGTGCCGGTGTACGGCGCGCTGCTCATCCTCAGCTCCATGGCTTCGCTGGGCCTGCCCGGTTTAAATGGCTTTGTGTCTGAGTTCCTGGTGGTGCGCGGCGCCTGGCCGATCTTCACAGCGTACACAGCCATCAGCATGATCGGCCTGTTCTTCACCGGTGCTTATATCCTGAAGGGCATCGCCAAGACGCTGCACGGCCCATTGAATGAGCATTGGAAGGGCCACATCTCTGAGATCAACCGCCGCGAGCTGCTGGTGATGGCGCCGCTGGTGGTGTTGATGCTGTGGCTGGGCTTCTGGCCCGCCTGGCTGCTCAACGTTATCAATCAAGCCGTCGTAGCATTGTTCGGCTAAAGGTGAATTGATGGGCTTCGATATCCTTAGCGCAATTGTTTTACTCCCCATTCTGGCCGGCGTGGTGCTGCTGTTCCTGCCGCCCAAGAATCACAAGCTGATCTACAGCTTCGCCCTGGCCGTAGCCCTGGTGACCTTCCTGCTGTCGATTGTTGTGTACGTGGGGTTTGATGCCAATGGGCCTGCCTTCCAGTTTGTGAAGCAGTATGACTGGCTGCCCCAACTGGGCATCTCCTACCATGTGGGCGTAGACGGTATCGCTGCCCCGATGGTGCTGCTGACCGGTGTGGTGATCTTTACCGGTGTCATCATCTCGCAACGCATTGATGACCGCCCGCGTGAATTCTTCGCATTCTTGTTCCTGCTGGCCAGCGGTGTGTTTGGTGTGTTTGTAGCGCTGGACCTGTTCGCCCTGTTCTTCTTCTATGAGATCGCCGTATTCCCAATGTACTTGCTGATCGCTATTTGGGGTTGGAAGCAATCGCGCGAATATGCGGCGATGAAACTGACCCTGTACCTGTTCATTGGCTCGGTGATCGCCCTGGTGGGTGTGCTGGCCATGTATTTCACCTCTGGGCTCAACACGTTTGACTTTGTTCGCTTGCTGAACGAAGCCAACTTCTCGTTGGAGTTCCAGAAGCTGTGGTTCCCCTTCGTCTTCTTTGGCTTTGCGGTGCTAGGCGGTATCTTCCCGTTCCACAACTGGAGCCCGGTGGGTCACGTAGCCGCCCCTACGGCGGTTTCCATGTTCCACGCCGGCGTGCTGATGAAGCTGGGTGCGTTCGCCGCTCTGCGTGTGGGCATCATGCTCATGCCAGAAGGTGCGCAATTCCACATGTGGTGGATCATTCTGCTCACCCTGATCAACGTAGTCTATGGTGCCTTCATCGCCATGACGCAGACCGATTTCAAGTTCATGATTGGTTACTCCTCTGTGTCTCACATGGGTTTGGTAGCCATGGGTCTGGCGACGCTCAACCATGATGGTTTGGTTGGCGCCAGCATCCAGATGGTTTCGCACGGTGTGATGACGGCCCTGTTCTTCGCCGTGGTCGGCATGATCTATGACCAGGCACACACTCGCCAAATTCCTGAGCTGGGCGGCATGATGAAGATCATGCCCTTCGCCGGCGTGGCCTTCATTATTGGTGGTCTCGTCTCGATGGGTATGCCTGGCTTCTCCGGCTTTGTGGCTGAGTTCCCCATCTTTATGGGTGTGTGGGGTGAAACACCGTGGATTGCTATTGTGGCGGCCATCTCGATTGCAGTAACTGCCGCCTACATTCTGCGCGCGGTGGGCAAAGTCTTCTTCGGCGAGCTGCCCGAGGGGCTGCAGGGCCACATGCACGACATCAAAATTTCTGAGAAGTTGGCGCTCGGCATTCTGTGCGCCATCATGATCGCGATTGGCATCTTCCCCAGTGTGATTGTTCCCATGGTTGAGCACGGCGTTCGTGCTGTGCTGGCCTTGGTAGGAGGCGCGTAACTGTGTTTGGCTCCATTACCCCCGACATGATCCTGGCCATTCTGCCGGAGCTCTCGCTCCTGGTGGTATTGACGGTGGTCTTCATTGCTGACCTGGTGCTGCCTAAAGAGCGCAACACCTGGCTGCCGTGGATCACTGCGGCCGGCCTGGCCGCCACCTTCGTGGCCACGCTGCTGTTTGCCCGCCCCGTGGAGAACGAGCTGGTGTGGGGCGGCATGCTGCGCCACGACTTGCTGGCCTATGTGGGCAAGCTGCTGTTCATCTTCACCGCCTTTGTCACCACACTGATCTCGGTCAAGTTTGACAAGGTAACCGGTAAGGGCGAGTACTACTTCCTGATGCTGGCTTCCACCATCGGTATGACCCTGATGGCAGCCTCGGCCGATGTAGTGATGCTCTTCCTGGCAATCGAAACGACCTCCATCCCGCTGTATGTCCTGGCGGGTTTCATGACCGGCGACAACAAGTCCACCGAAGCCGGTTTCAAATATCTGTTGTTCGGCGCCATGACCACAGCGGTCATGCTCTACGGCTTCAGCCTGCTGTACGGCTTTGCTGGCACCACCAACCTGTACGCCATGTCGGCGGCCATTGCCGCGGGCAGCGTGCCTGGCCCGGTGCTGGTGGGCACGGTGGTGCTGGTGCTGCTCGGCCTGGGCTTCAAAGTGGCCATCTTCCCCATGCATTTCTGGGCGCCTGACGTATACGAAGGCGCACCTACGCCGATCACAGCGTTCCTGTCCACCGCCTCCAAGGCAGCGGGCTTCCTTGTGCTGATCCGCGTCATGCTGGCCAGCTTCCCGCAGATCCTGGCGGACTGGCAGTTGATGCTGGGCGTGCTGGCGGTCGCCTCCATGTTTGTGGGCAACGTCGTCGCCCTCACGCAGAAGAACATCAAGCGTCTGCTGGCGTATTCAGGTATTGCCCATGCAGGCTACGCCCTGCTGGGCGTAGTGGCTGCCTCTGAGTTGGGCGTGGCCAGCGTGGTGTATTACCTGCTGGTGTACGTGGTGACCAACCTGGCCAGCTTTGGCATCGTGGTCATCGTATGGCGTGCCATTGGCTCGGATGAGATCGAAGACTACGCCGGCCTCAGCCGCCGTTCGCCGATGCTGGCGCTGGTGATGCTGTTGGCCTTCCTCTCGTTGGCGGGCATCCCGCCGCTGGGTGGCTTCATCGCCAAGGTGTTGGTGTTTGCCGCCGCGGTGGAAGCCAACCTGATCTGGCTGGCGGTGTTGGGCGTGCTCAACTCCATCATTGGTCTGTACTACTACCTCATTGTGCTCAAGGTGGTGTATCTGGGCCAACCCAAGAGCGAAGAGCCGATTGCTGTGGCGCCTGCGCACGGTGTGGCCATTGTGGCCAGCATCTTGCTGGTGCTGCTGCTGGGCGTAGTGATTGCCCCAGGCTTTGACTGGGCGCTGGCGGCTGCGGCATCGCTGTTTTAGCCTGATCTAGGGCGAAAAAGCGGCCTTGGTTTGACAGTCATTTCGATTGTGATACAATTCTCTAATGGATGAGCAGTCCCATGAATAAGAATCCACGCCGTTATGCTGCCAATATGGCGCTGGTCGGTGCGGCTTCTTTGGCTGGCTTTATCACGGTTGCCATCCTGTTTGCAGCCTTGTTCGGCGGTCTTTGGCTGGACAAGTACTTTGAAACCGGCAGCCATGTATGGCTGGTGGGATTGTTATGCGGTAGTGTGCCTATAACACTGCTGGCGATGCTCTGGGTGGTGCGTTTCACCACCTCACGCATTCAGCCGGCGGATTCACCGAAAGATGAGGAGGACGCGGCTAGTGGTTAAACAAGAAGCTACCCGCAAATGGAAGTACGGTGTAAATCGCTGGATTATTCTGGCGATTATTGTCGTCAGCGTGATCGCGGCCGGTCAGTACCCGCCGTTGCGCCCCTACATTGCCCTTCCGGCGGAACATCTCACCAAGACCTTGTTCCAATTCCCGCTCACGGGTGAGGACTTCTTCCTCACCAACACGATGACGGCTGTGCTCATTGCCGATGTATTCCTGCTGGCCATGGCCTTCTTCGTAATTCGCCCAGCTCTGAAATCTGGCAAGCAAGTCTTCAAGGGCATTGTGGGCGTTGTGGAAGCGCTGGTGGAAGCCATTTACAACCTGACAGAAGGCACCGCAGGGAAGTGGACAAAGACGATTTTGCCGATCTTTGCCACGATCACCTTCCTGGTGCTGACGGTCAACTGGATGGAGCTTATCCCCGGTGTGGACAGCATTGGTGTGATCAACGAAGTTAGCATTGATCACTTGCATCATGTTGACCCCAACCTGAACCTCGAGACCGATTGTGACATCAACCCGCTCTTCACCATTGGTGAGACGCAGGTGGTGTCCGTTGGCGGCGAAAACAGCAACTGTGCTGCTGGTTTGGCGCCCTTTGTGCGTGCCGCTGCCACAGACCTGAACTTCACCATTGGTCTGGCCATCGTTTCCTTTATGGCCATCCAGATCATTGGTGTGCGTGCGCAGGGCCTGAGCTACTTCCAGAAATTCATCAATCTTCCCGCGCTGGGCAAGCCTGGCATCGGCAAGATTGATTTCCTGGTGGGTATCTTCGAAATCGTCTCAGAGTTCTCCAAGATCATCTCGTTCTCGTTCCGTCTCTTCGGTAACATTTTCGCAGGCATGATCTTGCTGTTGGTCATTGGTACGCTCATCCCGGTCGCAGCTCAAACTGGGGTGTTGTTGCTTGAGTTTGGCGTGGGTCTTATCCAGGCCCTGGTGTTTGGTATGCTCACCATGATCTTCATGGCCCAGGCAACGCAGTCGCATCACGGCGACGAAGAACACCACTAAAAAATTGTCATCATATTGATGGAGGTTTGAAGGAACATGGAAGCTGAAGCCGCAAAACTGATTGGTGCTGGTATCGCAATGATTGGCGCTATGGGCGCCGGCCTGGGCGTGGGTCTGGCCGCTATGGGTGGTGTGCAGGGTATTGCCCGCAACCCGGATGCTGCCGGTACGATCCAGACCAGCATGATCCTGGGTATCGTGTTCACTGAAGCTATCGCCATTTATTGTCTGGTGGTAGCCATGCTCATTCTGTTCGTCTAATCGAACAGCCTGAAGACGAACACGATAGGAAGGAGCTACTACATTGGAAGCACTAGGAATTAATCTGGGTTTTCTGCTCGTCCAGATCTTCAACTTCCTGATTCTGCTGGTCCTGCTGCGCAAGTGGGTGTTTACCCCCATTGTGAACATGCTGGAGAAGCGCCGCGAGACGATCAGCAAGGGCTTGGAAGACGCCAGCATTGCTGCTGAGGCTCGCGCCAACGCAGAGAAGGAAGCTGAGAAGCTGTTGAGCGATGCCCGTGCAAAAGCTGCCAGCGAGGCGCGTGAACTGACCGTCCGCGCTGAGGAGCAGGCTAAGGAAATCCTCAAGGACGCCGAAGGCAAAGCCGGCAAGGCGCGTGAGGTGGCTCTGGCGGAAGTTGACCAGGAGCGCGTGCGTGTGCTGGGTGAGGTGCGTGGCCAGGTGGCTGCGTTGGCCTCCGCCGCGGCGCAGAAACTCATCGGCGAAGCCATGGATGACAAGCGCCAGCGCGCCCTCATCGATGAGTTCTTCTCCGGTGTGAAGTCTGGCAAGGTGACTGTGCTCGAAGGCGCAAGCGCCCCCAGCGGCCCTGCCGTCGTCACCAGCGCTCTGCCGCTGACTGACGCTGAGCAGGGTGAAGTGAAGAAGGCGCTGACCGGCGCGGCCGATATCACCTTCAAGGTTGACCCCTCCATCCTGGGTGGCCTGGTGGTGCGCATCGGCGATAAGGTGCTGGACGGTTCTGTTTCCGCCCAGCTCGGCGCTCTGCGCCAGAACCTGCGCTAAGTTGCGCAGCCGATACCACAATAAAGAGGCACCTGAAAGGGTGCCTCTTTGCTATACAATCTGCCCTTATGAAACTACGCGAGCTGCTGCACACATTGAAGCTGACCACCCCTATTCCTGATGTGGAAGTGCGTGGCATTGCTCTGGACTCGCGTTTGGTCAAGCCCGGCGATGTGTTCTTTGCGATCGTGCGCGGCGTGGACCGTTACCAGTTTTTGGATGATGTGGCGGCGCGCGGCGCAGTGGCGGTGGTGGGCGAGCGCACGGATGTGCAAGCGCCCTTGCCGCATGTGACCGTGCCGGATGCGCGTGCCGCGCTGGCCGAGGCATCGGCGGCGTTTTACGCCTACCCGGCGCGCGATATCGGCCTGATCGGCATCACCGGAACGGATGGCAAAACCACCACATCGAACTTTATGTACCAAATTCTGCGCGCCGCGGGCCTGCACACCGGCATGGTGAGCACCGTTAACGCCCAGATCGGCGACGAGGTGCTGGATACTGGCTTTCACGTCACCACGCCGGAGGCCTTTGATGCGCAGCGCTATTTGCGCCAGATGGTGGATGGCGGGCTGACGCACGCCATCCTCGAAATGACCTCGATCGGTTTAGTCCAGCAGCGCGGGGCGCGCCCGCGCGAGTTTGATATTGCCGTGGTGACCAACATCACCCATGAGCACTTGAATGACCACGGCACCTACGAGGCCTATTTTGATGCCAAGGCGCTGTTGTTTGAAGGACTAAACCAGCCCTTCGAAAAGACGCGCCCTGTGGAGCGTTTGGCGGTGCTCAACCGGGACGACAAATCGTATGTGGGGCTGGCCAAGCGTGCGAAAGTTAAGCAGATCGCATATGGCTTGCATCCTGAAGCAGACCTGCGTGCCACTGACATTCGCAACGAGCCGGGCCGCTTGAGCTTTGTGGCTCACGGGCCAGGCTTCAGCTTCCCAATCGAAACCAAGATGTTCGGCGCCTACAACGTGTCCAACTCGCTGGCCGCCATCGGCGCCACCGTTGTTGGCCTGGGCGTGCCGGTGGATGCGGCCCAGGCGGGCATTGCCGCACTGGAAGGCGTGCCCGGGCGCATGGAGCGCATAGAAATGGGGCAAGATTTCACCACCATTGTCGATTTTGCGCATACGCCCAATGCGCTCAAAGTGGCACTGGAGTCTGCGCGCCAGTTCACCACGGGGCGCGTAATCGCCGTGTTCGGCTCGGCCGGGCTGCGCGACAAGGCTAAACGCCGCATGATGCCGGAGCACGCCGCAGAGCTGGCCGACATCAGCGTGCTGACCGCTGAGGACCCGCGCACGGAGAGCCTGGACGATATCCTGGCTGAGATGGCGCATGCCGCCGAGAGCCGCGGTGGCGTGGAGGGCAAGAGCTTCTTCCGTGTGCCAGACCGTGGTGCGGCGATCTCGTTTGCGCTGCTGCAGGCCCAGCCCGGCGATGTGGTCATCGTGCTGGGCAAGGGGCACGAGCAGTCGATGTGCTTCGGCGAGACCGAGTACCCGTGGGACGACCGCGTGGCAACGCGGGCGGCGTTGGCCGAGCTGCTGGGCGTGCCTGGGCCGCAGATGCCTACCCTGCCAACGAGTGGGTAATTGCCAGCGGAGCGGATAAAGCTCAGGCGCACAGGTTCAGACGAGCCTGCGCTACAGTGATACTTTAACGAATTCCTCCTCGCGGCTGCGCCATTCGTCGGAATGACAAGTGTGTTCTCGCCAAGCGTGGTAGCTTGTGTCACTTAGGTCACTTAGGTCACTTAGGTCAGTTTGTCGCTGTTGTCGCCTTGGCGCAGGGCAGTTGAGCGCTCAACTGCCCTGCGCTAGTCCCTCGGATGGTAAATCTCCCTTTGTGTGCTCAGCAGCAGGCCACCTGCAGGTTGGCGAGCTGTACTGGCGGCGCAAGCATCCGGCTGTTTCGCTTGGTGGCGGGATAGTGCCATAGGATGGTGATGGGGGTTGGAAATCGGCGGAAAAATCAAGGGACTAGACTTGATAGGCAAAAAAAACAGCCCCGCCAAACTGGCGGGGCTGTGTGATTCTTGCTTGCTGTCAGCGCCGAATTAACGACGGCCGCCGCGGTAACCACCGCGATCGCCACGGTCACGGCCGCCATCGCGGCCACCACGGCCACGATCACCGCCGCGGTCGCCACCGCCGCCACGCGGGCGGCTGCCGCCACCCTTATCCTTCTCGCGTGCTTCTTCGGCGGTCCAGCCTTCGAGCACGGCCTGGCGGCTGAGACGAATCTTGCCGCTGGGGTCGACATCCGTCACCATCACGGAGACTTCATCGCCCACCTGGACAACACTCTCGACACTCTCGACGTGGTTGCTATCGAGCTGCGAGATGTGCACCATGCCATCGATGTTAGGCAGAATTTCGACGAAGGCGCCGAAGTCGGTAGTGCGTACCACCTTGCCGGTGTAGATCTTGCCGATCTCGGCCGTCTCGGTGAGGGCTTCGATGCGCTCACGGGCGATGCGTGCTTTCTCGCCACTGTCAGAGGCGATGAACACGGTGCCGTCGTCAGCGATATCAATCTTGGCGCCGCTCTCTTCCTGAATGGCGCGGATGGTCTTACCACCTGGGCCAATCACCGCGCCGATCTTCTCGACAGGTACCTGCACGGTGGTGATGCGCGGGGCGTGATCCTTCAGGTCTGCACGCGGGGCGGCCAGCACTTCCAGCATCTTGTCGAGGATGTGCTTGCGGCCCTGCTTGGCCTGGGTCAGCGCCTCGGCCATCATGGCGGCGGTCAGGCCGGAGATCTTAATGTCCATCTGCAGGGCGGTGATGCCCTTGTCGGTGCCGGCGACCTTGAAGTCCATATCGCCGAGGTGATCTTCGATGCCCTGAATGTCGCTCAGGATCTGGTACTTGCTGCCATCGGTGATGAGGCCCATGGCGATACCGGAGACGGGCGCCTTGATGGGCACCCCGGCGTCCATCAGCGCCAGGGTGCTGCCACACACCGAGCCCATCGAAGTGCTGCCGTTGGAGGATAAGCACTCAGAGACTAGGCGCAGGGTGTAGGGGAACTCTTTCTCCGTGGGGAGGACGGCTACTAGGGCGCGCTCAGCGAGCGCACCGTGGCCGATCTCACGGCGGGAGGAGCCGCGCAACGGGCGGGCCTCACCGGTGGAGTAGGGCGGGAAGTTGTAGTGGTGCATGTAGCGCTTGGTGCTGATGGGGGTCAGGTTGTCCAGCTCCTGCGCTTCTTTGGGCGTGCCCAGCGTGGTGAGGGTGAGCACCTGGGTCTCGCCGCGGGTGAACAGGCCGGAGCCGTGCGCACGCGGGCTGAGATCTACTTCGCACCAGATGGGGCGAATTTCGGTGGGCTTGCGGCCATCTGGGCGCTTGCCATCATTGATGATGCGGCGGCGCACCACGGCTTTCTCGGCTGAGGTGTAGGCTTCCTTCACAGTGCCAGCCAGAGCAACGTCATCGCCAGCGATTTCGGCGACGATGGTGTCACGCAAGGTATCAATGGCTTCGTACTGGGCTGCCTTGCCTGCAACGTTCTCGAGGATGTTCTCGAGATCGCTTTCGGCGCGGGCGAGCACTTTCTTCTTGAGCTCTTCGTCGATGCTGAACTTGGGATAGTCACGCTTGGGCTTGCCGATCGCGGCGGCCATCTCCAACTGGATGTCGATGAGGGGCTGCAGCGCCTTGTGGCCGAGCTCAAGCGCGGCGGCCATGGCGTCTTCGTCAACTTCGTTGGCGCCGCATTCCACCATGAGGATGGCTTCACGCGTGCCAGCGATACGCAGGTCAAGGTCAGATTCGGGCAGCTGCGTGTAGGTGGGGTTGACCACGAACTCGCCATTGATGCGGCCCACACGCACGGCGCCGACGGGGCCGTTCCACGGGATGTCTGAGATCATGATGGCCGCCGAGGCGGCGTTGACCGCGATCACGTCCAGCACGTTCTCAGTATCGGCCGAGAGGGCGGTCATGATGACCTGAACATCATTGCGCATGTCTTTGGGGAATAGCGGGCGCAGCGGGCGGTCGGTCAGGCGCGAGGTGAGGATGGCGACTTCAGTGGGGCGGCCCTCACGGCGGAAGAAGGAGCCGGGGATGCGGCCGCCGGCGTACATGCGCTCTTCAAAATCTACGCTGAGGGGGAAAAAGTCGATGCCGGTGCGCGGGTTGGCGCTCATCGTGGCGGTAGCCAGGATGAGCGATTCGCCAATGCGCACGGTCACGGCGCCGCCGGCCAAGCGGGCCAGCTTGCCGGTTTCCAAGGTGATGCTTTGGTTGCCAACGGTGGCTGTGTAGCTGTGTACTTCTGGTTTCATACGTCTCCTATGGGCGCATTACGTCCTAGGAGCCTGTTCAGGCAGGCGCAATGCGCTGGCCCACCTGTTGAGGAACTGGCAGCTGCGGCAAATTGGTTTCAATCAATTTGCCGCAAGTACCAATGCCCCTAACGGGCGGGTGAATTGTTGTTGGGGCTAGTGTATCCGCAAACTGGGCTGCCTGCCCCGGAATCAGCAGCCAAACAAAAACGAGGTTGGCAGGCCAACCTCGTTCTTTGCTACTTGGTCTTGCGGCGAATGCCGAGCTTATCAGCCAGCGCAACGTAGCCTTCGTAATCCTTGTTGCGCAGGTAGTTCAGCAAGCGGCGGCGCTGGCCCACCAGTTTGACCAGGCCGCGGCGGGAAGCTACGTCCTTCTTGTGGGTCTGGCCATGGGCGGTGAGCTGCTCAATGCGCTTGGTGAGCAGGGCAATTTGCACCTGGGTGGAGCCGGTGTCGCCCTCGGCGCGGCTGTAATCGCCAATGATCTGGTCTTTCTGGTCTTTTGGTAACGGCATGACGTCTGCATCTCCTTTTGGCAGGTCGCCTAACCCGCAGGTACCACTCGCACAATGAGTGTTTGCCGCGTGGCCGGTCGAGTCAAGGGCAGATTATATCAGGTGGGAGGGGAATCATCCACGGGAGTGTGAACCCCCAGAATGAGGGCATACCCTCATCTTTTTGTCTTTGCGAGGCGCAGGCTTGCCTGCGCCCGAAGCAATCCCCGAGACTGCCAGCAAAGTAGGGGGCTGTTTCACTCGCTGCGCTCGTTCGCAAAGACAGAATGGGGAATCCTCCATACGGATACTGAAACACAGATAAATCAGATTTATCTCTCTTGCATCTGTGTTCATCCGTGGAGGCTTTACTTCGCCACTTCGCGCAGCCCGGCTTGCATCTCTGTGGGCAGGTGGCGCAGAACCTGACGGGCTACCCAGCGGGTGCTCTCGCTGGGCTGTTCAGCCAAAATGCGCCCAAGGAAAAAGGCGGTTTCTTTGGGCGTTTCCTTGGCCAGCGCCACCAGCAGGTCGGCCAGGAAGGGTTGCAGCTTGCGTGGCGGGCCTTGGCTGATAGGCAACAAGACCGCGAAAAGCGCTGGCAGATTAGCAAACTGGCCGGCAGCGAGCAGGGTTTGCAGGCTGCCCAAGCCGAGGCTTTGCTTGCGAAAATCGCCGGTGGCCAGCATCTGTTGGGCGAAGTACAGCAGGGCCTCTGGATTGTTGGCGGCCATGCGGCGTGTGCCGCGGGTGTGCAGCTCGCTGACCAGTAACTCTTCCTGGTTCTCGCTGGCCCAGGCCGCCAGGCGCAGGCCGACTTCGCTCTCGGCGGCGGGAGCGCTGCCCACGAGACGAATGGCGAGCTGGCGCGTCTCGAAGCTGCGGCGCTCCCAGAGGGTATCGGCCAGGGCCAGTGCGGCAGCAGGCTGCTGCTCGGCTTGCTGGCTCAGCTCCATCTCAAGGCGGCGTAGTACGGGGGGCGGCACCTCAAAGCTGAACAGAATCGGGCGCATGCCTTTGATGCGGCCCTGGCGGTGAATGGGCGTGGCGTAGGTTTGTAGTAGGCGCTCCAGCTCGCGCAGGTAGCGCTCAGGATCAGTGAAGTGCTCGGAGAGGTGGGCCGCCTCTTGCTGCAACTGGCCCAGTTGGATGCTGGGCATCAGGCGGCCAGCGCCTCAGCCAAGCGCAGCACAGCACTATCCACATCTTCGGCGAAGGTGAGCAACTCGCGGTGCGCCGGGCGGATGTGCTCGTCTTGTGCTTCCAGCAGGGCAGCGATGGTGCGCTGCCAGCCGGCGCCGATGAGAATGAGCGGGCGGATGGGCATGCACGCCGTTTGCATCTGGCTCCACATGGTCACAATCTCGTCCAGCGTGCCGATGCCGCCTGGTAAGGCCATGGCGGCATCACAATTTTCCACCAGGGAGTAGAGACGTTCTTGCAGGGTGGGGAACTTGCGCTCCTCGAGCACCCAGGGGTTGTGTTTGGCAGCGCGCCAGTCTTCGATCTGTTGGCAGGTGATGCCGATGACATGGCCGCCGGCTTCGGCAGCACCGCGCGAAGCAGCTTCCATGGTGCCCATGTAGCCGCCGGTGAGCACGGTGTGGCCGGCGCGGGCCAGCTGCTCGCCGAGGCGGCGGGCGTCTTCGTAGACGGGTTGGCCGGGTTGCGGGGAGGCGGAGCCAAAGACGGTGATGTTCATAAGGTGCTAAGTATAATCACCGTGGAGTGTGCATGAGCCAACTTTCCCTTAAGCACCGTGTCCTGCGTTTTACAAGCAAGCTACGCGTCCTTGGTGTTCGCGAAGCTCTTAGTAGCATCAAGGGTTTGGTGTCTGCATCATCCGGCCATCGCTTCCCATTGGCCAATGCCGATACTGACTTGGTGCTAGCATCTGGTGTTGGGGCGATTCGCGACTTTGCTCGTAAACGAAGTCGAAACGCCGCACCAAAAGGTGAAAGCCAGAAGGACATTACCCAGCATTTTCCCAATGTGTATGAAAATGCGGATGGTCTGAGTATGCGCTATGCATTTTTTCCAGCCATCGAGAGTAGCAAGGGACTGGTGGTTGTTTTTCATGGATACCTGGGTTTTGAAACCCACCTGTTGCGATATGGCTGGAAGCATTTTGATTTATTAATACCCTATGACAACTTTGGCTGGAAATCATTAGGTAGCTGGTTTTGGGGCGTGGGCGGCCAAAATTATGTTGAGAAGATGACACAGTCTCTCATTCAAAAGGTATTGAGTGAACGCGGTATGTCTACCTGGTTTTGTGTTGGAGCCTCTATGGGAGGCTTTGCTGCTCTGTATCATGGCATTAAACATTCTGCCAATGGCGTGTATGCGATGACACCAATTATTGATTTAAAAAATAAGATTATTGACTATCGCAGCCGCAACATAAAAACGAGCTATACCGAGGTCGCCGCTGCAGACGACGAAACTCTGCTTTCAGTGCCCGATATCTATGCAGAGGCAGATGCGACTGAAAGCTTGCCTCCGTTGTTTCTTGTTCAAAACCAATATGATCGCTCTAACCCTTTTGGAAGTGATACTTTGCCACTACTCCAACGATACGAGGATAAAAAGGGTTGGCTTGGTTTGAGAGTGCATCCTGCCATCGGCCATCATGGACATGATGGTAGTTATGAGGAAGCAGAGTACTTTTTCACGTTAATTGCCAGCAAATCCCCACCGCGTATTGTGAGCTTCTTTACTCAAGACGAAGGTGGATAGTCCTCTTCTTTAGCCCCCAGGCGCTTCTCTGCTAATTTGATGTATTTCTTGTCCAGCTCGTAGCCCACGTAGTTGCGGCCGGTGTTGGCCGCGGCAATGGCGGTGGTGCCGCTGCCCATGAAGGGATCGAGCACGACTTCGCCTGGGAAAGTGTAGAGTTCAATCAGGCGGCGGGGCAACTCAATCGGGAACGGCGCCGGGTGGCCGATTTTCTTGGCAGAGACGGTGGGAAAGCTCCATACGCTCTTGGTATTTTGCAGGAAGTCGTCGCGTTCGCTGGTGAAGCGTTTGGCTCCCTCTGGTGCCGGGCGGCCAAAGCGCTGCTTGCTGAAGACGAGGATGTACTCGTGCACATCGCGCAGCGTGGGGTTGCTGGCGCTGCGCCAGGAGCCCCACGCCGTGGAGCCGCCTGCAGAGCTGGCCTTATCCCAGATGATCTCGCCGCGCATCAGGTAGCCGAGCTGCAACATGTCTTGGATGATGAATGCGTGCAGGGGGATGTAGGGCTTGCGGCCTAAATTGGCAACATTGATGCAGGCGCGCCCGCCGGGCACCAATACGCGCAATGTCTCGGCCCAAATGGCGCGCAGCATGCCCAGATATTCACCCAGATCCTGGTCTTTGTCATACTCTTTGCCGACGTTGTAGGGCGGTGAGGTGACCATGAGATGTACGCTGTTGTCGGGCAACTCGTGCATGTCTGCACTGCTGTGCGCAAAGATGCGGTTGTGCGCATCGGCAGGCAGTTCGGTTTGGATGTAGGGGGTGTTGCTTTCGGCGTTGAGGTTGGCGTAGAGTGCGCTGTTGTAGAAGCTGCTGGCGTCATGATTCTCGCGCTTGGAGCTGCCAAAAGCGCTGCTACGCGTGCCTTTGGCACGCGTGCCTTTTTTAGGGCTGCGTTTGGCGGTGGCCATCAATGAAATGTAACAGAAAAGCAAAACTAGCTGGGCCACACGGCGCCAGCGCGCACCACACCGCCACCTGGCACGTGCTCCTTGACGGTGGCGGTGTTGCCGATGCGCGCCATGCTGCCGATGCGCACGTTGAGGTTCACCGTGACACCCATACCGATCAGGCTGCCGCGGCCCACCTGCACGCTGCCGGCCAGAATGCTGCCGGGCGAGAGGTTGGCGAAATCTTCGATAACACAATCATGCGAGACGATGGCGCCAGTGTTGATGATGACGCCTTTGCCAATACGTGCCTCTGAGCCGATATAGGCGTGCGGGAAGACTTGCACACCCGCGCCGAGCTGGGCGCTTGGTTCAATCACAGCGCTGGGATGAATGAGGGTTGGCAGCTGGAAGCCCCCGGCCTCCAACTTTTCGAAAACAGCGATGCGCGAGCTCATAGCTCCGATGCCGCCCACCGCGTTGAGCGCCCACTGACAGCCCGCCTGGCGCAGGGCGGCCAAGGCTGGCTCGCCGCCGATGACGGCTGTGTCCAACACGAGTTCGCCGGGCTGGCGGCTGTCATCTACTACGCCCGCCAGCACATATCCACCGGCGGCACGCAGTAGATCGATCACGGCTTTGCCGTGGCCGCCGCCGCCATAGACGATGACCGCATCCGGTGCGCTGGCGGCATCGGGAATGATGAAGCTGCCAGCGTCTTTGCCGGCCAGCTTGGCAATGTACTCTTCGGTAATGATGGGGCCAACCGGCAGCGAGCCCAGCGGAATGTTGCGTTTGTGGGCGAGTTGCAAGGCGGGCTGGGTGATACGTAGCCCAGCGGGAACACCCTCGCTATCCGTGGCACGCTGCGTTTGAGCGGGCTGCCACTCTTTGCTCGGGGCAAGATACAAGAACACCTGCCCGGCCGGCAGCATCTGCCCCGCTTGAGCGCTAAGGCCAGCCACATAGCCATCACTATCGGCTAGCAACTCAAAGGTGGACTTGGTGGTCTCAAGCATGGCGAGCACGTCGCCTTTGGCCACCTGGTCGCCATTGGCAACGGCCACACTCACCAAGCGCGCTTCAGTTTCGTTGGGATTGATGAGCGGAACGTGGACAGCCTGTGCTTGCGACATGCTGGCTTTATACCATCTCCCGCGCGGCGGTGATGATATGTTCCACCGAGGGCAGGGCGGCTTCTTCCAGCGAGCGCGCTGCAGGGATGGGCGCTTCGGCAGCGGCGACGCGGCGGGCAGCCAGCAGGCGGCTGCCCAAGTGCTGAGCGGCGCGCGCCACTTGTTCTGCTCCCCAGCCCAGCGAATAGGTGCCCTCTTCAATGGTGAGCAGGCGGCCGCTGTGCTGCAGTGAGGCGGCCAGGCTGGCCTCTAAGCCGCCGCTGGCAGGCAACGGCGCTAACTGGGACGGCACAACCAACTCACAGAATATCTCGTGCTCGAAGGCCAGGCGGGTTAGCGCTTCTCGGGCCAGTTCGGCCATGTAACCGTAGGCCGTCAGTGTGAGGTGTGGCGCGGGCGCGCCCTTGAGGCGCAATGTGTGCACTGGGGCAAAGCCGTCTTGTGCCAGGTCAATATCAAAGTCCTTCAGGGATTCAGTGTCCTGCACGGCTTTTGGATACAGCACCTTGTTCTCAATAAAGAAGACCGGATCATCCTGCTCAAGGATGGCGCGACGCAGCAATTCGCCAGGGTCGCTTAACGTATTGGGAGCCAGCACGCGCAGGCCCGGCACACCCAGATAGAGCTTTTCCAAGGTCTGGCTGTGAGTCGGCCCGTAGCCGCGCCGCCCGCCCATCGGCGTGCGGATGACGATGGGCACGCTGGCCGCGCCGTTGAACATGACGGGGAATTTTGTGATGCTGTTGATCAGTTGGTCAGCTATCAGCGTGCTGAAATCGCCAAACATCAACTCCACCACCGGGCGCAGGCCGCGCAGTGCCATGCCTGCCGCTACGCCGGTGATGGCAGCCTCGGACACGGGGCTGGTCCACACGCGCTCGGGATACTGGCTAGAGAGGCCGCGGCTGACTTTGAAGGCGCCGCCATAGGGGTCGAGCAAGTCTTCGCCGATGAGGTAGACACGTTCATCCTGGGCGAAGGCGGCGTGCAGGCCGCGGTTGAGCGATTCGAGTACGCTGGTCATAGCGAACACTTAGCGAACAGTGAGAAGTGAGCGGTGACTAGGTAGCCCACTAAATACCTGCCTTGGCTGGTTGGGGTACGGGATCGGCTTCTGCCTGGGCGTAAGCCGCGGCGATGAGAGCATCCACTTCGCTCTCGATGGCCTGGCGTTCGGCGGCGGCAAGCTGGGTGGCGTGCAGGGTGAGCGGATCACGCGTGGCGCGCAACTCGTCTATATATGTGGGGTCACGCGTATCGTCACCCTTGGAATGCGGGCCGAAGCGCGTAGTGTTAAGCACCAAAGCGCGCGGCGTGCGCGTGCGGCGCAGTTCAGCCAGCTCATGTTCGGCGGCGGCGTAGATATCTGCCACATCATTGCTGTCCATCTCAGCCGCGGGGATGCCAAAGGCGGCGAAGCGCCCTGTCAGGCTGCCCGCCATGGCCAGATCGGTGGGCGTGGTCTGGGCGATGTGATTGTTCTCGACCACGAACAGTATCGGCGCACTCCACAGGGCAGCAATATTGAGGCTCTCGTAAACCGTGCCTTCACCCATGGCACCATCGCCGAGGAATAACACGGTGATGGCGACGCTGCCCTTTTGCTTTTCGGCCAGGGCCGTGCCGACGGCAATGGGTGCAGTGCTGCCGAGCACGCCATTGGAGTAGAAGTCTCGCCAGTGCAGGTGCTGCGATCCGCCCAGGCCGCCACACACGCCGGTGGCCTTGCCCATCAGCTCAGCGAAGAGGGCGCGCAGATCCCCACCGTAGGCAATGAAGTGCCCATGGCAGCGATGATTGCTGAAGACAATGTCGCCTGCGTGCAGATGTGAGAGCACGCCGACGGCATTGGCTTCCTGCCCGATATAGGTGTGGGTGGTGCCGTAGAAGGCGCCTTTGGGAAAAGCGTCCAGCACGGTTTCTTCAAAACGGCGGATGGTGTAGAGCTGCCGGTACAGCGCGGCGTGGTCTGGCATGGCGCGCATTATAACGGGCGGCCTTCGTCCGAAGCTTTGGCCTGATTGCCCATGAATTCCATTGCCGTGGCATTGCCAGGTTGGTTGATGCCTTCGCGTCGCAGCACCTTGAAAGGGGTGAGCAGAAGGATCTTGATATCCAGCCACAGCGACCAGTTGTCTACATACCAAACGTCCAGGGCGAACTTGTCCTCCCACGAGACGTTGTTGCGGCCATTGATCTGCGCCCAGCCGGTGATACCGGGCAGGGTCAGGTGGCGGCGAAACTGTTGCGGCGTGTAACGGTCGAGATAGCGCATCAGCAGCGGGCGTGGGCCGACCAGGCTCATTTCGCCGCGCAGCACGTTCCACAGCTCGGGCAGTTCGTCCATGCTGGTGGCGCGCAGCAGGCGGCCAAAGCCGGTGAGGCGCTGGGCATCTGGCAGCGGCTGGCCGTCTGGGTCGCTGGCATCGCGCATGGTGCGGAACTTGTAGAGGGTGAAGGGTAGCCCGCCGATACCTGGGCGCGGCTGGCGAAAGAGCACCGGTTTCCCGAGGAACAGGCGCACCAGCAGCGCAATCACAAGGATGACTGGCAGCAGCACCAGGCCACCAAGCAGGGCGAGAACCAGATCAAGAATGCGCTTGGCGCGGGGGACAGCGGCGCGGGGTGACACATGCTGATTTTATCAGCGCGAGGCAAACATCTTTTCAATGGCGCGGGCGTAAATGGCCTTGGCCGTGGCGCGGTTCTCTGGCAGGTAGCGGGCAAAATGCTCCATCATGATGCCTGAGTTGATCTCCAACACCTGCAAGGCGCCGTCTACTTCAACGATGTCGATCGAGGCGAAACGGATGTTGATGGCGCGCTGGGCATCTTGCGCAATGGCCAGCAAGGCATCCAGTAGCGCGCCGGGTTGCAGCTGCTCCGGGCTGGCGCCTCCGCTCAGGTTGTGCTTCCAGCCCACGGGGATTTGCTCGCCAGCATCGCGGACGTGCTCCAGTTGGCCCTGGTGCTGCTGCATTGCGTCGGCGGCTTGGGCTTGGGTGAGCTGCTGGGTCAGCAGGCCGCGCTCAATCAGCGTGCGCAGGTTGCTGGTGCCATCCCCTTGTAGTTGGGGGCGCTGCTTGTTGTAGGCCAGCTGGCACTCGCCGTCCAGCATCACCACGCGGTACTCATTGATGATCTCGTGATACGGGGAGAGGCTGACTGACTGGCCCTTTTGGAAGATATTTTGCGCGGCCTTCTCGAGCTCGGCCTGTGTGGTCACTTTGACAACGCCAATACCGCCAGTACCCTCGTTGGGTTTGGCCACCAAGGGGCGCAACCCTTCACCTGGCTTCTGGCCTTCGCGGGCATACGCCATCATGGCCTGCCAGTGGCCCTCTTCTGGGATGTAGGTGGCGCGGCTGGGGTTGAGGAACAAGCGATGCTCAATGCACGGGATATTGTTGTGGGTCAGCACGGCAGAGATGCCGGCTTTATCGCCCGCCAGCATATAGGCGGTGGCAGAGTTGATCTCAAAATTGAAGCCAAAGACGTGGCGCACTTGACCGTCTTTCTCCAGGCGCAGTATCCAATTCTGAGAGAACGACGTGAGGGTATAGCCCTGCTCTTCAGCAATTTCCTGAAGCAAGGTGACAAGAATACGTTCGCGGCCTGGAGTTGACATGCGCCATATTCTAAGCGTGGGCGCAGTCACAAAGTGCTGCAAAAATGACAATGTGTAACCTTTAAGCTTGGCGCATGCTGGCTGCGGGGGGGAACAAAAAGCCCGCTCAATATGAGCGGGCTTTGGAATGCGTGTCAGGAGTTTTAGTTGGGGGCGCCCATCTGGCGGATGACCATAACGACTTTGCCTTGCACCTGTACAGCGCGTGGGTTCTCGACGAAGATGGGATCCATGGTGGGGTTGGCGGGCTGCAGGCGGATGCCGCCATTCTCTTTGTAGAAGTACTTGAGGGTGGTCTCGTCTCGGTCAGTCAACCACACGGCAACCATCTCGCCGTTGCGGGCATCCTGGGCCTTCTTCATGACCACGATGTCGCCATCGTTAACCATGGCATCCACCATCGAGTCGCCCTGCACTTCGAGGGCAAAGAGGTCCTCTTCTTTATCGCCGGGGGCGAGCAGGCTGCGGGCGATCTCCACACCACTGTCCTGATCGTAGTAGGCGAAGTCAGAACCGGGGACGGGCATGGGTGAGCCGGCCACAATACGGCCGAGCACGGGAACTTTGATGAGGTCTTCGATGGCTTCGCGCACAGCGTTGGCCGCAGTGCTGATACCCTTGACCAGGCGTACCCCGCGGGAGATCTTGCGGTCACGCTCGATGTAGCCTTCTTCCTCGAGTTGGTTGAGGTAGTAATTGACTACTGAGGTGGAAGAGATACCGGTCTGCTTGCCAATCTCACGAATGGAGGGTGGGTAGCCGTTCTCATCTTGGTAGCGCTCGAGAAGATCAAGGATCTTCTTGTGGCGTTCGCTTAAGCCTTTGCGTCTTTTAGCCATCATCATTTTCCTGCTCCTGGCACTGAGACCCGATTGTAGGTCATTTGTGCTAATCCCAGAATAACATGAACAGGCGTTCTGCGTCAAGCCAAAGCGCAGGGCTAATTTGCGGATGGCTTTTATAATGGTGGGGAGCGGCGTCTGCTGCCCAGCATAGAAACCAAGCCCATGAGCAAATACGTGTTGATTACAGGCGCAGCCGGAGAGATTGGACAGGCGCTGGTGCGTGAGTTGGCCAGCCGCGGCAACCAGGCGATATTGACCCTGGACCTGGCCGAGATGCCGGCTGAGTTGGCGGCATTGAGCACGCATATTAAAGGCAGCATTACTGACAAAGCGCTCATCCAGCAGATTGGTGAGCAGTACACGCTGGACACTATCTATCACCTGGCAGCCTTGCTCTCCACCCGAGCAGAGCACTCCCCAGCGCTGGCCCACGAAGTGAACGTGGATGCCAGCGTTTTGCTTTTGGAGCTGGCCGCGGCGCAATCTGCGGCTAATAGCCAGGCAGTCAAGTTTATTTTTCCCAGCTCAAAAGCCATCTATGGCATGCCGAATTTGGCCACTAAGGCGGCGCACCCGCGGGTGAAAGAAGATGAATGGTTGCACCCGACAACGATGTATGGCGCTAACAAGCTGGCCGTAGAGTTGACAGGGGAGTACTACGCACGGCATTACATGCAGCTTGCCGATAGGCGTCCCACAATGTTGGATTTTCGCGCCCTGCGTTTTCCGGGTTTGATTAGCGCGTTTACGCTGCCCACCGGTGGCACCAGTGACTATGGGCCGGAGATGCTACACGCCGCGGCGCAGGGCAAGCCATATGCCTGCTTTGTGCGTCCGGATACCACGATCGCGTTTATGGCCATGCCGGATGCTGTGCGTGCTCTGCGGGAGCTGGCCGCCGCGCCGCGTGCTGCCCTGAGCCGCAGCGCGTATAACGTGAGCAGCTTCAGTTTGTCTGCCGAGGAATTTGGCCAACAGGTGCTGGCGGCGTTCCCTGGCGCCGAGATCAGCTATCAGCCCCACGCCCAACGCCAGGGCATTGTGGATTCGTGGCCGATGGATATTGACGACAGCGCCGCCCGCGCCGATTGGGGTTGGGCGCCTGAGCTCGGCTTGCAGCGCTGCTTTAGTGAGTACCTGCTTCCCAATATCCTTCAGCGTTATCAGATGTAGTGATGGCGTGTATTAGGCACCTTTAGGCTGTTGATATAATTTTTTTGAGGCAGTTTGTTAAAACACCAACGTTCTACAGACCACATCTTTGCTAAGCTGCTGAATATAATGCCAAAGTCTGCCACGCTAGCCTTAGGGCTGGTGATACTGGTGGCGGCTATCTTCCGGCTGGCTTTCCTGATTGGCTTTGATGGCTTTGATGATGTGATGTACGCCAATTCGGCCCAGGCGCTTACCAATGGCCGCTTCTATTTATCGCTGTGGGATGGGGAGGGGCGCATTGGTCATTATGGGCCGCTGGCGCTGTTTTATCTATTGTTTGGGCCGAGCATGGCAACCACCTTGGCCTGGCCTTTTCTTTGTTCGCTAGTCACTATTGTGTTGCTATATCGTATTGTTTTCCTGCTAGCCGGCCAGGATGCAGCACTGTTGGCGGCTGCCTTTTTCGCTCTCATCCCGCCGGCAGTCAGCACCGCCACTACCAATGTTCCTGATGTTGCCATGGTGATGTTGGGGACGGCGGCGGTGTACGCGTGGATGCTAGCGCGGCGAGCACATGGTATTCGTTCCGCAGGCTTGTATCTCTTATGTGTATTGCTGCTGGTTTGGGGCGTGTGGGCCAATCAGCGCACCGTATTCACCGGAGCCTTCCTCTTGGGCTGGAGCCTGCTAGAGCGCCATGGAGCGCGGTTGGCGGCTTGGGCTGAGCAACTGATGCGTAGCGGGGCCAAGCTAGGGGCAGGCATGGCACTCATTGTGGCGGTTTGGTACTACGGCAGCCAGCAGTCACTGGCGTTTCCGGATGCCTTAGCCTCCACTGCGTCAGATATGTTCGGCCAGCTCTCTACTAGTGCCTCCTTTTACATAGTCTTTCCAATTGCAGTGATGGTGATCGTCATGACGTTGCGCAAACCGGAGCCCGCCACACGGTTTGCATTTGCCTGGTTTGCCTTCACCTTCATTGCCTTGGAATGGTCCCCGATGTCGCTCAATCCGATGTATTACAACCCTGCGCCTGGACGGCCGATCGCTGCTCGGGGAATATTGTTTCTGATGTTGCCGCTGGCCGCGCTGGTGGGTCTGTGGCTGGCCAAGTTGGCGCCCAAGGGTCAAGCCGCGCAAGTGCTCTGGCTGGTGTACCCTGTTTTGGGTGTTGCTGGATTAGGTACCTATTTGGGGTTGTGGGATACGCCAGGGTTGCTAGCTGTATCGTCGCTAGCCGTATTACTGTTCGTAGCTCTAAGTCTTCTGCTGCCTGGCCGTATACAGGGGCAGCAGGCGGCCTATTTGGCGGTATTGCTGCTTGCTTTTGGCTTGGCCATAGTTAATCCTGTGCAGAAGGCGGTTGAGTTTTCCTATGAGCGGCGAGCCTATTTCCGTAACCTTGAGCTGACAGCCGCGCTGGTGGAAGAGTATCCAGAGACGCAGCTATATTTCTTAAATCAAGAGGATACGCGCGCGCTGAATCATCTAAACTTTGTTTCTGGCTATGTGTTGGCTCCCGATCCGTTCGATGAGCTTTCCGGGCGAATGCAATTTATCACTCAGGTCGATCAGGTTACTGCTGGCTCATTGGTCATTGTGCTGCAACCTTCTTTGTTGCAAGAGGTTGAGCCTACCTGGCGCCAGATCGCCCATTTTGAGCAGCCAGCTACCCCAATTGTGGCCAACCCGCCACAGGTCTATGTATTTGAAGTGGATGCGAGTCCATGAGTAAAGCTGGCAGAAATACCTGTTTGGCGGTCATGCTTGTGGCTGTTTTTAGCGCGGCGTTGGTGCTGATGTGGAATGGCACTATCTTTTGGCTGGGCAGCGAAGCTGCCGTATATATGGCAGACGCTGCTAATGGGGATTCTTTTATGGAAGTGGCCCAGCAAGCTGCTGGAGCCTATGGTTGGCGTGAGGTGCTGCGCTCGGTGCTGCCAGCAGTTTTGGCAAGCACGCTAGGCGAGGTTGGACTCGTCAGTTTGACCCTGCTTGCGGCTGGGGGAACAATAGTTTTGGTTTATCTGATCGGGCTGGATGAGTTTGGCCCGCAGACCGCGCTTGTTGCTGCATTACTTTTCGCTTTGTCTCCGCTCATTGTGAGGCATCCGTTTGCAGCTCTCTCTCCACTCGGCCCAGGGGTGCTGACATTGCTAGCTGTGTATTTGGCTCAGCAAGCCAGCCAAGCAATAGACAGAATGCGCCTCGTACTGTGGGTGGGCTGTGTTCTTGTGTGTGCGGCCAATTTTTTGCTCACTCCGTATGCTATCTGGCTTCCCGCATTTATAGGGCTTTACTATCTGGCCCGCTCTGTACGCACTCGGACGCTTGTATTTCTAGCCGGGTTAGTCTTGGCGGGGTTGCATCATGGCTGGCCAGGACTGCATAACCAGCCTTTAAGCTTTTACGACCCCGCTACGCCGGTGCGTGAGTTACTGGAACAGCCAGCTGCGCAGCAAGTGGGTAACGCCATCACGCATCCCCAATATCCTTTTACGCTGCCTGGAAACACGCCGGCTATATTGCTGGCGCTGGGCAGCGTTGTGCTGGCATCCGAGCATAAACGCAAGCTGAGCTTTGTTGGTCTTTGGCTGCTGGCGCTGTTAACTTTCAACTTCGGCTTCTTGCAAGCCAACATGGATACTGTACTGGTAGCAGCTTTGTTGCCGCTGGCCTTGCTGGTGGCAATGTTCTTTGAGCGTATGCGTCTCAGCCCATTAGTGATTGCTCTGTATGCCGGAGTATTTCTACTGGCAGCAGTGGTTCTGCGGGCAGAAGCCTTGCCTGCCCTGTTTGTGATTGATTTTAAAGGCGGTTGGGCTACGCAGGTTCCCTGGCATGACCTAAGCCGGGTGGCAGGCGGCTTGGTGGTGTTACTTGCTGTGAGCTATCTGGGTTTTGAGGCGCGCATGAGTGCGCGTTGGCAAAACATGTACTTACATCTTTTGTTTGGATTGCTTGGACTAACGCAGGTTGGCTTGATGTCCTTCCTGCGGCTGGGCTTATAGATAGCGCACGAACTTGTTGTTCTCGTCCACGAGGATGAAAGTGGCTTCCACCGGCTCAGCAGTGATTTCAAAGGCCATGATGATGATCTGCTCGCCCGTCTTGATGAGGTGAGCGGCGGCCCCGTTCATGGTGATGGTGCCGCTGCCACGCGGGCCAACGATCACATAGGTCTCCAGCCGTTCGCCGCTGGTGTTGCTGACCACCAGCACCTTCTCGCCCGGCCACAGGCCGGCGCGTTCCACCAACTCTTCGTCAATGGTGATGCTGCCAACGTAGGCCAGGTTGGCCTCGGTAACGGTAGCGTTATGAATCTTTGAGCGTACAAGGATGCGCATAGGGGCTGATTTTACTCGTTTTGGCGTGGCTATAATTGCAGGCGTGAAACATAGTCGTACTCTCCTGACGTTGCTGGCCGCGGCGGCCTTACTGGCCGGCTGTTTTGTGCCGGTGGTGGTTGAGGAGCCAACTCCGATTGTGGTTCTCGAGCCGGATGCTACGGCCACGGCGACCACGGTGTGGTTTCCGGCTACGGCTACGCCGTCTCCCTTCCCCACACCGGTCGTTAACCCCACGGCGGATATGCGCCCCGGGGTAGGAGAACTGCTGCTGGAGGACAGCTTTGAGGATGAGGCTGTCTGGACCACTAGCTCAGATGCAGACGCCTCGGCGCAGGTGGCCAATGGTAGGCTTAGCCTGGTGCTTAAAAGCACGCGCAGCTACCTGGTGAGCACGCGCAGCGGCCCAGTGTTCCAGAACTTTTACGCCGAAATAACCGCTACGACGAATTTCTGCCAGGGCGATGACGAGTACGGCCTGATCGTACGCGCCCTGGATGGCGACCACTTCCGTTTTGCCCTTTCGTGTGACGGGCGCGCCAAGGTGGATCGCTTCGTGAGCGGAGGGCTGACCCGCCAGGTGGGCTGGGTCAGCAGTGGCGCCATCCCCTCGCTGGCGCCGAGCAGCACGCGGCTGGCGGTGTGGGCGGCTGGCAGCCAGATGCACTTCTTTGTCAATGGTTTCTACTTGTTCAGTGTCACTGATTCGCAATTGTTCCGCGGTACGGTGGGTGCCTTTGTACATACGGCTAGTGACCGCGATGTATCGGTAGGTTTTTCAGACCTTCAAGTCTGGCAGGTAGACCGCTAAGACATATATGTTGACTATCTTCGCACATTTGCTCTATAATTAAATTGTCGGTGAGTGAATTCTGACCAGCACTGAGCAAACAGCTCAGAAAACTTACACAAACGCTCATCCGAAAAGGAGACCCCCTCAAACGCACTAACTAAATAGCCACCAAAACCATTGAGTTTAAGTAACTCTATTTTTCGTATCTATTTTTGGGAAATGAAGGAGAGCAACAATGTCTTATCACAAGATCACTATCGTAGGTAACCTGGGGCGTGACCCAGAGATGCGTTACACCCCGGGCGGCCAGGCAGTCACCAACTTTAACGTGGCCAGCAATCGCCAGTACACCGGCTCCAACGGCGAGAAGATCAAAGAAACCGTGTGGTTCCGTATCTCGGCGTGGGGCCGCCAGGCTGAAATCTGCAACCAGTACCTCAAGACCGGCAGCCAGGTAATGATCGAAGGGCGTATGACGCCGGACAAGGCCAGCGGCGGCCCGCGCGTATGGACGCGCCAGGATGGCACGGCTTCAGCATCGTACGAGGTGACCGCTGAGCGCGTCGTCTTTCTCGGTGGGCGCGGCGGCGGTGGCGACATGCCCGGCGGCGGCAGCGCTGGCGGTGGTGACTACGGCATGCCCATGGAGCCGGATGGCATGATGGGCGGCAGCGAAGACGAAATCCCGTTCTAGGCAGCCATGGCTGAGCCTACCAATCCAAAAACGCCGCCCGGCGCCAAACCTGGGCAGCGCCCGCGGCTGGTGATCCCGCCCAACACAGAGCTGGTCTACAGCAATGTGGTGCGCGTGGCGCATTCGCCGGCCGAGATGGTGTTTGATTTTGGCCGCCTGTTGCCGGGTGAGCTGGATATCTTTATCAAGACGCGCGTGCTCATGTCTCCGCTCAGCGCCAAGCTGTTGCAGCGTGCCCTGGCCGAGAACCTGGCCAAGTATGAGAAGCAGTTTGGCGAGATCAAGTTGCCGGCAGACAAGAGCCTGGCCGATGATCTGTTCAAATCCATCCAGGCGCCTGATGCGCCTGAAGAGCCCAAGGCGGAGTGATGGACGGTTTGGAGCACATTGCTGACAACATCCGCGCTGATCTGGAAGCACAGACCGCGGCGCGCGATACCGCCCTGGCGCACTCGCGCCAACTGACGCGGCACTGCTCGCAGGCCATTCGTGCTATCCACCGTGATGAGCATGACACGGCGGCGGCCGAACTCAAAGCGGCGGGAGAGTTGGCTGAGGCACTGCGCGCGGGGTTGAAAAATTTCCCTGACCTGTACTTTGCGGGATACACGCAGGATGCGCTGAAGGAGTATGCCGAGGCTAACTTGGTGAACGCACTGGTGTACAACGCCAAACTGCCCACGCCGCAAGAGCTGGGTGTGGAATCGGCCACGTATCTGCAGGGCCTGTCTGAAGCGGCGGGTGAACTGCGCCGCCGCTGCCTGGACATTTTGCGTCACGGGCATTCCGAGGAGGCTGAGCGCCTGCTGGGCCAGATGGATGACATCTACGCCGTGCTGGTAACGATGGATTACCCCGATGCGGTGACGCGTGGCTTGCGCCGGCTGACCGATATCTGCCGCAGCCTGGTGGAGCGTACGCGTGGCGATATGACCATCAGCCTACGCCAGCAACGTTTGGAAGCCAGCTTGCACTCGCTGGAGGAGAAGCTCAAACAGGCATGAGCACGCAGTGGATCAAAGCCTCTGAGATTGGCGAATATCTCTACTGCCAGCGCGCCTGGTGGCTGCGCCTGCAAGGCGCCGCCAGCGCCAATGTGCGCGAGCTGGCCGAAGGCACGCGCCAGCACGCCCGCCATGGGCGTGGCTGGCAGTGGGCTACCCTGCAACGCGGGCTGGCGGCGGCACTGGTGTTGGCTGCCCTGGTCTTGCTGCTGATGCAGTGGGTAGGCTGAGGTATGTACGCGCTGCTGGCTGTGTTGTTATTGGCTTTGGCTGCACTGCTGTGGTGGTGGAGCTTGCGCCAGCGCGCCGAACTTGGCCTGCCTGAAGGGCAGGTGCTGTATTCCGACACTGGCGTTGAACGCCGCGTGGAGCAACCCTTGTTTGATGAGGCATTGGGGTTGATCGGGCGGCCGGATTACTTGATCCAGGGCGCAGATGGCTTGGTGCCGGTAGAGGTCAAGAGCGGGCGCACCCCGCGCACACCGCACCAATCCCACGTGTACCAACTGGCGGCGTATTGCGCCCTGGTGGCGCGCACCTTTCGCCAGCGACCGGCGTATGGAATCATCCGTTACCCGGAGCGCAGCTTCCGCGTGGAGTTCACCTCGGCGCTGGAGGCACAACTTTTGAGCCTGCTGGATGCGATGCGCGCCGGGGTGGCGCGCGGTGAGCTGCATCGTTCCCATGAAGTGGCGGCGCGCTGTGCCTCTTGCGGCTACCGCCAGGTGTGCACGGAACGGATACACTAAGCCTATGGCGCAGCCAAACACCCCCATGCCTGCCTTCACGCAAGTGGCCGTGCTTGCCAGCCCCTCCAATACTGAGGCTGTGGTGCTGTGTGATGAGGTGGTGCAGTTCCTCGGCGGCCACAACATCGCCGCGGCCAGCGGCCTGCTGCAAGGCGAAGCCACACAGCAAGCCTTGTGCCAGCAGGGCGCCGATCTGGTGATCGCACTGGGCGGTGACGGCACGATGCTGCGCGCCGGGCATGTGTGTGCCCCGCTGGGCATTCCGCTGATGGGGATCAACCACGGCAATTTCGGTTTTCTTATTGAGCTTGGCCCGCAAGAGTGGCAGAACTATCTGCCGCGTCTCATCAGTGGCGAATATTCGCTGGAGAAGCGCATGCTGCTGCAGGTGCAGTTGCGCCGCGGCGAGCAGGTGCTGGGCAGCTGGACGGCGCTGAATGAAGCCATGGTCGGCCGCGGCCGCGTGGTGCGCCCAGTGCATTTGAGCGCCAGCCTGGACGGCCACCCGCTGACCACGTATGTCTCCGATGGCGTCATCATCTCCACGCCCACCGGCTCCACGGCGTATGCGCTGGCTGCCGGCGGCCCAATTCTGCCGCCTACGCTGCGCAACCTGCTGCTGCTGCCAGTAGCGCCCCACCTCAGCGTGGAGCGCGCCCTGGTGTTGGCCGAAGGCGCCAGTATCACGGTGAAACTGGAGCGGGGCGACGAGGCCGTGCTGAGTGTGGACGGCCAACCGCCTGAGGCGATGCAGATCGGCGATTGTGTAGATGTGCGTGCCAGTGAGCACAGCCTGGCTTTTGTGCGCTTCCGTGAGGCTAGCTACTTCTACCAACGCCTACTGTCCCTGATGGCCAATAACCCTTCTGCTGGAGCCGCCGCATGACGACTGCAACCTACTGCGCCAACCATCCCACACGTGAGACGGGGCTGCGCTGCAACAACTGCGAGAAATACATCTGTGCCCAGTGTGCAGTGCACACACCTACCGGGTATCGCTGTAAAGAATGTGTGCGCGGCCGCCAGAAGGTCTTTGAGACGGCCACTGCGGTGGATTTTGTGGTTGCCTTCGTGATTGGGGTGACGTTGTCTGCGCTCGGTGCATTCATTGCCATGCGCATCGGTTTCCTTACCCTGTTCCTGGCGCCCTTTGCAGGCACGGTGATCGCTGAAGCTATCCGGCGCGCTACCGGCCGCCGTCGCTCTCTGCGCTTGTTTCAAGTAGCCGCCGCTTCTGTTGGCTTAGGTGCTGCGCCTTTCGTGCTGCTGCCACTCGCTTACATATTTATGGGCGGCGAAGGGCTGCGTACCTTTGTGGCTGTGCTGTGGCCGCTGCTGTATCTTTCATTGGCTGTTTCCTCCGCCTATTACCGCCTGGCGGGTATTGAACTCAGACGCTAAATGCTGACCGAACTACGTATTCAGAACTTTGCCATCATTGAAGACCTCACCCTGGAGCTGGGCAGTGGCCTGGTGACCTTTTCAGGCGAGACCGGTGCGGGTAAATCCATCCTCATCGATGCCGTAGAAACGCTGCTCGGTGTGCGCGCCGACGCCAGCCTGATCCGGGCGGGGGATGACCGCGCCACCGTGGAAGGCACCTTCCGCATTCCGGATGCGACGCGTGAGCACATCCACGCCATTCTGCAGCGCGAAGAGCTGCTGGATGATGCCGACTATGCGCAGATCGCCCGCGAGTTCCGCCGCGAGGGTCGCAATGTGGTGCGCATCAATGGCCGTCCGTCTACGGTGGCCTTGGTGCGTGAGCTGGGCGAGCTGCTGATCGACCTGCACGGCCAGTCTGAGCATCTCTCCCTGCTGCGCGTGCCCGCGCATCGCGTCCTGCTGGATCGCTATGCCGGTGTGGAGCGCGAGCTGGCCGCTTACCAAAAAACCTATACCCAATTGCAGGAGCTGCGCCGTGAGCTGGCCAGCCTGCGTGAAGCCGAGGCGGATGCCGCCCGGCGTATTGAGCTGTTGAGCTTCCAGGTGCAGGAGATCGAGGCGGCCAAGCTGCAGCCAGATGAAGAAGCCAGCCTGCGCGATGAACGCACGCGCCTGGCCAATGCCGAGAGCCTGGCCGCCAACGCCACTCTGGCGCTGACGGCGCTGGACGAGAGCGAAGATGAGAACCCATCCGGCAATGACCGCATGGGCGCCGCTGTGGATGCGCTGAGCGCCCTGGCACGCGTAGACGCTTCGCAGGCCGGGCTGCATAACCGCGCTCAAGGCCTGCTGGATGAGATGGCCGATGTTGCCCGTGAGCTGCGCGGATACCTGGAACAGATCGAATTCAATCCCAAGCGGCTCGAAGAAGTAGAAGAACGAGTAGCCCTGCTGCAGGGTTTGAAGCGCAAATACGGGGATGACATTCCCGCCATACTGGCGTTTGGGCAGCGCGCTCGCAAGGATCTGGAGAACATCTCTAACGCCGAAGAACGGCTGGCCGCGCTACAAAAAGGCGAGGGTGAGCTATTGGCCGCCCTGGCGCAGGAAGCGCAGGCGCTGTCGGCCAAGCGTCATGCCGCCGCCGAAGAGTTGAGCAAGGGCATTGAAGTCGAGCTGGATGACCTCAAGATGGAGGCGGCGCGCTTCGGTGTGGACTTCAGCACTAAGCTAGACGATGCCGGTTTGCTGATCGACGGCCAGCGCGTGGCCTTTGACGCGCATGGGCATGAGGTGGCTGAGTTCCTGGTGGCGCCCAACCCAGGCGAGGGACTGAAGCCGCTGGTCAAGATCGCCTCCGGCGGTGAGACGGCGCGGCTGATGCTGGCGATGAAGAATGTGCTGGCACGTGCAGACCACACGCCCACGCTGATCTTTGACGAGATCGATCAAGGCATCGGCGGGCGCGTGGGCAGTGTGGTGGGAGAGAAGCTGTGGCGGTTGGCACGCGCGCATCAGGTACTGTGCGTGACGCATCTGCCGCAGCTGGCCGCGTATGGTGACCAGCACTTCAAAGTGGAAAAAGTGGTGAACGATGGGCGCACGCAGACCCAAGCGGTGCGCTTGAAGGATGACGCGCGCATTCATGAGCTGGCCAACATGTTTGGTGAAGTGAGCGAGGGCACGCTGCAATCTGCGCGCGAATTAATGGAAGCTGTGCGCGCTACCACGAAGGCATAAAGGTGTTATACAATAGCAACACGCTCTTTCAATGCTGACCTTATTGTTTGCTCCGGACGCAGACGAAGCAGCTGTCCTCACACTCATTCTTCAACGCGCTGGCTTCGAAGTCCGCTTAGTAACAGAGCTTGACCAGCTATCGCAAGGCGATCGCCCGGCTGAGCTATTTTTCTTTGCCTTCACAACTGAAAAAGCCATCACCTCTGAATTCATCAGCCAACTGCGTCTTGAGAACCAGGCGCCTATCGTGATGCTGATGGAAGCGGGGGATGAAAGCGCTCAGATCGATTTCATCGAAGCCGGCGCTGACCTGGTCTTCAGCCGTCCCTATAGCCATAAGTTTATGGTGGCGCAGTTGCGGGCCTTGATGCGCCGCAGCTCCGGCTTGCCGTACTTCAGCCTGCCGGCGCTCAGCCAGGCAGGCATCACGCTTGACCCTTCGAAGCGCAGCGTGCAGGTGGGCAAGGATGCGCCTACACGTTTGACACAGCTGGAGTTCCGCCTGCTGTATGCGCTAATGACGCACCCCGGGCGTATCATCCCTTCCGAGAACCTGGTGGAGTACGTGTGGGGCTACGGCGGTGAGGGCAGCCAGGGCCTGGTGCGCGGTCTGATCAGCCGCTTGCGCGGCAAGATCGAGCCGGATCCTTCGAACCCACGCTACATCATGACAGATGCGGGCATTGGCTATTACTTTGAGCCAGAGCCTGACCAGCAGCGTATGTTCAGCAAGACGGAGAAGAGCGCTAGCGAAGTCCGCTAGCGAAGTACGCTAACTGCCCTGATATTCAGCCTGGCAAGGTCTCAGTTTCCAAAAAATCCAAGATGGTTTTCCTGTGCGGTTGGCGTGCAATTGCGGTACATTGCCATCCACTCTATTTTGCAGCCTGCGTGTGGCTGAAAGGAACCTTGAATGAGCGATGCTGTTTGCCCCTCATGTGGTGCGTCTGTGAAAGTAAAGGCCACCCCAAAAATTGGCATGAGTGTCACCTGTTCCTCCTGCTCGACCGAGTTGGATGTCGTCTGGCTAGATCCGTTGGAGTTGGATTGGCCGATTGAAGATGATGACGAGTTGGATGATTTCGAAGAAGACTAGCACTGATCGGTAATGCAAAACGGCTCCCGTACGGGAGCCGTTTTTTGTTTGAGTTAGTTGCCGCCCAGATATTCACGCAGCTGGTGGCTGCGGGTTGGGTGGCGTAGTTTACGCAGCGCTTTGGCCTCGATCTGGCGGATGCGCTCACGCGTGACGTTGAAATGCTGGCCCACTTCCTCCAGCGTGTGGTCCTTGCCGTCTTGCAGGCCGTAGCGCATCTCCAGCACCTCGCGCTCGCGCTCGGTGAGGCTGGCCAGGGCGCCTTGCACCTGCTCGCGCAGCATCTCACGCGCCGCGGCGTCCATGGGGGCCAGGGCATCTTCATCTGGGATGAAATCGGCCAGCTCGCTGCCATCGCCAGCGCCCACCGGGCTCTCAAGCGACATCGGTTCCTCGGCGCTGCGCAGGGTTTGCTCCACCTTGGTGGTGGCGCGTGCCCAGCGGCGCTTGAGGTCCGGCGCCAGCGCCTGGCTGGCGGCCTGCGCCTTGCGGATGGCGGCCACGTCGGCCTCATCCAGGAAGCCGCTTTCGAGGGCCAGCTCCTCAAAGGTGGCCTCGCGGCCCAGGGTCTGGGTCATCTGACGCTGGGCGCGCATGAGGCGCTGGATCGATTCGAGCAGGTGCACGGGAATGCGAATGGTGCGCGCCTGGTCTGCGATCGAGCGCGTGATGGCCTGGCGGATCCACCAGGTGGCATAGGTGCTGAACTTGAAGCCGCGCGTCGGGTCAAACTTGGTGACGGCACGCAGCAGGCCGATGTTGCCTTCTTGGATCAAATCTTCGAAGGTGGAGCCGCGCCCCACGTAGCGCTTGGCGATGCTCACCACCAGGCGTAGGTTGGCGTTGATGATGGCGATCTGTGCTTCCATGGCGCGGCTGTGCACCGCCGCGGCAGCCACCTTGAGCTCTTCGGCGGCAGGCAGCAAGTTGGCGAAGCTGCGTGCGGAAGGCAGCTCGCCACCATCCAACGTCTTGTGAAGTTTCTCGCTCAGCTCGGCAGGGAAGATATAGAAGCCGATGAGGATTACGAAGGTGCTGCGCGCCACCGCGTCCCAGCGCGTATCACGCCCCCACATGCCGTTATCGAGGTAGCTGCGAACATAGGACGGCGTCTCCATGTTCCAGGTCTTTTGCAAGCGCAGCGCTTCCTGCGCGATGGAGAGCAGTTGGGGCGGCTTGCTGCCCAGCACCTTGGCCTCTTTGGCCACGCGTTCCCAGGCTTCGCACACTTCCGCATAGGCCGCTTTGAACACGGTTTCGGGGGACGGGTCGGGCTGCTTGGCGGTGGTGGCCTGCTCTTGCAGGAAGGTGAGGCGCTTCAGCGCCTCCACGCGCGTGGCCAGCCACAGCTCGCGGTCATTGTCCAGCAGGCTGACGCGGCCGATCTCCTTGAGGTAGAGGCGCACCGGGTCATCACTCAGTTCAATGGCGCCTTCCTGGCGCACGCGCTCCTCAAGCTTGCGCAAGTCTTCGCGCAGCGCGTCTACACCGTCTTCGTCTTCCGAGAGTTCATTGAGCAGATCACCCTCCTCTTGCGAGGCCGATTCATCTGCCAGCTCGTCTGTCAACTCGTCGTCGTGCTCAGACAGTTCCATGCCGTCTTCGGGCTGTTCCACGTCGTGATCCATCATAGCGCTCGGGGTAGTCTACCTTGTGGCGTGCCACGTTTGGGGCCATTGGCCAGAGCCTGATCCAGGCGCAGCAAGGTTTGCGTGTTTTGTATCATCAGCGGCTGGTATTCGCTGGCTTTTAGGTCACCCTCTTGCTGCGCCTGTTGTTGCAGGTAGCGCATTTGCTCATTGCTCTTGCGCAGGGTGCGGCGGCGCAGCAGCAGGAAGGTGCGCAGCAAGTCCTCGAAAACTTTGTCATCTTCGGGGTCCAGCATGGCGGATTGTTTGAGGATCTCCTCCATGCGGTCGAGCAGGGTCATGGGCAGGTTTTGCAGGGCATAGCTATAGGGCTCCTGCTCGTTCTGCTCCAGGCCTTCACGCGAGAGACGGAACATCTCTTGATGGTCGCTGTGTTCAAAGTCGCTGAGCGAGAGGCGCGGCAGGCCAAACTCCAGCAGGGCGCGGTCCAGCCGGTAGAGCAGCTCCGGCTGACGCACGATGATGCTCATGCAATGCGATTCGAGCCGCAGTGTGCTGTCTTCGATATTGGGCAGTGGCCGCGCCTCGGGCAAATCAGGCGTGGGGGTGGTGGCGCGGCGGCGCGGCGCGCTGGGGCGGCTGGGCCGCTCGGCCATCAGGCTGCGCTCGTCCACTTGCAACAGGCGCGCCAGCTTCTGAGTGTAGCTGTCGCGCTCCACAGGGCTGGGCACATCGGCGATCAGCGGCAAAATCTGCGTAGCCAGCTCACGCTTGACCTTGGCATCTTGCAGGTCTTTGCCAGCGGCCAGGCTGTACATGACATGCTCCACAATCGGGCGGGCGGCCAGTAGCAAGCGCGGCCAGGCCTCAGGGTCTGCGGAGACGATCTCGTCAGGGTCTTTGCCATCCGGCAGGGAGGTGACGCGGATATCGGCTTGCAGGCGGCCTTCGTGACGCAGCAAGCCGCGCGCATCGAAGACCGGGTCGGCCTCACGGTCCAGGTTCTTGCGCGCCACTTCCAGGCCGCGCAGGGTGGCCTTGTCGCCGGCGGCATCGGCATCCAGTGCCAGCACGATGCGCGTGCTCAGGCGTTTGAGCGTGCGCAGCTGCTGCTCGCCAAGGGCGGTGCCCATGGGCGAGACGGCGTTGGGGAAGCCGGCCTGGTGCAGGGCGATCACATCCATATAGCCTTCCACCAGCACGGCCTCATCCTGGCTGCGAATGTGCTTCCGCGCCTTGTCCATACCGTAGAGCAGGTTGCCCTTATCAAACAGCGGGTTCTGCGCTGAGTTTAGATACTTGGGGGTGGCATCCTCACGCAGGGCGCGGGCGCCGAAGCCGGCCATCTTGCCATTGGCATCGCGGATGGGAAAGATGAGGCGTTGGCGGAAGCGCGGATAGCGGCGCCCGTCGTCGGCTTGGCTGAGGATGCCGGCGTCCAACATCTCTTCGAGGGTGAAGCCGGCGGACTGCAACGCGGCGGTGAGAGGCTCGAGCGAGTCGGGGGCGTAGCCCAGTTCAAACGCGGCGATGGTTTCGTCAGTGAGGCTGCGGCCGTGCAGGTACGCCAGCACCTGGCTGCCTGCTGGTGTATTGGTGAGCTGCTGGTGATAGAAACGCACCGCAGCTTCCAGCGCGTCGCGCAGGCGGCTGTGCTGCTCTTTGGCGGCTTGCTCCAGCGGGCTTTGCGTGCGCAGTTGTACGCCGGCGCGGTCAGCCAGGCGGCGCAAGGCCTCAGGGAAATCCAGGCCTTCTTTTTTCATTACGTACTTGAAGATGTCGCCACCCTCGTTGCATTGGCCGAAGCAGCGCCAGGTGCCTGAGTCAGGAAAGACGGCGAAGGAGGGGGTGCGCGTGTTGCTGTGGAAGGGGCAGAAGCCGCTGAGATTCTTGCCGGCGCGGCGCAGTTGGACACCGCTCTCGGAGACGATGTCTTCTATGGATAAACGAGCCTTGATCTCCTCAACATTGCTCATGGTGGGCGCTGCATTTTGCGGGCAGGAAGGGCATTATACCCGCCGCATCCCAGCCTTCATTTGTTGCCAATGTTCGGCATGGTAGCATGAGGGTTAGCCTGGTTCTTACAGGAGCTGTGAATGCCATACCGATCCCAAAAACCGATTGAATTTGCCTTGCCGGAGCGCATCAGCCGCTTAGCTGACCTGGCCTACAACCTGTGGTGGACCTGGCAGCCGGACGCGCAAGATCTTTTTCAGAAGATCGAACCGCTGCAATGGCAGGCCAGCGCGCACAACCCGGTGGTGTTCCTGCGTGACCTGCCGCCGATGACGCTGCAGGCGGCCAGCATTGACCTCAACTTTACTGAGCACTATGACCGTGTGGCGGCTGCCTTTGACGGCTATATACGCTCGCCAGAAACATGGTTCGGGCAGGCTCACCCCCAGCGCATCAAGAGCCCAGTGGCCTATTTTTCATCTGAGTTTGGCTTGCATGAGACCCTGCCGATATATGCCGGTGGCCTGGGCATCCTGGCGGGCGACCATCTAAAGGAAGCCAGTGACCTGGGCGTGCCGCTGGTGGCGGTGGGCTTCTTGTATACACATGGCTATTTCTTCCAGCATATTAGTGAAGACGGCTGGCAGGAGTCGCGCCCGGTAACGCTCAAGTTTGAAGAGATGCCGGTGCTGCCGGTGGTGGACAGCGTCGAGGGCAAGCCGTTGGTGGTAACGGTGGAGCTGCCCGGGCGCAGCTTGCACGCCCGCGTGTGGGAGATCCGCGTCGGGCGCGTGCCACTGTATCTGCTGGACAGCAATATCGAAGCCAACAACCCGGCAGACCGCGAGCTGACCGCACGCCTCTACAGCAGTGATCTGGATCTGCGCATCTCGCAAGAGATCCTGCTGGGTATCGGCGGTGTGCGCGCCCTGCGCATGCTGGGCTACAACCCCACCGTGTGGCATATGAATGAAGGCCACTCCGCATTTCTGGGTTTGGAGCAAGCGCGCGAATTGGTGCAGGGCGGTTTGCCGCTGGATGAGGCCATTCGCAAAGTGCGCGCCCATAATGTGTTCACCACGCACACCCCGGTGCCGGCGGGCAACGATGAGTTTCCGATTTGGCTGGTAGACCGTTACTTTTCGCACTACTGGCCTGAGTTGGGCTTGGACCAGGAAGGCTTTGTGCGCCTGGCGCATCAGGTGGTGGGCTGGGGCGAAGCCTTCAGCATGCCGGTGCTGGCGATGCGCTTCTCGGTGCAGCACAACGGTGTGTCTGAGTTGCATGGCCAGGTGGCACGCGATATGTGGCGCGGGCTGTGGCCGGCGCTGGAGACCAAAGACGTGCCCATCGGCCATATCACCAATGGCATCCACACGCGTACCTGGCTTAGCAAGCGCATGGGCCAACTGTATAGCAAGCACCTGGGTGCGTGGGGGCCGCAGCTGGATGAGGCCGAGACCTGGCAGCGCATTCACGAGATCCCCAATGCCGAGCTGTGGCGCGCCCGGCGGCACGCCAAGCGCAAGCTGGCTTTCTACGTGCGCGAGCGCACGCGCCAGCAATGGCTGCGCGAGGGTATCCACCCGGTGCAGGTGGTGGCGGGCGGCGCGCTGCTGGACCCCTACGCGCTGACGATTGGCTTTGCACGCCGTTTTGCCACGTACAAGCGCGCCAACCTGGTACTCTCAGATTTGGAGCGCTTGTTGGCGCTGGTCAATAAGCCCGGCCGGCCGGTGCAGATTCTGTTTGCGGGCAAAGCCCACCCGGCCGACGAGGGCGGCAAGCAGCTCATTCAAGAGGTCTACCGCGCCGTAAAGAAAGCCGAGGCGGGCGGGCGGCTCGTGTTCCTTGAAGGCTATGACATGGAGCTGGCGCGCTACCTGGTGCAGGGGGTGGACGTGTGGCTCAATACACCTCGCCGCCCGATGGAAGCCTCGGGCACCTCAGGGCAGAAGGCAGCGCTCAATGGTGCGCTCAACTTCTCGATCCTGGATGGCTGGTGGCGCGAGGGCTACAACGGCAAGAACGGCTGGGCCATCGGCACCGAGCAGGACTATAGTGACCCGGCGGAGCAGGATCTGGCAGACGCCAACAGCCTCTATGATATTTTGGAGAACCAGGTCATTCCGCTCTACTATGACGGACGGGATGGCAACCAGCCTACGGATGGCTGGCTGGCAATGGTCAAAGAATCCATCAGCACGCTGGCGCCGCAGTTCAGCGCCCGGCGTATGCTGAAGGACTATGTGAACACGCTGTATGTGCCAGCGATGGATGGGCGTGCGCAGAGTATGGAGATGGGCTAAATGGAATTCACTTTTACACAGCAAGATGTGCTGGTCGCCTTTGGCGTATTTATGCTGCGCGTGGTCAACCAAAGCCTGGATACGCTGCGCGTGGTGATGATGTTGCGCGGCCGCAAACTGGAAACCTGGATCCTGGGTTTTATTGAGACGGTGATCTTTGTTGTAGCGCTAAGCTCGGTGATCTCAGGTCTGGACAACGTGCTCAACATTATTGGTTACTCGGCCGGCTTTGCGACTGGCACCACTGTGGGTATGTGGGTGGAAGACCGCCTGGCGATCGGGTTTATCAACCTGAGCATCGTCAGCCCCAAGCGCGGCACGGCCCTGGTGCAACACCTGCGTGAGGCGGGCTACGGTGTGACCGAGATCCCCGCACGCGGCAAAGACGGCATGGTGAGCTTGATCAACCTCAGCGTGCGTCGCAAGGAGGTGGACCAAGTTCAGGCGCTGGTGGAATCGGTGGATAGCACCGCCTTCGTAACCAGCGAAGAGACGCGGCCGCTGCGGCGGGGGTTCTGGGGCTAGTGCGCCGGCTTCGCCGGCGCGGGCGAAGCCCACGAAGCGTCCCTTAGCCTGGCACTATATGGGCTTCGCCTGCTACGGTTGCCTAGGGCGCGGGCGCTCCTTGAGTAGAGGAAAGCTGCATGTGTTAGTTCGGAAGATAAGACAGGTTTAGACGAGAACTAAAATTGGCGCAGCAGTGGGCGGGTCTCAGACCCGCCCCTACGCTTATCATCTTTATTTGGACGGCTCTAATTACTCACGCCTGCTTGCCACTCCCTTTCCTAGATGAATGACTTGAATTGTCCACAATGTGGAGGCAAAGTGCCCGAAGGGGCACAATGCTCTGACCGATTTTGGGAAGGGCAGATACTGGAGGGTGATAACCCTGCCTATTACGCAGTCCATAATTTCAGTGTGCCCACCTATTACTTGCAACACAACATGTACTCGCGTGAAGGCTGGTTGGCGGTTCATAAATTGCTGAGTGAGTTCGTGTTTGACGGACTCGCTCCTGAAGATGCGCGTCAGAAAATTGCACGTCAGGTGGATTCGGGTAACCGTACATTCAGTATTGTGCGCGGTGAGAAGCTGCTGGGTGTGGAGCAGATAGCCTGGGGCTTGACTATAGCTGATGTACGGCTAGACACGGCCGAACACTATTGTGCTGATGTGCGCCGTTGGGCGCGGCAAGTGTGCAAAGACGGCGCTGCCCTGGCAGCAGCAAGCTCAAACTAGATTATAAACTTGCCGTCTTTGTAAAAGACTTCGCCGTCTACCAAAATCTCTGAGTCTTGGCGTAGGTCGCAGATCATGTCCCAGTGGATGGCGCTGGTGTTCTTGCTACCCGTTTCCGGGTAACCGAGGCCGAGGGCCATATGGAATGAGCCGCCGATCTTTTCGTCGAGCAGGATGTGGCCGGTGAAGCGGTCAATATCCGTATTGAGGCCAATGGCAAACTCGCCCACGTAGCTGGCGCCTTCATCGGTGGCCAGCATTTGCTTTAGGTAGGCCTCTTGCGTGCGCGCTGTGGCGCTCACCACTTTGCCGTCAGCGAACTTGAGCTCGATATCCTCCACCACTACGCCATCTTCAATGGCGGGGTAGCTGTAGCGCACCCAGCCGTTGAGCGAGGTCTCCACTGGCCCGGTATAGATTTCGCCGTCAGGCATGTTGTAGCGGCCGTGCGAATTCTTCCAGGTGCGGTCTTTTATGGAAAGCTGCAGGTCTACATTCGGGCCGCGCAGGTGCACTTTGTCGTGCCCGGTGAGGGCGTCAATGTAGCCTTGCTGCTCCTGCTTGATCTTGAGCCAATGCGCTACCGGGTCGGCTTCGTGAGCATGCACAGCCCGGAAGATAAAGTCGGAATACTCGGTCAGGCTCATGCCGGCTTGCATGGCGTAGCCCTGGGTGGGGAAGATGCTGGTCACCCACTTGAACTTGCCAGCGGCCGAGCGATCGAACTGGTTTTTGAGGCTGGCGGAGAAGGCGGAGGCTGCTGCCGATTGCATTTGTGGGTTCACGCTGCTGAGGGCTTTGGTATTGGCTTCAGACCACAGGCGGATGCGTGCTTCGAACTCGCGGTAGGCCAGGGCGGTGAACTCGTTTTCCATGCGCGCCAGCTCGGGCGTGGCCAGGCTGAGGAACAGAGCGCGCTGCTCGGGGAATTCCATTTGCAGGTGCGGGCGGCCGCCGCGCTCGACCACGCGCTTGAAAACCTCCACTACTAAGGGCATGGCCTCGGTAGTGGTTTCGATGATGACCCGGTCGCCGGGTTGAATATCTGTGGAGTAGTCCACCAGAATACGAGCAAAGTTTTCGATGCGTGGGTCTGCCATGGCGGCATTATACGATGGCTGTAAAGCTTCACCACAAAGACACGAAGGACACAAAGAGTTGCTCTTTTGTGCTTCGAAGTAGTAGGTTTCTTTGTGTTCTCTGTGTCTTTGTGGTTAGTGTTCTTTGGGTGCGGATGGTAGAATGCCCACAGGCTAACCTTAAAGAAAAACCCATGAAACAATTATTGCAAAACATGCGTGCGCGCAGCCCACATCTGGCCGAAGTGCCAGTGCCAACCCCGCAGCCGGGCTTTGTGCTGGTGCGCAATGTCGCCTCGCTGGTATCGGCGGGCACTGAGCGTATGTTGGTGGAGTTTGCCAGCGCCTCGCTGTTGGGCAAAGCGCGCTCACGGCCCGATCTGGTGCGCCAGACGCTGGACAAGGCGCGTCGCGAAGGCTTGGTAAGCACCGCCCAAGCCGCGCTTGGGCGGTTAGGCGAACCGATGGCGCTTGGCTATTCTAGCGCTGGGGTAATAGTGGAACTGGGCGAGAGTACACGCGGCTTCAAAGTGGGCCAACGCGTGGCTTGCGCCGGCGGCAATTACGCCGTTCATGCCGAGTATGTCAGCGTGCCGCGCAATCTAGTGGCCACGCTGCCCGCCAAGCTCGGTTTTGAAGAAGCCGCATTCACTACGCTGGGCGCGATTGCCCTGCACGGCTTCCGCCTCGCCGAGGCGCAAGTTGGGGCACGTGTGGCCGTGATTGGCTTGGGTTTGCTAGGCCAGCTGGCTGGCAGCATTGCCGCCGCGGCGGGCTGCCAAGTGCTGGGCATTGACCTGGATACGAAGCGCGTGGCGCTGGCGCAGGCGCGCGGCCTGAAAGCGGTGGGCCGCAAAGAGGCCGCCGAGCGCAGCGCCACTTTCACGGCTGGGCAGGGTTTTGACGCCGTGCTCATCTGTGCCGATACTGAATCCAATGACCCTGTGCAACTGGCGGGTGAGATTGCGCGTGACCGCGCCACCGTAGTGGCCGTAGGTGCGGTGGGCATGGATGTGCCGCGGCGCAGCTATTACGGCAAAGAGCTCAGCTTCATCGTCTCGCGCTCGTATGGGCCTGGGCGCTATGACCCCGAATACGAAGAAGGCGGGCGTGACTACCCGATTGGCTATGTGCGCTGGACCGAAGGGCGCAACCTGCAAGCCTTCGCAGACCTGATGGCTTCGGGTGCGGTGGATGTGAGCAAGCTCATTAGCCATCGCTTCCCGATTACAGAAGCCCCCAAGGCCTACGAGCTGATTCAGAGTGATAAGCCCTTCCTGGGCGTTTTGATCACGTACCCGGGCGCGGCCACTGCGCCCAGCAAGGCTAGCCGCAAGGTGACGTTCGAGGCCAAGCCGTTATCCAAAGACAAGATCGGTCTGGGTGTGCTGGGCGCGGGCAACTTTGCGCGCAATACACTGCTGCCTGCGCTGCGCGGGTTGCCGGTAGATATGGTGGGCATCACCTCGGCCAGCGGGCGCCCGGCGGCTGATCTAGGCAAGCGTTTCGGCTTCCGCTACGCCTCCAGCGACGAGGCGCAGATCTTGGCAGACCGCAATGTGGATGCGGTGGCCATCCTCACGCGGCACAACCTGCACGCCAAGCAAACGCTGGCAACGCTCAAGGCTGGCAAACATGTCTTCTGTGAGAAGCCGCTGGCACTGAACGAGAAAGAACTGGCGGCCGTGGAGCGCCAGGTGAGCAAGGCAGGCAGCCCGCTGCTGATGGGCGGCTTCAACCGCCGCTTCTCGCCGATGGGGCAGGAGCTGGCGCAGTTCCTCGCTGGCCGCAGCCAGCCGCTGGCGGCGCACTTCCGCGTCAATGCTGGCGCGCTGCCGCCGTATCACTGGCTGCATGACCCGCAGCGCGGTGGCGGACGCATTGTTGGCGAGGCATGCCACTTTATTGACTTCCTTATATATCTTGTGGGCCAGTCGCCCTCGGCGGTGTTCGCCGAAGCGCTGCCTGATGACGAGCGCTTCAAGCAGGATAACGTGCAGATCACGTTGCGCTTTGCGGACGGTTCGATGGGCACGGTAACCTACCTGGCCAACGGCGACCGTTCACTACCCAAGGAGCGCATGGAGCTGTTCTGCAGCGGCAAGGTGGCGGTGCTGGATGACTTCCGCCAGCTGGAGCTCACCGAAGACGGCCGCACACGCACCCAGCGTGGCAAGCAGGACAAAGGCCACCGTGCCGGCGTGCAATCCTTCCTGGCGGCCATTCAGGCGGGCGGCCCGGCGCCCATTCCCTATGAGCAGTTATTCGGCGGGGCGCGGGCGGCTTTCGGGGCGCTGCAATCGCTCGAGACCGGCAAGCAAATTCTGTTTTAGGCGCAAGTTCGCCGCTTTCGGCGTAGCTTAGCGGCTGAGTGCCGCCAGCACAGTGTTCAACGTGGGTGTTTGATTGTGAAATTTGACACCTTTTAACCCCTGTGATAAACTGAACTTAACCTACAATCATCAGAATATTCGCTCTGGTTTAGCATTTGTAGGCCCAAGAGAAACCAATGCTGCAAGACTACCTACCTATAGCAGTACTCCTGATTGTCTCGACCGGCTTGGCGGTGTTGATCGTCATCATTGGCAACATCATCGGCCCGCGCCGTGTGGACAGCCGCAAGATGGCTCCTTACGAGTCAGGTATGCAGGCCATCGGACCCGGCACCCGCCGCATGCCCGTGCGCTTCTATCTAATTGCGGTGCTGTTCATCCTCTTTGATATTGAAGTTGTGTTCTTTCTGCCCTGGGCGGTAGTCTTCCGCCAGTTGGGCATATTCGGTTTGATCGAAATGTTCGTGTTCATTGCCATCCTGCTGGTTGGCTATGTGTACGCCTGGAAGAAAGGCGCGCTGGAATGGGACTAGAGCAAAAACTTGGCAATATGGGCATCGTCACCACCACACTGGAGCAGGTGGTGAACTGGAGCCGCACGCGCGCCATGTGGCCCATGCTGTTTGGCCTGGCTTGCTGTGCGATTGAAATGATGGCTTCGCAAGGCGCTGATTACGACGCCAGCCGCTTCGGTATGGAGCTAATGCGCGCTTCCCCCCGCCAGGCCGATCTGATGATCGTGGCTGGCCGTGTGAGCCGCAAGATGGCCCCCGTGTTGCGCCGTTTGTATGACCAAATGCCTTCGCCTAAGTGGGTGGTCTCCATGGGAGACTGCGCCTCTTGCGGTGGTGTGTTCAATAACTATGCCATTGTGCAGGGTGTAGATGAGATCGTGCCGGTGGATGTGTATGTGGCCGGCTGCCCGCCGCGCCCTGAGGCCCTGATCCACGGCATCATGACGCTGCACGAGCGTATCAAGGGCGAGACGTTCAAGGACTGGGCGTAAGCACATGAAAGCCGAACTGCAACCTGTATTGGACGCGCTGCAAAGCGCGTTTGGTGCACGCTCTAGCGAATTCCGCGAGCAGGCCAAGGCCGTACTGGCCGCCGAGCACATTGTGGCTGCGGCGCGTTTGCTGCGTGATGCGCATGGCTTTAACATGCTGGCGGCGCTGAGCGCGGTCGACTACTGGCCTGAGCGCCAGCCCCGCTTGCATGTGGTCTACCAGTTCAAGAACCTGGACAAGAATTTGCGCCTGGAGTTGCGCGTCCCGCTGGACGGCGATGAGCCAGAGCTGCCCAGCCTCATCGAGGTGTTCCCTAATGCCAACTGGCATGAGCGCGAGCTGTGGGACATGTTCGGTATTCGCGTCACTAACCACCCAGACCTGCGCCGCATTCTTATGCCAGCGGATTGGGTGGGGCACCCGCTGCGTAAGGATTACCCGCTGGGCTACGAAGAAGTGCAGTTCAGCTTTAACTTTGAAGAGATCGATCAGCGCAAGCCGCGCCCGCAGGATTAAGTATGAGCCTCTCTCAGCTTGAAATCACTCACGATGAGCTGAAGCACCTCGTTTCCGAGCGTGCTCTCACTGGCGAGACCCTGCTGTTGAACATGGGCCCGCAGCATCCCAGCACGCACGGCGTGCTGCGTCTGCTACTGGAGCTGGACGGCGAGATCGTAGTCAACTGCATTCCCGATATTGGCTTCCTGCACACTGGCATCGAAAAGAATATGGAAGCCAAGTCGTACGAGAAGGCCGAGGTGATGACTGACCGTCTCGACTATCTCAACACGATGGGCAACAACCTGGCCTACTGCCTGGCGGTAGAGAAGCTGGTGGATTTGGATGTGCCCGCCCGCGCCCAGGCGATCCGTGTCATCTTCGCCGAGTTGCAGCGTATTGCCTCCCACCTGGTGTGGCTGGCCACGCACGCGCTGGACCTGGCGGCGATGTCCATGTTCTTCTATTGCTTCAACCAGCGCGAGCGCATTCTGGACATCATGGAAATGTGCGCCGGACAGCGCATGATGACCACCTACTTCCGCCCCGGCGGCTTGTGGCGTGATGTGCCGGCTGAGTTTGAGACGGCGGTGCGCGCTTTCATTGACAGCTTCCCCAAAGAAATTGAACTCTACGAGGGTTTGCTCGACAAGAACCCCATCTTCCTTGACCGCACCAAGGGTATTGGCATCTTCACAGGTGAAGAGGGTATTGCCTGGGGCGTGACCGGCTCCACCTTGCGTGGCTCCGGCGTGGCCTACGACCTGCGCAAGGAAGAGCCCTACAGCGGCTACGAGCAGTATGACTTTGACGTATGCACGGAGCAAGAGGGCGATGTATATGCCCGCTATCGCGTGCGCATGCGTGAGTTCCACGAATCGCTGAAGATCATTCGCCAGGCGCTGGACAAGCTCCCGAGCGGCCCCTTCCGCAGCAACAATCGCAAGTTTGTGCCCCCGCCGCGTGCAGAGTTGGGTGAAAGCATGGAAGCGGTGATCCACCACTTCAAGTTGTGGACCGAAGGCTTCCCGGCTCCCAAGAATTCCATCTATATGCCAATCGAATCCCCGCGTGGGGAGTTGGGTGTGTATCTTGAAGGCGATGGCGGCCCCAAGCCGTATCGTTGCCACTGGCGCACACCTTCGTTTGTGAACCTGCAGATCCTGCCCAAGATCTCACAGGGCTGCTATGTGGCAGACCTGGTGGCGATCATCGGCAGCATTGATATCGTACTTGGAGATACTGACCGGTGAACCCGCTGCGCGAACGTTACGGCCAGGAGATTGACGACATCCTGGCGAAGTATCCGCAGGAGCAAAAGCGCTCTGCGGTCATGCCGTTGCTGTATGTGGCTCAGCGTGAGCACGGGTATGTAACTCGTGAGCACCTGGGGCAGATCGGCGAGATCCTTTCGATCGCCCCCACCGAAGTCGCTTCCATTGTGGGCTTCTACACCCTGTATCACGACACGCCCGGCGGCAAGTACCGCCTGCAGATATGCAACGACTTGCCGTGTGCCCTGCGTGGCGCTGACAAGTTCCTGGAAGGTGTGTGCGATCACTTGGGCGTCAAGCCCGGCGAGACCACTGAAGATGGCGTGGTGACCGTGGAAGCGGTGATGTGCCTGGCGGCGTGCGACAAGGCGCCGATGTTCCAGGTGCAGAGCGCTGAGGGCATCAGCTATCACGAGAACCAGACCGTGCAGAGCACGATTGCTCTGGTTGACGGCTGGCGCGAGGAGGAGGCGAAATGAACGACATCCTTCTGCGTCACCGCGAAATTAAAGACATCGGCCAGTTGGCCGTATACCGCCAGAATGAAGGCTTCGAAGGCTTCAAGCGTGCGGTGACCGGCATGCAGCCGGACGAGCTCACTGAGATGGTCAAAGCCTCCGGCCTGCGCGGCCGTGGTGGTGCAGGTTTCTCCACGGGCATGAAGTGGTCCTTCATTGATAAGAACGCCTGGCCGCACTATGTTGTGGTCAATGCTGACGAATCAGAGCCAGGCACCTTCAAAGACCGCGAGATCATGGAAAGCAACCCGTTCCAGTTCCTGGAAGGGGTTGCCCTGTGTGCGTATGCCGTAGGCGCGCACACGGCCTATGTGTACTTGCGCGGTGAGTTCTGGCAGTTGGCAGCACACCTGGATGCGCGCATTGCTGAGATGGAAAAAGAAGGCCTGCTGGGCGACAACCTGTTCGGCAGCGAGTACAGCCTGCGCATCTATACCCACTTGGGCGCCGGCGCCTACATTTGTGGTGAAGAGACGGCGCTGCTCGAATCGCTGGAAGGCAAGCTGGGCCAGCCGCGGCTGCGCCCGCCGTTCCCACCGAGCTTTGGTTTGTACGGCAAGCCGACCATCGTCAATAACGTAGAGACGCTGGCCAATGTACCCATGATCGTGCAGAAGGGTGTAGATTGGTTCCGCGGCTTTGGCACAGAGAAGAGCCCGGGCACTAAAGTCTTCAGCCTGTCTGGCAACGTGGTCAAGCCGGGCAACTACGAGTTGCCCTTGGGCACTACGTTCCGCGAACTGATCTATATGCATGGCGGCGGCATCACCGATGGCCGCAAGATCAAAGCCATCATGCCGGCGGGCGCTTCTTCTTCCCTGATCGTGGCAGATGACAAAGCGCTTGACACGCCCATGGATTACGAAAGTGTGCCCAGCGTTGGCGCTATGCTCGGCTCGGCCTCTATCATTGTGGTGGACGAGACGGTGAGCATGGACTGGCTGATCAACAAGACCATGCACTTCTTCCAGCACGAATCGTGCGGCAAGTGCACGCCGTGCCGCGAGGGCACGTATTGGATGCGCCACCTGACGGAACGCATCCATCACAATCAAGCTACCTGGGATGATGTCATCCTGTTGCAGGATGTGGCCAGCAACGTAAAGGGCAAATGCCTGTGCGCGCTGGGCGATTTTTCCACCGAAGCGGTGATCTCGAGCATTACGCGCTTCCGTGGAGACTTTGAAGCCAAAGTAGGTGTGCCGCTGAGCGCCCCGGCCGAGGCTGAATTGAAAGAGCAAGTGAGCAACTAAGATGGCCGTTGCCGATACCACTCAACAGAAACTGGTCACGCTGACCATTGATGAACAGCAGATCAGCGTGGCGCCGGGCACCCTGGTGGTGGACGCCGCCAAGCGTGCTGGCATTGATATTCCTGTCTTCTGCTACCACCCCAAGATGGAACCGGTGGGCATGTGCCGTATGTGCCTGGTGGAAGTGGGCCGCCCGGTGCTGGACCGCGCCACCGGCCAACCGGTGATGGGCGAAGACGGCCAGCCGCAGCTGCAGTTTGGCACCAAGCTGGAGACGGGCTGCACCGTGCCGGTAAGCGAAGGCATGGTGGTGCGCGGCTACACCGACAAGGTGAAAGAGGCGCGCGATGAGGTGCTGGAGTTCCTGCTGACCTCGCACCCGCTGGACTGCCCGATCTGTGACAAGGGCGGCGAGTGCCCGCTGCAGAACCTGACGATGAAGTTTGGTCCCGGCCAGACACGCTACATCTACGATGAAAAGATCCGCCTGGATAAGCATGTGCCTCTGGGCGATCTGATCTTCCTGGACCGCGAGCGCTGCATTCAATGTGCGCGCTGCACGCGCTTCCAGACTGAGATCGCTGACGACCCGGTGATCGGCTTCAATGAACGTGGCCGCAAGCTGGAGATCGTCACCTTCTCTGACCCCGGCTTCGACTCGTACTGGTCTGGCAACACCACCGACATCTGCCCGGTGGGTGCGCTCACCACGGCGGACTTCCGCTTTGGTGCCCGCCCGTGGGAGCTGAAATCGGTTGCCTCGATCTGCACGCACTGCCCGGTCAACTGCAACACCACGCTCAACACGCGCCGTGAGGCCAAGAGCGGCGGCAAGGCGGTGGTCAAGCGCATCATGCCGCGCCAGAACGAGATGGTTAATGAGATCTGGCTGTGCGATAAAGGCCGCTTTGTGTACCAGTACACCGAAGAAGCAAATCGTATAGCCCAGCCGCTGTTGAGCAAGAACAACCAGCTCACCCCCGCAAGCTGGGATGAGGCTTTGGCCGCAGTGGCCGACAAGGTCAAGAAATCTGGCGGCAAGCTCACCACCGTGGTGAGCGGCCGTTTGAGCAACGAAGACTACTTCAACATCAAGGCCTTCACTGAAGCCGCCAAGGGCCAAATCGCGCTGTACAGCCACATGGCTGGCGGCGACCTGGTGAGCCAGGTCGGGCTGGGCCAGGGCAGCAACCTGGCTGACCTCGGCAAGGGCGATGCCATTTTGGTGGTGGCGAGCGACCTCGAGGAAGAAGCCTCCTTGTGGTGGCTGCGCGTCAAGCAGGCTGCCGAACGCGGCGCTACGCTGATCGTCGCCAACCCGCGCCGCACCAAGCTGGAGCGCGAGGCCACGCACGTAGTGCGGTACAGCTACGGCGAAGAAGCCGCAGCGGTACACGCCCTGATCGATAGCATTTCCCCCAAGCGCCCGGAGCAGACTGAAGCCGTCAAGCGCTTGATGACCCAGGACGAGATCAAAGCTGCCGCCAAGGACATTGCCGAGGCGCAGAACCTGGTGGTCTTCTATGGCAGCGAAGGCACTGACCTGGCTGCCTCTGAATCGCTGGCCTCTGCCGCAGCCAATCTGCTGATCGCAACCGGCCATGTTGGCAAGCCCAACAACGGCTTGGTGGCGGTGTGGGACAAGAGCAACGTGCAAGGCGCTTGGGAACTGGGGCTGCGTCCCAGTGGTGATCTGGCTTCGCTGATGAAGGATGCCGAAGTGCTGTACCTGGTGGGTGTAGACCCCAGCGGCGATGACCCGCAGTTGGCCGCTGCCGTGGACGCCGCCAAGTTTGTGGTGGTGCAGGAGCTGGCCGAGACCAAGACCACACAGGCCGCCGATGTCGTGCTGCCGGCGCAGGCCTTCACTGAGCGCGAAGGCACGCTGACCTCCGGTGAGCGCCGCGTGCAGCGCTACTACCCGGCGGTGCCGGCGGTGGGCGAGACGCGCGCGGACTATACCATCGCAGCCCAGCTCGGCGCCCTCATTGGCGCAACGCTGGAAGCGGTGAGCGCGGGCCGCGTGTTTACGCAGCTTGTGGAAACTAACGAAGCCTACAAGGGCTTGACGATGCAACGCCTGGCCGAAGTGACTGAGCAGTGGCCGATCATTGGCCGTGCGGATGTGTACTACGGCGGTACCACCTATGACAACAAGAGCGGCCTGGGCGTGCAAGTACCCACCGCAGCCGACCGTGGCGAGACTCCGGTGCTCTCGTTCGCGCAGCCGTTGGAGCGCGAGCGTGGCGATGGCCTGCTGGCCGTGCCTGTCACCAAGCTGTATGACCACGGCAACATGATCTCCAAGACGGTGCTGCTGCACAACCGTTTGCAGAAGCCGCAGGTCACCCTCAACCCTGAGGATGCCGAGCGCCTGGGCCTGGAAGATGGCAAGGCCACCAAGGTGAGCGTCAACGGCGTGCAGGCGGCAGTCACCGCCTACCTGGACAACAGCTTGCCGCGTGGCACGGTGCTCATTCCGCGCAGCCTGGGCTTGCCGATCAGCGGCCCGTACACGCTGAAGGTGGAGGCCTAAGATGGTTGTTGATTGGGCTCTCGTGCTGGAGTGGGTGATCAAGAGCATCTTGCTTGTGTTCATCTTGCTGACCGGTTTTGCTTACACCACCTTCTATGAGCGCAAGCTGGCTGCGTTGATCCAGCTGCGTATTGGCCCCAACCGCGCCGGCCCGGGTGGCTGGTTGCAGCCGGCTGCGGATGGTGTGAAACTCATCTTCAAAGAAGAGTTCACTCCGTCTGAGGCGTACAAGTTTGTGTTCGTGCTGGCCCCGATCATTACGGTGGTGCCAGCCTTGGTCATCATGGCGGTGGTCCCATGGGGCGATGTGGTCAACATCTTTGGCCGCATGGTGCCGCTGCACATTGCCGATATCAATGTCGCTGTGCTGTACATCCTCTCGGTGGCCTCGGTGTCCGTGTATGGCATTGTGCTGGCGGGCTGGGCCTCCAACAACAAATACTCCATGCTGGGCGGGTTGCGCTCCTCGGCGCAGATGCTGAGCTACGAGCTGGCGCTGGGTCTGGCCTTCATCGGCCCGATCCTGCTGGCAGGCTCGATGAGCCTGACGGACATCATCGATGCCCAGCGCAATATCTGGTACATCGTCTACCAGCCACTGGGCGCGGTGATCTTCTACATCGCCATGCTGGCTGAGGTCAACCGTGCGCCCTTCGATATGCCCGAGGCCGAGCAAGAGCTCACCGCGGGTTATCACACCGAGTATTCCGGCATGAAGTTCTCACTGTTCTTCATGGGCGAGTACATCAAGATGGCTGCGGTGAGCGGCATCTTTGCCGCCCTGTTCCTGGGTGGCTACCGCGGCCCGTTTGTGGATGAGCTGCCCGCACTGGGGCCGCTGTACTTCTTCTTGAAAATTGTGGCAAGCCTGGGCGTGATGATCTGGATTCGTGCCACCATGCCGCGCTTGCGTTATGACCGCCTGATGGCCTTCGGCTGGAAGGTTTTGCTGCCGCTGGCCCTATTCAATGTGCTCATCACCGCTGTGGTGATTGTGGCGTTGGGACTGTAAGATGCTGAGAGGAATTTTCGAAATTGCCAGGGGCATGTGGCTGACGAGCACGCAGATCTTTAAGCGCCGCCAGACCTACCAGTACCCCGAACAGAAACGCCCGGTGCGCACGCGCTTCAAGGGCCGCCACGAGCTGCGCCGTTATGAAAACGGCCTGGAGCGCTGCATCGGCTGCGCTCTGTGTGCTGCGGCCTGCCCGGCGGACGCCATCTTTGTGGAAGCGTCTGAGAACACGGATGAGAAACGCTTCTCTCCGGGTGAGCGCTATGCCAGCACCTACGAAATTAACATGCTGCGCTGCATCTTCTGCGGCTACTGCGAAGACGCCTGCCCCACGCAAGCCATCGTCCTGGGTGATAACTACGAGCTGACCTTCACGGACCGCTCGCAGTCCATCTACACCCGCGAGAAGCTGCTGGTGCCGGTGCCGCCCGGCGGTGAGCCGACCCCGCAGCAGGTGGAGCCTGGCACCTTCAATCGCTCCATCCCAGTAATGAAGAACCCGGAATAGTGCACGATGAATGGTGAGCTAATCCTCTTCTTTGTATTGGCCGCAGTGGCCATCGGCGCTGCGCTGGGCATGTTGTTCAGCCGCAACGCGGTGTACTCAGCGCTGTTCCTGATTCTGAACTTTGCCACCGTGGCGGTGTTCTTCCTGCTGTTGGGCGCGCCGTTCATCGCCATGGCGCAGGTTACGGTATATGCTGGCGCCATCATGGTGCTGTTCCTGTTCGTGATCATGTTGCTGGGTGCGGAGCAAATTCAGCACCAGGCACGCCGTGGCTGGCAGCGCCCGCTGGCCATGCTGCTGACGCTGGCCTTGCTGGCAGAAAGCGCTTATTTGATCTTCACGCGCAGCGACCTACTGACGGTGTTGGAGCCAGCCGCCTCGGATTACGGGAACCCGCAGGCCATCGGTATGCTGCTGTTCACCGAATACCTGCTGCCTTTTGAAGTCACGTCTATCTTGCTGCTGGCCGCCATGGTTGGCGCCATTGTGCTGGTGAAAGAAGATCGAAAGAAGTCAGGCGGTCAGAAATGATTCCCATCTCGTATTACTTTGCTCTCTCCGCCATTTTGTTTTCGCTGGGTGCACTGGGTGTGCTCATTCGCCGTAACGCCATCATCATCTTCATGTCCGTGGAGCTGATGCTGAATGCGGCCAATTTGCTGTTTGTGGCCTTTGCGCGTGCCAATGGGGCGCTGTCTGGCCAGGTGATGGTGTTCTTTGTGATTGCGGTGGCGGCGGCTGAAGTGGCTGTGGGCCTGGCGCTGATCGTGATCATCTTCCGCAACCGCCAGAGCATTGATATTGACGAAATGAGCAGCCTCAAGGGCTAATATGAACGCCTTCGCACTCGTTCCCTGGATCGCGTTCTTTCCGCTGATCGGCCTGGTGATTAACCTGGCCGTGGGCCGCCGTATGGGTGAGCGCTTCAGCTCCATTGTTGGCACGCTGGCCGTGCTCTCCGCGTTTGTGGTGGCGGTGCTGCAGCTCGTGAGCTTGCAATCTCATCCGGACGGCGCCGTTGTGCACCTGGCGGATTGGATTAATATCGGCAGCCTGCAAATTCCGTGGGCCTTCAACGTGGATACGCTTTCGGTCACCATGATGTTGGTGATCTCTGGCGTGGGCACGCTGATCCATATCTATGCCGCCGGCTATATGCACTATGACGTGCGCTACAAGGAAGACCCCGGCAGCTTTACGCGCTTCTTCATCTATCTGAACTTGTTCATTGCCGCCATGATGATCTTGGTGAGCGGCAATAGCTACCTGATGCTGTTCGTGGGCTGGGAAGGCGTGGGTTTGTGCTCCTTCCTGCTGATCGGCTTCTGGTACTCACGCAACCCGGATGGCACGAAGGGCCTGCTCAATTCGCAGGCGGCCAAGAAAGCCTTTGTGGCCAACCGCGTGGGCGACTTTGGTTTCCTGCTGGCCATGTTCCTGACCTTCTGGGCCTTCGGCTCGCTGAGTTTCGACCAGGTGCTGCCCAATGCCGCATCGGTGGACCCGCGCATCATTATGGCGATCACGCTGTGCATGCTGATCGGTGTTACCGGTAAGTCGGCGCAGCTGCCGCTGTACGTGTGGCTGCCGGATGCGATGGCTGGCCCCACGCCGGTGTCTGCACTCATCCATGCTGCCACAATGGTGACGGCCGGTGTGTACCTGGTGGTGCGCTCGGCCCCGCTGTTCGGTGCGGTGCCGGAGGCCGGCAACATCGTCGCCATTGTGGGTGGTGTCACTGCCCTGTTCGCCGCCACGATCGCGGTGGCGCAGTATGACATCAAGAAAGTGCTGGCTTATTCCACCATCAGCCAACTGGGCTTCATGGTGGCGGCGGTGGGCATGGGCGCCTATGTGGCGGGCATGTTCCATCTAGTGACGCACGCCTTCTTCAAGGCGCTGCTGTTCCTGGGTTCCGGCTCGGTCATTTTGGCGCTGGAGCGTGCGCACCATCCGCTGGATGGCCACCACGACGATCATCACGACCACCATGATGAGCATCACGATGACCATCATGCACCTTTTGACCCGCAAGACATGCGCAACATGGGCGGCCTGCGCAAGCAGATCCCGGCCACCTACCGCGTGTACCTGATTGGTGCGCTGGCCCTGGCGGGTCTCCCACCGCTGGCGGGCTTCTTCTCCAAAGATGAAATTCTGACCGATGCACTGCATGCCAACATGCTGGTGTGGGGTCTGCTGACCGCGGCCGCCTTTCTGACCGCCTTCTACATGGGCCGCCAGATCTGGCTGGTCTTCTTCGGCGAGGCGCGCACCAAAGCCGCCAAGGAAGCGGTCGAGAGCCCGCGCACGATGTTGATTCCGTTGGGCATCCTGGCGGCGCTCTCCATTTTTGGCGGCCTGATTAACATGCCGGTGCTGCATCCTTTGACGAATTGGCTAGAGCACACCCTGGGGCATGATTTTGCGCATGCCACGGTGTTCAACTTTGGCGTGGCGATCTTCTCCACGGTGCTGGCGCTGATCGCAATCTACGTCTCCTGGCGGCTGTACGGCCGCAAGCCGTTGCTTGCTGGCGAGGCAGACCCGCTGAAGAAACGCTTGGGCTTTGTGTTCACCGGTATGGAAAACAAGTGGTGGGTGGACGAGCTGTACGATGCCGTCATCATCAAGCCGTATCGCCGCTTGGCTGCCTTCCTGGCCGATGTGGTGGATTGGCGTTTCTGGCATGACTGGGTGCATGACAGCGTGATCGCGCGTGGCTTTGGCGCCTTCGCGCGCTTCCTGGCTGAGCCGGTGGATATGGGCGTCATCGATGGAGTTTCCAAGGGGCTGGCGGCGCTGGCCAAGGGTTTGGGCCGCGGCTTCAGCCTGCTGCAAAGTGGCTATGTGCGCAACTACGCCTTGATGGTGTTCTTTGGCGTAGTGCTTATGATCGGATACCTGGTCTTTTCGAGCTGAGGACGAAATAATGGAATTTCTTTTACAACCCCTGAATCTACTGACGTTCTTCCCGGTGCTGGGTGTATTGGCGCTGCTGTTTGTGGGCAAGCGCGATGGCCTGAGCCGCTGGGTGGCGTTGGGAACCTCGCTGCTGACCTTTGGTGTCTCTTTGTGGGTGCTGGGCATGTTCAATGCCGAGAACCCCAACCTGCAGCTCAACTTTGCCTATGACTGGATTCAAGCGGCCGGCTGGAACATCCGCTACTCCATGGGCATTGATGGTCTGAGCATCCTGCTGGTGTTGCTCACCACCTTCCTCTCGCCGATCGCCATTCTCTCCACATGGCATGCGGTGGAAGAGCGTGTGCGTGACTTCATGATCTTCTTCCTGCTGCTCGAGATGGGCATGCTGGGTGTGTTCCTGGCGCAGGACCTGTTCTTGTTCTATATCTTCTGGGAATTTACGCTGGTGCCGATGTACTTCCTCATCGGTATCTGGGGTGGCGCCCAGCGCATGTATGCGGCCATCAAGTTCTTCCTGTATACGATGGCTGGGTCTATCCTCATGCTGCTCGCCATTCTATGGCTGGGTATCAACCAGGGCACCTTCCACTTGCCAGACTTGATCGCGATGGGCGGCATTCCGGCTGAGGTGCAGTTCTGGCTGTTCCTCGCCTTTGCGGCAGCGTTCGCCATCAAGGTGCCGATGTGGCCGCTGCACTCGTGGCTGCCGGATGCTCACGTGCAGGCGCCTACGGCTGGATCGGTCATTCTGGCCGGCGTGCTGCTCAAGATGGGTACCTACGGCTTCCTGCGCTTCAACCTGCCGTTGTTCCCGCAGGCGGCGGTGCAGCTCGCCCCAGCCATGGCTACCCTGGCCGTGATCGGTATTGTGTACGGCGCGATCGTTTCGTACTCCCAAAAAGATGTGAAGAAACTCGTGGCGTATTCCTCGATCAGCCACTTGGGTTTCGTGATGCTGGGCTTGTTCGCTTTGAACGCCCAGGGTATTGAAGGCGCTATTTTGCAAATGGTCAACCACGGTATCAGTACCGGCGCCTTGTTCTTGATCGTGGGCTTTATCTATGAGCGCCGCCACACGCGCGAGTTCAGCGAGTTCGGTGGTTTGTGGAAGGTTATGCCGGTGTATGCCGTGCTAGCCTTGATCGTCTCGCTTTCCTCGATGGGCTTGCCCGGCCTCAATGGCTTTGTGGGTGAGTTCACCATCCTGCTGGGCGCCTGGGGCGCTGGCGAGGGTGGGGCGCTGGGCTCGGTATGGTTCACTGTGTTTGCTGCACTGGGCGTAATTCTCGCCGCAGTGTATATGCTGTACATGTTCCAGAAGATGTTCCTTGGCCCCGTGACGGTAAAAGCCAACGAAGCCTTGAAGGACCTGACCTGGCGTGAAATTGCCGTGATGGTTCCTCTGCTGGTTCTGATCTTCTGGATCGGTCTATACCCCAAGCCCTTCTTTGCCCTTATGCATCCCGCCGTGGAGCAGCTGGTAACGCTGCTACAGGCTGCCGCTATTCACTAAGGAACTATGAACTTCTTCTCATCTGCCGACCTGATTACTGCCCTGCCGCTGGTCTTTCTGACCGTGTGGGCGTGCATTTTGTTGCTGGTGGCGGCCTTCGCCGGCCAGCGTCAGGGCCTGGTGCCCGCGCTCTCGCTGGCGGGCCTGCTGGGCACCGCGTATCTACTGGTGAGCCAGATGGGCTTGCAAGCCGATGCGTTCGGCGGCATGTTTGTGACAGATGGCTTCTCCACCTTCATCAACATTGTGTTGATCCTGGGCGGCGTGCTCAGCGTAGCGCTTTCCTACGATTACTTGAAGCGCATGGAGATTGCCAAGCCTGAATACTATGTGCTGATGCTGTTCTCGATCAGCGGCATGATGTTGATGGCTTCGGCGGCTGACCTGATTGTGGTCTTCCTGGCGCTGGAGCTGCTCTCCATCCCGCTGTATGTGCTTGCGGGCATTGCGCGAGGAAACTTGCGCTCCGAGGAAGCGGGTCTGAAATACTTCTTGCTGGGTGCGTTTGCCAGCGGCTTTCTGGTGTACGGTATCGCCTTGGTGTATGGCGCCACTGGCACCACGCTGCTGAGCGGCGTAGTGGCCGCGGCTAGCGCTGGTTTGGAGTACCCCATCTACCTGGTGCTGGGTGCCGGCCTGATCCTGGTCGGCCTGGGCTTCAAGGTGGCGGCGGTGCCCTTCCACATGTGGACGCCAGACGTGTATGACGGCTCACCGACCTCGGTGACCGCGTTCATGGCGGTGGGCGCCAAGGCAGCCGGTTTTGCTGCCCTGTTGCGCATCTTTGTGTCTGCCTTTCCCTCGATCAGTGAGCAGATCACGCCGGTGCTGTATGTGATGTGTGCCGCCACGCTGATCATTGGTAACCTGCTGGCGATTGCGCAAAGCAATGTCAAGCGTATGCTGGCGTACTCCAGCATTTCGCACGCCGGTTTCATTCTGATGGCGCTTGTGGCGTATGGCAATGACGCGGCGCGCTTTGATGTCGTCTCGTCTGCCTTGTTCTACTTGTTGGCGTTCACCTTTGCCAGCTTTGGCTCCTGGGCTGTGGTTATGTCGCTGGAGAAAAGCCTGGGACGTGGCTTGGAGTTTAAGGATTATGCTGGCTTGTTCCGCCGTAGCCCGGGTCTGGCGATGGCCATGCTGGTCTTCATGCTTTCCTTCGCAGGCGTGCCGCCTACGCTGGGCTTCGCAGGCAAGTTCTACTTGTTCCGCGCGGTGCTGGAAGGCGGCTATGTGTGGCTGGCGATCGTGGGTGTGGTTGCCTCGCTCATCTCAGCCTATTACTACCTGCGCCTCATCGTTGTGATGTTTATGCAAGAGGGTGAGCCTGAGGTTGCGCGTGTGCCTGCGCTGGGCATTACGGCTGCGGTCACGGCTGTGGCCTCGGTGGTGCTGTTCATCTTCTCTGGGCCGCTGTTCGCCTGGGCATCGCAGGCGTTGCTGAGGATCTTCTAAGGCAAAGAGAATAGAAGCTGGAGATTCGAGATTAGGTCGAATCTCTATTCTGAGCACTTTCAGTTTCCCGCTATACTTTCCTCCATGATCCGCGCACTTATCTTTGACTTTGACGGTTTGATTCTGGATACCGAATGGCCGGATTACGAATCCTGGCAGGAGGTCTACCGGAATTTTGGCTGCGAGTTGCCTGTGGAGGTTTGGGGGCAGATCGTGGGCGGAGACGGCGCCTCCGATTTTGACCCGTATACCTATTTGGCCCAGTTGAGCGGCAAGCCGGTGGACCGTGAAGAGATCTGGGTCAGCCGCCGCCAGAAGTACCTCGACAACATCAGTGAATTAGAAGTGCTGCCGGGTGTGGTGGAAATTCTGGACGCAGCGGAAGATATGGGTTTGCTGCTGGCTGTGGCCTCTAGCTCGCCAGAGAATTGGGTGCGCGGCCACTTGGCACGCCTGGGGCTGTATGAGCGTTTTGACGCCATCAAAACGGCTGACGATGTGAAGCGCACTAAGCCTGACCCTGAACTTTACAATGCGGCCATGGCAGCGCTCAACGTGAAGCCAGAGGAAGCGATCGTTTTTGAAGATTCTCCCAATGGTGTGTTGGCCGCCAATACGGCCGGCGTGTTTGCGGTGGCGGTGCCCAACCGCATCACCGAGCAGCTCAAGCTGGAGCATGCCAATCTGCGCTTAAAGTCGCTGGCGGATATGCCCCTGGCGGAGCTGATCGCCCACGTGGAGGCCACCCGAGCCGGGTCGCTGTGACCTGGTTGCGCAGCATTGACCTGCGTGCACCTGCTAGCCAGCAAGGCTATCCTTTCAACCTGAGTTTTGTACAACAATGGCAGCCGCTTGAGTTTCAGGCGGCTGTTACCTTTTTTGTGGGCGAGAACGGCAGCGGGAAGTCTACGCTGTTGGAGGCGCTGGCGGTGGCCTCTGACATGATCACGGTAGGCAGCCTGCCCGTGCAGCAGGATGGCAGCCTGGATGCGGTGCGCCCGCTGGCAAAAGCGCTCAAGCTGGTGTGGAGCCAGCGCGTGCGGCGCGGCTTCTTCTTGCGCTCCGAAGATTTCCTGGGGTGGGTGAGGGCTGAGCAGCGCACCAAGGCCGAGATGCAAGACGAGCTGGAGGATGTGGAGCGCACCTTCGGTGACCGCTCAGATTATGCGCGTGCGTTGGCGCGCGGCCCGTTGAGTGGGCAGCTGGCCAGCATGCAAAAGCGTTACGGCGGTGGCCTGGAAACCCGCTCGCATGGCGAGAGCTTTTTAGATTTGTTTCAGGCGCGTTTTCGACCCGATGGACTGTATCTGCTGGACGAGCCCGAGGTGCCGCTCTCACCGCTGCGGCAGTTGAGTTTGCTGGCGCTGTTGAAGGATATGGTGGCACAAGGAGCCCAGTTTGTGATCGCCACGCACTCGCCGATATTAATGGCTTTCCCGGACGCGGAGATCATCAACTTTGATGCCAGCCCACTGCAGCGTGCCGCCTATGCTGACTTAGAGCATGTGCGCTTGACGCGCGATTTTCTGGCAGACCCGCAACAGTTCCTAAAGTACTTATAAACAAAGAGCCCGTATTACCGGGCTCTTTGTTTAATGTGCTGGGCTAACCATAGAGTTTGCGGTGCACTGCGCTCAGTGCACGCACCTGGTCCGCAGCGTGGTAGCTGCTGCGCACCAGCGGGCCGCTCTCCACCCATTGGAAGCCAATACTGAGGCCGTATTCTTTGAAATCCGCAAATTCTTCGGGCGTTACGTAGCGGTCGATTGGCAGGTGCTGCTTGCTAGGCTGCAGGTACTGGCCGAGGGTGAGGATGTCCACACCCCAGTCACGCTGGTCCCGCATGACGGCTTTGACTTCCTCATTGGTCTCGCCGAGGCCGAGCATGATGCCGCTCTTGGTCAGCACTTCGGGGTCCATCTTCTTGGCGTTGCTGAGTGTGGCCGCGGCCCACTCGTAGTTATCTTGTGGCTGCACCTTTTTGAACAGGCGGGGCACAGTTTCCACGTTGTGATTGAGGATCTCGGGCCGAGCATCCATCACGATCTTGAGCGCTTCGGCGCTGCCCTTGAAGTCAGGAATCAGCAACTCAATCGAGCAGCCCGGGTGGATCTGGCGGATGCGCTTGACCACCATCGCCAGGATGGGGGCGCCGCCATCGGCGCGCTCATCACGGTTGACGCTGGTGATCACGGCGTGGCTGAGGCCCATGTCCTTCACGGCCTGTGCTACGCGCAGCGGCTCGGCCCAGTCCATCTCATTGGGCATACCGCGCTTGATGTCGCAGAAGCCGCAGGAGCGTGTGCATACATCGCCCAGCATGAGGAAAGTAGCCGTGCCGTCACCCCAACATTCGCCGATGTTGGGGCACATCGCCTCTTCGCACACGGTGTGCAACGCTTTGCTGCGCATGAGGCGCTTGATGTTCTCGTAGCTCTCGCCCATGGGGGCGCGCACACGGATCCAATCGGGGCGACGGCTGGGTTTTGGCGCCAGCTGGATGTCTTCCAGCGGGATGCGGTTACGGGTAGGGGTGTGCTGGGCCATAGGTAAATTCTACCTGAATGAGTAATCGAGCTGCGATAAGCTACTTGGCTTTTGCAGAGTAATTTTGACGTGCGGCGAGGATCATCTGCCTGGCTTCAGCGGCATCCCCCCAGCGCACAATTTTGACCCACTTGTTTTCTTCCAGGTCTTTGTAGTGCGCAAAGAAGTGCTCGATCTGCTGCAAGGTGATCTCAGGCAGGTCTTTGGCTTCGATGACACGTTCGTAGCGCTTGGTGAGCCTCGTGACGGGCACCGCAATGATCTTTTCATCATGCCCGGCCTCGTCTTGCATGATCAGCACCCCGATGGGGCGCACAGCAATCACTGAGCCGGGGATGAGGGCACGCGTGTTGGCCACGAGGACATCACAGGGGTCTCCATCGCCGGAGAGGGTCTGCGGGATGAAACCATAGTTGCCCGGGTAGCGCATGGGCGTGTAAAGGAAGCGGTCAACCACCAGGGCGCCAATGCTCTCGTTGAACTCATACTTGATCGGCTCACCACCCGTGGGCACCTCGATGATGACATTAACTTCATCGGGGACATTGGGGCCAGGGTCAATGGATTTGAAACTCATATCGATTCCTTGGTTAGCTGGTTAGCAACCAGCCTCTGCGAGTTCTTGCGGCAAGTCGGCTTCTGGCAGCCATGTTTTCCAGGCGTAGCATAATTTTTCAAGGGCGACGGGCTGCTTGAGCAGAATGTCTGCCGTCAGCACGCGCGCCTCTTGTTCTCTATCTGTTCTGAGTAAGGCCTCAATAACTGGGAACCTGCCGAATTGCAGGTTCGATGTATAGTCTTGATCCTTAGTGACTTCCCATAGATCAAGCACGGTTTGCCAATCACCTTGCTGCTGCGCCAGATCCATCTTTTGAAAGTAATAACACCAGGTGCGCTCAGGTTCTTCTCCGAAGATATCCGAATTGGGCAGCGGCCCCTGAGTGGTTGATATCAGATTTAGCCTGCTCAGGTGGGCCATCTCACTTATGCCGGGATCTGCCAAGGTATTGTATTGGTCGGCTTCATTCAGGAACCAAACACATTGGCCATAGTTTGAGTTGTCGTAAAAAATTAGCTTGCTGCTGTTTGCCACCAGATGCAAGTTGCTGATGCTAAAGCGCAGCTCAAGATTGCCTTCGAGATCTTCTTGATGAGCAAGGTCATCGTAGTAGTCAAGCATCCAGTAGCTTACCTGCCCATCTGCAGAGATGGGGGCAGCATACAACGTGTTCACGGCTGCTGCGGCCGCGTATCCGCTGGTGAAGGTGCTCATTACTTCGGGGCCGACGAGGGCCGTGCCCTCTTCAATACTGGGCGCGCGCCAGTGGAACTGCCAGTAAATACGCCGCTGTTCTTCCCAATCCCAGCGGTAGGCGTTGGCTGAACGAAGGTGCGCGCCCACGGCGAGACCAATCAGCACAGCCAGGAGTATGTTGCGATAGATGCTTTTGCGAAGAAGTGCATGAAGCAAGCCTGAAAAAAGGACGGCTGCCCCCAGCATGGCAGGCAGAGAGAACCTATCTACAAATAGCCCGCCGATCAGTGTGCGCCCGGTCATTTGAATGGGCAGCAAGCTCAAAATGATGGCTATAACGCCAAGCAGTATCGCTTGAGATGCAGGGCGCTCTGCTGGCTGATCCTTGGTGGGAGTCAGTTGCAGGTAGAAAAAACAGATAATCGCAGTGATCAGGGCTAGGCTCAGAGAGAAAAGGATGGCTCGGTCAGAGAAATCAATAAGCTGCGCACTCAGCGTCTTTGACCAAGCATCCACCACCACGGTAAGCAAATTTTGCAAAGTAGCTTGCAGGAAGGCGGGCGCCCCAATCCATACCAACGGATTGGGATCATGCCGCATCGTGAGGGTGACGCGCCAGAAGAAGAAGCCAGCCAGTATCGCCAGATAGGGTAACCATTGACGGATAGCGCGCATGACGGCTGTCTTGACCGAAGTGTTTGGTGTATAGAACCAGACAAGCAGAATCACAGGGCGCACAAGTTCAAGGCCAGCAAAATATTCCATGGTGAAGAGATGGGCAATTCCGCTAAGGATGGCCAACACTAGCCAGACCCAGCGTTTGCCTTGGGAGCGCAGTGCGCGCAGCATGGCGTACAACGAAAACAAGAACAGGTTGTATACGATGAAGTGCTGGCTATAAGCAACCGCAATAGAGCTTTGGCTAAATGAGGGGTACACCAAAAATAGAACGCTGGCCATTTGCGCCACCTGTTCTGCTTTGGGCCAGAGCATGCGCAGGATGAGCCACAGCAATATTGCAGCGGATAAGCGCAAAAGAAAGAAGAAGATATGCCAATGCAGGGGAGAAACCCCCAAGACCGGGATGGTGACCGAGTATGTCCAATAGGACAATGGGCGGATATAGCTGAAGAACTCGCTCAACAATTCTGGGGTTCCTTGTTGGGCGAGGAAGATTATCGGCCAGTCATCCCAATAGAACCCAAGCTCAGGAATGAGTAAACCAAAAGCCAGAATGGCGATCAGCAGCAGGAATGCAGGAAAGAGAAGCGACTTAAGTTTGTACTGCTCAAGAAAATTCATGCATGTATTCTATCTCGCGCGCATGTTTGCCACCTCGGTTGGCGCGAGTAGTCTATTGTGCATCGATGGAATATAATCATGCTCATGCGGGCGTCGCCAAGTGGTAAGGCATCAGCCTTCCAAGCTGACATTCGCGGGT
>DAOMSJ010000006.1:0-186197 GCA_035446285.1 Anaerolineales bacterium
TTTTTGCTGGTGGACAGCAATAAAGAAGCGATAGATGTAATGAAGGCGAGATTTAAGGGGCAGAACGTGGAGTTTGTCACACAGAAAAAAGAGAATGGAGATTGAAGCTTTAACCTGCAATCTCTAGTCTCCAATCTCTATTCTTGAAGGAAGCATTTGCTAAAAAGGAGTTCTTATGACCACCAACCCTCAAAAACTCTACGCCCTGGGCCAGTCCCTGTGGTACGACAACATTGAGCGCCGCCTGCTGGAGAACGGCGAGCTCAAAGCGATGATCGACCGTGGCGATATTTACGGCGTCACCTCAAACCCCAGCATCTTCAACAATGCCATTGGCAAATCGCAGGACTATGACGGCCAACTAGCAGAGTTGGCGCGAGCCGGCCACACGACTGCAGAGATCTACGATGCGCTCACCGTGGCGGATATTCAAGCCGCCTGTGACCTGTTCCGCGCCCTATACGACAGCACGCGCGGCGGCGATGGCTACGTGAGCATTGAAGTGCACCCAGACTTGGCGCATGACACCGAGGCCACCGCGCTGGAAGCACAGCGCCTGTGGGCGCTGGTAGACCGGCCCAACCTGATGGTCAAGATCCCGGCCACCAAGCAGGGTATCCCTGCCATTCAATCGGCCATTGCGCACGGCATCAACATCAACATCACGCTCATCTTCTCGTGCCAGCGCTACGGCGAAGTGATCGAAGCCTACTTGGCAGGTTTGGAAGAGCGTGTCGCCAACAATTTGCCCATTGCACACATTGCCTCAGTGGCTTCGTTCTTCATCTCGCGTATCGATACCAAGGTAGACGGCTGGCTGGATGCGCTGATTGCCAACGGCGATGACACTGCGGCCAAGGCCGAAGCGTTGAAGGGCAAGATCGCTGTGGCCAATGCCAAGTTGGCCTATCAACTGTTCAAAGACAAATTCTCCAGCGAGCGCTTTGCTGCGCTGGGGCAGAAGGGCGGCCGCGTCCAGCGCCCGCTGTGGGCCTCCACCAGCACTAAGAATCTGGCGTACCCCGATCTGCTGTATGTAGACACCCTGGTGGGCAAAGACACGGTCAACACCGTGCCGCCGCAAACGCTGGAAGGTGTCAAGCACCACGCCGCAGCCCAACTCACCATTGAAGATGGCATGGATGAGGCGCGCTTTCAGCTCACCAACCTGGAAATGCTTGGCCTATCCCTGGACAAGGCCACCGATGAAGTGGAACAGGAGGGCGTGGCCGCTTTCAGCAAGGCCATCGCCGATCTGTTTGCCACCATCGAGCAGCGGGCAGCCGAATTCCGCTCGTAGCAACTTGCCGTCTCTGATGGTATAGCTGATTCTTTTGCAAAACAACGAGGCGCAACCACTTGCGCCTCGTTGTGTTTAAGAGACCAGTTGCTATGACCGGAATCGAGCTCACCTTCAATGACTACGCGGTGGCCACGCTCACCGTCAACCGCCCGCATGTGCGCAATGGGCTGGATTGGGCTGCCATGGATGCGTTTGCCGCAGCCATCAAGCGGGCCGCAGCCAACAAGAATCTGCGCGCCCTCATCATCACTGGCGCCGGCGCAACTTTTGTGTCCGGTGGCGACCTGCGTGCGCTGGAACCCTACACGAAGCGCAAAGACGGCATGCGTCTCGCCACCGTCATGGGCAAAGCGCTGAGCCAGTTGCGTGATCTGCATTGCCCAACCATCGCCGCCATCAACGGCCCGGCGCGCGGTGGCGGCGCCGAGATCGCCGTGGCGTGTGACCAGCGCATCATGGCCGAGGATGCCGATATCGGCTTTGTGCATGCCCGCCTGGGCATCACCACCGCGTGGGGTGGGGCGCGCTATTTATTGCAGGCGGTTGGCTATCCCACTGCGGTCGAGCTGCTCACCACAGCACGCATCTTGAAGGCGCAGGAGGCCAAGGCCATCGGCTTGGTTGGCCACTTGTGCGCGCCCGGCCAGGCGCTAAGCAAGGCGCGGGAGCTGGCCACTGAGATGTCACAGCATCCTGTGGAAGCGGTGCATGCCGCCAAGCGGCTGCTGCGTTTCGCTGTCGCCAGCCCGCTGGTAGCACGCCACGCCGAGCGGCGTCTGTTCTCGTTCCTGTGGGATAGTGAATACCGCCGTCAGGCGGTTGCACGCTTCCTTTATCGTAACTAACTCCGTTTCGGTTGAAAGTATTCTTCACCCTACTATCTGGATTGCAATAGCCCTCCCTAGTAGGATGTCTGCATGTTTGAGATCAGCGCACTAACCATTGCCCGTTGGGTGCATGTGCTCGCCGGCGCCGCCTGGCTGGGCGAAGTCATCGTGATCGTTTTTGTTCTGGTGCCGAGCGCATTGCGCATGCAGCCTGCCGCCCGGCTTGATTTTGTCAGCCGCGTGTTCCCGCGCATCTTCCAGCTTGCCTCGGTGCTGGCCTTCACCACCCTGGCGGCAGGCGCCGCGCTCAATTACCTCATCACTGGCTGGCAAAATCTCGGCCCATACTTTAGCTCACCCCGCGGCACCTTCATTGCCATTGGTGGCGCGCTCGGCCTGCTGCTGGCGCTGTTTCACTTCTTTGTGGAGCACCGCATTGAGCCGGGGGTAAAAGTGATGGCCAAGAAGGTCAGCGCAGCCGAGGCCAAACGCATCGTCACCGTGCTGACGATTGTGCCGAGGGTAGGGCTGTGTGTGATGCTGGTCATCTTTGTTTCGATGATGATCGGGGCGCGCGGCTTTTAATCTTATAGCTTTAGGCTATAGTAGAGCCGTGACCTGAGGAGGTTGCCATGGCTGATGCTCCGCAAACCGTAAGTGAGTACATCAAGACCTTTCCCAAACCCACCCAGGAAAAACTGCAAGCTATTCGCAAGACCATTCGTGAGGTCGCTCCCACGGCCACCGAGTTGATCAGCTATCGCATTGCCGCTTTTAAGCTGAACGGCAAGTATCTGATGTACTTCGCTGGACACAGCAAGCATGTGGCGGTCTATCCCATCCCCGAATTGTCTCCAGCGGTTGAAAAGCAGATCCAGCCTTACTTAGTTTCCAAGGGCACGCTGCGTTTTGCGCTGGATAAGCCGCTGCCGCTGGGCTTGATTCGTAAAGTGGCCCAGGCCCATTTAAAGAGACTTAAAAAATCTACGAAAAAGTGAGCAGTGAACAGGGAATAGTAAACAGCAAAACAAATCAGCGTTCCTGCTTACTGAATCGCTGTTCACTTGCTAATGAAGGTGCACTAGGAGTCAAGCAATGAAAATCGCCATGATTGGTTTGGGCCGCATGGGCGGCAACATGAGCCGCCGTTTGCTCAAAGCGGGGCACACCGTAGTGGGCTACAACCTCACCGAGGAGCCCACGCGCCAGCTGCAGCAAGAGGCCGGGCTGCTGCCCGCCTTCTCGCTGGCTGAGGCGGTGGCGCAGCTTGAGGGCCCGCGCGTGGTGTGGCTGATGCTGCCCGCAGGCGAAGTGACCGAAGGCACGATCACCGAGCTCAGCGGTCTGCTCAGCGCTGGCGACACCATCATTGACGGCGGCAATGCCAACTTCCGTGACAGCATGCGCCGTGCCGCTACACTCGCCGACCGCGGCATGCACTATGTGGATGTGGGTGTCAGCGGCGGCGTGTGGGGGCTGGAGAATGGCTACGGTCTGATGATCGGTGGTGATGCTGCCGCCGTCAGCCACCTGGAACCGATTTTCAAAAGCCTCGCTCCGGCCGAGGACAAAGGCTGGGGCCGGGTAGGCCCCAGCGGAGCTGGCCACTACGTCAAGATGGTGCACAACGGGATCGAATACGGACTGATGCAGGCCTACGCCGAGGGCTTCGAGCTCATGGCTACCAAAGACGAATTTGCGCTCGATGTGCACCAGATCGCCGAGATGTGGCGGCATGGCACCGTGGTGCGCTCCTGGTTGCTGGATTTGACGGCGCGCGCGCTGGAATCTGACGCCAAGCTCACAGATATCGCTGGTTATGTAGAAGATTCTGGCGAAGGGCGTTGGACCGTTTTCGAGGCCATCAACCAGGATGTTTCCGCACCGGTGATCACACTTTCGCTAATGCAACGCTTTGCCAGCCGCAAGCCGGAGAGCTACGCCAACAAGCTCATTGCCGCACTACGCAACCAATTCGGCGGCCACGCGGTCAAGAAGGCCGAATGAGCGCCGCCAAGCCGAACGGGCACAAGGGCGGGGCTACTGCACTGGTGATCTTTGGCATCACCGGTGATCTAGCGCACCGCAAGCTGGTGCCGGCCCTGTATCAGCTGGTACTCGCTGGCCAGCTGCCCGAGGACACCACGATCCTTGGTGTCGGCCGCCGCGAATGGGACGACGACAAGCTCCGTAGCGAAATGCGTGTAGCCATAGAGACCTTTACGCGTAGCAAGCCGGTGGACGAAGGCGCATTGAGCCAGGTGCTCAGCCGCATGCACTATGTCTATGGTGACTTTGGCGAGAAGCCGGGCTATGCGCGCCTCAAGACGCGCCTGGAGGAGTTGGGCGCCTATAACCGTCTCTACTACCTCGCCACGCCACCCAGCGTGTACGAAACCATTATCGCCAATCTGGGTGAGAGCGGCCTGGCCAGCAATGAGCAGGGCTGGACGCGGGTCATCGTGGAGAAGCCGTACGGGCATGACCTGGCTTCTGCCCAGGAGCTGGAAGCCATCATTCACAACGTCTTTGACGAAGAGCAGATCTATCGCATTGACCACTATCTGGGCAAAGAGACCGTGCAGAACATCCTGTTCTTCCGCTTTGCCAATGGCATCTTCGAGCCGCTGTGGAACCGTCGTTACGTCAACTGTGTGCAGATCACCGTGGCGGAGACGATCGGTGTGGATGGCCGCGCCGCCTACTTTGATAGCGCCGGCGTGATTCGCGATATTGTGCAGAACCACGCCCTGCAGTTGCTCACGTTAACTGCCATGGAATCGCCCGTAGCCTTCAACGCAGATGCCGTGCGCGATGAAAAGGTGAAGGTGCTGCGCGCCCTGCGTCCGCTCACCGGAGATGAGGCGCTGCGCAGTACGCTGCGCGCCCAGTACGCCGCCGGCAAGCAGGATGGCAAGAAGGTGGATGCGTATTTAGACCACGAGGGTGTGGCTAAGAATTCGCAGACCGAGACCTTCCTGGCGATGCGCGTCGCCATCGACAACTGGCGTTGGGCGGGCGTGCCGTTCTTCATTCGCTCAGGCAAGCATCTCGCTGAGCGCGTGACCGAGATCGCCATCCAATATCGTCAGGTGCCGCTGGCCTTGTTCGGCGCGCAGAACATGGCGGGCGATGCACCCAACCGGCTGGTGCTGAATATCCAGCCGGACGAAGGCATCACGCTGACCTTTGGCGCCAAGGTGCCTGGGCCGGACAATAAGCTCAAGTCGGTCAAGATGGATTTCTCATATGCGGAGGCCTTCGGCAGCAGCACGCCCGAAGCCTATGAGCGCCTGCTGCTCGATTGCATACAGGGCGATGCAACCCTGTTCACGCGCAGTGACGAAGTGCTCGAGGCATGGAAGTTTATCGATGGCGTGATGCAGGCATGGAACGCACAGCCTGCGCGCAAGCTGCCGCAGTACGCCCCGGGCAGCTGGGGCCCAGACGAGAACGACAAGTTCATCGCTGAGCACGGCCATCGCTGGCGCGACATGGTGCGGCTACAAGGCTAGGTGCCAGCTTGCTAACCTGGCTTACCTAAGCCAGGCCCATGGCCTGCAAGAAGTTGAGCGTGATGCGCGCCGTGATGCCCCACAGCAGCTCGCGTTCGTAATGGCTGAAGTACACCACCTGCACCGGAGTGCCGTTGGGCGCAATGCGCTCGCGCTCCTCGCGGTTGGCCGGCTCGGCCAGCCAGGGCAGCGGAATAGTGAATATGCGTTGTACCTCGCCGGGTTGCGCATCCAGCTTCAGCGGCCAAGGAATTACGCCTACCACGGGCGTGACGCGGTAGCTGCTGATCGTAATAAAGTCCTCTAGATTTCCAAGCAAACGCACCTGCTCTGGCGCCAGGTTGATCTCCTCCTGCGCCTCACGCAGGGCGGCCTGCGCCGCGCTGGCATCGTCTGGCTCGACGCGGCCGCCGGGGAAGGCCACCTGGCCGCTGTGCATATCGCCTTCATGCACGGAACGCAGGATGTAGAGCAGGTGCCACTCATCGTCCTGACGCAGCAGCGGCAGTAGCACGGCGGCGGGCCGCGGCTCGTCCACCGCGTATCCCTCATTCATCACGCCAATGGCTGGATCGGTCAGGCGCGCGGCCAGCCGGGTGCGAATATCGTCTTCGCTGAGGTTCAGGATTGCCATTACAGCAGGACCACGCTACCGCAATAGCGGCAGCTGCTGGCGCGGCCAGCCGCCAGCGCTTCCAGGCTGCCATGTGCGCCGCAGTAGGGGCAAGTGTCACTAGTGGGCTGCGCGGCGGGCAGCGTTGCCGGCAGGGTCGCGGCAATCCAGGCGGCGAGCTGCTCTGCAGGCTCAGCGTGTTGGGCGGCACGCAGCTCGCCTAGGTAGCGCTGCCCTTCGTGTTGCAGTGTGTGCCAGCGTTCCTGGCTGGCCAGCAGCTCAAAGCCACGGCGTGCGGCAACCAGAGACGCCTCGGCAGCCTCAGCCATCAAATGGGCGTGTGCCGCTTGCATGAGCAGCATGGCGGCGGGGTAGAGGATGCTGCGGTCATGCGCACGGCCGGCCATGTCTTCAAACAGGATGGCCGCATTGGCATGGTCACCAATGCTGAGCAGATGGTTGGCACGGCGCAGCTCTTTTTGCTGGCGCGGGTTCAGGGAGCGGCCCGCCACCAGCGGCCCACGCGGTTTGCGCTCTTTGAAGTCTTTCATGCGCTCGGCCACGGGGCGGCGTGCATAGCGGAAGCGGCGGCGAGAATTATCCGCCATGCTGCTCTCCTGTTTGGCTCTCGCTCAGGCGGCGGGCAAAGATGAGGAAGCCGGTGTGCGCCACCATCGTGTCAGCGGGGCGCAGTCGGCCCGGAATTGGTTTGTAGTATCGGTGCATGATCTCAGATACTTCCACAAAGCCAAAGTGATGTTCGTTGAGTGCGGCGAGTAAGTTGTTGACTTGATTGGTGGTGGGCAGGATACTGCCAAAGAAGCCGCCGGGTTGCATGGCCGCGCGGGCTTGCACCAGATAGTCTTCGGGATTTGGCAAGTCCAGGAATAGAGCGCGTACGCCTGTTTCATGGAAGCCTTCGCTAATATCATGCGCGTGCAAGGTTACGCGTGCTTGCAGGCCAAGGCGGGTCAGGTTGCGGCGTGCCATCTCCTGCGCCTCGGGGCGACGCTCATAGCTGTATACGTGGCCCTCAGGGCCTACGCTGTGCGCGAGCGCCACGGTGAACGCCCCGGAGCCGGTGCCAGCCTCGATGACATGGCTGCCCGGGCCAATCCCCATGCTCAGCAGAATGTAGCCAATATCCTTGGGATAGATGACCTGGCTGGCGCGCTCCATGTCTCGCAGCACATCGTCCAAGGCAGGTTGCAGCAGGGTGAACACTTTGCCGAGGTGCGTGCTGACCTGCGAGCCCCATTCGCGCCCGATGAGGTCTTCATGTTCGAGGATGCCGTGCATGCTGTGCACGCGCTCGCCCGGGGTCAGGAGCACGGAGAGGGAGTGATTGCGTGGGCCGAGCAGGTAAGCCAGATCACCGGCACGTGTATGGCTGCTAGCTTGGCTCATTGCGGCCGCACAACGAAGATCCAATGGCCAACGAATAAGGCGGCCAGGCTAAGCAATACGGCGATGCCTAGATACAAGGGGCCGAGACGGAACAGGGTGAGGCTGGCTTGCTGGGCAATGATGTGGCCGCCCCAGAAGCCACCCCAGGCCAGGCCAAGATAGAGCAGCAGGCGGCCCATGCCGCCGCCGCGCCACAGGTGGAAGCCTGCGCCAAAGAGCGTGGCAATGGTTGCACCGAGAATAAAAGAGGGGAAGGTCATGGCAGTTTAGGTCATTCCGAGGGAGCGAAGCGACAGAGGAATCCTTTAGGTCAAAAAAGTGGGCGCTATTCTGCCCTAAAGGATTCCTCCCCTTCGTTATTGCATATCTAAGAGTGTAATTGATTCAGGCGCAGGGTGATTTAGTTTTCTGTCTTCCGCTACGGCAGCAGACGCGATCAAGCCGCCACCCAGCACCTCGCCATTCACATACACCACCGCGGCCTGGCCCGGCGTGATGTCACGCATGGGCTGGGTGAAGTGAATGCTGGCGCAGCCATCCGCTTGCGGCGTGACACGTGCGGCGGCCTTGCGGGCGCTGTAGCGTATCTTGACCTCGGCATCGAAGGTGTGCTGCGGAGCGTTGCCGCTGACCCAATGCATGGGTTCAGTGAGCAGCTGGCTGCCGCCCAGGTCTTCTTCAAAGCCCACAATGAGTTGATTGCGCGCCGTGTCCTTGGCGATCACGTACAGCGGGCGGGCGGCGGGAATGCCCAACCCTTTGCGCTGGCCGATGGTGTAGTGTGCCAAGCCGCTGTGCTCGCCGAGCGCCTCGCCACCCACGCTGAGGATGGTGCCGGGCTGTGCCAACTGCGGCTGGTAGCGCTGCAGGAAGTCACGATAATCCTGCCCCGCCAGGAAGCACAGATCCATGCTCTCTTTCGAAGTGGCTGCGGGCAGCTTGAGCTCGGCGGCGATGGCACGCACCTCTGGCTTGGTCAGCTCACCCAGCGGGAACAGGGCGTGCTGCAACTTGGCCTGATTGAGCACGTGCAGCACGTACGACTGGTCTTTGTGGCTATCCAGGGCTTCAAACAAACGCACGGGTTCATTCTCGGCGCGGGTCAGACGCACATAGTGGCCGGTGGCCATGAAGTCTGCGCCCAGAGCCAGCGCACGGTTGAGCAGATAGTCCCAGCGGATCTCGCGGTTGCAGGCCAGGCAGGGGTTCGGGGTGCCGCCGTTGGCGTATCCATCCAGGAAGGACTTTACGACCACGTCGTGAAAGTTCTCCTGCGCGTTGATGGCATAGAAGGGAATATCGAGTTGGCCTGCCACACGGCGGGCTACGCTCATGGCGGCGGGCGTGCAGCAACGATTACTGGCCTCGCGGCCCGGTTCGCTCCATAGGCGCAGCATCATGCCGATGACGTCGTAGCCTTGCTGTTTGAGCAGCGCGGCCGCCACGGAGCTGTCTACCCCGCCGCTCATGGCAACGACGACTTTTGGCTTAGTCATCAAAACCATCCTCAATCCACAGATAAACACAGATGCTTAAGGCGATGAAATCAGATGTATCTATCTTCTTTATCGGTTTTGTATCTATGTTCATCTGTGGATTCTTTCCAAGCTGCGCGCGCTCTCAACTAGCGCGGGCAGCGCTGCCAGCAACGCGTCTACGTCTGCTTCGCTGGTGTGCTTGCCCAGCGTCAGGCGCAGGGAGCCTGCCGCCCAGTCTGGCGTGATGCCCATCGCCAGCAGTACTTCACTGGGCTGCGGGTCACCGGTTTTGCATGCCGAGCCAGACGAGCAGGCGAAGCCGGCATCATCCAGCAGCATGAGCAGCGCGTTGCCGTCCACACCTTGGAACACAAAGCTGGCGTGGTTGGGCAGCCGGTTGGTGGGGTGGCCGGTCAATCTTGAATCCGGGATTTCCTCAAGGATGGCTGTGATCAGCTTGTTGCGTAAATGGATCAATCGATTGATCGATTGGCTGATGTCTGTTTGCGCCAACTCAAACGCCTCTGCCATACCCACGATGTATGGCACGTTGTGCGTGCCAGCACGTAGGCCGCTTTCGTGGCTGCCGCCGGTTTGCATGGCCTGTAGCGGCGTGCCCTCACGCACATACAGCAGGCCGACCCCCTTGGGGCCATAGAGCTTATGCGCCCCCAGGCTGAGCAGGTCTATACCCAGGTCGTTCACATTGAGCGGCAGATAGGCGGGAGCTTGCACCGCATCGCTGTGCAGCACCACGCCACGCTCGCGGCAAATGGCAGCGATCTCGCTGATGGGGTTGATGGTGCCGATTTCGTTGTTGGCCAGGATGACTGAAACTAGTGCGGTATCCGGCGTGAGCAAGCGCGCCACATCTTGCGGGTTGACCTGGCCGTATTCGTCTACCGGCAGTAGGGTGAGCTCAAAGCCGAACTGGCTTGTCAGTTGTTGCGCGGTGCGCGCCACGGCGGGGTGCTCGACTGGGCTGACCAGTAAGCGGTTGGCGCCGCGCAGGCGGCGGGCGGCCAGGGCAGCGCCGCGCAGCGCCAGGTTATCGCTCTCTGTGCCGCCTGAGGTGAACAGCAGTTCCTCAGGCTGGCAGCCGAGCGCGGCGGCCAGGCGGCCGCGGGCCTGCTCCACGGCGGCCTCGGCGCGTTGGCCGTAGCCGTGCACCGAAGACGGGTTGCCGAACTCGGCCTCAAAATAGGGCTGCATCGCCTGCCACACGCGCGGGTCAAGCGGCGTGGTGGCAGCATAGTCAAAGTAGCGGCGCACGTGCGCATCCATGGCAGTGATTATAGCGGCCTGTAAAGCTGAACCACAAAGTCACAAAGTTTTCGTGCTTCTATCTATGTGTTATCTGTGGATGGCACTTATAAGTTGCCAGGCAGTTGTGCGGGTTACTCTAGCACCACATCGCGCACATGGATGTGATAGCCGTTGGCCGGCTCGGGGGCCAGGTCTTTGATCTCAATGTGCAGATTGCTCACGCCAGCTTCCGTGCTGGGCAGGGCTAGCGTCACCGTGGGGTCAGACGGCATCTCGCTGTAGCTCTCATGGATGTCATGCGTGCTGCCGTCGGGGTAGGTGAGCACCAACAGCACCTCGAATTCGCGCAGGCCCGCCAAACTGATGTCCAGCGTTTGCACTTGAGCCGGCGCGTCAAACTCGAATTCCAGCACGAGGGGGTTATCGCCCGCGCCGCGCATCAACGAGTCGAAGTTGCCATCCAGCACATCTTCAATGCGCCCGCTGTCGAGCGCGGAGTAATAGACCAGCACGGCTTGCTCATTCCATTGCACCCACTGCGCTTCCAAGCCTGCGCTGGGTTGCACCACGCGCAGGCCTTGCACTGGCGCAGCATGGAAGAGGGGCAAGTTGCTCCGGCTGGTGAATTGCTGCGCCGGGAAGCGCTCGGCACAAGCCTCCAGCTGGGGCGCTGGCAGTGGCTCGCGGTAACTCCACACGATCACGGCTGGACCCTGCAGGGTTGCATCCAGCGCGCTGCAGCTGAGCTCATCCGCTTGGATGTGATGGAAATTCTCTGGCTGGTCCATTTCGTCTTGAATGCTGATCGGCTCAGGCATGCCAGACTCCCAGCAGCAGCTCACTAGATAGACCTGCGTGTTCTCTGGCAACAGATTGGCGTAATCTGTGATGTGGCGCGCAATCGGTGTGTTTTGGTAGGGCAAACCATTGATGTAGGCGCCGAAATAGCCCACAAGATTCAGCAACGTGATGAACAGCACAAGACCGAGGCAGGCCGCCACGGTGACCGCGTGGCTCGCGCGCGTGCGCAGCCAGGCGGCCAGTTGCCAAATGCCGCTGGCGACAAACACATACGCCAGCGGCGCCGCACCCACCGTGCGCGTGGCCGAGGGCACCTCGTGATTGTTGCTGATGACCAGCATTGAGGGCACATGCATCAGCGCGAACATACCCAGCAGTATCAGACCCTCGCGGCGGCGGGGTTGGTGCAGCCAGAACCACATTCCCAGCAGAAAGAGCACACCGCTGACTGCATCGAGATGGGGGCGGTAGGCGATGTTGACACGGCTAATGCTGTCGCCGCGAATGTTGTAGGCGGCGAAGGCCTTGAGCGCGTTTTGCGCCAGTTGGCCGATGCCCTCGGCGCTCAGTACGAACTTGCCGCCCAGATAGCCTTCAGACGTGAAGGCCACCGCATTCTGCGAGACGATCCAGGCATAGGGCAGCGCCAGCAGGATCAGTAAGGCAATCACGCGCAGCCAATCGGCGGCGGGAACACGTGGCCCGCTGAAGTGCAAAATGAGCATGGCCAGCAGCAGCGCTGCCGGCAGCATGTAGGCGCCGGGGTAGGTGTACAGCCCCAGGATCGAGACAACCGCCGCCCAACGCAGCCAGCGGTTTTCTGGCTGCTGGATGTAGCACACCAGCAGCCAAGCTAGCGCAGCGGCCAACAGCGGCACCACGATGGGCACGTTGCCCAGGCGGCTGTGGATCAGCAGCCAGTAGGAGATGCCGGCGATGAATGTGGCCAGGGTGGCAAAGGTGGAATTGATGAGGCGGCGGGCCAGCGCATAGGTGAAGGCCAACGCACCGAGGCTGATGAGTACCGAGCTGACTTTGAGACTGTAGTAGGTCAGCCCCATTACCAGTGCAGCCGGAGCGGCTAAATAGTGGAATAGCGGCCCGGTGCTGAGGGGGATATAGAACGGCCAGCGGCCGCTCACCACGTCTCGCACATAGATGGTAGCCGTGCTGATGTCGCCAAAGACCTCGGCCTGCAGGCTCTCCAGCTTCCAGAAGCGCACCGCCAGTACAGCCAGCACCATCACCCAGAAGGCTGGCCCAGCCAGCGCGGGCAACCTCTGCAGCCAGCCAGCCGCGCGGCTGGGGCTGGCCGCTTGCTTCTGGCTACGGTGCGGTGCGGGCTTGTTTTTGGTGGAGCGGCGGGATGCAGGACTCATACCCGCCAGTATACGGGAAAGCCCGGTCTGGCTTGCGTGTCTGAAAGCCCAAAAACGCCTGGTCAGAGGCTATGGTGAGTGAAATTAAACACCACCGCGTGACGCCGCAGGGTCTGCAGCCGATGTTCACCGCTTCGCCGGCTAGTCAGCCCAAGTCTAACTACTTGTGTGTTTGAGTTTGTGCGTGCCTTCTGCTATAATTAGCTTGTACTAAAAATCACATTTACAGGAATCATATAATGGCCAAAGATATCCGCTTTGGAACCGACGGGTGGCGTGGCGTAATTGCCAAGGATTACACTTTTGATGCGGTCCAGCGCGCAGCCCAGGGCTACGCAACCTACATTAAGAACCACAACAAGACAGCCATGGGCGTAGTGGTGGGCTATGACAAGCGCTTCCACTCAGAAAACTTTGCTGCCGCAGTCGCCTGTGTATTGGCAGGCAACGGCATCAAGGCCTATCTCACCCAAGACGCTACGCCCACGCCGGTGATCGCCTACGCCGTGCTCACGCAGAAGGCGGGCGGCGCCATTAACATCACCGCTTCGCACAATCCGCCGACCGATAACGGCTTCAAGGTGCGTGATGAGAACGGTGGCGCCATTGACCCTGAAGGCTTGGCCGAGATCGAAGCGGCCATTCCAGACACTGTGGCTGGCGTCAGCACGATGGATTTTGAAGATGCCCAGGCACAAGGCCTAATCGAACTCTTTGATGCCGCGCCCAAATACATTGAGCACCTGCAAGACCTGATTGACCTGCAGCCCATCAAGGACGCTGGCTTCACGGTCATGGTCGATACCATGTGGGGCAACGGCGCCGGCTGGTTCCCGCGTTTGCTGGCAGGCGGCAAGACGCGCGTGATCGAGATTCACAACCAGCGCAACCCGGTCTATCCCGAGATGCAGCGCCCCGAACCCATTCAGCCGAATGTGGATGCCGGCTTGGCCGCCACTGTAGCCAACAATGCTGATGTGCTGCTCATCACTGATGGTGATGCTGACCGCATGGGCCTGGGCGATGAGAAGGGTCAATTCATTGACCAGTTGCGCGCCTTTGGCTTGCTGGCCTACTACATGCTTGAAGTGCGCGGCGAGCGCGGCCCCATCGTCAAGACGCTCTCCACCACCACCATGCTCAACAAGCTGGGCAAGATCTATGATGTGCCGGTCTACGATACCGGTGTGGGCTTCAAGTATGTGGCCCCCAAGATGATGGAAGTGGACGCCATGATCGGCGGCGAAGAGTCCGGCGGGTATGCCTTCCGCGGCAATGTGCCTGAGCGTGACGGCATTCTGGCGGGGCTATACATTCTGGATCTGATGGTCAAGCTCAACAAGAAGCCCACTGAGCTCATCGAGTGGCTCTTCGCCAAAGTGGGCGCGCACTACTATGACCGCATTGACAGCCTGTTTGAAGGTGACCGTGCTGCCGTGGAGCAGATGGTGCTCAACGCCAACCCTGAAACCGTCGGCGGCTTGAAAGTGACGGGGCTGGACTCTACTGATGGGTTTAAGTTCAACTTGGAAGACGGTGGCTGGCTGCTGGTGCGCTTCTCCGGCACGGAGCCCAAGATACGTGTGTACTGCGAAACTACACATGGAGATAAAGTGCAGGCCATCTTGCAGGATGGCTTGCGACTTGCAGGCATTAGCTAGATCCTAAATGGCGCTGATCGATACGCACTGCCATTTAGACTTTGACGCCTTTGATCACGATCGGGCCGAAGTGATTGCCCGAGCACAGGAGGCAGGCGTGGAAGTGATGCTGAACCCGAGTACAGACCTTGCCAATGCCCAGGGTGTAGTGGCCCTGGCGCAGCAGCAGGCCGCGGTGTACGCCGCCGTGGGTGTGCACCCCAACAGCAGCCTGCTGTGGGGCGAGCACAGCGCCGCCGAATTGCGCAGCCTGGCCGCGCAGCCCAAGGTGCAGGCGGTTGGCGAAATAGGCTTGGATTATTACTGGGATGATGCGCCGCATGATGTTCAGCAAAAAGTGCTGCAAGCTCAGTTAGAATTGGCCGCAGAGATGGAATTGCCGGTGATTGTGCATAACCGTGAAGCCAGCGAAGACTTGCTGGCTATTTTGCTTGATTGGCAGGCGCAGCTGAAAGCCAGCCGCAGCCCCCTGGCCGAGCGCCCGGGTGTGCTGCATTCCTTCTCAGCTGAGCAGGCCGTGGCTGATAAGGCACTGGCCGCCGGCTACTTTTTGGGTTTCACTGGGCCGCTGACCTTCAAGAAGGCCACCGATTTGCAATCCATTGCTCGCCAGGTTCCCCTGCAGCGTATCTTGATTGAAACAGACAGCCCTTATCTTTCGCCACACCCGCAACGCGGCCAGCGCAATGAGCCGGCCCGCGTTAATTTGGTGGCAGAGAAGCTCGCTGAGCTCAAAGGGCTGCCTGTCGAAGACGTGGCGGCCGCAACCACCGCCAACGCTCGCTATTTGTTTGGTATAGAGGCACAGCAATGACCATGCTGGATTTTCACGCTCAAGTGCAGACCCAACTTCCTGAGGTAGAGGAGCGCATGCGCCGTGTGGCGGATGGCTACCACCCTGAGTTGGCCTATGCCTTGGAGCAGTTGCTCAACTCCGGCGGCAAGCGCGTGCGCCCTACGGTCACCTTGCTGGTGGCGGGCATGCTCAATGCGCCGCATCCGCATGCCGTCACCGTGGCCGCCGCGGTCGAGATGCTGCACACCGCCACCTTGGTGCACGATGATCTGATCGACGGCGCCACTTTGCGCCGTGGCGAGCCCACCCTGAACGCGCTGTGGAATTCGGCCGCCACTATCCTGGCTGGCGATTTCTTGTTCTCGCAGGCGGCCTGGCTGGGCTCGCAGGCGGAGTCTGTCGAAGTGATGCAGATGTTCGCCAAGACCCTTTCCATTATCGTCAATGGTGAGGTCAATCAGCTCTTCACCCGCAACACCTTCCCCACGCGTGAGGAATACAACCTGCGTATATACGCCAAGACAGCCTCCATGTTTGAGCTAGCCGCCAAGGCGCCTGCCCATCTGGCCGGTGTGTTCCCGCAATATGGCGAGCTGCTCAATACATACGGCAACAGCATCGGCATGGCCTTCCAGGTGGTGGATGATGTGCTGGATTTCTCTTCCGACGAGAGCACGCTCGGCAAGCCAGTAGCCAGTGACCTGCGCCATGGCTTGTTCACCTTGCCCACGCTGTATTTCCTCCAAAGCCAACCGGACGACGAGCGCATGCAAGTGCTGCTCAATGGCGAAGTGCTGCAAGAAGAGCGTATGGAAGCGCTGATCGACGATATTCGCCAGAGTGGGGCGGTGCAGCAGGCGCACGAAGAAGCGCACCGCTATGTGCGCCTGGCGCAAGACTCGCTGCTGCCTATGCCGGCCTGTGCCGAGCGTGATGGCTTGGCTGAGCTGGCCGAATACGTGGTCCAGCGTCTTAACTAGCCAGATTCCTTGCATACACAAAGGCCGAGCATTGCTCGGCCTTTTTTTGTGACATTTACGGGACATTTGTATCTACTGGCCACTTGTCGCACGCCGTAAAGTATGGGCGTAAGGAGGAGGCGGATTATGAAAACACACAAAGTTGCAGATTGGATGACCACAGAGTTGGTGACGGTGGAACCCGGCACCACGCTCCCCGAGGCTACCGCCTTGATGCGCGCGCAACACATTCGCCGCTTGCCGGTAGTGGAAGATGGCCGCTTGGTGGGCATTGTTACTTATGGAGATTTGCGTGAGGCCGGGCCGTCTGAGGCCACCGGGCTCAGCATTCATGAAATCACTTACTTGCTGCAGCGCTTGGGCGTGGAGAAGCTGATGACGAAGAAGCCCTTCACCGTCACGCCAGACACGGCACTCACTGAGGCCGCCCGCCTCATGCTGCAGCATAAGATCGGAGCTCTGCCAGTGGTGGCGGATGGTGCGCTCGTTGGCATCATCACGGAATCGGATATCTTCCGTGCGTTCATGCGCCTGCTGGACACAGAGCCCGTAGCAGTTGCCGCTGTCTAGCGCAGCGGCATCTTGCTCCTCCTCAGGAGGGCGGGTGTGCTAGTCCGTCACGCTCGCCCTCACCTGAGCTAGGTTGCGCCGAAGTATTTTCGTACTTTCACAGGTGCCTTGCGCGGCACTTACCGCGGTGTGCGGCAAAGCTGTGTACAATACAACATGCTCTTGCGCTCGTTCTTATTCGGCTTTGTGTGCGCCGTTTTGTACTGGGCGGCGCGTATCCATCTGAACACCCCTCAATTTATCAATGATCTCGGCGGCCTGAGCGCTTTTTTGGGCGTCTTCGGCACGCTGTACGGCATCCTGGCGGCTTTCGTCGTCTTTGAAGTGTGGAGCCAGTACAACCGTATCTCTGCATTGATTGGCAAAGAAGCGCAAGCCCTTGAGCAACTCTTCCGTCTCAGCCTCTATTTCCGTGACCCTGAGTTTACACAGCGCATCGAACAGGGCATCCGCGAGTACATCGAGTACATCGTAGAGGGCAAATTTCGCCTGTTGGCGCAAGGCAAGCGCAATGCCAAGAGCGGCCTGGCGCTGCGCAAGATCTCCGAAGTTATCCAGAGTGTGGACTTTGACGATGATCACGACTCGATTGTGTTCGAGCAGATCGTCGAGCATTATGGCGAGCTGGCCTTGCTGCGCACTGAACGCACCAATGAAAGCCGCAACCGCTTGCCGCGCTTCCTCAAGTACTTTATTTACCTCGCCTCATCCTTTGCGCTGGTCACGTTCCTGCTCATGCCGTTTGAAGTGGCGTTCTATGGTCTGTTCTCCGCCTTTGTCATCGGTTTCCTGCAAGCCATGGTCTTTCAGCTCATCGAAGAGCTGGACAATCCCTTCAAGGGCAGCATGCAGCTAACCACACAGCCCTTTGAGATGGCGCTTAAACACATCGAAGAAGATTACAACTAAGCAACATGGCTACCTACGCTGCGCTGCTGCGCGGTATCGCTCCCGCATTCCCTAATATGAAGAATGCAGATCTGCGCGGTGTGTTTGAGGCGCTGGGGTTTTCAGGCGTGCGATCCGTGCTCTCCAGCGGCAACATCATTTTCGAGGCGCAGACGCCGGAGGTGAAGGCTTGGGAGAGTGAACTGGAGGCTGCCTGGCCAAAGAGACTCGGTTTCAAGGCAACTACGATCATCAGGAGCCAGAAAGAGTTGACGAAAATGTTGGCTTCCGATCCGTTTGCCGGCATTGCGCACGGTGGCAGGTCATACTTGCTGGTGACCTTCTTCAAACACCGCCCTAGATTGGGCTTTACGTTGCCGCACAGACCCGAGGGTAAGCCATTCCGCTTTGTGCACTATGCCAATGGCGCGCTGTTGAGTGTTACCGATACGACTGCGCCGGGAGACCCCGGCGGTTGGTTGGAACGGCAGTATGGCAAAGAGATCACCTCGCGTACTCCCCAAACCGTTGAACGGATTTTACGCAAGATGGAGGAGAAAGGCGGTTCGTAGTTAGAAATTAGAGCTTTGTCCTACGCCAATCTCCAATCTCCACTTCTCCTCACCACCTCTCCCACTTCACCACTTCGTCAAAGTCTTTGCGGCCGCGCAGCAGCTTGGCCAGACGCAGCTTCTCCTTCTCCGCCGGATAGCCAAACGAGATGGCCATCAACGCCTGCCAATCCTCTGGGATGCCCAGCAGGGCGGCGACTTTCTCGCTTTCATACAGGGTGGCTAGGCATGAGCCCACGCCCATCTCGGTAGCCGCCAACTGCATGTAGGCCGCCGCCTGCCCGGCATCGAACAGAGCGCCGTAGAACTTCTCCGGCGGTGGCGTGAGGATGAGTACGCCCATTGCCGCGCCGGCTAGGTGCCCTGCGAACTGGCCCAGCTTGCTGAGCTGGCGCAGCGTCTCGCGCTCACGGATGGCGATGAAGCGCCAGGCCTGCCGGTTCTTTGAAGACTGCGAGCGACGGCCGGCTTTCAAGATGGCCGTGGCCACCTCGTCTGGCAGCGGTTCATCGGTAAAGTCTCGGATGGCGCGTTTGCGCCGAATAGCTTCGGATACCTTCATGTGTTCCTCCTAGAGCGCGGCCACCTGCGGCAGCACATCCTTGGCCAGCGCTTCCAACCCTTCGATATCATCCTGGTCGATCCATTGCAGCATCACCTGCTGGCAGCCGGCCGCGGCCAGCGCCGCCAACTGCTCGCTGAGCTGGCTGGGTTCTCCCACCAGCGCGCCGCGCGTGCGCCAGTCCTCGGCCGTGAACGGCGTGGCGGCCAGCTTGCTGGCCAACTCGGCGGACGTGTGACCAAAGATGCCGCGCACCATCACGCTGCGCTTGACCTCGCTGGCTTGGCGGCCTTCGTGTTCCAGGTACTGCGCCAACAGCGGCACGCGCTCGGCATAGGCGTCGGCCGTGAGACCCACGCCGTTCCATTCGCCGGCGTATTTGGCGGCCAGCCTCAGTGTGCGCTGCTTGCCGTTGCCGCCCACCAGAATGGTTGGGCCGCCGGGGCGCTGCGGGCGTGGCAGCAGGATGGCTTGTTTGAGTTGGTAGTGCGCGCCGTCATAGTCCAGCGGCGAGTTGCTGTTCAGCAAGCGGCTGACGGTTTCCAGGCCTTCTTCGAAGCGACGCATGCGTGCCGACATTTCTAGCAGGTCGATGCCAAACATCTCGTGCTCGCGCACTTGCCAGCCAGCGCCGAGGCCGAGCACCAGCCGCCCGCCGCTCAGGTCATCCACGGCGGCAGCCATGCGCACTGTCAGCGCCGGGTGGCGAAAGGAGAAGGGCGAGACTAATGGGCCGAAGTGAATGCGTTTGGTGTGGCTGGCCAGCCAGGTCAGCGAGACCCACAGCTCCAGCGAATCTTTCTCAGGCGGGCTGGCGTTGGTGTAATGGTCGCTGCGGTATAAGCCAGCGAAGCCAAAATCTTCAACGGCTGTGGCCAGCCGTTGCCAGTTCAGCCCGTCTTGTCCTTCGATCATGATGGAAAGTTCCATGGTGACTCCTTGCTTATTTGTTCAACCGCAGATAGACGCGGATGGGCGCAGATAGAGGTACTTTATCTGTGTTTATCCACGTTCATCTGCGGCTAAATATTTTCTCTGCCTTAGTCAAGAGCACCTTCCACTCCTCGCCTTCGGCATAGGGCGAAGGGCCAAGGGCATCGCTGATTTCCAATCCCAGCAGGGCTTGCGCCGCTGCCTGGCCGCAGGCCGCCGCCGCGTCAAGGTCATAGCCTCCTTCAAGAACAAGGGCGATCTTGCCGTTACAGTGCGCATCAGCCCAGGCGCGTAATGAAGCCACCGCATCTCCGTAGCCTGCCGCGCTGACCTGTAGGTTGGCCAACGGATCCCTCCAGTGCGAATCAAAACCAAAACTCACCAGCAGCATTTCTGGCTTGAAGTCATCCAGTAGTTTAGGAAACAGATCGCCATAAGCCGCGGTAAAAGCGGCGTCGCCGCTGCCCGGAGGCAGAGGCAGGTTGGCGGTGTAGCCGAGGCCAGCGCCGGTGCCGCGTTCTTCCAGGCGGCCGCTGCCCGGCCACAGCGGCAGCTGCTGCGTATTGCAAAACAGCACATCATTGCGGGCGTAGAAGATGTCTTGTGTGCCGTTGCCGTGATGCACATCCATATCCAGGATCGCTAAACGCTCAGCCCCTTCGTGCTGCAGTAAATATTCCGCGGCGATGGCTACGTTGTTCAGCAAGCAGAAACCCATCGGCTGGCTGTGTGTGGCGTGGTGGCCGGGTGGGCGGCTGAGCGCAAAACCGGTTTGCGCGTCGCCGCGCCACACACTACGCGCCACCGCCACCGCCCCCTGCGCGGCGATTTGCGCCTGCGCCCAGCTCTGCTTGGTGGTGAAGGTATCCGCATCCAGGTTGCGCTCGTGCTGGCTGTGTTGCTGGATGGCATGCAGCATCTCGGCGCTGTGCACGCGCTCCAGCAGGGCGGCTGGCAACGGTTCGGCCGCCGCCTGGCTGCCCTGTTGCCACAGCCCGCTGTGCTCGAGTGCCCGGCGGATGGTCTCGACGCGCTGTGGACGCTCCGGGTGGCTGGGTTGGGCGTGGGCGGCGTGCCCTTCGGGGTAGAAGTAGGTGATGGAGCGCATTTAGCAATGGTAAATGGTAAATAGTAAATAGAGATTGGAGATTACCAAGTGGCAGTTAGTAATCTCCAATCTCCAATCCCGAATCTCCTCTTTCCAATACGCTAAAATTACCCTATCTCCCATCTCAAAGGAGTATTCGCCATGTCTGAAGACAATGCTTCTGAAGTAAAGAGCAAAAAAGCCGCAGGCGGCGCACGAGCCATCTGGTCTGGCGCCATTGCTTTCGGTTTGATCAACATCCCGGTGAAGCTGTTCTCCGCCACGCGTGAGAATGAGCTTTCCTTCAACCAGTTGCGCAAGAGCGACCATTCGCGCATCAAATATTTGCGTGTGGCCGCCGCCGATGGCCAAGAAGTACCCTATGACCAGATCGTCAAAGGCTTTGAGGTTGAAGACGGCCAGTATGTAGTGATTGAAGACGAAGACATCAAGAGCGCCAGCCCCAAGAAGACCCAGAGCATCGAGATTCTCTCGTTTGCCAACGAAGATGAAATTGACAGCGTCTATTTTGACAAGCCCTATTATTTAGGGCCGGATAAGAACGCCGCCCGTGCCTATAGCTTGCTGCGCGAAGCGCTGAAGCAATCCAAGAAAGTGGCCGTGGCCAAGTTCATCTTGCGCACCAAGGAGAACCTGGCCATCCTCAAGCCGGAAGGGGATGTGCTCATCTTGAACCAGATTCGCTACCAGTCTGAAGTGCGCGAGTCGGATGGCCTGAACCTGCCCGGCGCTGACGAGGTCAAGGAAAGCGAGCTGGACCTGGCGCTCAATCTGGTCAATCAACTCACGCAGCCCTTTCAGCCTGCGCAGTACGAGGATACCTTCACCGCCGAGATCAAGCGCATCATCGAGCAGAAGGCCCAGGGCATCACGCCTGAAGTGGTGGGCAGCGCCCCCGTGCAGACCAAGGATGATGACCTGCTTGCCTCGCTGCGTGCCAGCATTGAAGCCAGCAAGGCCCGCGTCGACGCGTAGCCACAGGCAGGTTGCGTGGCTGACCCGCACAGCAGCTTACAGGAGTATCGCGACAAGCGCGATTTCGCCAAGACCAGCGAGCCGCAGCCCGCGGCTGCGGCGGCTGCCGCGCCGTCACTAGCTCCCCATCAAGCCCGCTTCTGCATCCAAAAGCACGACGCCACGCGGCTGCATTACGATGTGCGCCTTGAGATCAATGGCGTGCTGGTGTCATGGGCTGTGCCGCAAGGCCCATCGCATGACCCCGTGGTCAAGCGCCTTGCCGTGCGCACTGAAGATCACCCCATGGAGTATCTCGATTACGAAGGTGTGATCCCGAAAGGTGAATATGGCGCCGGGCCCATCATCTTGTGGGACCAGGGTATCTACACAAATATTCGTGGCACTAAGCGAAAGCCTTTCACTATGCAGGAGTCGCTAGAGGCGGGCTTGGTTGAAGTGCGCTTCGAGGGCGAGAAGCTCAAAGGTGAGTTTGCCTTCGTGCGCACGCGCTACGAGGGCAAGCAGGAAAACTGGCTGATGGTGAAGATGAAAGATGCCTTCGCCAATCCTGAATTCGATATCGTTACCGAGCTGCCGCTTTCGGTAAAGAGCGGCAGGAGCATCGAAGAGCTGTGGGATGAGGGCGCCCGAGCCCAGATGCCCGCCGCTTTGCGCCGCCTGCAGCCGGAGTCGCTGGAGAAGCTGGCCGAGGCCAGCTTCCCGGGTTGGCAAGAGCCGATGCTGGCTTCGCCGGAAGACCGCCCGGTGGAGCGCGCCAACTGGATCTATGAGCCGAAATTGGATGGGCAGCGCGCCATCATCTACCGTAAGGGCGGCCAGGTGCAGATGCTCTCGCGCAACAAGCTCATTATTACGGAACAATATCCAGAGTTGGTGGCCGCGCTCAAAGAGCACGGCCAAGGCGATTTTGTGGCCGATGCCGAAATTGTTGCCTTCGATGGCGGCCGCCCCAGCTTTGAGCAATTGCAAAAACGTATGCATGTGCAAAAGCCTTCGCAGCAAGTACTCAGCGAGGCACCGGCTTTCATGTATCTGTTTGATGTAACTCATTACGAGGGCTACGACACCACGCGCCTCAGCCAGCTCGAGCGCAAGGAGTTGTTGCGCGGATTGGTGCAGTACACCGATCCTCTGCGCTATATGGAGCACCAGGAGGGCGGGGGGCTGGAAATGTTCCAACAGGCCTGTGCCAGCGGCCAGGAGGGCGTGATTGCCAAAGATGGCAATGCAATCTACCAGCGCAGCCGCTCCAAGAGCTGGCTCAAGTGGAAATGTGTGCGCCAGCAGGAGTTTGTGATCGGCGGTTTCACCGAGCCGCAAGGCGGCATACGCGGCTTTGGTGCGCTGTTGGTGGGCTACTACCCAGAAAGTGAAGACAAACTGCAGTTTGTTGGCGGCGTGGGGACTGGTTTTTCGGACGAGGCTATCCGCGATATTCGTAAGCAGCTAGACGCGCTGGCCAGCGATACCAATCCTTTCCTGCCAGATGATTTGCTGCCGCTGGAAGGGGTGTGCTGGGTGCGCCCAGAGCTGGTAGCTCAGGTTGGTTTTGGCGAATGGACCAAGCTCAACAAGATTCGTCATCCGCGCTTTCTCGGCTTGCGCGCGGATAAGGATGCGGCCAGCGTGCGCCGTGAGGCCACTGCGGCGCAACCCGCCGCCGTTGAGCCAGCGGCTGTGCCGCCGGCCGCACAGGCGACAGCCGACGAGCAGCGTGAGGTGGACGGCCAGCGCATCAAGGTCACCAATCCGGCCAAGCTGCTCTTTCCAGATGTGAACAAAGCGCGCGTCGTTGATTACTATGAGCAAATTGCGCCAGTCATGCTGCCGCACGTGCAGAACCGGCCCATCAGCATGCAGCGCTTCCCTGATGGCATCCGCGCTCAAGGCTTCTTCCACAAAGAGGCGCCGGACTACTTTCCTAAGTTCGTCAGCCTCGTCGAAGTACGTACCAGCGCCAGCGCCGCCGAGACCCAATTGCAGGTGATGATCAACAACGCCGCAACGCTGGTCTATTTGGCACAGCTGGCTTCGTTTGTTATCCATATCTGGACCAGTCAGGCGCCGCTGCTAGACCAGCCAGACAAGATCGTCTTCGACCTTGACCCATCCACCGATGACAGTTGGGATGCGGTGATCAGTGGTGCTAAAGATATGCGCAGCATGCTCACGGAGATGGGCTTGCCTTCCTTCGTGATGGCCACAGGCAGCCGCGGCCTGCATGTGGTTGTGCCGCTGCAGCCGCAGCACACCTTTGACACGGTGCTGCTATTCGCCAAGGCGGTGTGCACCACGCTGGAGCGCCGTGATAGCAAGTTCACCACGCAGATCCGCAAGGACAAGCGCAAGGGGCGCATCTTCCTAGATTACTTGCGCAACCGCTACGCCCAGACGGGCATTGCCCCGTATTCGCTGCGCGCCAAACCCGGAGCGCCGCTGGCTGCGCCGCTCACTTGGGATGAGCTGGATGACCCGTCGCTGCGTGCAGACAGCTTTACCGTCAGCAATATCATGAAACGCCTGGCTGATGGCGGAGACCGTTGGGCGGGCTTCTATGCGGCGCGTGCCCCACTGCCGGGCTTTGATGTCATTGAGCAGGTGCTCAAGCAATAATCCACAATGAACGCAGGAAAAAGGCGCTCAGTTTAACCTTCACTTAGGATTGTTAATGTGTGTTGCCCTCACTACGCTCAGGACGACACAGTTTTAGTGTATACATGTTGCATGACGATTGCCCCCATCACCAATATTCCTTGTTCGCTTGAATCCGAAAACCTAAACGAATCGCTGGTTGGCAGCGCCCCCAAGGCCACGGTGTGGTTTGCGCTTGAGTACACAGAGCGCTGGGGCGCCAAAGCCTGGGAGGAGAGCAGCATCGATGCTGAGGTTCGTGCTCAGGTAGATGCCCAGTTGGCACAGCTCCCCGGCTCACGCCTGCTGCTGATCAAGCAGAAAGACCGTGCCGAGCGTCTGCGTTTGTTTGCCGCTGTGCTGGGCGATGAACCTGTGCTTTACAAGTTTGAGCTTGATAGCTATGCGGAACTGGCTGCACTGGACTTGGGTGCGCTGGTGGCTGGCGCAGAGCAGTATGCGGCCCACATCAGCACGGAGCCCATCGTCTTGGTGTGCACCAATGGCCAGCGTGATGCCTGCTGCGTGTTGCACGGCATTACCGTTTACAACGTGCTGCATGCTCAGTTTGGCTCCGCCGTGTGGGAGAGCAGCCACCACGGTGGCCACCGCTTCGCCGCCAATGTTCTGGCGCTGCCTACTGGCCGCTCGTATGGGCGCATACGCCCGCATAACGCTGTGTCTCTCACGCAGTCAGTTCTTGACGGCCATGTCCCGCTCGACTATTGCCGCGGCTACACCGCCTGGCCAGAGCCTGTCCAGGCCGCCGAGCTGCTGCTGCGCCAACAGCTCGGCTATACGGCTGCCGCCGGCGTGCGCCTGCTGGATAGCCAGCCGGCAGGCGAGCAGCGCTGGGTTGTGCATCTGCAAGCTGGCGAGGCCGAGCATACGCTCACGGTCGAACGCAGCGAAGGTGCGCCTGTGCACGCCTCGTGCGGCGATGAGAAGACCACGCCCACCGTTGAGTTCCGTCTCCAGATGGCTGAGTAGCCTGCGCTATACTTGGTTTTGTATCTGTAATGCTAACTTTCCAGGAGCTGTATGAAATCCCTACTTGATAAGCTGAACATCAAAGCCGTAAACCCCGGCGCCTCTTTTGGCGTTGACCATTGGCTTGAAGACAAGGCCGGCGCTGAGCTGGTTTCGTATAACCCGGCCACGGGCGAGCCCATTGCTAAGGTCATCCAGGCCACCAAGGCCTCCTATGACCAGGTGGTGGCGGCATCCCAACAAGCCTTTGAGGCGTGGCGCAACGTGCCGGCCCCCAAGCGCGGCCAGGTGGTGCGTGACTTGGGTGAGGCGGTGCGCGAGCTCAAAGAACCGCTCGGCGAGCTGGTCAGCTTAGAGATGGGCAAGATCCGCGCTGAAGGTTTGGGCGAAGTGCAGGAGATGATCGATATCTGCGAATTCGCTCTCGGCCTCAGCCGCCAGCTCTATGGCCTGACCATGCACAGCGAACGCCCCAGCCACCGCATGTACGAGCAATGGCATCCGCTTGGGCCTATTGGCGTGATCAGCGCCTTCAACTTCCCGATTGCGGTTTGGTCGTGGAATTCCACTCTGGCCAGTGTGTGCGGTGACACCGTCATTTGGAAACCATCGGAGATGGTGCCGCTGTCTGCCATCGCCACGCAGCATATTTGCAACCGTGTCATGGCCGATCACGGTCTGAGCGCTATCTTCAGCCTTGTCATCGGCACCGGCCAGGAAGTGGGCGAGCTGATGATCAATGACCCGCGCCTTCCGCTGATCTCGTTCACCGGTTCCACCAAAGTGGGCCGCCATGTGAACCAGACGGTGGCCGGTCGCTTCGGCAAGACGCTCCTGGAGCTTGGCGGTAACAACGCCATCATCGTGACTGAGGATGCCAATTTGGATCTCGCCGTGCGCGGTATCCTCTTCGGCGCCGTGGGAACGGCTGGCCAGCGCTGCACCAGCACGCGCCGCATCATTGCCCACAAGAGTGTGGTGGATGAGCTGACCCAGCGTTTGGTCAAGGCTTATGGCCAGGTCAGTATTGGTAACCCGCTGGACGAAAGTACCCTGATGGGCCCGCTGGTGACCGATGTGGCCGTGGAGAAGATGGAAGCCGCCGTCGCCCAGGCTCAACAAGAGGGCGGCCAGGTGCTCACCGGCGGCCAGCGTATCGAAGGCGCCGGCAACTACGTGCAGCCCACTATCGTGCGCATGCCGGCGCAAAGCGACGTTGTAAAAGAAGAGACTTTTGCACCGGTGCTCTACATTCTTGACTACGAGAATGTAGAAGACGCGCTGCGTATTCACAATGACGTACCCCAGGGTCTGAGCAGTGCAATCTTCACAGACAGCATGCAGACCATGGAGCGTTTCCTCTCTGCTGGCGGCAGTGACTGCGGCATCGCCAACGTCAACATCGGCACCTCTGGCGCTGAGATTGGTGGCGCTTTCGGTGGCGAGAAGGAAACCGGCGGTGGCCGCGAGAGCGGCTCGGATGCCTGGCGCGCCTACATGCGCCGCCAGACGAATACCATCAACTGGGGCAAAGAATTGCCGCTGGCACAGGGTATCAAGTTCGGCGAATAGTCCCGTTATCAATACAACAAAAAAGCGGCCTGTGAAAGCACAGGCCGCTTTTTTTTTATTGGGCTTCGATACGCGCCATCAGTAGCATGTTGAGCGCTTCGCGCGCAGCAGGTAGCGTGCGCATCACATCCCAATTCTCGACAAACTCTTTGGCCGAGGGCTTGCTGAACACCGCTAAGAAGGGGTCGCCGACCACTAGCTCGCCTTTGATGCGCGCACTGCGCCAATAGGGCTCCAGTTGGCTGGCGAGTGCAGGGTAGGCGGCTTGCAAGTGCTCCTGTGCTTCGAAGAAGCGCGCTTGCTGCTCCACAGTCAACGACTTCTGCTGATAAATCTCAATCACCAGTTCGGTCACTGTATCCCAGTCCTGTGCGAACGCGCTCAGCGCAGGGTCGTTGAGTTGCTTGAGTAAGCCCTGGGTTACTGGATTCACTACTGCATTATATAATTGATGCTTATGCGTTTTAGAAAATGGGTTTGGCAAGTAATCAACTTGGCCAGATTTAGGTTGACGCAGCTCTTTTCACCCAGTAATGCGCTGCGCCTAGTGGTTGGAGCCGACGGTACGTATTACAGGGGCTGGCTACATACAGATATCAATCTATTGGATATTACCTCCGAGAAGGATTGGGCTAAGTTCTTTAGAGGCTCGTCGCTTAGTGCTATTTTAGCTGAGCATGTTTGGGAGCATTTATCTCAGGAAGATTCTGCCAAAGCATTACGGCTGTGTCACCGTTATCTAAAGCCTGGAGGATATCTACGAATCGCTGTGCCAGATGGTTTCCATCCTGACCCGCAGTACATTGCTTTCGTTAAACCAGGTGGAAATGGCCCTGGGGCGGATGACCATAAGGTGCTTTACACGCACTCTACACTCGCCGAGGCTTTGGCCAACGCAGGGTTTATAGTAAATGCGCTGGAGTATTACACCGATGCTGGCCAGTTTATATATTCTGACTGGCAGCCTGAGGATGGAATGGTTCAACGCTCAAGTCGCTTTGATGGACGCAATACAGACGGTGTACTTCGATACACCTCATTGGTTATCGATGGAAAGAAGCCTGCGAACTAAATGCCAAGCAACTCCTACATCCTCGCCGGTGACCTCGGCGCCACCAAAACCAATATCGCGCTCTTCGCCGCGGCAGATCTCAGCGCTGGCCCACAGATGCTTGCCTCCTATCTCAATGCCGAGCATGACGGCCTGCACGCCATCCTGCGCGCGTACTTGCAGGGTAAGCCCGGCCTGGATGTGCGCACGGCGTGCTTCGGCGTCGCCGGCCCTGTGATCGAAAATCACGTGCGTATGATCAACCTGGATTGGGAAGTCGACGCGGCAGAGCTGTGCGCCGAGTTCGCGTGGCAATCCGCCTGGCTGATCAATGACCTCAAAGCGCTGGCCAATGCCGTGCCCTTGCTGCCTGAACGCGGGATGCATGTGTTGCAACAGGGCGTTGCTGAGCCAGAGGGCAGCATTGCTGTCATCGCCCCGGGCACGGGCCTGGGAATTGGCTACCTCACCTCTGTTGCGGGAAAGTACACGGCCTACGCCACCGAAGGCGGCCATGCCAGCTTTGCCCCCGAGACTGAGCTGCAGCAGGAGCTGCTGGCTTGGCTGCGTCCGCAGCTTGGCCAGGTGGCCATCGAGCACGTGTGCGCCGGGGTGGGGCTTCCCAATCTGTACGACTTCATCAAAGCCAGCGGGCACGCCGTCGAGCCAGACTGGCTGGCAGAGGAGCTGGCCACCCAGGGCGACGACAACAATGTCATCATCGTTAACCACGCTTTGGCGCAAACCCCGGGCAGCGATATCTGCCAACTCACGCTGCAACTGTTTGTGGAGATCTTGGGTGCCACCGCGGGCAACCTGGCTCTGGGCATGGGCGCCACAGGCGGCGTGTACCTCGGCGGCGGCATCCCGCCGCGCATCCAACCCGCCTTGCAGCGCTACGGTTTCATGAAATTCTTTCTGGGCAAGGTGGGCTATGAGGAGTATCTGCAACGCTTCCCCGTGCGCCTGATCCTTGACCCTGGCGTGGCGCTGCTGGGCGCCGCCGCCTACGCACAGCAGCAGTAGTAAAAGCGGCGCAGCGCGCTGTTTCTTACTAAGCTTGCACTCATCTGCGGCAAACATTTCATTAATACGCCCCATGCACAATGATTTCGTAGCATTTCACCCCATAACGCCAAGGTAGCCAAAACTCAACAGTTTCCGGGGCTTACTTGCCCCGTTGTTGGCTATGGATTTGTGTCATTTCCTCGCCTGTTGCGTTATCTGCAACAGGGCGGTGTAAGGATTGAGTGGTTGAAAGACTCTATAGAATGGAGGCAAGTATCGAATGAGTAATACGATCGAAGCTTTTGAAAACGAAGAAGTAATCCTGAATGAAGATGAGGCTCTGGAGCGCCTGATTCGCCTGGGACGCAAGCAGGGTTTTGTGAGCATTGACAACGTCTTGCAGCTGGTGCCTGGCGAACAACGCCAGTCTGAGCATCTAGAAGAGATCTTCGAGGCGCTGCTGAACGAAGGCATCCCCCTGGTGGAGGATGACGACACTGAGCCGGTAGAGCTCTCGGACGCGGATGAGGACTACGAAGACGAGGAGCCAGCCAACGAGCGCAGCAAGATCTACGCGGCCGATGACCCGCTGGCTGAGGCTGAAACCACGGACTTGGTGCGCCTGTACTTCAACGAGGCTGCCAGCATTCCGCTGCTGACTGCCGCCGAAGAAGTAGACCTGGCCAAGAAGATGGAGCGCGGCAACAAGGCGCGCTTGCAACTGGCCAAGAAGGGGCTCAGCGCCGCCAAGCGTGCTGAATTCCAGCAGGATGTTGAGGTGGGCTGGGATGCCCGCCAGCACCTGATCCTGGCCAACAGCCGCCTGGTGATCAGCATCGCCAAGAAGAACATGAACCGCGGCCTGCCGCTGATCGACCTCATCCAAGAGGGCAACATCGGCTTGATGCGTGCGGCCAAGAAGTTCAACTATCGCTTGGGCTTCAAATTCAGCACCTATGCCACCTGGTGGATCCGCCAGGCCATCACGCGGGCCATCTCCAACAAATCGCGCACCATCCGCATTCCTGCTCACATGGGCGACAAGATTGCCAAGATGATGCGCATGAAGAACACGCTGAAGCAGGAACTGAAGCGTGAGGCCACGCTGGCTGAGCTGGCCGAGGCGCTGGAAGTTAACGCCGAGGAGATTGAGCTGATCACCACTGCGGGCTACCAACCGCACTCGCTGGAAACCCCCATCGGCAGCGATGAGGATTCGGTGCTGGGTGAGTTGATCGAGGATGAATCCTCGCCCTCTCCGGAGGAGAGCACCGCCCAGTCTCTGCTGGAGCAGGATCTGGCTCGCACCATTGACGAGACCCTGCCGCTGCGTGAGGCGCGTATCCTGCGCCTGCGCTTCGGCCTGGATGACGGCAAGGTACACAGCCTGAGCGATGTCGGCCGCAAGCTGGGCGTCACACGCGAACGTGTGCGCCAGATCGAGGCCCAGGCGCTACGCAAGCTGCGTGACCCGCGCGTGCGTTCCCGCCTGAAGGATTACGTTAACTAAGCTCTACAAACTACGAGGTTCAAAAAGAGCGCTGCCCGCAAGGGTAGCGCTCTTTTCTTTGTGTAGTTGGTTTCGTCTTAGTGGCTGCGTTTCTTGTAACGCACCACCGCCGCCGTCGGCTTGCTCGAGCCGCCGCGGTTGACGCCGATCTTTTCGAAGGGCGTTACCAGTTCAAGCTCGTATTGGCGGAACAATAGCGCCACGATGATGGCCATCTCGGTGCGGGCAAAGTTCATGCCGGTGCACTTGTGCAAACCGCCACCAAAGGTCAATAGCTCAAAGCCGCGCCCTTCACCCTTTTCCGTGAAGCGCGTCGGGTCGTAGCTGTAGGGGTCAGAGAAGTACTCAGGGATAAAGTGCGCCGCCGCCGTGGAGGTCATGGCGAACCAGCCGGCCGGAATGCGGTAGCCATCCAGCTCGATGTCTTCTTTGACTTCGCGGATCAACGTCTCAGCCGAAGGACGCAGACGGCCGGTCTCTTGCACCGCCGCCATGGTCAACTGGATCTCACGCATGTGCACATGGTTAACTTCGTCGCTGCCGGCCAGCACGCGCTCCACTTCCTCGCGCACCTTGGCTTGGTAGCCCGAATTGTTGATCAGGTGAATGACCGACCAAGCGCTCTGGCCGGCGGTGGTCTCATGCCCGGCAAACAGCAGGGCGGAGAAGAAGCTGGCCACAATGTCATCCGGCAGCGGCACGCCGGCGCCATCCGGCTGGTCCAGGAAGTACTGGAAGCCATCTTGCTTGGGGTTGGCGCGGCGCTCATCGATCAGCGGCTGCAGGATGGCGCGCATCCTCTTCTTGGCCTCATCGCGGCGCTTGAACTTGGGCAGCGGCAGCTTATAGAGCAGCGGGTCCAGCGATTCGCTCAGCGCGTCGTACTGGTCCCAGAAACCCTCAGCTTCCAGGCGCTCATGCACTTCGTCACCCAGGAAGCAGCGCCCGGCCACCTCTTTCACCAGATGGGTCATGGCGTCCACCAGCTCGAACTCACCGCTGTCGCCGAGCGTATCCATCCAGGTGTTGATGGTGCGGCTCATGATGGGAAGGTAGCTGCTCATCTTGTCACGCGTGAACAGGCTGTGCAGAATGGGGCGTTGCAGCATGTACGTGTCATGCGGGCCGAGGAAGGCGATGCGGCCAAAGATGGCTGCCAGGAACTGGTACGGCTTCTCCATGTCGAGCTGTTTGTCAGTGCTCTTGAAGAAGAAAGATTGCTCCTGCGGGCCAACCAGGATGGCCATCGGCTGGCCGAGCAGCTTGATACCGAACACGTTGCCGTGCTTGCTGTAGCCGCGGCGGAAGAAGGTCTCCGGGTCGCGGTAGAACTCAATCGCATGGCCAATGTAGGGTAAGCCGCCATTCAACATCGGCGGAGTAGGGAGTGGGGAGGGCTTTGAAACTGTTTCCGTAGTGATCATAGAAACAGTATACGCCCTTTGTGAAGGTTGTCACTTTAACGTTGGGTTAAGGCCAACGTTAAAGTGCCTACTTCAGCTCAAGCATTACAGGGCAGTGGTCTGACCCGGTCACATCGCTAAAAATAGTAATGTCTTTGACCTTCTTGAGCAGCGGCTTGGAGACCAGGAAGTAGTCCAGCCGCCAGCCAATGTTGCTCTGCCGTGCACTGGGGAAGCGCGCCGTCCACCAACTGAATTGCTGCTTGTCTGGATACAGTTCACGGAAGGTATCCACCAGACCTTCGTCGAAGTACTTGCCCAGCGCGGCACGCTCCTCTGGCATGAAACCAGATGTGCGTTGGTTCTCTTTGGGGCGCGCCAGGTCAATCTCATTAAATGCCGTATTGAAGTCACCCGTGAGCACGATCTTCTCGCCTGCCTTGTGCAGCTTTTTGATGTGCTTGAGCAGCGCTTCGTAAAATTCCAGCTTGTAACCCACGCGCTCCATGCCGGTAGTGCCGCTGGGGAAGTACACGTTCAGCAGGGTGAAATCATCAAAGCGCGTCTGGATCACGCGGCCCTCAACATCAAACTTGGGCACGCCAAAGCCGATGATGTCTTCCTTGCTCTTCTTCGACACCATCGTGGCCACGCCGCTATAGCCGGGGCGCTCTGCCGGGTTCCAGGCCACCGTGTAGCCCTTGAAGGTCTCCAGCTGCGCATCGGTGAGCTGCTCCGGCTTGCTCTTGATCTCTTGCAGGCAGATTACATCGGGCTTCTGCTTATGGATCCAGGCCCAACTGTCTTTCTTGATGTGTGCACGCAAACCGTTGACGTTCCAGCTGATGAGTTTCATGGGGAAATTGTAATGGGTTTGGCAACTGGAGAATAGAGATCGGAGATTCCGAAATCGCTATTCTCAAATCTCGTTCCTTCGTTCTCCTGTCTTATATAATGCGCACATGGCAAATATTATCCAAGCCGTGCGCGGCACGCAAGACTATTACCCCGAAGACATGGCTGTGCGCTCGTGGCTGTATGCCAAGATGCGTCAGGTATCCGAATCCTTTGGCTATCAGGAATACGATGGCCCTTTCCTGGAGCGCTTTGAGCTCTATGCTGCCAAGTCCGGCGCCGAGTTGGTCGAGAAGCAGTCCTACGTGTTCGAAGACCGCGGCGGTGACCGCATCACTCTGCGTCCAGAGCTCACGCCAACCCTGGCGCGTATGGTGGCGACGCGCCAGCGCCAACTGACCTATCCGCTGCGCTGGTGGTCGTTTGGGCCGTTCTGGCGCTACGAAAAACCCCAGAAAGGCCGCACGCGCGAGTTCTTCCAGTGGAACATTGACATGGTGGGGGAGGATACGCCTGAGGCGGATGCCGAACTAGCGAGCATCGCGGCCAGCTTCCTTAAGACGATTGGCCTGGCTTCAAACGAGGCGCAGATCCTGGTGAACAATCGCCAGTTGATGCAGGCCGAGCTGGAGACGCTGGGCATCTCTGGAGCTTTGCGTAGCGAAGTGTTTGGCCTGATCGATCGCAAAGACAAGCTCAGCGCTGAGGCATGGCAGGCACGCGGCACGGAGTTGGGCTTGGATGCCAGCCAGATGCTGGGCATCGAGAAACTGCTCACCAATCACGACCTGTGGAAAAAGTCAGACACGCTGCAGCGCTTCTTTGCCGCGGTAGAGGCGCAGGGCGCCGCCAACTATGTTCGCTATGCGCCGCACATCATCCGCGGGCTGGACTATTACACCGGCACCGTCTTTGAAGCCTGGGATACAGCCGGCGAGTTCCGTGCCATCTTCGGCGGCGGCCGCTACAACGATCTGGTCAATGCCGTGGGCGGCGAGCCTGTGCCCGCGGTTGGCTTTGCTGTGGGCAACGTGGTCATCAGCCTGCTGCTGCAGGCGCTGGGCCACGCGCCGGATGTTAGCGGCCGCGCCCCGATCTACATCACCGTCTTCGATGCGGATAGCCTGGCCGTATCGCTAGCGCTGGCCGCCGAGTTGCGCGCCGCTGGCCTCAACGTCACTAGCCACCTGCAGACGGATAAGCTGCAGAAGCAGTTCAAGCAGGCCGATCGCATCGGCGCCAAGTTGGTCTTGGTGCTTGGGCCAGACGAAGTGGCGCAGAACACCGTGAACGTCAAAGATTTGCGCAGCGGTGAGCAGCACAGCGTGCCGCGTGCGGGCTTGGCTGCCCAGCTAAGCAAACTTTTGAGCTAATGCCGCATATTGATGATAAAATAACGCCTTCTTGGTGGATGTAGCTCAATCGGCAGAGCACCGCATTGTGGATGCGGTGGTTGCGGGTTCGATTCCCGTCATCCACCCCACGCAGATAAAAATCGGCCTCACGGCCGATTTTTTGTTGGCAGCGCACACGGAGCCAGCAGCAGCGATTGGCCCTGCTTGCCCACACTCTCCAACGCGCCCATCTTGCGCATGCAGTAGCTCATGCGCGTGCTTTGCCATACAGGGATGCCGCGTGCCTCCGCCAGCTGCTTGTGCGTGAAGGGGGCGGTTAGCTCTTTTGGGATCAGGCGTTGAAAGTCTTTCAGATTGCGGAAGCGATAGCTTCCGGTAACCTCCAGCAGGCGGCGGTCGGCGATGCTCCAGTGCTTGCGCGTCCAACTGCCGCGGCCGTCATCACGCCAGATCTCCTCCTGGTGGGTGAAGACCGCCATGCAACTGAAGTTGGGATGCGCCACCAAATGCGGGATGTATAGCAGCTCATCGAATAGATTTTCGAGCCGCCCGTTCTTGGGTGACTTGCGCCGGCTGAGTTGCTTGCCACGCTTGTTCTCGCGCACGATCCACTTCTTCTCTGCAATCGGGTGAACCAGCACCACTTTGTGTGTTTCCAGCAGGCGGCCCAGCTTGGTTTTGAGCGCACTGAAGTTTGCCGTCTGTATCTCTATCAAGGTGCTGCCGCGCACAATGTCTATCTGATAGCCGTCTACGCGCTGCTCCAGCGCGTCGCCCTGTTGCGCCAGCCACTGCTTGAGGCCCGCATGCAGGCTCTGCTCTGTTAGCGTGCCGATGTGAGTGCCCGGCTGCATCATCGTCATTCTTGCTGGCCCTTCTTGCCGCGGCTGCCACGCAACCCGCTGGCCGGTACAAGGCTGTTGGCGCCAAAGCGCTCCTCAAGCGTTTTGAGCGCCGCGTCCAGCTTCTCTTGCTTGGCGAAGGCCTTCGGATCCCAGTCCCACAACTTGGGCTGGAAGCTGGGTGCGGTGAGGTTGCTGGCACGCACGCCCAGCAAACGTATCTTGCGCCCCGGCTTCCAGTGCGCCTGGAACAAGGTGCGCGCAGCCTCCTCGATGAGCTTGGCTTCGTCTGTGGGCTCAGGCAGGGTGAGCTGGCGGCTGATCTTGCTAAAGTCTGGCCAGCGGATCTTGATGGCTACCGTGCTGCAGTGCAATTTAAGTTTACGCAGATGCTTGGCGATCGATTTAGCTTGCTCGGCGATCACCAGCATCAGTTCGTCTTCATTGTTGGTGTCTTTCGCAAAGGTCTCTTCATGGCTGACGGATTTAGTCTCATGGCTGACATGCACTGGGCTGTCGTCAATGCCCTGGGCGCGAAAGTGCAATGCGCTGCCGGTTTGCCCCAGCAGGCGCACCATCTCATGCAGCGGGTAGCGCGCAATATCGCCCACCGTGTGCATACCCAGCGCCGCCAGACGCTCGGCCGTCTTGGGGCCGATGCCCCACAGCGCTTCGCTGGGCAGCGGCGCCAGGAAGGCGGCTTCTTCACCGTGCGGCACCACCTGGATGGCGAAAGGATAGTTGCCCGTCTTCATGCTGGCTTTGCCTACATTGGTGGCCACTTTGGCCACCAGCTTGTTGCTGGCTACGCCCAGCGAAGAGGGCAGGTGCAGATGGTCACGAATTTGGGTCTGCAGCTGCTTGGCATACACCACGCCGGGTTGAGGCAGATGGGAGACATCCACAAAGGCTTCGTCAATTGAAATGGGTTGTACCAGGTCTGAATAACCCTGAAGCAGGTCCATCACGCGGCGGGAGAGGTCGGTATAGTCACGAAAGTGATGGCGCACGAGGATGAGCTCAGGGCACAGGCGCAGTGCGCGTGCCGTCGGCATGGCGGAGTGAATGCCAAAGCGCCGCGCCGCATAGGAGCAGGTGGCGACAACGCCGCGGCCATCGGGGCTGCCGCCCACGGCGAAGGCCTTGCCGCGCAGGCTGGGATCCCGCAGTTCTTCTACGGCGCAGAAGAACGCATCCAGGTCCAAGTGGAGGATGGTGCGTTGCGTCGGAGGTGTCTCAGCGTGCATAAGACTGGGTTGCGTATAGCCACAAGGAAGACGAGGCTAAATAGCGCCGCTGCTCTTGAGTTCGGCGAGGGCGGCATCGTTCAGGCCGAGCTCACTGTTCAGGATTGCTTGCGTGTGCTCGCCCAGTGCAGGCGGCGGGTAGCGCAGTTGCATCGGGCTGGTCGGCACCTTAATCGGCGAGGCCAGCATGTCGATGGCCTCGCCGCTGCTCAGCTCGCCATGCAGCACCATTTCGCGCGCTAGCACCTGCGGATCGCTGAAGACTTGGTCGATGGTATTGATCGGCCCAGCGGGTACACCGGCTTGCTCGCAGGCCGCCAGCCACTCGGCTACGGGGCGGGTGGCGAACAGCTCGTCCAGGATGGGGATGAGCACTTCGCGATTCTCGACGCGCTTGGGGTTGCTGGCAAAGCGCGGGTCCTCGGACAGGTCTGAGCGGCCCGCCGCCGCGCAGAACTTGCTCCACTGGCCGTCATTGCCGCTGGCGAAGGCAAAGTAGCCATCACTGGCCTTGAAGGACTGGTAGGGCACGATGTTGGGGTGGCCATTGCCGTAGCGCTTGGGTGGCTGGCCAGAAATCAGATAATTGCTAGCCACGTACGAAAGCGTGCCCACCTGCGCATCGAACAACGAAATGTCGATTCGCTGCCCCGTTTTTTGGCGTTCACGTGCGAAAAGCGCGGCAGTGATAGCGTTGCATGCATAAATGCCGGAGAGCAGGTCGGCGATGGCCAGGCCCACGCGCACCGGCTCGCCATCCGCCGGGCCGGTGATGCTCATCAGGCCGCCGCGCGCCTGGGCAATGAAGTCATAGCCCGGCTTGTGGCTGTCTGGGCCGCTGTAGCCGTAGCCGCTGACTGTGCAGTAGATCAGGTCAGGCCGCAGCTCCTGCAGGGCCTCATAACTCAGACCAAGGCGTTCCAGCGTGCCCGGCTTGAAGTTCTCCACCAGCACATCGCTCTTGGCGATGAGCTGGCGCAGGATATCCAGCGCGGCGGGGTGCTTGAGGTTGAGGGTCAGGCTGCGCTTGTTGCGGTTGGCCGAGATGAAGTAGGCTGACATGCCGCTCTGGGTGAAGGGCGGGCCCCAGTGACGCGTATCGTCGCCTTTGTCGGGTGCCTCGACCTTGATGACATCGGCCCCCATGTCGCCGAGCAGCATGGTGCAGTAGGGGCCAGCTAGCACACGGGTGAGGTCCAGCACGCGGATTCCAGAGAGTAGGCCAGTGGTGGGAGCAGTCATAGACGCATTATAGGCCAAATATTCTATAAATTTTAGGCGTAGCTTTGGGCGGTTTTTTGGGTTGTAAATTTGCAGTATGTTGAACATCTTGTCCAAAAAGGAGGTGCTTGGGGGCTTGCATACTGTTTCTATTTCCCGCAGATCCCGCTTTTATTCACTATCTATGAGGAGTGTATATGGCTGCTAATCAGCGCATGGGCTATTTGCCTAACGAGACCCCGCCCGTGGGTCAGCTTATTCTTTTGGGTTTCCAGCATGTCATTACCATGTTCCCGGCCACCGTTTTGGTGGCTGCTTTGTGTGGTTTTCATGTCAACACGGTGCTGTTCGCCTCGGGTATCTCCACCATTGTGGCGCTCATCCTGTCCAAGATCGGCATCGGTAAGTTCATCCCGCTGTTCTACGGCTCCAGCTTCAGCTACATTGCTGCCTATGTCGCCGTAGTGAGCGCGATGACCGGCGCCGCGCCGGAGTTCGGCGTTGCCGCTCCGGATGAGGTGATCGGTACGATGCAGGCCGGTATCATCGTCACTGGTTTGCTCAACATCGTCATCGGTTTCATCATTCGTGCCCTCGGCAAGAGTGCGCTGGACAAGGTGCTGCCTCCGGTAGTCACCGGCTCCGTGGCCGCCATCATCGGTTTCGGCCTGGCTTTCGCCGCCCTGGACATGGCCTCCGCTAACTGGGGCGTTTCCATCGCCACCCTGGTGCTGACCATTCTGTTCTCGGTGTACCTGCAGAACCGTGGCTTCCTGGGCATGCTGCCCGTGCTGCTCGGCGCCGTTGCCGGTATGCTGCTCTCCAGCTTCCTGGCTCCGGGCTCTGTCAGCTTTGCTGGCGTGACTGCCGCTCCGCTGTTCGACATGCCGCATCTGACCGCTCCCGTTTTCGGTGGCGCGTTCGTGGCCACGGCGGTGTTCAGCATTGCCATCATGGCGATTGCCACCATCCCTGAGTCCACCGCTCACCTGTATCAGATCAGCTTGTATGTGGACCGCTTCGCTGAGGAGCGCAAGGCCAAGCCCTACGAACTGGACAAGAACATCGGCTTCAACCTGGTGTTGGACGGTGTAGGCGACGCCATCAATGGTCTGTTCGGCGCTACTGCTGGCACTAACTACGGCGAGAACAACTCGCTGATGGCGATCACGCGCAACTACTCCGGTCCGGCCCTGATCGCCGCGGGTGTGCTCTCCGTCTTGCTGGCCTTCGTCGGCAAGCTGGCCGCCCTGGTGAGCGCTGTGCCGCTGGCTGTGAGCGGTGGCTTGGCCATCTACCTGTTCGGTGTGATTGGTATGCAGGGTATCGCCCTGATGCAAGAGCACAAGGTGAGCATGTTTGACCCGCGCAACCTGGCCGTTGGCGCCACCATCATGGTGGTGGGTATCGGCGGTAACATCGGTTACGCCGGTGGCTTCCTGCCCATTCCGTTCCTGCAGGGCATCTTCCCAAGCGGTTTGCCCGCCATCGCCACTGCGGCGGTGCTCGGTATTCTGCTCAACGCTGTGTTCCTGATCTTTGCTCCCGAAGGTGAGAGCAAAGCTGCGGCTAGCAAAGCCACCGCAGTGAAGAAGGCAGCTGGCAAGAAGACTGCTGCCAAGAAGAAGACGACTCGCCGCTAAGGCAAGTTTGCATTACGAATGAAAAAGAGCAGCGCATTGCGCTGCTCTTTTTTTGCGGGTATTTCCTACAGATGAACCCGGATAAAGGCAACTGCTGTTTAACCGCGGATAGACGCAGATGAACGCGGATAAAGCCAATTATCTGGGCACAGAGAAACGCAATTTTGTTTGTCTTTGCGAGGACGGTGCAGCCGTCCGAAGCAATCCCCAAGCTAAGGTGAGCTTCTATCCGTTGATAAAACGCGGATAACTACAGCCCCGTCATTCCGACGAAGGCTGTGCGCTGCGTAGCAGCGTCAAAGCCGAGGAGGAATCCTTTAGGCCATTCTAAAGAGCCTTTATTCTGCCCTAAAGGATTCCTCCCTCGTTACACTCGGTCGGAATGACGATAGGCAGCGCTGCGCTCTTGATTCGGGGATTGCTTCGTCGACGCAGCTTCGCTACGCACTCCTCGCAAAGACGATATAGCAGTGGATCTATCAGCAGTTAGCATCTGTGTGCATCTGTGGATTCTTAACTCAGCTCACGTTGCAGGAATTCCCTAAAACTATTGGGCGCGCGGTCCAGCAAGCTCTCCAACGTAAAACTGCTGGCGGCAAAACCGTGCGCGTCGTAATAGGTAAACATGGCGGCCAAGGTATCGCGTGCATACGCGGGCAGCTGGTTATTGGCTGCCCGCCACTCCGCCAACGGCTGCTGCGTCGCGGCCACGGGCTGCCCGATGTGCTGGCTTACTTGCTGCGCCATCTGCGCCGAACTCAGCCGTTCTGGCCCGGCCAGCGCATATTGGGCGCCATGGTGGCCCGGCTGCAGCAGCACGCGAGCCGCCGCGGCTGCCACGTCGTAGAGATCGACGGGCGAGAATATCGCCTCCACCGAGTACGGCACGCGGTACTCGCCGTGCTGGCGTATTGCCGGCAGATAGGGCAGCAAGTTCTGCATGTAGCTGGCGGGTTGCAGGATGGTGAAGTCCAGCCCGGAGCGAATAAGTGCTTCTTCGACGTGCAGCTTTTGCCAGTGGTGCGGCATGGCTTCGATCTGTGGGTACAGCACCGAGTGATATACAAAGCGGCGTACGCCCGCGGCTTTGGCTGCTGCAATCCATGCTGCGCCCAGCTCTACTTCATGTGGGTATACGTTGGGAGCAATGAAATACAGCGCGTCTGCACCATGCAGCGCGGTGGTCATGCTGGCCTGGTGGGTCATGTCGCCGCGCAAGACTTTGCTTGCCTGCGGAGCCTGGTCGCCACGCACCAAGGCGCGCGTAACCGCGCCTTTGGCCTGCAATGCGGCCAGCACGGCGCGCCCAGTCTTGCCGTTGGCTCCAGTGACAAGGATCATGCGCCGCTTCCTTGCAGCACAGCCATAAAGCCGGCCAGCGCATCGGCGCCAGAGGTGTGCCCAGTGGGCAGGATACGCAGCGCTGCGGACTGCACGGCGGCGCTATCGCCTGTGCCGATGGCAGCCACCAGCTGGTGCCAGGGTGCGGCGGCTTCGCCGCGGCTGCCCGCCGCCAGCCACGCCGCAGAGAGGGCGTGGGTGCGCTCTATAGCGACGGTGGCAATAGTCTCCGCGCTCTGTAGCGCCGAGGCGGGCGGCTGCGTAGCCCACAGGCCGTACATAGCACCTAGGAGCAAGTCATCTCCGGCCGGAGTAAGCCCTGGGCCAATACCGGCCAGCTTGCGTGCCGCCTCTGTCATCTTGGCATTGTCGTGTGCCTGCACACCTGCCAGCAGCAGTGGGATATTTTGCTCGGCCAGTTGTTGTATGCGCGCAGGCAGGGTCGAGGCGCCTGCCGCGGCCAGCACCAGGCGTGCCAAGCTATCCGCAGGTGCGTGGGTAGCCAATAGGGCGCTGATGTCACCAGCCGCGTGCTGCACCAATCCTGGTGCAGCATGCAAGCTGGCCCAATCGGGTATAGGCTGCCAAAGCGGCGCTTCGTCTGCATCGATGAGCCAATCATCCAGCCACAGCCCGTTCTCGAATACCAGCAAGCGAGATTCAGCATGCACGCCTGAGGGAAACTCTTCCAGCACAATTGAAAATGGGCCGTTGCCAATGCGTTCATCCACCAAAGACAGCACGTGCGCATCTTGGTTAACCAGATTGACGACAGCTTCAAAGGAATACAGCACGCGGGCTTCCTGCGTGCTGTTGAGCCAATGCTGGGCTGCGGGCGCAATCGAGAGTGCCCGCAGGCGAGGGTTGCTGCTCATGGCTGGATGAGCGCTCCGTGGCTGATGACGTGCACAGGGGCGCGGTGATAGCGCAACGCCTCGCGCACATTGGGCACATCCAGCATGACTAGATTGGCAGGCGCGCCTACCTTGAGTTCAAAATCTTGCAGGCCGATCGCCTTGGCCGCTTCAGTAGTCACCAAGCTGTAGAGTGTGTCCATCTCGGCGCGTGAGGTCATCCATAGCAGATGGGATGCCAGGAAAGCGACCTCGAGCATATTGTTTTGTCCGTAGGGATAGTACGCATCGGAAATATCATCCTGCCCGATGCACACATACGCACCTTCTTCCAGCAGCTCGCGCACGCGGGCGTGCAGCGGGCCGGTTTGCGGGTCGCTGACCACGTACATGCGTGCCTGCTTGAGCAGCGCGATCACCTTTTGCAAATAGGGCACGGGATACAGCGCCATGGCACGCGCATGGTGCGCCAACACGCGGCCTTGCCAGCCTTGCTTGATGGCGGCCAGCGCCATCATCTCCAGCGTGCGCAGACCTGCGTCGCCCGCATCGTCCACCAGCATGGAGACAGGCTTGTCGAATTCCTTGGCGATGGCGAACATGGCGTCCACATGCTGCTGTGCGTCCGCATCGGTGAACTCGATCCAGGGAATACCGCCCACGACATCCGCGCCCATCTTCATTGCCTCGCGAATGAGCTCTTCTGTGCCAGGCTCGCGGCCCACACCGTCTTGCGGGAAGGCGACAATTTGCACATCAACGATGCCTTTGAACTCTTCGCGCGCTTTGATTAGCGCCTGCACGCCGATGAGCTTGGCCTTGCTATCCACATCCGCAAAGGCACGGATATGCGTGTTGCCGTTCTTGGCGGCCAACGTGAGCGCTTTTCTAACGTTGGGTAAGATCCAGCTCTCGTCATATTCGGCTTTGACGCGGCTGGCCAGCTCGATGGCGTTCATCGCCTTGCCCATGCCGGCGCCCTGATAGCTCTGCAGGGCCAGCTCGTCCATGCGATCCAACGTATACACCTTATCCAGGTGCAAATGGGCATTGACGAAGGACTCGGTCACCAGGTTGCCACCAGCATCCAGCTGTGTATCTCCGCTGCCTTTGATCACTTTGTCGATGGCAGCAATGCGGCCGTCTTGGATCAAGATCGAGACAGTTTCGCCGGCGGGCTTGTTGCGTAGTTGTGCATTGGTGATGAGGATGGATGGCGGCATGCTGTTACCTCGTTGGGTGTCTGTTATTGAACGGCACGAACGGTCTTGGCAAACTGGGCGATATGTCTGTTCTCGTGTGCGGCCAGGCTGTGGATGTAGTAGTGCACGTTGAGCTCGCGCTCAAGAGTCGCCGTGAGCACGGTAGCGCCGCGCTGCCATTGACCAGGCTTCAGCGCAGCCAGCCTTTTCAGCAAGCGCTTACGCTGCAACTTGAAAGCAGCGAAAGAATCAGCAAATGTCTGACTGTTGTAGTCTGTGTTCAGTATCCATGTGCGCGGGCTGACGTAGCGAATGGTGGGGTGTTTCTCTTCCAGCATGCGCGCTACGATGCCTTCCCACACATCTGCACAGGCGCGCAGATGCGCGAGGATCTCCACGCAAGACCATTCGCCAGGCTTTTCTGGCTGGCGTAACTGGCGCTCGTTCAGGCGTGCAGTGAGCTCAGCAATTTTTGCGGGCAGCTCACTCAGCAGTGCAACTGCCGCGGCAGGCGGCATGAGCTCTTTGGCCACTATTTTTACCCAGGCGCAGTGCCCGCATCGTGCGCCTGCGCCAGTTGCCACAGGCGCAGCGGGCTGAGCGGGATCTCGCGGATCTCGAAGCCAGGCATGTTCAGCGCATCTTCCAGCGCCTGCGCCACCAACGGGCCAACCGGGATCGCTCCGGCTTCACCCGCACCCTTCACGCCCATTGGATTCAGCGGCGATGGGGTGGTGGTGTGGTCCGTGTCCATGCGCGGCACGTCTTGTGCGGCCGGTAGCAAATAATCCATGAACGAGGCGTTGAGGATCTGGCCCATGTCATCAAAGACCAGTTGCTCGTAGAAGGCGTTGCCCAGACCTTGGGCCACACCGCCATGAATTTGCCCATCAAGAATGAGCGGGTTGATCACCTCACCGCAGTCATGCACCACGGCATATTTCTGGATCTCGATCATCATCGTGTCGGGGTCCACCTCCACGATCATGGCGTGCACACCGTACGCGGTGGTGCCCATCTCGGGGCCGAAGTAGTCCGTGGCCTCTAGGCCGGGTTCGGTGCCAGGTTTGACCGCGCCGCGCATCGGGTTGGCCTTCTGCGCCAGCACGCCCAGCGGGATGGCGGTTTCCGGCGCGCCAAGAATTTGCACCTTGCCGTCCACCAGCTCCAGCTTGTCGGCCGTGACCTCGCCTTCGTACTCTTCGATGGCCTTGGCAATGATCTTCTCGCGAACACGCTTGGCGGCGGCGTGGATGGCGTTACCCGCCACCACTGCGCCGCGGCTGGCGAAAGTGCCCACACCCCAGTGGAACTGGTCAGTGTCGCCTGTCACCAGGTCGATCTGGTTCACTGGTACGCCGAGCTGCTCGGCCACGATCTGGGCATAGCTGGTGTAGTGGCCCTGGCCTTGCGTGCCGATGCCGGTGGCCACGCTGACGCGGCCATTAGCTTGTACCTGGATGCGCGCCCCCTCGTAGGGGCCGATGCCAGTGCCTTCCACATAGCACACGATGCCCAGGCCGAGTTTCTTGCCGGCTTTCTCGGCGGCGGGCTTGAGCTCGCTGTAGAACTTGTCGTAATCGATCATCTTGAGCGCCTTGTCCAGCACCGGCTCGTAGTTGCCGCTGTCGTAGGTCAGCTCGCTGAAGTCCTGATAGATGATCTGGTGCTTCACAGGGAACTCATCGGGGGGGATGAGGTTCTTGCGGCGGATGGCCACTTTGTCGATGCCCAGCTCTTTGGCCGCTGCGTCCAGCAGGCGTTCCATTACGAAGACACCGTGCTGGCGGCCAGCGCCGCGATAGGGGCTGACGATGGGCTTGTTGGTGAACACCGCGGTGAACTCGCTGTAATAATCCGGCACTTTGTACATGTTGAGCAAGGTGCACTGCGTATTGATGGGCACGGTGAGGCCGTAGGGATCGTAGGCCCCATTGTCGTGCCAGAACACGTCCTTCACGCCCACGATGGTGCCATCCTTCATGATGGCGAGTTCGGCTTCGTGGTGCTGGCCGCGCTCTTGCGTGGTGGAGTAGAAATTCTCGGCGCGGTCTTCGATCCATTTCACCGGAATATTGAGCTGCATGCTGATCCAGGGGAGCAGCATCTCCTCCGGGTAGAACATCAGGATCTTCGGCCCAAAGCCGCCGCCGATGAAGGGGGCGATTAGGCGCACTTGATGTTCCGAGAGGCCGAGCATACCGGCGATACCGTTGCGGATAATGACGGGTGCCTGGGTGGTGTCCCACATGGTGAGCTTGCCGGCTTTGGCGTCCCAGGCAGCCACGATGCCGCGGTTCTCCATCGCCGCAGCGGTGCCGCGGTCGTAGAAGAATTCGCGCTTAATGACGAGGTCTGCCTTGGCTTTGGCCTTCTCGTAGTTGCCCTTTTCCTGCACTACATGGGCGGCGATGTTGTTGTCTAGGTCGTCGTGGATCAACGCTGCGCCGTCGGCCAGCGCCTTCAGCGGGTCGATGTGCACCGGCAAGGCTTCGTAATCCACCAGCACCAGGCCAGCGGCATCCTCGGCAATGTAACGCGTCTCGGCCACAATGCACACCACCACTTCACCCACGTGGCGCACCTTGTCCTTGGCCAGGATGGGGTGCAGGCGTTCGTTGAGGTAGGCATTCTTGATCGGCGGCAGGCCAACGTTCAGCACGCCGGTGCGCCAGAAGCCGCCCAGGTCATCGGCCGTGTACACGGCGATGACGCCGGGCAAAGCGCGCGCCGCGCTCGCATCAATGGATTTGATGCGAGCGTGCGCGTACGGACTGCGCACAAAAGCGATGTGCGCCATGCCCGGCAGATCTACATCATCAACGAAGAGCGCCCGCCCAGTAAGCAGGCGGGGATCCTCGTTGCGTTTGATACGTTGGCCGAAGTACCGCGTGGTCATACTATTCTTGGGTGAAAGCAACCGCGCGGCAGAATGCAGCCTCGCCGCCCTGGAACTTCCAGGGGAAGGCGCCCAGGATCAAGCGCTTGTTGTGCAGCGCCGGGTTGCCGATCTCGCCGCCCAGGTTCTCAACGTGGAAGCAGTCATGCGGGAAGAGCGCATTGTGGGTGAGTTGATAGGCTTCCGCGGGGAACATTTCATCCACCTTCTCAGAGCCGCCCAGTTTCTTCTCAACGATCTTGCGCACCTTGGCCCAGTGCTCCAAGCCGCCCTTACCGAGGAAGCGGCCGATGGGCAGGTTCATGGGGTGGTCAGTGGAGATCATGTCCACGCCCCACAGGTGAATCTTCTTGTCCAGCAGCCACTCGCAGATGCTGTGGTGCGGGCCGGGGTGGCGCTGGATGTAGCGCTCTTCGTCGCCCTCAGGGCTGAAGAACGAGTACTTGTGCCAGCCAGTATGAATGAAGAGAATGTCACCGTTCTTTACCTCGGCGGTCTTCTCGATCATGTCCGGGGTGAACACATGCAGGTCATCCAGCTCTTTGCTGAGGTCTACGATGACGCCTTCGCCATACAGCCAGTCCAGCGGCAGTTGGTCGATCGTCTTGCCGTTGGTGACAAAGTGGCGCGGCGCATCCAAGTGGGTGCCCATGTGATTGGAGGTCATGATGTACTGTGCGTTCACGCCGTGCTCGGCTTTGCGTTTGATGTATTTGACCTCAAACGGGGGGTAAAAAGGCCAGAACGAGGCGTCTTGGTTGAGGGGTTGGGACAAGTCGTGGATCTTCATAACACTCCTAGGGATTAGAGAATAGAGATTGAGTTGATTTCTTCGCTTGTGAAAACAACTTCTTCAGGCTCGGTTTCGTATATACCTGTTTCTTCTTTGATGTTGCCTGTGTTGCCAGCGCGTTGATTACGCAGAGACTGGGAGAAAGCATTGATCTGCACAGCTAGCGTACTTAGTTGCATCGCGAGAGCTCCGCACTTGTCAAAGGCAATCAGGTTGCGCTTTGCAGCCCGGTTAATCCAATACTTTGTCTCGAACAATGAGCCGCGTGCGTAGAAAAGGAATTTTAGTTTATCCCCATAGTGATAGCGGCCGTATGCCTCGGCAATGTTTGCTCCGATGGAATCTGCTGAGCGAGAGAGCTGCTCGCCAACTACACGCTTTTCAAAATGTTTCCAGAGCGAAACCTCCGACCAAATTTCGTCGGCAATTTTCTCTGCAACCTGCAGGGTCTTCAACTCCTCAAAGCTCGTGGCCATCGCAACCTTAGTCTCTAATCTCCAATCTCCAAGTTTAGAGCCTGTACTCCTTCGCATACGCCACCAACGCATCCTCAAAGATCTTCATCGGCGGGCGTACCAAACCTGCACCCACCTGACCCACGCCCGCTTCACGGTGGGCGATGCCAGTGTTGACGCGTGGCGTGATACCCAGCTCGACCACCTTGCGAATGTCGATGCCGGTGGGGGTGCCGCGGAACTCGAGCTGCGGGATAGTGAAGTGGCTGTGCTCAGCAATGGTGATCTCGTACATCTCGAGCGTGGCGTTGAGCGCATCCTGCGGCGTGCCGCTCACGAAGGTGACGATGGCCGGGGCCGCCGCCATGGCGAAGGCGCCGATGCCGGCCGTCTCGGTGATGGTGCTGTCGCCGATGTCCGGGTTGGCGTCCTTGCTGGTGAAGCTGGGGAAGTACAGGCCGTCTGGCACTTCGGCAGGGGCGGTAAACCATTGGTCGCCAAGGCCGCTGACACGCATGCCGAAGTCGGTGCCGTTGCGCGCCATCGTGGTCACCATCGTGCTGCCTTCGATACCGTGGGCGCTGGCCGCCATGGCTTTGCACGCCGCCATAACCGGGTTGAGCACGCTGAGCGCATTGTCGCCCAATGCCTTGAGCACCTCAGACTCCACGTCGTTGTCGGCGGCCACTTTGGCAATCCAGGGAGCGAGCTTGGCGGTGTAGATGATCGAGCCGGCCTTGTTGCGGTTGTGGCCTTCGTCACCCATGTGCAAGCTCTCGGAGAGCAGGGCGCGGATATCAATGCCGCCGCTGGCCTCGATGGCCTTGGCGAGCAACGGGCCCATGCTCTCGTTCATCCAACGCAGCTTGGCGATCACTTCCTCGCTGAACGCGCCGTAGCGCAGTACCTTGCCATAGCCTTCGTTGAGGTTGGAGTAGGCCTTGTTACCGTGGGTCTCGTTCTCAAGGATGTAGACCATCATCGAGGATGAAGTCACGCCAGCCATCGGGCCAACCGTGTCATGGTGGTGGCAGGGCGCAAATTCAATCTCGCCTTTTTCCACCAACGCCACGGCCTCTTGCTCAGTCTTGGCCAGGCCTTCGAAGAGTAATGCACCGATGACAGCGCCGCGCAGCGGGCCAGACATGCGTGCCCACTCAATCGGCGGGCCAGCATGCAGCAGCAGGTTTGGCTTCATGCCCGGGATCACATCCTTGGCTGGCGCCACGCCTTTAAGTATCGGGCGCGCCTCCATCATTTTGGAAACCGCTCGCTCATTTGCTTTGTTGATGTCTACCATTGTGTCTCCAGTCAAAGAGTGAATAGTGATTTGTGAACAGTGATCAGGCCGTCGGGTCCAGCCTGTTCACAGAGTACTGCTCACCACTCACTAGCTTTTACCTTTCATCTTCTCCAAAATACCGGCCAGCGTTTCGTTGCCACCCGCAGGCGGGCGCCAATCCACTTGCACGGCGTCAGCACCCTGCGCCTTTAGGCTATCAAAGAAGCTCTCCACGCCCACGTTGACGGCGGCCAGCGGTTCGCTGAATGGCCGCAGGGCTTTGCCAGCCGCGCTGGGTGCGGCGCCCAAACGGGCGGCAATGTAGTCCACTGCCATGCTTGTTTCGCGGAAGATGCGTGCGCCTGCCGCTTCCAGCTTTTGGATTTGCTCTTCCGTATTTTGCGGATCTTCGTCGGTGCCTACCACCAGCGCTACAAATTCAATGTCCGCGCGGGTCTTGCGATGGCTCGCAATGGCGGCGGCCAGCTCACCAGCTGGGTCCGCGTGCGAGCCTTCACCCAGCACCACATCCAGCAGTATCAGCCCAGTTTCGCTGTCTTCGACTTCCTGCTTGAGGCGGCGCAGACGCAGGTCGTTATCCATCATGGGGTGCAGGCGGCCAACCGTGAATACGTCTTCGCCCAAGTCGATGATGGTGTGGGCCTGGCTGTGCAGCGGGTCTGCCATCTTTTGCGAACTGCGTATAGCCACATTCGAATATATCGGGTGTAGGAAATTCTGTAACCCGTTAAGTGCTTCGTAGGCCAGTGTGCCGCCAGAGAACAAGCCGCGTAGGTAGCCGGCGCGCCGCTCGATGGCTGGTGGGGTAATGGCGCCATTGCTTAGCCCCACAGCAATACGCGCGGCGGAGTCGAGTCCCTGGGCGAAGTGCACGTTGCCGATCTGCTCGGCCGGTGCCGCAAAGCCGATGAAGCACACCACCACCGGCTTATCTGCCGTCTGCGCCTCGCTCAACAGGCGGGCGGCGGTAGCCTCGTCGGGCGGCTTGGAGATGAGCACGATGACCTGCGTAGCCTCGTCAGCAGCCAGGTAGCGCAGCCCTTGCAGCATGCTGGCCGCGCCCACCTCCGCTTTGAGGTCACGCCCGCCCGTGCCGATGGCTTGCGACACACCGCCGCCATAGTTGTGGATGCCCACCGTCACGGCTTGCAAGCCGGTGCCGGATGCGCCCACCAGGCCAATTGGCCCGCGGCGCACGCGGTTGGCGAAGCCCAGGCCCACGCCGTTGATAATCGCCGTGCCACAGTCTGGCCCCATCACCAGCAGGCCGAGCGCCGCACCGCGCTGCTTGAGGGCAATCTCGTCTTCAAGCTCAACGTTGTCGCTATACAGGAACACGTGCTTGCCGTTGTCCAGCGCTTCGTGCGCCACCTTGGCGGCGTAGCGGCCCGGCACGGAGATCAGCACCCATTCGGCGGCGGGCAAATTCTTGATCCCCGCCGCCAGGCTGCGCGGGCGGAAGGCTTGGTTACCACCGCCGCTGCTGCGCTGCTTGAGCAACTCGTCTACCTGCGCCAGCGCGCTGCTGGCTTCAGCTTCGTTGCCCGCACGCACCACAATGAGCAAGTCCTCAGGGCGGGCAGCTTTGCCAGCCGCTTCGAGCAGGTCGCTATCCGCCAACAACTCAAGATTGGCGGGCGTGGCCATTACCACACCGGCGTCTTCAACGCCGGGCAGGGCAGCCAGCTTGCGCTGCAATTGCATCAGCACCACCGAGTCGTAATATACGCCGGGGCGTACTTCACTTTTAGTTACGCTCATCTCACTTGCTCTCTGCCAGGGCGGCTTCGATGTCCTCGCCCCAGGCCAGCAATTGCTCGTCCTGCCCATAGGCAGCGATCAACTGCATGCCCAAGGGGAGGCCGGCGGCATTCCAGCCGGTGGGCAGGCCCAGCGCGGGCATACCCGCCTGTGTCCATGGAAGGTTCATGATAGGGTCGCCAGTGCTGGCGAGGCCAGCAGGAGCGACATCCACGGCAGAGGGTGCCAGCCACAGCTGGAACCCGTGTATGTTCATCAGCGCGCCCAGGTCATGGCGCAGCCCGCGGGCGGCCTCCAGCGCGTCTTCGAGTTCGCTGGCGCGGATGGCAAGGCCTTCGCGCACCAACTCGGCCAGCTTGGGGCTGTAGAGATGCGAATAGCGCGCAAACCAGCCGGCATGCGTCTGCGCCGCTTCGGCGGCTAGGATGTGGCGATGGCGTTGCACGATGGCGTCAAATTCATTCAACGCCCGCACACGTTTGACGTGATAGCCCGCCTGGCGCAAACGTTCAGCTACACTGTCCAGATGCTCCAACATATTTTTGGAAGCATGCACCAAGTACTCGCCATCCGGGATGGCGATGATGGGCTTCTGCGCCAACGTTACTGGTTGGTACTCATTAAGCAGCGCGCTGGCAGTGTCGTGCACCAGTTCAACGTTCTGAGCGAAGAGGCCCACATGATCCAGTGAGCGTGCCAGCGGGATCACGCCTTCGGCCGAGATGCGGCCGTGGCTGGGCTTGAAGCCCACCACGCCGCAGAACGAGGCCGGGCGGATCACCGAGCCAATCGTCTGGGTGCCCAGTGCCACATCCACCAGGCCCGCGGCTACCGCGGCGGCTGAGCCGCTGCTGCTGCCGCCCGGCGTGTGGTCAGGGTTGTGCGGGTTGCGCGTTGGCCCAGGGGTGAAGTAGGCGAACTCGGTGGTAACGGTTTTGCCCGCTACCAGCACGCCAGCACGCTTCAACGCGCTGACCGCCGCCGCTTGCTTGCCCTGCAAGGCACGCGGCGGCAAGTGGCTGCCTGCGCGCGTCTCAAAACCATCTACATGGAAAATATCTTTGACGCCCACCAGCATGCCGAACAGGGGTGGACGCTTTTCGGGGTTAGCGTATTTATTGGCCAGGCGACGTGCTTCGTTGTGAAGGCGTTTGAAGCGGTTGTCTTCGCTAACAAAGGCGTGCACGCGCGGCTCGCGGCTGGCGAACAACTGCTCGAAATCGTCCAAGCGTGTGCTCAGCTGTGCGTTGACGGCTTGCGGCGATACTTTTACCTTAGCCATTACTCCGCCACTTCGTTCAGTTTCTTCGCTGCTAAAAGCGTCGCATCCACAATGTGCTGGTAGCCAGTGCAGCGGCACAAATTGCCTGAGATGGCCTCGCGTACTTCAGCTTCGTTGGGGTTCTTGTTCTCTTCGAGGAAGGGCACCAGCGTCATCAGAATACCTGGCGTGCAGAAGCCGCACTGCAGGCCATGCGCTTCCCAGAAAGCGTTCTGGATGGGGTGCATGTTGTCTTCGCTCTGGGCCAAGCCTTCCACGGTGGTAAGCTCGTGGCCGTTGGCTTGCACGGCCAGCATGATGCAGCTGCGCACCGGCTTGCCGTCAAACAACACCGTGCATGCGCCGCACACACCGTGCTCGCAGCCCACATGCGTGCCGGTAAGCCCGGCTTCGTGACGAATGAAATCGGCCAGCAGCATACGCGGCTCGACCTGTTTCTCAATCGTCTTGCCATTAATAGTGACAGAAATGGGATAGCTGTTGCTCATGCGTTAGGCTGCCTTTGCTCGCTGGGTGGCGGTGGCCAATGCACGCTCGGTGAGCACCGCAGAGAGATGGCGCTGATACTCCGGCGTGGCGTGAACGTTACCAAAGGGGTGCATGTCTTCCTGGCTGGCGATGCGGCCAGCGTCTTTAAATGCGGCCGCCTCCGGCGCCTTGCCGATCAGGCTGGCCGCCGCGCTAGCTGCGTCTACCGGGCCATCGCCCACGTTGAGATACACCAACTTGGCCGCAGCAATCTTGTCATTAGCATCCAGCTCTATGATAGCGGCCAGGCCGGCCATTGCGTAATCGCCGTGGCGGCGCGCCACCTCAGTAAAGCAGTAGCCGGTGCGTGCTGTCTTGGTGGGGAAGGCGATCTCGGTCAGCAACTCATCCGCCTGCAATGTGGTGGCGAACAGACCGGCAAAGAAATCTTTGGCTTCGATCCAGCGCTCGCCCGTGCGGCTCTGGGCGCGGAACTTGGCGCCAAGCGCCAGCGCCACTACGGGTAACTCGGAGGCAGGGTCGGCGTGCGCCAGGCTGCCGCCAATGGTGCCGCGGTTACGAATTTGGGGATGGGCGATATTGGGAATGGCTTCGTGCAGCAGCGGCACATGCTCAGCAATCCGCGTGTCGCGCTCGGCGCTGGATTGCAGCGTCATGCTGCCGATGTGTACCGCTCCGTTAGGCTTGCTGATGTGACGCAGCTCGGGGATATCATTCAGGTCGATCAGCAGGCTGGGTTGGGCCACACGAAAGTTCATCGCCGGGATCAGGCTCTGCCCGCCCGCCAGCGGCTTCCCATCGTCTCCGTGCTCGGCTTTGAGGGCAAGCGCCGCGTCCAGAGAGGTGGGTGCATGGTACTCAAATGGAGCCGGTTTCATGCGTTTCTTTCACCATTCTCAAAAAGTTTGGATACGAGTGGAACTTTAATCCTACTACAAACTGCAAAACTTCTCTATCGTCACAGCCAGCCAGGTGCGTTTGTCCCTTGCTGTATCGCCCAATCTTTGTCATCATGGGCGCACCATGAGACCCGTAAGTATTGTCGCTATAGCTCAACTCCCGGTGGTGAAAGCCAATCCCGATTCGCTCAGCCATATGGCCGCTACAGTCATCCGTGAGGCGATGAACAACGCTGGGGTCGCGCGCATCCAGGCCTTGTATGTTGGCAACATGCTGTCCGATGAGTTGCAGAACCAGAAGCACCTGGGCGCACTCTTTGCCGATGAGGCTGGCTTGCACGGCATCGAAGCCATGCGCGTGGGCGCCGCCACAGCGGGCGGTGCGGCGGCGCTGCGCGTGGCCTATCTGGCCGTGGCCAGCGGCGAGGTGGATGTTGCCGTGGCCGTGGGCGCCGAGAAAATGAGCGATAGCAGTGCCGTACCGGCCTTGGCCAAGGCGCTGGACGCGAAACTCGAAGTGCCGCTGGGCGCCAACATGATCAACCGTAACGCCGAGCTGATGCGTATGTACATGGAGCGCAACAAAGTGCCGCGTGGCGGCTTCACCAACTTCTCGGTCAACGCCCACAAGAATTCAAAGACCAACCCCTATGCCATGTTCCGCAAGACGGTTTCAGCCGCGCAAGTGCGTGGCTCGCGCGTGATTTACCCGCCGCTGCGCTTGTATGACAGCGCGCCTATCTGCGATGGGGCGGCGGCGGCGGTGCTGGTGCCAACCGAGCAAGCCGCGGAGTATGCCAAGCGCTCTGTGCGCATCCTTGGCTCAGCCATTGCTACGGATTACTTCCGCCTTGAGGACAGGCCGAGCCCGTTGCAGCTACGCGCCGCCGAGATCTCCGCCAAGAAGGCTTACAGCATGGCGGGGCTGACCCATGAAGATATCAACGTCTTTGAAGTCCACGATGCCTTCACCATCATGTCAGCTTTGCAATTGGAAGCGGCGGGCTTTGCTGCCCCCGGCCGCGGTTGGAAGTTTGCCCACGAGAATAAGATTGGGCTGAAGAGCACGTTGCCCATCACAACCTTCGGCGGCCTGAAGGCGCGCGGCCATCCCGTCGGCGCTTCAGCGTTGTATCAGACCTGCGAGCTATTCCTGCAGCTTACCGGGCAGGCTGGCAAGAACCAGGTACGCAAAGCCAAGGTGGGCATGATGCAATCGATTGGCGGCGTAGCCTCCACGGTGGCTACGCATATTTTGGGTGGGGAGTAGAAGCAAGAGTAGAGAATAGAGATTGGAAATCTAAAATCTCCATTCTCTACTCTGCCGTATTCCTATACTCCCTAACAATTTCCCCCATTATTGAAAGTGCGATCTCTTCTGGCGTCTTGGCGCCGATAGCAAGCCCGATCGGGGCGCGCAGGCGCTCCAGTTCCTGCGCGCTGAGGCCAGCGGCCAACAGGCGCTCGCGGCGTTGTGCTTGCACGCGGCGGCTGCCCAGCGCGCCCACATAGAACGCCGGGCTGCGCAGCGCTTGCATCAGCGCCGGCTCATCGATCTTGGGGTCGTGGCTCAAGCAGGCGATGGCAGTGGTGCTGGTAATGCCCAGCTCTTCAAAGGCGGCTTGCGGCCACACAGATACCAGCTTATGCGCGTGTACAAAGCGCTCTTCGGTCATGAAGGCTTTGCGCGGGTCAATCACGATGGCGCGGAATTCCAGCAAATGCGCAATCTTGACCAACGCCGCGGTGACATGTGAAGCGCCGATGATGAGCAAGGTTGGGGAGGCGGCTAGCGGGTTGTGGAACACATCCCCGTCTGGGTCGGAAGTTACACCCGCTACGCCCACAGTGTGTGCGCTCGGTGCCGTGCCGTGCTGTGCCAGCACGCTGCCGTTATCATTCACAAGGGTCTGGCTACCCATGGTAGGCCCAGTGATGCGCGTGCTCAGCGTCATGGCTTCCTCAGCCTTGAGACGCGGCAGCAGCTCGGCGAACAGGGCAGGATCCAGCGGCTGTACGAAGACGTCAATCTCGCCGCCGCAGGCCAGGCCAACATCCCAGGCGGTATCGTCCTGCACGCCAAAGTGCAGCAGTTCAGGTTGTCCAGTTTTGATGATTTGCTTGGATGCGGTGAGCACCGCGCCTTCAACGCAGCCGCCGCTCACCGAGCCGACCAGTCCGCCGCTTTCGCTCACTGCCATCACCGCGCCGGCCTGGCGCGGCGCCGAGCCCCATGTAGTGATCACGGTGCACAATGCCACCCGCTCCCCCTTGGCAAGCCAGTGCTCAAGGTCCGGCAGAAGTTCGCGCACAGGTGTCTCCGTTCAGTTGGCTTCGATTTGCTTCTTGGCGCAGTCGAAGAACTCGCCACTCAGCTTCTGGGTCACACTGCCCATCATGCGTGAAGCCAGTGCAGCAATGGTACCCAAAACGCTGATGTCTGCGCTCCAATCCAACTTGGTGGTGCCGTCGCCAGCGTCACTCAGCAGCATCATGGCCGTCGCATCCACGGCGCTGCCGGGGGCAGCACCGTGTGCTTTCAACGTGGCCTTGTTGGGGGCCACGATCTCGGTGAATTCCAAGTCTCCGCTAAAGCGCACCTTCAAGTTGCCCAAGCCAATAGACACCGTGCCCTTGAACTTCTTGCCTTCTTCTATTACTTCCAGGCTTTCCAGGCCAGGCGCGCACTTGGATACAAACTCAGGGTTGGTGAGGTATTGAAACACCTTCTCTTGCGGAGCAGCAATGGTGGTGGACCCAGTGACATTCATAAAGCAACTCCCTTGACAGGACTAAATGCGTATAGCCATATCCGCCAATGGGCGGTAAAACTAGCTATTTTCTTTAAGTAGCTCAGCAACCCGCGGCGAGTCGGCATAGACCCCGCGATATTTTTCGGGCAGCAGGGCGGCGATCTGTGCCATGATTTCGTGTGTTTGCGCCTCAAGAAACTCAGCGCGGTTCTCTTTGGGCAGGGGCGGTATAGTGAAAGGTTTGCCCGCGCTCAGTACAACATCCGAGCGCTTCCAGGATTTGAGGTTCTGGCGCACCACGCGGTCTTCCGTGCCCCACAGTGCTACCGGAATAACCGGGGCGCCGCTCTTGGCGGCCAGGTAGGCGACGCCAGGCTTGGCTTGCTGCAGTGCCTCAGTCTTGCTGCGCGTACCCTCAGGGGCGATGAACAGGATGCCGCCGCGTTCCAGCCGGCGGAGTGTCTCTTTCAGCGTGCCAAAGTCAGCTTCGAAGCGTTCGAGCCACAGCAGGTTGAGCGTCTTCACCAGCCAGCGGAAGAAGCCGTACTTGCGATACTTCTCAGCCACCACCATGATTAAGTCAGTGCGCTTGACCATGCGGAAGGCATAGGCCGCGTCCAGCATGCCCAGGTGATTGGCGGCCACAATGGCTTTGCCGCCCTCGCTCTGATTGATGCGGTCAAGATGCTGCAGTTTGGTTTTGGTCAGCAAGCGCAGCCCGATAAGAATGACGCTGCGCACAAAGTGAAATTTAAGCGCCTTCACTATGCCGCTTATCGCTTCTTGCCAGCAGTTTTTTTGCTAGCGGGCTTCTTGCCTTCGGCTTTAGGGCTAGCCACCCTCTTTCCAGCAGGGGGAGGTGCGGGCGTGGCACGCAACTGCACCGGGGCTGTTTTTAGTGAGCGCAGGCGCATGTTGAGGAACTCCACCAGGATGGAGAAGCCCATGGCAAAGTAAATGTAGCCCTTGGGAATGTGTTGGTGCAAACCCTCCACAACCAACGAGAAACCAATCAAGATGAGGAAAGAAAGCGCCAAAATCTTGATCGTGGGATGGCGCTGCACAAAGTCGCTGATGTAGCCAACTGTTAGCGCCATCACAATCACCGCAATCACCACCGCAGCAATCATGATGTAAATGGAGTCGGCTAAACCCACTGCAGTGATGACGGAGTCGATCGAGAACACCGCATCCAGCAGAATGATTTGCAGCACCACGCTGGAGAAGCTGACTTTGGAGCCGGCTTTCGCCTGCTCGTGGTGGTCCTCTTCGCCTTCCAGTTTGTCGTGGATCTCAAAAGTGCTCTTGCCGATGAGGAAGAGACCGCCCAGCAACAGGATCAGGTCTCGGCCTGAGACGGTGAAGTCCCACAGAGTGAACAGTGGCGCCGTAAGCCCAATGATCCACTTGATGGACAGCAGCAACGCAATGCGCATGAACATCGCCAGGCCGAGGCCAAGGCGTTCTGCGCGCAGTTGCTGCTCTTTGGGAAGTTTTGTTGCGAGAATCGTGATGAAGACGAGATTATCAATGCCCAGCACAATTTCAAGTGCGGTCAGTGTGAGCAGCGCAATCCATGCTTCGGGAGTCGATAGCCATTCCATAAGGCAGAAATTATAAGGCCAAATGCTTTACTTGAGCCACCTTGGGCAGGTAGTCAAGCGGCTTAGTGGGGTAGCAGCAGGTACACGGCTGAGGCGGCAACCGTGGCCAACACCACCCAGCGCACCCAGGCTGCGCCTTTGGTGGCGGCCATGCGGGCTGCCCACGCGGCGCCTATCATGTTGCCCACGCCCAGCAATACGCCGGCGCCCCAATCCACCTGGGCATTATTGGCGAAGACAAGCAAAGAGCTGATCGTAAAAACCAGGATGATAAGCACCTTCACGGCATTGGCGCGCACCAGGTCATAGCCCACAGAGAGCACCAGTGTGGCCAGCACAAAGATGCCAACACCAGCTTGGATGAAGCCGCCATACACGCCAATGAAGAACATGCTCACTATGTCACGCAAAGCTAGTGGGCCACTGGGCAGCGCCAGCAGCTTGCCCTGCAGCCAGCGTTCTGGGCGCAGCAGCATCACCAGTAGCATGACCACCATCACCGCGCCGATCACGCGCTGCATCATCTGCTCATCGAGGTTGACGGCGATCTGTGCCCCCAGGATCGAGCCGAGGATGCTGGGGATGCTCAGCAACAGGGCGCCGCGCAGGTCCAGTGAGCCGCTGCGTTGAAAGGAGGCTGTGGCCACGATGTTCTGCAGAACCACGCCCACCCGGCTGGTGCCATTGGCCACATTGGCTGGCAGGCCAAAGAAGATGAGCGCCGGCAGCGTCAGCAATGACCCGCTGCCGGCCAGCGTGTTGATCACACCGGCTAGCACACCAGCCAGCAAGAGAAGTCCATATTTGGCAGCTATTTCCATCTAGTTTCCTGTCTAAGTGGGGGAGTTACTTTACGGCATCACTCTAGCTAGCAGTGGAGTTTTGATTATACGACTTTCGCTCGTTGTTCTCTTTGTCTGTGAGCCAGCCTCTATTCTGTATTCACTTCCGCAGCTACCAGTAGGGCTGGACACCACGATCTCAGTAACAGCTAATGTTTTCGATAAGTATTATTATCGCAAATAATGCTATACTGTGAAGGAAGCGGCCTAAGCCAACTGCTAGCACAAAAACCGCGGTTTAGATGCTTCAAAATGTAAAAGTCCTGCGAACTCTGTTGCGCTTGCCTCACAAATTCACAGCACGCTGCTTTCAAGTGTGCATAATGGAGACCGATGTCACCTACGATCACAATTCAGGACGCTGTAGACCGCTATTTGGATAGCGTCAAACTCGCCCGCTCCGAGAACACCGCGCTGACCTACAAGAAGTCCATGCAGGCCTTCCTGGACTGTCTCGAGGCCGAGGGTCTTGCTGCCAGCAGCCCGCTGCGCGAGCTCAAAGAGGATGCGGTCAGCTACTTCGCTGCCTATGCGAAGGACAAAGCCGCCGCCACCGAGCGCCTGTGGCTACAGGCCACCGCTGGCTTCTACGAATTCCTGGCGGCCGAGCAGCTTGCCGAGCCCAACCTGCCGCGCGTGCGCATGCTCATCCGCCAGCGTGGCCGCCGGCCTGGCCCCCGCCTGCCGCAGTTCCCGCGCGAGAATATAGAACGCATGCTCGATTATGCGGATACCCTGGATCAGCTCCCTGCCGAAGGCGAAAGTGAGTCTTTGCGCAACAAGCGTGACAAAGCCTTCATCCTGACCCTGGGCGAGACCGGCCTACGCGTCCACGAAGCCTGCAACCTGCGCCGTGGCGATATCCAACTGCAAGAGAACAAAGCCATCGTGATCGGCAAGGGCAACCGCGAGGCGGTTGTGCGCTTCTCTACACGAGCCATGCGTGCCATTCGCAGCTACCTGCAGGCCCGCGGCAGCCTGGACGGCGGCAGCGGCCGCCAGTTGGGCAGCCTGCCCCTCTTCGCCCGCCACGATAAGGGCGCTGGCAGCAAGCAGGTCAAAGCCATCACGCCCAGCACTGGGCGCAACATCATCGCTCGTCACGTAGGGCTGGCGCTGGGCGACGAAGCTGTGGGTACCATCTCTCCGCACAGCTTCCGCCATTACTTCGTCACCACGGTGTTACGCGGCAGCGGCGGCAACCTCAAGATGGCACAGGAGCTGGCACGCCACAAGAACATCCAGGTCACCCAGCGCTACGCGCACCTCAGTGATGACGAGCTGGACCGTGGCTTCTATGATGTCTTTGAGGACGGCAGGAGTTAGAGCAATTTTGCCTGCGGCGCCATGCCAGGCTTGGTTTCATATTTTTTGCGCTTGGCCTGATACATGCGTATATCTCCTGATACATGCGTATATCTGAGGTATTGAGCAACCCCACTGCAGTTTCGTCATCGTCGGGAAATAGGCTCACCCCAGAGCTGGCCCCAATACGTATCGGCAGATGCTCGATCACAAACGGCTCGCTCAACACAGCTTCCAAGGTATCCGCAATCTGCAGTGCATCACCGCGGCCTGCCAGGTCTTCCACCACCACGGCAAATTCATCGCCGCCCAGGCGCGCAACCGCATCGGTGCTGCGCACCGTTTTGTTGATGCGCTCGGCCACGGCCTTCAATACCTCATCACCCATATGGTGGCCATGGGTGTCGTTCACCTTCTTGAAGCCATCCAGGTCAAGAAAAATGACGGCCATCTTACGGTGGCTGCGTTTGGCGCGCTTAATGGCGCGCGCCATAATTTCAAAGAACATCGAACGGTTGTACAAGCCGGTAAGAGTGTCTTGTGTGGCTTTCTGGTACAACGCGGTTTCAGCCGCTTTGCGCTCACGGATATCTCGGCAGATGACCTGATAGTGCAAGGGCTTGCCGAGCGCATCGCTAATCAATCCCGCATCGATCTCAGTTACTACCCTGCTGCCATCCTTCTGCAGAAGTGTGAGCTCATATACAGGCTGTTGTGTATTGCTGCCCGCGGTGAGCGCAATGCGACGATCCAAGTCTGTGAAGTCCTCAGGGGCAACGATGTCTCGATAGGAGCGCTGTAGCAATTCATCGTGCCGATAGCCCAGCAAGATCAACGCTACGTCATTGACGTCGATGATGTTGAGTTTGAGATCCAGGATGAGCACCAAATCCGCTGTGCGGTCAAACAGCCCACGAAAGCGTGCTTCTGCACGTTGTGAAGCCTCGAGCTGCATGGCAAGGTTCTTGCGAAGATGAAACCCATTCGTAATGAAGTACGTGACCGTAGCGAAAACAGTATGAGCGATCAACAGCTCAACCAGCGCGTCCTGCTCCAGCGTTTCGCCAATCAGCAGAAACATCAAATAGTGCGGGTTGATTAACATGAAGGCTGCCATGCTGCCGGCGGTGGGTCCAAGCCACACCCCCCAGAAGATGCTGGGGATTAGTGCTACCACCAAGCTGATGTTGCCTATGTAGCTGTGCAGCCATAGCAAAATCGGAAAGTAAATCAACAGAGGAAGCACGGCCGCGATCCACTTGCGCGTTTGCCATCCCTGCTCATCTCTGCGTCTGAGCAAGTCGTCCAGATAGGTAGTAAATCGTGACCAGATATCCATCCAGTTTTTCTCTAATCTGTTACTGTAAAATACTTATGATTTTTCCACAATAGACTTAATTGGCTATACGCATTACTGGAGATTAGTTGATCACTACTGAGATCATTGTCATTCTTATCCTCATCCTGGTGAATGGGTACTTTGCAGCAGCCGAACTGGCCCTCGTCACCTCCCGAAAACATCGCTTGCAGGTCCTGCAAGATCAAGGCACAGACGCTGCTGCCGAAGTGATCCGCGTAAAAGAAACACCAGGGCATATCCTCGCCACCGTGCAAGTGGGCATCAGTCTCATTGGCTCGCTAGCCTCCGCCTATGGTGGTGCGTCCATCTCGCCGGTGATCACACAATGGCTTTCGCAAATTGAAGTGCTGAAGCCCTATGCACAGCAGCTCTCCCTGTTGCTGCTGGTGCTTGGCCTCACCTACCTTACGCTCATCTTCGGCGAGCTGGTGCCCAAGCAACTGGCGCTACGCAACCCGGAGCGCATGGCGATCATGCTCTACCGCCCGCTCAAGTGGCTGGAAAAGCTGGCTTCGCCGCTGGTGCGCTTGCTCTCCGTTTCCACAGACGCCATCTTGCGCCTGCTACCGCGCGGCGCCAACACGCCCAGCACCAGTGCAGAAGAAATCGAGCAGTTACTGCAACAAGGGACTGCCGAAGGCATCTTCCAACGTAGCGAAGAAGCCTTTGTGAGCGGCGTGTTCGATTACAGTGACCGCCAAGCGCACGATGTGATGACCACACGCACTGAGATTGCCGCGTTGGATGTAAAACTCACACCAAAGGAAGCCTTGAATCAGGCGGCCCTCTCCGGTTTTTCGCGCTTTCCGATTTACGAATCTCACCTTGATAACGTAATTGGCTATGCGCATATCAAGGATCTCATCTGGGCCGATAAGACCACCAGCCTGCGCGACATTGCCCGCCAGGTGATCCTGGTGCCGGAGAGCGCCACCCTGCCTGATGTGTATAAACATCTCACCACGGAGCACTCCCACATGGCCATCGTGCTGGATGAACACGGCGGCACAGCTGGCCTGCTGACCCTGGAAGACGTGCTCGAAGTCATCGTGGGTGAAATCAATGACGAGTACCACATCAGCCGCGGCGATGTCAGCCCGCTCGGCAAGGGCGCCTGGCTCGTGGCCGGCGCTACGCCAGTAGACGAATTGAGCGAAGTGGTTGGTGTCGAGATCGAGGCGGATGACGCCTACAACACGGCCGCCGGCTTGGTGATGTCTGAGCTCGGCCACATCCCGCATGTTGGCGAGGTGGTGCACTACAAGACACTTAGCTTCAGTGTGCGTCAAATGGATAATCTGCGCATCGAGCAGTTACTCGTCCAGCGCATGCAGGACGCCCCTGCCAAAAGCTAACTGTAGCTGCCTTGACATTGCCTTGTGGCGTAGTACCATAGATTTAGCGCGTAGTGCATTGCGCCACTCACAGCAACTCTGTATCAATTGACCCTATCTTCTGCTGTGAGATATCGACCTGATTTGATGCCTCTGCATGGGGAATCAAAAATCTATCCGGAGGTTAAAAAATCGCCTTTTACGCAACACAAACATCAACTATCTAGCAAGGAGTATGTATGAAACCTTCTAGTCCCTCTTGGCAGCTGTTTGGCCTGCTCACCGTGCTGGCCTTACTCCTGGCCGCCTGTGGCGGCGTTGCAGCTGCCCCTGTCACAGAAGCGCCCGCTGCAACCGAAGAACCCGCAGAAACCGAACCTGAAGCCGAAACTGTTGACGATATGTGCTTTGGCGCCCAACCCGGCGACGAGGTCACTGTGCTGTACCAATGGTCCGGCGCCGAGGAAGAGAGCTTCCACGCCGCCATTGCCCCGATTGTGGAGGCCTGTGGCCTGAGCATCGTGCCCGAATCCTCGCGTGACCAGGCGCTGCTTGAAACCCGCATCGAATCCGGTGATGCCTGGGATCTTGTCTTCTGGCCTACCGTCGGCCCCATCGGCTCCTATGGTGAACAGCTCATCGCTCTGGACAGCCTGGGTGCAGATGCGTCCAACTACGCGCCGGCCTGGATGGCATCCTCCGGTGGATCTTGGCTGGGTGTAGCCGTCAAGGCTGATCCCAAGTCCATCGTGTGGTACAGCCCCATCAACTTTGATGCCAGTGGCTACAGCGTACCCACCACCTGGGCTGACTTTGAAGCTCTGGCTGACCAGATGGTAGCAGACGGCAACGTGCCCTTCTCCATGGGCTTTGAAAGCGGCGATGCCACCGGCTGGACCGCGTCTGACTTCATCCAGGACATCCTTCTAGCCACGCAAGGCAGCGCCTACGTAAACGGCATTCTGGATGGCAGCATTGCCTACGATGATGCCGGTGTCGCCGAAGCCTATGGCATCTACGCCGGCTGGGCCTCTGACCCGGCGTACGCCGTGGGTGGCGCCGAAGGCTCGCTGAGCACCAGCTTCAGCGATGCCATTCTGTTGCCCTTCAGCGACCCGCCGCAGGCCATGATGGTTAAGCAGTCTGGCTTTGCGGGCGGCGCTATTGCGGCGCAGTACCCTGAGCTTGAGTTCGGTACAGACTTCAGCTTCTTCCACTTCCCCGGCGCCGATGGCGTTCAGGGTGGTGCGGACTGGATGATGGCCTTTGCCGACACCCCGGCGGTACGCGCCATCGTGGCCTACCTGACCAGCGCTGAAGGCGGCGCCCACTGGGCTGCCAGCGGCTTTGGCCTCTCGCCCAATAGCGGCTCGGCTGGCAACTATGCCGACCCGATCAACGCCGCCTTGGCCGAAGTGTTGGCTGGCGCCAGCGCTGCCACACCTGACATTGGCGACTCCATCCAGCCCAGCTTCGGCTCGGCCGAATGGCGCGCCATTGTGGACGTGGTGAGCGGTGCCTCCAGCATTGAAACCGCCCTTGCGGGCGCGGCTGCGGCACAAGCCTCAGACCAAGGCAACTAGCGCAACAAGAAAAGCCCCAGGAGCCGCTCTCACCGAGTAACAGCTCCTGGGGCTTTTTGCACCACGAGAGAGGAGAGATCTTGTGAGTGAACGCATTCCCAACATCATGCGGCAAGGCCGCGTGGCGCCTTGGCTTTACCTGGCGCCAGCCCTCATCATCATCCTGATTTTTATTGTCTATCCAGCCTTTAACACTTTTTATCTCAGCTTGTTAGACAAAGACTCGCTCAACTGGGCGTCCAACGCATGCACACAAAATGGCCCCTGCTGGGGCATCTTCGAGAACTATCGCTACGCCCTCACCAGTGAGATTGATAGCACCAGCGCCGCCACCATCTGGCGCTCCTTTTGGATCTCCTCTTTTGGCAACAATCTAAAATGGATACTGGGCCTGGTCAGCGGTGCGGTGAGCCTGGGCTTGCTAATGGCCGTGCTGGCCGACAAGGTGAAGTACGAGTCACTAGCCAAATCCATCATCTTCCTGCCCATGGCCATTTCCTTTGTGGGCGCCGGTGTGATCTGGAAGTTTGTGTATCACTTTGGCACAGACACTACGCAGATTGGCTTGCTGAACGCCATCGTGCGCGGCTTGGGTGGCGAGCCTGTTTCGTTCATGACACGCATTCCGCTCAACACCTTCATGCTCATCATTGTGGGCATCTGGATGTGGGCCGGTTTCTGCATGGTCATCCTCTCCGCTGCCATCAAGAGCGTGCCGTCTGAGTTGCTCGAAGCCGCCAGCATGGATGGCGCCACCGAGTGGACCGCCTTCTGGAAGATCACCGTGCCTGTCATCCTTCCCACGCTGGTGGTGGTCATCACCACCATGGTCATCAACACGCTCAAGATATTCGATATTGTCTTTGTGATGACGGGCGGCAACTACAGTACCGATGTGATTGCCAACCGCATGTACGCCGAGATGTACGTCAACCAACAAACCGGCCGCGGCACGGCGGTGGCCATGGTGCTGGTGCTGGCCATCATCCCCTTCATGATCCTGAATATCAAACGCTTCCGCGAGCAGGAGGCGATGCGCTAGCCGCATCGAAACCCCATGAGCGAACGCCTGAAACGCTTCCTGTCCAGCCTGCCGCTGCACATCATTGTGATTGCTATGGCCGTGATCTGGCTGTTGCCCACGCTGGGCCTGCTGGTCACCTCCTTGCGGCCCGTTCAAGACGCCAACACCAGCGGCTGGTGGACGGTATTCTCCGCCCCTGCCGCCGGCGTAGAGTACGTTGAATACTGCGCCAGTTGCCACGGGCCTGAAGGGGATGCAATTGCCGCTGCGGATTTCAGTAATCCCGAATACGTGGCGCTGTTCCGCCGCTCGGTGCAGCTGGCCGCCACCTTCAACAACACACTGCCGGATGGCAGCATCCACGTACCCGAAGACCAACGCCCCGATGCACAGCAGCTAGCTGACATCCTGACGCAGATACGCGGCTTTGCCGGTGTAGAAGAGCGCCCGCGCTTTACGCTCAGCAACTATGTTGACGCGCTGGTGGGCTATCGCGGGCAAACCAGCTATGAGCAAGACTGCGCTGCGGGCACACAATCCAGTGAACTCACCTGCGATTTTGTGACAGACCTCGGCAACAGCCGCGGTATGGCACGCGCCTTCCTCAACACGCTCATCGTCACCATTCCCGCCACCCTGCTGCCGCTCATCTTTGCCGCACTGGCCGCTTATGCTTTCTCCTGGCTGCACTTCCCGGGACGCATGTGGCTGTTTGCGCTGCTGGTGGGCCTGCAAATCGTGCCGCTGCAGATGACATTGGTGCCGATCTCCAAGCTCTATCAGCAGCTTGGGCTCAGCAGCAGCTTCTTCGGCGTATGGTTGTTTCACACGGGCTTCGGTTTGCCTTACGCCATCTTCCTGATGCGCAACTTCATCGGCTCGCTGCCGCGTGACCTGTTTGAGTCTGCCTATCTGGATGGCGCCAGTCACTGGACCGCCTTCACACGCCTCGCCTTGCCGCTCTCCATGCCGGCATTGGCCTCCTTGGCCATCTTTCAATTCCTGTGGGTATGGAATGACTTGCTCGTAGCGCTGGTGTTCTTGTCCGGCCGGCAGCCTGTGCTCACTTACCAGATCAACGGGTTGGTGCAATCGCTGGGCGGCGGCTGGCACCTGCTGACTGCCTCCGCCTTCCTCTCGATGCTGCTGCCGATGCTGGTGTTCTTTGCCTTCCAACGCTTCTTCGTGCGTGGCCTGCTCTCCGGCGCAGTGAAGGGGTGAGTGCGGAGTTTCGCTTCGCTCACTCCGCGGCCAAACTTCGTTTGGTCTGATAGCAGTCGCTTAGCTTGCCAGTCAATGCAAGTTGTTCGTCATTCCGAATGAGGCCAGCGCCATAGGCGCGGCCGAAGAGGAATCCTTTAGGTCATTGCAAGTACCAGATGGTCTTTCCTGACCTAAAGGATTCCTCCCTCGTTTCACTCGGTCGGAATGACAAGATTTTACCGACCAACAAACCAATCGACTAACAGACTTCCAAAAACTAACGCCAATCGCCAACCACACTCGCCGTAACCACCCAACTCATGGAATAATCTAGCCATGCAGACTCCCCTCTGGTACAAAGACGCCATTTTTTACGAGCTTTATATCCGCGCCTTCAAAGACAGCAACGGCGATGGCCACGGTGACCTGCGCGGCGTGATTGAAAAGCTGGACTATTTGCAAGACCTGGGCATCAACTGCATCTGGCTGTTGCCCATGTTCCCCTCCCCACTCAAGGATGATGGCTACGATGTGGCCGATTTTTATAACATTCACACAGATTACGGCACTCTACATGACTTCAAAGAGCTGGTAGACCAGGCGCACGCGCGTGGCATCCGCGTGATTGCCGACCTGGTGCTCAACCACACTTCAGACCAGCACCCCTGGTTTCAGGAAGCGCATCAGGGCCAAGACAATCCAAAGCATGACTACTATGTATGGAACGATTCGCACGATAAGTACCGTGACGCGCGTATCATCTTCCTCGATACGGAAGAATCCAACTGGAGCTGGGATGAACAGGCCAAACGCTATTTCTGGCACCGCTTCTATTCCTCGCAGCCAGACCTAAACTACAGCAACCCCGAAGTGCAGCAGGCCATGCTGGATGTGGCCAAGTTCTGGTTGGACATGGGCATAGACGGCTTCCGTTGTGATGCCATCCCCTATCTCTTCGAGCGCGAGGGAACCAACTGCGAGAACCTACCCGAGACGCATGCTTACCTCAAGCAGCTGCGCCTCGACGTGGAGCAGCACTCGCCCGAAGCCATTCTGCTCTCCGAAGCCAACCAATGGCCCGAAGATGTGCGTGAGTACTTCGGCGAAGATGGCGATGAAATGCACATGGCCTTTCATTTTCCGGTGATGCCACGCCTGTTTATGGCGCTGCGCAAACAGGACACCACGCCGATACGCGAGATTCTGGCGCGCACGCCAGCCATCCCGCAGAATGCCCAGTGGTGCACCTTTCTGCGCAATCATGATGAGCTCACCCTGGAAATGGTCACCGAAGAAGAGCGCCAATGGATGTGGCAGCAATACGCCCCTGAGCCACGCATGCGCCTCAACCTCGGCATCCGCCGCCGCCTGGCGCCGCTGCTGGATAACGACTTCAACAAGATCGTGCTGGCCAATTCGCTGCTGTTCACCCTGCCCGGCTCGCCCATCGTGTACTATGGCGATGAAATCGGCATGGGTGATGACATCTGGCTCAAGGATCGTGACGGGGTGCGTACCCCGATGCAGTGGAACAGCACGCCGCAGGCAGGCTTCAGTTCCGCCGCCAGCACCTACTCGCCGGTCATCAGCACGGCGCCCTATGACCCCAGCCACGTGAACGTTGAAGACCAGATGAAGGACCTGGCCTCACTGTATTACATGACCAAGAACATGATCGCGGTGCGCAAAACCCACCGCGCCTTTGGTTGGGGAGACTTTGAGTGGGCCACCAGCTCGCGCCCCACACAGGTAGCGGCCTACTTCCGCCGCCATGAGGGCGAGGAGCTGCTCATCCTCAACAATCTCAGTGATGCATCCATCGACCTGTCAGTAGAGCTGCCCAAGCGGGATATTTTCTTTCCCCCACCCAATTTATTCACTGGCCGTGCCAGCGGTGAGCTTGCCGATGGCCAGCTACACATTCACATCAAGCCCCACGGCTACGAGTGGCTGAAATTGGCGTAGAAGCCAGATTGCGAGCCACAGACCGCAAGCGGTCTGTGGCTCGCAATCACAAGTCGTTCCGAAGGCGGGTTTCTGCTCCACTACATGGGGTGCAGAATCTAGCTAGCCGAGGAATCCTTTAGGCCAAGAGCGCACCACTAAAGTTGCAAGCACCATTGGGTGCCATTTTCTAATTTGTCATTCCGAGCGTAGCAGCCGAAGACTAGGAAGCCGACAAGACTTAATCTTGGCGCCGGCACATCTGCGAGAAGCCGCGCCACTACGCCTTGCTAGCTTCTCCATCCCCCATGTCCTTCTCCAACAACGCTGACACTTTCGCTGCAATATCCTTCAGCACCTGGCGATAGATAGGCATGATCTGCTCTTCACTGCCGCGTGCGGTAGCCGGATCCGTGAAGCCGAGATGCTGTCGCCCACCGGCTGAGCCCAGCCAGGTCGGGCAATTCTCATCTGCATCTGCGCACAGCGTGATCACGAGATCAAAATGCTGGCCTTGAAACACCTCCGGGGATTTGGGTTCACCCAGGTGCACGATGCCCACTTCCGCCAGGGCCTTGGTGGTGTGCGGATTGATCACAGCGGCAGGGCTTACGCCAGCGCTAAACGCCTCCCAACGGTCACCCAGCCGTGCATTCACTATCGCTTCTGCCATCTGTGAGCGGCAGGTGTTCCCGGTGCACAAAAACAGAACTCGTTTGCGCTGCATGCTGTCTCTCCCGTTAACCGAAGCGCCCGGTAATGTAATCTTCAGTGATCTTCTTCTCAGGCCGAGTGAACATCGTCTTGGTGTCGCCATATTCCATCAGCATGCCAGCGCGCTTGCCATCCTCAGACAATGAGAAGAAGGCCGTGCGGTCAGACACGCGGGCAGCCTGCTGCATGTTGTGCGTCACAATGATGATGGTGTACTCCTTGGCCAGGTCACGCATCAGCTCCTCGATGCGCAGAGTAGCGATGGGGTCCAGCGCCGAGCACGGCTCATCCATCAGGATGATGTCCGGGCGCACCGCGATCGTGCGCGCAATGCACAGACGCTGCTGCTGGCCGCCAGAGAGCGACAAGCCGCTCTGGTCGAGCTTGTCCTTCACTTCATCCCACAGCGCCGCAGACTTCAGGCTGTTGTGCACCAGCTCATCCATGTTGCCTTTGAAGCCATTGATGCGCGCACCCCAGGCCACATTCTCATACACAGACTTGGGGAACGGGTTGGGCTTCTGGAACACCATGCCGATGCGGCGGCGCACTTCTACCGGGTCAACATCCTTGGCGTAGATGTTCTGACCGCCGAACAGCACTTCGCCCTTCGTGCCTACATTGGGGATGAGCTCGTTCATACGGTTGAAGGCGCGCAGCACCGTGCTCTTGCCGCAGCCGGAAGGGCCGATAATGGCAGTGATGCGATTGGTGCTGATATCCAGATTGACATCCCGCACGGCCTGGAAATCACCGTAGTAGATGCTGAGATCTTTGGACTCAATGGCCGCCTCATTCAGGGCAGAGGGGTGAGCAGTTTCAGACATGCTTATTGGCTCCTGCGATAACGATTACGCAAAATGATTGCCGTGGCGTTCATGCTGAGCAGCAATCCCAGCAGCACCAGGCTGGCTCCACCAGCCAGGTTGCGGAACACCGATTGCGGACGCGCCGTCCACTGGTAGATCTGAATCGGCAACGTAGTGAATTTAGAGAACGGCCCTTCGGGGTCTACTTGAATGAAGGTAGACGCGCCGATGACGATCAGTGGTGCGGTCTCACCGATGGCGCGTGAGATGGCCAGGATCGTGCCGGTCATGATGCCCGCCATGGCATTGGGCAGCACATGGTGCCACACCGTTTCCCAGCGCGTAGCGCCCAGGCCGTAGCTGGCCTGGCGCAGCGAGGCAGGCACAGCCTTGATCGCCTCCTGCGCGTTGATGATGATCAGCGGCAGCACCAGCATGCCCAGCGTGAGACCGGCCGAAAGAATTGTGCGCCCGTTGGCGGTGGCCGGGTCGCTCACGCCGAAGGCGATGCCGCTGGTGAACTGTCCCAGCGCGCGCACGAAGATGGCCAAGCCAAGAATGCCATAAATGATCGAGGGCACACCCGCCAGGTTGGTGATGTTAGTCTGGATGATGCGATTGATGAGATTATCCGGCGCGTATTCCTGCAAATACACCGCCGCCGCCACCCCTACCGGGAAGGCGAACAACACCGCGATCGAGATTGTCCACAGCGAGCCAAACACGGCAGTGCGCACTCCCGCAATCTCTGGGTAGCTAGATTGTGGCGCACGCAGGAAGTGCCAGTTGAGCCAACTGCGGAACTCCACACGCGCCTCAGGGAACTGCTCAGCCACCGTCTGGCGAATTTCATCAGCGTTGGTGAGGCTTTGATACAGCGACCATTGCGCCACAAATTCCGGCGCCACTACGCGCTCTAAGATCAGGTCATACACTTCGCCGGCTTCACGCTCGGCAAAGGGCTTCTCGAATTCATAGCGCGCCATCAAACCCGCCGAGACGTGCGAACGCAAGATCTCAACCAGGGTGTCTTTGTCCAGCTCTTCCAGCGGCACGCCGTCCACCGCCAGCGTGGCCGGGTTGACCTTGTCCTGCACGGCTACATAGCCAAACGAGCCATCGAAGATATTGAACAGTAGCGCACACAGAGCGATGATGCCCACCACCAGCGCCACCTGAAAGATTACCAGCCACACGCGCCCAAGGCGGTGGCGCAGCGGCAGATTGCTGGATTGCAGCATCTCAGCGCTCATTCGTATACCTCACGGAAGCGGCGCACAATGTATTGGCTAAAGATGTTGAGCGCCAGCGTCATCACGAACAGCATCAGGCCAATGGCAAAGATGCTGTTGTAGTCCAGCGAGTCATAGCTCAGGTCGCCACCGCTGATGCGCACAATATGGCCGGTCATCGTCTCGGCCGCCTCGAACGGGTTGAAGGTAAAGGCCGGGCCGGCGCCAGCCGCCAGCGCCACCACCATCGTCTCGCCGATGGCGCGCGAGATGGCGATAATCACCGCGGCAGCAATGCCAGAGAAGGCCGCCGGCAGCACTACGCGCACTGCCGTCTCCAGCTTGGTAGCCCCCAGGCCGTAGGCCGCTTCACGCAGCGAACGCGGCACCGCATTGAGCGCATCCTCGCTGATGGTGCTCACCAGCGGCAGAATGAGAATGCCGATGACGATGCCTGCTGAGGCGGTGTTGTATATCTGCACCGTGTCTTGCCCAAACAGCGTGCGCAACAACGGGGTCATGAAGGTGAGCGCAAAGTAGCCGTACACCACCGTGGGCACACCCGCCAGCACCTCAAGAATCGGCTTGAGCGTGTTGCGTGCCTTCTGCGATGCGTATTCACTCAGATAGATAGCGGAGGCCAACCCCAGCGGCAGCGCCACCAGGATGGCGGTGCCGGAGACCATCAGCGTGGCATTGAGCAGCGGCAGCACGCCAAACTGCCCGGCGTGCGGCGCCCACGAGGTGCCAGTGAGGAATTCAGCAATGCTGGGGTCAACGCCGCGCTGCAGCACGGTGCCCGCGCTGTGAGCGCTGGGCACGCTGTCGCGGTAGCCGCGTTCCACGCCATACGTGGTGCCGTTTACCGTGTCGAGCAGCATTAGCTCATCGCCCAGGCGCAGCACATCGCCCGGTTGGGCAGAGGCGCCGCTGGTGCCGACTTCAAATTGCACATCGCTTGAAGAAATATCGGCCACGATGGGTTTATTGGTTAGCTCCCATTGCGTGCGGCCGAAGAAGAGCATGGATTCTTTGCCCAGCTCATAAATAATGCCAACCGTAACAAAGATGGAAAGCAAGCCGCACAAGAACAGTACCGCTTGGATAACCAGCTCCGCCAAACGCGGCTTGCGCTTCAAGGACGGGGTGCTGGGTTTTGCAGGGATTGGAGTTTGAGCCATGGAGCCTGCTTCTGAGTGGAATGTGAATTTCATTATAACTGTCCCGACTCAGGCGCTGGGGGCGGCCACGTTGTTCTGTGGCCGCCCCAGCTGGAAGGAGAAGTCAAGCGTAGAAGCTACTCGCCAACTGCAGCGTTGAACGCGTCCCAACCAGCCTGCAGAGCTGATTCGCTGGCGGGGAAGTACCCCACATCCACGATCTCTTCGTTGACGAAGGACAGATAGAAGTGGAAGAAAGCAGCCACCTGCGGCTTGGAGCTCAGAATCTCAGCGGTGGTGTACAGGAGGAGCGGGCGAGCCAACCCATAGCTGCCATCTTCAACCGTGACATCGTTGGCCTCAACACCATCCAGGCTGAGGATGCGCAGCGTGCTGGCATTCTCAGCGTAGTAGGCGTAGCCGAAGTAACCGATGGCATACGGGCTGCCCTGGATACCCTGCACCAGCACATTGTCATCTTCGCTGCGCTGGGTGTTGCCGGCAGCCAGGGTGACGGAGGGGTCACTGTCGTACACGTGCTCAACAAAGTAGTCGAAGGTGCCGGAGTCCGTACCAGGCACAAAGCGCTGGATAGGCTCGTTCGGCCACTCGGCGCGCACGTCAGACCAGTTGGTGGCTTCACCAAAGATCAGGGCCAGTTCCTCTGTGGTGACATCGGTCAGGAAATCGTTGGCCTGGCTCACCACGATGGACAGAGCGTCAGTCCCTACGCGGAACTCGATGGGCTCACGGCCGATACCCTGGCAGGAAGCGATCTCGGATTCGCGGATACCGCGGCTGGCGTTGGCAACGTCCGTGTCGCCAGCAACGCAGAAGCGCTCAATACCCGCGCCAGAGCCGATGCTGTCAACCGTGATGCTGCCAGCAAAGCCCTCATCGCTGAAGCGCTCAGCCATGCGCTCGGAGAGCGGGAAGACGGTGGAGCTGCCCGCGGTGATGATGTCGCCGGCAACAGCCAGAGGGCTGAAGCGGTCCAACTCAGGAGCCTGAGTGGCCTCAGCAGGCGCCTCAGTCTCAACGACAGCCGGGGCCTCGGGGGCAGCGCCACCGCAGGCAGCCAACAGCACGCCGACAGCAACCAGCGCGAAGAGGCCCAGGGAAAACTTGCGATTCATAGAATGTTCCTCCTTAGGGAACGAAGAAAGGGATTTTTCAAACACGTGAGCATGGTATCAACCCCGCGTTAAGCCCCCCGCGCCAGCGTGTTATGGGATTGTTAAGGGATTGGAGAGGGATAGTGAGCAGTAATGAGTCAAGAGTGAGCAGGGAACAGGGAATTCAAGATTAGGGATTGGAGATGAGATTCGAAGATTGGAGATTCGAGACTAGAGATACTGATTACCGATTACTGATTTACTGCTCACTGATTCTTGTCCTCCCCCACCACTCTTCTCAAGGTAAAGAAAAAGCGGCTGCCCTGACCAGGCTGGCTGCTCACGCCGATGTGCCCGCCATGCGCCTCGATCACGTGCCGAGCGATTGCCAGACCTAAGCCTGTGCCGCTGCGATTGCGCGCCGGGTCAGTCTTGTAGAAACGCTCGAAGATGCGCGCCTGGTCATCCGCGGCGATGCCGACGCCGCTGTCTTGCACACTAAACTCCACCAGGCCATCGGTGGCGGCAGCGCTGACGCGGATGCTGCCGCCTTGCGGCGTGAACTTGGTGGCATTGTGGATCAGATTCACCAGCACCTGCTCGATGCGCGGTGCATCGGCCAGCACGGTGGGCAGCTGCGGCGGGCACTCCACGCTGAGCTGTAGCCCGGCGCGCTCAGCTTGCAAACGCAGCCGCCCGGCGGCGGCCTGCAGCAGCACACACGGATCGGTAGCTGCCAGCAGCAACTGCACATCTTTGGATTCAGTGCGCGCCAGTTCCAGCAGCTCCGTCACCAGCGTAGAGAGCGCATCGACCTCGGTTTCCATCAGGGTCAGAAAGCGTTCGGCAGCAGCCGGCTCGTGGATGGCGCCGCCGCGCAGGCTTTCGGTCAGCAAGCGCAGCGAGGTCAGCGGCGTGCGCAGCTCATGCGAGACGTTGCTGACAAAATCCTTACGCACCGTCTCGAGGCGATGCAGTTCAGTGACATCTACAAAGGCCATCACGCTGTGGCCGCGCAATTCGCCGCCCAAAGGCTGTACGCTGGCGCGCAGCGTGCGCTTGCTCTGCGGCACTTCGGCCACCAGTACCTGGCCCACTCCGCTCTGCACAGCTTTCTGCCACGTTTCAATGAACTGGTACTGGCGCAAAAGGTGCGCCAGCGTATCGGCGTGTTGCTCGTCCTCGCTGAGCGCAAACAAGCTCTGCATACGCGCATTGCTCAACAAAACGCTGCCATCATCATCCACCAGCACGATGCCAGCCGGGCTGCCATCCAGCACGGCTTGCAGCGTGGCGCGCTGGCGGCGCAACTCAGCCGATTCTTGCGCGTGGGTATCAAAGTCATGCGCAGGCTGCGGTATCCACGCCAGGGCGCAAGCCGCCAGCGCGCCGAAGACCGCAGCAAACAAGAAGCCGCGGTTAACCGCCAGCAGTTGCTCAGCCTCAAGAATGAAAGGGCGAATTTGCGAATAGAGAAAAACGAACAGAGCAGCCAGCACCAGCAACGCAGCCAACAAGCGGCCTATTCGAATGCTGCGCACGCTAGCCCTCGAAGCGGTAGCCTACACCGCGCACGGTAATGATACGCTGCGGGTTCTCTGCATCCGCCTCAATGCGCGAGCGCAGCCAGCGCACATGCACATCCACCGTACGGCTGCCGCCGGAGAATTCCCAACCCCACACCTGCTCTAGCAATTGCTCACGCGTGTAGGCGCGGCCGCGGTTTTGCATCAGAAAGAGTAGCAGCTCAAATTCCTTGGGCTTGAGGTCGAGCACGCTACCATCCAGCGTGACCTCATGGCGGGTCTTATCAATGATCAGGTTGCCGCTGGCCACGGTTTCGCCCGCCCTGGGTGCCGCGGCGCTGTGCTCCATCTCTACACGGCGCAACATGGCTTTGACGCGCGCCAGCAACTCACGCATGGAGAACGGCTTGGTCAGGTAATCATCCGCACCCATCTCCAGCCCCAGCACGCGGTCGATCTCATCATCACGCGCCGTCAGCATCAGAATGGGCACGTTGTTGTCCTTGCGCAGCGCACGCGTAACTTCAAAGCCATCCATGCCTGGCAGCATCAAATCCAGAATCAGAACATCAGGAGTGTAGGTGCGCGCTGCGGCCAGCGCGGCAGCGCCATCGCCAACCGATTCAACCTCGTAGCCTTCACGGGTCAGGTTGTAGGTCAGCGCTTCGCGTATGGCTGCGTCGTCTTCAACCACCAGCACTTTGTGCGGCATGCAGTTTCTCCCATGCACCCACCCAGGGCGTACCCAGGCGGTGCTTGGCGGGCACATCAATATTTTGCAAACGCTGCGCCAGGCTGGCAATGCTCTCGGCGATGGCGTCCATGTCATCGGCCAACAGCGCATCACGCAGCTTCTTGGCGGTGGGCTCGGTCCAGGCCCAATCCATACGGAAGCGATCCGCCTTGACCCAATAGCCGCGCTTCTCCCACGGCAGCACACTGCGCTCCACACTTTGCGTCACCGTATCCAAGGCAAACACCATGAAGGCGGCCAGATCACGCGCCTGGCCATCAAAACCCTGTTTGGCAATCAACTCTCGCATGGCAATTGCCATGGCCTTCATCAGGCGCGTGCGTTCGGTGGCGACGTTTTCTGTTTTGATCACTCGAGACATGCTGGCAATGATAACGGATTGAGAACGACGGCAACTAGAGAATTGAGATTGGAGATTTAGAGCAACCTTAAATCTCTACTCCCTACTCTCTCTTGCCTCATCGTATGTTGCTATAATCGGATTCTCGGGGAAGTGTTGGAATTGGCAGACAAGCATGACTTAGGATCATGTGCCGCAAGGCGTGAGGGTTCGACTCCCTCCTTCCCCACTACACCGCCATGATCGCTAAAGAAATTACCGCCTACAACAACGCGCAGACTGCGGCCAACAAAGCCATCTGCCGCGCCCTGGCCACCGAGATCGCTGCCGCCCTGCCCAAAGCTGAGAACAAGATCTGGCACGGCGGGCCGGTGTGGTTTCTGGACGGCAATCCCATCGTGGGCTACTGGGTGCGCAAACAGGGCGTGCAGCTCATGTTTTGGAGCGGCCAGTCCTTCGACGAGCCCGGGCTGACCAGCAACTCCGAGAAGTTCAAGAGCGCCGTGGCGCGCTATGAGAGCAACGACGACATCAACGTCAAAGACCTGAAGCGCTGGCTGCGCAAGTCTAAAACCATTCAGTGGGATTACAAGAACATCGTTAAGCGTAAGGGTAAGCTGGAACGACTGTAGGCTTAGTGAGCAGTGAATGGTGATTGGTAATCAGGCCAACTTCAACCGATTCTCCTGCTTACTCTTCACTACTCCCTCTTCACTACTCCCTCCTCCCTGCTCCCTGCTCACCACTCCCTGCTCACTGATTTTGCTTACACTCCTCTGATAGTCGGCCCAAACCCTACATGCTATAATCTCGCCCGTTCGTTCTATATTCTTTAAGGAAGCACACTCTTGAAAATCAATAGCCAAACCACCTCAGACGACCATCAACTGCTGCTTACGGTTGAGATTGAGGCCGATGTAATGCAGAGCGCCAAGCAAAAAGCGGCGCGTAAAATCGCCAAACAGGTCAAAATCCCCGGCTTCCGCCCCGGCAAAGCTCCCTACAACGTAGTTGAGAAGCAGGTTGGCGAAGCCGCCATCAAAGATGAAGCCATCGATATCATGCTGGACGAGGTCTATCCCAAGCTGATCGAAGAAACCGGTGTAAAGCCTTACGGCCCCGGCACGCTGGAAAAGATTGATGAAGAGGCCAACCCGCCCGTTTATCAGTTCCGCGTTCCGCTCACGCCTGAAGTGACCTTGGGCGATTACGACAAGATTCGTATTGATTTTGAAGAGAAACAGCCTAGTGAAGAGGACATTCAACAGGTTTTCACCAACCTGCGCGAGCAGAACGCCATCCTGACCCCGGCAGACCGCCCGGCGCAGGAAGGCGACATTGTTTACGTGCTGCTGAGCGCTACGCGCCAAGAGGCCAAAGATGGCGATGCCGAGCTGCTGCCCGAGCGCAGCTACCCCGTTGTAGTTGAGAAGGCCGATGTCGACAGCAAGAACGAGTGGCCCTTCCCCGGCTTCTCCCGCATGCTGCTCGGCCTCAAGCCCGGCGAGGATAAGAGCTTCGAGCACACCTACGCAGACGACTCTGAGTTTGAGGAGTTGCGCGGCCAAACCGCCGACTTCAAACTCAAGGTGGAAGAGATCAAAGCACGCGAGCTGCCGGAGCTGGACGATGCCCTGGCGCAGAGCGTGGGCGAATACAAAGACCTGGCCGAGCTGCGCACCGAGATCGTGCGCCAGCTGACCGAGAACATGAACCGCCAGGGCCGTGACGAGTATCAGGACAAAGTGGTCACGCAGATGATCGGCGAGAGCACAATCAAGTTCCCGCCGCAGATGCTGCACCACGAGGTGCACCACTACATCGAAGACATGGAGCCTGACCTGCGCTCACGCGGCATGGACATGGAGAGCTATCTCGGCAGCCGCCAAATGACGATGGACGATCTCGAAAAAGAGGTTGAGCCCGTTGTTGAAGAACGCTTGAAGAAGTCTCTGGTCATCATGGAAGCCTCGCGCAAAGAGAACATCGAAGTGCCGGAGAGCGAGATGCAAGGCATTGTGCAGTTGCAACTCGCCCAGCTGCAGCAGATGGTTTCGGCGCAAGACATGCGCAAGTTCCTCAACAATCGTGACAACGTGCAGAGCTTGGTGAGCCGCACGATGAGCGAAGAAATCATCCGCCGCACCCTGGCCCGCCTGGGCGCTATTGCCCAAGGCAAGGGTGACGAGCATCGTAAAGAATCGGCTGCTGCCAGCGTCAGTACTGAAGACGCAACTGCCAGCGAGGCCCCTGCGGCCGAGGCCGTGGCCGCTGAGGCCAGCCAACCGGCAGCTGAAGACACAGGAAAGGAAAGTGACAATGAATAAGCACAACACTGTTCCCGGCGCAGCCGGGGTTAACCCCATGTCGGTCATCCCGATGGTGATCGAATCCACTGGCCGCGGCGAGCGCGCCTTTGACATCTACTCGCTGCTGCTCAAGAATCGCATCATCCTGGTCAGCACGCCCATCGACGACCAGACCGCCAACCTGGCCGTAGCCCAGCTCATCTACCTGAGCAACGAGGATCCGGACTCCCCCATCCAGATGTACATCTCCTCGCCCGGCGGCTCCATCTACGCCGGCATGGGTATCTACGACACTATGCAGATGATCCCCAACCAGATCAGCACCGTGGCCGTGGGCTTCACCGCCTCGTTCGGCACCATTCTGCTGACCGCTGGCGCCAAGGGGCACCGCTATGCGCTGCCTAACGCCACCATCCACATGCACCAGCCGTGGCAGCAAGGCGGCGGCGGCCAGGCCAGCGACATCGAGATCCAGGCCAAGGAAATTCTACGCCAGCGCGCCCGCCTCAACGAGATCCTCGTAGAGCGCACCGGCCGCACCCTGGCTGAGATCGAGAAAGACACCGACCGCGACACCTACATGACCGCCCAGGAAGCTGTGGACTACGGCCTGGTGGACCAGGTGCTGCAGCCGCGTGAGTTGAAGCAGTTGAACGACAAGAAGTAAGGCTGGAGAGATTTGAGATTAAACAAAAAGCCTCGCGCAAAGCGAGGTTTTTTGTTTGTACCATCGTCATTCCGACGAGGGCGTAGCCCGAGAGGGAATCCTTCAGGGCACTGCAAACACCAGCTTGACCTTGAATGCCCTAAAGGATTCCTCGCCATTCGCTTCGCTCAGGCTCGGAATGACGAGACTTGCTACATTCCAATCGTGCATCCCACCCGCCTGTCATTGCGAGGGGTATTCCAGTGCGCCAGCACTGGAAACAGACGAAGCAACCTGTACCTACTTTTCTAGTCGTTAGCAATGCCAGTCGTGCCAGCTATAATCCTGCACCATGACTGCACTCAAAGCCCTACTCCTGGATATGGACGGCGTGCTGTGGCGCGGCACACAGCCGATCGGCAGCGTAACTGAGAACCTGGCCACCATTGCCGCCAAAGGCCTCAAAGTAGGCTTTGTCACCAACAACTCCACCCTCACGGTTGAACAATATCAAGAAAAGTTCCGCAAGTTTGGCGCCGAAGTGGAGGCCAAGCAGATCTACACCTCCGCCAACGCTGCCGCGCATTACCTGTCTCAGCAGTTTGCTGCGGGCAGCCGCATCTACGTCGTCGGCGAGACCGGTATCCAGCAGGCGCTTGAAACGCGCGGTTTCACGCTCGCAGACACTGATTGCATAGCCGTAGTGGCCGGGCTGGATCGCCACCTCACCTACGACAAGCTGCGCACCGCCACGCAACTCATCGCCAAGGGCGCCGCTTTCATCGGCACCAACCCGGATCGCACGCTGCCCTCGCCAGATGGCCCAGTGCCGGGCGCAGGCAGCATCCTGGCGGCCATCCAAGCCGCCAGCGGCGTGCAGCCGACCATCATCGGCAAGCCGGGTGCGGCGGGCTTCATGGCCGCCATGGATGCGATGGGCGTGACGCCGCAAGAGACGCTGATGATTGGCGACCGCGTGGATACCGATGTAGCCGGAGCCCAGGCGGCTGGCTGCCGCGCCGGCTTAGTTCTGAGCGGCATCACTACCGAGGCCGAGGCGCACGCTTGGCAGCCCGCGCCCGATTACATCGCCGCCGACCTGGCCACTTTGCTGGCAACTTTGCCGTAAACACAGTACCCTAGTGCGCTATGCAGCCGCGTCCACTCATTTACGATTTCAGCCAGGCCGAACTGGCCGAGCAGCTGCGCGGCTTAGGCCAACCGGCGTACCGCGCCGCGCAGATTTGGGATGGGCTGTACAAGCAGCTCTGGGCGCGGCCTGAAGACTTCACCAACCTGCCCAAAGAGCTGCGCATCCAACTGGCCGAACATTTTAGCTTTGCCAGCCTCAAAGCAATCCTTACGCAGCATTCCAGCGACAAGCAAACACGCAAGACGCTGTTCAAGCTGCCCGACAACAATGCCATCGAAACTGTGCTGATGCGCTACGACGATCGTGACGGTAGCCAGGGGCGGCGCACACTGTGCATCAGCAGCCAGGCCGGCTGTGCGATGGGATGCGTGTTCTGCGCTACCGGCCAGATGGGCTTCCGCAGCAATCTCAGCAGCGGCCAAATTGTTGAGCAGGTGCTGTATTTTGCCCGCCAGCTCAAGGCGGATGGTGAGCACGTCACCAACGTGGTGCTGATGGGCATGGGCGAACCCTTCCACAACTACAACGCGGTGATGGAAGCGATTGCGCGTCTTAACGACCCCAAGGGTTTCGGCCTCGGCAACCGACACTTCACCATCTCCACCGTGGGGCTGATCCCCGCCATCAAGCGCTACACCAAAGAGCGCCATCAGATGGGTCTGGCCATCTCACTGCACGCCGCCGATGATGAGCTACGCGCCAGCATGCTACCCATCAACAATCGCTACCCCATCAAGGATTTGATCCAGGCCTGCCGAGATTATGTGGACACCAGTGGTCGGCGCATCACCTTCGAGTGGGCGCTGATCAGCGGCGTCAACGACACCCCGGAGCAAGCGCGCAAACTGGCCAACCTGCTGCACGGCCTGCTGTGCCATGTGAACGTCATCCCACTCAACCCTACCAAGGGCTACGGCGGCAAGCGCTCCACGCGTGAGAGCGTGGCCGAGTTCAAGCGCATCCTCGAAGATGGCGGCATCTCGTGCACCGTGCGTGTGCGCCGCGGCATCGATATTCAGGCGGGCTGCGGCCAACTGGCCGAAAAAGCGCAGGGTCAACTTGTGCACATTGACGATTGATGGGTGTAAAATTCTGAGTACCAATGACTGAACAAGTCGTGCGCCTAATTTATCCGCCTGCCGCGGTGAACAGCCCTGTTGTGACTCAACTGATTCGCAACTTCAACGGGCTCACCGTGAACATTATGCATGCGGAAGTAAACTCCACCGAGGGCTGGATCGAAGTACAGCTCGCCGGGACGGCAGCCATCATTGAAGCTGCCGTGGATTGGCTGCGCAAGCAGGGAATTGAGGTGCAAGTCTTGGGGCATTGAGTTTAATGTTGTGAGGGTCTTATGAGCGACCGAGTGCCTGATTTCGAACTCGAACTGGAGCGCATCCAGGAATTTTTACGAGAGGACCAAATCACAGAGGCACTCGAAGTGTTTAAGGGCCTCAATCTCGGTGACCAGGTCGAGGTCTACAACCTGCTCCCCGAGGAGCGCCAGGAAGAATTTGTGCGCCTGCTGCCACCTGAAGAGGTGGCGGAACTGTTTAACCGTCTGAGTGATGCGCAGGCGCTGGACGCGGCTGAGCACATCCCTTCCGAGACCCTGTCTGAGATCCTGGATGAGATGCAGCCAGACCAGGTGGCCGATATCCTCGGTGACCTGCCCCCGGAGCAGGCCAACGAGGTGCTGCAGCAGATGGAGGATCCCGAAGATGTGATCCCCCTGCTGGCTTATCCTGATGAAACTGCCGGTGGCCGCATGACCACCGAATACATCGCCATGCGCCGCCACACCAAGGCATCGCAAGCGATCGATTTTCTGCGCGAGATCCACCCTGACCATGAAGTGCCGTATTACGTCTTCGTGATCGACCGCGAACGCCGTCTGTGCGGCGTGGTGGGCATGCGCGAGCTGGTGGTGGCGCTGCCCGATAAGCTGATCGAAGATTTGATGGACCCTGAAGTCATCTTCGTCACCGCTGGCACCGACCAGGAAGAGGTTGCGCGTTTAATGAGCAACAACAATCTCTCAGCGATCCCGGTGGTGGATGACAACGGACACATGCTCGGCGTGATCACGCTGGACGATGTCATTGACGTACTTAAAGAAGAAGCCGGTGAAGATATTCTGCAACTGGGTGGTGTTGAGCCTGGCCCGCTGCTCGACGTGCCCTATTGGTCACAGAAGATCTCGCAGGTAGTGCGCTCACGATTTACCTGGCTGCTGACGCTGTTCGTGGCCGAGACGCTGACCGGCACGGTGATGCGCCACTATGATGAAGCATTGCAGGCCGTGGTATCGCTGGCCTTCTTTGTGCCGTTGCTGATCGGCACGGGCGGTAACGCCGGCTCGCAAACCGTGGCCACCATCATCCGCGGCATGGCGCTGGGCGAAGTGAAACGCAGCGAGCTGCTGTGGGTGCTGTGGAAAGAGTTCCGCACCGGCATTGCCCTCGGCATCCTGCTGGGCATCGTGGGCTATGTGCGTGCCCTGATGTGGGGTGTGGATTGGCACCTGGCGGTGACTGTGGCGCTGACGATTGGCATCATCTGCGTGTGGGCCAACTCGGTGGCGGCGCTTGTGCCGATGCTGGCGGACAAAGTTGGCATTGACCCCACGATCATTTCTGGCCCGTTCATGTCCACGCTCATTGATGCTACGGGCTTGATCATTTACTTCACGCTGGCGGCGTGGATCCTGCCCCAACTGTAGCCAGCTTACGAATGCAGACGCTACTGCGCGTATTTTTCTATCTCCTCTACCAGCCACTGGCATGGAGCTACGATGCCGTCGCCTGGCTGGTGTCGCTGGGCCGCTGGCGCAGCTGGGTCAATAGCGCACTCGGCGAATTGCCGCCTAGCGGCCGCATTCTGGAACTGGGTCATGGCCCCGGTCACCTGCAAGTGGCTATGCGCAATGCGGGCTATAGCCCTGTTGGCATCGACCTGAGCGCGCAGATGGGCCGCCTGGCCGCTCGGCGGCTGGCAGCAAGCAGCACACTGCTGCTGGTGCGTGCCGATGGACGCAAGTTGCCTTTTCGCCGCGGCGCGTTCGCTGGCGTGGTAGCCACCTTCCCCACAGAGTACGTGGTGCAAGCCAGCACGTTAGGCGAGGTGCGCCGCGTGCTGCTTGCAGATGGGCGGCTGGTGCTGCTGCCCGTGGCGTGGATCACAGGCGGCAACTTGCTGGAGCGTGCCGCGGCCTGGCTGTTCCGCATCACGGGTGAAGCCGGCCATTGGGATGGCCGCTTTACGCAGTTGGTGCGCTCGGCTGGCTTTGAGGCTCACGAGCAGCGAGTTACGCTGCCCGGCTCAGAAGTGATGCTGGTGGTGGCGACTCCACTTGAGCGCGATTGACACCTTGCTCAGTGAAATCTTTGCCACACGCAAGCCACGATTCTACGCCGAGTTTGCGGAGTGGCTGCGCAGCTCACGGCGCTTTGCTGATTTTGCCCATACCTACCGCAACAAAATCCGTGCCAAGCTGACCAATGCCAAGCATCCAGGCAGCCTGGAGGACCTGTATGCCGAGCTGCAAGCCGCTGCCCGGCTGTGCAGCGAGCAGCGCTTTGCTGTGGAGTACGAGCATTACGCGGCAGCAAAACAACGCGGGCCAGACTTCACCGTGCTGTTCAAAAACCACACGCTCTTCAACGTTGAGGTGCGCCGCGTGCAAAGTCAGAGCAATTACCTGGAGCAGGTGTTGGCAGAGAAAGCCAAACAGCTACCCGCGGGCATCCACAATGTGCTGTGGCTGGCCATAGATGGCGAGCTAGCCGAAGGCCGCGTGCAGCAAGTACTGAACCAGTTGATACTGCACGCGCAACACAAAGATGAGAGCTATTTCGCCAGCATGGGCTACGAAAACGCAGGCAGCTTCCTCAAGCAGTTTCAGCGCATGAGTGCTGTGCTCGTCCTGGGTTCTTCCACCTTGTTGCTCGCCAACCCTGTGGCACGCCATGCGGTGCCGAACGATCTGCAGAGTGCGCTACGACGGTTGACTAGCGCATAGTTAGTTCATCGAAATCCCCCTAGGTCAGAGACCGGCTATCCGCGGCTAGCCGGATTGCAGCAAAGGCTGCCCTACGAAACCGGGTGCGCCGCTGTGCGTGCCTCTACGCGGCCGGAGCGAACAGGTGGGCCCTGCCCTGAAGGCTGACCCGGGTCGGCGTGGAGCGAACGGCGGCTGGCAGCAGGTTTCGGCGGCAGTTTGCCACAGGTGCGCGAATTTGCGGGGAATTGGGCGGGTACGTCAAGGGGCTGGACGGTGGATTGGATTGCTGATTTACGATTGCTGATTGCCGATTTCAAGGCACACGGCGCTACTCTTCTGATGAGGCAGCGAGGATCCCTCGCTGCGCTCGGGATACACATTATGTCCAGCAGGCTGGTTCGTGAGCGGGACTGACGAGATGCCCTTCGCTACGCTCAGGGCGACACGGGTCAAAAACCAGGGAAGGCGTGCAAAGTGAGCAATGACAGTTATCCAAATGCCTTTCCCTGATCACTGATTTCTTATCACTGATCACTCAGCAGCCAAAAAAAAGCCGCCAGTAGCAGTTTATTGTTTTACAATTTTGCCGCTATGGAAATACTGATCGGTGTAGCCAAAATCAATAAATATGCCGTCTCTGAGAGCGGCGATACGCTTGAGGTGGTAGAGCGCCCCAGCGGCGGCATGTCTGTGGTGTTGGCGGACGGCCAGCGCTCTGGCAAAGGCGCCAAGGTGATCTCCACGATGGTGGTGCGCAAGGTCATCTCGCTGCTGGCAGAGGGCGTGCGCGATGGCGCCGCGGCACGCGCCGCCTCGGATTATTTGTATACCCATCGCAACGGGCAAGTGCAGTCGACGCTCAATATTGTTTCCATCGAGATGGAGAGCCACACGCTGGTGGTAACGCGCAACAATCCGCTGCCCGTGCTGGTGTTCCAGGATGGTGAGATCACCAGCCTGGATGAACGCAGTGACCCGGTGGGTTTGCGGCGCGAGACGCGCCCGGTACTGAACCAGCTTGAGATCAAGCCGGGGCTGACCGTGGCGGTGTTCACCGACGGGCTGCCCTTTGCCGGCGAACGCAGCGGCAAGCCGATGGACATTCACTCGGCGTTCAACCGCATGGCCACGCTGGGCGAGAGCCCGCAAGCGATTGCGGACGGCCTGATGGCCGAGGCGCTAGCTCTGGAGAGCAGCCGCCCGGGTGACGACATCAGCATCCTGGTGCTGGGGGCACGCTCGAGCAACTCAGACGCTGTGCGGCGTATGAGCGTGAGTTTGCCAGCCTGGCCGGGATAGAATAACGCCATGAGTAGTACCAAGCCGCACATCGGAGTGGTGGGCCCGTGCAAATCGGGCAAATCTACTCTGGTGCGCGGCTTGCAGGCGGCAGGCTACCCTGCCAACCAGATCGCCCAGGAACATTCCTTTGCGCCACGCATGTGGCAAATTATCTCACCGCCCGACATTCTTCTTTATCTGCATACTGAGTATCCCAGCACGGTGGCGCGTGGCCTGCAATGGCAGGAACGCGACTACGCCGAGCAGCAGACGCGGCTGGCGCACGCTCGCCAACATGCGGACTTTGAAATCAGCACGGATACGCTGCCGCAGGAGGAGGTGCTGCGGCAGGTGTTGGAGTTTTTGGGGGATGTTAGTGAAGAGTGAGCGGTGAGGTGTGAGCAGGGGTGGCAGTTCTAACAAAGCTCAACACATCACTCATACGAGTGCTAAAGAAACAAGCCCAGATTGCTTCGTCCGTTTGCCGCACAGCGGCAATACTCCTCGCAATGACAATTAAACAAAAGGCGGGCCAGTGGCCCGCCTTTTTTGTTTTGGCTTACTGCGACTTCTTGATAAAGTCGGTGAGGTGTTTGTGTTGGGCTTTGAGCGAAGCCTCGTGGATGTACATCATGTGGCCGGCTTCGTAATACTCCATTGAGATGTTGGCGCGCAGCTCTGGCGCAAGCTGCAAATGATTGAAGGTGTATTCGGTGGCGAAGAATGGCGTGGCCAGATCGTAGTAGCCATTGGCGACAAAGACTTTGAGGGCGGGATTGATGACCATCGCCTGGCGCAGCGTTTCGGCCACGTTGAGGTACTGGTTCTCATGCTCCTTGTAGCTCCACGGGTGTACGCGGCCGCTGAGAATCTCGTAGGGTAAGTCGCTCTCGAACTCCAGCTCGGCGCGCACGTACTGGTTGAGCGCAGCGGTGAAGGCGCCCTGGATGGCGGCATAGCTTGGGTCGAATTCGTAGTTCTCGCCAGCATCGTCACGGTCGGAGGCGATGTAGCGCGAATCCAGGCGCCCCACTGTTTTGCTTTGGGCGCGCAGCAACTCCTTCGTGAAACGGTGAATCTCGGGGCGCAAATTGCAGCGCAGGATGTAGTCTTGAGACAGGCCGGTAAAAGCGGCCAACTTGGCGGCGATGTGCTGGCGCTGCTCATCGGGCAGCGCGTCGCCCTGCATCAGCGCCGTGGCGTACTCGCCAGCGGCGAAGGCACGCACATCGGCCAGGGTCTTGCCCAGGCTGGCTTGCATCTCCCCACTGAGCTGCTGGTGATACCAGGCGGTAGCGGCGTAGGTGGGCAGGAATAAAACGTAGGGTAAATCATTGCCGATGTTGAAAAGCAGCGTGGAGAATTCCAAAACGGATGAGATAAGCATGATGCCGTTGAGGAACATGCCGTGGCGGTCCTGCAGGTGGCCGGAGAGTGCCGCCGCCCGCGTGGTGCCATAGCTCTCGCCGATGAGGAACTTGGGCGAGCTCCAGCGCATGTGGCGGCTGGTGAACAGGCGAATGAATTCGGCTACGGTTTCGAGATCCTTCTGGAAGCCGTGAAACTGCTTGGCAGCCTCACCGGGCACCGGGCGGCTGTAGCCAGTGGTGACGGGATCAATGAAGACCAGATCGGTCTCGGAGAGTATCGAATACTCGTTATCCACCAGGCCGAACGGCGGGCACGGCATGCTGTCATCCAGCGGCATATCTACGCGGCGCGGGCCGAGGATGCCGAGGTGTAGCCAGACGGAAGAGGAGCCTGGGCCACCGTTGAAAGAGAAGGTCAGCGGCCGCGGCTTGGCGTTCTTGGGCTGCTCCACAATGTACGCGGTGTAGAAGACAGAGGCCTTGGGCTTGTGCTCGCCCTTGTCATCATCCTCTTCTTTGAGAATCAGCGTCCCGGCAATGGCAGTGTATTTGAGCTGCTTTCCGCCGATGGTGACGGTGTGCTGGGTCTCGACGCGCTGTTCTTGCGGTTGCTTGGGCTCTTCGGTCTTGCTCTTGGACTCGGTGGCATCACTCATTACATACCTCTTGGATTACAGACTGAGATTATAGGCTCCAGCCAGCACAAGTAAGACTGTGCCGATGCAGAGGAAAGGCGCATAGGGAATGGAAGCGAACATGGAATAGTTGCCGCGCATGAGGCTGAGCAACACAAAGCCGAGGCTGTACAACCCGGCCAACAGCACGCCAGCGAACAGCGCTGGCAGCACCGCGGGCCAGCCGAGCAGCAGGCCGATGACGCCGGCCAGGATCACATCACCAAAGCCGAGGGCGGTGTCTTGCCAGGCCTGCTTGCGCAGGCGCGCGAGCAGGCGGCCGATGAGCTCACCGGAAAGATACAGGCCGAGCATGAGAACGAAGCCCGCCGCCCCACCCAGCAACGTGGGCACGAGCTCGTGACGGGCGAGGCCGATGGCGCCGAGGGTGAGCGCGCCGAAGAGGCTGACGGGATGCAAGACGAGACGATGCTCGATGTCGATGACAGTGACCAGTGAGAAGTACATCAGCACAAAGGCAAGCAGATAGGGAGAAAAATCTGAGGGAGGAGTTTGGAAGATGTATACACAGGCCAACAGCAAGACAATATGCACCACGAACTTGCGCGGCGAGTGAATGTATTCGCCAACTGCCTCAGCGCTCAGGGGCCACCATGCCGGCCGCACCAGGCGGCGCTGGGTTGGCAAGACGTCGGCGAGGTAGTTGACGACCAGACCAGAGAGCAAGCCGAGGGCGATGGCGGGCAGGAGCATGTGGGGATTATAGAGGCAATCGGTTTAAAAACCTCTTTGTCATTCCGACTGAGCGTAGCGAGGGAGGAATCCTTTAGGCCATTAGGAGTCAAGCCGGTGTTTTGAGTGCCCTAAAGGATTCCTCCTCGGGCAGCACTGCTGCGCAGTGCTAGCCGCCTCGTTCGGAATGACAAGACCACCCAGAAAATAAAACGCGGAGAAAGCTGCCGGGTTGAGTACAAACAAAAAAGACCGAGCGAACGCTCGGTCTTTTTCTCTTGTCTATAGCTGAGCCTAGTTGGCTTCGGCCGCAGGGCGAGAAGCTACATCCACGAACTGGTCGAAGAGTTCACGCAGCATGGGTTCGGGCAGCGCGCCGACCTGACGATGCACCAGCTTGCCGTTGGCGACGAAGAGCATGGTGGGAATGCCGCGCACATCAAACTGGCCCGCCCACTGGGGGTTCTCGTCGGTGTTGACCTTGGCGATGACGACTTTGCCGGCATACTCCTGGGCGAACTTATCCAGGATGGGGGCAACGGCGCGGCACGGGCCACACCACGGCGCCCAAAAGTCCACCACCACGGGAGTTTCAGATTGCAAGACGGCCTTCTCAAAGGCTTCGTCAGTTACGTGCAGAGGTTCGTTGATCACAGTAGCTCCAATCGTTGAGTGTTCTATGCCTTACAGACTGCCCTTTGCAGGGCAATCTTACCCTCGGGAGTATAATCCCCGCGTGGTTTCCCTACTTCACCGAGACGCCCCCCAACCCTATACCGTAGACACGCCAGTGTACCAAGGCCCGCTGGACCTGCTGCTGCAGTTGATCGAGCGTGCCGAGCTGGATATTACTAAGCTGGCCTTGGCCCAAGTGACCGACCAGTTTTTGGGCTATATGCGCACGCTGCAAGAGCTCAAGGCCGAGCGTGTGTCTGAGTTCATTGTGGTAGCGGCGCGTTTAATGCAAATCAAGTCTGAGGCGCTGCTGCCGCGCCCCGTTGTGCGCCAGCCAGACGAAGAAGACCCCGGCGAAGCGCTGGTGCAGCAGTTGCTCCTCTACAAGCGCTTTAAGGAGCTGGCCAGCCTGCTGACGCTGCGCCAGGACACGGCGCTGCGCAGCTATCTACGCATGGCGCCACCGCCGAAGGTGGAAGGCCGCCTGGACCTGAGCGGCATGACCGCCGAAGACGTATACCGCGCGGCGATGAAGGTGCATGCGCGTGCGGATGCCCGTGCGCCGCTGCGCACGGTGGTGGCCGCGCCGCGCGTGACAATTCGCGAGAAGATCAAGGCGATTGCCGATGTGCTGCGTGGAAAGTCGATCACCACGTTCCGCGAGCTGGTCTCCGGCACGCCGGATCGCTTGCACGTGGTGGTGACCTTCCTGGCGATGCTGGAGCTGGTGCGCCGCTACCGTATTGCGGCCAAGCAAGAGGAGCTGTTCCAAGAGATCGAACTGCGCCGGGATGACAACTGGAACGAGTCGCTCGACTTTGAGCTGGAGTTTACGGAGTAACGATTTTCAAGACCAGATAGGCTTTTCTTGCCCTAAAGGATTCCCCACCCATCCGTCATTCCGACGAGGGCAAAGCCCGAGGAGGAATCCTTTAGGCCATTCCGAGTACAAGCCTGACTTTTCCTGCCCTAAAGGATTCCTCACTCACTTCGTTCGTTCGGAATGACGGGTCGGATTTTATGCCTTACTACGTGTACATAATGTCCAACCGAACACGCACCATCTACACCGGTGTCACTAGCCACTTAGAAGGCCGCGTATTCCAGCATAAGTCCAAAGCACACACAGGCTTCACTCAAAAGTATGGCATCACTAAACTGGTTTATTATGAGGAGCATGCAACAGCGCTGGAAGCTATTGCTCGTGAAAAGCAAGTTAAAGCGTATAGAAGAGAGAAGAAGGTTGCTCTCATCAACGCACTCAACCCCAAGTGGCAAGACCTAGCTGAGGATTGGGAACCGAATGCCCCCAAAGAAAGCAACTAAAACCACAAAAACCAAAACTGCCAAGAAGCCTGCCGCCCCCAGCGTGAACTGGGAGCAGGTAGCCCGGCTACTGCTGACCTCACGCACCATCGACGAGATCGAGGAGCAGGAGCTGGCGCCGGCTGGCAAGGTAACGTATCAGTTCTCCTCCAAGGGGCACGAGCTCTCGCAGATCCTGCTGGGGCTGCAACTCACCCAGGGGCACGATGCGGCTACGGTGTATTACCGCAGCCGCCCCTTCATGCTGGCCGCTGGCCTCACGCCGCAGGAAGCCTTCGCCGCCGACATGGCGCGCACCGGTTCGCCGTCTGAGGGGCGCGATGTGGGCGTGGTGTACAGCCTGCCGCCGCGGCGCGGTGTGACCGTGCTGCCCTCCTCCGGTGATGTGGGCGCGCAGTACACGCCCGCCGCGGGCTGGGCGCAAGCGGCCACCTACTACCAGAACGAACTCAAGGACAAAGAATGGAAGGGTGCCATTGCTGTGGCGCTGGGCGGCGACGGTTCGGTAGCCACCAATGGCTTCTGGGCAGCGCTGACGATTGCAACCACGCTTGAGCTGCCCATGCTGTTCTTTATTGAGGACAACGGCTACGGCATCTCGGTACCCAAGCAATTCCAGACACCGGGCGGCGATATTGCTGCCAATTTGAAATCCTTCAAGAACCTGCGCATCACCACTGGCTCCGGCACGGAGCCGAAGGAAACCGCCGAGCGCATTGCCGATGCGGTGAGCTACGTGCGCTCCGGCGCGGGGACAGCGCTGCTCAAACTGAGCGTGCCGCGCCTGACCGGGCATACGTATGGCGAAGACCAGACCGCCTACAAGAGCGCCAAGCAACTCAAAGAAGAGCAAAGCCGCGATCCGCTGCTTGCAGTGCGTAAGCAGCTCGGTGCGAAGTTTGACTGGGACGGCCTCAAGGTCGATGTCGAGAAAGATGTGCGCAGCCAACTGGCGGCCGCCGAGCAAAACCCGGAGCCAGCCAGCTACAGCGGCACGCTGCATCTGTTCGCCGCGGGCGAGCACCGTGCCCAGGTGCCGCCTGCGCTCAACAAGCCCGCCGCCAATTTCGATAGCTCCGCCGCCGAAGATGGCGCACGCATCAATATGTCTGAAGCCATCCGGCGCACGATGGAAGTGGAGCTGGAGCAAAACCCGCGCCTGCTCATCTTCGGCGAGGATGTTGGCCCGCGCGGCGGCGTGCACCGTGTCACGCTGGATCTGCAAAAGAAGTACGGCGCAGCACGCGTCTTCGATACCTCGCTCTCCGAAGAAGGCATCATCGGCCGTGCCGCGGGCATTGCTATGGCCGGGCTGACCGCCCTGCCCGAGATCCAGTTCCGCAAATATGCCGACCCGGCCACCGAGCAGATCAACGATACCGGCTGGGTGCGCTGGCGCACGCACGGCAAGTTCGCCGTGCCAATGGTGATACGCATCCCTGTGGGCCACAGCAAGAAGACTGGCGACCCGTGGCACTCCGTCTCCGGCGAGGCCATCTACGCGCACAGCCTGGGCTGGCGCGTGGCCATGCCCTCCAACGCGGCTGATGCGGTGGGTCTGCTGCGCGCCGCGCTGCGCGGGCAGGACCCCACGATCTTCCTCGAGCACCGCGCCCTGTACGACACGCCGCCTTCGCGCCGCCCGTACCCGGGCGATGACTACGCCCTGCCGTTCGGCAAGGCGGCCGTGCTGCAAGCCGGCGACCAACTCACCGTGGTTAGCTGGGGTGAAATGTTGCACCGCTGCCTGGAAGCCGCCGAGCCGTTCGGCGGCCAGGTGGAGATCCTGGACCTGCGCACCATCTCCCCGTGGGACAAAGACGCCGTGCTGGCCTCGGTGCGCAAGACCGGGCGCGTGCTCATCGCCCACGAAGACACACATACCGGCGGCTTCGGCGGTGAGATCGCCGCCACGGTGGCCGAAGAAGCCTTTGCTTACCTCGATGCGCCTGTGGCGCGTGTGACCACGCCCGACGCATTGATCCCCTACAATATCGCGTTGATGAACACTATCATTCCAAGTGTGGAGGCCTTACGAACACGCATAGAAGAATTGCTCAAGTGGTAACCCGCAACCTGCCCGCGCTGGCCGCGCTCCTGGCCGCCAGCCTGCTGCTCGCCGCCTGTGGCGGCCCGCCGGACACCTCGCTGCCCACGCAGCCCGCAGCTGAGCTCAGCGAGCAGGAGCAGCAAGGCAAGCGTCTGTTCAGCCAATACTGTGGCGCCTGCCACAGCATTGTGGGTGAAGCCACCATCGTTGGCCCGGCCATGGCGGGCATCGCTACACGGGCTGAGACGCGCATTGCCGGCATGAGCGCGCAGGATTACTTGATCGAATCCATTCTCGACCCCGGCGCCTACCTGGTGGATGGTTTCGACAACCTGATGCCGACCACCTGGGGCACCTCGTTGACTGGTGAAGAAATGGACGCCATCATCGCGTTCATGCTGACACTTAAATAAAGATTTTTGTGTTGTACTACACAGTGGGTGCAAAAAGAGTGCGCCCACTGTGTAGTTTTTTGTAGCTGTTGTAACCAAGAGGAGAAACCGCTTTATGAAAACCATCCTGACCTGGGTCATGCGCATACTGGGCTTGCTGCTCGGCGTGCTGGTGATCGCCCTGGCTGTGGCGGCGTTTACGCCGGTGCCGCACGATGAGCTGCCCGCTGTATACGGCGCGGGCGCCAGCTCCGTGCAGCCCTCCACCACGGGCCTGTTGCGCGCCTTCCCAGAACTCAACTCGCCCACAGAGAACCCGCAGACCCCGCAGAAAGCTGAGCTCGGCCGCTTGCTGTTCTTTGACCCGGTATTGTCTGAGAACAATGAGATGAGCTGCGCCAGCTGCCACCATCCTGACCTTGGCTTTTCAGATGGCATGCAACTGGCCCAGGGCGTCAACGGTGAAGTGCAACGCAATGCGCTCAGCCTGTGGAATGTAGGCTACAACGCGCACTTCTTCTGGGATGGCCGCTCACCAACACTGGAAGACCAGGTGCTGGTGCCGCTGGAGCACCCCAACGAAATGCAAGTGAGCGACCGCGGCGCGCTGGAAGCCGAGCTGGAAGCGATTCCCGCTTATGTGGAGCTGTTCGATGCCGCCTTCCCCGACGAGCCGATCAGCGTGCTCAACGTGCAGCGCGCCCTGGCCGCCTTCGAGCGCACGCTGATCAGCAACAACAGCCCGTTTGATGCGTATGCTGCCGGCGAGCTGGATGCCCTAACGGCCAGCCAGCGCCGCGGCTTCGCCATCTTCCGCTCGGCGGCCACGCGCTGCTTTGAGTGCCACAGCGCGCCCACCTTCGCCAATGACACGTTCCGCATCACTGGCGTGGCTGACCTGGATGGCCAGGAGCACGACCCCGGCCGCTCGGCCGTGGGCGATGCACCGGATGGCGCCTTCAAGGTGCCTACACTGCGCAACATTGTGCTCAGCGCGCCCTACATGCACAACGGCATCTTCTCCAGCTTGGAAGAAGTGATTGACTTCTACGCAGGTGGTGGTGGCCGTGCGGATGGCGTGGGCAATGTTGACCCGCTCATCCGCGCCTTTGAGCTGACCGATCAGGAAAAGACCGACCTGATCGCCTTCCTGTACAGCCTGACCGACGAAAGCAACCTGCCGCAGATCCCCAGCGAAGTACCCTCCGGGTTGCCGGTGGTATCACCGCTGCAAAATCCTGAGCGCGAAAATGCTGCCGAAGCCAATGCCCTCTCCAGCGGTGAAACCGTTGGCAGCGGCAGCGGTGTGGAGATTGAAGTCCAGCCCGACGAAACCATCCAGGCCGCGGTGGACCGCGCCCGCTCGGGCGACACTGTGCTGATCCCGTATGGCGTGTACCACGAGCGCGTGGTTGTGGACCTCAACGACATCACCATCCTGGGTGTGCCCAATGCTGCTGGCGAAAATCCGGTTCTGGATGGCCAGGGCAAGCTCACCGAAGCGGTGATCGCCTCCGGCAATGATTTTGAAATTGGTTATCTGACAGTGAAAAACTACACCGACAACGGCGTGATCGTTGAAGGTGTCACCAACGTGTATATGCACCACATCTACGCTGAGAAGACAGGCACCTACGGCCTGTACCCTGTACAGAGCACAGGCGTGTTGATCGAGTACAGCGAAGTGACCGGTGCAGACGATGCCGGTATCTATGCTGGCCAGAGTGAAGACGTGGTCATCCGCCACAATGTGGTGCACGGCAACGTGCTGGGCATTGAGGCCGAGAACACCGTCAACACCGAGCTGTACGGCAACCATGCTTACAACAACACCTGTGGCATCCTGGTGGTGCTGTTGCCCCACCTGACCTCGCGCGTATCCTTGGACACGGTTGTGTACGACAACCTGATCGAGGCTAACAACCACAGCAACTTTGCCAAGGAAGGTACGGCAGCGGCGATTATGCCTCCGGGTACCGGCATCGCACTGATTGCCTCTGACAATGTGGAGGTGCACAACAACATTGTCAAAGACAACAACACTGGCGGTATCGGTATCTTCAGCCTGACGATTGCCTTCGATAAGGATGAGATCGATGTGGGCGACCGCCCGGAGAACATCTACATCCACAGCAACCAACTGAGCAACAACGGCCAACAGCCGGATCCCTTCCTGGCGCAGTTGGGCGTGCCCGGCTCTGACATCCTGTGGGACGTGAGTGGCGCTGGTCTGCGTGTAGACCAACCCGAAGAAGGACTGAAACTGTTCCCGCCCATGCTGCCCAGCTCGAGCTGGAGTGACTGGGCCTACAACATGTACTGGAATGCGCTCAACTTCCTGATCGGCCTGGTTAGCTAGAAGCAACACTATGTACTACAAAAACGGCAGCCGCGTGTGCGGCTGCCGTTTTTATGTTTGGGCACTGCTGGGCGGGTCTGAGACCCGCCCCTACGTTGTCAGCATACGCATGCCATGCCTAGTGTCATCCCGAGCGCGAGCGAGGGATCCGTGCTGCGCAAATTCGTCCTACACCTCATCTGTGCAACTAAGCTAACACCCTACCCGCTCTGGCACATAATAGCTCCCAAATCAAACATGCTTTCCAACGGATCCCTCCTCGGCCTGACGGCCTCGTTCGGGATGACAAAGCGCGCGTTTGAAGTCTTACGTAGCATCTCTCCGCCTGCTCCCTGCTCACTCTTCCCCTGCATTTATGCTAAAATTCCTCGCTTATTAACTCGCTCTTGGCCGCGCAGCTGAGGGCTTGCCCGTGAGAAGGAGTTTTGATGCGCAAGTATGAAGTGACCTTTATTGCCCACCCTGACCTGGACGTCGATGCCTTTAAGGCCCTGAACGAGCAGGTGCAGGGTTGGATCGCCACGGCGGGTGGCAAGATCGAGAAGACCGATGTATGGGGCAAGCGCAAGCTGGCCTACCCCATCAAGAAGCAGGCCGAAGGCCAGTACGTGCTGCTGCACACTGAGCTGGACCCCGCTTCCTGCGCCGAGCTGGAGCGCCAGTTCCGCCTGCAGGAATCCGTGATGCGCTTCCTCATCGTGGCGGTAGACGAGGCCTAACCCCTCGCAGGCATATGAGCCGCGGCCTCAACAAAGTGATGCTCATCGGCCACCTCGGCCGAGACGCGGAGTTGCGCTACACGCCCGGCAACCGGGCGGTAGCCAGCTTCAGCCTGGCCAGCAGTCAAAGCTGGACCACGGCGCAAGGCGAGAAGCGCACGGAGACCGAGTGGTTCAAAGTGGTGGCCTGGGCTGGCTTGGCCGAGTTTGCCAACCAGTATCTGAAAAAAGGCCAGCAAGTCTACGTGGAGGGCCGCCTGCAGACCCGCCGCTGGCAGGATGAGCAAGGCAACCCGCGCAGCGTAGTGGAAGTGGTGGCGCGAGAGATCGTAATGCTGGGCGAGCGCCGCGAAAAGTTGGATGCTGAGACGGACGCTCCGTTTCAGGATGACGCCTATCCTCAAGGGGACGAAGACGAGTTCCCGTTTTAGTACACCATTACTCGCAGAAAGCACAAGCGCATGGATAAGAAATCTTCATTCAATTTAACCCCCAAGGGCCTGGTGGGCGCAGAGCGTGACCGCTTTTATAACCGCCTGCTGACCTACGGCACCATCCTGGTGGTGCTGATCGTGATCGGCCTGGTGGGTTTCTCTTTTGTACAGCAGAAGTACATCATCCCCGGCCAAACCATGGCGCGTGTGGAAGATGTTGAGATCACTGGCTCACAATACCAACAGCGCGTGCATCTCAACCGCACCCGCATGGTAAACACGTTCATCCAGTACTACCAGATGCAAAGCCTGGTGATGGACCCCTCCTTCCAGCAGCAGCTCTACGCGCAACTGCTGGGGCTGCAGCAGGATCTCACTCCACTGGTTGCTGGTGAGAACACGCTCAACGAGCTTGTCGATGATGAGCTATTGAAGCTGGAAGCAGCTGAGCTGGGCATTGTGGTGAGTGACGAGGATGTGGAGCGCGAGCTGCAGTCTTTCTTTGGTTATTTCCCGCAGGGCACGCCCACGGCTGTGCCTACCAGCACACCGTATGCCACGCCGACCTACACCGCGTTGCAGATGGGGATGCTGGGCATTGAGCCGACGGCAGAGAGCGACGCTGAAGTTGAGCCAACGGTAACGCCCACCACGGCGCTACTGCCTACTGGCACTCCGGCAGCCACCGCCACGCCGATAACGCAGGAAGGCTACCAGCAGCTCTTTGCTGAGTACCTCGCCAGCCAATCCAGCGATGCACCGGTCAGCGAGCAAGCATTGCGTGAGGCTGTGTACGCGGGCTTGCTGCGCGATGCGTTCCGCAAGCGCTTTGAGCTCGACGTGTCTGCAACCGAAGAACAGGTCTGGGCGCGCCACATCCTGGTAGCCAGTGAGCAGGAAGCTCAGGATGTGCTTGACCGCCTGGCCAATGGCGAAGAGTGGGCGGCGATTGCCATGGATGTCTCCATGGATACCTCTAACCGCAACATTGGCGGTGACCTGGGCTGGTTCAACAGGGCCCGCATGGTGGCGCCGTTTGCGGATGCGGCCTTTGCGCTGCGTGTGGGCGCCACCAGTGAGCCGGTGCAGACCGATTTCGGCTGGCACATCATCCAGGTGATCGGCCATCAGGATATGCCCGTGAGCCCGGAAGACTTTACCCAGCGTGTGTACACCGTGCTGGATGAGTATCTGGCCGGCCTGCGTGAGAAGTACGAGTGGGAGATCGTCGGCGAGCGCTGGAAAGCTGCCACGCCGGACAAACCTGCTCTACCGCCACTGCAATAACGTTAGAAACAAAGAGCCGCTCCATGAGGAGCGGCTCTTTTTATTTCCGTATTCTGCGTATTTTACTCAGCCGGGATGATTAACCAGCCCAGCACGTAGAGCAGGATACCCGGCACGCCGCCCGGAAGGAAGGCGATGATGAAAGCCAGGCGGAACCAGAAGGTGCTGATGCCGAAGAACTCGCCCAGCCCACCGCACACGCCAGCAAACACGCGGTCCGTTCGGGAGCGGCGCAGCGGCCGCCCAGATGCGTTATACATTGTTCACCTCGTATCTAAACCTTGAGCGAAAGCGCCCATCTATAGCTATACGCAAGGGTATGCGGCTGGTTGCACACGTTTAGCGAGAATAGCGCTCGTCTACCTCATCCAAACGCAGACTGATGACCTGGCTGGCGGTGTCACGGCCCATGGTGATGCCGTAGATCACATCGGCGGCCTGCACGGTGTTGCGATTGTGCGTGATGACCACGAACTGCGTCTCCTGGCTGAGCTCACGCAGCACTTCGGTGAAGCGGCCCACGTTGGCTTCGTCCAGCATGGCGTCGACTTCATCCATTACGCAGAACGGCGTGGGCGAAGCCTTGAGCAGCGCGAAGACCAGCGCGGCAGCAGTGAGGCTGCGCTCGCCACCCGAGAGCAGCGCCAGGCGCTGCGTGCGCTTGCCGGGCAGGCGCGCCTCGATGTCAATACCCGTCTGGCCGCCCTCGCCGCCTTCGGTGAGCAGCAGGCTGGCGGAGCCACCGTTGAACAGGCGGCTGAAGATGAGCTTGAATTCGGCGGCCACGCGTTCGAAGGTGACCTGGAACTCTTTCTCCATCATCACGTCCAGCTCGGCAATCACCTGCTTGAGATCGGTCTCGGCGGTGCGCAGATCGATCACCTGTGCTTCCATGCTCTCGACGCGCTCTTTGATCTCGACATACTCTTTTTGCGCTTCGGGGTTCACAGCGCCGAGGCGGCGAATCTGGTTACGTTGCTGCTTGAGAATGTCTTCCAGCTCTGGCGAGAGCATCTCTACAGTGGGCAGCTTCTCCACAAGCTCGCCAAGCGGCAACGGCGTAGGGCCGGAGACGATCTCATCGTATTGGAAATTCACTAAGCCAAAGTCATCCTCGATGCGGCCACGCAGAGTCTCGAGCGACTCCTGATGGCGGGCCAGCGAGATCTGCGCCTGGGTGTGGTTACGCTCGGCCGCGCTGAGTGACTGCAGCGAGCTGGTTTCATTACCTTGCGCCTCAGTCAGGGCGGCATCGGCGGCGGCCAGCTCGGTCTCGGTGGGTTCAATTTGCACTTGCAGGCCATCGATCTCGCTGCCCACCTGGCCCTCTTGCTGGCTCAGTTGCTGGCGCTCGCTGCGAATGGCTTCGACCTGGGCTTCAAGCTCCTGCACGCGCTCATGGTGCGAGCTGAGTTGGCTCTCGGCGCGCTGTAGCAGTTGCTGGCGCTCCGCCACGCGGCGTTGCGCCTCTTGCTGGGCACGTTGGCCCACAGCAAGGCGCATCTCCCAGTGAGCTACCTGAGCGTGCAGTTCCTCAGCGGGTTCTTCCACCGCGATAGCCATTTCAGTTTCAAACTCGGCTTCAGCGGCGGCCATTTGTGTGCTGATATCAACATCTTTGGTTGTGAGCCGCGTAATGGTCTCTTCGCCGGTGGCCTGCTCCCCTTGCAGTGTGCGCTGCTGGGTCATGAACCAGTCTAGCTGGCGCTGCAATTGGCCAGCTTCCATCTCCTGGCCCTGCACTTCACGGCGAGCATTGTCTACTGCGGCCTGGGCAGTTTCGAGTTCACGCACGGCGGCCTGGCGAGCCAGCTCGCCCTGGTCGGCACGGTCTGCCAGTGTAGCCAGCTCATTCTCGAGCTCGGCCAACTGGCCGCCAACCTGCTCCAACTCAGCGCGCAGCTCACGCTCCTGGCGTGGGCGTGCCAGTGCGGCGGCGGACTTGGCGGCGCGCACCTCAATGGTGCCGGCGCGGTGGAAGACTTCGCCACGCAGGGTGACCACTTGTGTAGCCTCGGCGTGCTCGGCGAGCAGGCGGCGGGCGGCCTGGCGGCTTTCGGCCACCAGCACACGGCCGAGCAGCAGGTCTACCGCCGGGCGCAGCTCGCTGGCAACGTCCACCAGATCGGCGGCCACGCCCACCAGACCGTTGCCCGCCTGGGCGCTGAGGCGGCCAGCAGCATGCAGGCCGCTGAGCGGCAGCAGGGCCGCGGAGGCATCGCCGCCTTCCAGCAGCCCCATGGCGGCTTCGGGGTCATCCACGATGACGCCATCTGCATACGCTCCGAGAGCGGCGGCAATGGCGGCTTCGTACTGTGTGGCTACACGCAACTCGCGGCCGAGGGTGGCTTTGCCCTTGGCGGCCTGCAGAATGAGCTTGGCGCCTTCGGCATAGCCGGCGGCGTTGGCTTCTTCAAGGCCGCTGATCTCAGCGGCCAGGCGCGCCTGGCGGGTTTGCAACTGGGCCCGGCTGGTTTCGCGCTGCTTATGTTGCTCTTGCAGGCGGGCCACCTCGGTGCTGGCCTGGTCTACCAGTTGCCTTTGCTCCGCATGGCGTTGCTCGGCTTCGGCTACCTTGGCTTTGAGCTTCTCGGTTGCCTGGGTCTGCTCGGCAATATCCCCTTGTACATTGCTGATGGTGCCGGCCAGCTCAGCCAGCTCAGCCTTCTTGCGCTCCAGGCTGGAGACCAGCATCTCCCGCTGGGCACGCGAGTTGGCTTGCTGCGCTTGCAGCTCCACCACGCGCTCACGTGCGGCGCGTGTGCGCGCTTCTTTCTCGTGCTGGGCGCCCTGCTTGGCTAGAAGCTCGGCACGTGCTTCGTCCAGCTTCTTCTGCGCCTCGGCGCTTTCTTCTTCGTAGCGGGTAGAGTCCTGCTCGGCTTCCTGCAGGCGGGCCTTCAGCCCAGCCAGCTCACTCTCCACGCGCTGGCGCTCTTCCTCCAGCGCCGTGCGGCGTTCGCCGAGGGCGCGTTCGCGCTCATCAGCCACGGCCAGATCACGGCTGGCGCCCTGGCGGCCAGCGTGCAGCTCAGCCAGTTTGCGGTGCCATTCGTTGAGCTGCACACGCAGCTCCTGGGTGCGCGTGCGCAGCTTGGTCACTTCTTGGTTGTGCTGCGATTGCTTCTGACGCGCCTGCGCCAGATTTTGCTCATGCAGATCAGCATCCTGGTGCAGTTGGCGAATTTCCGTCTGGGATTTATTCCAGTGATAGCCGTACCACTCACGCAAGGTGTTGCGCAGGTCGGCACGCAGGGTGGCAAATTCTTCGGCGCGCTCGGCTTGGCGCTGCAGGCTGCGCAGGCGCGGCTTGAGCTCGGCGAGGATATCCTCCACCCTCTCCAGGTTACGCATGGTGGTCTCGAGGCGGCGTAGGGATTGATCCTTGCGGTCACGGTAGAGACCGATACCCGCGGCCTCTTCAAAGAGGCGGCGGCGCTCGTCAGACTTCAGGGTCAGGGCGGCGTCCACCAGGCCCTGGCCGATGACGGTATAGGTGCGCTCAGACAGGCCTGAGGCGGCCAACAGCTCACTGACGTCTCTAAGGCGCACCTTCTGATTGTTGATGAGGTATTCGTTCTGCCCGTCACGGTAGGCGCGGCGGGTTACGGCCACTTCGGCAAAGTCCACCGGTAGCCAGCCCTCGCTGTTATCGAACGTGAGCGTGACGCTGGCCATGCCGGATTTGGCACGTGATTCGGAGCCGGCGAAGATCATGTCTTCGGTCTTGCGGCCACGCAGCAAGGCGTAGGACTGCTCGCCGAGCACCCAGCGCAGGGAGTCAGCAATGTTGGACTTGCCAGAGCCGTTGGGGCCGACCACGGCAGTGATGGGTGCGCCAAATTCAAACTTCTGCGCGCTGGCAAAGGTTTTGTAGCCGTTGAGTTCCAGGGACTTAAGTCGTAATGTTTTCACGCGGTTAGCGATCCATCTCTTCCGTTTCGATCAGGTGCAGTGCTGCACGGGCGGCAATTTTACTCGCAGCTTGCTTGCTGCGGCCCTCGCCCTGGCCCAGGGTGCGCCCGCCCACCTGCACCTCGACCACGAAGTCTTTGCTGTGGTCTGGGCCGTGCTCGGCGATGATGACATAGTGCGGCACACCGAAGCCATGCGCCTGCGCCCATTCCTGCAGCTGGCTCTTGGGGTCACGGTCGCCTTCCACAGCGCGGATGCGCAGCATGGTCTCGGTGAGCATGGGGGCCACAAACTGCTGCACAGCGGGGATGCCGCTATCCAGGTACAGCGCGCCGACCAGGGCTTCGAAGGCGTTGCACAGCATCGAGGTGCGCGTGCGCCCGCCGCCCTCTTCCTCGCCATGGCCGATGCGCAAGGCGCGGTTGATCTCGATGCGGCGGCCGAACTCGCCCAGGCGGTCAGTGCTCACCAGGCTGGAGCGCAGGCGGGTCATCTCCCCTTCGTTCATCTCTGGGAATGTCTGATAGAGCCAGGCGCCGACGACAAAATCGAGCACAGCATCCCCCAGGAATTCCAGGCGCTCGTTGTCTTCAAGCGCGTCAGGATTCTCGTTAAGGTAGGAGCGATGCGTGAGCGCACGCACTACCAGGCGAGAATCTTTGATTGGCAGCGCGAGGCGCGCAGCAAAACTCTGGGGAGTTTCCCGTCCCGGGTCCTGTTCCGTTGGGTTCTCGTTCATACCCAAACCATCCCTTCCGGAACTGAAGGAACGCTAACCACCCAACATCGTAATGTGGGTGGTTGGCGATCCGCTAGTTCCTAAGCAGGGAGTATTTTATTCGTATTTTCGCAAAACGAGGACGGCATTGTGGCCGCCAAAGCCGAAGGCATTGGTGATGGCCACATTGATCTTGGACTCGCGCGCCTTGTTGGGAATATAGTCCAAATCGCAGTCAGGGTCTGGCTCTTCGTAGTTGATGGTGGGCGGCAAGATGCCGTCACGAATGGCCAGGGCACAGAACATGGCTTCGAGCGCTCCGGTGGCGCCCATCATGTGACCGGTCATGGACTTGGTGGACGAGATGGGAATGTTGTAAGCCTGCTGGCCGAAGGCGGTCTTGATGGCAGCAGTTTCGGAAGCATCATTGAGCGGCGTGCCAGTGCCATGGGCGCTGATGTAACCGACTTCGTCTGGATTGACGCCAGCGATCTTGAGCGCATCCTTGATGGCCTGCGCCCCGCCCGCACCCGTGGGAGACGGCGCGGTGATGTGGCTGGCATCGGCGGAGGAAGCGTAGCCGGCCAGCTCGGCAATGATGTTGGCGCCGCGCTGCTTGGCGTGGCTCTCGCTCTCAAGCATGAAGACGGCAGCGCCCTCGCCCATCACGAAACCATCGCGATTTTTATCGAAGGGGCGCGGCGTAGCTTCGCCGGGGGATTTCCGTGACATGGCCTGCATGCGATCAAAGGAGGCCACGGCGATGCTGGTGATGGTGGCTTCGGCGGCGCCAGCGAAGGCGGCATCCACCACGCCAGCGCGGATCAGCGTCCAGGCCATGCCAATACCATCCTGGCCGGAGGCGCAAGCCGAGGCGACGGAGAGCGCGGGTCCCTTGGGGCCGTGGTCAATGCTGGCGAGGCCAGCGGCGCCATTGGGCATGAGCATGGGGATGAGGAAGGGGCTGACGCGGCGCGGGCCACCTGCGGCGATATCCAGTACGCCAGCTTCGAGCGCGCCGATGCCGCCGATGGCGGCGGAGATCACGCTGCCCACGCGGGCGGCGTTGCTCTCGGTGATCTGCAGGCCAGAGCTCTGCATGGCTTGCGCAGCCGCACCAGCGCCGAAGAGCTGGTAGCGGTCACGGCGGCGCGTCTCGCGCATGTCCATGTATTGGCTGGCATCGAAATCTTTGACCTCGCAGGCGATCTTGACCAGAAAGTCTGATGCATCAAAGCAGGTGATGGGGCCAACACCGGAGACGCCTTTGGTGACGTTCTGCCAGGTTTGCTCAACGGAGTTACCTAACGGATTGACGGTCCCCAAACCAGTGATGACGACTTTTTCCATGTTGTGACCTTGTTCCTCTCTTTTAAAGCGCTTTCAAACCAGACCCGGTGAGAATGAGTGCAATCGGTTCTGGGAAATTGGCAAAGTTTGCCAGGGTAGATAGCTGCCCCAGGCCTGCCCAAACAATGGCAGATGTTGGCTCTACAAATAACCCTACACGAGCCAGTGCGTCGCGGGCGGGTGGGATCTCAACCTCATCCACGGCAAGGAACTGGCCGCCCGTCGCCTCCACGGCGCGCAGCAGCTCATCGCCGCGCACGGGCTGGCGCACACGCACGCCCTCGGCAAGAGTCTGGCCCTCGGTGACCCAGGCCAGGCCGGCGGGCCCTTGCGTGCTCAGCGCCCACATGGGCGCGCAAGCACGCGCCTGCACGCCGATGAGTACGGGCAGGCGCTCAATGAGGTCGGCAGCCTTGAGCGCCTCGAAGCCGCGGGCAATACCGAGCAGCAGGCTGCCGTGACCCACGGGAGCGATAACGCAGCCCGGTGCCTGGTTGCCAAGCTGATCATAAAGTTCGTAGGCGATGGTGGCAATGCCCGGTAAGCCGTAGGGCATGTAGGCATGGCTGGCGTACACCTCGCCACCTTCAGCGGCGCGTTGCACCGCTAGCGCGGCTTCGGAACGCGGGCCGAGGATGCTAACCAGCTCGGCGCCGTAGGCCTCGATCTGGGCGCGCTTGGGGCCAGAGGCTGAGTCTGGCACGAAGACACGCGCGGCAATAGCAGCGCGGGCGGCATAGGCTGCGAAGGATGCGCCGGCGTTGCCGGACGAATCTTCGATGGCGGCGGTTACGCCGCGGCTGCGCAGGAAACTGAGCAGCGGAGCCGAGCCGCGGTCTTTGTAGGAGCCAGTGGGATTGAGGTATTCCAGCTTGAAGGCCAGACGCCTGCCGAAGGCGGCGCCAGCTACCAAAGGCGTGTTGCCCTCACCGAGATGGATAGCCTCGGCAGAGTCAGGCAGCCCGAAGCTGGCGCGGTAGCGCCACAGCCCGGGCTGGCTGTCATCTGGCGGCGTGTAGGCAAGCTCACCCTGCAGGCTGAAGACACCACCGCAATGCAAGCAACGATGTGGCGCGCCTGTTTCTGGGTATGGGCGGCGGCAGTTAGTGCAGGCGTAAAAAGAAGCGAGAGTCATATGCGGTGACTAATGGTAATTGGAAATTAGAGACCAGAGATTGGAGAATAGAGATGGATCCGGTGATTGGCACTTGGCAATTTGGGTGATAAGCGCCTGGTCGCAAATTGCTAGTTACCAATTGCTACTTCTCTAATCACTCTCAGACGGGATGTATTCGCCTTCCACCCACTCCTCACCGTTGGGGCCGACCTCTTTTTTCCAGATGGGCACAACTTCTTTGAGCCGGTCGATGCCGTAGCGGGCGGCCTCGAACACACCACTATCACGGTGGGCGGCGGTGCAAGCGATGAGCACGGTGGGTGTACCCGGCTGTAACGTGCCGATGCGCTGGGCGATGGCAATGCCTTCCACACCGGGCCAGCGCTCGCGAATTTCGGCAGCCACCTGGGCCATCTTGGCCTCGGCCATCGGGATGTAGGCCTCGTAGATGAGGTGCTGTGTGCTGCGCGGCTCACCGCGCTGTGGCGCGCCGCGGGCCGTCTCGGCGCGCACCATGCCGCTGAAGAAGCAGGCGGCGCCAGTGCTGGGCAGCGTGATGCTGGCCAACATGGCATTGAGATCGAGTGCATTTTCGGTAACAGCGAACAGTGTGGGCAGATCTGCGCCGGAGCCGCCGCTCACCGGCGGGAACAAAGCAACTTCGGCTCCGTCTGGTATGCGATCCGCATCGAAGGCGTATTCCTTGTTGATGGCCACCAGCATCGCCTTAGCGTGCGGCGTCAACTGCGGGTAGGCGGCAAAGAGCGCCTGCTTGAGGGCAGCCACATCGCTGCCAGACGGCAACTGCAGGCTGGCTTGCGGTACGCCCGCCTTGTCACGCAGCGTGGCGAAGAACAACACAGTTACCGTCATCATCGGCGGTTCTTCTTGCGGCGCACGGTGAGCTTGAGTTTGGTGGGCTGCGCCTTGGCGGCCTCGGCGCGCTTGCGCTGCATTTCCTGCAAGGTGAAGACACTGCGCCCAGTGACACGCATGCCGTGCTTCTTCTTTTCAAGTTTCGCCTCGCGGCGGGTCCATTTGGTGTCATTCATAAGTAAAAAGAGGTAACTAGTAATTAGTAAGTAGCATGTGTTAATTTCTAATTACCAGTTACTAATCTCTAATCTCTATTCTGTTCCCCACCCTCAACATACTCCCCACCCGCCCCACCCGTCTTGCTGACCAGGCGAATGTTCTCAATGTGCATGCTCTTTTCAGCGGCCTTGGCCATATCGTAGATGGTGAGCGCCGCCACGGAGACGGCGGTGAGCGCTTCCATCTCCACGCCGGTCTTGCCGCGCGTGCGCACCGTGGCGCGGATGCGGATACCGGGCAGCGCATCGTCGAGCTCAAACTCCAGCGCGATGTGATCGAGCGGCAGCGGATGGCAGAAGGGAATCAGCTCGGCGGTGCGCTTGGCGGCCTGGATGCCGCCCACCTGGGCCACGGTGAGCACATCGCCCTTCTTGATCTGCCCAGCGCGCACCAAGGCCAACGTCTCAGGCCGCATGCGCACCTCGCCCGCGGCCACCGCGGTGCGCTCGGTGATGTCTTTGTCGCCAACATCCACCATGCGGGCGTTGCCACCCGAATCTATGTGAGAAAGAGAGTATTCCTCTTTGGGCATATCGTGATTATAGCGTTCAGACCGTCAGCAATTAGCTGTTAGCGATTAGCAAAGCTAACGGCTAATTGCTAATCGCTAGTAGCTATAATTAGCTTTATGCAAGACATCATCGACCGCTTAACTGACGCTCAGACCCGCATCCAATCCCTCTTGGAGCGTCTTTGACTTACCCGCACAAGAAGCTGATCTAGCCAAACTTGAAGAGCAATCCGCGGCGCCTGACCTGTGGGACAACCCCACCCAGGCCCAGCAGCTGATGAAGCGCGTCTCCAGCCTGCGTGAGCACATCCAAAGCTGGCGCGCACTGGAGGCCCGCATCCGTGAAAGCCGCGAGCTGGCCGAGCTGGGCGATGAGAGCCTGCGCGGCGAGCTGGAGAGCGAAGCCAGCGCCATCGAGCGCGAAGTCGAGCAGCGCGAGCTGCGCACCCTGCTCTCTGGCGATTACGACGAAGGCGAAGCCCTGCTAAGCATCAACGCCGGCGCGGGCGGCACCGACTCGCAGGACTGGGCCGCCATGCTGCAGCGCATGTATCTGCGCTGGGCTGAAGAAGAAGGCTACAAGACCGAGATCCTCGACTCGACCCCGGGCGAAGAGGCCGGCATCAAGAGCGTCACCATCTCGGTGAGCGGGCCGTATGCCTACGGCTACTTACGCCCCGAAAAGGGCGTGCACCGCCTGGTGCGCCTCTCCCCGTTCGACTCGGCCAAGCGCCGCCACACCTCGTTTGCCCAGGTGGAAGTGCTACCGCAGGTGGAAGACCAAGACCTGGACATTAATCCAAATGACCTGCGCATCGACACCTTCCGCTCCGGCGGCGCGGGCGGACAGAACGTGCAGAAGAACGACACCGCCGTGCGCATCACGCACATCCCCACCGGGATAGTGGCCAGCTGCCAAAACGAACGCTCGCAGACACAGAATCGGGAGAACGCCATGCGCGTGCTCAAGGCTCGTTTGCTGGAAGTGCTGGAGGCGGAGCAGGCCAAGGAGCTGGCGCAGTTGCGCGGCGAATACCAGAAGGCCGAATGGGGCAGCCAAATTCGTTCGTATGTGCTGCACCCCTACCAACTGGTGAAGGATCACCGCACTGAGTATGAAGAAGGCAACAGCCAGGCGGTGTTGGATGGCCGCCTGAATGGTTTTATTGAGGCATATTTACGAAGCCAGGTTGGTGAAAGAAGTAATAGTTAGAGATTAGAGATTAGGGATTGGAGATTGCGGATGCAGGCTTGAATCTCCAACCTTGAATCTCTGCTTTCGATAGGGTTCATTTGATGGAAATCCGCCCCAACCTCACGCGTTACGCCTGGCTTTCGATTGCTGCGGCGGTGGTCACGATTGGCTTGAAGACTGGCGCCTACTGGGTCACCGGCTCGGTGGGCTTGCTGTCCGATGCGCTTGAGTCGTTGGTGAACCTGGCCGGCGCGGTGCTGGCGTTGTGGATGCTGAGCCTGGCGGCCGCTCCTCCAGATGAAGATCACGCCTACGGCCACACCAAAGCCGAGTACTTCTCCAGTGTGATTGAGGGCGTGCTGATCATTTTGGCGGCGGTGAGCATTGCCTATAGCGCCATCCGCGGCTTGTTGAATCCACAGCCGCTCGAATCGATTGGGCTGGGCCTGGCTGTGTCTGTGCTGGCTTCGCTGATCAACCTCGTTGTAGCGCAAGTGCTGCTGCGTGCTGCCCGCCGCCACAACTCAGCCAGCCTGGAAGCTAACGCCCAGCATCTGATGACGGATGTGTGGACCTCGGCCAGCGTGCTGGCGGCGGTGGGTCTGGTAGCGCTGAGCGGCTGGCAGGTGCTCGACCCGATCATCGCGCTGGTGGTGGCGGCGAACATCACCTATAGCGGCGTCAAGATCGTGCGCAAATCGGCCGCCGGGCTGCTGGATGCGGCGCTACCGCCCGAGCAGTTGGCGGCGGTGCACGCAGCCATCCAGTCGGCGCTGCCCGAGGGCGTGCAGTATCACGCCCTGCGCTCACGGCAATCGGGCGCACGCAGCTTCGTTTCGCTGCACGTGCTGGTGCCAGGTGGCTGGACGGTGGTGCGCGGCCACCGCCTGCTGGAGCAGGTGGAGGCCGCGGTGCGCGCCGCCCTGAGCGGCGACGTCACCGTGTTCACGCACCTGGAGTCGATCGGCGACGTGGCGAGTTACGAGGATGAGGGGCTGGACAGATGAAATTGATGCCCATAGCTATTTGACAAACTCACAGCTAGCCGCTATACTGCGCTCCTGCCTGCCTAAACAGCAGGCGCTTTTGTGAGTTTATTAGCCAAGAGAGATAAGCTAAAATGACACCGCTTCCGAAACGCAAGCATTCCAAGGGCCGCCGCGACCGCCGCCGTGCCCATGACGCACTGCAGGCCCGCAGCACCGTGACCTGCTCCAACTGCGGCCAGATGCGCCTGCCGCATCAAGTCTGCGCCAACTGTGGCTACTACAAGGGCCGTGAAGTTGTAAAGGTCGAGCGCGAATAAGCGCCAGCGAGCAATCAAAAAAGACCCGCCAGTTGGCGGGTCTTTTTTAATCAGACCGCGGATGAACGCAGATAAACACAGATAGTAGACATAAGAATCTGCGTTCATCCGCGTCCATCTGCGGTAATTTGTTTGTGGCCACTTACTGATTTCGTCTACAATTTGCGCATGACCCTAGACGCTAACACCACCGCATTTTTGTTCCCCGGCCAAGGCTCCCAAAAAGTGGGCATGGGCAAGGAGCTGGCTGCCGCCCACCCCGAAGCCCGTCAAGTATTTGAAGAAGCGGATGCCACGCTCGGCATCGCGCTATCTGCGCTAGCCTGGGATGGCCCAGAAGCGGAGCTCAACGATACGGTGAATACGCAGCCCGTCCTGCTGGTGCACTCGGTGGCGGCGCTGCGCGTGTTCCAGAAGCTGCACCCTGGCTTCACCCCAGCCTATGTGGCCGGGCACAGCCTGGGCGAGCTGAGCGCAGCAGTGGCCGCGGGCGCCATGGACTATGCCAGCGCGTTGCGCCTGGTGCGCCGCCGTGGCGAGCTGATGAAAGAAGCGGGTACGCAGGCGCCTGGTGGCATGGCGGCGATCTTAGGCTTGGACATTCCGGCACTGGATGCGATCTGTGCCGAGGCCAGCACCGGTGGCGAGGTAGTGCAGGTGGCCAACGACAACTGCCCCGGCCAAGTGGTGATCAGTGGGCATGCTGACGCGGTGACGCGTGCCATGGAAGCAGCCAAGGCGGCCGGCGCCAAGCGCGCCCTGCCCCTGCCAGTGAGTATTGCGGCTCACTCGGCGTTGATGGCTACGGCGCAAGCTGGCTTCAACGAGGCGGTGGCGGCGGCGAATATCACTGACCCCACCACCCCGCTGATCGGCAACGTGAGCGCCGCGCCTTTGGCGGATGCTGGCGCCTTGCGCGCCGACCTGCAAGCCCAGCTTACATCACGCGTGCGCTGGACGGAAACAATCCAGGCGCTGCGGGCGGCGGGCGTGACCACGTTCATTGAGTTGGGCACGGGCAATGTGCTGGCCGGGCTGCTCAAGCGTATCGATGCAGACGCGGTGGGCATTGCGCTGGGCACGCCAGAGGATTTTGAGAAGCTGGCGGCTGGGTAAGAACGCACTTGAGCCAGTGCCGAATTCCATAAGCGGATATGAACTCAAGACAGAATCGCGTAGGGGCGAAGCATGCTTCGCCCCTACTTAGACAGTATAAAAGTCAGGCCAGTTGGGTATGAAGTTCTACTACCGAGGCTGACCTGCCAAATGCGGTCTCGCCTCTTTATTGTCTAAAAGCAGATTGCTTTGCTTCGCTTGCAATGCAGTGCAGGAGCATCACGGCGCGAAGTATTCTTCGTAGAGTGCTTCGTTTACGAAGACCAGGCCGAAATCGTCACGGTAGACCAGATAATAGCCCACCACCTCGCCGGCGTTGGCATCCGCATAAAAGAGGCGGCTAATTTCCAAGCGCTCAGGGTCGACGCCGATGGCCTCTTCATTCATGTAATCCCAAATACGTGTCTGGCTTAGGAAAAGTATCTCGAAGCTGTAGGCGCGGACGTAGCCATAGGTGAGCGTTTCAAAGCGCGCACTGCGCGCCCAACCGGCACTCTCAGGAATATAGACGTTGACATCGGCGTAGACGTTGTAGGCGCTCGGCGGCAGTGGCGCCAGCGCACCGCTGGCCGCGGCGAAAAATGCCAGAGAGGGATCATTAGCCTGGCGCGCCACTTGAGCGCGGTAGATGTTGGCACTGTGCGGCACGAACTGGCTGGCGGCATAGGCCGCCGCAGCCACGATGGCTAGCGCCGCCAGCGCCAAGCTGCGCTGGGCCTGATACCAGCCTTGCGCCTCGCTGCGGTTGGCAGGCAGCGCCACCACCAGGCATGAAAGCAACGGTAAGGCGGCGGGCAGCCAGTACTGAAACTTGACGATAGAGAAGCCGAAGACATATACAGCCAAGGGCAGCGCCCAAGCCAGAATCAGACGATACAACAATGGCTGTGAGCTGCGCAATGCAGCCCACAGCGCGGCTAGCACGCTGGCGGCCAGCAGCAGCCAGCCGCCGAAGTTGTCGTTGAGCATGCGCGTGACCTCAGGCAGGCCGCGGGCATAGAGCAGCTCGAAGCCGCCGGTCATGAAGCCAGCCTGGGTGGAAAGTGTGCTCAGGTAGGTGCTGCGTGCACCCGCGTACACAAGGATGGGATTGCTGGCAAAGAACGCCAGCAGCATCGCCGCCAGGAAACCGGTCGCCGCCAGCAGCAGGCGGCGCGGCGCTTGGCCGGCGCGGTAGCCATGCCAAAGGTAGACCAGCACCGCCAAAAAGAAGTACACCCCCACCAGCTTGATCTGCGTGCTCACTCCGCAGGCCACAGCGGCCAGATAAAAGTTGCGGCCAAAGCGCAAATCATCCTTGACTAAGAAGAACAGCGTGAGCATGGCAAAGAACACCGCCAAGCTGTCTGGATGCCACCAGAAGTTGTTGTACATCACTCCGGGCAGAAGGGCCAAGAAGAGAAAAAGCACAACGGCGCGGTAGTCTCGGAAGCGCGTGTGCATGTAGATCAGTAGCCAAATTGTGCTGAGCATAGGCAGCACGCTGACCAGGTTGCGCAGCAGTGCCATGACCAGCGGCATGTTGCTCAACTGGCCGAGCAACGCCAGCGGCAACAGCACTAACGCGGAATAGGCGAAATATGGGAAACCGTAGAAGTAGTATTCGTAGGCGAAAACATTAACCAGCGTATGCTTAAGGCTCGCTTGCGGCTGAAGCATGTCTCGCAAATACGGGAACGGCACACCTTCGTCCACCTCAAAGGTGAACACCATCGCCAAATCCTCAGCGCCCGTCTGGTTCGGCAACCACAGCGCCGCGAACAGGGCCACCGAGAGCAGCAGCACAACTGATATGCAAATTTTCTGGCTGCGAATCATGCGCTGCTGATGGTAACAGCAAGTTGCCTTGACTGCTGCCGTACGCATGTGATAAACTCCTGCCGTTAACGGTCTCGTGGTGTAGCCTGGTTCAACACGCTGCCCTGTCAAGGCAGAGACCGCGGGTTCAAATCCCGTCGAGACCGCACGAAAAGAGCCTCCACAATTTTGCGGGGGCTCTTTTTTTTGTTGGCCAGAAAGCGCAGATGGGGATCAGTAACTAGAGATTAGTACCCTTGGAGATTGAAAATGTTAGGCTAGCCGACCGACTACTATGACTAACACCAATCTCTACTCTCCAATTACCAATTACCGATTACTCCTTCCGATTACGAAACACTGCTCACCCAATTACTAGATTTATAATCCCCGCATGCCGATCCCCTCGCCACTCTACAGCCGCACCGCCGCCCTGTGTACTACGCAAGAATGGCGAGACTGGTCTGGCTACTTCTCCGCCATCACCTACGGCCCGAGCCACGAGGTGGAGTACTACGCCGTGCGCAACGCCGCCGGGCTGATGGATGCTTCGCCCCTCTATAAATACGAAATCCGCGGCGCAGACGCTGAGCGCTTGCTTGACCGCATGGTGACCCGCAACGTAGCCAAGAGCCGCGTGGGCCAAGTGTTGTACACGCCGTGGTGCGATGAGGACGGCAAGGTCATCGATGACGGCACTCTGGCACGCCTCGGCAAGAATCACTTCCGCCTCACGGCAGCAGACCCCAGCCTGCGCTGGCTGCAGGATGTGGGCTACGGGCTGGACGTAGAGCTGCGCGATGTCTCCACTGAGCTGGCTGCCCTAGCCCTGCAAGGACCCAATAGCTACCCCATTCTCAAATCTCTAGTCTCGAATCTCAAATTAAAAACCCTCCGTTATTACAACCTGCTGCAAACGGAGTTCAACAACTCTGCACTCACCATCACGCGCACCGGCTACACCGGTGACTTGGGCTATGAGCTGTGGATCGCTGCTGAACACGCCGCCACCCTCTGGGACGGCGTGATGCAGGCTGGCGCCGGCTACGGCATCATGCCGCTGGGGCTGGCCGCGCTGGATATTCTGCGCGTAGAGGCTGGCCTGCTGCTGATTGAGGTGGACTACAGCTCCACCCTGCACGCCCGCATTCCAGAGCAACAGAGCAGCCCATACGAGATTGGCCTGGGCTGGGCCGTAGACCTGGACAAGGGTGACTTCATTGGCAAGCAGGCGCTGCAGGCCGAACACGCTGCGGGCACGCCGCGCAGCCTGGTTGGCCTGGAGGTGGACTGGCACGATCTGGAGCGACTGTTTGGCGAAGCCAACCTGCCGCCACAGGTAGCAGGCCGCGCCAGCCGCACGGCAGTGCCGGTGTACGCAAACGGCCAGCACGTAGGCCAGGCCACCAGCATGGTGTTCTCACCCATCCTCAAGAAATATATTGCGCTGGCCACCGTGCGCAGCGAATACGCTGCGCGAGGCACCCCGCTTGAGTTTGAAATCACCGTGGAGTACGAGCGCAAGCGTGCTGGTGCCACGGTAAGCAAGATGCCTTTCTACAACCCAGCACAGAAACGAGCGCTGCCCAATGGCTAAGCAACAACACTACGATGCCATCGTGATTGGCGGTGGGCACAACGGCTTAGTCAACGCTGCCTATCTCTCGCGTGCCGGGTTGAAGACGCTGGTGCTGGAGCAGCGCCATATACTCGGCGGCGCCACGGTGAGCGAAGAGATCTACCCGGGCTTCAAGTTCAGCGTGTTCTCGTACGTGGTGAGCTTGATGCGGCCGGAGATCATCCGTGAGCTGCAACTGGTGCGCCACGGGCTGACCATGCTGCCGCTCGAATCGACGATCACGCCGCTGCCGGATGGCCGCTACATTTACCGCGGGCCAGACTCGGCGGCCACGTTCCGCAGCATCAGCCAGTTCTCCACGCGCGATGCTGAGGCCTACCGAGAGTACAGCTATGCCATGTATCACATGGCCAAGGCGGTCAAGTACATCCTTGGTATCCGCCCACCCGACCCGACCTCGTTCCATCCGCGCGAGCTGATGGCTCTGCTCAAGCTGGGCAAGCACTTCCTCAGCCTGGGCGAAGAGAACATCTACACGCTGGCGAAACTGATGACGATGAGCTCGGCTGATTTCCTTGAGGAATGGTTCGAGACCGATCCACTGGTGGCTACGCTTTCGGCCAGCGGCATCATCGGCACCTTCCTGGGGCCGCGCTCGCCGGGCAGCGCCTATGTGCTGCTGCATCACTACATGGGTGAGATCGATGGCGTGTTCCGCGCCTGGGGCTTTGCCCGCGGCGGCACCGGCGGTGTGGCCGAGGCGATTGCCAGCTCGGCACGCGCACTGGGCGCCGAGCTACGCACCGAAGCGCGTGTGGCGCATGTCATTACGCGCAACGGGCGCGCTGTGGGCGTGGCGCTGCAAAACGGCGAGGAGATCTATGCCAAGCGCATCATCTCCAGCCTCGACCCAAAGCTCACCTTCCTCAAGCTGGTGGATCAAAACGAGCTGCCCAGCGACCTGGTGCAGCGCGTAAGCAAATTTGACTCCTACGGCTCATCCGGCAAAGTGAATCTGGCGCTGGATGGTATGCCGGAACTAAGCTGCCTGCCGGGTTACGGCGAGCACATGCGCGGCGCCATCTCCATCAGCCCCAGTGTGAACTATATCGAGCGTGCCTACGACGAAGCCAAGTACGGCCGCTTTGCCAAGAAACCGTATATTGACATCATCCTGCCCTCTGCCATCGACCCGGGCATGGCCCCGCCAGGGAAGCACGTGATGTCGTGCTTTGTGCAGTACGCCCCCTATCAACTGGCCGAAGGCGATTGGAACAGTCAGCGCGAGGCCTTTGGCGATGCGGTGGTGAATACGCTGAGTGAGTACATGCCCAATCTCAAGAACATGATCTTGCACCGCCAGGTGCTTTCGCCGTGGGATATTGAGCAAACCATCGGCATGAGCGGCGGCAACATCTTCCAGGGCGAGCTCAGTTTGTCGCAACTGTTCTTCCTGCGGCCTGCACCCGGTTGGGCGCAGTACCGCACGCCCATCGCCAACTACTACCAGTGCGGCTCTGGCACGCATCCGGGCGGCGGCATCACCGGTGCCCCCGGGCGCCTGGCGGCCATCGAGATCCTCAAAGACGCTGGCAAGGTGTTGGCATGAGCGCACAAGCCAACTACGACGCAATCGTCATCGGCGGCGGGCACAACGGCTTGGTATCGGCGCTGGTGCTGGCACGTGCTGGCCGCCGCGTGCTGGTATTGGAACGCCGCAGCCAAGTGGGCGGCGCCGCCAGCACCGAGGAGCTCATTCCCGGCTTTCGCTTCAACACCGGCGCGCCGAATGCGAATTTGCTGCCGCCGGATGTATTCTCGCTCTTTCGCAAGCACCCGCCCAGCTTCATCCAGCCTGAGGTGATGTCCTTCGCTCCGCAGTTGGATGAAAGCGCCGTCACGATTTGGCGCAGCACTGAGCGCACGGCGATGGAGCTGGCCACACATTCTGCCAACGATGCGCGCGCCTACTGGGAGTACGCCCGCCAACTGGAGCGCTTCTCCGGCGTGCTCTCCAAGATGGCCCACCTGCGCCCACCCAGCCTGACCGAGAACCCGGCGCGCTTGTTGCGGGGCTGGGCGCGACTGGCGCTCGACCTGCGCCGCCTGGGTGGCCGCGACATGATGGATTTCATGCGCGTGCTGCCGATGGGCGCCGCCACCTGGCTGAATGAACACTTTGAAACTGATGCCATCAAGGGCTTGTATGCGGCCTATGCCACCACAGGTGTGATGCAAGGCCCGCGCGCCAGCGGCACCGCCTTCATGCTGCTGTACCAGCACATGGGCGGTTTGCAGCCACGCGTCGTTGTGGGCGGGGTGGGCACAGTGAGCGCCGGGCTGGCCGCCGAGGCGCAGGAACACGGCGCCGAGATCCGCACGGATGCCAGCGTAGCGCGCATTCTGGTGAAGGATGGCAAGGTATACGGCGTGGAGCTGGAAGGCGGCGAGCAGCTCACCGCACGCCAGGTGCTCTCCAATGCAGACCCGTACACCACCTATATCAAACTCCTCGGCGCGGCACAACTACAGCCGCGTATGTATCGCCGCTTGCGCAGCTTGAAGCTGCGCGGCAGCAGCGCCACGGTGCACTTTGCACTCAGCGGCCTGCCGCAGTTCCTGGCGGCTGTCGGCCAGCCGGACCGGCTGCAGGGCGACATAATCATCAGCCCCAGTTTGGATTACGCCGAGCAAGCCTATGATGACGCCAAGCACGGCCGCCTGTCGGCCAAGCCCGTGATGATCGCGCGCATCCCCAGCCTGCAGGACAGCACGCTGGCGCCGGCGCGCAAGCACACCCTCTCGGTCACCGTGCGCTATGCACCCTATGCGCTAGCTGACAGCGACTGGGATGCTGAGCGTGAACGGCTCGGTGATCTAGCGCTCGACACGTTGGCCGAATACGCGCCCAACCTGCGCACGCTGGTAGAAGCGCGTCATGTAATCACGCCACTGGACTATGAGCGTGACTACGGGCTGGCGGGCGGCAGCGAGATGCACGGCCAAATGGGGCTTGACCAGTTGCTGCTGCAGCGCCCCATCCCCGGCGTCATCGGCCACCGCCTCGGCAAGCATGCCCCGCAGGGCTTGTACATCTGCGGCGCGGGAGGCCACCCCGGCGGCGGGCTCACCGGCCTGCCGGGGCTGCTGGCGGCGCGCCAGGCGCTCGAAGAGCGCGCGTGAACACCACACAGTTAAGCCTGAGGCCATACGGCCCAGATGACTTTGCGCTGCTGCAGGCGACATTGGGTGTGGCGGAGATGACGCAGTTCCTCGGCGGGCCGGAGAACGAAGAGAAGCTCCACTCGCGCCATCAGCGCTATGTGGAGCTGCCCAGCAAAGGCGCCGACCGCATGTTTGTCATTCTGGCTGGCGCGGCACAAGAACCCGCCGGCACGATCGGCCATTGGCATCATGAACGTGATGGCGAACTCAACTGGGAGACTGGCTGGGCGGTGCTGCCGGCATGGCAGGGACACGGCTTAGCCTCCAGGGCTACGCTGGAGATCATCGGCCGCCTGCGCACCGAGGGCAGTCGCCGCTATTTATATGCCTTCCCCACCATCGAGAATATCGCTTCCAACGCGGTGTGCCGCAAAGCCGGCTTCGAGTTGTTGGGCAGCGAGCAAGATGAGTATCCCAAGGGCAACCTGGTCACCTGCAATGTCTGGCGCTACAACCTCGTCCGTTCGCCAGCCTGATACCCTGCCCTTCGATTACATAGCACAAGTAAATTGGGCTAGAATGCGCCCACTACGCTTTTACGGAGAACCACATGTCATTTAACGATCAAAAACGCCTCGACCCATCGCAAGTGCAAGACCGCCGCGGGCGCAGCACCGGCCGCAGCACGGGCCGCACCGTGGTGGTGGGCGGCGGACTGGGCCTGCTCGTGCTCATCGTGTCCATGTTCCTGGGCATTGACCCCAGCGCGCTGCTAGGCGATGCAATTTCATCCGACCCCGGCCCGGGTTACTCCCAGGACGCCGCCGAGCTGGCCACCGAATGCCAGACCGGCGCGGATGCCAACCAGCGCGAGGATTGCCAACTGGTAGGCTTCGTCAACAGCATCCAGGCCTTCTGGACTGAGGAGCTGCCCAACTACGGCATGAACTATGTGCCGGCGCAAACCGTGCTGTTCTCCGGCTCCACCCAGGCGGCCTGCGGCTTCGCCTCCAGCGCCTCTGGCCCGTTCTACTGCCCGCGTGACCGCATGGTGTATGTAGATCTCTCGTTCTTTGACACCATCCTCGCCCGCCTGGGTGCGCGCGGCGGCCCGCTGGCGATGGCCTATGTGGTTGCTCATGAGTACGGCCACCACGTGCAAAATCTGTTCGGCGTGCTGAACACCTCTGGCGCGATCCAGGACACTGGCCCGGAGAGCGACATCGTGTTCACCGAGCTGCAGGCCGATTGCCTGGCGGGCATTTGGATGAGCCATGCCACGCAAACCGGCTACATCAGCAGCCTGTCACGCGAAGATATTTTGCAAGCGCTGGACGCCGCCGCAACGGTGGGCGACGACCGCATTCAGCAGCAGACGCAAGGCTATATTGTGCCGGATGCATGGACGCACGGCTCATCCCAGCAGCGTTTGGATGCACTGCAAGACGGCCTGGCCTCTGGCGACATCGAAAGCTGCAACACGCCTGGCTGGTAAGCAACTACAGATAGATAAAAAAGCCCTTTCGGTTGAAAGGGCTTTTTGTTTGTGGCGCTAGTCTCGCTTGGTAAAGCTCGCCACCCACGCTGCAGCAATGAACAAGAGCGCGGCCAACGCATACAAGCTGAGATACCCCAGCGTGCCTGCGGGCGTGAGCTGATTGAGCGGATCGATGAGCAAGCCGCCGAGCAAGCGCGCCACGGTGCCACCGGCGGCGCCGGCAATGCCGGCCAGGCCGATGTAACGCCCCGCCTCCGGCTTGGGAACGATGTCGGTGAGTTGGGCAAAGTTGGCCGAGAGATAGATGCCCGCCCCGCAGCCGATGAGGCCCGCGGCCACCATGAGCCAGTTGAGATCACGCACCACCAGCACCAGCAGCGTGCCCGCCGCGGCCATGAGGCAGGCAGCGATCACGACAGGGGGACGGCCGATGCGGTCCGCCAGGCGGCCAGAGGGCACAGCCACGGCCAGGATAGCGCCGCCCAGCACGATGGAAAGCCGCGCCAGGTAGCGCTGCGCATCCGCCTCGGGCAGGCCCACTACGCCCACCACGAACAGCAACAGGAACTGGCTCAGCGTCACGAAGGCTACCCAGAAGAGAAAGCGATTGAGGAACCACCAGCGAAAGGCGTGTTGGGCACGCCAATCGAAACGAAAGCTATCGATGTAGGTCTTGAGCAGCGGCTCACGCACCGGCTCGCCTTGCTGATACGGCTCATCGCGCATGCCCAGCCAGGTAAACAACAGGGCCAGCAGCAGCCCCAGCGACGGCACGGCCATGGCAGCAAACAGAGCGGTGTCGCCCTGCTGCAGCACGGCGGCCATCAACTCGCCAGCCACGAGGCGGCCCACCAGCACCGCAAGGATTTCGGTGAGCGACTTCAAGCCGGAGGCCAGGCCGCGCTGCGCCGCGGGCACGCGGTCAGCATACAACGCCTCCCAGGGGGCGAAGATGATGTTATCACCAAAGCGCCACAGCAGCACGCCGAGCACAAAGGCCGCCACCGAGGGCGCCAGCCCGACCAGCAGCAGGCCAGCGATCATCAGCGGCACGCCAGCGATGAAGTAGGGCAAGCGGCGGCCGAGCGGCGAACGCGTGCGGTCAGACAGCAGGCCGACTAGTGGCCCCATCAGTAGCACCAGCAGCGACCCCGCCGCAGTGCTGAAGCCGAGCAGTGTGTTGGGATTCTCAGGGGCGAGCTGCAAGACCTTGAAGCCATACAGCGCCGGGTCGAGCGTGTTAGTGAACAGCGTCAGCGCAAAGCCAAACGAGGCGATGGCGAGCAGGCGCGGCAGGGATAGCGGATTCATAAGCAGGGATTGTAAAGCTAACTATGCATAGATAAAAACAGACTAAAAAAGCAACCACAAAGACACAAAGGGCACAAAGATACCTTCAGCTTTCTTAAGCTTTGTGGGCTTTGTGACTTTGTGGTTAGGTTTTTATCTGCGTTTATCTGTGTGCATCTGTGGAGAATCCTGCGGTTAGAATACACCCACACTACCGGGTTTTATTTTTCAGGAGCTTCCCCAATGTCTAACTATGTACCAGGTTTGCAAGGCGTCGTTGCCGTGCAGACCAATAAGAGCAAAGTGGATGGCGAAGCCGGCGAGCTCGTCATCGCTGGTTTCAAGCTGGAGGAGATTGCCAGCCGCGCCACCTTTGAAGAGCTGGTCTATCTACTATGGCATGACCGCCTGCCCAGTGCCAGCGAGCTGGCCGCCTTCACGCAATCGCTGGCCGGGCTGCGCGCCCTGCCTACTGCCACCCTGGCGCTGCTGAAAGCCAGCGCCAGCCCGCAGTTGAATCTGATGGATGCGCTGCGCATGGCCACCGGCACGCTGGGCCTCGACGCGCCGGCGGCCGAGACGGATGACTGGCTGGCCAAGCGCTTGCTGGCCACCTTCCCCACCATTGTGGCGGCCGCCTGGCGGCTGGCCAACGGCAAGGAGCCGATTGCGCCGGATGCTAGCCTGGGCCACGCGGCCAACTACCTCTATATGCTGGAGGGCACGGCGCCCAGTGCGGCACGCGTGCGCGGGCTTGAGACCTACCTTAACACCGTGATCGACCATGGCTCCAACGCGTCCACCTTCACGGCGCGCGTGATCATGTCCACCGGCACGGACTTCGTCTCGGCCATTGTGGGCGCCATCGGCGCGCTCAAGGGCCCGCTGCACGGCGGCGCGCCCGGCCCGGCGCTGGACATGGTCTTCGAGATTGGCACGGCGGAGAATGCCGAACCGGTGCTGCGCAAGAAGCTGGACGCAGGCGAGCTACTGATGGGCTTTGGCCACCGCGTCTACAAGGTGCGTGACCCACGCGCCGATGTGCTCTCGAAAGCGGCTCATGAATTCTACGAAGCGGACGGCGACATGGCGCTGTACAACCTGGTGCAGGATGTGGAGAAAACCGCTATCCGCCTGCTGGAGGAGTACAAGCCTGGCCGCAATTTGCAAACGAACGTGGAGTTTTACACCGCCCTGCTGCTGCACGGGCTGGACTTCCCCATCCCGCTGTTCACGCCCACTTTTGCGGTCAGCCGCGTGGGAGGCTGGCTGGCGCACTGCTTCGAGCAGCGCGCCGAGGGCCGCATCATCCGCCCGCAGTCTGAGTACACAGGCGTGGATGATAAGAAATGGGTGCCGGTGAAACAGCGGTAGTCGACTAGTTGACTGGTTCCCCCTCACCCCACGCAGCAAGCTGCGTTCCCCTCTCCCTGAGGGAGAGGGGAGACCGAGTCATCCTAGTAGAAAGTCATAGGGTGAGGGTTGTTTTGCGAAGAGAGGTTACTATCGTGCGTCCTTAGTACTTCGCTCTGCTCAGCATAAACTCCGGGAAGGACCCATGTGGTGCGCGTTTTCAAAGCAACGCGTTCTTCTAAAACCAGCCCAGCAAGGATCCCTCGCTACGCTCGGGATGCACAAACTCAACAATAGAACAAAAGAGCCGCTGAAAGCGGCTCTTTTTTTGTTTACTCAGCAATTGCGGGCTGGCGCAGGATCTTTTCCATGGCTTTGCCCTTGGCTAGCTCGTCTACCAGCTTATCCAGGTAGCGCATTTCCTTCATCAGCGGGTCTTCGATCTCTTCGAGACGAATGCCGCAGATGACGCCAGTAATGAGCTGGCGCGCAGGGTTCATATCGGGAGCTTCGGCAAAGAAAGTCTCGAAAGTGGTCTCACGCTTGATCTGCGACTCCACTTGCTTTTTGTTGTATCCGGTCAGCCACTGAATGATGGTGTCCACTTCAGCCTTGGTGCGGCCCTTTTTCTCAGCCTTCTGCACGTACATAGGGTACACGCTGGCAAAAGTGAGCTTGTAGATGCGCGGGTTGAAGGTTTTGGCCATGGCTGCTCCGTTGTGCAAATTCTACCTTATGGCTTCGCCTGCTAGCTGCCCAGCAGGCTGCCAAGAACATCGCCGGCGACGCCGCCGCTGTTCTTGCCGCCCGAGCGCTTGGCGCTGGCCAGGATGCGGCCAGCCAGCCGCGAGAGCGGTAGGCTCTGCAAGTACACCTTGCCCGGGCCGGTGAGCTGCGCCAGGAAGAGGCCCTCGCCGGCGAACAGCGCATTGGTGAAGCCCTTCATCATCTTGATGTCGTAATCCACCGAGGGCGCAAACGCCACCAGGCAGCCAGTATCCACACGCAAGGTCTCGCCCACCGCCAGGGTCCTTTCGATGAGCGTACCGCCTGCGTGCACCCAGGCCATGCCGCTGCCTTCGAGGCGCTGGAGGATAAAACCCTCGCCGCCGAAGAGACCGGCGCCGAGACGCTTGGTGAAAGCGATCTCGATCTCGACATCTGTCTCGGCACACAGGAACGAATCCTTCTGACAGATGAACTTGCCGCCCTCGGCGGCCAAGTTCAGCGGCAGTATGCTGCCGGGGTACGGCGCGGCAAAGGCCACGTGCGAGACATCCTGGCTGATATTCGAAAAGGTGGAGATAAAGAAGCTCTCACCGGTGAACATGCGCTTGAGCCCCTTAAAGATGCCGCCCACACCGGTTTGCATATCGATGCCAGTTTCCATGTAGGTCATCGTGCCGGCTTCGCCGCGCACGGCCTCGCCCGGGTCCAGCTCGATCTCCAGCAGTTGCAAGTCATCGCCATAGATCTTGTACGCAATTTCGTCTGCCATTGTGAGGCTCCTCTTCCAGAATCACAGGGTGGAGCCGCGTTTGGGTGACTCATGAACCCCGCGGCCTAATGCACACCAGTGCATCCGATTATATACGGCGGGTGTGAGCATTGGTTTCGCCACTATTGGTGCCGAGTAGTGGTACGTGGTAAGTAGTGGACTGGAGAATAGAGATTGGAGAACTGGAGAATGAAGCTGACCGCTGATAGCTGAACGCTTACAGCCTTAGCTTATGGCTTATAGCATCCCCAAAAATCGGCTAAACTTGTTTCTTAGGAGCGCACACATGAAATCAATCGCAAAAATTGCTTCCTGGATCCTGATATTCTTTGGAGTGCTCTTTATCTGGGGTGCCTTCAGCGCCGAGGGCCAACCCAGTTGGCTGCTGATTGGCCTCGTTACTGTGGGCATCGGCTTTGGGTTGATGTGGTACGCCAACCAAAAGCTCACCGCCCCTGGCGAGCAAAAGGTGACTTATAACGTTGACCTGACCGGCGACGTTAAATTAGAGAAGTTCCAGTGCCAGCAATGCGGCGGGGCCTTGAGCGACAAGAACGTGGCCCTGGTGGGCGGCGCGCTCACCGTCACCTGCCCCTACTGCGGCGCGGTCTACCAAATCGAAGAAGCCCCTAAGTGGTAGTCAGTAAGCTATAAGCCGTAGGCCATAAGCTGTTAGCTAGTGACCAACCGACAAATAGACAGGGTTGACCAATGAAACTACGCCACCGCATTATTTCGCTTTTCTTATTGTTACTGGTTGCCGTTGTGCCACTAGGCGTGGCCTACGCGCAGACCTATGCCTTCCAAGTGCCCACGCAGCGCGTGGATGTGTTCTGGGAGCCGAACGGCACGGTCAGCGTCACCTACGAGATCACCTTCACGAATGAAAGCTATGCCGACCCGATCGACTATGTGGATGTCGGCCTGCCCAACAACAACTACTCGCTTTCCAACATCAGCGCCTCTATCGACGGCCGCCCCATCACGCACATTGCCACCTCCCCCTATATTGACATCGGCGTAGAGCTGGGCCTGGGTGCTAATGCCATCCAGCCCGGCAACACCGGCACGCTGCGCATGACGGCCACCGCCATCCGCAACGTCTTATATGTAGATAACCAGGATGACAGCTACGCCAGTGCGCTGTTCATGCCCAACTACTTTGGTTCTGACTTCGTCAACGGGAGCAGCGACATCACCGTTGTGTTCCACCTGCCGCCGGGCGTACAGCCCAGCCAGCCGCGCTGGCACACTGCTGGGCATGCGGGTTTCCCGGAGACGCCGGCGACCGGTCTGGACAATTCAGGCCGCATCACCTACACCTGGCGCAACACCAGCGCCAGCGCCAGCGAAGATTATTTGTTCGGCGCATCCTTCCCGTTGAGCTTTGTGCCACGTGACAGCGTGGCCACGCCCACCTTCTGGCAGCGCATTGGCATCGACCCTGAAGCGGTCATCACCGCTATGGTGTGCCTGTGCTTCGCCGGCTTCTTTGGCCTGATCGTCTTTATTGCAGTGCGCGCGGAGCGCACCCGCAAGCTGAAGTACCTGCCGCCCAAGATCTCAATCAAGGGGCATGGCATCAAGCGCGGCCTCACTGCGCCGGAAGCGGCGGTGCTGCTGGAAGAGCCGATGGACAAGATCCTTTCGATGATCCTGTTCTCGGTGGTCAAGAAGGGCGCCGCCGAAGTGGTGAAGCGTGATCCGCTGGATGTAACGCGCACAACTGCAAAAGCCACCGGCTTGGCCGAATACGAAAATGAGTTCATCAATGCCTTTGCTGAAGAAGGCACGGCCAAGCGCCGCCGTGCCTTGCAGCAGATGATGATCGCCCTGGTACGCCGCGTAGCAAACAAGATGCGCGGCTTTAGCAAGCGCGAGACGATTGATTTCTACAAGAAGATCACGGCTGAAGCCTGGCAACAGGTGGAAGCGGCCGACACACCCAAGGTCAAGAGTGCCGCCTTCGAAGAGAACCTCGAATGGACCATGCTTGACCCGAATTACGACCGCCGCACGCGTGATGTATTCTCAGACGGCCCGGTCTTCCTGCCGCGTTGGTACGGCGGCTACAACCCGGCCTACAACACCTCCGGTGGCGGCGGCGCCAGCCTGGGCAAAGCCGCAGGCGGCAGCAGCAGCCCCACGCGCGGCACCGGCGGCGGGGTATCGCTGCCCACCCTGCCCGGCGGCGACTTTGCCGCCTCGATGGTGGGCGGCGTGCAGAACTTTGCTGGCGGCCTGATCGGCAACCTGGCCGATTTCACCGGCGGCGTCACCAAGGTCACTAACCCCCCGCCACCGCCCAGTAGTAGCGGCGGTGGCTTCAGCGGTGGTGGCTCATCCTGTGCGTGTGCGTGCGCGGGCTGTGCCTGCGCCTGCGCTGGCGGAGGCCGCTGATGGGCATTCTCGACAAATTCCGCGGGGAAAAAGCTCAGCCGCTGGCTCCGGGTCTGTTCTCGTACACCTCGCCCGCCAATCATCCGCAGCACTATCGCCTGCACTTACGCATTGAACCCAACGGCGAAGGCCTGCTGGTGATCAATGCCAGCACCGTGCTGCACCTCAATCACACCGCCACCGAGATGGCCTGGCACTTCATCCGCCTGACGCCGCCCGAGCAAGTGGCCGAGCAAGTAGCCAAGCGCTACAACACCGCTAAGAAGCAAGCGGCCGAGGATTACGGTGAGTTTGCCAAGACGATCCAGACCTTGATCGAAACGCCTGACCTTGACCCGGTGACGTATCTGGATGTAGACCGCGCCACACCCTACGAAGACTTGAGCGCGCCGTATCGCTTAGATGTTGCGCTTACTTACAAGCTGCCCGAAGGCGCCCCAACCGAGGCTGCTCCGCAGAAGCGTGTAGAGCGTGAGCTTAGCACCGAGGAGTGGAAGCAGGTCATCGACAAGGCCTACAACGCCGGCATCCCGCACGTCACCTTCACCGGCGGCGAACCGACCCTGCGCGAAGACTTGGCTGAGTTGCTATCACACGCCGAGAGCCGCGGCCTGGTCACCGGCCTGGTGACCGACGGCCACAAGCTGACCGATACGCGTTACCTCAAGACGCTGCTTGATGCGGGCCTCGACCATGCCATGATCGTGCTGCAACCCAGCGGAACGCAGACCTGGGACTCGCTGGCCAGCTTTGCCTACTGGCGTGAAGTATTGAACGATGACATCTTCATCGCCGCCCATCTCACGCTGACCAAAGACAACGCCGCTCAGGCCAATGCGCTGATCGATAAGCTCGCGGGCAGCGGCATCCGCGCCCTCTCGCTGAGCGAAGCAGATACTTCGCTGAGCGAGGCGCTGCACGCTGCCCGCGATCATGCCGGCGCGCTGAACCTGCCGCTGGTGTGGGACCTACCGGTGCCGTATTCGGCACTGAATCCAGTCAGCCTGGAGCTGGCTGCCGCGGAGGGCAGCGACATGCCACAGGGGGCAGGCAAGGCCTGGCTCTACGTGGAGCCAGATGGCGATGTGCTGCCCGGCCAGGGTGGCAAGAAGGTGCTGGGCAATTTCGTGAAGGATGAGTGGGCGAAGATTTGGGGCTAGCGGCTTAGGCGCGCGGTTGGTGGTTACGAAAATACATCCACCATATGCAATCAAATAGCTCTATCCGAGAAAAGGCTGGTTCCAGCCTTTTCATTTTTTCCCAAGCAAGCACGTTTGTCTCACGGCTGACATCCTGGTAGATGCTCTCCAGGGTAGAGCGAATCATGGTGCGGCTAGTGACACTGCCCCAGCTGGCTCCTTCTGCGGGCCACTGTGAATTTGCATATGCGCCAAATATGGACTGGTTGTCCAACATAGGAATAAGGGCTGGGCGCTTTTTATGCAATAGCTTGGTGGCCAAAGATGAACCAAAGCCAGGCCACTCTACTATTTGAAAAATCAAGTCGGCAACTGCTTCACGCTCCTCAGGAGTAGTTTCTTGAAGTTCTCTATGTGGCAAGCCTGCAAGGTCAACCTCAGCTGCGTACAGTTTGACACTGCGGAAAGCACGCCAACCAGCGTTGGAGTTTACAGCAAGCGTAACTGCCAGGTCTTCAGCGACCAACACACCAGGATCAGTGACAGGCTGATAGTCGTAATAATCCGCTCCATATTGATCCCGATAGCCCAGAAGTAGCTTCCCTGGATCATGAATCATGTGCTTGGTTTCTCCACCCAGCTGGAGATAAGTTTCAGTCATAGCCCCTCAAGTAATTAGGATTCAGATTGCTTCGTCCGTCTGCCGCAAGCGGCAGTACTCCTCGCAATGACGGGTGGCTTACCCGTAGAACGTAGTTCTGCGAATATCGCCTAGCAGTGCGGCGGTGACGGCGTCGTTCTCGGCGCCGAGTTCGAGCTTGACGTCGTCTTCGTTCACCACGCCGTCCAGTTCGGCGTAGACGGCGCGTACCCAGCGAGCGAAGGTGCGGTTGCCGAGGGCGACCGGCTGCTGGCGCAGCCATTGCGGCACGTAGGAGTAGTCGGCCTGGTCTAGCACGGCCACAAAGTCTTCATTCTCGCCCAGCAGCACCCAGCCCAGATTGCGGTTGAAGATACGCTCGCGGTCAAAGGTCAGCTTGCCGTCGCTGCGCGCCTCCTTGGGGGCACGTTCGATGATGAGCTTGTAGTAGGCACGCGTCTCATCGAGGCTGTAGCCCCCTGCCCGCCCGGCCACATAGCGCACCAGCGGCTGCACCGCTACACCAAGATCGAGCTGGCGCACGGGGATGTTTGGATTGGTCTCGATGATCTCGAGGAACGGCTCCTCAAACTTGTGCAGCGCGGCGTTGATGGCCTGGGCGGCCAGGCGGCGGCGTTCGCCGCGCTCCTGGGCGGTCAGGCCCAGGCCGTGCGTGCGAAAAGGCTCGGCCACTTCTACCGTGAAGGGCTCGCCGCTGGTCTGGCGCAGGATGCCCTTACGCAGCAGCTCGAACAGGAGCAGCGTTAGAGCGATATTGATGGGCCGACCGAGCAGCACGGCAGCTTCCGGCGGGGTGAGGCCACGCTTCACGCCGCCCCCCTCGATGCGCGCCACGGCAGGCTGGTAGGCGGCCGCACGCCTACGCCGCCAGGCAGCCCAGGCTAACAAGCCCAGCAGCGGCACGAATGCCAATACCTGCGCCAGCGGCGAGTAGGCAAAAAGCGCCAGCAGCCCGGCGGCCACGGCAGCAAAGAGCAGCTTGCCCTGCCCGCGCCCGAGCTGAAAGAACAATAGCCACAGCAACGCCGTGAACACGGCGGCTGTGGCTATGCGCAGAATTAGGTTTGCTTCGAAGGCGGAGAGCATCACTAGCCTAACTGATCCACAACGAATACGGGAAGTTTGAGCAAATGCTCCCAAAAGGGATTAGAACTTGCGTCTCCATTCCAATACATAGAAGCGCGATGATGAACATCAGCAACCCTACCCTCCAAGGTCAGCAAGTTCATATCATGCTTTGAAGCACTTTCGCCCTGCACCTTCCAAATCGGGCAATCGGCATATTTAGGTTCTCGGTTTGCTGATTGAGTTCTAAAACTAGTCGCATCTGCCAGAGATGAGCAAACAAACAAAGATTCATACCGCGACACAAGATTTGGAAAATGAGCAATCCTAACTAACTCAAATATTGTCTCGATTGTAGTGTTTCGCCAAGTATCACCGTCGGCTGCCAGTAAATCGGCATAGTCCCCTAGAGCGTATTGCTGTCCATGTCTAGAAAGTCCGTTGGGGAAACGTTGCCTAAAGAAAACACGAGCTTGCTCTTTTATTGGCTCAGCAACTGGGTCAATTTGAGACAAGCCTATTTTTTGACCAGCACCAAGGACTCTAGCTCTATCAACGTGAAAAAAAGAAACCATGCATTCATTACTCACTACAAAATATCATCCAGCCCGATCATGTCAAAGTTGCCGCTGGCACGCGTCTTGGTGCGCGTGGTGCTGGGCGATGGGGTAAAGCCACCTGTGGGAATGTAGCCAGCGGTGTGTACATGGCCCTTAACCTGATGGGCCGAAGCGCCGGTGCCGCAGCTGCCACTGCAGCCAGAGCACCCGCCGCCGCTACCTTCGGAGATGCGCACGCCGTCACGCGCTTCGCGCTCAATGCGGCAGCCACCGCCACACAGCGGCAGATCAGGACAGGTCCAGCACTTCTCCGGCAGGCCGTAACCCTTGGGATCTTGCTCGCGGTAGCGGAAGCTCTGGAACAGCTCGCCATCCCAGATCTGCTCCCACGGGTCGTGCAGAATGTTGCCGGCCGAAACGTAATACGACTGGCACGGCAACACATCGCCGTTGGGCTCAATGCACAGCGAATACTCGCCGGCATTGCAGCGCTTGGCGCCAATTTCAAGCTCCACGGGCGACATGCGGCAATACTCGGTGGGCGTGTACCAAAGGAAGCGCATGCCCATTTCATTGGCCTTGTCACGCACGCGCACGAGCAGCGCGGGCATTTCTTTTTCGTCGATGGCGTTGGGGTGCGCAAACCCGCCACCGGAGTAGATCATGCCGTTCATGGCGAAGGTACGGATGCCCAGCGAATACAGGAACTCAATGATCTCTTCCACATGGCCCATGTTGGCGCGCATCAGTGTAGTGTTGGTGATGACATGCACACGGCTGGCCACGGCGTTCTCAATGCCTTGCACGGTCTGGTGCCAGGCCTTGGCGCCCATCATGGCGTTGTGCACTTCGGCGCGGCTGGAGTCGAGCGTGAACTGAACGTGGTTCAAGCCCGCATCAGCTAGTTGCTGCATATAGTCTTGATGGGCGATATGGCGGCCATTGGTGTTGAGGCCGACGACCATGCCGAGCTGGTCCGCATAGCGGATGACCTGCGGCAAGTCTGGGTGTAGGGTTGCCTCACCACCGGTGAGGATGAGGTGCGGCACGCCCAGCTCCGCCAGACGGTCGAGTACAGCGTACCACTCGGTGAGTGGCAGCGAGGGCATATCGAGGCGATTGGCCTCGTTATAGCAGTGCGGGCATTCGTTGTTGCAGCCGTAGGTCAGCGCGATGTCAACTTTGTATGGCGCGTTGACCTCAACACTGAACATGGGCGACATTTCCAGGGTATCGCTCAGCTCGCAAGTTGGGCAATCGCCGTCTGGGTGAGCGAAGCCATCCACCATGTCGTAGATCTGCTGCAGTTCAAGCTCGATCTGCGCCAACGGCACATCCGGGTGCCAGCCGCCGATGCGGGCGCGCGCCTGAGCACGCGGCACGCCATCGAGGGCCATCTTGGCCATCAGCGCGGCGGTGTGGTTGAGGTGCACCACATCGGTAACATCAATAAAGAGCACACCATTGCCACTGGGCTCAAAGCGCAAGTGGATACGCATGCTGCGGCCATTGGCCATAGCAATATCGTAGGTGTGCAAGCCGATGCGGGGCTCTTCAGGTTGAGAGAATGCGGAGAGGAAGTTGGCGGTGTCGCTGCGCACTCCCTGCCAGAATTGATTGACACTACGAGTATCGAGGGCCATAGATGAAAGTATATATGATTAATCGATTGGCTGATTAATCGATTAATCTACTAATCACGCATGAAGACAAGCCAAATCCATGCCCGTTATAGGCAACAAGCCGACTGGACGGCTCCCGCCCGCCGCCATCTACTGGCGGCCACTGGCCTGCCCAACGCGCAACGCGTACTAGAGGTAGGCTGCGGCACTGGCGCAGTACTTGGGAGCCTGCTACTGCCGCCGGGTGGCCGCTTGCATGGGCTGGATATTGACCGCGCCGCTCTTGCGCTGGCCAGCCAGCATGTGCCGCAAGCAGTATTGACGGCCGGCGATGCGCACCACTTGCCCTTCCCTGACGCCAGCTTTGATATCGCCCTGTGTCATTTTGCATTGCTGTGGCTAGCAGACCCGCAACGTGGGCTGACGGAGATGTGCCGCGTGGTGCGCCCGGGCGGCGCGGTATTGGCGCTGGCCGAGCCTGATTACAGCCAACGCATCGATGAGCCTGCCGAGCTGACAGCACTAGGCCAATCCCAAACCGAGGCGCTGCAAGCGCGCGGCGCCAACACCAGCATCGGCGGGCAACTGCCAGCCCTGTTTGCGGCGGCCGGGCTGCAGCTCGTAGACGCCGGGCCGCTGCACGCAGACAGCATAGGCAGCGACGGCACTGGGCACGAGATTTCGCTAGAAGCGCAAACCCTGCGCGCGGACTTGAGCGGGCGCATACCTGCAGACAAGCTCGAGCATTGGCTGGCACAGGATGCGGCGGCCTGGGCTGCAGGCACGCGCCGCCTGCACGTGCCGACCTATTTTGCGTTCGGGCGCGTGCCACACGCAGTCGTATAATTAACGCCTATCATCTAGAAGAGGCGGCTATGTTCAAAGATCAACGTAATGTGCTTGGCATTCTCCTGATCCTGTTCGGCACCTACCTGGCGCTGGAGCAATTTGGCATCATCCCCGTAGCTGCACGCGGCCTGGTGCCTGCTGTGCTGTTTGGCTTTGGGGCATTCTCGCTGTTCTCTATGTACTTCGCCAACACCACACGTTGGTGGGCAGTCATGGTGGGCTTCTTCCTTTCTGGGCTGGCATGCTCTGCCTTGCTGGGCGTGTTCGCTCCCGAGATGAGCGCACGCGTCAGTGGCACGCTGTTCTTTCTTGGCTTAAGCCTGGGCTTTGCTTCCGCTTATGTCGTTCAGCGTGAGAATTGGTGGGCCATCATTCCCAGCGGCGTGATGCTCTCATTGGCTGCGGTTACCTTCTTTGAAAACACACCGGGTGTTTCGTTCGAACCCGGCGGTCTGCTGTTTATTGGTATGGGCCTCACTTTCTTGTTGCTCTCCACCGTCAAGAGCAACAATATCCGGCTGAGCTGGGGCATCTACCCTGGCATCCCGTTGCTGATCTTTGGCGTCATGCTCACCCTGGGCACCGAGGAGAGCTGGGCTGTGATGGGGCCGCTGTTGCTGGTGGCTGGCGGCGTGTGGCTGTTGTATTCCTCGCTGCGCAAGCGGAGTTAGCTTCATTTGCTATATAATTCACTAACAGCAATCATTTTATTCTTTCAATAGTAAGTTTTTTTACCGCTAGCAAGGAGACGTATGGCTTCACGAGCTGCCGCCCAAAAGGGCACCAAGACCCACCCCATTCCATTGTTCAAGCGCTGGCAAACAGTGCTCAATGGCTGCAACATCCCCCAAATTGAGATTGCCGATGGCGTTACACGCTGGCTGGTGATCGCACGCGCCTGCGTGTTCTCCATGTCCTTCACCTCCGGCATGCTGGGCTTGCTCATCGCCGCCGAGCAGGTACAGAAGCTCGGCGGCAGCGTCAACTGGCTGCTGGGCATCCTGGCTGTCATCGGTGTTGTGGTGGCGCATGCCTCCAACAACCTGCTGAATGATTACTTCGATGTGCGCCACGGTGTGGACACTGAGGACTATCCGCGTGCCCAATACAGCGTGCACCCCATCCTGGGCGGCCTGACCACGGCCAAGGGCTTGCTGGTGGCCGCAGGCATCCTCAACCTCATCGACCTCGCCATCATGCTGTACCTGTTCAGCCAGCGCGGCATCACCATCGTGCTGTTTGCGGTGGCCGGCTTGCTGCTGAGCCTGCTCTACACCAGCGTGCTCAAGCGCGCTGGCCTGGGCGAGCTGACCGCACTGGTGGTCTGGGGCCCGCTGATGATCGGCGGTACCGCCTTCGCCGCTTCCGGCCTGATCAACGATGCCATCTGGACCCTCACCCTGCCCTACGGGCTGATCGTAGCTTCTGTGTTGATCGGCAAGCACATCGACAAGATCACCCCTGACAAGAAAGTAGGCGTGAACTCGGTGCCGGTGCTTTTGGGCCAGGAACGCTCGCTCAAGCTCAACAAGGTCACTTTCATCATCTTCTACATCCTCATCGTAGCGATGGTGGTGCTGAAGTACACCGGCCCCTGGGTACTGCTCACCTTCCTGGCCATTCCGCGCTTGCGCCAGACCTGGAAGGCGTACTCTGAGCCCAAGCCTGCCAAGGCTCCGGCCGGCTGGACCGTGTGGCCGCTGTGGTACGTAAGTTGGGCGATGCTGTTCAACCGCAAAGCTGGCGAGTACTTTACGCTGGGTCTGATCCTCAATCTGCTCACCCCGTGGGTACTGGGGCTGTTTAGCTAAAACGAGACTAGGTTAAACTACTGGCCAGACATGATGTCTGGCCAGTTTCTTTTTAAGGAGTACCCATGACACTACAAGACTTCCGCGAGGGCAAAGACGCTTTCTTCGCTACCAACTCCCAGTCGCCGCTCACCCCTGAGCAGCGCGAGCATTTCACCGCGCTGAGCTACTTTCCCGAGAATCCGGCGCTGCGCCTGGAAGTGGATATCGAACCCTTTGCCGAGCAGGCAATGGTGGAGATGCCCACCTCCACTGGAGATGTGAAGAGCTACAAGCGCTATGGCCGCTTCGCCTTCGAGGTGGAGGGGCAAACTGCCGAGCTGACCCTGTTCTCCAGCCCACATGGCTACTTCCTGCTGTTTGTCGACTCGCTGGCAGGTTCGGAAACCTACGGTGCCGGCCGCTACCTCGACCCGGAGCAACTGGAGAACGGCAAGTTCCTGATTGACTTCAACCTGGCCTACAACCCATACTGTGCCTACAACGAGATGTGGAACTGCCCGATTCCGCCAGCAGAAAATCGCCTGAACGTGCCTATCCGCGCAGGTGAGAAAACTTTCAAAAAGTAATTGACCGCAGATAAACGCGGATGGACACAGATATTCAGAACTTTATCTGTGTTCATCTGCGTTTATCTGTGGCAAAAAAGCCTTAGAATTTCCCCATGACTACTACCTCTCACATTCTCATCGTCGGCGGCGGCGCCTTTGGTATCAACACCGCCTTAGAGTTGCGCAGCCGCGGCCACGCCGTCACGCTGCTTGAACCCGGGCCGGTGCCGCATCCGGACGCGGCCAGCACAGATATCAGCAAAGTGATCCGCATGGACTACGGGCGCGATGAGTTCTACATGGAGATGATGGAAGAGTCGCTGGCCCTATGGCGCCAGTGGAACGAGGAACTGGGTGATACCGTATTCCACGAAACTGGCGTGCTGTACTTCACGCTGGATGGCATGGGGCCAGGCGACTTTGAGTACGAGAGCTACCAGCTGCTGCTCAAGCGTGGCCACGGCATTGAGCGCCTGAATTCAGACGAGATCCGCAAGCGCTACCCCGCCTGGAACGCAGACATCTACCCCGATGGCTATATCAATCCGCAAGGCGGCTGGTCGCCCAGTGGCCGCGTGGTCACTGTGATGGCGGCGCGTGCGCGGGCGGCTGGCGTGAGCATTATCGAAGGGGCGCGCTTTACCGAACTCATTCAAGATGGCAGCGCCGTCAAAGGCGCACGTACGGCGGATGGCAAGGAGTATTTTGCCGACACTGTAGTAGTGTGCGCTGGCACCTGGACCAGTACGTTGCTGCCCTGGCTGCAGAACGTGATCTGGTCCACCGCTCAGCCAGTGATGCACTTCCAGGTGCCCGCCGTCGAGCTGGCCAGCTACCAGCCGCCGCTGTTCCCGGTATGGACTGCGGATGTGGGCAAGACCGGCTGGTACGGCTTCCCCGCCCAGCCAGATGGCACGCTCAAGCTGGCCAACCACGGCCCGGGCTGGCCCATGGACCCTACCCTGCCGCGCATCATGCCCGCCGAGACCGAGGCGATGTTCCGCAAGTTCCTTGGCGAATCGCTGTCCCGCTTAGCCAATGCGCCCCGCATCTTTGAACGTCTGTGCTTCTACAGCGATACGTTTGATGGTGATTTCTGGATCGACCGTGATCCCGAGCGCCCTGGCTTGGTGGTGAGCGCGGGCGGCAGCGGGCACGCCTTCAAGTTCACACCGCTGATCGGCAAGGTGACCGCCGATGTTGTGGAGGGCAAGCCCAACAAATACGCGCATCGTTTCGCCTGGCGTGAACGTGGTGAAGTAACGGCTGAAGAAGCACGGTTTGTGGAGCGAAAGTGATCCACAGGCGAACACAGATGCGAAAAGCAAAATCAACACAAGACTGATTGTTAGCCCAAATGGCAGCACGAGGCTAGCGACAGTAGTGTAGCTGTGAACAGGACTAGCTTCTTCTGTGAACTAACTTAACGAACACTTACAAGTCTAGCCACAAAAACAAGAGGAGTGAAAAAGAACCAAACAAGGAAATCGATTGCAATGTAGACTACGCGCAAAACAATCTCAGCTAGGTTGACCAGTATAAGTAACAGAAACAAAGCAGCAGGAGGCAATAAGGCAAAAATCACAAGCACGCCCCTGTAGACCCAAGGTAGACAGATTATTACTCCTGAAATATTGCCCGCAAAATAACTAATGTCTAACAAAGTGAGAAGAAAATCAGGAGTTGGGACTAGCCATGCTGGCAACACAAGGAAAGCCGCCTGCAATAACCCAGAAATAGGCCCAGGGTCACTCGAATAGTGCGCCTTTAGACCCATCAGCGAAAATATGAGTAGTGGATAGACAATAAAGGAACATCGCGCAATCATCTTCAGGCCAGCGGTTTGGCGCCCGGAAAGCAGCTCCCAAGCTACAAATTCGTCACCTCCAGTCAAGAAACTAATACCTACAATTGGACAGCAGAAGGCACCACCTAATGTCCACCAAGATGGGCGCAAAGCTATACCAAGCACACAGATAATAAATACTCCAAGAAGAACAACGTAGCCAATTGTTCGGTGCGGATATTCCGAATCAAAAGCAGGAGCTGTACGACTCGCAACAATTTGCTTCGCTTTTTTGCCCACTGATACCACTCCACCCATTAAGCGCTCAATTAATCTTCTCGGATAGAGCATTATTGAGTCAGGTTCTGGATCCTGATATAAGATAACCGGCTCAGCAAGTAAGCGCACTACACGAGCCAGTAGTTGTCGCCAGCGCGATACCCACAACAAGTCAATGGCCAACCATACAGACACTGCCGGCCAGAAGTATACAGATGCAACAAAGCTATTCAGGAATTCCATCGAGCTAACTAAGTGTTCCTGCTAGGGCTTCTGCCCGTTTTTATCCAACCAACTCTTCAAGTACCCCGCAACGCTAGAAAGCGCCGGCGCAAAAGCCAAGGCTGTCCCAAGAACTATCGCAAGCTGTGAAACGCCGAAAACACTAAAATCGACCACCGCTTGAATGCTCCCCGAAAGTTCTACCCCTGTCAAAACAAGCGTCCAAGAAATCAGGCTAGCAACAGAAAAGAAGACTGTGCTCCAAGCCAACTGTCTCTCAAATTTCTCATTCTGCTCAGACGCCTTAGAAAGTGACTGGCTCTTCCGTATCAACATGATTGCCACAGCTAACGAAAGCAACACACCCACAATAACTGCAATCTCAAAAGGCCGCAGCCAAGTAGGCACAGCGACCAACAACCCCATGACATTTAAGGTTCTTGCTATTACTGCGAGATCAGCCCAAAGAAGAACAACAAGCGCAACAATCCACCACATAAGTCAAACCTACCAGTTTGGACAAAACCGAACTTACTTAGCCCACTAGGTCAGAGGAACATTATTCCAAGGGTTCGGGTCTCCCAAAAATCTTCTAAAACAGGGCCATGGAGTTCCAGATGAAGTAGGTACAGAACCTGTTGTCTGAACTCCGCACCACCTCCACTGCGCGCCCTCCTGAACCATGACCCAGTACTCATTTATAAGGAATTCTTGGAAAAAAGCCAGCACGGTCTCCTGTACAGTTCCATTCACGTTCACTACCGCCCAGTTTTCGTTAGAATCGACTAAGTCGAAACGAAGGGAGATGTATCAGCATTGAATTCTCCATTGCTAAGTTCAATGCCAAAGACCTGAGACATTAGCATCAAGGCAGACACCACCAAACCAGCCTGCTTCACTTCCTCACGTTGAGCTACACAGGTACGCGCCAGCAGCCTACTACCGTCATAATTGATACCCGCCTGCAGCCATTTCCCGCGCAGCGCTGGCCGGCCCTGCAGAGCAGCCGGCCAGCAGCAGCGGAACTACTAGCCAAATCATCCCACTTTCCCCACGATTTCTGTCACCTAATCTGCCTTCAGACCCTAATTTTGCCTATCAAATGCGGGACTAGCATAAGCGGGGTGAACAGAGCCCAGATGGCAATATCCAAAACCACATACACGACACGCCAGACAACGTCAGCCAGGAAAGCTATCACTGGCAATATGCCAATGATTATGAAGGCAGCGATGAAGAGCAGGACAAGGACACCATTGCTGGCCCAGGGGAAACAAATAGCGGCCGCTAATGCACTGTTAATTGGCACAAGACCATATAGGATAGCGCTAAGGATGATTTCCAGAGTTGGATCAGGCGCCAGTATGCCAATTGCAATTAAACGATTTATTGCAAAGGCAATCATCACAATAACCGAGTTAACCGAAACAAAAAGGGAAATGCCTCTTAGGAAACGGCGTTGCGCCTCATTAAGGATATCAAGATCAATAATATGGCTGTTTCCTAGCGCCTCCATGTAGACCCAAACGCCGACTATAGCAGACAGCAATGCGCCACCCAATACAGCAAAGTCAAAACGCTCGAAAAGGCCTGTCAGACTTTCAGTAATCAGGCCCATGACCCGCAGCGTCTGGGCGACTGAAATTGCATCGGCAATCAAAAAGAAAACAAATCCCACGAGGAAAATCACATAGCCTACCGTGCGGAATGGATGCTCGCTGTTAAAAATTCGCTCTTGCATCGCATTCAGAAAGCTGCTTCCAGCTTTGGTCCTCTTGCCGTCCTTTTGTTCTGCGCCTACCTTTGAACTACGCGCCTCCTCCGCTTTACGCTCACGAGAACTGGATACCAAGGCCAGTTGCTCCAGCATCTCACGAGGATATAGAGGTGGAACCTTGGGCTCGGGATCCTTTGCAAAGATCCACGGCTTGGTAATAAGCTTGCCAAGCCTTTCAAAAAGACCCCGCCATCGCTGCACCCATATCACATCAATTGCGACCCATATGAACAGCAAAATAGGGAAGAACGGAGACTGGGTAAAGTCATACAAAAATTGCAACATCGCTACCTCCTCAAAAGTTGATCGAGATTAAATTCCGCACGTTCGCCATTCAAATACTGAACTCCAGCGGCTCCATAACGTAAGAATTCATCTGTCCAGTATTCTTGCAAACTGACGCAGCTTGGCTGGTTGATATCGCGACAATTGGGCATCAGGGCAAATATCTCAACACCCGTTAAGTCAATATCAAGATTATTTGGGTTATCAGTCCCCCAAGTATTGAGATCGTCGACAATTATCAAAATGCAACGATCATAGTTTAAACACTCGGCCTTAAAATCGATTGTGGCGTGGTATAGCCCGTCGTAAACGACGTCAAGCAGATATGGTGTGGGATTGGCAGAAGCCACCACAACATCTGATGAACCCCTTGGCTGTAACAAAGCCGCAATCCGCGTCTCTTCAGCAGCCTGAGTAGCCGCCCAAGCCGTAGCTGTAAATTTCGCGATTGTGTCCCACTGTTCCCGTGCGCATCCATCAAGCTGGCGAACTAATTCTGCCGCTGCGGCTTGCTCAGTCATGTGAGCCCGGGCCTGATTCGTCGCCTGGATTACCTCAAGCCCAGCCTCTGGTGTGTGCTCCATCGTAGGATAAGCGGTTGGAGTATCGAGTGGAGAGGGAGTCTCGTACAATTCCGGACGCTCAACTATTACGGGAATGCGAAAACGTCTGGCATCTTCATAGCGCCGATGCCCCAGTTCAAAAATAGAAATTTGGGTAGCTAGACCAGAGTTAAGTAACTTCGATGCATAATCGTAAGTGAATTGCTGCACGTTATCAGTGGAGCCAGTCAGATAATCGATTACCAAGTCCTCGTTGCGGATGGCTAAAGGGTCGTACAGCATAACGACCAAGTCCCTAGATATTTCCCACCCCTCCGGAGTAGAAAGTAAAAAATCCGCCTGACAGGTTGGAGACGGCGAAGGGCTTGGTGTATGAGTAGAAATTCCACCTTCACCATTACCCGCTCCACAAGCCGATAGAAAAACTCCTAACACAAGAATAAAAAAGAGTAACTGTCTTCGCATTTTGATAGCCTTTACTAAAACTTAATGAGTGATAAGCGAATCAAAAGAACACCCTCGCAATGAGGGTGTAGAGCGAGCACATGAAAAGCCCGCGTTTTAAGCTTGTTAAACAACAACACTGAACTGGTCATATTGGTTTTCCCGCCTTTTTATTACAACCGCGTCAATATACACCCAGTTATTTTATAAGTCAAGCTGCATCAGTCGCCTGTCGTAAGGCAAACAAAAAGGCCGCAGCAAAATTGCTGCGGCCTTTAGATTCTTGAATTCCAGCAACTACCCGCCGAGGAACTTCTCTATGGCGGCCTTGCTGATGCGGTAGCTCTCGCCCACTTTGCGGGCACTGAGCTCCTTGGCCTCGATGGCGGCCAGGATGTCGGCTTCGGCCACCTTGAGGATGTTGGCGGCCTCGGCGGTGGTCATCACATCCGGCATGCTGGCCGCGGCAGCAGCCGCGCTGGTGCCAGCGCTCTTCAGCGCTTCGCTCATCACCTGGCCGATGCCCACACCCGCGCCGATGCCAGCCGTCAGGCCGGCGCCGCCGCTGGGATTGTTGGCCGCCTCGCGCATGGCGTCGGCTGCCTGCAGCTGCGTGTAGGTGGCCGTGTCAAGCAGACCCATACCGCGCAGCGCCTCAGCGCTAGTGGCGGAGGGGGTCATGTTGGCAATCACGAAGGCCTTGAGGGTCAGGCCGCGGGCTTCAAAATCATCCTGCGCTTTGGCGCGCACGGCGGCGCCGATCTCTTCCTGGTTGCCGATGATGTCCTGCACCGTGGTGTACTTGCCCTTCATCTCACCCAGCAGGTCAGAGAAGGAGCGCAGCAACCGCGCGCGTAGATCATTCTCAATATCTACAGTGTCGTACACGCCCTGCGTGCCCACCACCTGCGTGACGAACTGTTGCGGATCTTCCACGGAATAGGAATAGGTGCCGAAGCCCTGCAACAGCAGCCAGCCCAAGCCTACGCCGGGGGTCTGCATCACGATGGGCTGCGGAGTGCCCCACTTGCGGTCAAGGAACTCACGGCGCGAGACAAAGTAGACCTCAGCCGTGAAGGGGCTGCGGTCGTTGAAGGCCTTGCCGATCAGGTCAATAAGATACGGGATGTTGGCCGTGGCGATGGTGTGGCGGCCGGGCTTGAAGACATCCAGCGCCTTACCGTCACGGAAGAAGACGGCGCTCTGCGATTCGCGCACGATGACCTGTGAGCCGATGCGGAAATCGCCCGCACCGCTCTCAGGGAAGCGATGCACGATCTCTTCCTTCATTTCATTCGGGTATTCAATTACATCAAAAATACGAGCCATGGTCTATTTCTCCTCTTTGAGGGTGCGGCTTACTCGGCCTGAGCGGTAATCACTTCGCTGCGCTGGTCAAAGGCCGCCACCAACTCGCGGCTTAGAGTCACAACATTGCGCACGGCAGCCTCCATGCCATCCGTGCCAATCGAGGCTACGATGTGGCTGACGCCACGCTCAATCGCTTCGGCATTGGAAACCAGGGTGAGATCGTACTCATACAGGCGAGCAAGCTCATCAGCATTGATCTTGATGGCATCGAAAAAGCTGCTGTTGCCGTAAGCGGCAGTACGCACCTTATCGATGAAGGTTTGCAGCTTGGAAGCCGCTCCCTCTAGATCGTCGAGATAGCTCAGCTCTTTGGCAGATGCCAGGTCCTTCTGCACGTAGGTCAGCTGCTTGCGGATGGCTTCAAACTTATCCGCCAGGCTCTCACGCAAGATCTTGTCCGCGGCGCGGCGGTTCTCGCGCTCAATGTAGCCTGAAAAACCGGGCAGTTTGCTAGCCAGCATACGGAAAGGATCTTGGTCTGCTGTCACTTGGTCAAACAAATCGCTCATGGTTAGCCTCACTTTGCACGGTTAACGTATATCGACGCGATTATACGATACTTAACAATATGAATTTTATATACATTCCTGAGCTAAATCTACTCGGCAGCGCTGGCGCGAAGTGACGCCTATAGTAAAATCAACCTATCATGACTGCTGAAGCCCCTACCTCCATCACATCCGCCCTTGGTTCCGCCGCTGAGTATCGCGATGGAGCCATTTTTATTTCTGACGAGGCTGCCGTACGCAGCCGCATTGGCGAGCTAGTGCGCCTGGCGGGTCTCGGCAGTGAGACTGAGCAGGCCTGGGCGCGCTACCTTGTGCGCCTCATCGCCCTGGAGCTGGGCGCTGTGCCGGCTAGCATCCACGACCTGTACCTGGCGCGTGGCCGCGGCGAGGTGCCGCCCAGCTTCACCGTGCCCGCCATGAACCTGCGCGCCCTGGCCTTCGATGCTGCCCGCGCCGTGTTCCGTGTCGCCAGGAAGATTGATGCGGCCGCCTTCATTTTTGAGATCGCTCGCTCCGAGATTGGTTACACCGCCCAACGCCCTGCTGAATACGCCACCAACATTCTCGGCGCGGCCGTGGCGGAGGGCTTCCGCGGCCCGGTCTTCATACAGGGCGACCATTTCCAAATCTCGGTCTCGCGCTACAAGCAAGACCCAGACAAAGAGATCAGCGCCGTTGAGGAACTCACCGCTGAAGCATTGCAAGCCGGCTTCTATAACATTGACGTGGACACCTCGACCCTGGTGGATATCAGCCTCGAGGGCGAGCGCGCCCAGCAAGCCATGAACGCCGAGCTCTCGGCGCATTTCACGCAGTTCATTCGCCAGCACGAGCCCGCCGGTGTTACCGTTTCCGTGGGTGGTGAGATTGGCGAAGTCGGCAGCCAGAACTCCACCGAGGAGGAGCTGCGCGCCTATGTGGATGGCTACAACAAGGCGCTGGCCGCCAAGGGCAGTACCGCCTCCGGCGGTCAGCTCGTGGGCCTGAGCAAGATCAGCATCCAAACCGGCACCTCCCACGGCGGTGTGGTGCTGCCGGATGGCACGGTGGCACAGGTGAAAGTGGACTTTGACACGCTGCTGCAACTCAGCCGCGTGGCGCGCAGCTACGGCTACGGTGGCGCGGTGCAGCACGGCGCCAGCACGCTGCCGCAGGATGCCTTCGGCAAGTTTGTCGAAGCTGAGGCCTGTGAGGTGCATCTGGCCACCAACTTCCAAAACATGCTCTACGACCGTCTACCCAAGCCCGTGCTAAGCGCAGTGTACGCCTACGTAAACGAGCACTACAGTGTGGACCGCAAGGCCAACCACACGGATGAGCAGTTCCTCTACGAGAACCGCAAACGCGCCATCGGCCCGTTCAAAGAAGCCTTCTGGGATCTGAGCCCAGCTGACAAAGCGCAGATCACCGATGCGTGGGAAGCGCAGTTTGGCCTGCTGTTCGAGCTTCTGGCCCTGGGCGGCACGCGCCGCTTTGTGGAGCAGACAGTGCGGCCTGCCAAGGTGGCCCCGGTGCGCAGCTTCTACTTCGGCAGAGAAGCCGAGCAGGAAGAGGTCAAAGATCTGTCTGATTAGCAAGAACGAGGATAGAGATTGGAGATTCAATGTAAATCTCCAATCTCCACTCTCTATTCTCTAAGAATCTCTCAAGTACGAATTACTATTTACAGATGTCCAATCCCCAAAAATTCAGCAAGACCCGCTATCAGGTCATCCCGCGTGTGCTGGTGTTTCTCATGCGTGGCGATGAAGTGCTGCTGATGAAACGCGCCGATGACCGCCCCGTTTTCCCCGGCCTGTACAACGGGCTGGGCGGGCACGTGGAACGCAGCGAGAGCGTACTGGCCGCCGCGTATCGAGAGATCGAAGAAGAGTCTGGCCTGCGTCCACAACGCTTGTGGCTATGCGCAGACGTCTCGATCGATACGGGGGACGCGGACATAGGCATCCACATGAGCGTGTTCTGCGGCCCAGCTCCGCAGGATGGCGAATTGCGCCAATCTGACGAGGGCACTTTGCAATGGGTCAAAGTGAGCAAGCTGGCTTACTTGCAAATGGTGGAAGATATCCCCACCCTGCTGCCCAAGGTGCTGGCCGTGCCGCCGGATGGCAAGCCGCTGTGGGCGCTGTATACCTATGACGATGCTGGCAAGTTAGACATGCATTTTGAGGAATAAAAAATCCGCTGAAAGCGGATTTTTTTATGGCCCCCAACGTGGCTGCCAATCGCAGATGTCGTTTTCGGTGAGGCGGCGTGGCTCGCTGCCATCCACGCGCATGATGTAGATCTCGCAGCCTAAATCCTGCCGCACATTATCACGGTACGACATAAAGGTCAGCCACTCGCCATCCGGCGAAAAGCTGGGCGCCAGGTTGTTGCCGCCATCCGTGAGCTGCACTAGGTTTCCGCCTTGCGTATCAAACACATAGATATCGCGGTTCCACGAAGAGCCTAGGTAGGTTGCCAACAACCCGTGCACAGACCAGTCATTGCGGCCGCGCACCCCACTAAAGTCGGTCACTTGACGCGCACCCGAGCCATCCGCATTCATCACGAACAACTGTGGATAGCCCTTGACCTCTGAGGCGAATTGGATCTGGCTGCTATCCGGCGACCAGACCGGGTCCCAGCCGCCGCCCGGCCGTTGGCCCAAGCGCACCGGGCTGCTGCCATCACGGCGCATCACCCAGATGCTGTGGCTGGCCGGGTACTGCGTGCCATCTTGTGTGGCATAGAACACAATCCAGCGCCCGTCTGGAGAGCCGGTGGGCGCAAAGGCGCTGATGTCTGTGAACTCGGTTAGTTGAGTAAGCTGGTCAGTATCCAGCGCATATTGGTATATCTGGTAACGCCCCGTGCGGTCTGAGGTGAACAAGACAAACTCACCATCGGCGGTGATGGAAGGGAAGAAATCATCATAGTTGCCGCCCTGGGTGAGCACGCGCTGGTTAGTGCCATCGGCGTTAATGAGACAGATCTGGTTACGGCCGGACAGCTTGCTGTACTGGCACACGTACACGATCTTGCCCTGTGGCCGGCCACCCGGCGCAAAGGTGGGCGTGGGGATGGCAGGCAGCTCGGTTGGCGTGAGCGTGGTGTTGAACGGGCGCGCCGTCAGGGTGGCGGCGATGGCCGTCTGCACCGGGTTGCCTTCCGGCGCAGCCGGTGCGCAGGCTGCCAGCAGCAGGCTGCATAGCAGCCAGAGCAGCCAGCCGCGCACTTTGGACACTAGGCCGCGGCGTTGCTCCATACCCACAGACCCCACACCACAATCATTACGACACCGATGCCAAAGCGTGCCAGGAATGACCAGCCCCAGCCCACTGCCAGACCGCGCGTGGTCTTAAGCGCCTTGTTGAAATCACGGTGGCGGTACCACTCAGAGACGGCCAGGCCAATCGGTGCGCCAATCAAGCCACCGAACGGCGGGAAGAACAGCGTACCCAGTACTCCCGCGGTGGCGGCCCAAAACAGGCTCCACCATGATGCGCCGCTGCGCAATGCTTCCTTGCCCATCAGCACGTTGTCCACCAGTGAGCAGGCCACCATCAGCAAAGTGATGATGGCGAAGAATACCCATCCCCACGTAGTGAAGCCAGCCGCCAGGCCATACAACAGCGTGCCGATCCAGATAATGACGCCGCCGGGAAAGATGGGCACAATCAGCCCAAACAAGCCCACCAGCATCAGCGCCAGGGGCAAGCCCACCTGCAAAACGTTGGCCAGCACCTCAGAAAATTCAGTCACTGTACTCTCCTGGTGAAGACTTACTCTTCAGCAGCGATGCGTTCAATGCCACCCATCCACGGGCGCAGCACCTCAGGCACGCTCACCGAGCCATCCGCCTGCTGGTAATTCTCCAGCACGCCGATGAGCGTGCGCGGCAGGCCCAGGCCGGAGCCGTTGATGGTGTGCAGGAAGCGGCTGCCCTTCTCGCCTGCGGCACGGTATTTGATACCGGCGCGGCGCGCTTGGAAGTCTCCTACTTTAGATATAGACGAAACTTCGAGCCATTCGTTGCACCCAGCGGCCCAGATCTCAATGTCGTAGCTGATGTGGGCCGATTCGCTGGTGTCGCCCGCCGCCTTGAGCAGCAAGCGGTACGGCAGGCCGAGCGCCTGGCAGGTGGCCTCGGCATCTGCCACCATCTGTTCGAATTCTGCCTCGGATTGCTCGGGAGTGGTGAACTTGTACATTTCCACTTTGTCGAACTGGTGGCCGCGTTTGATGCCGCGCACATCGCGCCCGGCGCTCATCTTCTCGCGGCGGAAACACGGTGAATAGGCTGTGTAGCGCAGCGGCAACTGCTCCTCGCCCAGAATCTCGCCCATGTGCAAACCGGTGAGCGGCACCTCGGCGGTAGGGATCATGTAGAGATCTTCCTCGGCGTCCTTGTAAAGATTATCCTTGAACTTGGGCAGCTGGCCGGCGCCGTACAGCGTGGCTCCCTTCACCATAAAGGGTGTGTATTTCTCGGTGTAGCCCTGGCGGGAGTGCAGGTCCAACATCCACGAGATGAGGGCGCGCTGCAAGCGCGCCCCCGCACCGCTAAGCACGTAGAAGCGGCTGCCGGTGACACGCACACCGGCTTCAAAATCAATGATGCCGAGCTGCTCACCCAGTTCCCAGTGTGGCTTGGCCTCAAAGGAAAATGTGGGTTTATCGCCCCATTGCTTGGCTACGATGTTGTTCTCCTCGCCGCCGGCCGGCACGCGCTCCTCAACAATGTTAGGGATAACAGAGATGGCCGCTTCAAAATCGGCGTCAATGGCGGCCAATTCAGTATCCAACGCGCCGATTTTGTCACCTACAGCACGCATATCTACAATGCGCGCCTCTTTGGCGGCTTTGTCTTGCATGGTGCTGATCTCTTTGGAGACGGCGTTGCGCTCGGCCTTCAGCGCTTCCACCTCCACCAGCAGCTCACGGCGGCGCGCGTCCAGGCTGGCAGCGGTATCTACCAGCGCCGGATCCATGTTGCGCTTGACCAGCCCGGCTTTGACCACCTCAGGAGTTTCACGAATGAGAGTGATGTCCAACATACCTGCTCCTTAACAAAAACGCCCCATCCTTTTGCAGGACGGGGGCGCCGTGGTGCCACCTGCATTCGTCTGCGCCGTGCTTTGCGGCGCAGACCTCAAATTCGCGCTATCGGGCGAAACCCGCTGGCCAGTGCGCTGAGTGCAGCGCGGCGGAGTGGAAAGCTGGCGCTCTCTGCTGCCTTGCATCAGCCGGCAGCTTGCTGGGAGGAGAGTACGCTGGCGTAGTTCCGAAAGCCAATACTTGATTATAGCAGAGAAGAATCGCCACTGTTTGTCATTCCGAACGAGCCGCGTAGCGATGAGGAGGAATCTTTTAGGCAACTGAGAGGGACTTCACTTGGCCTAAAGGATTCCCCCCTCGTTACCCTCGGTCGGAATGACTGAGACGCTTGGTTGCTCTAAGTCTGTCATTGCGAGAGAGGCTGCATGTCAAATGCAGCCGACCGAAGCAATCTGGGGTTGTGTTCTAAGATTCGTGTGCGCGGGTGGGGGTTATTTCCGAAAGGCCAGCCCGGCGTCTTTCAACGCCTTGCACAAGGTGGGCATCGAGGCTGGCCCTATGCCGTGCAGGGCAAGAATTTCTTTTTCGGTGTATTTAGCGAGCTTGTTCAGCGTAGTGATGCCAGCGTGCTCGAGCGCGCTGCGCGCTGGGTTGGAAAGCAGGGTCAAGAACGCACTACCCGCCCCACCCTGCGCCATTACTCGCCCTCGTCGCGCTTACGCAGGTGCGGGAATAAGATGACCTCGCGGATATTGGGCTGATCTGTAAACAGCATCGTGATGCGGTCAATGCCCATGCCAAAGCCGCCATTGGGCGGCATACCATAGCGCATGGCACGCAAGTAATCTTCGTCTACCGGGTGCAAATCTTCGTCGTCCGCTTTGAGGCTGCGGCCCATCTCTTCGAAGCGCGCGAGCTGATCGAGCGGCTCGTTGAGCTCGCTGAAGGCGTTGCACAACTCGAAGCCGCCCACATAGCCTTCGAAGCGCTCCACGGTGCTTGCATCCTCCGGGTGGCTCTTGGCCAGCGGAGATACTTCGCGCGGATAGTCATACAAGAAGGTGGGCTGGATCAGCTTCGGCTCGACATGATCACCCACCAGGTCTTCGATGAGCTTGCCGCGGCTGCCACCCACGCGCACCTTGTAATCCTTGGCTTTCATGGCCGCGGCCAAGCTGGCGGCATCGGGATGCTGGCTGATGTCGATGCCGGCAAACTCATGCAGCGCATCGGCAATGGTGATGCGAGGCCAGGCATTGGCCAGGTCAATCTCATGGCCCTGGTAGCTGAGCTTGCTGCCGCCCAGCACCTGCTTGCCCACGAAGTTGATCATCTCTTCGGTAAAGTCCATCACGCGGCGGTAATCCGCATAGGCCATGTAGAACTCAAGCATGGTGAACTCGGGGTTGTGCGTGCGGTCTACGCCTTCATTGCGGAAGTCTCGCCCAATCTCATACACGCGCTCCATGCCGCCCACCAGCAGCCGCTTGAGATACAGCTCGAACGAGATACGCAGGTACAGGTCTTGCTTGAGCTGGTTGTGGTGCGTCACGAACGGGCGCGCTGCCGCGCCGCCATACACCGGTTGCAGCACCGGCGTCTCGACCTCCAGGAAATCATGCTTATCCAAAAATTCGCGCAGCGAACGCAGGATGGCGGCACGCGTCTTGAACACCTCGCGCACCTGCGGGTTGACCGCCAGGTCAGCGTAGCGCTGGCGGTAACGCGTCTCCGGGTCAGCCAGGGTGGCATGGCGCACCACCTCGCCGTCCACGACTTCGTCTTTGGCGGCGGGCAGCGGCGTGAGCGCCTTGGCGATCATGCGCAGGCCGCGCACATTGAGCGAGATCTCGCCCGCCTTGGTGCGAAACACCTCGCCCTGCGCTTCTACAAAATCACCCAGGTCAAAATAGTCTTTGAAATGCTGCAAGTTCTCGGCGCCAAAATCATCGGCACGCAGGAACAACTGTAGACGGCCGTGGCCGTCTTCCACATGGGCGAAGGCCAGCTTGCCCATCAAGCGCATGGAGCGGATGCGCCCCACCACGGTGGCAGCCAGCGGCTGCTCGCCGCCCACTTCGAAGGCGGCGATGGCCGCAGCCGTGGTGTGCGTGCGCTCGACGCGCGGCGGGAACGGCTCAGTGCCCTGTTGGCGCAGCGCTTTCAGCTTGGCTAAGCGCAAGCGTTCAAGTTCAGTAAACTGTTGTGCGTCACTCATCATCAACTCCGCCGGATTATTACATAAAAAGAAGCCCGGGGCATTTGCCGCCGGGCCTCTCGATTGCTAGTCTGATACTAGTGTGATCACCAGGTAACTAAATCACCTTGGTGATCTTTACAGAGAAGGCGCCAGACGGCGCGTTGATATCGGCCTTATCGCCTTCTTTTTTGCCCAGCAGCGCGCTGCCCAGCGGGCTCTCATGGCTGATCTTGCCTTCGCGCGGGTTGGCCTCGGCCGCACCCACGATCATGTACTCCTCCGGCTTGCGGCGGCCCTGCTGGATGGTGACTTTGCTGCCAATCTCGATAGCGCCGCCCTTTTTGCGGCCGCGGTGCTCTTCAATCAACGTGGCGTTAGCCAGCAAAATCTCCAGCTCTTTGATGCGGCCTTCCACAAACGACTGCTCGTTCTTAGCTGCTTCAAATTCGGGGTCTTCAACAAACTCACCCAGGCTGTTCTCGGCTGCCTCGCGCAAACGCTCGGCTATCTCTTTGCGGCGCACATTGCGCAGCGTGTCCAGCTCATCTTGGAGTTTCTTAAAGCCTTGCTTGGTCAGATACTCAGTAGACATGGTTCCCTTTTGTTCCTTGTGCGCAGTCTGCGCCTTAAACACATTTGCTGCGAGCAAATCTCCGCAGAGTTTGCCAACAGCCCCAAGACTATAGCATATCCATAGCCAATTTTCAAGAACGAATGTTCTCGTGGTGTGTTCCTGGGCGCATCCCGCGCGGGAGTGATATTATCTGCAGGTTATGGTGTTCAGTCAGAAAGACCCTGTAAAGCGCAAGCGACTGCGCTACATCCTTGCCGGCGCGGTGTTGCTCACTATCCCGTGCTATCTGGCTGGCTATGTGGCCGCCAATGTGCGCCTGAGCCAAACCCCCAGCCCCACCATCACCCAGACCGGCGAGCCTAGCATCACCGCCAGCCCGACTGAAACGGGCACCAGTACGCCTACCAGCACCGAAACCAGCACGCTCACCCCTTCACCCAGCACCAGCCCCACGCTGACGCTGACCTTCACGCCATCTTCCACGATCACACCGAGCATTACGCCCACGGAAACTCCCCTGCCGCCGTCAGAAACACCGACGCCCAGCGAAACACCAACGCCCAGCGAAACACCAACCCCCTAAACGGATACAATTAATCCAATGAAGAAAACAAGCTACCGGTTGCTGCTCGCTACCGTGCTGGCCGCCTGCCTGGCTGGCTGTGCTAGCCTGACGGCAAGCCTGGTGGAGACGCCCAGCGCCACCACTGCTTCCTCCGCCGCCATTATCGCCACCATTCAGCCCACTCCTGCTCTTGACCGCGCCTTGACGCTAACCCTGTGGGTGCCGCCGCAGTTTGACCCCGGTGGCGGCAGCCTGGCCGCCACCATGCTGCAAAACCGCTTGGACGAGTTCACCGGGCAGTTTCCGCAGGTGCTCATCAATATTCGCGTCAAAGATGAAAATGGCGCTGGTGGCCTGCTCGAATCACTCAAGCGCTCGCAGAACGCCGCGCCGCTGGCGCTGCCCGATCTTGTGCTGATGCCTGCTGGCCTGCTCGCGCAAGCCGCGAGGGCAGGTGTGCTGCACCCACAAGAGGCCCTGGACGATGAGCTCAACCGCGATGATTGGTATCCCTTCGCAGTGGAGCTGGTGAGCGTAGACGAGCAATCCTACGGCCTGCCCTTCGTGGCCGACGGCCTGGTGGCGGCGCACCGCACCACGGCGATCTCGCAAGTGCCGCCCACCTGGGTACGTCTGATGGATACGCGCATCGCACTCGGCTTCGCCGCGGCGGACCCGCAGGCGCGCTTCACGCTCTTGCAGTTGCTTTCGCTGCCCACTTCCGGCGATGAACCAGCCATCCCCGAGCGCAACCTGCTGGAAGTCTTCGATGTGTACGCTACCGGCCAGGCTCGCAATGTCTTCCCCTTCTGGCTGACGCAGTACCAGAGCAATGAGCAGATCTGGCAAGCCTTCAGCGAGGGCCGCCTGCCGATGGTGATGGCATGGACCAGCCAGGTCTTCGCCAATCGCCAAACGGAGATCAGCGCCGCACCGCTGCCCACACAAAACGGGCAACCCTTTACACTGGTGCGTGGCTGGGTGTGGGGCGTGACTACGCAAAACCCCGAGCGCGCCGCCCTGGCCAGTGAACTGATCCAATTCCTCTCCACGCGCGAATTTCTGGCGCAGTACAGCGCTGCCGCTGCCATGCTGCCGCCGCGGCCCAGCTCCCTGGCCGCCTGGGCGCCGGATGCCAACCAAGCGCTGGCCAGCCAACTGGTAAACAACGCGCAGCCGCTGCCCGACCAGGAGACCCTGGAGCGCTGGGGTCCAGCACTCACAGACGCGGTGATCGCTGTGCTCAAACAAGAAATGAGTGCAGCCGATGCCGCCCAAAGCCTGAGCGACGTGTTTGCTCCTTAAGCGAGCTCTCATACCCACTTAATTCACCAGCGCACAGCAGTGATAAGATGTCAAACGTATAGCTATGGCGAAGAAAACCAAATCCCCTGAACCTGCGTTGGACATCACTCCACAAGCAGAAGCCCCAAGCGGCGACCCTGGTGTGCAATCCGCACCCAGTGAAGCCAGCCCAGCTGCACCTGCTGCAGGACTGCTGTCCCGCCTGCCCGCTCCTCTGCGCCGCTACGGCACGATTGGCCTGATCGCCATCGTGGCTCTCGGCGTTGTGCTGTTGATGAACACCGTGGCCAGCGGCATGCAGGCCAGCCAACAAGAAGATTTCCGCGCCACGGCCATGTCGATGGCGCAGAGCACCATTGACGCCGCCACCGGCGGCGAAGCCGGTGCGCTGATGCCATCCTTTGGCATGGGCAGCGAGTTCGAGGGCATTAGCCGCGGCGTTTCGTTGGATACCATTGTGCCCAGCCGCGCCCGCGTAGACATCATGAATCACACAGTAGAGCGCGGCGACACACTCTTCGGCATTGCTGACCTGTACGGCCTGAAACCCGAAAGCATTTTGTGGTTCAACTTTGATGTGCTGCAAGACAACCCCAGCGAAATTACGCCAGGGCTGATTCTCAACATTCCGCCGGTGGATGGCATTCTGGTTACCTATCATGCGGGCGAGAGTCTGGTGGCGATCGCCGACAATGCCAGCTACACCACTTCAGTGACCGCAGCAGACATCATCAACTGGGCCGGCAACAACCTCGACCCCTATGAGACGGACCCGGAAAACCCTGGCATCGCGGATGGCACCCAACTGATCGTGCCCGGCGGCTCGCGCGAGCTGCGTGACTGGGGCCCGCCGGCGATCACGCGTGAGAATGCCGCCACTGCGGCCTACTACGGCCCCGGCGCCTGTGGCGCCATCTACGAAGGCGCCATCGGCAACGGCACCTTCCGCTGGCCCAGCGTGGCGACCTACCTCTCTGGCTTCGACTGGAATCCGCCAACCCACAATGCTCTCGATATCGCCGGCGCAGAAGGCAATGCTGTCTACGCTACCGATGGCGGTGTGGTGGTGTATGCCGGCTGGTCCAACTTTGGTTACGGCAACCTGGTAGTGATCGACCACGGCCGCGGCTGGCAGTCCGCTTATGCTCACTTGAACAGCTACGCGGTCAGCTGTGGCCAGAGCGTGTCACAAGGCACGGTCATCGCTGGCGTGGGCAACACGGGCAACTCCACCGGCGCTCACTTGCACTTCGAGTTGTATAGCTCGCTGTATGGCAAAGTGAATCCGTGGGATTTCTTGTTCATCCCCTAAAGAGCACACTTTCTTGCCGAGTGAGTGGCACAGTGCTATAATGCCGCTTCTTCGGGCGCGTAGCTCAGCTGGTTAGAGCGCACGGTTCACATCCGTGAGGTCGAGGGTTCGAGTCCCCCCGCGCCCACCATTGCGAAAAATCACCCTTTCGGGTGATTTTTGGTTTAACGCCTTGAGAGTGCTGCGCTCGCATAGGATTGCTTCGCTGTACTCGCAATGACAAGGTCTGCCCAAAACTAGGCTGGCATAGAACTTGCATCTTTAGGGGTGCATCTCTATAATTCACTCGCTTCAGGAGCTCAAAAATGGCTTTCACTCCTATTCTGCGCCAGGGTCCGTCCCAGCGCCCGCAAGCTACCGCCCACCTGGCTCAAACCATGAGCCTGTTGGGCCTTAACTTGCAAGAATTGAACCAGAAGATCGAATCGGCGCTGGCCGCCAACCCTGCCTTGGAGCTGCTCGAGGGGCGCCACTGCCCCGGCTGCGGCCGCCTGCTGCGCCCCGGCGCCTTCTGCGGCGCCTGTGCCTCCACCGATACCGCCAAGGGTGATGAGCCCGTCGTATTCATTGCTCCGCCGGAAGACGGCTATGGCCGCGGCACGCGCAGCGGCGAAGAGATCCCCGAAGATTTCAACGCTTCGCAGCCCGAAGACCTGGCCAGCTATGTACTGCGTCAAATTGCCAGCGAGCTCAACGAGCAGGAGCAGCTCATCGCCGCTCATTTGTTGAGCACGCTGGATGACGACGGCCTGCGCACGGTGCCCCTGCTGGAAGTGGCGCGCTACTACCATGTGCCCGTTACCGATGTCGAAGACGTGGCGCAAATGATCATGCTGGCTGACCCGGTGGGCGTAGGCGCGGCCTCCACCAGCGAAGCCATGCTGATCCAATTGCGATCTCTGGGCGACAAAGTGCCCAACCTCGAACTGTGCGCGCGTGCCATCACCGATGGCCTGAACGCACTCAGCAAGAAACAATACACCGAGCTCGGCAGCCTACTGGGCGTAAGCAAAGCGAAAGCACAGCAAGTGGCCGAGTTCATCGCCGCCAACCTGAACCCGTTCCCGGCCCGCGCCCATTGGGGCAGTCTGCGCACGCAGACTACGGACACACCGCCGGTATATCAGCGCCCCGACCTGATCATCAAGATGCAGGAAGACGGCCGCATGGTGGTGGAAGTCACCTGGCCGCTGCGTGGCGTGCTGCGCGTGAACCCACTCTTCCAGCAGGCGCTACAAGAGGCGCCGGAAGACAAGTCTGAGCAATGGAAGATCGATCTGGAGCAGGCCAACTTGCTGATCAAGTGCCTGGCCCAGCGCAACCAAGCCATCGTGCGCCTGATGCAGGTGCTGGCCGTGGTGCAACGCGAATTCATCCTGGGTGGCGATGCGCACCTGCGCCCCTTCACCCGCGCCACGATTGCGGACGAGCTGGGCGTGCATGAGTCCACTGTCTCGCGTGCCGTGGCTGGCAAATCCGTCGAGCTGCCCTCAGGCAAGATCGTACCGCTGGCGCAGTTCTTTGACCGCAGTCTGCACATTCGCACCGCCCTGAAGAAGATCGTAAAAGATGAGCCGAAGCCGCTGAGCGACACCACGCTGGCGAAGTTGCTGGCCAAAGAAGGCTACGATGTTGCGCGGCGCACGGTGGCAAAATATCGCACAATGGAAGGCATCCTGCCGGCGCATCTGCGCAAGCCGCAGGCTGTTGGCTAAATGACCCTGATCAGCGATCTCTCTCCATTCAAACGGCGCAATATCGGCAGCGAAGAGATTCTTGCACTGCTCGATCTACTGCCATCCCCTACCCTGATCGCCAGCGCCCGCACGGGGCGTATTTTGTTTTGTAACGGTGCAGCCACGGAGCTGAGCGCCTTCACGCGCAAAGAACTCAGCGAGCTCAACACCAATACCTTGCTGCCTGAGCTCTCGCTGGCTGCTCATGGCAAGCAAAGTGTGTCGCTGGTCAAACGCAACAGCCGCAGCATTGGCGTGCAAGCCACCGTGGCAGCATTAAGCGGCACCGAGCATTGGCTGGCGATCATCATCGAGCCAACTTCTGCCCAAGCCAGTAACGAGGGCCAAGGCCAGCAATGGGAAGCGCTGCATCTGCTCAGCCTGGCCACCTCGCAACCGGAGTTGGCCTCCGCCTACCGGCAAATCTTGCAGGCCGGGGCGCTGCTCACTGGGGCACGCCACCTGGTGCTGTACACGCCGGGTGAAGACGGCAACCTGCGCGTGCAAGCTGTGCACGGCAGCGGAGTGGACTTCCCCGCGGAGTTGACCGCCGAAGAAGTGGCCGCCTTGCAAGCCCCCAAAATCTGGCAGCCCGGGCGCAGCCTGGAAACCGCGCTGCAACGCTCCGCTCACGCCAGCAAGCTGGCCTACATGGCCACCACTCCGCTCGACCTGACCCAGCCTGAACAAGGCATCCTGGCCGCGGCTGACCCTGAGGGCCGCCCGCATGAGGAGCTGCTGACCCTGCTGCAGATCCTGGCGGCCAGCGCCGCCACTGCCACAGTGAGCGCACGCCTCAACCGCATTTGGCAGCAAGACGCCGCCCGTCTGAGCGAGAACGAAACCATTGTCAGCATCCTCTACGAACAGATGCAGGATGCGGTGCTCTTCACCGACACGACGCTGCGCCTGACTGAGCTCAACATGGCTGCTGAGGCGATGCTGGGATACTCGCAGGCCGAGATCAGCAACCGCCCTATTCAAGATGTGCTCATCGGGCTGCGTACGCTGCTGCCTGACCTTGAGCTGGCGCTGCAGGACTCTCAAGTGATTGAGCTGGGCAAACGCAAGTTGCTGCGCCGTGACGGCCAGGAGTTTCTGGCGCTGGTGCGCATCGCTCCTATTCTCTACAAGGGCAAGATCACGCGGCTGGCCGTCATCCTCAGCGACCTGAGCGAGCACGAAGCCTTCCACGTGCAAACGCAGCAAATGCGTGACCGCGCCTGGCTGGGCGATGTGGCCGCCATCTTTGCTCACGAGATGCAGAACACGCTCAACAATATCAACCTGACCACCTCTGCCATTCAAAGCGGGCAGCCAGAAAACGACCCGATGCAACCGCAGCTCAGCCTGATCATGGAAGAGTGCGAACGCCTGGGCCGCTATATGCGCTCCATGCTGAGTGTCGCCGGCGGCCGCGCCCACCAGCCGGAACGCTTGAACATCGTGGAGTTCTGCGAGGCCCAGGTCAACCGTTGGCGGGCGCGCATGCAGCGCAAGAACATTCAGGGCCACCTGGAAGTCAGTGGTGATATTCCGCTCATCCAGGGTGACCCGCATGCGCTCGATCAAGTCTTCACCAACCTGTTCACCAATGCCATTCAAGCCATGAGCAACCAGCCCAGCGGCCTGCTGGCCGTGCATATCAGCCAGGCTAAAGACGGTATGGTGGAGATCATCGTCTCCGACAACGGCCCCGGCATCCCCGAAGAGATTCGCCCGCGTATCTTTGAGGCCTTCTTCACCACCAAGGGTAGTGAAGGCAGCGGCTTGGGCCTGGCCATCATCAAGAGACTGCTGATGGCGCATAAGGGCGAGATCAGCGCAGATAGCTTCCCCGGCGGCACCATGTTCAAGATCCGTTTGCCGCAGGGTGATGCGTAACGAAAGGAACCACACTCAATGAGCCTGACCATTCTTGTTCTGGACGATGAAAAGCCGGCCCGCGATGGGCTTAAGGTCATCCTGTCCAAGCACAACTATGAAGTCAAGGATGCCGCTGACCTCGAGAGCGGCCGCGCCATCCTTGAACAAGGCACTGTGGATGTGGTGCTGCTGGATGAAATGCTGCCCGATGGCTTGGGCACCAGCCTGCTGGAAGAGAGCTTCCCCAACCGCCCCCTGATGATCGTGATCACCGGGCACGGCGCCATCGAGATGGCGGTACGCGCCATGAAGAACGGCGCACACGATTTTTTGCAGAAGCCTGTGGACATGAAGCAGCTGGAAAAGGCACTGGAGCGCGCCGGCGAGATAATTGCCATGCGCCGTGAGTTGCAGCACCTGCGGGATCACCAATACGGTGACTTTGTGCTGGGCAGCAGCCACGCCATGAAAGAGGTGATGCAGCAGGCCGAGCGCGGCGCCCAGGTGGGCGCGTCTATCCTGATCCAGGGCGAGACCGGCGTGGGCAAAGAAGTGGTGGCCAAATACATCCACGAATCCGGCCCGCGCCGAGACAAGCCCTTCATGGCGATCAACTGTGCGTCGTTTCAGAGCACGATGATCGAATCCGAGCTCTTCGGGCACGAGGCCGGCGCCTATACCGGCGCCGACAAGAAGAAGATCGGCCTGATGGAGCAAGCCAATAATGGCGTACTCTTCCTGGATGAGATCTCCTCAATGGCGCCGGACATGCAGGCTAAGCTGCTGCGTGCGCTGGAAGACCGTTCCTTCCGCCGCATGGGCGGCAATGTGCTCATCAAAGTGGATGTGCAACTGGTCTCGGCCTCCAACCGCAACTTACCGGAGATGATTGCTGAGGGCAAGTTCCGCGAGGACCTGCTCTACCGCCTGAATGTGCTGCAATTGAATGTGCCGCCGCTGCGCGAGCGCAAGCAAGATATCCCCGAGCTGGTGGGCTTCTTTGTGCGCCACTTCAACGCCAGCATGGGCCTGAACGTGCAGGATGTTACCCAGCAGGCCATGGAGCAGTTGATTGCGTATGACTGGCCCGGTAACATCCGTGAGTTGCGCAACGTTTTAGAGCGTGCTATGCTGTTTTGCGATGACCCGGCCATTGGCATTCAACACCTGCCTGCCGAGCTAGCTACACCAGCAGCAAAGAAAAAGAAATAACACCCAAAGAAAACGAAAACTAAGTACCGCAGTCATCCATAGCTATGAAGCAAACCCACGGCCCAACGGAGGGGGGGACATTCCTTTCGCGCGTCCGTTGGCCAAACTTTATGCGCGCACCGCGCTTCCCAGACGCCAACATTGACCGCCAGGCGGGCATCCTCAACTTCATGTTGTGGGTGGGCCTCAGCATCATCCTGGTGCACATCGGCATCACTTTTCTGCTGCCGCGTACCGAGTTCCTCAATCTCTATTACGAATTTCTGGTGGCGTTGCTGCAAGCAGCCTGTCTGGTGCTGTTGCATTTGCGCAGACCACGCCTGGCCTCCCTGCTCTACACTCTCGGCTTGTGGCTCCTGGTGTACTTGTGGGCATTTCAACTAGGCTCCATCACCAGCACTGGCATCAGCACGCTCTATACTGTGATCCTGGTGGCGGGTGTGCTGGGCGGCCCGGTGGGCGGGCTGAGCCTCGCCACCCTGAGCGGATTAGCCGTAGCCTACATGGCAATTGCCAACCCAGACAGCGCGGGTCAGCCCGATTGGGCGCCGGCAGTCATCGTCATCCTTAACTTTGGCCTGGTGGCAGTAATGGTCATCATCGGCCAGCAGGCCTTGCGCAATTCCTTCTTAAGTGCCGAACGCAGCCGCTCCCTGCTCGGCCAGCGCAGCGCACAGCTTCAGGCCGCGGCTGAGATCGGCCTGGCCGCCACCACCAGCAGCGATGTGGATGATTTCCTCAAAGCCGTGACGCAAGTAATTGCCGAGCGCTTTGGCCTACATCACGTCTCGATCCTCACTCTCACCCAGGGTACCAGCGAGCTTTCACTCAATGCGCTGAGCCAAGGCGGCCATGTCAATACCAGCATGCCCAGCTTCCCGGTGGGCTCTACGCCGCGCGGCAAGAGCATCATTGCCCATGTAGCGCGCACGCGCAAGCCCTACCTGGCCATCGATGTCAGCAAAGATCCGCTCTATTTGCACCATGAGGACTTGGGCGAAGCGCGCTCAGAGATCGCTGTGCCCATCATGGAGGGCAGCCGCCTGTTTGGCGTGCTGGATGTGATCAGCAACAAGAACGAGGAGTTGGGCACAGACGATCTCAACGCCCTGCAAATTCTGTGCAACCAGCTCGGCACAGTCATCCACAACAAGCGCCTGCTGCAACTCTCGCACCGCCACCTGGACGAGACCCGCGCTCTGCACGCCATCGCCACGGCGGGCATGGCCTCCTCCGATGAAGATGAGTTTCTGGCCGAGGCGGCCCGCGTGGTGGGCAAATCGCTCTTCTCAGACAATTTTGGCATCCTGCTCATCGACCCTGCGGGGCGTATGCTGGAGCACAAGGCCTATCACCAGGTTGGCCCGCACTCCACTCCCAACATTCCGCTCGGGCGCGGCATCACCGGCATGGTGGCCACCAGCGGCCGCGCCCTGCTGGTGGGCGATGTACGCCTAGACCCTGACTATTTGCTGGTCGACGAGCGTGTGCGCTCTGAGATGTGTGTGCCGTTGCGCATCAATGGCAAAGTCATTGGCGTCCTGGATACCGAGCACCATCAAGCGCACGCTTTCACACAAACCGACCTGCAGCTACTGGAGGCGCTAGCTGGCCAGATTTCGCTCTCGCTCGAGCGTATCCGCCTACTGGCTGATACTGAGCGCCGCGCCCAGGAGCTGGCCGAAACATTGAAGCAGCAAGAGGAGCTGGCGCGCCTGCGTGACCAGTTTGTGCAGAACGTATCGCACGAGATCCGCACTCCGTTGGCCATCGTCAGCGGCTATATAGAAATGCTCAACAGTGGTGACCTTGGACCGCTGCCTGAAAGCTACCGCGAGCCGGTGGAAGTGATTGCCCGCCGCACGCAAACACTTACGCATCTTGTGGAAGACCTCACCTCGCTGCTCAACCTGCAAGACCAGCGCAATGACTTCACCACGGTCTACCTCACCGATGTGCTCAACAGGCTGTACACCGCTGTGTATGCGCGAACACTGGCACAACAGTTGGAGTTGGAGTGGGATGTGCCCGCCAGCCTGCCCCCACTGTATGGTGAAGAGACGTTACTGTATACAATGGTCAACAGCCTGCTGGACAATGCGGTGAAGTTCACTTCACAGGGCACGATCTCGCTACGCGTGGCGGCAGACGATGATGACCTGCTGCTGAGCATCCGCGATACCGGTATCGGCATCCCGCTGGACCAGCAGGCACGCGTCTTCGACCGCTTCTATCAGGTGGATGGCAGCAGCTCGCGCCGCTTTGGCGGCACGGGCTTAGGGTTAGCGCTGGTGAAAGAGATCGCGGAGCTGCACGGCGGGCACATACGCTTTGAGAGCCAGCCCAATCAAGGCACGCTGTTTACCGTGCAACTCCCGCTACAGAAAAACTAAAAGAACAGCGGATAGCGCTGAGGCTGAGCCTCGTGCATCATGCGATACACAGTGTAGAAGATGTCTTCTACGTTCGGCTTAGACCAGTAGTTGCCATCGCTGCCGTACGCCGCGCGGTGCGCTTTGCCGGTGAGCGTGCGCGGGGCGCTATCCAGCCACTGGTAGCCGCCCTGCGTCTCCAGCACCTCTTGCATCATAAAGGCTGAGGTGCCACCCGGCACATCTTCATCCAGGAAGAGCGCACGATTGGTCTTCTGCAGTGATTCGACGATGCGCCCGTGCAGGTCAAACGGCATGAGCGATTGCACATCGATCAGCTCCACTTCAATGCCCTGCGCCGCCAGCGCATCAGCTGCTTCGCCAGCAATGCGGCACAACGGCCCATAGGTCACGATGGTAACATCCTTGCCCTCACGCAGCACTTCGGGCACACCTACCGGCACAGTGAATTCGGCGATATTGTCTGGCAAGCGCTCTTTGAGGCGGTAGCCGTTGAGCACCTCCACCACGATGGCGGGCTCATCGGCGGCCAGCAATGTGTTATAGAAGCCCACGGCCTGGGTCATATTACGCGGCACCAGCATTAGCATGCCGCGCAGCAGGTGCAATGCGCCCGCCATCAGCGAACCAGAATGCCAGATACCTTCCAGACGGTGGCCGCGTGTACGCACGATCAATGGCGCCTTTTGGCCGCCCTTGGTGCGCCAATGCAGCGTAGCCACATCATCCGACAGGATCTGCAGGCCATACAGCAAGTAATCCAGATATTGAATTTCAGCAATTGGGCGCAGGCCACGCAAGGCCATGCCGATGGCCTGGCCCATGATGGTGGCTTCGCGGATGCCGGTATCGGCTACACGCAGCTTGCCGTAAATCTCCTGCAGGCCAGCAAAGCCCTGATTGACATCACCCAGGTAGCCCAGGTCTTCACCAAAAGCGACCACGCGCGGATCGCGTGCCAACATGGCGTTGAAACCCTTATTGACGATCTCGAAGCCGTTGAGCAGCGGCGAGGAGTCGCTATACACCGCCTTGACCTCAGGCACGCGCTCGGCGTTATGCGTGTACAGGGAGGAGGCGTAGCGCTCCTCGGCGATCTTGTCCTGCTCCTGCTTCCAGCGCACCAGCAACGGCTTGCCGGGCAGCGCCTCGTCCTTGAGCAGAGTCATTGCCTTGCGATAGGCCACCAGCATGTCCTGGCGCAGTGGCGTGGCCGCGGCTTGCATGGCGGCGGCCATCTGGGTCAGTTCAGCGGCGTGCTTGGACGAGCCGGCCACTTCCACCAGCATGTCAGCGAAGTTCTGCATCTCCTGCAGAATAGGCTTGGTATACGCATCCCAGGCTTGGGCACGCGTAGCTTCCACGGCGTGGCGGTCTTCGTTCTCCCACGCGTCCAATTCAACTTCAGTGGCAAAGCCCTGCTCTACGATCCAGTTACGGAAGCGCGGCAGGCAGTCATAGTCTTGCTCCCACTGCAGGCGTTCGGCCGTCTTGTAGCGCTCGTGGCTGCCAGAGGTCGAATGGCCCTGCGGCTGCGTGACCTCGGTGATGTGCAAGATGGCCGGCACGTGGCTGTGGCGAGCGGTAGCGGCGGCTTTGGCGTACGCTTCCATCAGCGCCACATAATCCCAGCCGGGCACGGTGTAGATGTCATAGCCATCATCCCCGCCCGGGCTGCGCTGGAAGCCAGACAGCAGCCGCGAGAGGTCGGCGGTGAGCTGATGCTCGTTCGGCACGGAGATGCCGTAGCCGTCATCCCAGATCGAGAGCACGGCAGGCGCCTGCAGCACGCCGATAGCATTCACCGCCTCCCAGAACATGCCCTCGGCGCTGCTGGCATTGCCAATCGTGCCGAAGGCGACTTCATTGCCCTTGCGCGAGAACTGGGTCAGCTCGTGCAGCGCGTCCACTTCGCGGTAGAGCTTGGAGGCGTGCGCCAGGCCCACCAGGCGCGGCATCTGCGCTGCGGTGGGCGAAATGTCTGAGGAGGAATTCTTCTGGTCAGCGATGGCTTTCCACGAGCCGTCTGCGTTCAGGCTGCGCGTGGCAAAGTGCGCGTTCATGGCGCGGCCACCGGTGGCCGGTTCTAGTTTGAGGTCTGTGTTGGCAAACAACTGGGCAAAGAATTGGTCAAGTGTGTGCTCACCAATGGCGAGCATAAAGGTTTGATCACGATAGTAGCCGGAGCGAAAATCACCCGGCTGGAACGCCCTGGCCATGGCAATTTGCGCCAGCTCTTTGCCATCACCAAAAATGCCGAACTTCGCCTTGCCGCTCAGCACTTCGCGGCGGCCGATCAAGCTGGCCTGACGGCTGCGATACGCCAAACGATAATCGGCGAGAACATCATCCCGCACAAAGGTGGTGTTTGCAGTTTTTGGCATGTGAGATTCCTTCAGACGGAGGACAACACGGTTAGTTTATCATAGCCCCACAACCTGCCCTTTAAAGCGACAAACGCCTAGGTGAGGGGGGCACCCAGACGTTTATCTAGTGGCAAGTATATCTAGCGCGTGCTGCATGTCAAGCCAATTGACACCCTTGTTGGTTAGCAGAAGGTTAAAGGCCTGAACATATGACCATGCCCGATGTGAACAAATTTGCAAAAGAAGACTATTGCTATCTCACCACACGCGGTCGACGCACTGGCAAAGCGCATGAGATCGAGATCTGGTTTGGCGTCTATGCCAACAGCCTCTACCTGCTCTCCGGCGGCGGGCAAGAATCAGACTGGGTGAAGAATCTGCAAATGCAGCCGAGCGTGCAGGTGCGCCTGGCTGGCGAGACCTACGCCGCCACGGCGCGGCTTGTGCACGATGCTGCAGAGCAGTTGCTGGCGCGCCAGCTACTCTCGGCCAAGTACTACCATTGGGAAACTGGCGCACCACTGGACGAGTGGGCAGCCACCGCCCTGCCCGTGGCGCTGGATATAGTGAGCGCTACATTTTAGGTAGGTATCGCGTCAGGTATTCGAGGATGCGCTGGCTTTCCTCGCGCTGCGTGCGCGGCACGCGGTAGGTTGTCCCCTTCTGCCCCTCAACCTGAATACGCAAACGGTCCTGGATTAGGCCGTGCTTTAGCCACGCGGATGTCACTGAGCGCAGAGCGTGGCGATGCACCTGATATGGCTTGCCTAGCATATCCATCTGCACGCGGATAAGCTGGTCTTTGGTGACTCCCACATAGAACTGCTTCATCGCAAAGGCTCCGAACAACAACATATTGCCCATATCCATGGCTAGTACTGCGGCCTGCAAGGATTCCTTGGGTTCAAGCTGCGGCTCCAGGATGCTGAAGGCCCCTAGCCTCAAGCGTGCGGAGGCTGGCAAACCGGCAGCGGGCTTCTCTACCGCCCCGGACGGCTTGGGCGCACGCGGGTCACTAACCCCGCTAAGCTGCTCGCGTTTGGCCACTTGGACGGTGTACACAATTTGTGCCGCCAAGAATGCGAAGGCCAAATTCCAGATTAGTTCAGTAAAGAAGCCAAGTGGGGCAAACAAGCCATATCCAGCCATGACAACAAACAATGTGAACACAATCAGGGCACTGCGCCACTTCCCCAGCACCAATAAGCCCAACCCCGGAAACAGGGACAACAAACCAACAATCCACGGTGATTTCATATTCTTTCCTCCCTTAGTATCTAAGTGTACAGCTATTCTAGTTCAAACGACTCGCGTATCAGCTCAACCCCTGCTTATCTTGCATACGAATGCTGAGTCCCGTGCCGCCGAAGTCTTTGCACACAAACACCGGCGTGTCCGCCGTGCTGCGCTGCTTGTCATAGCAGTAGCCGATCTCATTGAAGCCTGCCAGGTCTGCTACATCGTTGACGCGGTTGACCAGCAGCCAGTGTGCGAAGGCGCCGCGCGCCACCTTGGCGTGCACGGTAACAAAAGCAGGCTGGCCGGTCTTGCGATTGAGAGTGAGGAACTTGGGCGCCACAAAGGCGCTGGTGTCCATGTAGGGCGTCACGACATCAAAGTATTCCTTGGCAGCCAGGTTGATCACTGCGCCTTTGCTGGGCAGCGTCTCGGCTACCTGGCTGCCCCAGAAGGCGTACATATCCTTGTGTGTGAAGTTGGGCAGCTTGTAGCCCATCTCCAAACGATACGGCACAATGCCATCCAGCGGGCGCAGCACCCCATACAGGCCAGACAAAATACGCAGCGTCTTATGCGCGTATTGCCGGTCGGCCTGTGTCAGACTGGGCGCCTGCATGCCGCTGTAAATATCGCCAATGAAGCTATCCAGCGCAGCGGTCTGCTGGGCTGGTGCATCCGTCCAGCTGGCAATGAGCGCGTGCGTCTTGGCCGCCAATGGGCCGGAGAGTTTCATCATGCTGGCCAGCGTCGCCGGGCTGAGCGTCTTGAGATAGCCTGCCAGCAGCCGCGCTTGCGGCAGCAACTGCGGAGTATCCAGGCTGCCCGCGCCTTCGGGCGCCGTGCGCATGGCTTTGGAAGAGTGCAACAAGATAAGCATGGCAAGATTCTACGCCATCTCCTTCTCAAAATTGGCTATTGACCCATAGCGCAAGCAAGGCTAAAATGCATGAACAATCATTCATATATCCATGCCAACGTTGACCAAACCCACCCTGCTAAGCGATGATGAACGGCTTCTGGCACAACTGCGCCAGGACCTCCTGGCACAGCCTACCGCCGAGCGCCTGGCCGAGATCTTCAAAGCGCTGAGCGACCCTACCCGCCTGCGCCTGATCTCGCTGCTGTTGGAACACGAGGTGTGCGTGCATGTGTTGCAAGACGCGTTGGATATGAGCCAATCGGCCATTTCGCACCAGTTGCGCTTGCTGCGTCAACTCAATCTGGTGCGCTTCCGCAAGGAAGGCCGCCACGTGTACTACGCGCTGGACGATGAGCACGTGCATAAGCTCTTTCAACAGGGCCTGCTGCACGCTGAGCACAAATAGTCTTCACAGCGTGTGCCCAACCCGCACACGCTTTTTTTTGAACTCAATACATGAGCAATTGCTCATGTATTGACAACCAGTTTCATTACGGCAAGGAATGAAAGGTGATGGAAAACAAGGTCAAACTCGAACTCAATCTGGTGCTCCCGCAAATCGATGCGGCTGACGACTGCGCCAGCCACCTGACCCAGCGTCTGAGCGCGCAGCGCGGTATCTCGCAGGCACACATCACGCAAGAGCTTGGCAGCGCGCAGCTCTGCTTGCACTACGACCCCAACCTGATCTCGCTCGCCAGCGTTGAGCGGCTGGCGCAGAAGGCTGGCGCCGAAGTCAGCAGCCGTTACCGCCATGAGCAGATCGCCTTCAGCGGCCTCAACGTGGCGGATGCGGCGCTGGCGGTGCAGCGCCAGCTAGAAGCCCTGCCAGGCATGCTGCATGCCAACGTCAACTATGCTGCCGGGCTGATCTTCCTCGCTTACGACACCCAGCAGCTCTCGGCCTCCAGCGTGCGCCAGACGCTGCACAGCATGGGCGTGCGCGAAGTTGCCAGCTCGGCTTCAGCCCAAACAGAAGAAGTGCACGAGCACGCTCACGGCCACGGGCATGACCACGGCAGTGCGCCCACCTTCCTGCCCCACTGGATGCAAGAGCGCTGGACGCTGATTCTGGTAGCGTTCGCTGCGCTATTCTTCCTGGCTGGCTGGCTAGGGCCGCGGCTGTTTGGGTTCAGCCCGGCCACAAGCAACCTGTTTTATATACTGGCCTATCTGGCGGGTGGCTACGATGTGGCCACGCATGCCCTACCCGCGCTGTTCAAGGGCAAGCTGGATACCGATATCCTCATGCTTGCCGCCGCCGCGGGTGCCGCGGTCTTGGGTGAGCTTGGCGAAGGCGCCTTTCTGCTGCTGCTCTTCGCCATCGGCCACGCCGGCGAACACTTCGCGCTCGACCGGGCGCGCAATGCCATCAACGCGCTCGGGGCGCTGATGCCGAAAACGGCGCAGGTGCAACGTAACGGCAAGTTGCACGAGGAGCCGGTAGAGAATCTGGCCATCGGTGATGTGGTCCTCGTGCGCCCGGGCGACCGCGTGCCGGTGGACGGCGAAGTGCTCAGCGGCAATAGCCAGGTGGATCAAAGCCCCATCACCGGTGAAAGCGTGCCGGTGGCCAAAGCCCCCGGCGACGAAGTCTTTGCGGGCACAGTAAACAGTGAGCAAGCGCTCGAAGTGCGCGTCAGCCGCATCGCTGCCGACAACACGCTGGCGCGGGTAATGCAGCTGGTGGCCGAAGCGCAAAACCAGCAAAGCCCCACGCAACAGTTCGCCGATCGCTTTACCAGCCGCTTTGTTCCGGCCGTCTTCATTCTTACCGCTCTATTCATCGCTATCCCGCCGCTGCTGGGGCTGACAGCCTGGCAGGAGAGCTTCTACCGCGGCATGCTGCTGCTGGTGGCGGCCTCCCCATGTGCCTTAGCCATCGGAACACCGGCTGCCGTGCTGGCGGGCATTGCTCAGGCCGCCCGCAACGGCGTGCTCATCAAGGGCGGCGTCCATCTGGAGAATCTAGGGCGGCTGACTGCGATTGGCTTCGATAAAACCGGCACACTCACCAGTGGGCGTTTCACGCTCACCGATGTGTTGCTGTTGGGCAATGCCTCTGTAAACGAACTACTGGCGCTTGCGGGCGCGGTGGAACAGCAATCCAATCATCCGCTGGCGCAAGCCATTGTGCGCGCCGCGCGTGAGTCTGGCTTGGAGCTCGGGCAGGCTTCTGGCCTAGAAAACGTACCGGGCCGCGGCGTGCGCAGCCGCGTGGATGGCAAAGAGGTGTTGATTGGCACGCCTGCGCTGCTCACACAGGATGGCGGGTTGACATTGGAGCCCACAGTAGCCGCACAGCTGGAACAACTTCAGCAAGCTGGCCGCACCACGATGCTGGTGAGCCACGGGCAGCGTGTGCTCGGCATTCTGGGGCTGGCCGATACCGCCCGCAGCGATGTGCAACAGGTGATGCAACAGTTGCGCGGCCTGGGTATTCAGCATCTGGTGATGTTGACCGGGGATAACCGTGCCGTAGCCGAAAATATAGCCAGGCAGGTTGGCATCAGCGAGGTGCGCGCCGAGCTGATGCCGCAGGACAAGCTGGACATCATCCGCCAAATGGAGAGCCAGTACGACGCCATTGCCATGGTGGGCGATGGCGTCAACGACGCACCAGCCTTGGCCACGGCTACGGTAGGCATCGCCATGGGCGGTGCAGGGACAGCGGTGGCGCTGGAAACGGCCGATGTGGCCCTGATGGGCGATGATCTCAGCCGCCTCCCCTTCGCAGTGGGCTTGAGCCGCGCCAGCCGCGGGATCATTCAGCAGAACCTGATGATCTCGCTGGGGGTGATTGGCCTGCTGGTGGTTAGCTCTGTGCTGGGGTTGGTACAACTGGGTTTTGCCGTCCTGCTGCACGAAGGCAGCACCCTGCTGGTGGTAGGCAATGCACTACGCCTGCTACGCTACAAGCAAGACTAGCATCAAAAAAGCCCCTGGCAAAATGTCAGGGGCTTTTTTTCTGTAACTTATTTAGCGTTGTAACTAAAACTGCGCATCACCTGATCCAAAAGTTGCAAATCGCCCTGCCCGCTCAACTCCAGGTACGCATCACCGAGCACAAAATAATAAACGAGTGTCTCTTCGCCATTCTGCACAAGGCGCATGCGCACGGCATCCGGGCCATCGGCAAAACTCACCGTCTCTTCTTCGGCGATCTGGATGCCAGAGGTGTTCAAGGCTGTACGACGCATCTCCACACGAGCGGCGAGGTCCCCTTTAGGATCCCATTGGTACACGGTCACCTGCAGCAGGCTCTCGCCGCGCGGCAAGTTCTCAAGCTCGGCGCCATCCGGCTCCCATGAGGCGATCTGCACATAGTCGCCGCGGCTGCCGGCTTCGCCACCCAGCACAACCCAGCTATCCGGGTACTTGAAACTAAAACGGCCCTGCGCATCCACGAAGGTGGTTGCCGCAAAGGTAGGCGTGGCCTCGGTTGGGGATTCTGTGGGCGCGGCGGCTGCCACCGTGGGCGGCGGAGCCTCGGCTACCTGCGTGGGTGAAACTGCCGGTGCGGCGCAGGCGGCGAACAGTAAAGCAGTCAACAGCAGTAAGGGTGCGGTTTTCATGGACAACGCTCCTAGGGTAAGGATCTCTAGTCTAACTTTTGTGGCTGCTACATAGCTCCCAAGCGTTTTCGCAAGGCGGTATCGGCCACCGCTTTCACGTTGATGCGCTCTGCTTTAAGGAAGGTGCGGAAGCGCGCAAAGCCTGCTGCCAGCGCCTCTGCAAAATGGTCATCTTTGGCTAAGCGTTTGTCTTCGAGCCAAAAACCGAGTATGACAAATGTGTTGGTGGCACGCTCCAGCTTGCTGTCGAAACGCGCCACCAGGCGGTCTCCCCACAGCACGGGCAAGGTGTAATAGCCATATTTGCGCTTATCCTGAGGCTTGTACACTTCCCATACATAGTCGAAATCAAACAATAGCTTGGCGCGGCCGCGTGCACTGACCGGGTCCAGCGGCGCCAGGAAACTGACCTCAGCCGCGGTGTCATGCTCCAGCGGCTTCCAGGCTTTGGGGATACGCCCGGCCGACAGGTCAGCGATCAGCTTGGCGTCGCTGGCCAGCGCGCACTGCACCTGTTTCCAGCCCTCCACCTGTACCTCGATGAGGTCCGTCTCGGCCAACAGCGCCTCTTTCAGTTGAGCGGCTCTTTCAAAGGGCACGCCGCGGTAATACGCCTCGGCCGTGCGTTTGAGTTGGGTAAGGCCGTTGTGGCTGACCTCCTTGCGTATCAGGAAACGGTCGGTTTCGGCATCGCTGGCCTCGCGGATGAGCTCGGCAGGCGCCACAGCCTCCGTAAGGGCATAGACGCGTTCGAAGTTCTCGCGGTGGTGGGTCATCACCTCACCCGTGCGCCACAGGTGATACAGCGCCACGGCGCTGTCCTTGCGGCCGCGGTAACTCTCGGTGCGCGTACGCTCGGCCATCTTGAAGTCACGATTGCTGACGGTGGTGCGTTGGCGCAATACCTGGCGCATCTCTTCGATGGCCTCGGCATGCTGGTGGGGTTGCTTTTGCTGCGCCTGCTCACGGCGCATCACCACGCGCCAATACGGCAGCTCATCCATCGGGCGCACCGCCAGCCACCCACCCCAGTCAAAGAATTTGCGCTGCTTGTAGGCAGCCACTTCCCAATCGCCGGGTGCATAGTCCAGCACGCGGCTGTGCAGCATAATATCCTGACTGCGCGCCACCATCTGCAGCGGGTCTAACTGCAAATACTCCACGGCGCGCATGGCTTGTTGCGTGCCGCGGCTGCCGCGCCAACGGCGGCCGGGCCACAGGCCCTGCTTGCCCAAGATGTAGCGGCGGGCAGTTTGGCGGTCAATCGTCAGCATAAGAATATCTAAGGGCAAGAATTCTGAAAAACACCTAGCGTGCTGTGATACAATCAATTGCTAAAAAATTATAATTGTAGCCTTGATGAAACATGAGGATTGCATATAAATAGTATGAGAGGAATAATTCTTGCCGGAGGAACGGGCTCTCGCTTACATCCTCTAACCTTCACCACAAACAAGCAGTTGCTGCCAGTATATAACAAGCCGATGATTTACTATCCTTTATCTGTTTTAATGCTGGCGAACATTAGAGAGATTCTTATAATTAGTTCCCCTTATCATCTTCAACAGTTTAAAGATATCCTTGGTGACGGTAGTAAGTGGGGGCTATCCTTTACATATGTTGAGCAAGCCAATCCGAATGGGCTTGCAGAGGCTTTCATTCTTGGAGAAGATTTTATCAAAGATGACAAGGTGTGCCTAATCTTAGGTGACAACCTTTTTTACGGCTCAACTCTGCGTGACAGGCTTCAAAATGCTGCAAGTTTAGCTAGTGGCGCCAAAGTCTTCGCATATAAAGTCTCAGACCCCACTAGTTATGCTGTTGTAGATTTCATACGTGATGCTGGCGTTTTTAAGGCAATTGGAATTGAAGAAAAACCACAAAGTCCTAAGTCCGCTTATGCCATACCGGGCCTGTATTTCTACGACAACAAAGTGATCGAAATTGCGAAATCACTCAAGCCCTCAAAAAGAGGGGAGCTGGAAATAACAGAGATTAATGCCTCCTATCTAGCGGGGGGTGAGCTTGTAGTGGAGGAAATTGGCAGGGGTGTTGCATGGCTTGATGTTGGCAGTCACGATACTTTGCTTAAGGCATCCAACTTTGTTCAGGTAATTGAGGAAAGGCAGGGCACAATGGTCTCCTGCCCCGAAGAAATTGCCCTTCGGCAGGGTTTCATTAGCATAAATCAACTAAGAGATCAGATTCACTCAATGGGTCATATACCTGCAATGATTGTTGCCAAAAACACAAGCGAAGCTAACGACAAGGAGCTGACAGCAAATAGGCTAATCCAAGCTCCAATTACACCAGACACTAAAAACCCATAACCACTTTGAGCATGCAGATACGGCCAGTTTCCCGAAAGAGCATCAAGGGCTGGCCCAAGCCATACAGTCCAATGGGGAGCGTCGATATCAAAAGAAGGGAGAGAGATGCTACCAAAAAAAAGAACAATCGCAAATATTGCAGTAGCAGGATGAAGTCCTTCCAATCGAGACCAGAACTTACTAAAGAAGCGGACTGCAGCATTTCCTGCAAAGAAGGCGAGCGCAGTAAAAAGAAAAAACTGCAGTACAGCTAAACGAACATGCTCTTTGTTGTAGACTGCAAGGACAGGATCATCGGTGTACCAGAACTTCGGTATTATTTCCCCTAAGCTTTCACTAGGTATAGTATCCAGAAAACCGAATGCCGTCCGAACAGTAACAATTATTATCGCAATCAAGCTAGCATAAATCAGAATGGCAATGTCTGTCCTAAGTAATTGCCTTCGAATACTATTGCTCCTGCTGAATTCTTGTTCCTTCAATAGACTGGAAACAACAAAGGCAAAGCAAGCGATAATGCCAACTGAAGGAAAAATCGCTTTTACAGCAAAAGAGCAATATATTCCACTTAATCCGAGCGAAATGACGACGCCAGATTTTATTAATGAATTCTCAAGAGGTATCTTTAGCCAAAGCGGCCGAATGACCACGAGTGCTGTTACGACGATTATTGTTCCGAGCAGAATACCAACAAGGCGTCGGTAAAACAAGGCCGATATCAAGGAACGAAGCCCTAAGGCTGGACCAAACGCACTAAGGAAAACAATGCCTAAGCCCAAAATTAGCAATGCAATACTCTTCTCTTTTAGGAGCTTCCTACTCTTCAATTTAACCTCTGAACTTACAAAGTGATAGAAAAGAGTAATACGACTACGCTGTAGGATTGTTTCAGTCTGTTATATTCCAACGTAAACAGGGCAACTATTAACTCTGGGACTAAGATTAGGGCAAACCAACTATCAGGGATTTTACGAGAAAAATACCTTCCAAGCAAGCTTATAAAGAAAGTGGCCAACTGCTGCCGATGGCCTAAACGATGCCTGCTCCATAAGGCTTACTGAGCCTCTCTATAACTTAGCAAATTTGTGGCTAAAACAGGAACCCAATATCCCAACAAAGCAGAAGCAGCATAACTTATCCGCTCTGCCATGAACTCCACGTCACTTTTCTCGTCACAAGCAGCTCTCGCACATACTACCAACTGTAGTCATTCTTCAAACTTCTGCAGGGCCATCTGCGAGTACGGCATAGAGTTCCACTCCTTCGAAGTATTTCAGCTTGGCATCTAGAAGAGAAAGCAGCCACAATAACCATAAACCGCTTAAAAAGCAAAACGCTCAAGTATCCAGAGCGTTTGCTTTTGTGTTCTCCTAGCGTTGATCGGTGGTTCACAGGAAAACAAATGTCATTCTTAACAACCGATTTTTCGGCTATTCGCCTCAGCTTTTTTAACTGAGGCTGTGGTGGCGAGAGTGAGATTTGAACTCACGACCAAGGGCTTATGAGTTTGATGCAGCTAGCCTAAAAAGGGAGTATAAAGCCAATTTACGGGTAAAAAAGCCTCTACAGTGTCCATTTTTTCCAGGATTTCTACACCAGTTGCACCCGAATTGCACCCGATTTTTAAGCTAGGAAGGATGCGTTTCTCGTGGCGAAAGAACTATTTTCGCCGCAAACTAAGATAAACAAGGGGAACAAAATCAGGAGACCACTTGTAATTGCTAATCCAAATTGAATAAGCCAAAGTTATCTAGCATTCGGCACACTTCATTCTGCGCAGCATGATAGTTTTGTCGGGTCTTTGTAGTAAGAAATGGCGGCTATCTTTAGGGCTTCAGCCATTGTGGGATAGACATGGATCAAATCAATGTAGTCGGCGAGTTTGGCGTGGAATTTCATCGCCATGGCTGCTTCATGAATTACCTCCCCGGCATTAGGCATGACCAGCGAAACGCCAAGCACTTCTTCCGTTTCCCGATTGATGACCATTTTCGCCAAGCCGCTTGTTTGATGTGTGGCGCCTGCCCGCGGTACGAGGTCGAGCGGGATCGTGCCGCACCAGCAGTGAAACCCACTGGCGTTCGCTTCGACATCGGTCAAGCCAACTGTGGCCACCTGCGGGTCTGTAAAGATGGCTCGTGGGATCACGCGGTGGTCGACTTTGCGATGGGCATTGGCGAGCGCGTTCATGGCCACTAGCACCCCGTCTTTTGCTCCGACAGGGGTGGCAAGCTGGCTGCCATTGTGATTTCCAATGACATCTCCCGCCGCCCAGATAGTGGACACGTTGGTCTGCAGTTCTTCGCTTACTTTTATAAATCGCTTATCATCCAGCTCAATCCCTAATTTTTCGAGTCCAATTTCGTCGGTATTGGGAACGCGCCCAGCAGCTACTAGAAGCCTCTCGGCTTTATAGGACTTTTGCCCCTCATTTGATTTTGTAATTACCTCGATCTCATTCTGAGAGTTCTTAACTACCCGTTGGATTGGTGCGGACGTTACCAAATTAACGCCTTCTGCGCGTAGAATAGTTGCCATTGATCTGGAAACTTCGGGTTCGAAATTAGACAAGATTTTCCGGCTTTGCTCCAGGATCGTCACCTGTACTCCGAAGCGGTGAAACATTTGCCCCAACTCCAGAGCAATGTAGCCGCCGCCAATGATGATCAACGAATCGGGGAGTTCCGTTAACTCCATCGACTCGTCGGAAGTTAGGAGATCAGAGGTCAAGTAGTCAACAGCATCAAGACCATCAATTGAGGGCTTGGCTGGGCGAGTACCCGTTGCAATAAGGACTTGTTCACCAGTGATTCGTTGGTCCCCGATCCGAGCCGTGTGTGCATCGATCAGTTCGGCCTTCCCCATAAAGACCTTGATCCGATCTTCTCCAGATACGATGCTCTGATACTTCTTATCACGATAGCTTTGAACGACCTCTTGCTTTTGGGAAATCAGAGCCTTGAAATCAAATTGCATTTTTGTTGGCCTTAGTCCCGGGTAACGCGGATGACTGGCTTCCCAAACGATCCGTGCCGCTTCGATCAGATTCTTGCTGGGTAGACAGCCACGATTGACACAGGTGCCGCCCAACGTGCGCCTCTCCGTCAGCGCGGCTGTTTTCCCAAGTTCAGCCGCACGGATAGCTGCCGCAAACGCCGTGGATCCCGAGCCAAGAATGAGTAGGTCAACATTAGTTTCCATAATCACCCTCACCAGATACAGATTGTGTGCTCACCAAGTGGCAAACACAGTTCTTGCCTTCAATATCATCGGTAGGAAACGTCAAGCCAAGGCTGTGAAGGGTCTTCAAGTCCTGTTCTAACTTTTGTAATTCCTCCATCCGCACATGAATTTCTACAGCCTTTTTATTGATCTGATCCAGCAAAGCCCTGCATGGAGCAATTCGTCGATCCCGCAGGTCAAGAAGTTCTTTGATCTCGCTTAGGGAGAAATCGAGCCGCCTTAGTCCAGCCACAAGATTCAGGCGATCGACGTCAACTCTTGCATACACGCGGTAACCATTTGGCCTTCGACGCGAGGGCGGGAGAAGCTTGATTTCCTCGTAATAACGAATAGTCTTAGGTGAAACATGCGTTATTTTGGCAATCTCTCTAATATCCATAGAACGTCCTCTTATCAACATCCTACACCTTCCAGCTACTGGAAAGTCAAGTTCACGAACAGGATCGTCCTGATAAAAAATCAGGCTGATTCTGAACAAATCAGCGACACCTCCCAATTCTTCTGAAGCTTAACCATAAAGAAAAATCCCCCGAGTTGCGGGGGAAAACAGAGTGGTGAGGGTGAGATTCGAACTCTCGACCAAGGGCCTTATGAGTTAAAAGCAGCCTGCCGTGTGGGGAGTATATACCGGATTTACGGGTAAAAAAGCCTCCACAGTGTCCATTTTTTCCAAGATTTCTACACCAGTTGCACCAGAATTGCACCCGATTTTTAAGCTAGGAAAGATGTGTTTCTCTTGTTGGTAAATTTGAAAACTAAAAGCAATGACGCCAATCAACCAAAAACCCAAAAGTCCCTTGGTTATCAATTACCGACTAATATCATGGCCGATCAGAGCTAGCCCTTTTCTTTCTGCTACGCCTTTTAGTGTCAACCGCATAATCGGCTTCACCCTGCTCGATACCAAGTCTCGCTTTTCCAAACGCCCACTTTGGGATTTGAGGAGATTCTGAATTCAATCGATTTCTTCGGTCATTCAATTCATTTATTTTTTTCGCTAATACTTTTGCGCCGAGAACGCTAACATCCACGTCACGAAATATCCTAGAATCATTTCTTAAAGCAGTGTACTTATTACCCGCCCTTTGGTGTTGTGCTGCCCGGCCATTCGGATCCAGGAAGGCACTTACAGCGCTTACCCCGGCCACTATCAAAGATAGAACACCAGCAACAACTTCGTTGTTGTCAAATTTCGAAAATGCAGAAGCTCCCGCAATTGCGGCAAGTAAAGCTGAAGTACCACCCATCCACATATTCACATTCGCCCAAATTTGACCGGCATAAAAATGGGACTTGGCAGAATAAAGGCTATCCTCTTCAATTCGCTTCGATTCTTTTTTTAAGATACTCTTATTCACGGTCATTTCTGTTATCCTGTTTTGATGTTACCCGTAGGCAGGAAAGTAATCTCCAAAGACCAACTTCCATTCCGAAATAGCTTTTTCAATGTCGCCCTGCTTGGCAAAATTCTCGGCCTTTATCGAACGAGAATAGGCGGTTTCAAACCGTTTTATGGCATCCTCAACAGTTTTACAATTCCTTAGTCCATTTATTTGGTCTCCGTACTTCGCCGGATCAGCTACCTTATATTTAATGCCTTCTCTTCCTTTATCGAAAAAATATCGGCAACCGCTAGAAAAGTTCGATATTTTGACGTTATCCAACAGTTTTATTGTCAGCAGTTCAAGATAAAACGAAACAAATTCATCGCCTATGTGCTTATTCCAACCCTTAATCATTTTCACCAAAGGCACAAGATCGCCGTCATGGGCAGTATTTTCTGAGGTCATTAACTCAACATGTATTTTCGGGTTCGTTTCCAGCCAAACCTTCCTAGCCGAGTTGGGAATAAGGTATCCGCCGCCTTTCCTGTTAAACGCTGGAACAACATCAACAACAAAGTCCGTAAATGTAATCGTTACGGCCTGACCATTTCTGCTGATTTTCGGTGTTGTGGGATATGTCTTTAGTAAAACATTTTTTACTTTATCTAAAAGTCCCGCCTGCCCATCTGTTTCATAGTATTTTGGGTCAAGAATAATAAAAATATCGATATCAGCCTCTTTAAGCGGCGCAATCATTGTAGCCCTGGAGTACGACCCGGTTAGGAAGGAATCCAAAACATCCATACTTCCAGAAACTGCATCCCTAACTTTTTCCTGCCGAGTAGAGACAACGGTCTTCTGCAAACCCGTTACCTCAAGGTTTTCCTTCAGTTTTTGAAATGCAGATGTAATAGTTGTCGCCATTTTTCCCTCCCTATAAAATCGTTGGGATTATAGCATCCGAGATTTTTCTCACGCTGGCATTACACGTAATGAGTGAGAGTACAAACGTTTCACCGTCCACCGCAATTGTTTTATTTTCGAATATGGCCTTGCTATTTAGTTTGCCAAAAGGAAACGGTTCGGGAGCCAGCGAATAATTTCCAGTCTCCCACGTCTTGTATGTTGAAGACTCTTCCTGAATAGATTTGTCTCTTGGAATGAACACACTATTTATGGTTCCATAAGACCATTCAACCCTTAGCTGGGGCTTTGATAAAAACGAACCTTCAAAACCAGGAATCTGCAATTGCTTATCTGATATTTTATTTCTGATCTCTTTAGGCTTGTTCTTCATCTTCCATAAGATCAAGGCCGCTTCATTTTCGTACTGATCAATCAGTCGAAATAACGAAGCCATAAATGACACCTCAAAGATGCCCGCCAGTTTTTCTGCAGAATGAAAAGACAAGCCCAGTGTAATTGCCTGCGGTCGGAAGGTGCTCTGCGGCATTAGCAGGTGCGCCGCTCCCACTTGGCAAACCCGCTCCTTTGCTCCTCGAAAAATCGTCGGTTTTGAATACTCGATCTTTACATCTCCTGGTGAGTCCAAAAAGAGAAACTCCATTAGCTCATGTGCATGGGTGAATCTCTGCCGATATCGTGAATCGTCGGCCTTTACAAGTATCTGGGGGATTCCGTCGCTTGTGGAAACCAATGCCCCTTGCTGGTCTTTCAAACGAGCGGCTTGCGGAACGGGAATACCAAACCTAAGAGAAATAGCATTCAGATTTATAGGTGGATCATCAGTAATCCCGGATTCTTTCCTCAGAAAATCCGCATAGGCTATAAGGTCAGATACATCGGCGACGTTGCCATGTCGTTCGATATACAAATGCGCGGGGTCTTCATATCCCACTTATCACTCACCTTTTTCTGGGGAAATAAAGGGCTTGATTGCCTCATAAAGGTCTTTCCAGTCTTCAGGTGATTGTGGCTCTTTGCCTCGAAACGGAATCAACCGGAGTTTATCAACTACTTCAAAACTAAGCCCTGCGCGCAGAGCGAATTGCCTCAAAGCAGGTGGAATAATCAAATCGGCTTTATCGTCCGGATCGCCAGTTATCTTGCCAACTGAAATATCTAGAGCAGCCGCTATTTTGCGGACAACATCAATTGAAACATCTCCCGCTTCCCCGCGTTCTATCTGTGATATGTAATTGCGTGAAACTTGGGCAAAGGTTGCCAATTGCTCCTGACTAAAACCTTTTTCCTTCCTGGCAACTAAAACCTTCTTGCCAAACAGTTTAGATTGCATAGAGCCTATTTTAGCCTAAAAACCGCCTTGTGTAAACCCAATGGTAATTTTCCAACTTATATTGCATTTACCCTGGTTTTCGGCTATAATGCACTCATAGTGGTAATTTTACCACTATTGGATTTTAGCAACTATGAAAGGAACTAAGAAATGTCAGATTACCGAATTGTTTGTACAACCCAGGAACCTGCGCCAAACCCACCAAAACACGCTCACATTGTGGCTGTTGGAGTTGGCGACGATCCTGACCGAGCCAGCCAACGTTTTACGCTAGCCGACGTGCTAAGCCATCTCCGCAATGGAGATAGGTTCTACACGAAAGGCAAACTCACCGGAAAGATTGCATTTGTTGAATCGTACTCGTGTGATTATTGTCGTACCACGCATATACGATCTAAACCAGATGCAACCACAGATAACAATCTCGATAGCCTACGCTATTGTAATTGGAAAGACTAACCCCACATCAACAGCAGTTGCTAAAATCCGTAAAAAGGGAAAGTACGCCTTTCCCTTTTTTTATGTCGCACAATGTTGCTTTTATGTCCTTAGTTACCAGGCTTAGCGTAATGTCGTAATTTGTATAACGCTGACCGCCAGGCGTGGCGGTTGTCTTTTAAATCCTATAGTGTCATCGCAAAGACCCAAACAGTCATTCGGGTTTCTATCATTTAAGGCGCTCAAATATTTTGCCAACATACGCTTCCTTATCGTCGGGTTGGAATAATATATTCCGCCTCTCCCATTCTGTCATGCTCATATTCTCCATTTGCAGGGGAACCTCATTCAACTGCGTGCTCGAAACAATAAAAGAATGGAGATGCACGCCCTTATCACCTAAATCAACTTCCAATTCCTTGATGGACTTGAAGAAAGTAAGCTTCGGGTCCTCAACGCCAATATTGCGGATGCCCTTGGGGTCGACAAAAGCCACATGCTGTTTGCCTCCATGCAACAGCCAGAGAATAAAGTCAGGATAGAAGTTTCCAGCTTCGAAGAAACCGATCCCACTTCCCCGGCTCCTATTGCGAAGCACATAAAGTTCCTTGCCGGAAAAGAAAGCTTGGCTAGTCTCATAGAAATTTTTTAGGTCTTCGACAAACGTTCTTTCACTTTCATTTAGGGCAACAGGCTTGATCTCCAACTCCACCATCCCTTTACCCATATATAGAAGCGGTTGATAAAGGTGTTGCCCAAACATAATAGAGGCGAAGCGCTGATATTCAATTGAACGAAAATGCCCGGTTTCGACGGCTTGTTTGATCTCAGTTAAAACCTTAATAATGTCTTGGCGTGACTTCTCGACCTGGATGCTATATTCCGCAAAGAAATTGGGATCATCCGGGGAAAGGTCTTGATATTCTAGGAAGTCGGACTCCCACTTCGCTTTCTCATATTTGTAATAAGCATCCGTGTATTTTTTGAGAAGTGTTGATGCGATTTCCTGCCATCTGAAGACCTGGTCGAAACCTCGAAATTCCAATTCGTCCGGTGGTATGTAAAGTTGGTACCAAGAGCCATCCAGCAATAGTTTCTCAATTCCATTGCGAGGAATGCCTAGGTTATCCCAACCACGCTCGTTCTTGTAATCCTGTAAATCAAAATAAAGCTGGTCAACATCAAGAAATGCAATATGCTTGGCATCGAATTTGCCCTTATTAAGTAAGGCAACATTTTCCTGATCTTCAACACTTGAAAGCGCCTGAACCCGCGGATACCAGTTCACGCTAATTGGTTTTCTCTTTAGTCGTTCATCTGGAATATCCAAAATAGGTGATGGCGCATCCTTTTTAAAATCCTTACCATCCTTGACCTTGATGATCTTTAGCTTTTGCTTACCCAGCGTCTTGATTACTGGCATGACAAATTCGACCTTTTGCTTCTCTGGCGAAATGCCTTCTTCACGCAGGTATTCTTCGAATTGGCGCATGTAATCCGCGCGGACGCCAAAGACATTGAGCGTTTCCACCAGGGGGATATTCCGAGGCACAACAACCTCTGCTTGTGTACTGCGCTTCAAGCTAAAATTCTTACCTTTGAGGCGAACCCCACGGCCGAATAATTGAATGATTTGCGTGCCTTCTCCCCTACCCACGTTGAGCAGGCCCATGGTCGAGACCCGCCAGCTATTCCACCCTTCCATGAATTTGCGAGAACCGACCAGCATGTTTATGTTGGAATCAGGCTTGTCCAACTGTTGAAAAATCGATGTTGAGATAGGCTGCTCTTCAACGATGACCTTTTGATCAAAATCCTCCGCCATCTTGCACAGACTATTTGCATCACCAACGTTTACAATTCCAAAGTATTCATTATCGCCCAAGCGAAGGCCGATCTCGCCAGAGGTGCCCTTTAGGTTTTCCATTACAAGCCGGGCGGGGTGTTCACTGTTGAATAGAGATTCTAATATGCCACTATAGATCTCCGAGGCATCCTGCCCTAGGGACGCTAAGTATTGAAAACTTTTCTCAAAAATATCGTTACGATGCTGATCCAGGAGACCTGCTTTCCCTTTTAGAAAGCCATCCAGCAGCTTTTTGTTTCGCTTTTCATTTTCGGGCGCAGCAAATTCGGCAAGAAAAAGAATTACATCCAGTACATCCGAAACTTGACGCTTATTCAAGGTTCGAATCGCATTCACACTACTTCCCACAAAAACCCAAAGTGGTTTTTCGATTAGGTGTGTCTGAATTTGGGTCAGCTCATCCTGGAATACTTTTTGCTGCTGATAAAAGGCAAGGAGGCAAGCACTTAGGTATCTGTAACGCTGATCCTCATCGCTGTCATCTTCCATATTGAGGATGCGGTATTCCTTGCCGTAGCCGTCGCTGTAGAAATATCGATATGAGTAGTCAAAAAGAATGCTTTTGGCATAGGTCTGCAATAAAGCGCGGTCCGTTTTCACAGCCTGCCCGAATGTCGCTGAATACTCAAACGAAAACCCGTCCTCACATAACGCATTGCGACGGCTCATCCAGGCGCCTTCGCCGCCACTACTGGCTCCGGTGTGGCCTTCGTCAACCATGACAAGATTGCGGCCTTCAAACGCCGCCACGTCAATCGTCTTTTCTCCAGTGGTTTCTGCTAGCTTATTAATATCGATGATTTCAACCTTCCCGCTATCTATGAAGCTTCCAATTGTTTGCTTGGAAAATATACTGGCGGGGATATTAGACAAAGTAAATTCACGCAGATGCTGCTCAGATAATCCTTCGTTGGGAGTGAGTAAAATAACCCTATTGACCTCGTTACCGCGCCTGTGATGCGCCAGGTAATATTGATATTGCAAAAGGTTGCAGTGCATCAGCAATGTTTTGCCGCTGCCCGTAGCCATCCAAAAAGCCAGTTTGTTTAACTCGCTTTCACGAAAAGCATCTATCTGATCACCTTCTTGCTTTCCGGCATTGAAATCGCCTATTACGCTGTTGATTTCTACCAGCAGCGAAACAGGGTCTGTGAAATAGTGATCCAAATAGATTTCGACGACCAAAAGGGCTAAATACTGAAAGTATTTGAGGTTTAAAGTGCGCCCTTCGAGCAAATTGCGCTTCTCTGTGATCCGCTTCCAATTGCGAACGATATTCTGATCGTACCTGAGCAGGTCATCTTTTGAGATTAGGCTTGCTGTGAGATGGGCTGCAAGCGCCTCGTGATAATGGCTAACTCCTTCGGCGTTAAACCCCTCCAATTCATCACCCGAAAGCCAAGCCTTTAGCTGCGCGAAATCGCCAATGCCTAACCTTTGCAAAGCCCATCGCTGAAGTATGAGCTTCTGCTCAAACGGAATTCCATTAAGCGATTTACGAGGCATTGATCTTATTCCCTAGTTTCTTCAAACATCAAGCGAAGGAAAGCCTCTTCGGTTAGGTGGACGTTCCAAGTATCGCTCTTTGATTTCAGGTTGGCCAGGTTGTTATCGCCGTTAATATAAACATCCGTCACGCCGCCCAAACCAGGCGCTATGTGTTTCTTGAAGAGATTGCCTAGTGCGGCATCGTTCATATCAGAAACGTTACGCCAAATAACCAAAATACTCTGCTCATCCCGGGATCGTCCGCGTACAATAACCGCACCATCGATATGACGAATTTCTTTTACATGCATGCCAAGCAAGTAGTTGAAGGTTTCGACTAGGTCGACATTTTCGGATGTTGCCTCCCCCACCATCGCATTCGCGATCATCAGATGATAATCAAACGGGGTATTGAATTTCTCGATGTTAAGGAGGCTTCCTTTGCTTTCTACGTCCAACATGTACCGAAGGAAGTAGCTCGTTCTGAAATCGGCGCTTGTTTCTAATGCAAGTTGCTGGTCCTTTTTTCGAAATAATTCTAGGTTATTTAGAGTGTCCTCATAGGATTCAACTCGAAAATACTTAAAAGCATGGCTTGACCCTTTCCGCGAGCGTGGTTTGCCATCCTTCCAATCGGTGGAATAGATTGCTTTTTGGATCCTAGGTTTAAGGACTTTAGTGAAATGCTCGCCCAATTCAACAAGAATGAACTTTCGGTGTTTGTGGTCCTCACGCGAGAGGTTGATCACTGCGTGACCTGTGGTGCCTGATCCAGCAAAGAAATCAAGAATAACCTCTCCGTCGTCCTGTGCAACCGCTCCGATCAATTCTTCATAAAGAGAAACTGGATGACAATATGGAAAATCCAATCCCATAGCCGAGACGTCCGCTTTGCCTTTCTGTCCATTTTGAATTACAGAGGATGCTTGGCGTCTTGTCTCGCCGTGCAGTAATACTTTTTGTCGTGGCTGAGTTGTCTCGTCTTGGCCAAAAAGGATTTCTCCCCTCTTTTGCATTTCGCGAAGAGTTTCCGGAGTTCGAGAAAAACCGTTTGGAGGAACAGCACACGGCCTCTTGGTAACAGGATGAATAAGCGGTTCAAAAAACTTAGAATCTGTTCGAGGCTCCGGGGCTCTTAAACTGACACTTTGGTATACATTGCCGTCGTCATCTATGTAACGATACGCTCTCTCGCCGCCACTTAATTCTGAATTCGCATTTACCCAGGAAGCATACTCTTGCCTAGCCTCATCAGTTACGCCTCGATATTTTTTTATTATCCCCTTAGCCTTCTCTAGCATTATGGGCACGTTTTTATCGCGCAAATATAGTGGGGTTTCTTGCCAGGAGTGCCAAATCACATACTCATGCTGAGTAGCAATTCCTCTTCCAGCGTTCATTGGGTTACGCTTATCCCATGCAACGGTTCCAGCATCCGGAATGGGAAAATGATTAAAAAGCAGCTGCAATCTTTCATATTCATTTTCATCTATGTGACATTGGAAAGATCCAGTCGCTGATAGCAATGGTAAGGCGACATCTATTCTGTTTTCCATCATCGATAACCAACTGGAATGTTGATAATTGTTTTTGTAAAGAAACCCACTCGTCTGGGTGTTATACGGCGGATCTATGTGCACACACTTGATGCCCTCATGATGCTTCTTACCAATCAAGTTCAGCACTTGATAGTTCTCACCATAAATCAGTTGTGAGTCAAGCACCTCATCAATGTCACTAAACGTCTCCAGAATTTTCCAATAAAATTTCTTTTCAAAGAAAACGGTGTCCAAAACTAAATAAGGGTTAGCCTTTAAAAATTCGGTCGTCAGTGGCTTGCTATAGGGTACCGAAAACATGTCCCCCCTTTTAATCTCATCAATGGCAAATAAGCGAACCCATTCTTCGCGTTGGGCGTCGTTGGCAGCGATTTCCGGATAAAACTCTTCTGGAATGCGGTCTAATGTAATGCAGTAGTTCGTTTCAACCACAAATTTCTTTTTGAGCCATAACTTCCTTTGAAAATTTTCGATTTGCGCCAGGAAGTCAATGAGACGATGGGCAATTGCACGGATGACCCTAACCTTGCTGAGATATTGTTCAACACGCGGAGCAGCCTCGCTCTCGATGTTGTCTAGCTGCATAATCTCGTTTTTGATATAAAAATCAAGCTCGCGCCTCAGGAATTTCCCCAGGTCTTTGTGAATGAAGTAATCTTGCGTGTTTCGTCGTGTGTAGTCCTCAAGATGCTTTTCAATCAATGTCCGATTAGCATTCTTTTCGGTTGGAGCCTGGCTGGCCAACTCCAAGAGGATCTGCTTCTTTGCTGCGTCTTTTTCCTTTTCGCGTAATTTGAGGATGCCCTTTATAGCGTCGTCGTTGCACTTTGACTGACTTCGGGATTGATCGTCGGCTTTGAAATGAAAATGAAAAACAGGCTCATTATTAGTCCAAGACAGTGGGTCCTTTGCGAGGATGAAACGCCGTTTTTTCTCGTCACCCTCTTTGCGGTTGTCTTTTTCGACCTCAGCTTCGCTCACTTTGAAGTGGGCCAATTTGCCCGAAGGCAATTTGAAGGAATAATCCCTGAAATACTCGCTCGTTTTGATATAGAACTGGTCGTTGTTGGCCCAGTGAAGTTTGACCTCTTCGCCTTCGTATGGGATCGCATATACACCCTCTTTGTACCGCCGCTGTGAAATAAAGTCCCCTTCGTCATAGTAACGGCTGAAAAAGTTGTATAAGGCCGAATAGACTTGGTTTTCCAGGTCGGTTAAGTTCACGCCGTAGGTGGCGAACTGTTCGCGTATTTGCTTGACGCGGGGCGCTTCTTCGGGATTGATGCCTAGGTCTTCGGCTTGCTTGATTGCCGTTTTCAAGTCCATATTCAGCACGTTAGTATCGACGGCCTCGTACTGCTTAAATGCTCTATTTACCTGCGCAAGCAATTCCTCATCCAGAAACTTATTGATTTCATCTCGGCGCTGGTTTATGACGCGGTAGATACCAAAATCAAGATCGGCCTGATTGGTTTGAAATAGCTCTTTGAGCAGTGACGATAGCTTTTCGAATTGCTTGGACATCCACTTTTCTCCTAGGTTTCCCTTTGTGATTCTATGTGCATAAGTTCATTCTGTCTATTGCGTCAGCTAAACGCGTCCCTCAATCACCTTCAACAATTCGTCGGCGAAGTAAACGCGGTTTCGTCCCTTGCCAGTGACTTCACGCAATATGCCAAATGACTGTAATTTCTCGATATATCGTTGCGCTGTCCGGTAACTGTCGAGTTTCAAACCCTTTTGCGCCGCGCCTATTGAGGTAATGGGTGAACCAAGGAGATAGTCAACGACATTTTCAAGTCTTTTCCTATTTCGCTCAGCAACAAACTTCTTGCGGTAAGTAGCCCGAAGCTGTTCCAGCTTATAGATCCTCTGACTGGCGTCATCGGCTTGGCTGTGAACGCCATCCAGGAAAAAGCCAAGCCACTGCTCCCACTCCCCTCTTTGGCTGACAGCCAGCAGCCTGTCGTAGTATTCAGTGCGGTTCATTTCGAAATAATTACTCAGGTACAAAAGCGGCTGTGACAACAGCTTCCACGCCACCAAAAGGAACGTGATCAACAGTCTCCCAACCCTGCCGTTGCCATCCAGGAACGGATGGATAGCTTCAAACTGATAATGGATAAGTCCCAACCTGATGAGCGGTGGTAGATCAGATTGCTCATCGTGAATGAACAGTTCCAAATGCTTGAGACATTCATGCATCTCATCAACCGGTGGCGGGACAAAGCGCGCCGTTTCGATAGTCGCACCAGGTCGGCCGATCCAGTTCTGGCTTCGCCTTACTTCGCCAGGGGTCATCAAACCGCCGCGAACACCCTTCATGAGAATGCCATGGATTTCGCGAATCAACCGAACGCTTACAGGCAGTTTCTTTAACCTCGCCAGTCCGGAATCCATTGCCTTGACGTAATTGTGGACTTCTCTCGCCTGTTCGACGTCACCAAACAGGCTTAGCTGCCCGGCTTCGTAAGTCAAAAGCTCTTGGAAAGATGTGTTGGTGCCTTCAATTTGGGACGACCAGACCGCCTCTTTGCGAATGAATGGCCTGGCGACCACATGCGGCACCGGAAAAGCATTGCCCACTTCGGCAAGCCGCGCCAAGCTGCGATCAGCCTGGGACAGTTTCGTCATCAGTTTGGCCGACCAGGCAACATTGGGCGGCAACGGGTCAGGTACAAATGCCCAATACCCCTTGAGGGTTTTTATGATCTTGCCAGGTGCGGTCTTGGTGAAATTGGCTGTTTTCATGCTTGAGGGAAGTGCAAATAACGATTTCCTTTATTTGCATTTTAGGCTAGAAGTGCAAATAAAACAAACCGCATATTTGCACCAGCAAAAATCCGCCGATAATCTGCCGTTATTTCGCCGATAAATTTCTAGATCTTTAAATGACAAACGCCAGGTGAGGGGGGCACCCGACGCTTGTCGCCCAAGATTTTACCCCTTATCCAAATGGGGGCTTACCATGCTCTGCCATCAATTGCTTCAGCGTGTTTGGCTCAAAATGCAAGTCGCGCTCAATGTTCAGTCCCAATGGCCCGCGAACAGATTGCAGTTCCGAAAGCAGGAAATATCCGAGTTCGACGTCAAAACCGGCCACTAATCCAAAGAAGGTGTCGTCGCCATCAAATTCGCTGGCGTACCACGTCCAGTTGCTATCCGGCGTAAAGAATTTCACTAAAGCTTGCGCCATCAGGCCAAGCGCTTCGTTGGCATACAAAGGTGGTAATTTTTCGCGACTAGCTTTGTCAAGAAGGTTCTTGCCAAATGGTTTTTGCGTTTCCTCAGACATGAAGCTGACAATAGCAAATCGGTCAAGCGAATTCCAGTTGACAATTCCCTATCCACCGTGCTTTGATTTATTTGTATCAATTGAATTGATTGCATCAAACGGAATATGAAGTCATTTTTGGGAGTAAGCAAAATCGCCCGCATCACCGGCAAGCCCAGGGTCACTGTTCTCCGCTGGATCCAGGCTGGAAAGTTTGGCAAAGCCAACAAAATCGGCAACGAATATCAGGTAAGCCACGAGCAATTCCTTGGCTGGTGGAAAAGGAACATGAAGGCTAGTCAATAAATATGCCAGAACTCGAGGGGGCAAAAATCATCTCTTTCACCATCTACAAAGGTGGGACGGGCAAAACAACCTCGGCAGTCAACACTGCTGCTGCCCTGGCAGAGCTGGGCAAGAAAGTGCTGCTGGTCGATCTGGATCAGCAGGCTTCAGCCACACGGCATGTTGGCATTTCTCCTGGCGACCTGCAATACAACCTCTATCACGTTTTCTACCAAAACGTACCAGCCAGCGTTATCCGCCAAGAAACCGCCTTCGGTTTTGACCTACTCCCCTCTTCGTCCCTCATGGCAGCTATTGAGGAAAGTTTGGAGCCAGGCGATGAGCGTATTTTGCGTGATCGTTTAGCGCCGCTCAAGGACGAATATGACTTCATTCTGGTCGATACTCCCCCAGGCAAGGCCGCCCTAGCCTTCAACGGCATTGTGGCCGCCGACCTACTGTTAGTGCCCGCCAGCGCCGAGCGGATGTCGGTCGATGGCATTTCTGATCTGGTGAACCACGTCCAGGAGATTTTCTGGCACAAGTTTCGTGACGAACTCAAGGATCAGGAAATCCGCATCCTGTTCACCATGTACAAGGCCAACACCAAGCATTCCCCTGGTGTGGTGCAGGCCGCTAGGCGCATCTATCAGGATAACGTGCTCAACATTATGGTGCCGGAGACCATTGAATTCCCACGCTCATTCGACAAACGCGTGCCCATGACGCGGCTCCTGCCACGCCATCCGGGTGCCGTTGCTTATCAACAATTAGCTTCCTGGATCATTGATCATGCGTAAACCCCGCCCGTCAGCCTTCGACCCGACCTACAAAGAGCATCCAGCGCCCAAGCCGGAAACAGTGGATTTGGGCGACGCAGTGCCCATTCAACCCAAATCGCCCCTTATCAAGAAAGCGCAACCCCCTGCTCCGGAAGTTAAGAACCCGAGCGACCATGACACCGTGATACCACGGTATCAAGACACCACGGTTGAAAGCATCCGCAAGGCAGTCAAACAATTCGGCAAAGAGGCGGCAACCCACCGCTTTACCAGAGACGAAAAGCAGAAGATCGCCGAGCTTATCTTTACCTATTCAGGCAACGGGATTCGTACTAGCGAAAACGAAATCGCCCGCATTGCGGTCAATTTCTTGATTGAAGATCACCGCCGCAATGGCAAAGACTCAATCCTTGATCAAGTCCTGAAACTTCTCAACAGCTAATTCTTTGTGCAAATCACGTCCGGATATCCGTTCGACTTTTCGGTTTCTCAGATTGTCTACCTCAAGAATGGAATGCAACCACGGTATCGTGATACCACGCTACCATTCAACCATGACACCGTGATACCGTGATGCCACGGTTTCTAGCATGGTTTCGTGGTGCGATTTACTGGTTGACGGTTCTTCACCAGGCGCGATACTGGAAAACGCACATTCAAATCCACCTACTGAAGTAGAGATGACGACAAGCAACCTATGCATCGTCCTAGGCTGAGGAGCCGAGCGAAAGAGGTAAGTGGTCGCGCCGCCGGAGAAAAAAGAACGGCAGGGGAGAGAGGCAAAACGCCTCGGTTCCCCAAGGCGTCGTTACAAATCTGATTGCTAAGCCAAGGCAAACCTGAAATGTAGCTTTAGCTTAACGATTTTGCGAAGCAAAATAAATCTTAGATTTTGTGAGGGGCGTTGTCAAGCAGTAACCCTGTAAGCCACTATCAACTCGATATTCCAAAACCCAGAGACGGAAAATCGACCTGCTAGCGGAATCAAACTCATGCTTAAACCAAAGTAGCAGATCAAAGTGATAAAAACCCACCTTGTTGGAACCGGTATTGATAAAGCCGTTGAACGCTCTCAACAAGTGGTCTCAAGCCTTCGGGCATCGAGCCGCTCGGCTTGAGCGGGGAGAGCCGCCTTGTTCGCTTCCGCTTGCGGGCAAAATCAGCCCGCGCCTGCAATCGTGTGCCTGGAAAATCGAGAAACCAGAAGGAACGGCACACCATTACCGGCTACGCTTATCGCTCACAATGGCGGGTGCGTGTCGGGTTGAGGCCGGAAAAGCGCCCGGCTCGACCCCGACCGCCAACTCTGCGCCTCTGGTTGACCATCCTATAGTCCGTCTGGTCATCCCAAGGGCGCCACGCCTGCTGCGCGCTCCCGCTTACAGCAAGCTAACGCGTTGGCGGTCGGCGTCACACGCCGACACGCACAGCGGCCGACGGCATCTCCCCGACCCTCTGCCTGGCCGCTAAAAGCGGAAGCGCCTGACGGCGCGAATTGAAAGAAAAAGCCTTTAAACCTTTGGCCTGGTCCTTAAGCTTACCAGCCGCCTCGCCCTTTCAAGGACTTCGTCAAAAACCGACTGCGCAAGTCCGCCTCCGGCGTCTCCTTGACAGGGCTACGGACTGGCCGGATTATTTCTCAAGCCAGGCCGGAAAACATTTTTTCTAGTTACCGACTGAAATATGCCAAGTAGCTTTCTCGATGGTGGAGAAATATTCGAGGGTGAAATACAAATCAGTGACGCCAGGCAGAAAAAGACTATCGGGGTCAAACCAGTTTGTCCATTGATCATCATAAGGCGCGGCACCAATAAACATCTTCGCGCCTGCCGGAACGATCTCATCGTCCTGTTTGAACTCAAACCGACTGTCAACTTCGTATCGATTTCCTTGATTGTCTCTGAGGAAAGTGTTCTGCTGCGTTTCCCAGTGGAAATAGACGGTTCGGGAAGACTTATTCCACATTTCAACTAGGACGTAAATTCCTTCCCAATCCACGTCGTAACTAAAAAGCCTAAACCAGAGATCGCCTTCTTTGTGCCATTCGCCAAGCTCATAGACGGGGCCGTAATTGGGAGTGGGGGAAGAGCGGGGAGTCGGTGCCGTCGTCTGAGTTGGAATTCCTGTGGCTGTAGAAGCTTTGGTTGGAACCGAAGTTGGCCTTTGTGTCGGCGATTGTCCACCGCTAGAACCTAAATCAGGATTCGAGGCTACCTCCAGAGTTGGAGTCGGAAGCGCATTTGCTAACACCCCTTGAACCATTGCCAAGCCATCGAAATACCAAAAAGCTGCCGCTCCTGCTACCAACAGGATCAAGATAAAGGAAAAACAAGAAAAACGCCGCCGCGGGTGAGGTTTTGGTGGCTTGGGCGGTGTCACGATCTGGATAGGCTCAGCAACCACCAGAGCCTTCATAGAGGCTTCGTCTGCATCA
>DAOMSJ010000007.1:0-181091 GCA_035446285.1 Anaerolineales bacterium
TGCCCCCACGGGGATTCGAACCCCGGTTTTAGCCTTGAAAGGGCCACGTCCTAGTCCCCTAGACGATGGGGGCGTACTCAGCTTCGAGAGCAACTTCGTTGCTCTTCTCGCTGTTTTTGGCGTTTGCAAAAACCGCAAACGCCATAGAAGAGGCAAGGCGAGATTTTACCACGCCTGCGCGGGAAAAGTCAGATGAGTTTAGGGAGAGCTGGGCAAAAGTATGGGGTGTTCGACTACTGTCATATTGGTAATCGGCCAGTAGCGGAAGATGGCTTTGCCAATGATGCTTTCGATCTGCAGGAAGCCCCAGCTGCGCGAATCGTCTGAGTTGTTGCGATTGTCGCCCATGACAAAGACGCTGTCCTCCGGCACGATGCGCTCGGCATAGTTGCCCATTTGTGTTTCAAGTAAGTATGGCTCCTGCAGCGTGACCCCGTTCACCACCACCGCCCCGTTGTAGATGGCGATGCTGTCGCCGGGCAAGGCGATCACACGCTTGATGTAGTCGAGCTCGGGGTCGTTGGGCGCAGGGAAGACAACGATATCGCCGCGCTCGATAGCGCCGGTGCGGTAGGCCAAACGATTAACCACCACATAATCGCCCAGCTGGAAGCTGGGCTCCATGCTGACACCATCCACGCGGATGCGCGCCGAAACAAAGTTGATGGCCAGGAACAGGAACAAGGCCAGCAGGATGGTCTCGATGAGCTCCAGCAGGAAACGGCGCACCTGCGAAGGCTTCTCCACCTCAAGCGCCACCACGTTCTGGCGGTCAAGCGGGCTGATGTCTTCGGAGGAATTGGAAGGGGATGGAGGGAGTGCCATGAGTGAAGCTGCGATTATACAACCGCAGTCAGGAACTTAGCCCAGCTCTGCGATGGACAGAGAATCTACAATACCGACAATCACCGAGGTGACCGGCGCATCCGGGTTGGCTAAGACTTGTCGGGCGCCATTGCCCTCACGGTTGACCAGCACGGTATCCCCCACCCCCGCATGCGTATTGTCCAGGGCGATGAAATCGCCGTTGGGCTGCTCACCGGGCAGGGTCAGCGGCTGCACCACCAGCAGGCGGCGGTGCTTGAAGGCCGCATGGCTGAGGGTGGTGACCACCGTTCCGGTAACTTTGCCAATGATCATCAGCTGTAACGGGCGGTGCCCGTCTTGAGGGTGAAATCAAAATCGCCATCAGGGCGCACCTGCAGCTCGTCTACCAAGCCCACCAGGGCCAGATCTACCGGCACAAACTTTACGTCTGGCAGGGCCAGGGCGGCCTCACGCGAGCGGGCCATGACGCACAGGTCGCCTTCGCCCGCTTCGACCACGTCCACCGCCACCTGCAAGCCGCCCACAGGCTCCAGCTTGCTGTTCAGCGGCTGCACCACCAACAGGCGGCAGCCTGCCATATCGGGATACTTGATGGTGCTGATGGCAACGCCGCGCACACGCCCGAAGATCATTACTTGCCCAGGCTCTTAACGACGCGCTGCACGATAGTGCGCAACAGGGTTTCATCCACCTGCCCGCCCAGCTTGGCTTTGACGGCGCTGAATACACGCGCCTCAAGTTCGCTGCCGCCGGCAGCCGGTTTAGCCGGCGCACTGGCCGCCGGTGACACCGCGTCTGAGATATACGGGCGTGCTGGCGCCGAAGAAGGACGGCTGTCCTTCTCATCCACCAGGGTGATGCCCGCCCGGCGCGCTTTCTCGCGCGCCAGCTCGGTCAGCACGGTGTCCTCGGTGATGGTGAGCGAGGTCACGCCCTGGCGCGCCAGGTCTTCAATATCTCGCTCGGTGTAAAAGACCTTGGCCATACCTACTCCTTAGCCCTCGATGCCGTCCAACGCGTTAAGCGCTTTGGTGGCCGCCTCGCTGGCGGTGACGATCTCAGACTCACTGCCGGCCAGCCACATGCGACCAAAACGGCCCACCGAAGAGACGTGCATCACTTTGATGCTGGCGCTCTTCTCGGCTTCGTTGCAGGCCAGGTTAATGTAAGCGGCCGGGGCCACTTCCATCACCAGCATGGTCTCGCCGGGCACCAGCATGCTGCCCTTGCGGAAGCGGTTGAGCAGTTGCGCCTGGTACGGGTCCACGTTGGTAATGATCTGCTGCGAAGCGATTTTGGGCTTGATACGGTCTTGCACGGTCAGGCCCAAACGATCGAGCACGGCTTGGCCGGCTTCTTTGACGGCAGCCTGGTTCATGGAATGCACTTCGAACATGCCGAACTCGCGCTCGACCAACTGGGCGCCGGGGCGGGCCTCAGTTGCCTTGACGGCGATGTCCACCATGCGGAAGGCTTCGTTGCCGGGGGCCATTTCCACATACAGCGAGGCCATGCCCTCGGTGGGCAGGTCACCCTGAGTGATGGTGCCGACGAAGGCGGCGTATTGCGGCTGCATGCGGTCCAGATAGCAGTAGCAGCGTAATGAGAATTTTTCTTGTGCCATAGTTGTTCCTTATGTTTCTGCGTTCTGCGAAGCTCTCCATACAAGAACGAGATTCGAGATTCGAGATTCGAGATTAGCTTACGCCACGTCACGTCCTCGCAATGACATCCCTGCTGTGCAACGCCATGCCAATTGGCGTAACGAACACCGGGTGCGGCGGAACACTGGTAGCGATGCCGGTGTATTCCTGCACCACCTGCGCCATCCCGGGGAAGGTCACCGTGCCGCCCACTAAAGTGAGCTGATCCAGCGTTCCCCCACCCTGCTGCTCGTAGGCAGCGATGTGGCGGGCGGTGATACTGGCGACCTTCTCCATTACCGGGTGCACCACGGGCAGCAAGCGGGCTTGCTGTGCCGGGTCGGTCTTCATCACCTCGGCGTCTTCAAAGCTGACGCCGTGCGCCCCCGCGATCACCAGCGTGAAATGCGTGCCGCCTGTGGCCTCGTCTGCGGTGTAGACCACCTCGCCATCACGCAGGATGGCGATGCCGGTCGTGCCGCCGCCCACGTCCACGATGGCGCCGTTGTGGATGCCCAGCAGCGCATTGGCTGCGCTGGGTTCATCCACCAGCGTCTCGCAGCGCAGGCCCGCCGCTTCCACCACGTTGGCGGTGGCGCGTACTTCGGCCAGCGGAACGCCGGGTGGATAGGCGCTGGCAGCGTACTCCAGCGGGCGGCCGATGCGTGCTTCCACGCGGGCCTTCATGCCCGCCAGGCGCTCCACCGCGCCGGCATAATCCACCACCAGGCCGTCACGCACCACCTGGGCGAACTGATACTCGCCCGCCACCGGTGTGCCGCTTTCATCCAGCACCACCAGCGTCAGGTAGGCCGTGCCCAGATCCGCACCGATGTACAGCGCGCCTTGCGGCGGCTCGGCCAACGGGGCCGGCTCGGGGTCACCCAACCAGCGCAGCACCTCGGCGGCGCGGGCTAAAACGGCAGCCGGGTCACGCGTAACGGCAATCGGCGGAACGGACAAACCCGCGTCCGTTTACTTAGCGCCGGAGCGGCCGCCCAGGCTGCCGCGGGTCTGCTGCGGCAGGATCATCTCAACGTTCTCGTGCGGGCGCGGGATGACATGCACAGACACCAGCTCGCCAATGCGCTTGGCCGCCGCGGCGCCAGCGTCAGTAGCGGCCTTGACGGCACCCACATCGCCACGCACCATCACGGTGACGTAGCCACCACCCACGTACTCAGAACCAATGAGCACGACGTTGGCCGCCTTGACCATGGCGTCTGCGGCTTCCACCGCGCCGATCAGGCCACGGGTTTCCACCATTCCTAAAGCAATCAAACCCAAATCTTGTGCCATTTCTTTCTCCTTCTACTTTCTTCGTGATGAGTGATTAGTAAGCAGTTAGTTACTGCGCAATATTTGCTGTACCACGTCTTGAACAAGACTTTCAATCTCATTGGCGGACGGTGCATGGCTGGGGCCAGCCGGTACGCTGCCGGGCCGCATGGCGGCTTCGGGCGGCGGCGTGGTCTCATAGGCCATGCGCTTGATGTTGAAGAGGTGATGAACGGTGATGTTGTCGCCAGTGATAGCGCCGCCGATACCGCCAGAGCCGAGGGTCAGCGAAGGCATCACCTTGGTGGTGAGACCAATCGTGCCCAGCGTGCCCATGGTGTTGACGCCGATGCGGAATACTGGCTTCTCCAGGCCGAAGGCCATGGCGATCTTGTCATCACCCGTGTGCAGAATAACGCTGTGGCCGCGCCCGCCGAAGAGGATCATCTCGACGCAGCGGTCACAGCCCTGCTCCCAGCCATCCACCTCGTACCAGCCCAGCACGGTGGTGAGCTTCTCACGCGAGAGCGGCTCTTCACGCCCGATCTTGCGCAGCTTAGCCACCAGGATGCGTGCATGACTGGGAATACTGATACCGGCCAGGCCAGCCAACACCTGGGGCGACCTGCCCACGGTGGCGGTGTTGATGCTGCCATCCGGGTGGAAGAGCGTGGTGCGCATGGCCTGAGTCTGTGACTCGGTCATGAAGTACGCGCCTTCGTTCTCCATCAGCTGTTGCAGACGGGCGGCAATCGGTCTGTCGGCAATGACGGCCTGCTCTGTGGCGCAGATGACGGAATAATCGAATGACTTGCTGGCCACGATGTAGCGAGCGGCGCGCTCAATATCGGCGCTGCGGTCCACATACACGGGCACGTTGCCGGGGCCAACGCCGTAGGCCGGCTTGCCCTGCGAATGGGCGGCGCGCACCATGGGGCTGCCGCCAGTGGCCAGGATGACCGCTGTGCGGCGGTGGCTCATGAGCTCATTGGTGCCCTGCAGGCTGATGTGCGACATGCACTGCACCAGCCCTTCCGGCGCGCCGGCCGCCACAGCAGCTCGCGCCATCAGGCGCGCCGTTTCGACACAGCAATTGACCGCCGCGGGGTGCGGAGCCACCACCACGCCGTTGCGCGCCTTGACCGAGATGAGGATCTTGTTCATGGTGGTGGAGGTGGGATTGGTGCTGGGGGTCAGCGCAGCCACCACGCCCATTGGCCAGGCAATCTCGTACACGCGGGTCTGCGGGTCATGCCGCACTACGCCCACGGTCTTGATGTGCTTGATGCTCTCCCACACGTGCTTGGAGGCGAACTCATTCTTGAGCTTCTTGTGCTCGGGCACGCCGTAGCCGGTTTCCTCGCTGGCCATGCGGCCCAGGCGCTCTGAGGCCTGGTAGGCCGCATCCGCCATCGCCTGGCACACGCGGTCCACCTGCTCTTGTGTGGCCGTGGCCCAGATGCGGTGGGCGGCATAGGCCGCCTCCACCATGTGGCGGGCCTGCTGGATGGACTGGAGGTCTTTGTCGAGTTCAGCCATAGTTACTTCTTATAGGTGTTGGCGCCATCCACCTGCAACGAGTCGATGACGGCCATGATGACCGCATCCACCGGCGTGTCCTTGGTGATGTCGGTCTGGCGGCCGCTGGAGCCGTGGGCGGTCAGCACCAGGTCGCCCACGCCAGCGTTCACGGTGTCGATGGCGACATAGGGCTTGCCGGTGGCCTTGCCAGTCTCATCCGCCTCACGGCAGATGAGCAGCTTGCGCCCCTCCAGCTTGGGGTCTTTGATGGTGGCCACGGTGGTGCCGATGATCTTGGCGATTAGCATAAACAACCTCGCGTGTATGTGTCATTCCGAACGAGCAGGCTAGCGCCGCAAAGCGGCGCTAGCGCGAGGAGGAATCCTTTAGGCCATCCGAATTCAAGTTTGCCTTTGAATGCCCTAAAGGATTCCTCGGCTTTACCTACAAAGGTCAATGGTGTCATACGTAGGCCGCCTCGGAATGACAGGCTGCTTTGGAAGAGTGTCGAAAAATGAGCAATCATCAATACGCCTTTGCCGGTTCAGGAGCGGCCACGGCACTGACGCGCGTGCTGCTCATCTCTTTTTCGCCCGCCACGATCTTGACGCCGGCACTGGCGCCGATGCGCGTGGCGCCTGCGTCCACCAGGGTCTTGGCGTCGGCGTAATCACGCACGCCGCCGCTAGCCTTGACGCCCATATCGGGGCCGACCACGCGGCGCATCAGGGCGATATCGGCGGCGGTGGCGCCGCCGCCGGAAAAGCCCGTGGAGGTCTTAACGAAGTCTGCCCCGGCTTCTTTAGCTAACAAGCAGGCCGTGACCTTCTCTTCTTCTTCCAACAGCGCGGTTTCAATAATCACTTTCACCAGCACGCCCGCGGCATGCGAGATCTGCACCACCCCGGCAATGTCACGGGCCACCAGAGTAAAGTCACGCCCCTTGAGTGCACCGATGTTAATGACCATGTCGATCTCAGTCGCGCCGTCACGCAGAGCCGTCTCGGTCTCGAAGACTTTGACATCCGGCGCATCGGCGCCCAGCGGGAAACCGATGACGGTGCAGACTTTGACGTCTGTGTTCTTGAGCAGGTCAGCACACAGCTTGACGTAGCCCGGATTGACGCACACGGAGGCGAAGCCGTACTTGCGCGCTTCGTAGCACAACTGGGCGATCTGGTCAGGCGTGGCATCCGGCTTGAGCAGCGTGTGGTCGATCAGCTTGGCAACGCTGGGGTCTTCAGGGATACCGCCCAGCGAAGAGGTTAGGCGTTCGGCACCGGCATTGATGACATGGCCCACGCGGTCAAAGCAGGTCTTGACGCAGATACCATCGGCACATTCCTGTGTGCAGTGCTCACAGTTCTCGTGGTTGTGGGTGTGCTCCTGCTCCGCCAGCGCGTGCAGAACCTCACGCGTGACGATCTCCACGATCTTGCGCACTTGCTCGCTATCGTATGCCATTGCTTGCCTCTTTTTCGATGGCCATAATTTTGTCCACGCGCCCAGCGTGCCGGCCGCCGCCAAACTCAGTCGCCAGCCAGGTATCGGCGATCTGCTTGGCCAGCGCCAGGCCGATGAGGCCAGCGCCCAGGGTCAGCACGTTCGCATCGTTGTGCTCACGGCTGTTGACCGCCGTAGCGTAGTCGTAGCACAGGGCGGCGCGCACACCGCGCACTTTGTTGGCGGCCATGCAACTGCCAATGCCGGCGCCATCCACAATGATGCCGCGCCACGCTTCGCCGCTGGCCACTTTTTGCGCCACGGCGGCGGCGAAATCAGGGTAGTCCACCGCTTGGGTGCTATTCGTCCCGCAATCCACGATGGTGTAGCCATTGGCCTGCAAGTGCTCCTTGAGCACTTCTTTCATGCCATAGCCGCCGTGATCTGCGCCCAGCGCCACAACGCGCACTTTTAGGCCATCTGCTGGTACGGAGGCCGATTTGGCGGCTGGCCCGGAGGGCACTTCGCCAGCCGCGCCAAGCTGGGCAGTCACGCGCTGCACGATGGCTTGGACTTGTTCATCGCTCACAGGGGGCATAGTCAGATTATAGGGCACGCGCGTCGCTCAGTGCGCAGCGCACTACCCTCGCCCGCTCCCTGCGGGCACTGGCAAACGGCGGAAGCCAAAATCCTGCACGGGAGCGTGCAGTTTCAGATTGGCATAGAAGCGGAAGTGGTCGGCACGGACTTCGGAGTCGACATATTCGATCACGCGGCCCTCGGCGGTGCGCGTCTCACGATGGAAGACGAAGACCACCGCGGGCTGCGGCAGGCCGAGCAGCTCAGCCACCTGGTCCGTGGCCAGGCTGGCTTCGATCTCCTGCTCGGCATGGTCAGGGCGCTGGCCATATTCATCGGCCAGGATCTGGTACAGGGAGGTGTTGGCAAAGTCGTGCTCAAGGATGCCAGGGAAGAGTTCGTGCGGCAGGTAGGCCCGCTCGATGGCGGTCGGCTCGCCATCCATGAAACGCAACCGGTTGAGGAAAGCTACCGGGCTGCCCAACTGCACCTGCAGCCGGCGGGCGAGGAACGCATCGGCGGAGACCAGGCTGGCCTCCAGCAGGCGGCTGCCCACCTGGCGGCCCTGCATCTGCATCTCTTGCGTGAAGCCCAGCAGGTACTCGGCGGTCTTGCTGACGCGCGGCTCGGTGACGAAGCTGCCCACGCCTTGCAGCGTGCGCAGGTAGCCCTGGGTGGTCAGGTCAGCAATGGCGTGGCGCACGGTGTTGCGCCCCACCCCGTAGAGCTCGCACAGCTCGCTCTCAGAAGGGATGCGCTGGCCGGGCTGCAGGCGGCCGCTACGCATTTGCTCGCGCAACTCGTCAGCCATGGCTTCGTACAGCGGTTTGCCGCTATTTTGGAGTTTAGTCTGTTCCAACATATTCCAACATGTTCTAGCTACCTAAGAATAACTAAAAGCCCCATGTGAGTCAAGCCCCGGCGGTAACCAGCCGCATACTCACCCGTTGTCCCCCGTAGCTGGCCGCCCGGCCAGCAGAATAGGAGGATGTATGCTTAACTGGGCACTTACCTTTCTGATCGTGGCGCTGATCGCCGGTGCATTGGGCTTTGGTGGCATTGCTGGCGCCGCTACGGATATCGCACAACTGCTGTTCGTAATCTTCTTGGTGCTGTTCGTGATCTCGCTCATCTTTGGTCGCCGGCCACCCGCGGCCTAGTAAGAACAAAAAGCCCGCCAAATGGCGGGCTTTTTTATATTGCAGCCACTTACGCGGCAAGCGGAATTACATAGAAGAGGATGGAGAAGTAGTGCAGCGCGCTGCCCAGCAGCACAAAACCGTGCCAGATGGCATGATTGAAGGGCAGCTTCTTCCATACATAAAAGATCACGCCCACCATGTAGGCGAGGCCGCCGCCCGCCAGCAACCATAGGCCGCCGGGAGCCACGTTCTCCAGCAGCGGGCGGATGGCAACCACCACCAGCCAGCTCATGCCGATATAAGGAATGGCATTGACCCAACGCGGCAGCTTGAGCATCACACCCTGCAGGGCAATGCCGGCGATGGCCAGCGTCCACACTACGGCCAGCAGGCTCCAGCCCCACGGCCCGCGCAGGTTGACCAGCAGGAAGGGCGTATACGTGCCCGCGATCAGCAAAAAGATGGCCGAGTGATCCAGCGTACGCAGCCACTTCTTGGCGCGCTCGAGCGGGATGCCGTGATACAGGGTGGAAGTGGTGTAGAGCATGATCTGGGTAGCCCCATAGATGCTGCAACTGACGATGTGCCAAGCCGTGCCGTGCAGGCTGGCGAAGCTGGCCAGCACGGCCAGCCCGGCGATGGACAACACGATGCCAATGCCGTGCGAGATGCTATTAGCCAGCTCCTCAGCCGGGGTGTAGCGGTTGGCGTGGATGTTTACACTCATTAGCTTAATTATAGCCAACTACCGCCAGCCAGCGGCGGCCTTTACCAAGTCTTAACCTCTTTGCGGCGGGCGCATGCCGCAAGGTTGTTATACTGCCGCCAAATTTCCCATTCACTAACAGGAGCTACCATGCGCAACGCCCGCCCCACCAGCAAGGCCGCCGTCTCCAAGACCGGCTACGTCAAATTCTCCAACAAGCTCTCCACCTCGCTGGACCAGATCTCCAGCACGGTGCGTGAGAACGCCCAGATGATCGACTCGATCCAAGAGGTCGCCCTCGAGCTCACCACCACCTTCGGCAGCCTGCATACCGTGGCGGTCAAGTACGCCCGCAGCGCCAACCAGGTGCTGGATGTGATCCTGCCCATCGTCAAGAACCTACCCATCGTCCCCAAGAATGCGCAGACCATGCTGATCAACCTGGAGAAGTGGACACAGATGATCATCGACAACGAGGCTAAGACCTCCTCCACGGTGAGCTCGGTGCGCAGCGGCCTGCAATCCGGTGATGTGAACAAGCTCAAGACGCACGCCGCGGATTTGAAATCCGTGACGGCCGCTTTGTCGAAGTTGGCAGTAAAGTAGCTGTTAGCGTTCAGCTATCAGCTGTTAGCTAAGACAAAGTCAAAACGAAACAAGCCGCACAGTGTGCGGCTTGTTTGTTTATTGTGCGTGTAATCCTGAGCGGGTTTGTACTATTCACACCAGAACGCCGAGCCCGCACCAGCGAAGATCTTTGCTGCCACTTCTTCTATATTTTCACAGTTTGAAAACCACGCAGCGTAGACGTTCTTCGCTTGCATCTAAAGCTACAAGCTAATCGCTAACAGCTGATAGCTATCTGCTACTCTCGCTGTTTCGCCACAATACGTATCGGCGTGCCTAAAAAGCCATAGGTCTCGCGAATGCGGTTCTCGAGGAAGCGCTCATAGGTGAAGTGCAGCAGCTTGGGGTCGTTGCAATACAGCAGGAAGGTTGGCGGGTCGCTGCGCACTTGGGTACCGTAGTAGATGCGCAGGCTGCGGCCGGCACGGTTAGGCGCCGGCTGGTGAGCCTGGGCATCCTCCAGCACGCGGTTGACTTGCGAGGTGCTGAGCTTCACCATACGCTCGCTGCCCACTTTGGCCGCCAACGGCAACACTTCTTTGACGCGCTGGCCGTTCATGGCCGAGATGAAAAGCATGGGTGCATAGTCAATAAATTTAAGCACATGGCGAATGTTACGCGTGTACTGGTCCATACTGTAGGAATCTTTATCCACAGCATCCCACTTGTTCACCAGGATCACGGCGCTCTTCCAAGCGTCTTGCACATAGCCCGCAATATGGGCATCCTGGGCGGTGATGCCCGTAGTGGCATCGATCACCAGCAGCACCACTTCGGCACGCTCGATAGCACGCACGGAGCGGATGGCAGAGTATTTCTCGACCCCCGGCTCGATCTTGCCACGGCGGCGTAAACCCGCCGTGTCGATGAGCTTGATGCGCTGGCCTTCAAACTCGATAAAGCTGTCCACCGTGTCTCGCGTGGTGCCGGGGATGTCGCTCACAATGGCGCGCTCCTCCCCCACCAGTGCGTTGAGCAAGGTAGATTTGCCAGCATTCGGCTTGCCCACGATGGCCACCGAGAGGTCTGCCGCTACCTCTTCGGGCTCTTCGTTCTGCTCCGGTAGCACGGCCACCAGCGCATCCAGCATGTCGCCGGTGCCGGAGCCGTGCACAGCGGACACCGGATGCGGGTCGCCCATGCCTAACTCGTAGAACTCAGCCAGGGTATCTCTGCGTTTGACCGAGTCAACCTTGTTCACCACCAGCAGCACGGGCGGCTCAAGGCGGTCACCGTCTTTGCGCTGGCTGCGGCGCAGAATGGTGGCCACCTCACGGTCTGCCGGGGTGACGCCGCTCTCGACATCCACCACGAACATGACCACATCGGCATCGCTCACGGCTTGTTGCGCCTGCTCACGAATCTGCTCGATGAACTCCGCCGAGCCGATGGAGAGCGGCTCGCGGCCGCGCGTGACTGCAGTCGGGTCAATACCGCCGGTATCCACGATGATGAATTGCACGCCGATCCAATCCGATTCGGCGTACAGGCGGTCACGCGTGGTGCCGGCCACGTCGTCCACCACGGCCAGGCGCTGCCCTGCCAGGCGATTAAACAGGGCGCTCTTGCCCACGTTGGGGCGGCCCACGATTGCTACAACAGGTTTAGCCATAAAAATCCAATTACTTGCGTGAAATCACCACTTCGATGGAGCTGGGTGTGATGGAAAGGATCTGCACGCCGCTGGGCAGAATTTCAGCCTCAGGCTCCAGCATGTGTGTGCCGAGCGCCAGGCCATTGACATCCACGATCAGGCGAATATCGGCCGGCGAGAGATCCTGCAATACAGACAGCGGGCCAGAGATGATAACGCTAACACTCTCAGGTGAGAGCACAGCCGTGCGATTGCTGGCAAGCCCGATCACTTCAACATTCAGGTTAAGCAGCACGCTGCTTTCCACCGGGGCAATGCCCACGGAGACCAGCACGTTCTGCTCCTCCCCCACCACGATCACACCTTGCGGCAGATCCAGCAGCAGACGGGTTTGCAGATCGTCATTTAGATTGGTCAGATCCAGCGGCTGCGTGCTAACGAAGCCCGGCAGGTTGGCCACCACTTGCGGGTCGGCCGAGAACAGCGTGACCACCGGCGGCGAGACGGAGATATCCGTGACGCGGAAACCGCTGGCCGGTTGGCCGATGGTCTCCACCTTCACGGCTACATCACGGTAGCCGCCAGATTGCAAAATGCTCACTTCGAGGCTGGCTTCGGCTGGCTCAATCGTCAAGCCACTGAGCACCACTCCATTGACATCCACCGCACGCAGCGGCACGCTGGCACTGATGGATTCGCGCGCCTGGTTGATATCCAGCACGGCCTGCAAGCCGGCCACCTGGGTCATCAGGCTCAGTGGGCCGATCACCGTAGCACTGCTTGGCTCCACAATGACGCCATCCATCTGGAAGCCGAGGGCTAACTGGCCCTGCAGCAACGGAGAGATGCTGACATCACGCACAGCACGCTGTTCCAAGGTAATCGTGAGCTCGGCGGGCGAAGCGGAGACAACACGGATCGGCCGCAGCGAAGACTCAATTTCAATCTCTACGCTGTGTTCACCTTCTGCCAGACCGGTGAGGTCAATGTAGGCGCTCACGGGCAAAGGTTGCGCGATCAACTGCTGCCACAACGAGGTGGGCGCACCCAAACGCACCGTTACGGAGTTGGGCAGGCTGCCAATCACCACCAGGCTCGGGTCAAGCCCGCGCACCTGCAAGGGGAGCGGCGCGGGGTAGTCACGCACCTCGTTGGGGTCTGCCGCCACCACGGCCGACATCCACACTGCGAAGGCCAGCAGGAAAGCCAGCGAGAGCGTGCCGATGTTGGACCACACACGTTGCCAGAGCAAGCGCAGCATCAGTCTTCAGGCTCCTCTGGCGGTTCGGGCAACAGGAAGGGCAAATAGCGCGCGATGAAACGGTCAAGCACGCTCTCAGATTCCACAGGGCGATAGAAAGCACGCAACACGCCTTCCAGACGCTCGCGCCCCAGGCGCTGGATCATGCGGCCACCAAAAGCCACGGAGATGGCGCCGGTCTCTTCGGAGATCACCAGCGCGACAGCATCACTGATCTCGGAGGTGCCCAGGGCAGCGCGGTGGCGCAGGCCCATGCGGCGGCCAGCGCCCTCGGAGAGCACACCGCTGGACGACAAGGGCATGACGCACGAGGCGCCGATGATGCGGTCACCAGCGACAATGGCGGCGCCATCATGTAGCGGCGTGTTGGGATAGAAAATTTGTAGCAGCAGCTCAGGCGTTACCTGAGCACCCATGGCAACACCGGTTTCCACGTACTCTTCCAGGCTATCAAGACGCTGCAGCACGATGAGCGCACCGAAGCGGCGCTCCGAGAGCCGGATGGCCGCATGCGCCAGCGACTCGATCACATCGCGCCCGGCTCCCTGACGCGTACTGCGCCCACTGAGGATGGTGCTGGCGCGCCCGAAGCGCTCCAGCACGCGGCGAATCTCCGGGGCAAAGATGACGGGGATCGCCACCAGGATGGCGGGCACCGAGTTGCGCACCAACCAGGAGAAGGCCGGCAGCTCAAAGATGGCGGTAAAAAGACTGATGAGGATGTACAGCAGCAGGAAGCCGCGCAGCAGCACCATAGCGCGGGTATTGCGAATGAACAGCAGACCCGCAAAGATGAGGAGCGTCACCAGCGCCAGGTCAACAAAACTGGCCAGGCTAAAGCGCTGCAATATAAAAGTGAGCTCGTCAAATAAATTACGCATGGTCCTAAATTGGCCGCAGCACCCTGTCTGCTCGCAGTTGTTTGAACAACATCACACCGCCCGGCGTAGCCGATTCCTGGGCGGCTTCTTGCCAGACGGACACTTGCAGCTCGCTGGGCAAACGCTCCTCATAGCCCAGGGTCTGCCATAGGTCACGGTGAGCGGCCAGCACCGGGCTGACGAACAGCAGAATGACTTCACACTGTAGCTCACGCGAGGCTTGCTCAACCTCGCCAATGAGAAAGGGGACATATTCGGCATGCAGCAAGCCGCTTTCGAGATGCAGGTCATCCACGCGTGCTACCAAGTTTTCAACTTTCCAACCCAGCAGGGCTTTGAGCCCATCCAGTGTATGCAATAACAAGAAGGCCTTCTCACCGAAAGCATTAACCACCTGGGCAGGCTCCAAGCGGGCAGCTCCGTTGTTGCTGTTGGCATTGGCATTGATGAAACTGGCAATGTCCTCCGCCTGGCGCGGGCGGGCACGCATCACTTGCATACCGTTGGCCAAGCCCGCCGTCACCGCGCCACGCAGGCGTGTGGGCAGGGTCTCGCCCGTGGCATTGGGGAAGAGCTTCTTCCACGCATCCTTGACCTGCTGCCAGGTCAGCTCAATCGAGACGCTGTTGTCGATGACCGTATCGGCTTGCGCGGCTTTCTCGGCTTGTGGCGATTGGCTGGCCATGCGCTTGCGCGCTTCCTCTACGCTCATGCCACGCTTGTGCTTGAGACGCGCCAGCTGCACAGCTTCGTTGGCGGTAACCACCCAGATCACGTCACACATCTGGCGCAGTGGTGATTCCAGCAGCTTGATCGCCTCGATCACCACCACCTGGTGCGGGCTGCGCCGCGCCAGGTGATCGACACCCTCGCGCACAGCGGGGTGAATAATGCCTTCCAGCAGCTTCAGTGCCGCAGGGTCAGAGAACACGATCTGGCCCAGCTTCTTGCGGTCGATCTCGCCATCCTCTTTGAGGATGTAGTTGCCAAAGTTCTGCACTACCGCGTGATAGGCTGGGCCGTTATGTTCAATGGCGCGGTGCGAGAGCGCATCGGCGTCAATGCCGAAGGCGCCGGCATGCTCCAGCATGCGGCGCACCACGCTCTTGCCGGTGGCAATGTTGCCGGTGAGGCCAATGACAAATTTGCCGGGCCATGCGCTCATGCTAGGCAATCACTCCCAACTTGCGGCCCACATCGGCAAAGGCTTGCAGCCCGTGCTCCAGGTCACTGGTGTCATGCGCCGCGGAGATCATCACGCGCAGGCGCGCCGAGCCGCGCGGCACGGTGGGGAAGGCAATTGCCATCGCAAACACGTCCGCGGCAAACAGCTCTTTGCTGAACTGCTGCGCCAACTGCTCATCACCCAGCATTATGGGCGTGATAGGGGTAACGCTCTTGCCAGTGTCAAAGCCCAGCGCCTGCATCTCTTTCTTGAAGAAATCGGCGTTGGCCCACAGGCGCTCGACCAGCTCATTGGATTCTTCGAGCAGGTCTACCGCCGCCAGGCAGGCGGCCACATCCGGCACCGTCATGGCCGAGGAAAACAGGAACGGGCGGCCACGCTGGCGCAGCCACTCCACGATGCGGGCATTGCCCGCCACCACGCCACCCACCACGCCAAAGGCCTTGGAGAAAGTGCCGACTTCAACATCTACTTTGCCGTGTAAGTCAAAATGGTCCACGATGCCGCGGCCCCCCTTGCCCAGCACGCCTTCACCGTGAGCATCATCCACCATCAGGATGGCATCCGCCTGGCTGGTGACGGCGTAGATATCCGGCAGCGGGGCGACATCGCCATCCATGCTGAACACGCCATCCGTCACCACCAGCGCACGGCGGAACTCGCCGCGGCGCTCAGCCAGCACGCGCTGCAGATCGGCCGGGTCGCAGTGGGCATAGCGGATGATGCTGGCGCCCGAAAGACGGCTGCCGTCAATGATGCTGGCGTGATTGAGCTCGTCTGAGAAGATGGCATCACCCTTGCCCACCAAGGCGGGCAGCACGGCCAAATTGGCGGTGAAGCCAGATTGCAGTGTGATGGCCGCCTCCACCCCCTTGAAGGCCGCCATGCGCTTATCCAGCTCTACGTGCAAATCCATCGTGCCGGCAATGCTGCGCACCGCCGCCGGGCCAAGCCCGTACTGGCGCATGGCGCTTTCGGCGGCAGCCAGCAGGCGCGGATGGTTGGCGAGACCGAGATAATTGTTGGAGCAGAAGTTGAGCACGCGCTGGCCGTCGACTTGCAGCCAGGCGCCCTGCGGAGACCCCAGGGTGCGGATGTGGTTGTACAGGCCTGCATCACGCAGGGCCTGTAATTCTTCACCTATCCAGGCAAGCGTATCGGCCATCGGTCTCCTTGTTCCTTGTAATGAGATTAACTCGCCGCGCAGGGTTGCGGCGCGTGCTTTGCACGATTCTTATTATACGCTCAGCCGCGGGCATACGCTCCGCGGCTGCCCATAGGACGCGGCATGCCAGCACAGCAGCCGAAAAATGCAAACTGTATAATTTTTGGGTCATGCGCAAGTTGTTCATCGGTTTAATCCTGCTGTTGGGGGTCTTGTTCCTCCTCAATCACTTCACCCAGTTTGACGATGTCGTTGCTGTGCTGCAGCAGAGTGATTGGCGCTTTGTTGGCCTGGCCCTGCTGTGCGTGGCCGGCTGGCTGCTGTGCACTGCGGCCACCTACCAAGCCGTCTTCGCGGCACTGGGCATCGAACGCCCCCTGGGGCCGCTGGTGCCCTTGGCGGCGGCGGCCAACTTCGTGAACGTGGTGGCGCCCTCCATGGGCATGAGTGGCATGGCCGTGCTCATCTCGGATGCGCGCAAGCGCAAACTGGCGCCAGCGCACGCCACGGTGGTCGGTGCGCTGTTCATCTTGTTTGAATACGCCGGCTTTGCGCTCTACCTGGTGCTGGGGCTGATCGTGCTCTTCCGCCGTGATGACATCACCGGCCCAGAGCTGGCCGCCTCAGGCGTGCTGCTGGCGATGACGGCAGTGCTGCTGGTGATCCTGTACCTAGGCATGCGCGCCCCAGTAGCGTTGGGCCGCTTCTTGCGCTGGATTGCGCACACCACCAATAAGCTCAGCAGGCCGATCACCAAGCGCGATGCCGTCTCCGAAGAGCGCGCAGAGAAGTTTGCCCACGACATTGCCGAGGGGCTGCGTTCGGCACGCCAACCGCGCAAGCTGCTCAAGCCGCTGTTCTTTGCGCTGCTGGGCAAAGGCATGCTGCTGTGTGTGCTCACCGCGGTGTTCATGGCCTTCCAGACCCCGCTCTCAGTAGGCACGCTGATCGCAGGTTTTGCCATCGCCTACTTGTTCCTCATTGTCTCGCCCACCCCGGCTGGCGTGGGCGTGGTGGAGGGCGTACTGACCCTCTCGCTATCTTCAATGTTCGTCCCGCTGGGCGAGGCCACGGTGATCACGCTGAGCTACCGCGTGCTCACTTTTTGGCTGCCGCTGCTGTTTGGCTTTCTCAGCTTCCAACTTTTGCAGATTCGCAAACCATTTCCTGCCAGTTCCTAACATTCTTTAGTGAACATGGTAAAATCTCCCGCTCACCGTTCAATCGGTGTGGGAGGGATGGCCGAGTGGTTTAAGGCGGCGGTCTTGAAAACCGTTGTAGGTCTCCGACCTACCGGGGGTTCGAATCCCTCTCCCTCCGCCTGAACAGGACAACTGGGGAGGTCGCATAGCCCGGTCTAGTGCGCCCGCCTGCTAAGTGGGTTCCGGAGGTTTCTCCGGACGAGGGTTCAAATCCCTCCCTCCCCGCCTTGAATTGTGACGCAGTAGCGGTACAATTCCCCGCCGAGTCAGGGCGTTCTCTTGAGCCTGACTTAACAACTGATGTGAGGTCTATCCCCCTCACAGTGAGGTTTGGTTTCACGCTCCCGCGTGGAGTTCGCTGCTTTTGTGAACTCCAAAGTAACGAGGGCGGCGAAGCCGCCCTCGTACTAGCTCTCGTAGCTCAGTGGATAGAGCACTTGCTTGCGGAGCAAGGGGTCGCGTGTTCGAGTCGCGCCGAGAGCGCTAGGCTGCATAGCAGTATGGCTGCTAGCAGCCATACTGCTATGCAGCCTAAAGACCGCCGTAAGGCGGTTTTTAGTTTTAACCTCCAGCCTGGCAGGCTTCCTGCACTTGGGAACCAAAGTAAGTACAATCGAGTCATTAGTGTATGCCAGCCAATAACGACACTCAGCCCACCCAGCCCATACACCGCGGCCAAACGGATGCCACCCGCCCTAGCTCCTCCGTGGAGTCGGCACGCACCCCAAGCGCCCCCAAGCCGCCGCGCCACCGCCTGGCTTGGCTGCGCCGCCCAGCCGTGGTGATTTCGTTGTATGTGCTGGCCGCCCTGCTGCTGATGACGGGCTTCAGCGCCATCGTGGGCTGGAATGAAGGGCGCCAGATCATGTTTGCCACCGCCACCATGCAGTCAGGCATGTACATGCTGGAGCAGTACAACCTGGCCATGGAGGACATGGCCGGCGGCCGCTACGACCTGGCGCGCCAGCGCTTGGAATTCATCTATTACGAGAACCCACGCTTCCTCGACACCGGCAACAAGCTGATCGAGGTGCTACTGGTGCTACAAAGCACGCCCGAGGCGCCCACCAGCGTCTCGATGCAACCCAGCTCCACGCCTACCCAGGATCCACGCCCCAAAGAGGAGTTGATGCAGGCGGCGCGGCAGCACTTCCTGGCCCGCGAATGGAGCGCCGTCATCGACACCCTGCTGGCGCTGCGTAAGGCGGATGCCAGCTACTTCACCGCCGATGTGGACGGCATGCTCTTCGCTGCGCTGCGCAACCGCGGCGCCAATGAGATCACGCAGCAAGGTCTGTTCGAGCCCGGGCTGTATGACTTCTCGCTGGCGGAGAACTTCGGCCCGCTGGATGCGCAGGCCAACAACTATCGCCAATGGGCGCGCCTGTATCTGTATGGCAATGCCTTCTGGCTGGCTTACCCGCAGGATGCGGCTTTCTATTACGGGCAGCTGGTGGGCATGGCGCCCGATCTGCGTGACGCGCAAGGCAACTCGGCCTTTTATCGCTATTGGCAATCGCTGGTGCACTGGGCTGACCAGCTGGCCAAGGACCAAGAGTGGTGCGACTCCAGCGCGGCTTATCAGCAAGCGCTGGCTGCTCGCAATGACGCTGCGCTGCAGCCCACCGCGGAGTATGCCTATCTTGAGTGCCTCGGCCCGAGCGAAACACCCACGCTGACCAGTACCGCCAGCCTCGCGCCAACCGCTACCGTGTCTGGCACAGCCCTAACACCCAGCCCAGGCATAAGCCCGAGCGCCACGCAGACTGCCGAAGCCTCGGCCAGCCCAACACAGACGCTGACGCCTTCAATCACCCTGACGCCATCGGCAACCTTCACGCCTTCACCCACATGGACGGCGACCGAAACGCCAAGCCCGACCCCGTAGCCATGCAGCGTTTGAACCCACTGCCCTTTATTCGTGCGCACCGCCGTGCCGTGCTGATTGGCGCAGGCATGTTGATACTATTGGCTGCCTTCGCTATCCCCAGCGCATATTCCTGGGCACGCTACTTTGGCTCAGCCCCTTCGGGCCTGTTTGGTCTGCCCAACATCGGCCTGCTGCAAACGCCCAGCGCTGATACGTTGGACGCGCAAGACATCGTACAGAGCAATCCGGAGTTCATGCTCCCCGCAGCCTGGGATGGCGCCGAGCGCGTCACCATCCTCATTATGGGATTGGACTATCGCGATTGGTCTGCGGGCGAAGGCCCTTCGCGCACCGATTCAATGATGCTGCTCAGTGTAGACCCGGTGAGCAAGACAGCCGGCATCCTCTCCATCCCGCGTGACCTGTGGGCGGTGATTCCCGGCTTCACCCCCAACAAGATCAACACCGCCTATTACTTCGGCGAGCTGTACAAGGTGCCGGGTGGTGGGCCGGAGCTGGCACGCCGCACGGTGGAGCAAACCATCGGCGTGCCGATCGACTACTACGCCCAGATCGACTTCAGCGCCTTCGTGCGCTTCATTGACCTGCTGGGTGGCGTGAAGATAGATGTGCCTGAGCGCATCCTCATTGACCCTCTCGGGGAGCGCGCCCCCTTGCACTTGCAACCTGGTATCCAAGTGCTGCCGGGTGACCTGGCGCTGGCCTATGCGCGTGACCGCCATTCGAGCGGTGGCGATTTTGCCCGCGCCGGACGCCAGCAGCAGATCGTGCTGGCTATTCGTGACCGTATCATCGATTTCAACTTGCTGCCCGGGCTGGTGGCCAATGCTCCCGCCATCTATGCCGAGCTCTCCAGCGGTATCCGCACCAACCTCGGGCTGAGCGATGCCATCAAGCTGGCCGTGCTGGCGGCGCAAGTCCAGCGTGAACAGATCCTGCATGGCGTCATTGGTGAGCAGGATGTCATCTACGGCAACTCGCCGGATGATCTCGCCATCCTTATCCCCATTCCTGACCGCATCCACGCCCTGCGTGACCGCATCTTCGCCTCCACCGGAGCGCTCAGCCCGCTCACCCCAGGCACACCCGCCGAACGCATGGCGGCCGAGGCGCCCATCATCGCAATCCAGAACGGCAGCGGCAACCCCACCCTGGGCACGCGCACCCAGCAGTATCTCAACAGCCTCGGTGCACAGGTAACCCAGGTCAGTGATGGCCCCGCCAGCAGCGTTACCGTGCTGGTAGATCACACTGGCAACCCGCACACACTCACCTTCCTGGCCGAGCTGATGGGCATTCCCAGCAGCCGCATTCTGCACGAATTTGACCCCAACCACGCTTTTGAGGTAGAAATTCGTTTGGGCTCGGACTGGGCCAGTAACAATTCCCTGCCATAACCCTTACATCTCAAAAATAAAACGCCGTGCTGCGGCTGTTACAATTCAACGTTCATGGAAAACAAAGACCGACCCCAAATTTTATTGACCAACGATGACGGCATCAATTCGCCCGGCCTGTGGGCCGCAGCGGAAGCGCTGTCTGCCCTCGGCTACGTATGGGTAGCCGCCCCGCGTGAGCAATCCTCCGGTATGGGGCGCAGCATGCCCAGCAGCTCCGATGGCATCATCACCTCGCAGACGCTCAATGTGTACGGTAGTGACTGGACCATCTATGCGGTTGGCGGCACGCCGGCCCAGGTGGTGCAGCACGCCATTTTAGAGATCATGCCGCCCTTCACCCCAGACTTGGTGGTCTCGGGTGTGAACTATGGCACCAACTTTGGCACCGGTGTCACCATCTCTGGCACGGTGGGCGCGGCGCTCGAAGGCGCTTCATACGGCGCGCCGTCGCTGGCCGTCTCGCTGGAGACCGAGCACAAGTACCACCTGACCCACTCCACCGAGATCGACTTCAAGCCAGCCGCCTACTTTACGGCGCTGTTTGCCCACAAGCTGCTCACCCGCCAGTTCCCTGAGGATATGCAGGTGCTCAAGCTCGAGGTGCCGGCGCGTGCCAGTATCCACACGGAATGGGAGCTGACGCGCCTCTCACGCATGCGCTTCTACGCCGCCACGGCGCCGCAGCGCAAATCATGGGCCGAGCGCGGCTCCACGGGCTACGCCGAGCCGACCGATACCAGCATCTTTGGCGCCGGTACGGATGTGCACGCCACGCTGGTGGACAAGAAAGTGGCGGTTACGCCCATCAGCCTCGATCTGACCTCACGCGTGGATTTTGCCGAACTTGAGAAGAGCCTGCGCGCAGAGTAAGCCATGAGCAAGCCGGCGGCGCCCCTCAGCCTGCCTGAAGTGTTGCAGGTGCACCAGTATCAGTACGACGGCAGCCACCGCAACCCGAATGAGTGCGCCCTGTGCGCCATGACCACGCTGACCACCCTAGCGGCCCGCCGCAGCGGCCAGCCAGGCTTTAGCCTGGCGGCCGTGCAGCTGGGCCGCTTTTTAGACCGCATTCCCTTTCGCTTCCCCCGCTTCCCCGCCTGGTTCCCCGGCCCCGGCGGCGCAACCCACCCGCTGGCCGCGCTGTGGGGCTTACGCGCCTATGGGCGCAGCCTGCGCAAGCAAGGTTTGAGAGCTTCCCGTGGAAGCCAGTGCTGCGCACCAGGCAACCCCCCCAGGCTCTGCGCGCTGCCCTGGAGGCAGGCCAGCCGACGATGATCTATGGCATGGGTCACACAGGGATACCCCATGTGGTCATCCCCCTGGAATACACTGCCCCGCACTGGCTGATACTTGACCCTGGCTACCCGCGTGAGCAGAACCCGGCGCGTTGGAGCGAAGAGCAGTTGCTGCGCTGGTGGAAGAACTTTCTGTTTATCTATCCTGCGGGGACGATGCTGACCTTGGAGGAGAGTGAGGGCTAGCGCTTAGAGTCTAGACTGAGGTTCGATATCTCCCCTGCTCACTCTTCCCTGTTGCACATCACTTGCCTTGCGGCCGCCAATTCCAATAGCGCAGACGCACTTGCCACACGCGGATGGCGGCTTCGATCTGTACGCCGAAGCGCATCTTCGACTCGCCTTTGACACGATCTGCAAAATGGAAGGGCACTTCACCGAAGCGTGCCCCGGCACGGTGTGCCAGGTACAGAATCTCATAGAGGAAGACGTAGCCGCTGGAGACCACATCCTGATACGGGATCTTCTCCAGCAGCTCACGCCGCCACAAGCGAAAGGCGCCGGTGACGTCTTTGACGGGGATGCCGAGGATGGTGCGGGCGTAGAAATTGCCCCAGCGCGAGAGCGCCTTGCGCCACAGGGACCAGTGCTCATCAATGCTGCCGCCAGCGATGTAGCGCGAACCCAGGGCCAGGTCACACTCGGCGAGTTTGGCTACTAGTTCAGGTAGCTTGTCGGGCGGGTGGGAAAAATCGCAGTCCATCTGGCCGATAACATCTGCCCCACGCTGCAAAGCGTGCTCAAAGCCAAAGATATAGGCTCGGCCCAGGCCGCGCGGGCCGTGGCGGTGTAGCACTTCAATATTTTTGTTTTTGGCGGCCAGCGCATCGGCAATCTCGCCGGTGCCATCCGGGCTCATATCATCCACAACCAGGATGCCCAGGCCATCGATCTTCTGGGCAAGAATGGCCTCGACCAGCAGGGGCAGGTTTTGGGCCTCGTTATAGGTTGGGATGACCATCGTAATCTTCATACTTAGCTCTTCTTATAAACCACAAATCGGCAGTGTTTGTGCCCAACGGCTTGGCACTCGGCCTCGTCTACGCGCAGCTCACGGCCCTCGGTGAGGTACGCAATCGCTTCCTGCAGCATGCCCACCATAAAGAAGCACACCGGCTTCTCCTCGGCCTGGCGGCCCCAACAGGCCGCGTTGCGCAGCACCACATAGTGCAGCTCGTGCGAAGTGTCCTCAACGCGGCTGGTCTGGTCGCTCACACGGCTGTAGATGCCCGCCAGCGCACCCAGCCCGGCACGCAGCTTCAGCCCCAGCGGCAGCAAGCGGAAGGCGGCATCGCTGGTGCCTGCAAGGGCACCAAAGTTGCTGAGGGCCGCGCCAAAGGTCTGGCGGCCTACGCGTAGCGCCAGACTGCGGCCGCCGCGCGGCCCATAGAGCGACTCCATGCCCATATTGAAGGCGGCGAAGTGGGCAAAGTCAAACCCGCGCTCCATGTTGGCAGGCGGGTAATTGTTGGCCAGCGCGGAGAGGCTGGCCGCCTCCAGCAGGGCGTGCATCACGGCGGCGCCGGAGACGAGCTGCTCGGCGCTTTCAAGGGCAATACGGGCAAACCGGTTGGGCAAGTAGTAGCCGCTGAGCGTGTGCGCCTGCATTGGGTCTAGAGCAGAGGCTGCAAATCAGCCACCACCTTGCGCAGCTCCAGCAGCAACAGGCCCAGGCGCGCTTCATTGCTGGCCATGATAGTGAGCACAGTTTGCTCATTGGCGGCGGTGAGCAAGGCAAAGCCATTGCTGCCCTTGATATAGACCTGCTCCATGGTGCCGCGCCCCAGCTCACGGGCGATGCGCTCGCCCAGCGAGAGCATGGCCGCCGACATGGCCGCCACGCGGTCCTCCTCGGCGGGCGGAGCCAGCACAGAGGAGATGATCAGTCCGTCATCGCTCACCAGGGCCGCGCCTTCGATTTCAGGCGTGCTGGCCAGCAAGGCGCGCAGGCGTTCGTTGAGCTGTTGGGTGCGTGAGGCGTTCATAGCGTGGGACGGGTAACTCTAGCACGGAGACAGTTGACAGTCAACAGTTGAGAACTCGGAGTGATGAGTGAGGAGTGAGCAGTAATCAGGGAGTGGCTGGAGATGGGTTCCCCTGATGACTGATTACTAGTCACTGTTCACTTTGCCTCCCGTTATACTCCCCACATGCTCATTCATTCCGCATCCCAAGTATTGACTCTGGCCGGCGGCCCACAGCGCGGTACCGCCTTTGGCGGCGCGCAACTCGGCACGCTGGGCCTGATCGAAGACGGCGCCGTGTTGCTGCGCGAGGGCGCTGTCGTGGCCGTTGGCCCCAGCGCCGAGCTGCGTGCCGCCCACCCCAACGAAGAGAGCTTCGATGCCAGCGGCCGCGTGGTGATGCCCGCCTTTGTCGACGCCCACAGCCACCCCATCTGGGCTGGCGACCGCGCCGCTGAGTTTGAGTTGCGCCAGCAGGGCAAGAGCTACCTTGAGGTGCTGGCGGCGGGTGGCGGCATCCTTTCCACCGTGCGCGCTACGCGTGCCGCTACCCTGGAGCAACTGCACGCCGAGACCGAAGCGCGCTTGCAGCGCATGTTTGCCCATGGCAGCGCCACTATCGAAGCCAAGAGCGGCTACGGCCTGAGCCTGGAGAGCGAGCTGCGCCTGCTGGAGGTGCTGCTGGCGCTGGATGCACAGGGCCCTTGGGATTTGGCCATCACCTTCCTTGGTGCTCACGCCATCCCGGCGGAGTTCAAAGACCGCGCTGGCGACTATGCCCAAGAGCTGGCACGCAATTGGCTGCCCGAGCTCAAAGCCTGGTGGCTGGCGCACGCCGGCGGCCGTCCCCTGCCCTTCTTCGATGTGTTCTGCGAAACGGGCGCGTTCGACCTGGCACAAACGCGCATGATGCTGGAGGCAGCCAAGCAGGCGGGCTTCCCGCTCAAACTGCATGCTGATGAGTTCGACAATCTAGGCGGCACTGCGCTGGCGGTCGAGCTCGGTGCGGCCTCTGTGGATCATCTGGTGGCGATCTCGGATACCGAGATCGCCGCCTTGGCGGCCAGCGACACGGTGGGCGTGGCCCTGCCCCGCCGTTCGGCTTGGCCGAGGTACACAACGCGCCAGCGCGCAAGATCCTGGCCGCCGGCGGCCTGCTGGCCGTAGGCGGTGACCTCAACCCCGGCACGGCCTGGTGCGAGAGCTTGCAGTTCACGCTGGCCCTGGCCTGCCGCCAGCTCAAGCTGACCCAGGCTGAGGCGATTGCGGCCACGACCATCAATGCCGCTGCAGCGATTGGTGCGGCGGCGCGCACCGGCTCGCTGGAGCCGGGCAAGCAAGCCGACCTGCTCATTCTCGATGTGGCGGATTACCGCCAACTTGGCTACCGATTTGGCACCAATCTTGTACATAGTGTGTACAAGAAAGGAGTGCCGTACCCGGTACATCAAGATGAGTTTTCTACAAACCCTGATTAGTAACATGCCCGCGCACTACGCGCTGCTGGCCCTGATCGTGATCATTGGGCTGTCAGTGGTGGTTTTGCGCGCCATTATCAAACTGGCTATGCGTGCATTCGTCTTCGGCTTGGTTGGCGTTATACTGCTGGGAGTTATTTTCTACATCGCCCGCTAAACCAAGAAAGACGATTGCAGCATGCCCACAATTGATCAAGCCCGCGCCTGGTATCCAGATTACGACCCAGTACACGGCTTCGATCATATTTTGCGCGTCTTGCGCACGGCCGAGCACTTGGCCGAGCGCGAAGGCGCCGACATCGAGATCGTGCGCGCCGCCGTGCTGCTGCATGACGCCAGCGGGCAAACCGGCGGCGAAACCCGCGCCGACCACCAGGAAAGTGGCGCCGAATTCGCCGCCGAAGTGCTGGTCGCCGAAGGCTGGCCGGCAGAGCGCATTGCCGCCGTGCAGCATTGCATCCGCACCCACCGCTTCCGCGGCAGCAAGCGCCCGGAAACACTGGAAGCCAAGATCGTGTTTGACGCGGATAAGCTGGACGTCATCGGCGCGTACGGAGTGGCACGCACGCTGGCCTATGACGTGGTGATGGAATGGCCCTTCTTTGCCGAGCCGTCTGAGCACTTTACGCAGACGGGCGAGAAGGCCGCCGATGAAACGCACAGCTCGTATCACGAGTATCTGTTCAAACTCAGCAAGATCCTTGACCGCTTCTACACCCCCACGGCCAAAGCGATTGGTGCACAGCGCCAACAGTTTCTCAACGGGTACTTTGAGCAGTTGGCGAAAGAAGCGCGCGGCCAATTTGATTAACAGATTAATTTGCTAATCTGTTAGTCGAAAAGTCCATTGCCGAAGCAGCAACGATAATGAAACCTACTCTCGCAAACATCGAAGAACTAGCGCGCCGCGCTGGCGAGATCTTGCGCGCTGGCTATGGCCAGCAGCACCAGATCGCCTATAAAGGCGAGGCCGACCTGGTTACCGAGGTAGACCACGCCTCTGAGGCGTTGATCCTGGGTGAGATCATGCGTCAGTTCCCCGAGCACCGCATCCTCAGCGAGGAAACCGGTGAGCATAGTGGCGATGCTGAGCACCTCTGGTACATCGACCCGCTGGATGGCACGCTCAACTACGCCCACGGCATGCAAACCTTCTGCGTCTCGATCGCCTATGAGCATGCCGGCCATCTGCAACTGGCCGCAGTATATGATCCTATGGCGGATGAGATGTTCAGCGCCGAACGCGGCCAGGGCGCCTGGTTGAACGGGGAGCGCATCCAGGTCACCAACCCGCCCTCGCTGCGCGAGAGTTTGTTGGTGACCGGCTTCCCCTATGACGTGCGTACCAGCCCGCGCAACAACTTTGCCGAATTCCAAGCCTTCTCGATGCGCAGCCAGGGCGTGCGGCGCCTCGGCTCCGCCGCACTGGATCTGTGCTACGTGGCCGCCGGCCGCCTGGATGGCTATTGGCAGCTCAAGCTGAGCGCGTGGGATCTGGCGGCAGGCGCCCTGCTGGTGCAGGAAGCCGGCGGCGTGGCAAGCGGGGTGCTGGGCCAGGCCGAGTTCCTGGCGCAGCAGAACGGCATTCTGGCGGCCAGCCCGGCGCTACACGCCGAGATGCTGGCGGTGCTGCAGTCGCTGACGTAGCTATGGTCGCCGTAGTGTTCGTAGCAGGTTGCCCGTACCTAACAATGACTATAGCCACGCTGGCAGGGATACTTCGGAACGTTCACAATGTCTCCGCTTTGGAAATCTCTTCATAAACATGAGATAGTATCTCCAAGAACTCGCTGTCAAAAATCGCCTGTGACAATTCTGATTTAAAGAGTTGTTTGTCTGCGGCCTCAGGGATTTCATTCACGTCATGGAAAACTAGCCGGAAATTGCAATATTGAAGCAAAAAAGAGGAGACAATACCTCGACATACCACCTTAGTTGCTTCAATATCTGAGTTCAGGATGCCTGCCGAAAACTTGCCTTCATCCTCGCTTGTGAGTGCGTCGATCAGGCCTACAGTTGAATGGGTGAATTGACTAAGAAAGACCCACAGCTCATTTGGTCCCTTGTTTTGACTCCCTAGTAGACTTTGCTCGCGCTTAAGCAAGCTGGTAGCCCATAGTTCTCCGGAAACATAGTCATTTATCTCATTGGGCTTTTCTTTGAGATAATAGCTGGTGCGCACTATTTCATTAAGCACCCGGAAAAGTGCAAGGGATTCAAGTATAAAGCCACCAATAACTAACCGCATTGCGACGTGGGAGATTGACATCATTTTCAAAGATAGTTTAAGAGTAACCTTTTTAAGCTCCTCATCTTTGCCTGCAAGAGGAATATTATTGTGGGATGTAAGAAGAGCCCAAAAAGCATCTTGATTTATTCTAAAGAAAAGCAGCTCCCTACTTAGCGCTTGACCAGACTGTGCAGTTAAGAGCCTCTCTTTTTCCTCTACTACTCTTAGAAAATTGCTATCTTGAGATTTCATCGTATACATCCCATGGCAAACTAGCTTGGCGCGCAGTGTATCACTGCAAGATTCACAGGGTCAAGGACGGAAACCGCACAAGAGTGCAGGTGATGAGCACTAGAGCGGAGTACAGGCCGCAGTAGCGTGTGTTTTTGCGCAACATTCATCTGGCCCAACTGGGCAATTTAGGCTTTGCGGGTTGTGGAGGTCTGTGGGGGGTTAACGGTTGCCAAGGGTAAAGCCTTTACCTTTGACAGACCGCCATCTACCAGCAGCTTAACCAATGAATAAGCCGGGTTCGGCAAACGTGCTTGCCCTAAACGCTTGTTTAGTTTATGAAGTTACCAGCCGCCCCCACTCCTCTATCGTCAGCGTTTGTGGGCGGCGCATCGGGTCAATGCCGGCGGCCTGCAGACGGCTGGCCGCCTGCGCCTTGCCCCACATGGCGCCCAGCGAGTTGGCTAAGGTCTTGCGTTTCTGGGCGAAGGCCGCTTTGGCTACACGAAAGAAAGGGTCGATTTGCTCCCACGGCAGCAGCGGCTGCTCGTATAGCTCAATAAGTAAGAGGGCCGAATCCACATTCGGCGCGGGGTAGAAAGCCCCGGCGGGGATGTGATGTGCCAGATGCGGCTTGCCGTACAGCTGCACGCTTAACGCCAGCAGCGAGAGATCAGGTGCGCTAGCGCAGGCGCGCTGCGCCACTTCCAGCTGCACGGTGAGCGCCAAGCGAGCCGGACGCGGGCGGCTTTCCAGCAAATGCCGGATGAGGTTCGAGGTCAGGTAGTATGGAATGTTGGCAACGACGAGAAAGCCGTCTTGCGTGAAGTGCTGGCTAATGTCGACGTCAAAAATATCGGCGTGCAGCACCTGCACATTCTCCACCCCCTGCAGCGTGCTGCTGAGGGCAGGCAGCAAGCCCGCATCCAGCTCCACGGCCACCACGCGGCCCGCGGCGGCCGCCAGGTGGCGGGTGAGCGAACCGAGGCCAGCGCCGATCTCAAGCACTTCGTCGCCTGCCGCTACGCCTGCAGCACGCACGATGTTCTCCAAATGCACTTCGTCGACGAGGAAGTTTTGGCCGAGGCGTTTGTTGGGGCGCAGGCCATGGGCGCGTAGCAGCGCAGGAACGTTAAGGGGTGGAAGCATTGGAAACAAGTGTAAGTGGTAATTGGGGATTGGTAAGTAGTAATTGGATTGGGTGAGAGATTGGGGATTGCTTCGTCGTTCAGCGGCTACGCCGCCTCACGTCCTCGCAATGACGAGGGTTACTGCAAGAGTTTGCAGCTTACAGCTCTTTACGGCGGCCACACCAAGGGCACATCGGGCGGTACGGGGGTGGTGAAGTACATGGTCACGTACGTTGCCCACGGCTCATAGTCTGCATCGGTGAAGGCCAAATCGATCCACGGCACGCTACGGTCACGGTAGGCGCCTACATCAGCAATGATGCCGGCGCCGTAGCCAGGAATGTACACTGAGTGACCACCCAGGGCGATGAACCAGTTGTACCAAGTGGCCACAATGCCGCGGCGCGGCGAGCCTGCGCCCAGCGAAGTGCCATTGAAGCATTGGTTGGGCACACCAGAGCGGCACGGCGAATAGGAAGTGGCAAAGACTTGCACAGCACGGTAATACTCGATGGTGACACCGTCCACTACTGCTGTGCGGATGACAATATTGGTGCCATAGCCATTGATCTGCTCGACGGGCTGCACCAGAGTACGCTCAGCCTCATTCTGGCGCGCCACCTCTTGCCCATCTTCAAAACGCACGCGCACACGTGAAGCCAGAACGCCATCCTGTCCAAGCTGGATAACTGAGATCGTGTCCAGCTCAGCCGTGTCATCCGGCTGCCAGCTGGTCTGATGCGGAATGATCTCTTGCACCAGCTGCACGCTCTCGGTAACGCGCACAACGCGAATGCTGCCATCCGCTGGCACAGGCTGGTCCTCGGCTGGCTCGCTGAAGTCTTCACCCTGCAAGGCGATGCCGGCCGCCGCCAGCGCCTCGCCCACGCTGGCGACGGCGCTGTACTGGGTGAGCGTGTCGCCAGCCAGCATAATATTGATGGCGCGGCCGCGCTGCAGGCTGGCGCTCAGTGCGTCAGTCAGCGGCGTCTCGGCGGCAGGCTCAAGGCTATCCCCAAGGCTGAGCTCGATGCCCTGCTGGGCGAGCGCAGCACCCAGCGTGGTTGCGGCGCTGCGGAATTGCTGCGTCTGCCCATCCACCTGCAAGACGATGGCCACGGCGCGGCGCAGCTCAAGCACGATGACAGGCGCATCGGGCAGCGGGCTGCCCTCCGGCAGCGGCTGCCCCGCCAGCAGGAGTACATCGTCTGGCCCAAGGGCTAGGTCCAGGTCTGCCAGCACGCGGGCGGGATCTTTCTCGCTGCTGACGGCGGTGTGCCACGCGCCGTCTACCCGCACCTCAATACGCGCGGCGCGCTGCACGGCAATGATGATGCCGTTGCGCAACGGCATGAAGCGGGCGGGCTGCACCACATCCTCACGATGGGTGCGTACGCCGAGCTCATCGAGTGCCGCGCCAACAGTTAGAGCGCGGGTGCTGAGCACTTGGGCACGCCCATCGGCCAGCACGGTGACTTGGCGCGTAGTAAAAGCATAGGCGGCCACCAAGATAAGCAGCAACGCAATGGCAGCCAGCCAACGGAGGCGTACAGGGGTCATGAATTAAGTCTACCTGCGCAAGCTGAGAGGAGGCTCAACGTTTGCGGCCCTTGTCGTGGGCACGCGTCTGGTAATAATCATAGGCCACGCCCGCCGCAATGATCACAAAAAGGATGCTGGTGGCCCACACAAGCGGTTCGATGCGGCCCTGACTCTCCACAACGGTGGTGCCGCCGGAGGACACGGGGTTGAAGGGGCGCAGCGAAGGGTTGCCGCGCTCCAGGGTCTGCACATAGGCGAGCACATCGGCTACCCGGCTGAGCGACCAGCCCAGCTCTTCCGAGGCGGGCATGCGCAGATCCAGCGGCGTGCCAAAGCGAATCTTGTGGACGGCACGCCACGGGTCGGCCACGGCCATATCCGCCAGGTACAGCGGTTGCGCCTGTGTGCCAAAGTTGATCAGCGTGCCAGCGTTGCCGTGGCAGCTCTCGCAACTACTGACATACAGCCCGCGCCCCAGCTCTGCATTGCCCAGTGAGCGCCCGCTGAAGGAATCAATCATCAGGTCCGTATCTGCCTGGCGTGTACGCAAAAAGGCAACCAGGTCAACGACATCATCACTATCAAAATAGGCAGTAAAGTCGTGAGCTACATTGCCAGTGCCGTTAAACCAAATCAACACTTCCGCCTGGCTGGCGCCGACCACACCGATAACGCCTTTGAAGCCAGTGTAGTGTGAGGAGAACTGCCCATAGGCGCCATCCACGCCCTTATAGTCCCAGCCGTGGCACTCGGTGCACAGCCAGGTGACGGCACCGGCATTACGATTGGTGGTCTGTTCATCCCAGAGGGGGTGACTCTCCGTGGGGGCGGTGCGATCGAGGGCAAGGATCCAGTTATCGTAGATACGCCCGCCGCGCACGGCATCCCCCACTACCTGGCCAGACCAGGCGCGGCCCGCGGCCAATAAGCACAGCGATGAAAGCAAGAGTGCGAAGAGAATTCCAACTGATTTCTTCATGATGCAACGGGAATAACCCAGTATATCATCCGTGTTTTAGCGGATATGCAAGCGCCCCTTCATACGAAGGGGCGCTTGATGTGTCCGGTAGGCGTCAGCTTATTGCGTGCGTGCCTGCAAGAAGGCAACCAAATCGCTGATCTGGTCCTCGGTCAAGATCTCAGAGAAGTTCTGAGGCATGACGTCAGGCGTGTAGCCGGTAACCACGTAGGCATTCGGATCCACGATGGACTGGTGAATGTACTCTTCGGCGCTCAGGCCAGAGACAGTAGAGCCGGCACGGTTGGCCAAGCCATCCAAGGCCGGGCCGACGGAAGCAGTGCTGATACCCTGAATGGTGTGACAGGCGATACAGCCGGCCTGGGTGAACAGGGCCTGGCCGCGGCCTTCAGGCGTGGACTCGTCCACCATGGGGCCGATAGGCACCGGGGTGGGCAGCACGCCAAGGGCGTACTGCTCAAAGTTCATGATGTAAGCAGCCACAGCTCGGATCTGGTCGTCACGCAGTGGGCCGCCAAACTTCTCAGACCAGGTGGGCATCGCAGGGGTGCCACCACCCACATACTGAGCACGGGTGGAGACTTGGCGGCCGGTGGTGACCACGGAGACAATGTAGTCTTCCAAGGTGCTGCCCCAACCGATCTCACCCAGGCGCTCGGTGAAGAAGTGCTCATCACGCAGGCTGGGGGCGATACCGGTGATACCCTGCGCCGTGCTGCCATGGCAGGCGGTGCAGTTGCTCTGGAACACGGCGGCGCCAAATTCGATCTGGCGGGCGCGCTGTTGCAGCACGTAGTCAGCCAGACGCTGCGGCTCACGGATGCCAAGGATGATGACGATGGCAGCGCTGAGCAGCACGAAGATGGTGCCGAGTACGATTTCGAGTTGAACGCGTTTCATAGTTACCTAATTCTCCTCGTACTCTTAGTGCGAACCCAGAACGCGGTTCTCGTGCAAGAAGTACGTATGCTCGTACGTCTTGGCCTCGTCAGTTTCGGGGTCGTTCCAATCTACCTGCGGGGTCACACGCACCATGCCGGGCTGTACCTGCTCCACGATGATGCGGGCTTCCAGGTTGGGCAGACGGCCATCGGCCTCGGCCACCAGTAGGCGCTCGCTGAACTGGTTGAAGACCGCAGTCAGGTGCGGGCAGCCGATGACGATGTCATTTGGCTTGTCATGGTCAGGCTGGTAGACGATGTTGGGGCACAAATCACGCCCGTAATCCTCACCCACTGTGTAGATTCCCTGTGCCTGCGAAAGCTCGGCATAGGGAATCTCGCGCAGCGGGCCTTCGCCTTCTTCCGGCGCAAGGTCCTGAATGACGCGTGTGGCCGCCGGCGTTTCAATGCCGTATTCAGGCAAGCCCATGTAACTGAGGGCCAGCATGATGAAGATCCAACTGATGCCCCATACGATGGCAAAGGGACGCTTGCTGGACAGGCGTGATGGATTCTTGTCGATGTACGGCAGGAAGGCCAGGATGACAACCAACACGGGCGGAACAATCAGACCCATGATGAACTTGGAGTCAAGCAGCTTGCTGAGCTCCAAGGTGAATTCAATACCGAACAAGCCAAGCAAGGGCTGGAGAATGGGATTGAGCATATTCTCCAGGATGTTCGCCGGGTCAATCTTGAGGATGCCTTGCAGCCACCAGAAATACCACGGCGCTTTAGTGTCCAGCGGCGTGCTCTGCGGGTTGGCGTGCGTTTCCAGCGGGGAGTGGAACCAGCGGAAATACAGGATCGCCAGCATCACGAACGTGCCCAAAGCAATGAGGAAAATCTCATGGCTGAGCAGGTCAGGGATGAGGTCAATGCGGCGGTTGTATTCCTTCTTCTTGTCAGCCGGCAGCTCCAGCTCCTCAACTACTGCGGGTAGCGAGATGCTGTGCTCACGCGAAACCTTGTAGTAGTGAATGCTGATGAACAAGATAGCCAGCAGCGGGAAGAGGATCACGTGCTGCAGATAGAAACGCAGCAAACCACCCGCGCCGATGTCTGGCGCACCACGCATGACCAAGTTGAGCGTAGGGCCAACGATCGGGCCGGACTCGGTGATGGAGGTACCTACGGTCACCGCCCAGTAGGACAACTGGTCCCAAGGCAGCAGGTAACCGGTGAAGCTCAACCAGGCCGTGATGGCCAACAGGATAACACCGGTGAGCCAGGTGAAGGAACGCGGGCCCTTATAGGAGCCGGTGAAGTAGGTGCGCAGCAAGTGCAGCCAGCTGAAGGCCACCATTGCTTCGGCGCCCAGGCGGTGAATGTCACGGAAGAGCTCACCGAAGAATACGTTGCTCTCGATGGCCAGAATGGAACCGTACGCTTGATCAGGGTACGGCACGTAGTAAGCCATCAGCACAATACCGGTGATGATCTCGACCACAAAGAAGAAGGTGACGAAGAAGCCGAGGCGGAAGGTGTGCGTGAACCAGGTAGCCGCCTGCGGGTAATAGCGCGGGCGGATGTGCGCCACGAAGCTGGTGGTGATGACCTTGTAGCGCGGGTTCGGTTTCTCGGTCGGTGGGTCACCACGCATGATGGCACGCAACTCACGCAGGTTGAGACCGGCGGTGATGATGCGCACACGCTCATCGATGATCTTGAAGATGAACGCCTTCCACTCGCCACGGGCGGGCAGTTGCGTGTAGTTGAGACGTTTCAGAATGTTGTTGATGAAGGTCATGTTTGGCTCTTAACCGTGAACTTCGCCAAGGATCTTGGCGCCGGTGTTGACGCGAACGATGGCGTTCGGGTTATCCGGGATCTGGACGGGGCTGCCGTCCTCCGGAGTCTGAGCAAGCACGTTGCCGTTTTCGTCTTCGATGGTGATGACGAAACGGTCAAGGCTGCGCGGCGCGGGGCCAAGGATGTAATCGCCGTTGGGGGCGTATTGGGAACCGTGGCACGGGCAGATGAACTTGGTCTCCTGGTCACTCCAGCCGTAAATACAGCCGAGGTGCACACACACCTTGTAGAGTGCGGTGAGACCTTCGGGGCCGTTGGAGATCCACAGCTTGACCTTGGGATAGTTGGCCGGAGCGGCATCCTGCGGCGGAAGGTCCGCCACACGCCCTACGGTGAACATACCGCCAAACTCACCTTCACGGAAGCGCGGGATACCAAAGATCACCGCGCCGCCACCCAGGGTTAAAGTCAAAAAGCCCAGCGAGGACAGCCAGGCGATGTTGAGAAACTCGCGGCGGTTCAAGGGCGGATTGGCTTGCTCTTCCGGTGGCAGGTTTTCAGTTTGGCCGGTGGGAACGGCAGCTTGCGTCATTCGGCTCTCCTAACAGATGGTTCCTTATTTGCGTATTTTATCACTACTATTGAACGCGGGGCAAGTCACTGCTCCGCCTGCGGAACAAATTTTTATGCCTAGGTAATCACTTGATTTTATTGTAAGCGAGGCCGTATTAGAATAACGAAATGACGAACGTACCAGAAGCGAAAGCTCACCTCTCCCTTTTTGGAAAAGAAGCACGATGGCACTTAGTGCGCCTGATTCCCATCGTCAGTTTGCCCCTGGCTTTCATCGTGAGGTTATGGAGAGAAGGAGACATCTGGGTAGATCTCTTCCCAATTGGCATTATTGCAACTCTACTAGCATTTTGCATTAAGCCTTTTCTCTTTTCCAAGCTGGATGATTTGCTTGAAAAGCAAAGAAGATTTGGCCCGAAGTGGTTTGCACTGATTGGCGGCACCACCGTTCTCGCAACGCTTCTTAGTATGTTGGCCACTTTTTCTATAAGCCGCCTGAGTTTTAGCAAAGACTTACCGTTATCTATCTGGGCCATAGATGGCCTACTAGGTCTGCTACTCGTTAGCCTAATGTATGCTTTTACTTCTCGGGATGAGGTAGATAAGAAGAGCAATAAGCTGCATTGGCTAGCTTTTACTATTTTTCTTTTAGCCGGGCTTGGGATGGTATGGAAGGCCCTAGACTACCCTATGACTTATGATGATCTTCATCTGATTCGTCATTTTAATGCTACCGACCTGAGCGAAGCATGGAGTGGAAACTGGGAGCCAGACAACATAGAAACACCCGGGTACCGCCCCCTGTCTACAGCTTTTTATCATTTCCGTTTTGTGCTTTTTGAAGAGAGCGTAGCCACCCACAGGATTTTCATGGTGGTGCTGTATGCAGGTTTTTTGACACAGATAGTCATGCTCGCTGAACGATTTCAGCTCCCCTTTCTCTTCGCAATTCTTGGGGGTCTACTAACGCTTGCCGCACGTCAAAGCATCTTCCACTACGTCTGGCTGACCGATGGCATTCATTTACTTCAAGGGCTGCTCCTAATACAAGCAGTAATCTTCATAATACGAGGCATCGATACACGTCAAACTGCCTATTTTGCTTATGCTCTTTTTGTAGGCACAGCGGCTTTGCTGGTAAGAGAAGACAATCTAATCCTAATCCCCTTAGCTTGGCTGTTTACTTTTGCCTATCTGCGTATTTTAAAATCTCCAGTTGTTGTTCAGATAGCCGCGTATGCACTGTGCGTATGTCTCAGCTTTGCGGGAGGACTGTATTACTTGGCACGCGGTTACTGGATAGACAGCGCGGCTCCCATTGGCTTTAACACGGAAGAACTGCTTGAGCTAATCGATTACACAGTTTATGGATTTACGGGCAGGCAAGCCTTTGACAGCATCTCCTCCTTTTTTGTATCCACATGGCCATTGATGCTAATTGTTTGTGGGTTATTGCTATTTAAGCTGCTATGTGGCGATAGCAAAAAAGAAGCAGGCTTTAGAGCATTGACATGGCTAGGAGCAGCAGCTGCCTCATGCCTGATAGGGCTAGTAAATGCTCGCGCCAACCTTACGTTCTTTTCACTTATGTTCTTTTCTATGGCCTTGGCGACAGTACTTGCAGAGTATGCAACTAGGAGCTATGTCTGGCGAGCCAGTTTAGCAGCATTGTCAGCAATAGCGCTAATTGGCCTAGTCTATATTAGTCAAACTGCTATAGAAGGATTTCACCCTTCCTCCTCCCTCGTTGTCTACTGGAATTCACGATTCGTTTATGGCAAATATTCAGCAGCCACCATACCTCAAGAACGACTAGATGCAACAATTGCACGTTTAGGGGCACTTGGAATTGATGAGACAAATTACCCAAGTGATTATTCAGTCTACTTAGGACAAGATGCCACAGATAATTTTTCAATGCTTATGAAACAAAGCCTCAGCGAAGGAGAACGACGCCCTTCACAGAATAGCAGCTTTTTTGTTCCGTTACTTGCGCCGTTCAGTCCCTAACGCTTCCTGAGCAACTCACCACTGCTAGCCTGGCAGTGCATATTGAGCCGTATATATGGCCCGAACAATGAGACCCACCGTGATGATGGTGGCCGTACTGTAGATCAAGATCTCGCTGCGGGATGAACGCCCCTTGGTATAGAGGTACGCAGCGGGAATCATAAGGGGGAGGATGAGGCCGTAGAGCACATGGATGCTGCGCATCGGGCGATAGCCATCCAACCAGAGGTATGCACCCAGAAAACACTCAGCAAGAATGAGCAACTCAGCAATCACCAGCATGCCCCAGTAGGCCGAATCGATGCCTTGCTTGCGGAAGAAGCGCACATAGCCCCACACAGACAGGATGAGGAAATAGTACAGCGATGTTGAACCTAAACCCTCATGCAGTTGAACTACAAAATCGGCCATGGTGCTCCTTGAATACGACGGTGACGCAGATATTCTACATCCGACCCATCAATTAATTGATTAATCGATTGGCCGGATTGCAAGAATTTTTCGGCGCATATAATGCTGAGTATGAAATCCATCTACTTTGAGAAACATGGTGGGCCTGAGGTGCTGCAGTATGGCGAACGCCCCACCCCGCAACCCGCACCCGGCTGGGTGCGCGTAAAGCTGAATGCGGCGGCACTGAACCATGCGGACATGTTCGTACGCGCCGGCTGGCCGGGCATCAAGCTGAGCCTGCCACACATCCTCGGCGCGGATGGCGCCGGCATAGTAGATGCGCTGGGTGATGGAGTAACGCGCTGGCAAGTGGGCCAGCGCGTGGTCATCAACTCCAGCATTTGTATAGAAGAAGACAGCTTCACCAAGAGCGGGCAAGAGAACCTGTGCCGCCACTGGGAGCTGCTGGGCGAGAGCCTGCCCGGCACCTACGCCGAATATGTGTGCGTGCCTGCCAGCAACCTGCTGGAGATTCCCGGCAGCTTTCCGGCAGCGGATGCCGCGGCCGCGGCGCTGGTGTACGTCACCGCCTGGCACTCGTTGGTGCGTCGCGGCGCGCTACGCGCCGGCGAGACACTGCTCATCGTAGGCGCCTCGGGCGGCGTGAACACGGCCAGCATCCAGATCGGCAAGTATCTGGGGCTGCGCGTGATCGTGGTCGGCTCGGATGCGAGCAAGCTGGAGCTGGCACGCCAGCTGGGCGCGGACGATGTGATCGATCGCAGCCAGGCTGACTGGAGCAAGGCCGCCTACCTGCTCACCGAAAAGCGCGGCGTGGACGCCGTGGTGGACAATGTCGGCACCACGTTCATGCAAAGCCTGCGTACCCTGCGCAAGGGCGGCCGCCTGCTCACCGTGGGCAACACCGGCGCGCCCACCTTTGAAATTGATAACCGCTATATCTTCAGCAAGCATCTCAGCATCTTAGGCTCAACCATGGGCACCTTCAAGGACTTCGCCGATGTGATGGCGCTGGTGTTTGCCGGCAAGCTCAAGCCGGTGGTGGACCGCAGCTACCCGCTGGCAGAAGCACGTGCCGCCCACGAACGCATGGAAGCCGGCGGGCAGATGGGCAAGATCGTGCTGGAGATATAAGTAAACGCTGGCTACAGCAGCAGGAACACAAGGTTTAAGGGAGGCTATATGGAAAACTTTATCCTTTCATCCCCTTTTGCATCCGCAGGGGTATGGCTCATGGTAGCGGTGCTGAATATGGTAGTGGTGCAGCTTGGCACTAAAGCCTATGCAGCGCGCGCAGCAGAAATAATCACAGCTGAGGGTGGACCTTTTACTGCAGAGACAGAGAACAACAAAATCGATGTCAAACATATGCAAGGCCTCATTCTTGTGCAGGTGCTGATGCTGTTTGCCGCGCATATGCTCTTCCAGCAGGACATGCACTCACCAGAGGATACCTGGTTAAGGTCCACCTTTCTCGTAATCTATGGGTTGTATTTCATGCCTGTGCTGACGGCGGTGCTGGATACTCTGGCAGTCTTGTGGACATGGAAATACACCTTCACCAACCCAGAAAGCAAGATTAGCGGGCAGATAGCGATTAATCGCTGGCACGCATATAAACAACAGGCACATACCCACTTCTTTTCGCACAGCATGTTGTTCTTCGTTATCTTCTTATTCACACAGAGTCCGCTATTGTTAGGCGGAACCTTTGGCAGCCTCACTTTGGCACTCTCCCACTCACGGCGGGCCACAATCATTGCCAACCCGCCGCCGGCCAAGAGGCAATCCACCACGCCGCGTCGCATCACCGCGCTGCTGATACTCATTGTGCTGTTCATACTCTTCTGTTTCGGCTGGGTGGCTACCCAGGGAATGAAGCTGAGCAGTTTGCTGGCCTTGGTGTGGCTTGTGGCCAGCCTGGCCGTGGCGCGCGGCCTGGGTGCGCCGGAGCGCTGGGGACGGCTGGCGGTCTACGTGTTTGCGGCCGGTTTGGCCGCCATGTACTGGATTGAACAAGGGCTGTGGGGCACTCTGCCCGCGGCCATACAAGGCACTCCCCTGCTGGTCACTCTGCTGGTCTTTGCTGTCCTCTATCTTCTACTGCGCGGCAAGCGCATGCACGCCTACTTCAATAGCCCCAGGAAGCAGAAAACCAAGCGCCGGGCAAAGAATCCGAAAACGGTCAAATAAAAAAGCCCCGCCGAATGGCGGGGCTTTTGTTTGGTGTGTGTGCTTAGTCCAGCAGGCTGGCAGGCACGTTGCCGCCGTTCTCAGCGATCTTCTTGAGGACGGTCTTGTGCAGCCAGGTGTTCATCTTGGCGGAGTCCTCGAGGTATTCGGTGGGAACGCCCAGCTCGATAGCCAGTTCCTTGCGGTTCTCGAAGCTGCTGTCAATGTCCAGCAACTTGAGCAGGTCCACAATGGAAACCTTCCAGTTGAGTTCCTGCGGGTTGGCCTTGGCCAGCGCGTCCATCTTGGCGGCTACATCAACCGCATCCATGGCAGCAGGCTTGCTGCTACCCAAGCCAGTTTTCAGAGTCGCACGCGGGGCAGCAGTGGCACCCGCCTTCGGCTTAGCACTAGCGCCGGCATCGGTGTTTTTGGCATCGTCATCCTTTTTGATACCCAAACCCTTAAGAATCTTGTCAAAAATACCCATTTTTATTTCTCCTTGCAAAATGGTGTGCCGCCTCAAAGTAGCGACTACTTTTTGCAGTCTAACACACTAGGGGCGGTTGTTTGTTAACTTAATGTAATAACTGAAAATTACTCTAAAATGTTATGCACCCTATTTCAGTGAGGCTGCCATGCTGGACACACCATCTCGAATGTCTCCCAAGGAACTTTGGCAACGCATCAAGAAAGGCCGCGCCGCCTACTCGGCTGTCTACGCCGGGCTCACCCCGCGCCAGATGACGCAACGCCCCGGCCCGCAAGACGATTGGTCCGTGAAGGACCAGATCGCCCATCTCATTTGGTGGGAGAACCTGGCCATGTTACGCGCTCCCCTGCAATTAGCAGGCGAAGAAACCGGCACCATCAACAATCTGGATGAGATCAACGCTCAGGTGCTGGCACAGAGCGAAGCCATGACGCTGGATGAAGTGCTGGCGGTCTTCGAAGCCAACCTGGCGCGCTTGAAGGCGCTGTGTGCTGGCATCAGCGACGAGCTGCTCAATGACAAGGCCAGCAAGCGCCGCCCACCCTACTGGATCCTGGTAACGGATACCTTTGAACACTACGCTGAGCATCAGCCTGACCTTGAGCGGTATGTAGCCAGCCTGAAGAAGAAAAAGAAGGTCTAGCATGCGCCTCAGTGAGCGTCCCACCCACAACGCCAGCGGGCAGCCCATCTTGTACTTCACCTTTGATGACGGGCCAGCCGCCGATACGCCCGCCGTGCTGGCGGCGTTGGCCGCATACAACGCGCTGGCCACGTTCTTCGTCGTGGGCGGCCGCGTGCAGTTGCTGCCCGAGCTGCTGCAGGCCGAGCTGGACGCCGGGCACAGTGTGGGCAACCACAGCTTCAGTCACCCGCGCCTGGCCGAGATGCCGCACGACCTGTTCCTGAAAGAGATGCGTGCCACGGCTGAGGCTGTGCGCACCGCCGCCGGCACACGGCTGCCCGCCGGCACGATGCACACCATGCGCCCGCCCTACGGCAGCACGGATGCCAATACCGAGCCGTGGGTCAACGCCCTGGGCTACGAGATGGTGCTGTGGGATATTGACCCCGAGGATTGGAGCGAGCCAGGCAGCGAGGCCATCGTCAGCCGCGTGCTGGCCGAGGTGGTGCCGGGCGCACTCGTGCTGATGCACGATGGCGGCGGCAACCGCTCGCAGACCGCCGCCGCTCTGCACAGCCTGTTGCCTACGCTGGCAGCCCAAGGCTATGTCTTTCACTCATTAGCAGGGGTTTCCCTGTAGCATGCACAAATCTGGCCCCGCCAATCGGCCGCGTGGCGTAACCGTGCTGTTAGCACTAGTGTTAATGTTCACAGGCCTGCAAATTCTGCGCCTGGGTACTGCCCTGCGCAGCTGGCAACTACTCAACAGCCTGCCGCTAACCATACCGCCGCTGTATTTTGTGCTCAGTGGCGCAGTGTGGGCGCTGGCAGGCGCAGCCACAGCCTACGGGCTGGCACGCCCCACTGCATGGGGCCGCGGCGCCGCCCAAGCGCTGGTGCTGGGCTACGGTGCATTTTTCTGGGCTGACCGGTTGCTGGCGCAAGTGCGCGGCTCGCAAGACAGCAACTGGCCTTTTCTAGCCGCACTGGGATTGCTGTTGCTGGGATCCTGTTTCGCCATTCTGGCCTCGCCTGCCTCAAAGGCCTACTTTATAGAAGCACGACATCGGAGAGAAGGATGACAAAACCCTCTAAGATCGAAGAACTACAAGAATTACGTATTCAAAGCCAACAAGGTGGCGGCCCCGCCCGCGTGGAAGCGCAGCACAAGCAAGGCCGCCTGACGGCGCGTGAGCGCCTGGACTTATTCCTGGACAAAGGCTCCTTCCGCGAGGTGGATGCCTTCGTCAAGCACCGCACACACGCCTTCGGCCTGGAGAAGCAGCAGATCCTGAGCGATAGCGTGGTGACCGGCTGGGGCACCATCGACGGCCGCCTGGTGTATGTATTCTCGCAAGACTTCACCGTCTTCGGTGGCAGCCTGAGCGAAGTGCATGCCGAGAAGATCATCAAGGTGATGGAGATGGCGCTCAAGAATGGCGCTCCGGTGATTGGCCTGAACGACTCGGGCGGCGCGCGCATCCAGGAAGGCGTGGTTTCGCTGGGCGGCTATGCCGACATCTTCCTGCGCAACACCATGGCCTCCGGTGTGATCCCACAGATCAGCGCCATCATGGGGCCGTGTGCTGGCGGTGCGGTCTACTCCCCCGCCCTGACCGATTTCATCTTCATGGTGCGCAACTCCTCGTATATGTTCGTCACCGGGCCGGAAGTGGTCAAGAGTGTGACACACGAAGAAGTGAGCTTTGAAGACCTGGGCGGCGCCAGCGTGCACGCCAGCACCTCAGGCGTGTGCCATGTGGTGGGTGACTCCGAGGCGGATACGCTGTTCCTCATCCGCAAGCTGCTCTCCTACCTGCCGCAGAACAACCTGGAAGATCCCCCCTTCAAGCCCAGCAAGGACAACCCGCTGCGCCGCGATGAGGCGTTGGACACGCTGATCCCAGACGACCCCTCCAAGCCGTATGACATCAAAGATGTCATCCGCATGGTGGTGGACGAAGGCGCCTTCTACGAAATTCATGACCAGTTCGCCCAGAACATTGTGGTGGGCTTCAGCCGCCTGGGCGGCCACGTGATCGGCATCATCGCCAACCAGCCGATGGTGCTGGCTGGCGTGCTCGACATCGACGCCTCCGACAAGGCGGCACGCTTCGTGCGCTTCTGCGACTCGTTCAATATCCCGCTGCTGACCCTGGTAGACGTACCCGGCTTCATGCCCGGCACGGCGCAGGAGCACAACGGCATCATCCGTGCTGGCGCCAAACTGCTGTACGCCTACTGCGAGGCCACCGTGCCCAAGCTCACCGTGGTGACACGGAAGGCCTATGGCGGTGCGTACGACGTGATGAGCAGCAAGCACATCCGTGGTGATGTGAACCTGGCCTGGCCCACGGCCGAGATCGCCGTGATGGGGCCAGATGGCGCGGTCAATATCATCTTCCGCAAGGAAATCGCCGAAGCCAAGGACCCGGTGGCGCGCAAAGCCGAATTGGTGGCCCAGTACCGCCAGGAATTTGCCAATCCCTACGTAGCGGCGAGCCGCGGCTTCATTGACGATGTCATTCAGCCTAGCGACACCCGACCTCGCCTCATCAACGCGCTGGAGATGCTCACCAACAAGCGCGACAGCAACCCGGCGCGCAAGCACGGGAACATTCCCCTGTAGGCCATCATGTTCAATAAAGTTCTGATTGCCAACCGTGGAGAAATTGCAGTGCGCGTGATCCGCGCCTGCCGTGAGCTGGGTCTGCAAACCGTGGCGGTGTATTCCGAGGCCGACCGCCAGGCGCTGCATGTGCGCCTGGCCGACGAAGCCTACTACATTGGCCCGGCGCCCTCACGCGAATCCTACCTGCGTATGGACCACATTCTGGATGTGGTCAAGAAGTCTGGCGCCGGCGCAGTGCACCCGGGCTACGGCTTCCTGGCCGAGCGCTCGGACTTCTCGCAGGCTTGTGTGGATGCGGGCATTCGCTTCATCGGCCCCAAGCCCTCCGCCATTGCAGCGATGGGCGACAAGGCGATTGCGCGTGCCACCGTGGCCGCCGCCGGCGTGCCCGTGGTGCCCGGCACCGAGGGCGAAGGCAGCCTGAGCGACGAGGAGCTGCTGAAGGCAGCGCAAGACATCGGCTTCCCGCTGCTCATCAAGGCTACCGCCGGTGGTGGCGGCAAGGGTATGCGCGAAGTGCGCAGCCTGGATGAGATGCCCGGCTTGCTGGAGAGCGCCCGCCGTGAGGCGCTGGCCGCCTTCGGTGATGGCAACGTGTACCTCGAGAAGCTCATTGAGGGCGCCCGCCATATTGAGTTCCAAATCATCGCCGATGAGGATGGCAACACCATCCACCTCGGCGAACGTGAATGCTCGCTGCAGCGCCGCCACCAGAAGCTGCTGGAAGAAGCCCCCTCCCCCTTCATTGATGAGGACGAGGACTTCCGCCAGAAGATGGGTGCGGTGGCCGTAAAGGCGGCCAAGGCGGTGGGCTACATCAATGCCGGCACCATCGAGTTCCTGGTAGACAAAGACAAGAACTTCTACTTCCTGGAGATGAACACGCGTTTGCAGGTGGAACACCCCATCACCGAAGAGGTGACCGGGCTGGACATCGTGACCGAGCAGTTGCGTATTGCGCGTGGCAGGCCGCTGAGCCTGACGCAGGAGCAGGTCAAGATGCAGGGCTGGGCGATTGAGTGCCGCGTCAATGCAGAAGACCCGCACAACAACTTCCTGCCCTCCACTGGCTTTATCTCGCACCTCACCGTGCCCACCGGGCCGGGCGTGCGCGTGGACACGGGCGTGTATGCCGGCTTCAACATTTCGCCCTACTACGATTCGCTGATCTCCAAGTTGGTGGTCAAGGGCGAATCACGCGCCCAGGCCATCTTGCGTATGCGCCGCGCCCTTGAGGAATATCATGTGGTGGGCGTAATGACCAATATCCCCTTCCACCAGCGTATGCTGGAACAGGCGCGCTTTATTGCCGGCAACTTCGACACGCGCTTCGTAGAAGAGCGCTTCTCACTCGAGAAGGCTGAAGAAGGCATGGAGACGCACCCTGAGATTGCCGCCATCGTGGCCACCTTGGTGGCCAACGAGCAGGCCGAGCGTTCGGCGCACATCATTTCACGCGGCAAGCGTGACACGAGCAACTGGAAGTGGGTCTCCCGCTGGGAACGGATACACCGCTGATGAAATACATAACCACGATTAACGAAACACAATACGAAATCGAGATCCTCAACCCACGCCAGGTGAGCATTAATGGCAAGGTGGTGGAGGTGGACTTCAAGTCCGTGAGCGGGCAGCCGATCTATTCGCTACTGGTGGACGGCCAGTCGTACCAGGCGCACGTCTACACCGGCGAGGAAGACGAACTGCAGGTCTTGCTGCGCGGCGTGCTGCACAGCGCCAAAGTGGAAGACGAGCGCGAGAAGCGCCTGCGGGCGGCCGCCGGTGGCGGCGCGGCAGACAGCGGCGAGTTCGTGCTTAAGGCGCCGATGCCCGGCCTGGTGGTCAAGGTGTCTGTGAATGAGGGCGACGACGTCAAAAAAGGTGACGTTCTGGTGATCCTTGAATCGATGAAGATGCAGAACGAGCTAAAATCCCCGCGGGATGGCAAGGTGACCCGCATCCAAGTTAAAGCTGGTGACAGCGTAGAGCAACGCACCAGCATGGTGAGTGTTGAATAAGCTATATGGTTACCTTGGTAGGCGACAAAGAACTAGAAGTTAAATTCCACGTAGCCCAGCCGGCGGAGATTGAGCGCCGGCTGGTGGCTGCGGGGGCCGTGCTGCTGCACCCACGCACCCACGAGTACAACCTGCGCTTCGACAGCCCTAACGGGGTGTTGGGCGAAGCACACAGCATGCTGCGCCTGCGCCGTGATAGCAGCAGCCACATGACCTTCAAGGGCCCCAGCACTACGCTGGGCGGCGTGCTGGCCCGCCAGGAAATTGAATTCGATGTCTCGAACTTCACCCAGGCACAAAAGCTGATCGAGGCGCTGGGTTTTGGCTCGAAGTTCATGTATGAGAAGTACCGCACCACGTATGTGATGACCGGGCTGAAGATCACGCTGGACGAAATGCCTTACGGCACCTTCGTGGAGATCGAGGGCACGGAGCCAGAGCCCATCCAGGCCGCCGCGCATCAGCTGGGGCTAAACTGGGAGCGCCGCCTGCCGGAAACCTATCTGAGCATCTTCCGTCGTTTGAAAGACCTCTACGGCATGCGCTTTACGGATCTGTCCTTTGAGAACTTCAATGGCGTGGAGGTGTCTTTGGAACGGGCGGGTATTCTGCCGGCCGATGGGTAGATGTTAACCGCAGATGGACGCAGATAAACGCAGATAAAAACTTCTGCCAGGTGGGGTATGCACATAGACGAACTTACAAAAATTATCATTGGCTGTGCATACAACGTAAGCAACACTCTTGGCGCCGGTTTCCTGGAGAAAGTTTACGAAAACGCATTAGTCATTGAACTACGTAACCAAGGTGTGCAAGCTGAGCAACAGCTGCCATTCAAGATAACGTATAAAGGCTTCGTCGTGGGCGAATATGTGGCTGACTTGGTTGTTGGTAATCTGGTTCTGGTTGAAATCAAAGTTGCCCGTGCGCTCGACAAAGCACACATGGCCCAGTGCATTAACTATTTAACTGCAGCCCAACTCAACCTCGCTTTATTGATGAATTTTGCAAAAAGCAAGGTCGAAATTCAAAGGGTAGTGAGGGGTCTGTAGATATCTGCGTTCATCTGCGTTTATCTGCGGTGATTACCTCCTCACCTTGCCAAACAAACCCTTCGACTTCAACAGCTTCGCCTAGCAGCTCTCGCACGCGCTGCTGCATAACGCCAGGGTCGCCGCTGGTCACATAACGCGTGCGGCCAACCTCGCCGCCAGCCGCGGCCAGGCCGTATTCGGCCAGCAGGCTCTCGACGCGGCGGGCGACCGCGGGCGCCGGGTCCACCAGGCGCACCGCCGGGCCAACAATGTCTCGAATAGTATCGAACGCAAAGGGATAGTGCGTGCAGCCCAGCACCACCGTATCCATGCCCTGCGCCAGCATTGGTTGCAGCGCCTGCGTGAGGATGCGGCGCGCTTCGGGGCCGTTGGCGCGGCCCGCTTCGATCTCGCTCACCAGGCCGCGGCAGGCATTTTGCAGCAAGGTGACATCTTGGGCAAAGCGCTCCACGACCGACGCATACAGCTCGCCTTCAAAGGTGGTCCCGGTAGCCAGCACGCCCACTACGCCGCTCTCGGTGTGCTCGGCAGCCGGCTTGACGGCCGGCTCCATGCCTACGATGGGGATGTGCGGATACAACTGGCGGATCGAGTGCAGCGCCGCCGCAGAGGCCGTGTTGCACGGGATGACGATCAGCTTGGCGCCCTGGGCTACCAAGTAGCGCGCGATCGCTTCAGAGAAACCACGCACTTCGTCGAGCCCACGCGGGCCGTAGGGCACATGCGCCTGGTCTGCAAAGTAAACAAAGTCTTCGTTGGGCAGCTGGGCATGCAAGGTACGCAGCACGCTGAGACCGCCCACACCGGAGTCAAAGGCGCCTATCGGTTGCTTGGATTGTTTGCTGGGGCTATTCATAGGCATAAAAATAAAAGAGCGCAGCTTGCGCTGCGCTCTAGGTTATACCAGATGCAAACTTCTAGTTGTCGAACTTCTGCTTGAGGCGGGCCTTCTTGCCGCTCACATTGCGCAGGAAGGCGAGGTTGGCGCGGCGCACCTTGGAGTGACGCTCCACGACCACCTTCTCCACCAGCGGAGAGGCATACAGGAAGGTGCGCTCTACACCGATACCATTGCTGGCTACACGGCGCACAGTGAAGTTGCGGTTGTTGCCCTTGCCGCCCTCTTTGAGGACGGTGCCCTTGAACTCCTGAATGCGCTCGCGGTCACCTTCTTTGATCTTGACGTGCACACTCACCAGGTCACCCGGGCGCAGGTCAGGTACATTCTCGTTTCGTTTGGCCAGTACGGCCTTCAACAATTCAGACATTTAGTTTCCTTCTCGCTATTGCAAACAGCTGAGAATTATATCACAAGCTGCCTATTCGGCAAACAAGTCGTTTGTGCGGTAGTCATCTGGCGTGGCGGGCACGATGCGGGTAAAGCGGTCTTTGTTGCCCAGCCAGCGGGCGATCACTTCCAGCAGGTTGGAGCCTATGAAGCGCCCCCCGCCCTGGCTAGCGTGGCAGGCATCTGCCTTGTCTTTGCGCCCCTGTACGCTGCGATAGTTGATGGTGACATGCGGAGCGGTGTCTTTGTCACGCGCAAGGCGGGTCAGGTCAATATCCTTGTTGCGGCCCACCTTGGAGGGATCCTTGCCCACCAGGCGCATCAGGAACACGGCGCGGCGCAGGCGGGCACGGTTGCGCGCATTCACATACAGCTGGGCCGGCTGGTACGGCGCACCGGCTTCAGGATACTGGCTGGCGTCGCCGGCCGCGTGGAAGGCGGCCACGGTGGCCTTGTGGATATGGATGTGGTCAGGGTGGTAGTAGCCACCGGTCTCATCAAAGGTGATGACGACTTGCGGCTTGAGGCGACGAATCTCAGCGACGATGCGGCCAGCCACCTGTTCGAGCGGCGCCTGCACCAGCGCCAGGGGATTCTTGTTATCGTCTGAGCCCACCATGCCGCTGTCGCGATAGTTCAGGAAATTGACGCTCTTGAGGCCGAGGGCATCGGCGGCGCACATCAGCTCGGCTTCGCGCAGCTCGGCGATGGTCTTGTATTTGGTCATATACTCCGGGTCCACCGTGCCAGCCTCGCCGCGGGTAGCGCAGGCCAGGTGCACGTCTACACCCAAGGTGTCGTAATAAGCGATGGTGCCACCCATACCGAAGGATTCGTCATCCGGGTGGGCCATCACGATCAAAATGGTCTTTTTGGGATTGCTATCTGTCATGAGTGCACCTTGTTAAGCAGTCGTGAATTATAGCCGCGTAGCGCAGGTGGCCGTGCCGCGGATGCTAGACTCTGGCAATGCAAACCGCCTTCAATTTCAGCGCCAGTGAGCTGGCCCAAAATCAAGCTGGCCAGTTATCCAGCCAGCAGAACAAAGCCGTGAAAGACTACCTGGTGGCGGCACGCAAGCGCACGCTGTTCGCCGCGGCGGTGGTGCTGGCCAGCGCGCTGCTCATCCTAGGCTTGCTAGCCATGAGTGAGCAGGCCGACACGCTGCGCGCTGTGCTGCCGATATGGCTGCCTGCGCTAGCCGTCTATCTGGGGATTGCCAGCATCGGCTTCGCACTGGGCCAACGCCATGTTCGCCAGTTGGCACGCCGCGAGGTGCTGAGCGTGCTGGGTTCGCCGGTGCTTTCCAGAGTCAAAGTGTGTGGTTGGACGGCTATTACATGAATCTGCCCGGGGCACGCTTTCAACTCCAACCGGAGAAATACCGCGCCATCCATGAGGCCCGGCAATATCGCCTCTTTTATCTGCGCTAGCGCCCCACCCACTGGATTCTCTCGATACAAGAACTGTAGCGGAGGCATACCCTCCGCTACAGTCACAAAAGTAACCGCTTGGCTTAGTAGACCGGCAAATCTGGGTCTACTTGCTCGGCCCAGGCGTTGATGCCGCCCACCAGGTTCTTGACCTTGCCGAAACCGGCCGCTTGCATCAGCTCCACCGCACGCGCAGAACGCCCGCCCACGCGGCACAGCACCACGTATTCGTTGGCCGTGTCCAGCGCAGACAGGCGCCCGGCGATCTCGCCCAGCGGAATATCGATGCTACCCTCGAGGTGTGAGATGGCCAGCTCGTGCGGCTCACGCACATCAATGATCTTGACCTCGGCGCCGTTCTTGAGCTGCTCCGCCAGCTCCTTGGGGGTAATTTCAAATTTGCTATCCATGCTGCCCTCGCTGTGATCGTGTGATGGTAAACCGCAAAACGCTTCGTAGTCTATCAGCTCGATCTGCTCAACGGGCAAACTGCACACGGCACAGTTGGGATTCTTGCGCAGCGTGACAAACTCCACTCGCATGTCCAGCGCATTGAACAAGAGCAGACGCCCCACCAGCGTTTCGCCAATGCCCAGCAGCACCTTCAGCCCCTCGCTGGCTTGCATGCTGCCGATGATGCCCGGCAGCACACCCAGCACGCCGCCCTCGGCGCACGAGGGCACCAGCCCGGGCGGCGGCGGCTCCGGGAACAGACAGCGGTAGCACGGGCCTTGCTTGGCGTCGAAGACGCTGACCTGGCCATCGAAGCGAAAAATGGAGCCGTACACATTGGGGATGCCTAGCTTTACGCTGACATCGTTGACCAGATAGCGGGTGGGAAAGTTATCCGTGCCATCAATAATGAGGTCATAACCTTCAGCAATTTGCAGCGCGTTCGCCGAGGTAAAAAGTTCGTTGTACACATCCACCTGCACAGTGGGATTGATATCAAGAATACGCTGGCGGGCTGACTCCACTTTGAGTGTGCCCAGTTGCGCCGTGCCGTGGATGACCTGGCGCTGCAGGTTGGACGCATCCACCACGTCATAATCCACCAGGCCGATGCGCCCCACCCCGGCGGCAGCCAGGTAGAGCGCGGCCGGCGAGCCCAGGCCGCCGGTGCCGATCAGCAAGACGGAGGCGCCACGCAGCTTTTGCTGGCCCGCCAGCCCTACTTCTGGAATCAGCAGGTGGCGGGAATAGCGCATGAAGTCATCACGCGAGAGATCGGCTGTGGAGGCCATATGGCTGTTATACCCGCCGGGCTTGGCTACCGCGGCCGAGGATGGCATCCGTCATGCGCGCCACGCGCACAATCGGCTCGACATCGTGCACGCGCACGATGTCTGCCCCGCGCAGGATGCTGACGGCCACCGCGGCGGCAGTACCCTCCATGCGCTGATCTGGCGGCAGATCCAACGTGTAGCCGATGAAGGATTTGCGCGAAGGCCCCACCAGCAGCGGATAGCCGAGATCGCGCAGCTCGCCGCCACGGTTAAGCAGCTCCAGATTCTGCTCCACGGTTTTGCCAAAGCCAATACCGGGGTCAAGGATGATGTGCTCATCGGCAATGCCGGCGGCATGTGCTATCGAGATGCTTTCGAGCAGCTCATTGCGAATATCGCCGAGCAGTTCGTTGTATTCCACACCCACATAGCGGCCGCCAAGGCGCTCACGCACCTCGGCGTTGGCGGGCTGGCTGCGGTTGTGCATCAGCACCACCGGCACGCGGCGCGCCGCGATTAGCGGCGCCAGCGCCGGGTCGGCGCGCAAGCCCCACACATCGTTCACCAGCGCAGCGCCCGCATCCAGGGCAGCGGCCGCCGTGCTGGCTTTGTAGGTATCGATGGAAATGGGCGTATCGATTTCGGCGGCCAGCGCCTGGATTACTGGAATCACACGCGCCAACTCATCCTCGGCGCTGATGGGTTGGCTACCCGGGCGCGTGCTCTCACCACCCACATCGAGCAAATCCACGCCGGCCGCAACGAAGCGGTGCGCTTGCTGCACTGCGGCGGCCACGACTTGCTGCTGTGAATACAAGCCATCCCCGGAGAAGCTATCTGGCGTGATGTTGAGGATGCCCATCACATAGGTGCGGCTGCCCCAGTAAAACTCATGCTTACCGATCTTCATGCTGTGCTCCAGGGGTGAACTGCACGACTCCGCTGGCGTCTTGCGCCGCCAGCAGCTCAGCCACAGTGCTGGCCGTGCCGGGCACGGCCAGTTGCGGGGACAGCTCGGCCAGCGGCACCAATACGAAGGCACGCTCGGCTAAACGAGGGTGCGGTATTTTCAAGTTGGCTTCCGCTGCGCTGAGGTCAATCTGTTCATCGCCATACAGCAGGATGTCAATATCGATCTCACGCGGGCCATAGCGGAAGCTGGCCACCCGCCCCACCTGCTGCTCGATATGCTTGATGTGCGCCAGCAGCGCCTGCGGGCTGAGCTCGGTTTCGGCTTCCACGGCCATATTCAGGAAGCGCGCCTGCTCGGCGTAGCCCCACGGCTCGGTCTCGTAGACCGCGCTGCGGCGCAGCACGCGCACTGCAGGCCCGAGGGCGGCGATGGCGGCGTCCAGGTTGGCCAGACGCTCGCCGCGGTTGCTGCCCAGGCCAAAATAGATGGTGGTGCCAGTCATGGGGAGGAAGTATACGAGAATTAGGGATACGTGAGTGGGAAGCAAAAAAAAGAGAGTGGAGATTCTGGTTATCAGCTATCGATTAACCAACTAATCGATAGCCTAGGAGTTAGTTATAATACGGGCTCGCATTTGGAGAGGTCGCATAGTCTGGCCTAGTGCGCGCGCTTGGAAAGCGCGTATACCGCAAGGTATCGAGGGTTCGAATCCCTCCCTCTCCGCCTTTAGGACTCAGAACGACGCCCGGCTGGCGTCGTTTTTTATTTCCAGGAGGATGAATATGAAAAGCAGCAAATTACTGCGCATGGACAATATCGGCATCGTGGTCGAGTCTCTGGAAGACGCTATCGTCTTCTTCACAGAGATCGGCATGACCCTAGAAGGCCGTGCCATGATCGAGGGCGAATGGGCTGGCCGCGTGACCGGGCTTGGCGACCAGACGGTGGAAGTGGCCATGCTGGTCACACCGGATGGACACAGCCGTATCGAACTCTCGCGCTTTATCAGCCCGGCCATCGTGTCTGACCACCGCACTGCCCCGGTCAACTCGCTCGGCTACCTGCGCGCCATGTTCACCGTGCAAGGGCTGGATGCGTTGCTGGCCCGCCTGATGGCGCAGGGGGCGACGCTGGTTGGCGAGGTGATGCAGTATGAGGACAGCTACCGGCTGTGCTATATCCGCGGGCCTGAGGGCCTCCTGATTGGCCTGGCCGAACCGCTCAAAGAGCCCTGATAGCCTTGACATTTGGCCCAGCATGTTATATAACTAAATAGTTATATAACATGCTATGACCGCTGCCACAGACACCCTCAGCCTCACCTTTGCCGCCCTGGCCGACCCGACGCGGCGCGCTATCCTCGAACGCTTGACGCGCGGCGCCGCCACCGTCAACGAGCTGGCGGCGCCCTTCGCTATGAGCCAGCCGGCCATCTCCAAGCACCTCAAGGTGCTGGAGAAGGCCGGGCTGATCACGCGCGGCCGCCAGGCGCAAGCCCGCCCCGCCGAGCTCAACGCGCAACAGCTGGAACTGGTCACGCGTTGGCTAGAGAAGACGCGCACGCACTGGGAAGAGAGCTTTGACAAGCTGGACAGCTATCTGGCCACGTTACAAGACACCCCGCCTGACCCGCAAACACCCACCCCACCAAGGAGAAAAAAATGAGCAAGATGACAATTACCGCCAATGGCGCCGAGCTGTACCTGGAGCGCACCTTCACCGCCCCGCGTGACAAGGTGTGGGCCGCCTTCACTGACTGCGAGCACCTCAAGCACTGGTGGGGCCCGAACGGTTGGGATCTGACCCACTGCACGATGGATTTCCGCGAGGGCGGCCGCTGGCACTATTGCATGAGCGGCAAAGATGAGAATGGCGAGACGATGGAATCGTGGGGACTACAGGTCTTCGAATCGATCAGCGCACCCGAGCGCTTCAGCGGCACCGATGTATTCGCCGACAAAGACGGCAACGCAGCCCCTGGCATGCCGGTGGCCCAGTTGGCGATGGAGTTCGTTGAAGTCGAGGGCGGCACCAAGATCATCGGCCGCACGACCTACTCCACTGCTGAGGAACTTAAAGCTATTATGGAGATGGGTGTCGAACAGGGCATCACCGAGACCTGGGACCGCCTGGAAGCCTTGCTGGCCAAGTAAAGGAGTGCAGCATGTCGTTTCAAGCCTATCTGGACAACATCGAAGCCAAGACCGGCAAAACGCCCAACGAGTTCATCGCCCTGGCTAAAGCCAAGGGCTTTGGGCCAGACACCAAAGCGGGCGAGATCGTTGCCTGGCTGAAAGACGACTTTGAGCTGGGGCGCGGCCACGCCATGGCGCTGGTGCATGTCATCAAGAACGGCGCGGCGATCAGCGACAAGCACGTCAACAGCGGCGGCACGCACAGCGACCCAAGCAATACGCTGCACCTGACTGGCGCCAAGAAGGCCAAAGCGCCTGCCAAAAAAGCAGCAAAGAAAACGGCCACCAAGAAAGCCGCCGCTAAAAAAGCGGCGAAGAAAGAAACCAAGAAGTAAAAAAACGCCCAGCATCAGCTGGGCGTTTTGCTTTAGACTGGCAAGCATGCAAGAACTCAGCATTGATGTTGGCGCACACGGCCGCGCGTCTGCCCTACTGCAGATGCCGAGCAACCCCGTCGCTCTACTTGTGCTGGCGCACGGCGCGGGTACAGACATGCGCCATACCAGCATGCAAACATTGGCCGATGCGCTAGCTGCCGCCGGCATTGCCACGCTGCGCTACAACCTGCCCTACAAAGAGCACGGGCGCGGCCGCCCGGATTCGCCCGAGGTGGCGACCGCCACCGTGCGTGCCGCCTGCATGCTGGCAGCAGACCTGGCCGCTGGCTTGGCAGACGGCCTGCCGCTGTTTGCGGGCGGGCGTTCCTTCGGTGGGCGCATGACCACGCTAGCGGCCAGCCAGTCGCCCCTGCCGGGTGTACGCGGGCTGCTCCTGTTCGCCTTCCCCTTGCATCTAGCTGGCAAGCCGGCCATCACCCGCGCGGCCCATCTGGCGCAGGTGAGCATACCGATGCTATTCCTGCAGGGCACGCGTGACGCGCTGGCCACGCCAGCGCTGCTCGAAGGCTGCCTGCAGCCGCTGCCGCTGGCACAGCTGCACTGGCTGGCCGAGGCCGACCATGGCTTCAAGGTGCTCAAACGCTCCGGGCGCACGGATGCCGAAGTGTTGCACGAGGCTGCCACGGCCAGCGCAGCATTTATGAGTTCAGCGTCTTAGTGATGGTGGTGGTGATGGCCGTGCGGCTCCTGGCCCAGATCGGCTTCCAGCGCCGGCCCTAACCATTGGCGCACACGCCCCCAGCCTGACATCTGCGTGGCCGCCCAGCAGGCCACCAGCGTGGTGAGCGGCACGGCCAGCATGAGGCCCAGCGAGCCTACCAGGGTGCGTAAGATCTCTTCGGTCACAAACTCGCGGTTGATAAAACCCAGCCAATCAGCGCCTGCCCCGGTCACCAGCAGCAACAATGGCAGCGCCGCGCCCGTGTAGGCCAGCACCAGCGTGTTCACCGTGGCGGCCACGTGGTCTTGGCCGATGCGCATGCCGCGGCGATAGAGGGCACGCCAGGTTTGCGTGGGGTCAAGCAGGTATAGCTCAAAAATGACGGAAGCCTGCGTGATGACCAGATCATCCAGCACGCCCAGGCTGCCGATGATGATGCCGCCCAGCACCAACCCGCGGAAATCCACCACGAGCGACTGCGACTGCTGGCTGAGGAACATCGCTTCTTCAGTACTGAAGCCGGTCATGCGTGCGAACTGCACAAAGTAATCGGCCAGCAAGCCGGTCAGCAGCAGCGCGATCAGCGTGCCGATGACGGCCGCATGCGTCTTGACCGTCCATCCATAGACCAGGTAGAGCGTGCCGGCCAGGATGACGAAAGAGCCCACCACGCTCACCCATACGGGGTCTTCGCCGCCCAATATTCTGGGCAGGATGAAGGCCATGATGATGGTGAGGCTGAAAGCCATAGAGACCAGGCTGCGGGCGCCCTTCTTGCCGCTGATGAGCAGCGTAGCCACCACAAACAGCGTGAACAGCACCGCTAAAGGCCCGGTGCGGATGTAATCGGTGTAATAGGCTTGTGCGGGCAGGCCTGGGTATTCGCTGACGGTGAGCAGCAACTCGTCACCGGGCGAGAAGTACGAGCCCACCGCTACGATCTGGCGGCGGCCATAATCGATCTCAAAGGTCTGGCCGGCGTACTTGCCTTCCAGCACGCGCACAGCCAAGACCTGAAACTGTTGCAGCTTGCCACCCATGTCCACTTGGCCGGCCTGCACGATCTCGGTGACGACAGCTTTTACATTATTGGTGGTAAAACTCTGTGTGCTCTCAGTTGGCTGGGTATTCACTTGCCCCAGCCAATAACCGCCCAGAAAGACGATCATCAGCACCAGCACCAGGGTGCCGCGCACGCGCTTCAACCAATTCAGCATGGGCGCTATTCTGCCCTATGAGACGCTAAAAGCCACTGAGCAGGGTAGCCAGCACGCCAGAGTGCAACAGCTGCAGAGCGACCCAGCCCATCAGGATGCCGAGCAGCCAGCCCACCACTACGTCTGAGACAAAGTGCAAGCCGGTGGCTACGCGGGCCAGGCCCACCAGCGGCGCCCACACCAACAGCAGCACGCCGAACCAGGCTGGGCCCAGCGCCAGGCCGAGCACGGCCAGCATGGCGGCACGCGCCGCATGGCCGGAGGGGAAAGAGTGTGGGTCCGTCTTGCGGTAAATCTGGCCCCACTCACCCGCCGGGCGTGAGCGGCGCACCGTGAACTTAATGATGAGCACAACAATCGCCGTGAGGGCGATGCCGATTAGCAAGCCCCAGGCAATCTGCTTCCATTGCGGGCTGCCCAGCCAGATAACCAGCAGCAGGCCAATGCCCCAGAACCATGAGTCACCCGAGTGACCAAAGAAGATAGCCAGCTTGCGCAGCAAGCCGGGGTCTTCAATACGCAGGCGCGTGGAGAGCTGCGCGTCTTGTTTGAGCCAGTTTTCCATTAGTGCTTAGCTTCCAAATAGGTGCGAATAACGTCGAGATGGTGCGCCTTGTCCACATCCATACCGATCTCGGCATACGGGCAGTGCTGGGCGCGGGCGCGCAGGCCCAGGCTGCGGCCGGCGCGTTTAGCGGCATCCGCCAGCGTAAGCTGGCGGATGAGCGCCAGGAACAGCGTATCGAAGCCGATGAGGGCAGCCTGCTTGAGCGGGCTCTTGCGCGCATCGCTCAGCTTCTCCCAGGTGCCGCCGCTGGAAAGGATGACGCGCAGCGCCACCGGGGTGACATCACCGCCGCACACCTCGGCGTCTTTGAGGCGCGTGAAGGTGCGCCGCGAATCGGGGAAGCGCGCTTCCATCACATCTTTCTCCACCACGTTGTAGAGCATCTCGTCGTCGGGTACGCGCACCTGCTCCAGCACCCAGTCCACCATTTCGCCGGTGATGGCCGGCGTGTCTGAGGGCACCAGCACGCAGTACTTGGCGTCTGGGTTGAGCTCGACAATGCGCTTCGCACCGGCGCGAATATTCGGCAGCATTTCGCCCTGGTTGGGCACATAGCTCAGGGGCTTCTTGCAGGTCAGTCCGTCGGCCTCGCTGAGGCCGACGATGACCACGTTGCCGATATGCTCTGCTTCACTGAGCGCATCCAGGATCCATTGCACCATGGGCTTGCCGGCGATCTCGATCAGCGCCTTGGAGCGCCCTTGGCTGAATTCGTAGAGCGAATCGCCCTCTTGCGGGATCCCGCCTGCGGAGAGAAGTGCGTCAAATTTCAATTTAGCTCCTGGAGTTGCGGCTGCAGCTTCAGCTCATCGATCATTTGATTTAGCTCATCGTGGGTGAGCTTGCGGTCTTTGCCCGCCGCGGCCACCAGCGCCGCCTCGAGCATGTTGGTGCCAAAGGAGCGCCCATCGTAGACTGGCGTGGTGGTGAGCAGGTATTTGATGCCAATCTCTTTGAGCATCTGGATGTCATCCGGCGTGGTGGTATTGGTCACGATCACTTTGCCGGGCAGCTTGTTGGGAATGTGACGCTTAATGTAATGGAAATCACCCGCAATCACCTCGGCCCAGTTGAAGTATTTCTCCCACTTGGGAATGCGCGCCTCTTGCTTCTCGCCCGTGGGATACACCCACTCGAAGGGCAAGCGGGTGGCTATGGGGGCCACCAGCGCCATCATGGTCTTGAGGCCGCCCACGCTGCGAATGGGAATGGGAACGTCAAGAGCGAACATGAAGTCACCAAAGACGCAGTCATAGCCAGCCTCAGCAAACGAGCTGGTGAGGCCCCAGCGGTCTGCCCCGAGGGTGACAAAGGCCTTCTTCTCTTTAATGTAATCGCCGATGTTGGCGTGCAGGAAGTCTACGGCACGGTTCTCCAGCGTGTTCTTGAGCCCCTCGCCATCCACCAGCGGGGTCTGCTTGACGTGGCGCACAATCGATTGCACGGAATAGAGGGGATAGAACTTTTTGTCCACCAAGAGGCCCAAGTCCGCCCCACCCAAGCCAAAGGCGTCCACTTTGCCATCCAGCTCTTTGTAAAGCTCGGCGGCCTTTTCCATGTCGCCATTGGTGCCGATGCGCTCAATACGCACGGTTTCACCCAATAGCTTGACCTCAACGGCCTTGTCTCGCTTAGAGGAACCAATACTGATGCTGACTGCACGCTTCATAGGGCGTCTCCTCGATGTTGTTTGGCGGGTTGGCCCGTCTGAGGCCTGATTTTACTCGTGTTATGCCCGTCCACCGCTATAACCCCGGGAATTGACGCTAGAAACGCTTGGGGGCTTGCGGTATAATCGCCTGCAGAGGGGCATGAAACCGCCAGGCCTGAGGGTCTGAGAACCAGCTGGAGGTGCTTGTGGCAGTTCCCAATTACGCATATTTCCGAGGCAAGATCGTCCCCTATTCCGAGGCTAAAGTCGGTGTAATGACTCACGCACTGAACTATGGCACAGCCATTTTCGGTGGGGTGCGCGGCTACTGGAACGATGCGGAGGAAGAGTTGTTCGTCTTCCGTCCCAAAGATCATCTCAAACGTTTGTATAACTCCGCCAAGCTCATGGTGATGGATATTCCGGTTGGACCGGACGAATTGCTGGAGCGCATCGTGGAGTTGCTGCAGATGGAAGGCCACCGCCAGGACGTGTACCTGCGCCCCATGGCCTACTTCGCCGATGAGATCATCGGCGTGAAGTTGCACGACCTGGAAACCGAAGTGACCCTGTTTGCCGTGCCTTTTAGCAAGTATGTGGCCAACGACACCGGGGCACACGTCACCTTCTCCTCCTGGCGCCGCCTGGATGACAACATGATACCGGCGCGCGGCAAGATCGCCGGCGCCTACGTCAACACCGCCTTCATCAAGACGGATGCGGTGCGCGCCGGCTTTGATGAGGCGCTGGTGCTGACAGCTGACGGCCACATTTCTGAGGGCAGCGCCGAGAATATCTTCATGGTGCGGGATGGTGTGGTGTTCACCCCGCCGATCACTGACAACATCCTCGAGGGCATTACGCGCCGCTCGATCATTGAGCTTGCCCAGCACGAGGGCTACACGGTGGTGGAGCGCTCGATCGACCGCACCGAAGTCTTCCTGGCGGACGAAATGTTCATGACCGGTACGGCTGCCCAGGTAACGGCGATCACCAAGGTGGACCACCGCGTGATCGGTGAGGGCAGCATGGGCCCCATCACCGCCCGCCTGCGCAAGCTGTACGACGATGCAGTGCGCGGCCGCCTGCCCGAATTCCGCCACTGGAACCACCCTGTGTTTGAAAAGATGGTGGTGAAATCTTGAGCGGCCGCTGGCCTGCTCAATACACTAGTACGCATGTGAAGTGGCGCAGCCCATAGGCTGCGCTACTTGTATAAAACAGCGAGAACAATATGGCTACGAAAACCAAATTAGATGCTCTGATCAGCAAAGTTGCAAAGCCCAAGGCTGGCTTTCCTGAAATTCAGCGCGTGGCCGAGCAAACCATCAAGGCCGAGACCGCCGTCAAGGCTTTGGATATTGCCAAAGACCTGCTGGAGTCGCACATTTACCAGGCGCGCATGCTGGCCACCTATCTGCTGGGCCACCTGGCCGGCGAAATGCCCGAGACGCTCAAGCTATTGCGCCAGCGCGTAAGCCGTGACCCGGATTGGCGCGTGCAAGAGGCGCTGGCGCAAACCTTTGACATCATCAGTGATAAAGCCGGATACCAGGAGAGCTTGCCGCTGATCAAGGACTGGCTGGGTGACGACAACCCAAGTGTGCGCCGCGCCGTGACCGAAGGCCTGCGCGTGTGGACCGCCCGCCCCTACTTCAAAGCCAACCCGGAAATGGCGATCACCCTGCTGCGCGGTCTGCGCGCCGACGAAAGTGAATACGTGCGTCGCTCCGTGGGTGGTGCGCTCAAAGATATTGCCAAGAAGCACAAGACGCTGGTCAACCGCGAATTGAAGACCTGGGACTTGTCTGATAAGAAGATCCAGCAGACCAAGCTGCTAGTTGGCAGCAAGGGCGGCAATGCCCCCAGCCCATCCAAGAAAACGGCTGCCAAGAAGAGTGCTGCCAAAAAGGCGGCCCCGAAGAAAGCTGCCAAAAAGGCGAGTGTGAAAAAAGTTGCCAAAAAGGCGACGGTCAAAAAAGCTGCTGTCAAAAAGACTGCCAAGAAAACGGCGACCAAGAAAACCACAGCAAAAAAGAAGGCTAAGAAGAAGTAAAGGATGCGCCCTAGCCCGGCGCACTCATAAAATTACCTGACGACATAGACCCCTGTTTTGTTCAACAGGGGTCTATGTTTTTACGGCGCATCGCCAGGTGGAAAGCGGATTGAATTGAGTATGTAGTGAAACGCGGCAGCCTCACCTAACTCCCAGGCTTTGATCGCAGCCAACCCGGTTCCAAAGGCAAAGAATTCACGCCCGTCTTCCAGAATCAGCATCACATAGCCGCCCTCAAAGCTTTCTGCCCCCTGCTCCTTGAACGAGAAGTACTCCGCGGAGTGGCCATCGATGTGAACAGTCTCCGAAGAGTACACATCCAGCGGGCCGATGTTGCCCACCACGGCATCAAACACCTCGGCAGCGCTGCCCGGCTCCGGGCTGATGGCCATAGCAATCAGCACAAAACCGCCAGCTCCAAACACCGCCACTTGATTTTCCTCAACCGAGTGGAGATAGTCCTCTGGCAGTTGGAAGCTGAAATAATTGTTGACATTGACCGTCTCGCTAGCGGCCACATCAGTTGACGTGGGCAACAACGTTTGGGTGGGCACGGCGGTTGCGGTAGGAGCTGGGGTTGCACTGGGCGCAGGTTCTGGCTCAGCCAAACCACAAGCAGATAGCAACACACTGACCAATAGGATTTTTCTAACCATTCTCAACATTTCACCCCCCTAGCTGCCAGTTTAAGGCAGGCCGATTGGAAAATCGCCCGCGCACGCAAAGCCTTGCGGCGCAAACAGCGTTTCGTAAGTGTACATGTCTACGTATAGAGTAGTTTCGCCAGACAGCGTTTCCACACGATAGGCATCGATGATGCTGTCGTCGTTGGTTTGCGAGCCGGTGCGTTCAAAACCAACCATCTCACCCTCAGGGCCACGCAAGGTACTGAAATAGGCACGCACGCGTGCGCTGACATTTGGGCCAAACAATTCACCCAGGGCCGCGCCGCCCACTTTAATGGGCTGCTCTGGCGTAAGCCCATAGCCTGCACTGGGGCTGACACTGCACTGCAAGCGGAGGCTGGGGTCAATATCCAGGCTCACGGTGCCCAGCACGCCAACAAAGGCTTGCTGGCCGCCAGATTGCCACGCGCTCGCCTGGCTATTGCGCCCAGCGCCAAGGGCGAAGAACTGGCGGCCGTCATCCAGCGGCAGCAAAGCATAACCGCCCTCGAAGGCAATGCCGCTTTTATTGCTGGTGAACGTTTGGTACAAAGCAGAGTCTTCACCTACCAGGGTCTCGCCTGCCAAGCCCAGCTCAAAGGCGCCCAGGCTGTCTTGCAACGCTTCGATGAGCACTTCGGCGTTGTCATCCTCGCTACCCGACAGAATGCCAATAATGAAAAGCACCTCCCCATCCAGGCTCACCATCTCAACACGGCTGGAGGCCACACGGTAGACATAGGTATCCAGCTCTTTGATAGTGAATTGATGGTTCACATTCACATCCGGCCCAAAATTGACCACAGTATCCACCAAGGTGGCGGGGGCTACTAGTGTTGGCGCAACGGTGGGCGATGCAGTGGTGGCAGTTGGCTCAGCCGCTGCGCTGCCACAGGCGGCAAGCAAAAGACTGAATAGTAGAAGAATAAGGGGGTTGTGCATGCAGGCGCGCATGCTGACCATTATACGAGTATCACTCGTGATACAGCCACTTCTCCATTACAAGAGCGTCTTCACCGCCGTTGTAGTAGCGCGGCCATACATCCACGCGCTGGTAGCCGCGTTTCTCATACAGCGCGATGGCGGCGTGGTTGCCCATGCGCACCGAGAGGCGCATGCGCGGCACAGCGACGCTGTGCTCAGCCTGGCGCATCAGCGCCTGGCCAATGCCCGCCCCGCGCCGTTCGGGATGCACGGCAATCGTGGCGATCCAGGCCAGATTATCACGGCGGCGCACATCCACGGCGATGAAGCCGACCAGCTCCTCGGGCTCACCTTCGACCGCCTTCCAGCGCAGCACGCTGGGCAGGCTGAGCACGCCGAGCATCTCGATCAGCGGCCAGGCATCCAGGGGGAACGAGAGCTGCTCCAGGTCACGGATGGCGCCCAGGTCACGCAGGCCCGCAGGCAGCAGGCGGAAACTTTCAGTGGTGGGGGTAGACATTTACTTGCGCTGGTTGCGGATTTCAGTGGAAGATAGGTCCATTCGGAACTCATCTTCGCTCAGACCAACGAACAGGTCAGCAATGGCGGGCGGAATGGCGGCATCGGCTAGGGTCTGGTAGCGGCCATCCACTTTGCGGCCAGCTACAAGGAAGCTGCACCCTTGAGCGCGAATGAAATCGAAGGCTTGCAGCATGGCCGCCTCCCCTGCGGTGTACCTGGGGTCGATCAAGCGGCGGGCGGTATCGAAGCCTACTACGAAGACACTGTTGGGATACAGCGCCGCCTTATCGCGGAACAACGGGGCGCCGCGGCTGAGCAGCACGTGCTGCCCCAGCAGACGCGGCTGAGCCAGGCGCTCCTCCACCGCTTCGCGGCTGAGACTGGGCTTCTCCACATTATCCAGCGAGAGCTCAAAGGCAAATTGGCGGCCGAGTTTGCGCTGCGCGGTTTGCGCCAGCAGCAGGTGACCCTCGTGGATCGGGTTGAAGGAACCAGACAAGATCGCGCCGCTGAACGGCGGCTGCTGCACGTAGGCGGCGGGCGGGTAGCACAATACGCTGTCCACTTCGCCAGCGAAGAGTGCATCCAGCGGCTGCGTGGCTGGCAGCTGTTGGCGCTCGACGAACTCGCCCTCAGCCAGCGGCAGGGTTAGGGGCGGGAGGCCGCTGGCCTCCAGCAGAGCGCTGAGGATGAGCGTGCTCACCAGCAGTTCTTCTTCTTGGCGCTGGCGCAAGCCCTTTTGTAGTTTGAGCTGCCATGTGTGCAGGTGCTCGATACTGTGCACGGCCAGCGCTACGTGATGGTCACCCTTTTTGGCGTAGTTAGTGGCAATTGCCGCTGTGCTGCCCAAACCAAGGGTGGGCGCCCCCTCAGGCCGGTAGGCCATGGCGCGTGTGTAGGCGGCGGCGGCCATGGCCTGGGCAGTGCTGACGCTCACGAATTTGAGCGGCCAGAAGCCCATATAGTCCTCAAGCGATTTCATGGCATACGGCACACACGCATCCAGCACAAACGTGGAGGCGCCGCCGACGCTGAGCAGCCACTGCACAGCCTGCGAGCCAGCCCCTGTGGTGGCCAGGGCCGCCTGGTAGCCGCTGGCAAACAGGCTTTCAATCTCATTGCGATACGGAGTAATACTCATTGGCGCACATTATAGTCCTGCGACCTGGCACCATAGTTGCACTCAAAAAAGGCGGTGATATTGGCTCACGAGACATTCATGCGGCTTAAAAAGCCAAATGCTATAATCGTGCCTTGTTGCCCAAAAAACTATGAAAAAGACCCGACTCACTCGAATCTCTGAGAGCTTTCGCTCATTAAGCCGCGTGCAGCAAGTGCTTGCCGTGGCATTTGTGCTGGCCACCCTGGTCACTGCCGGCATTGCCTTCAGTATGGTGCGCCAGTTCATTGTCAGCACCACATCCTTCAATCTGCCCGGCCTGGCGCTGAGCCAGGGTGAAACCAACGGCGAGCCCAACAGCGCACCGGCGGTGGCCCAGAGCCTGAGCGTAGACCTGGAGGAGTGGGACGGCACTTCGCGTGTCAACATTCTGCTGATGGGCTTGGATGCACGTGACTGGGCCTCCGGTGATGGCCCGCCACGCACCGATTCGATGATTCTGTTCACCTTTGACCCGGCCACCAACACTGCCGGCATGCTCTCGATCCCGCGTGACCTGTGGGTGGACGTGCCGGGCTTCGGCCACAACAAGATCAACGCTGCCTACCAACTGGGCGAAGGCTCACGCCTGCCCGGTGGCGGCCCCGGCCTGGCCATCAAGACGGTGGAGCAGTTCCTCGGCATCACGATCAACTACTATGCCCAGGTTGATTTCAGCGCCTTTGAGCGCTTTATTGACCTGATCGGCGGCGTGAAGATCGATGTGCCCAACAGCGTGGATGTGCAAGTCATTGGCGAAGAGTATGTGCGCCGCATTGAACAGGGCCGCCAGGTCTTGAACGGCGCCTATGCGCTGGCCTATGCGCGTGCCCGCCACAGTGAGGACGGTGACTTTGACCGTGCCCGCCGCCAGCAGGAAGTGGTCTTGGCTATCCGCCAGCAGCTGATGCGTGATGATGTGCGCTCCCTGTTGATCACGCGCGGCTTCCAGATCTACCAAGATCTCTCCAGCGGTATTAACACCAACATGACCCTGGACGAGATGTTCTCACTGGGCTTCACGCTGCGTAATGTGGAACCCGAGACGATCAAGCGCGCGGTTATCTCTCCGCCAGATTACGTCACCCTGGGCACCTCGCCAGACGGCCTCTCCATCCTGAAGCCGCTGACCGAGAACATTCGCAGCCTGCGTGATGATTTCTTCAACACCTCCTCGGTGCGCAGTGTGGTGGCCATCAACAGCGCTTCGCAAGCCAATATGCAAGCCGAGGCTGCCACGGTGGCGGTATACAACGGCTCTAATAACTCGGGAGTGGCAGACACCACGCGTGCCTACCTGCAAGCCCAGGGCTTCAATATAGTCACCACCGGCAATGCCAACGCGGTAGGCGCTACCACCCTGATCGACTACACCGGCAATCCCTACACCTTGCAATATCTGGTGGAAATTATGGGTGTCTCCCCTGGGTATATCTTCAGCCGCTATGACCCCAATAGCCAGGTAGACGTTGAGGTCATCATCGGGCCAGATTGGGTCCCCCCTTCACAGTAAGCAAGAGCGGCGCATAACGCCGCTCTTTTACTAGTACTGAGCTACTTACCCGCCGCACACAGAGTGTGCTAGACTTTTTCTCCATCTATGGTTGCACACTTAGGTAACGAAGAGCAATTCCGCCGCGCCATGAACCAGGGCCACTCCGCAGCATGGGAGGGCCGCTGGCAGGAGGCTGCCGAGCACTATGCCCAGGCGCTGCAGGAATTTCCGGATAACCACCCCACCCTGAACAGCCTGGCGCTGGCTCACTATGAGCTGGGCAACCTGGACCAGGCGCTGGAGTTTTACCGCCGCGCCTCTCGTCTGGCACCTGAGGACCCGCTGCCCATCGAGAAAATGGCAGACATCTTCAAGTCCACCGGACGCATGGAAGAGGCAGTGCAATTTTCGATGCGCGCCGCTGAGCTGTACCTGAGCCTGCGTGATGCGGATAAGGCCATCAACAACTGGACGCGAGTGATCCGCCTTGACCCCGAGAACGAGGATGCGCACAGCCGCCTGGCGCTGGTGTATGAACGCCTGGGGCGCACGCCGCAGGCCATCACCGAATACATTGCACTGGCGGCGCTGCAGCAGCATGCTGGCCAGGTTGACGAAGCGCGTGCCTCCGGCGAGCATGCGCTGCGTTTGAACCCCAAAAGCAAAGACGCCCAGGAAGCTGTGGCGATGCTGAAAGCCTTCAAGACGCTGCCCAAGCCACTGCGCATGGGCAGCTCCACAGGCCCGCTGCGCCTGCCAGCCGGAACGCAACGCCCCGTCTTCCAGTCAGCCTTGCACGCCTTCGAAGACGGCCCCGACCCTATCGAAGAAGCCACGCAGCACTCCTTGCAGGCGTTGGCTGCGATGCTGTTTGACCTCACCCCGCAAGAGCCGGAGAAGCGCAAAGGCGCACTGCAAGACCTGGCACGCAGCGTGATGGCGCGTGGCTTTGACGAGCGCGCGATTGCGCGCCACCTCAGCAAAGCCGTGGAGCTTGAAACCCGCAAGGATGACAAGCACACGGCGGATGAGCTTAAGGAAGCCATTGACGCCGGACTGGATCACCCCGCTGCTCATTTCAACTTGGGCGTGCTGCATCACAAGCTTGGCCGCACCGAGAGCGCCCAGCGCAGCTTCCAAAAAGCGGTGGTGCAGCAAGACTATGCGCTGGCCAGCCGCCTGATGATCGCGGACTACTTGCATGAGCAAGGCAAGACCCAGGATGCCGTGCTGGAATACTTGCAAGCTCTGCAACTGGCCGATTGCGACGTGGTGGGCGCAAGCAAAGCCGCCGCACTGCAAAATGCCTATGCTCCCTTATTGCAAAAAGCAGCGGCCAATGAAGACAGCCAGGCGATGGCCTTGCTGGCTGAGAACATTCGCTATTTGCTGATGCGCCCCAACTGGCGCACCGGCGTGAACGAAGCGCGCGGCCAGTTACCAGTCAAACCCGGCACGCACGCCCCCATCCCGGTGGCTGAGATCCTGACACACGCTAACAGCGCTCGTTTGGTCGACGCGCTGGGGCGCATCAATCAAATCTCGCGCCAGGGCCATTTGCGTGCCGCCATGGAAGAGGCCTACGCCGCGCTGGAATTCTCGCCCAGCTATTTGCCGCTGCATGTGCACATGGCCGAGCTACTGCTGCTCAATGAGCGGCCGCAGCAGGCTACCGAGAAACTGGCCACGGTAGCACGCGTGTATGCGGCCCGCGGCGACATGGAACGCTCCACGCAAACCTACGAGCGCATTGTCTCGGTCTCTCCGTTGGATGTGGATGCGCGTCTGCGACTGATCGAGCAGCTGGCCGCCAATGGCCACCGCCAGCAGGCCGCCAGCCAGAACCTGGAATTGGCGGATGTGTACTACCGCCTGGCCCAGCTGGACAAAGCGAGAGATACCTACGAGAAGGCCTTGCGCCTGGCGCAAGGCTCCGAAGTGGACGCTGCCTGGAACGTGCAGGTGCTGCACCAGATGGCCGATATTGACTTGCAGCGTCTGGATTGGCGTAAGGGTTTGCTGGTGTACGAGCAGATCCGCAGCCTGGCGCCAGATGATGAGACCGCCCGCCTGAACTTGGTGCAACTCAACTTGCGCTTAGGCCAAGAGGGCAAGGCCAACGGTGAGCTGGAGAACTATCTCTCCTACCTCAACAGCCGCGGCCGTGACGAAGAGGCTGGCACTTTCCTGGCTACATTGGTTGACGAAAACCCGCGCTTCATCCTCGGCCACCGCCGCTTGGCGGAGCATTACCAGCAGATGGCCAAGCGTGGCGATGCTATCCGTGCCTGGAACAAGGTCGGTGAGCTTTTAGTTGAAGCGGGTGACCGTGAAGGCGCCAAGGTTGCCGTGCGCGCCATCCTGGCGCTCAACCCGCCCAACCCTGAGCGCTATCAGCAATTCTTGCAGCGCTTGAGCAAGTAGCAGCCCATACCCATTCGAGCCCAAGTAGTGTTGTCATTCCGAGCGAAGCGAGGAATCCTTTAGGGCACTCGAACTCAAGCTGATTTCCTTTGCCCTAAAGGATTCCTCACCACTCGCTTCGCTCGGGTTCGGAATGACAGCGGGGAATGCCTACATTCACCTAATCCCTAACACTCCCGGCAACTCCGCCACTGAGGGCAAGATCAAATCCGCCCCGGCCTCGCGCAGCTCGTCCTCTTCGCCAAAGCCTGAGAGCACGCCAATCGCCTGTGCACCGGCATGCTTGGCTGCCAGCATATCCACCGTGGTGTCGCCCACCATCACGCACTCGTGCGGCTGCAGGCCATAGTGCTGGCTGGCAAACTGCACCGGCTGTGCGTGCGGCTTGGTGCGCGGCGTGCTGAGGCCGTGCACCACCAGGGGGATGTGCGCATACAGCTCACTGGCTTGCAAGAAGGCGTAGGTGGCGGTGGCGCCGCGCACAGTGATAGCGGCCAGCGGATAGCGGGCCGCCAACTGCTGCACCGCCGCCGGAATGCCGGGAATGATGTGCGGGTCTGTGAGGCGCGGTGGGCGGCGGCGGGCCAGCGCTTCGGTGAAGCGGCCGATAAGGCCGTCCAAGCCGAGCGCATCCAGCAGGCCGAGCGCATCGTTGCCGGGCTTCTCCAAGCGCATCACCATCGTGCGCGCCGTACGCTTTGCGCGGCGGCCCAGTAGCGGGAGCAGGGCACGTTCGAAAAGCGCCGCATAGTGGTCATCCGTATCGCGTAGGGTGCCATCCACATCCAGGAAGACGGCTTTTACTTTCTCAGCGTTAAATGTCATCGTGGTGCCAGTGTACGCCACGCTTATGTGGCGTGCGTGAAAATTCGGACTAAAATTAAGCGCATGAAAGCCAAAACTATTCTGATGCTCGGCGATGCCGTGTTGATTTTCCTGTTCATGGTTGTGGGTCTGCAATTCCATGACAGTGGCGGCGCTCGCTTTTTGCCCAACTTCGTCCCGTTTGCGTTTGCCTGGTGGCTGGCCGGCCACTTCACCAACCAGTGGGCTACACCCACCTGGCGCAGCTTGTGGACCGTGCTGCCCGCCGCCGCATTGGCCGCGCCGTTAGGCGCGGTGCTGCGGGCTGCCTGGTTGGGCGGCATCGCCCTGCCGCTATTCACGGGCATCACCGCCGCCGGGCTGGCGCTGGTGTTCATTCTCTGGCGTATGCTGTACATCTTGGTGCTGGCTAAAAGGGTCTCTTGAGCGAAGCCGTAAACGAAGCCGCCTTGATCCAGGCCGCCCAAGCGGGCGACCTGGATGCTTTTAACCGCTTGGTGATCAGCTACCAGGCGCTGGCTTACAACGTGGCCTACCGCCTGGTGAGTGATGATGCCATCGCGCAAGATGCCACGCAGGATGCGTTCATCTCCGCCTATCGCAATCTAGACAGATTCAAAGGCGGCTCGTTCAAGGCCTGGCTGCTGCGGATTGTCACCAACGGCTGCTACGACGAGCTGCGCCGCCAAAAGCGCCGCCCGCAGCTGCCGCTGGAGCCACTGACCCCTGACGGCGAAGATGCGCCTGACCAAGCGTGGATGGCCGACCCTGGTGAAAGCCCGGAGGAACTGGCCGAGCGCGTGGAGCTCAATACTGCCATCCAGCGCTGCCTGAACCAGCTTGACGAAGAGTTTCGTGCCGCGGTGGTGATGATCGACGTGCAGGGCATGGAATACGGCGAAGTGGCCGAGATCATGAAGCGCCCGCTCGGCACGGTGAAGAGCCGCCTCGCACGCGCCCGCGGCCGCATGCAGGATTGTCTGCGTGGTTTTGCGGAACTCTTGCCCGATAAATTTCGTCTTAGTGGTGAGGAAAGTCCATGAGTCGCCCCACCTCACCCCGTGATATTGAACTGCTCTCGGCCCACCTGGACGGGCAGCTAACGCCCGGCGATGCCGAGGCGTTGCTGGCGCGCCTAGAGCACGAACCGGAGCTCACCGCGGCCTTCAAGCAGTTGCAGCGCACGCGCAGCCTGCTGCGCCGCGCCCCGCAGCGGCGTGTGCCGCGCAGTTTCATGCTCACCGCCAAGATGGCCGGTGAGCGGGCGCGTGGCGGGCTGGGCGCGTGGTCTGGCTTCAACTTCGCCAGCGCGCTGGCCGCCCTGGCGCTCATTCTGGTGCTGGTGACTGATTTCTCCTACAACGGCATGCCCACGCTGGGGGCAGGCGCGGCTGAGCCACAAGAGCCGATGCTGATGATGGCCGAAGCGCCAGTTGAGGAAAGTTACTCGGAGAGCAACTCTGCCGATGCAGCCAACGCCGTGGGTGCCGCTGAAAGCCAACTGACTGAAGAAGCCCAAGGCAACGCTGAGAGCGACACGCGCATCATGGAAGACCCGCTTGCCAACCAGCCGGTGATGAAAGAAGCGGAGGCGCCCACACTGGCACAGTGGATTGCCATGAATGCGCGCACACTCGAAGCGTTGCTGGTTTCGCTCGCAATCATTGCTGGTTTGCTGGCCTGGCATCACCGCCGTCGATAAAATGCAAACAAAAGACGGGCTTGTGCCCGTCTTTTTTTGATTCCACAAACCAGCCCACTATAATTCACGCATGCCTGATGCACTCAGCGGCTCGATTGAATACGTCACCTACTACAACGCCGAGAATGGTTTCAGCGTCCTGCGTCTGCGCCCGGACGAAGACGCCTACAGCCAAGAGTCGGATGGCACCGTGGCCGTCACTGGCGTACTGCCCGAGCTGGCCGTTGGCGAGCATTTGGAGCTGCAGGGTGAATGGGTCAAGGATCCCAAGTTTGGCCTGCAGTTCAAAGTAGAGAAGCTGCAGCAGACCCTGCCCACCACGGTGGAGGGCATCCGCCGTTACCTGAGCTCCGGCTTGCTCAAAGGCGTTGGCCCGACCATCGCCGGGCGCATTGTGGACCACTTCGGCGCGCAGACCATTGAGATCATCGACAAGCAGCCCGAGCGCCTGCGCGAAGTGGCCGACATCGGCCCTAAACGCCAGAAGCAGATCCTGTCAGCGTGGGAGGAGCAGCGCCAGGTGCGCGATGTGATGCTGTTCCTCAGCAGCCACGGCGTAAGTACGCACCTGGCTACCAAGATCTACAAGGAATACGGCAACCGTGCCATGGAGGTGGTCAAGAAAGACCCCTACCGCATGGCGCGCGATATTCAGGGGGTAGGCTTCCTTACCGCTGACAAAATCGCCAAGGCCTTCGGCCTGCCGCCCGACCACCCTGCCCGCCTCGAGGCGGGCCTGCTGTACACGCTGGCCGAATTCAGCGGGGATGGCCATGTCTACGCGCCACGCCCGCAACTGCTAGCGCGTGCCAGCCAGCTGCTCGGCACCGCCGCGCAGCCCATCCACGAAGCCATCGAACGCCTGGCCGTGCGTGGCGATGTGGTGGTGGAAGACGAGTCCATCTACCCCAAGGACATGCACGCCGCCGAGGTGGGTTTGGCCGAGCTGCTGGATGCGCTGGCCAGCGCCACATCCAGCGCCACCGCCGACATGGCGCTGACGCGTGACCCGGATGCGCTCAGCGAGCTGACCCAACTGGACACGCTGCAGCGCCAGGCAGTGCTCACCGCCCTGCGGCAGCCGGTGAGCATCCTCACCGGCGGGCCGGGCACCGGCAAGACCACCACGATGAAAACACTCATCGGTGCGCTGGCACTGGCAGGCAAGCGCTTTGCGCTAGCCGCCCCCACCGGGCGCGCCGCCAAGCGGCTGGCACAAACCAGCGATCAGCCCGCCAGCACCATCCACCGCTTGATCGGCTACACGCCCGGCGAAGGGCCGCGCTACAACGAAGACGAACCGCTGGGGGTGGACCTCATCGTCATTGACGAAGCCTCGATGCTTGACTTGCAGCTCACCTACACACTGCTCAAAGCCATCCAGCCCGGCACGCACCTGCTGCTGGTGGGCGATGTGGACCAGCTGCCCTCGGTGGGCGCGGGTGACGTGCTGCGTAATCTGATCGCCAGCCAGCGCTTCCCGGTGACACGGCTGCAAACCATCTACCGCCAAGGCGAGCACTCGCACATTGTCAGCAATGCGCATGCCATGAACCTGGGCGAGATGCCGCAGACCAGCAAAGATACCGACGGCGATTTCTTTATCGACAGCACCGAAGATGCCGCGGAGGCGAACGCCAAGATCGTTGCACTGGTCACGCAGCGCATCCCGGCGCGCTTCAAGCTGGACCCGCTGCAGGATATCCAAGTGCTCTCACCCATGTACCGTGGCCCGGCCGGTGTGGCCGCGCTCAACGAAGCACTGCAAAAAGCGCTCAACCCGCCCAGCGCGCTTAAACCTGAGCGCCGTTTACACGGGCAACTGTTGCGTGTGGGCGACCGCCTGATGCAGATCCGCAACAACTATGACAAGGCCGTGTTCAACGGGGATATTGGCCGTCTGCTCGAGCTTTCCGTGGAAGAGCAAACGCTCACCGTAGATTTTGAAGGCCGCCGCGTGAGCTATGAATGGAGCGAAGCCGATGAGCTGACGCTGGCCTACGCCATCACTGTGCACAAGGCGCAAGGCTCCGAGTTTCGCTGCGTGGTGATGCCGGTGCTCAGCCAGCACTACATCATGCTGCAGCGCAATCTGCTCTACACCGGCGTGACGCGGGCGCAGAGCCTGTGTGTGCTGGTGGGCAGCCGCAAAGCCATCGGCATGGCGGTCAATAACAACAAAGTATCACAACGCTGGACTGGCCTCACGCAGCGGCTGGCGCAGGCTGGGCTACAATCGGGCGCATGAGTTCCCGCATCTTCAACATCACGCTGGCTGTTATCGCCATCCTGGGCAGCCTGGCTGTGTATGTCGCCACCAGCCAATTCGGGCCGGGCCTGTCTACCGATGGAGCGCGCTATCTCTCCACCGCAGAGAACTTTGCCGCGGGCTTGGGCTTGGTGGATTATTTTCACGAGCCTCTGGTGAACTGGCCGCCGCTGTATCCAGCCATCTTGGCTGCGTTGCACAGCCTGAGCGGGTTGGATGTGATGCTGTTGGCACAGATCATCAACATCCTTGCGTTTGGCGCGATCATCGCCCTGAGCGGCGTATTCATACTGCGCGCCCTGCCCGGCCAGCGACTCTTCGCCCTGCTGGCTAGCGCGGTGGTGGCAAGCTTAGTCGCACTGCTCGAAGTCTCCGCCAATGTCGCCTCAGACCCGCTGTTCATGGTGTGCGTGCTGCTGTGGCTGCTAGCCGCACAGCGCTATGTGGCTGAGCGTGCGCCACGTCACTTCTGGCAGATGGCTGCGTTGGCCGCGGCAGCCTGCTTCCTGCGCTATGCGGGCGCGGCGCTGGTGATGAGCGGCGCGCTGGTGGTGCTGCTGGCCTGGCGGCCGCAGTGGCGCAAGGGGCTGCTGCAGGCGGCCGCTTATGGCATGGCCAGTGGGCTGCCCATTGGCCTGTGGGCCATCTTGCACAACTATCCTCTGAGCGGCAAGCTGCTGGGCACCCACCAGCCTGCCTACCCGCTTGGATTGTTTGTCGCCTTCACAGACAAAGTAGCTAGCTGGTTCGTGCCCGAGCGCATTCTGCTGCTCGTACCGCCACTGGCCTTGTTCGGCGTGCTGCTGGCACTCTTGGCCCTGCGCAGCACGCGCCAGCGCTGGGCTAGCTTCGGGCAGCAAATACTCAGCGCTCCCCTGCTGCCCGCAGCCGCCTTCACGCTGGTGTATGGCGGCATGCTGATCTTTGCCATCAGCTATTCGGAGCACCGCGTGCCGGGCAGCCAACGCCTGCATGCGCTGCTGCTGCCATGCCTGCTGGCGCTGGGCGCCGCGGTGTGGGCGCACTTCGGCCCGCGGCTTGCCGGGCTGTGGCGGACCGTGGCGCTGCTGGCGGCCTGCCTGTGGCTGGCCTTCCCGCTGTATCGCACGGTGGAGTACGTGCGCCGCTCACATGCCGAGGGCGATGTGAGCTACTACAACCTGTACAACACGCGCGGCCTGCGCCAATCTGAGTTTGCGGCGCACCTGAGCCAGTTGGCGCTGAAGCCAGAGGACAAGGTCTATAGCAATAACGAAGGGGCGGCGTGGTTCTTGCTGCGGCGGCGGATCTACCGCTTGCCGCGTTACGACGGCGAGACACAAGCCAGCCTGGAAAGCAGCCTGCTAGCCTTTGATGGCTGGCCGGCCGCAGATGATACGGCGTACATGCTATGGTTTGGCAATCAGTTGGACTACAAACGAGACGTACCCACTCCAGAGCAAATGCAGGCCATCCTGCCTGAGAGCACACTGCGCGTGCTGAGCAGCTTCCGCAGTGGCTACGGCGATGTCTTTATTCTCGATACTGAGTGATAAGAACAGAAAAGGGCGGGTCTTAGACCCGCCCTTTTCTGTTCTTATTCTGTAGGAATATCAGTCCCTGCAGGAGTATCAGCCGCTGGCCCCGGAGCATCTTCGTGCTCTTGTGCATCTTCAAGCACGAACTGGCGCCAATCGCCGTGTACACCCTCTTCGGTGACACCAAAATAGAAACGCAGACTGCCATCCACGCGTTGCACAAAGTCATAGCGCTCTTGCTGGCGCTGCGTGTAGTACTTGAGCAGACCGAAATCGCCGCGCCACTCTGCTTTGAGTTGAGCGGCATCCTTGGGCAGCGCAGCATATTCGGTGATGGCGTAATGCCACAGCTTGCGGGCTGACTTCTGCGTGACGTTGTTGACCACCATGTTGTTGCGCAGATCGCGCACCACATAGTAGGCCACGCCGTTGCGCTCCTCATCCGAGACCACCTCTACGCCGGTGCGCGGGGCGTGCTCAGCACGCGGCGGTAGCTCCGGCTTGGCGGCGGCATCAGCCGCCGGCTGTGCGGTGGCCTGCGGCTTGCCGCGGCCGTTCTGGGCGGCGGGCTGGCCGCCCTTACCGCGCCCGTTCCTGCGGCCATCCTTGCCGGGCTTGGCGGCTGGCTCTTCATGGCGCGGCGTGATGCCAGTAACCAAACGCACAATTTCATCACGCACGGCTAAACCGGTTTCGGCCTCGGCACGAATATAGATCTGGTTGTCGTCCACGGCGTAGGGCTGGTCATCGCCACGCGGCACGATGACACGCAGCACGCTCTTACCCTCGCTCTGCAAGCTATCCAGCGCACAGGCCAACGGCGGGCTGATGCGCTTGCCGATCTCCTGCTCCAACTGGCGAATGGCCTGGTTGGGGTTGCGTACGCCCACCACCGGCTTGGGCTCAGCGCGCAGGCCGATAAAGAGCGTGCCGCCATTGGTGTTGGCAAAGGCACACACGTCGGCAATGATGGCGTTCAGATTGGTGCGCCCGCTGAGGCTCTCGTGAAACTCCTGTACGATGTTGCTACCCTGCTCGCGGGCCGAGCGCACGAAGTCAAAATCTGCACCCTCGGCTTGCTTCTTGCTCTGCACGGGGCGCGTGCGGGCAAAGTCGTTGCTCTCGAACAGCGCCTTGAGCGCTTCGAAGGTGGGCGCGGGCAGCAGCACTTCGGTCACACGCCCGCCGATGCCCAGGTTGTTGTGCCGTTTGGGGTCATTGTCCAAACGATGGGCATCCGAGCCTTGGATGGTGTGCATACGGCGCGGATACTCCGGCTTGATGCCGCTGAAGAAGGCAGCGGTGGAATAACGGCCGCGCTTGTCCAGATCGGTGACTTCCAACGCATGCAGATGCGGGTCTTGCGTGTAGGCGATCTTGGTCTGCCCGCCAAAGTTGAAACCGCGCATCGCCACGCCATTGGTGGAGTTGGCATGCGCGGCAATCACAATACCGCCGCCCTCATGAATGGCCTGGTAGGCGGTGAGCACATCGGCAGAGGCCCCCACGGTGACCGAGCCCGCATCGAGCTGGTTGGAGGGCACGTTGAGGTCGAGCAGGATGTGCTCGATCTCACGCAGCGGCTTCTTGGGGTCAAACAGCCCCATCACATGAAAGCCAAAGGTGGCCGTGAACTCAAAGCCAGGCAGTACAAGAATTTTGGCGCGCAGACGCTCGTATTCCTTCAGGCGCTCTTCTTCTTCAGGCAGGATGCGCTTGAGGGTGCGCAGCATGCGCAGCTGCTCAACTTCTTCCTCCATACGGCGGTAACCGCTGGCGGTGTTGTGGTCAGCAAAGCCGATGATATCCAGGCCACGCTGCTCTGCCCGGCGCAGAATATCCAAGTAGCTGATGCCGGGTTCCTGATAATCGCTGGAGGCCGGGGTATGCAGATGCAGGTCCATCGCATACCATTTTTGCCCTCCCCCGCGGTTTTTGTTAGGTCTCACAAAGTCTCCACTACTGCTGGTCTTAGCCCGCCAGGCCGAGTGCCAGCAAATTCATTAGCTCATCAGGCATATAGGGCTTTTGCAGAAAATCATCTGCGCCACGCGCAATGGCGTCCTGGCGGTAATCTATGCCTGAGGTGAGCAATACGTATATGTTGTTAAACTCCGGGTGGGCGCGCATCGCCTCCACCAGGTCAATGCCATTGGCGCCGCGCAGGTTCACATCGGCCACAATGGCATCCACCGGGCGGGCAGCTAGCTCGCCCACCAGGTTAGTGAAATCGGTCAAACGGCTGACCGCATAGCCCTCAAACGACAGCAGGTCATGCACCAACTGGTACAAGACCTCTTCGTCTTCGAGCACAAGGATGGTTTTGGGCATGTTAGCTGCGTACCGCCCGCTTGGGCTTGTGCCCGTTGCTAGACACAGTGGCCTTGGCCGCAGCCTTCTTGACCGCGCCCTTCTTGGCCGCGGTTTTAGTTGCCGCGGCGTTAGTTGCCGCAGATTTCTTAGCCGCAGTCTTCTTGGCCCCGGTCTTGCTGGTCGCTGGCTGTTTGGCTGCACGCACGGGTTTGCTCACCAGGGCGTGCTCCAGCACTTCGTCCATCGTCTTGACCAGTTTGAAGCTCATCTTGGCGCGCACGTCTTTGGGCAGCTCGTCCAGGTCGATCTCGTTACGCGCCGGCAGGATGATGGTCTTGAGGCCCGCTCGGTGGGCTGCCAAGACCTTCTCCTTGATGCCGCCTACTGGCATCACCTGGCCGCGCAGCGTGATCTCACCCGTCATGCCGACATGCGGCTTGATAGGTTTGCCGGTGAGCAACGAGACCAGCGCGGTGACCATGGTGACGCCTGCCGAGGGGCCATCTTTGGGCTGGGCGCCAGCAGGCACGTGCAGATGCAAGTCTGTGCTCTGGAAGAAATCTGGCTCGATGCCGAGCTGCTTGGCGCGCGAGCGCACGAAGGAGAGCGCAGCACGCGCCGACTCTTGCATGACCTCGCCCAGTTGGCCGGAGAGCTGGAAACCCTTGCCGCCGGGCATGCGTGTGGCCTCGATGAAGAGCACGTCGCCGCCAGTTGGCGTCCATGACAGGCCAGTGACCACGCCGGGCAGCGAGGTGCGCGTAGCGATCTCTTCCATGCGGTAGAAGCGCTGCGGGCCGAGGTGCTCGCGCACCATCTCCGGCGTGACGCGGATCGGGGTCTTGGTATTGCCCTCGGCAATGCGTGTCACCAGCTTACGGCACACGGCGCCGATCTGGCGCTCGAGGTTACGCACACCGGATTCACGCGTGTAGGCACGGATGATGAGACGAATGGCCTCATTGCTGAACTTGACCTCGCTCTTGCGCAGGCCGTTCTCACGCAGTTGGCGCGGGATCAGGTAATCCTTGGCAATCTCCAGCTTGTCGCCTTCGGTGTAGCTGCTCAGGCGAATGATCTCCATGCGGTCACGCAGCGGGCCGGGGATGGTGTCCAGCGAATTGGCCGTGGTGATGAACATCACCTGCGAGAGGTCCAACGCCACTTCGAGATAGTGGTCACGGAACTCATTGTTCTGCTCAGGATCGAGCACTTCCAACAAGGCGGATGAGGGGTCACCGCGGAAGTCATTGCCGAGCTTATCCACCTCATCCAACATGAAGACGGGATTGCGCGAGCCGCTGCGGCGCACACCCTGCACGATGCGGCCGGGCAGTGCGCCGATATAGGTGCGGCGGTGGCCGCGGATCTCGGCCTCGTCACGCACACCGCCCAGCGAGATGCGGATGAACTCACGCTCCAGGGCACGAGCGATCGAGCGGCCCAGCGAGGTCTTGCCGACGCCCGGTGGGCCCACGAAGCACAGGATGACGCCTTCGCGTTCACGGCGAATGTCGTGATCATCCTTGCTGCGCTTGCTGAGCTCATCCTTGCGCTCCTGGCGCAGCTTGCGCACGGCGAGGAATTCGAGAATGCGATCTTTGACGTCTTTCAGCCCGTAGTGATCCTGGTCAAGGATCTTGCGGGCATGCTTGATGTCCAAGTTGTCCAGGGTGGTCTTGGCCCACGGAATGGCCACCAGCCAGTCAATGTAGCTGCGGATAACGCCATACTCAGCCGAGGCGGTGCTGAGCTTGGAGAGACGGTCCAGCTCGCGGCGCGCCTGTTTATCGGCCTCCTCGGGCATCTTGGCTTCGTCAATCTTCTTACGCAGCTCTTCGACCTCGGCGGCCACCTCATCGGTCTCACCCAGCTCGCGCTGGATGGCCTTGAGTTGCTCACGCAGGAAGTAATCGCGCTGCATACCCTCGATCTCAGAGCGCGCCTCATTCTGGATGCGCTGCCCCACCTCGAGTACTTCAATCTCATGCGTCAGGAACTCAACCAGCTTGTGCAGCTTATCGCGCAGCGAGTCGAGCTCCAGCAGTTCCTGAGACTGCTCCAATTCCATGCGCTGGAAGTTGGCCACCAGGTAGGTGGTTTGCAGCGGATTCTCAAGATCCATGATGCTGGTGACCAGTTCCTGCGGAATGGTGCCCAGCAGCTCGGCGATGCGCTGGAACTGGCTGCGGGCGCTGCGCGCCAACGCTTCCACTTCCAGCCCGTCTTCTTCGAACTCAGGCGCCAGCTCGATCTTGGCTTTGAGGTACGGCTCGGTGGCGGTGAACTCGCCCAGGCGGAAACGCGCCAAACCCTGCACCAGCAGGCGAATGGTGCCATCCGGCGCACGGAACAAACGGTGTACTGAGGCCACCGTGCCGATGGGATACAGATCCTCTGGCCCGGGGTTCTCCTTGTCAGGATCTTTCGAAGCGACTAAGCCCACCAGGCGGCTGCCGACGGCGGCATCATCTACCAGGCGGATGGAGCGCGGCTGGCCAATGGTGAGCGGTACGCCGGTTTGCGGGTAGACCACCAGGCCGCGCAGCGGCAGAATGGGCAGCTCATCCGGGATCTCCGGCAGCGGCTCATCCTCATCAGCAGCAAGGCGCGCCTTGCCCTTTTTGCCTTTGGCCACGCGGGTGATGGTGGGCTTGAAGATCAGCTCATGCAGCGCATGGCTGTCTTCGGCCTCCATCCAATCCCACATGTCGGCCAATTCATCAAACCAGGAGCGAGCCATTAGGATGCTCTGCCTTTCGGTAACGTGATAGTCAAAAAGCCATCTTGATAGATGGCGGCAATGCCGTCGGTATTCACTTCGCCGGGCAGTTGCAACGCGCTGAGGAACTCGCCAAAGCGCACTTCCATTTGATAATAGGCGGCGGCTGGCTCGCTGGGCTGTTGGCGCGCGCCAAACACGGCCAGCTCGCGGCCTTCGATAGCAATCTTGAGCTCGGCATCCTGCATACCGGCCACCTCTACACGGATGATGTAAGCCTGCTCCGTTTCAAGCAGGTCAGTGGGCGGGCGCCACAGGTGTGGCCGCGCCGCCCACTGCCGTGAGAGCGTGGTGATGCGAAAATGCACCTCTTGCGGGGTTACCCAAGAGGAGCGAGCGACTACGTTGTCTAGCTCTTTTTCGTGCATGTAGTGCGATGGAGCGCCCCCCTGTGGGGGCCGTGTGCCTAAGCAGCCAATGCGGCCTTGGCAGCGCCCAGCACGGCGTCGTACTCCGGCTGGTCACCCAGGGCCTTCATGTAGTCTGCGTAGACCACCTTGCCTGCACGGTCCACCACAAAAACGGCGCGGCGCAGAATACGGCGCTCTTTGATGAGCGCACCATATTTCTCGCCAAAATTGGTGTCATAAGCGTCAGAATACGTTGTGACGCGCTCCACACCATGGGCGGCGCACCAGTTCTTGAGGGCGAACGGCAGATCGGTGCTCACGGTAACAATTGCAATGTCAGAGTCGAGCGAGGCGGCTTCTTCGTTGAAGCGCTTGGTTTCCGTTTCACACACGCTGGTGCTCAGCGAGGGTACCGCGGCAATAATACGCACCTTGCTTTCTGTAGCCTTCAGCACATCCACCACTGACCAATCTGCGGCGCGCAGTGTAAATTCGGGCGCCTGCTGGCCTACTTCAATATCGGGGCCTACAATGGTGACATCCTGCCCTGCCAGTTGCAACAAACCGTTTCGTTCCATCATTCTCCTATCTAAAATACAGGTCTTTCAATATGCCACATAGACGCTGACCTGTGCCTATATTTTACCTGCCTTGCCTGGGCAATTCGCCAGCGTTTGGGCAGGTAGAATAAGGCCGCTATGCGCAGATTTTCCTGGTGGCAACACCTGCTGATCGCTGTTGTGGTTACTGTGGGGCTGCTGGTACTCTTCGCCACTTATGCACTACGCCTCCCCAGTACCGAAGACATTAGCCCGCAAATCTACTTTGTTGCCAGCCTGATGCTGCTGGCAGGCTGCATCCGCATGGGCAAGCAACCGTTGGGCTGGCTCTATTGGTTGCTGCTTGGCTTGTGTGTCTTTATCTTCCTGGACGAAGTTGCCTATGGCGTAGAGCTGATGGGGTTTGAGCCCATTTATATTGAGCGCTACAACTTCTACATTCGCGATGTGCACAGCTCTTTTGGCTTTGCGCGTGAAGTGCTGGCAGAATGGCTGCCACAAGCTGGCTGGAATCCGGCCGTGTTTGGCAGCTTCATGCGTATTGATCTTGTGCTGCTGCTAGGCGTGCTGGTGCTGTGGCTCGCAGCACGCCAGGGGCTGCAGGGCGCCAGCGAGGCGCGCTGGCAGCAGCGCATTCTGCGCCTGCTGGCGGGCGCGGCCGGCCTCACCAGCCTGCTGCTGATTGGCTTCTTGCTGCAACTGCCCGCCGACCCTAAGAACGCTGTGCTCTTCGGCTTCTCAGCGGCGCGGCTGGGCCTGCTTGCAATTGCGGTGCTATACCCCGGCCTGCTGCTGTGGCTGCGCCTTACACAGCCACAGCGCTGGCAGCGTGGGCTGGCCGCGGCCGAGCGCATCATTCAGCGCCACGCCAAGGCGCTCGGCGCAGTACTTGCGCTGGTGCTGCTGGCGGGGTTGGTGTTCCAGGTGCAGTCAAGCTTCATGTTTCTGCCGGATGAACTGGTGCGGCTGACCCGCGTAGCTGCGGCTGTCACCTGGCTGATGGCGCAGGTGCTGTGGCTGTGGTTGGCGCTGCTGGTGTGGCGTGGGCGGCTGCGCACGCCGATCCTGACGCTGGTGCGCAATGGCTGGCAGTTCCTCAAAGGCCACCCTGCCCTGATCTATGTTGGCGTGAGTGTGCTGATCATTTTCATCGCCCAGCTGATTGACCAAAACTATTTGCCGCTGGACGACATGCTCTATACCCCCAACTATCACATTCAGTATTGGGGCGGCTGGCTGGAAGAGACCCTGGAAATGATTGGGGCGTTCTTGTTCGCCCTGGCGGCGGTGGTGATGCCGCCGCGGGCGGTGGCTACGCCGCCTCGAAGTCGCTCTCGATAAGCTGGCGCAGGCTTTCGGCTGCCTCGGCCTCGTCATCTCCGCTCACCTGGATCTGCACCTGCTGGCCCTTGCCTACCCCCAGCGTTAGCACGCTGAGGATGCTCTTGGCATTGACCCATTTGGCTTCAGCCTCCACTTTGCGAATCTGAACCTCTGAACTGAACTTGGCGGCGCGTTGGACAAACTGTGACGCCGGGCGGGCATGCAGCCCCACTTCATTCACGATCGTGGCTTCAAACGTGATCATTGCTTGTTCTTCTTTCGTTCGCGTTCCAACTTGCGTTCAGCAGCCATGCGCGTCAGGCGCATGTGCAGCAGGCGCTCGGCGTTCTCCGCGTTGCAGGCGTATAAGCCAAAATTGCCACGCCGTGCCAGCAGCGGAAAACGCAAGCCCTCCACCGCCTGTTGCCAATTCAAGGCAATAGTCTCTGGCAGCACGGGCAGGCCATCGGGTTCATCGGCAGGCTTGGCGGCGGACAGGAAGGCTGCCACGGCCTGCTCCTGAATCTGGTCGTAATTACGCCAGGCCAGTAGCAGCACCACACCATAGGCTACAAAGAGCAGGTTCACCCAGCTATTGGCCTCATACCAGGCCAGCAGTTGCGGCCCCCACTCCCCACTGAGCGTCAATAACCATTGGCTCACTTGGTAGCTCCATCCACAAGGCTCAGCGCGGCGATGACATCCGCCTTGCTTTCAGCGGCCACCAGTTGCTCAACAATGGCAGGGTTCTGCAGCAGCACCGCCACCTGGCCCAGCGCTTCGATCTGTGACTTCGGGTCGCTCAAGGCCAGCATCACCACCAAGCGTACCGACACCTGCTCTTCCTTATTGACCATGTTGTGAAACTGTACTGGCTCTGTCAGCGTGGCCAGAGCCAATGCAGAGTGCTGCACATACTCCAGATCTACGTGCGGCAGTGCGGCGTTATAAGCACCGCCTAGCACCAGCCCGGTGGGTGTATTGTGTTCACGCTCCAGCGTGGCTTGCACAAAGCCGTCTTTTACTTTGCCAGCTTGATGCAGGCCATCGCCCATTAAGCGAATAATATCCTCGGCAGTATCTGCCTGCAGATTCAGATAAATATCATCCTGTGACAATAATTCAAAAATACTCATATATTTGCTGCTTTCTGCAATTCAGCGATGTTTTCTGCGATGCGCCCGCCGTGGAACACAGCCCGGCCAGCTACGGCGCGGTCAGCCCCAGCAGCCAGCACAGCGGCAATGTTGCCAGCACTCACGCCGCCGTCCACCACGATCAGCAACGCGGGGGCATGCTGCACCGCCCACTGGCGTGCCTGGCGCACCTTCTCCAGTACCTGTGGCAGGAAGGGCATATCCGGCTCTTCGGGTTCAGTGGTGAGGATGACGACAAAATCCAGGCAGTCTTGCAAATAATCCAGCGTGGGCAGCGGCATCTTGGGGTTAAAAGCCAGCCCGGCCAAAAGGCCGTGCTGGCGGATCATGTGGAGATGTCTGCGCGGATAGGCGCTGGCTTCATAGTGGAAGCTGATCGCATGCGCGCCAGCCTCCACCACCCAGGGGATGACGACCTCCGGGTGGGAGACCATCAGGTGCACATCCAGCGTGAAGCGCCCATCGGCGCGCAGGTGCTCGATCAGGCGCGTGCCCAGGTTCATCACGGGCACAAAGTGGCCATCTTCGATATCCACATGCAGGGTGCGAACACCCGCGGCGTGCAATGCGGCCAGCGCCGCCTGCATATCCAGCAGGGGCGCTGAGACAACCGATGGGAGCAATACCTGGCTGGTGTTCATGGTCTGCTAATTGCGTATCTTGCGCACAACCGCCATAAACTCTTCGACGCGCTTGGGATCTACCGGGTTCCAGATGTAGTTGTCACGCTTGAAGGTGGTGCCGACCACAACGCCATCCGCCACGGCCAGCTGCTGGTCCACGTTGGAGATGCGCACGCCGGTGTTGGCAAACACGGGCACATCACCCACGGCAGCCTTGACCTCTTCCAGCGCCTGCTGTGAGGTTTCCTTGCCGGCGGTCAGGCCAGAGACGCACAGCGCATCTGGGCGGGCATTGAAGGCGGTCGAACGCGCCACTTCCACCAGGGGGCGGCCGCCAAGATACACCGCCGACTCAGGCACGATGTTAAACAAGAGGCGCACATTCTCAGCGCCGATAGCATGCTGGTGGCGCACGATCTTGCCGGCATTGGTGTTCCACAAGCCGAAGTCGCTGGCGTAGACGCCGGTGAAGATCTCACGGATGAAGGAGGCATCTACCGCTTTGGCCAGATCCAGCGAAGCATACGGATCCCACAAGACGTTGACGCCAAACGGCACGCGCACCTGGTGACGCAGCTCGCCGATGACACGCGCCATGCAAGCCACGGTGATCTGCTCCACATCGGTGAGGTACGGCAGGCTGGCCTCGTTGGAAAACATCACCGCATCCACGCCGCCAGACTGCAGCGCATCCAAGTCGGTGCGCACATGCTCGATGATGTGCGCCATGCCCTTCTCGGCATCGTAGCCGGGATCCCCTGGCAGCGGCGGCATATGCACCATGGCAATCACCGGCTTGGTAGTTTTGAAGAGATCGACAATCCAGCTCATTTCCGTTTCATCCTCGTGAAAAGCATTTGTGAAGTGGCACCCTACCGGCGAGAGTAAGGGGAATCACTCCCGCCGGCGAGGGATGCTTTAGTACAACCGGGTGTTATCCACCCAGGGGGTACTTGCGCTTGAGCCAGTACAGGCCACCGAGCAAGAGCAAGCTGACGACGACTGCAATGGCTGCAGGGGTTTGGAACAGGTAGTACAAACCGTAGGAGACAGGCATAGCACCATCGCTCATCACGGTGTAGGCGCCGAAGCCAGACGGAATGTCCAGGCCAGCAGCGCTGCTGTTGACCAGCTGCGTGACAGCCGGGGCCAGCAAGGTGGTGAAGATGAGGCCGATACCCATGACGATGGCGCCCAGCAGCGTGGTGAGGATCACGTCACCAGCCACCAAGGGAGCCAGCAATGCGGCCACGAAGACACCGTCTGCCAGGTCAATGAACGGCAGGGTGCGGTTGCCCAGCGGGGAGAGCGCCAGGGCCAGCAGGATCTCTACGGGCACCAGCAGCAAACCGGCAGCGATGACGGTGGGATTGCCTGCCAGGATGGCAGAGTCCATACCGATGTAGAACTCACGCTTGCCGAAGCGCTTGGACATGAACTTGCGAGCCGCCTCAGCCACGGGGGTGAGGGCTTCCACCAGGATGGCCACCATGCGCGGAATGAGCAGCATCACGGCGGCGATGTTCACCGCGGTGAGGATGACATCTGTAGCAGACTGGCCAGCGAAGAAGGCCAGCAGCGCGCCGATGATGAAGCCCAACACCATGGGCTCACCGATCAGGCCCAGGCGTTTGCGGATCGCATCCGGATCGACCTTCATGTTCTTGAGGAAGGGGATGCGGTTGATCAGTGAAGCAAAGGGAGCTGCCAGAAGCATGTAGCTGGCAGACTGCAGGTGCGGGATGGAGATACCAGGGATCTTGAAGTGCTTCTGCACCAGGGGGGCAGACCAGTCTGCCAGGAACAGAGCCACCACCAGCGAGAACGCTGCAGCGTACAGGGCCAGGGCAAAGCTGTCGGTCACATAGTGAACGATAGCGCCCACGAAAGCCATGTGCCAGAAGTTCCAGATGTCCACATCCAGCGTTTGGGTCAGACCCAGGGCCAGCAGCACGAGGTTGAGCACAATGCCCAAGGGGATGATGAGATTGCCGACGGGCGTCCCGAAGGCCAACGCCGAGGCGGCGGGCCAACCAATATCGATCACATCCAAGCCGGTGCCCGTGTTCTGGGCAAAGGCTTCACCGATGACACTGACGGTGCTGCCAAGCAAGCCCACCGTGAGGAAAATACCCACGAAGGCCACTGCGGTCATCAGACCGCTGCGTACAGCGCTATCCCACTTCTGGCCAAGAACCATGCCCAGGATGGCGATCACCACCGGCAGCACGATCAATGGGCCGAGAGCATTCAGGAACTCGCCGATTGAGGTAAGAAAACCTTCCATAACGTTACTTCTCCTTTGTTTACTCCTGCTTCTTAAGAACGGTAGCGAGGTCTTGCAGCGTCTCTTCCTGCCCAACACCCGTGATGAGCGAGATGCCGTTGATGACTGCCACGATCTCATGAAATTCTTTGGGAATCTCCGTTGTGGCAACGATCACATCTGCATCCACTCGATCTGGCGAGATCTCCGTCACACGATACTGATTAACGATGGCGGGGATGTCTTCCTCCTCCAGGAAACTCTCCACCTTCAAACGCATCATGGTTGAGGTGGCAATTCCTGTGGCGCATACAACCCATACTTTTTTCATAGCGATGCTCCTTTACCCGGAATGGGTTGGCAGGAAAATACAGTGCAGACCAGTTTTTTAGCGCTCCTCGATATAGCCACCTCCTCTTCCCACAGATCTTTATTCCGCAAGGATGACTTCAATCCCGCGGTCGCGTATTTGCTCTGCTAGAACTTCAGAAATCGATGTATCCGTGATGATGGCATCTGCCATATCCAGCGCGCCGATGGAAGCAAAGGTGGAGCGCTCAAACTTGCTGCTGTCAGCCAGCACATACACCTCGCTGGCCGAAGCCACCAAGGCACGCTTGACGAAGGCATCATCAAGGTTGTATTCGGTGAAGCCCTCGGCCAGGTCAATGGCGCCCACGCCGATGAAGGCCTTGTCGGCATGCAGCTCGCGCAGCATGTTCTGAGCGTAATCGCCCACCAGCGACATCTCGCCCGGGCGCACCACCCCACCGGTGACGATGAGACGCAAGCCGGAGTTGGAATGGAACTGCTCGGCCACCGCCATCGCAATGCTGAGGCTGGCGGTCACAATGGTGAGGTTAAGCCGTGCCGTGAGGAAGGGCACCATTTCAATGGTGGTGGTGCTGTTGTCCAGCGCCAAGCTGTCACCATCCACAACAAAGGCCGCCGCCCTGCGGGCGATGGCCTTCTTTTGGGCCGTGTTCTCCACGGCGCGGCTCTGGTACGGCGGCTCGTAGCTGCGGCTGGCGCCGAGCATGGCGCCGCCATGCACGCGGCGCAGCAAGCCCATGCGATCGAGCTCGTGCAGGTCTCGGCGAATGGTCATTTCTGAGACTTGAAAACGCTCGCATAGGTCTGCCACGCTGGCAGCGCTGTTGGCCTTGAGGAACTCAAGGATCTGCCTATGGCGTGACTGCTTATCCAGCCCGCTCAGCCCTGTGTTTGAATAAACATCATTCATGTTCGTAAGAACATGATAGACGCGTTTTTAGGTATGAGTCAAGAGCAAATTCGCCCCGTACGGGGCGATTTTGTCAAAACACTAATCTTTGAGCTTGATGCGCGGCCGCTTTTTGGTCGGCGCACGCCTGCTACTGGCGCCTGCCCCAACATGCTGCGCCGAGCCGCTGCGCAGCGCATTCGCCAGCATGGGCAGCGCCACCAACAAGACCAGTACGCCGACGATGGCGGCAAACTGCGGCCAGGCGGCGGGCTGCGCTACCTCGGGTACCAGGCCGCCGGGATTGTATCGAGCGAAGCTCGATTGAGCTTCGCTCGTTTGGCCGTTGCCCTCGGAAACAGCGCCGGCGGGAGCGAGTGCTACGCTGAGCGAGCGGTTGACGCCGTCACGCAGGCTGGCGGGCGAGATGTAACTGAGCTGGTATTCGCTCTGCAACGCATAGGAGTATTGCTGGTACAGACTGGTGAGGCTAGCCTCATCTTCGGCATAGCCGTACTGCCCGCCCGCTTGCGCCGCCAGGTCTTGCAGGCCGGGCTCGTCGATACCGCTCATGCGGTCACCACCCGGCATGCCGAGACCCACGGTGGAGATCGATGCTCCCACTTCGCCCAGGCGGGCCAGCACTTCCGGCGCGGCGTACTGGCTGGAGTTATCCAGGCCGTCAGTCAACACGATGATAGCCTTGCGGCCAGACACACCCTCCAAGCCATCCAAAGCGGCCATCAAGGCGTTGTACATGGCGGTGTCATCATTACCCTGCAAGCTATCAATGGCAGCATGCAGTGAACCCTGATCGCTGGTCAATCCCTGCACGGTGTGCACTTGCGTGTTGAAGGCAATGAGGCCGGTCTGGTCCTGGGCACGCATGCGCTCCACAAACTGGTGCGCAGCTGCCTTGGCCGCATCCAGCTTGCCGCCGGGATTCATGCTGCCAGAAACATCCATGACCAAAAACGTGGTCAACGCTTCCACTTCACCAAAGCCTTCGATCTGGTCCAGCGCAATAGGCTGGCCGTTCTCCATGATCTGCAGGCGGCTGGGGTCTACCGGGTACGGGTTGCCATCGGCATCGGTGACGGAGACAAAGAAGCTCACCCGCGGAAACTGCGAAGTATCCACCTGGGTGACACGCACCTGCACGCCCTCCTCCTGCGCGGGCGGCGCAAAGGCCAGGCCCGAGAGCAAGCTGAGTGCAATGAGTACGCTGAGTACGAAGCGAGTGAGTGTGTGCATGCTTACCTCTTCTCGTGATAGACCAGCTGGGTATTGCCGAGGCGAATAGCCTGCTCATCCAGCAAGCGCGCTTGCTGCACTTTGCGCCCGTTGATGAAGGTGCCCTTCTGGCTCATGTCACGAATGTTCATATGGGTATCACCGCCGGTGAGGATGGCGTGCTGCGGGTCAATATCCGGATCGGGCAGCACAATGTCTGCCTTGAGCGCGCTGCTGCCCACATAGGCCGTAGGCCCGTTTGCGTGAACAAATTTATCCAGCACGAACTCGGTACCCTTGAGCTTGCCGCTGACCACTTCCAGCCAAGCACGCGAGAGCAGCAAGACGATGAGGGCGATCAGCGCGCCGATGGCCGCGCCCAGCAAGCCGAGGCCAATGGCCTTGCCGATAAGTGCATCGGCAAGGCGCACACGCGCCAGCTCCAGCAGCGCGCCGCCCACCGCCCCACCCAGCAGGCCGCCGAGGGCCGGCTTCCACATCTGCGAACCGCTGCTGAAGCCCAGCCCAGCGCCAATGAAGCCGCCGAAGACTGCCCAACCCACGGCACGCGTCCAGGCATCGCCGCCCAGCAACTGAAATGCACCTTCGGCCAGTGGCAAGCCGATAGCACCGCCCACCAGGCCGAACAGGCCATTTTGCAAACCGGCGCGCAGGGCATAGCCCGCGCTGCGCAAGGCCACGCCTTCGCTGGCGCCGATGAGCGCGCCGATGCAGAAACCGATCAGCCCACCCACCACCACTTCACTGAGGTAGACGTTCTGTGCAAACGACAGGCCAAGCACATTGCTGACCTGCCAACCGATGAGGCCGCCAATGGCGCCCAACAGGGTGTAGTAATACAAACGCGTAATACGGCTCATGAATCAGCCTCCGTTTGAGATTGGGATGGTTGCTCACCAGCCTGCGGCCTGTGCGGCTCCGCCTTGGCTGGCGTGGGCGCAGCAGCAGGCGCAGTGGGCTGCGTGTCTTCGGCCGGCGGCTGTGCGACAGTGGGATGGGCTTTGAGGTTGCCCCACTCCACTACACTCTCGGCGCTGGCGCCGTGCAGCTCGTAGAAGCCGCGGTACTTGCGCGGCGAAAGTTCGCCCGCCTGGCGCACGAACACGCCGCCGTGCCTGGCATGTGGCTCCACCACCACGGCGATCTGCCAGGCCTGCGGAAAGAAATGGTCATGCAGCCAGGTGTCATAGCCAGAGAGAAAGATGCCCATGCGCGGGTGGGTGTGATACCAGCCCACGATGCACTTATCCTCATATTGCTCTTCCAACGCAGACAGCATGGCTACCTGGCTGTCATGCGTGAAGGTGAGGAAGGTGCTGCCAGAGCGCACTTGCTGCGCGGGCAGCAAGGCCTCCACGATGATGAATTCAGTGTCAGCCTGCGTATCCTGGCACCAGCGCCCGGCCAGCCAGCCGCCCACCTCGTTATCCATGTCGCTGGCGGCATGCACGTTGATGGTCTTGAACACATCTTGCGTCAGGAAAACCGGCAGCGGCGGCTGGGCGCTGTCTTCGCCTGCGGCCAGCCAGCGCTGGGCGCGGGCCAGCGGCAGGCGCGCCGGCTCTGGCGCGTGCTTGGGGCGCTGTAGCCCGCTGGGCTGCCCTGTGGGCTGTGTGCCCGCGCTACTTCTGGGCTTGGTGTCAGAGGTGTTTGTGCTCATAAACGCGGCCATGTGGAGATGCGTGCCTGAGGGGAAGCAGGCACGCACCTCCCAAATGCAGGCAGGCTGTTTAGCCCGCGGTGACGTCGGCAGTGATGATGAGACGGTCGTCGGCTGGCACGCCAGCCGCTTCCAGGGTCTCATCCTCTGTGAGCTCGCGACCCAGCGCCTTGCTGTCCAGGCGGTAGCCCATCGGGCGGCCGTCTGGACCGGTAGTGGGCAGCTCCAGCGTAGTGGCCAGCTCCGGGATCAGCTCCTTCACTTCCACATCGTTGGGCACTTCGGCGGTGCGGCTGCCCCCAGAGGGCAGTACTACGGTTACAGGAATATCAGCCATGTCTAGTCTCCTTGGTAGACGGGTTACTTCAACTTGATGCGGGGCTTTTGCTTGTCAGCGGGCTGCTTCTTGATGTGCACGCGCTCAGGGCGTAGCAGCTCACGCGTATCCACAGGGAAAAACTTGGGATGCTTCTTGCGGTAGGCACGGCTCCAGCGGGCCGCTTCTGCATCCCAGGGGAACGGCGGCTTGGTGGGGTCATCGTGAAAGTTCTTGTATTGCACCATCTCGCCAATCATCAGCACCAGGCGGTCCAGCGAGCGGCTGGCCGTCCACCAGGCGGCATCCACGCACACCGTGCCATTGAGGTGATTGATGTTGGGGTGCCACACTGGCGTGAGCCACTTCATGCCCGGCCAGCGCTGCGGGTATTGGTTGTGCAGGTAGATCTCCACCTGGTGCTTGTCGCCCAACGTCGGCTCGCCTTTGTGATTGACGGCGATGACGCCTTTGCACTTGTAGGTGACGATGTAGGTTTCCGGCGGCAGGTTACGATTGGCCGACACCGCCTTGAACTCGATGAGATCGCTCTGCGCGGCCAGTTCCTGCATACGCTGCAGGTCTGCCTTCAGGCGGCGCATGCGTGGGCTCTCGCCCAGGCTGACAGCGCCGGCCGTGATGTCGGCGGTCAGAATCAGGCGGTCTTCCGCCGGCACAGTGGCGGTCGCGAGCGTCTCGTCTTCTTTGAGCTCGCGGCCCAGCGCCTTGCTATCCAGGCGGTAGCCCATCGGGCGGCCGTCTGGCCCTACGGTGGGCAGCGCCAGCAACGAGACCAGCTCCACCACCAACTCACGCACGGGGGCATCATCCGGCAGCTCGGCTTTGCGAGCGCCGCCATTAGGCAGGATGATGGTTACCTCAATGTCAGCCATGCAGTTCTCCTCAACTCTCAGTTCTGGTAAGCGTGCGGCACCTGGCACACGCCAGTAATTTCCCAACAATCTGCGTGGTGCCAGGTTTTGCAGATCTTGCAGATCTTCACGCCGCGGCGGTCATTCTTGGTGACCGGCTCGAGGCAATACGGGCAGACATGCTGCTCGCGTGCGCTCAACGTGATGCCCGCCCCACGGGCGCTGCGCTTGCGCGCCGGCTTGGCGGAGCGGATGGTGCGGGTGCGCGTGCGCGTGGCAGGCGGCGTTATAAAGCGAGATACGAAGCTTGCCCAGCGCGAACGCGGCGCGGGTGACTGAGGAGAAGCCGTCGTGCGCACCCGGCCACGGGCGGCATTGGGCGGCGGGGCGGTGAGGGTGACATCGACAGTCTCACGCGGCTCCACCATCACGGTGCGGCGGCTGGGCGCCCAGGCGGCCTGACCAGCCGCTACGGCCAGCCCCGCTACCAGCAGCTGGATGCCAGCATCCAGCGGGGTGGCGATCACGTAGCTGCGCAGGAGGTTGAGCCCCACGAAGCCCAGCGTTAGCGGGCTGAGTACGGCCAGAGCGATGATGCAGGCGAAGATTGCTGTGACGGTGCGCAAGGCGGCGCTGCGGTGCGCCAACAAACGGCGCGTGATGAAGCTGGCCGCCAGCCCCATACCGATGATGACCACGAACTTGAGCAGGAAGGGCGAGAAGCGTGCGGGCAGCACGAAGAGCAGCGTCAGCCCCGCAGCCACCAACACGGTGAACAGCACGCACAGCGTGATGCGCCCCACGGCGCTCTCCACGAAGCGGCTCTCGTCTCCCAGCAGAAATCGTCTCATCGCCAATGCCTGTGCCATGACTAGTCGATCAGATGCACGCGCCCAGCGGGGCTTTCGCCCGGCACGGCCTCACCCAGGCGCACACGCGGGGCGTGCAGGCCGGGCACGACCTCATCGAAATCATTGAAATGCAGCGCGGTGGGCAGATCGCCCGTCAATTCATAGAAACGAAATTCAGCGCCATTTGTAGCGCGCAGAATGTGCAGCGGCGGCACGCCCACACTGTGCAGCGTGCGCTGCAGGAAGTCTTCGCTGCCGGTGATGCTGTGAGTCAGGTTAACCTCACGCATCTCGCCGCAGGTTGGGCAGTGCCCGGCTTCAAAGCTGACATCGGCCAGGGGTTTGAGCACGTGCTCCACCGTATTGCAGGCGGCACAGTTGAGCGAGAGCACCAGCTCCTGGTCAAGCTCCAGTACTGTGTCCGGCCCCAGGTCGCCGCGCGCAATCTCCAGCAGCTCAGCCAGCGTATTGGTCTCCGCACGCAGCGGCAGCTCGGTCACATCGCCGTAGATCCAGTGGCTCTCGCACTCGGCATCCGGCACGTAGGCGGTGGTGTGCATGAAATTGGTATAGCCGTTGTAGTGCAGCACCTTGCCCGGCTCCACCGGCATATTGTGGATCAGCTTGAGCGCCTCTTGCGATTGCATGGCGCCAATGATGGAAGCGATGGTGGGCGTAGTGGGCACTTTGCCCAGCAGAATGTTCTGGCGCGCCAGCAACGGGCAGGAGTAACGCAGCGCCAAGTCTCGGCGGGCTTGCTCGGTGAGCGTGCACTCAAAGCAGGCGCCATCACCGGGCACGAACACACGCGCCAGACCGAGCATCTCCTGAATAGCGCCGTCCACCCAGGGCTTGTTCATCCAATGGGCAAAGCGATTGACCGCCAAACGTGCTTCACGATTATCGAGGCAGCCGATGATGACATCCATGCGGCGGAACACGCCCAGGCCGATGTCTGTGGTGACATCGCCGTGCAGCGACTGTACGCGCACATCGGGATTGACCTCGACGGCGCGTGCTGCCGCCAGATGCGCCTTCTCACGACCGCGGTCTTTCTCGCGGAACAGGATCGAGCGGCTGAGGTTGGCCGCCTCCACTTTATCAAAATCCACAATGTAGAGGTGACCAATGCCCATCAGAGTGAGGTTCTTGATGACCTCATTCCCCAGCGCGCCCGCCCCCACCACCATCACACGGGCGTTCTGCACCTTCTCACGCTCCCACCAGGAGATGAACTCAAAAGTGCCCAGGCGGTCTTCTTTGAGGTTGGGGATGTGCAGCGGCTTCTCTTTAGCCACCGGCAGGCGCTTCGGGCCATCGCTGGTCTTGGAACTGTCGGCGCGCTTGGCTGGCGCAGGCGGGGCCACGTCGGCAGCCAGTTGGCGCGCCTTGAGCATGCGGGCGGAGGTGAGCTCATTCACGAACCAGCCCACGCCCTGTTGGGCATCCAGCAAGCCCGCCTCAGACAGGATGCGTAGCGCCTCGCGCAGCGAAGAGCGCCCTACGCCGAGCTCTTTGATGAGGTCGCGCTCAGCAGGCAGCTGGCTGCCGGCGGCGTATTGGCCGTTGAGTAAGCCAGCCGCCAGGCGGCCAGCGATGAGTTCGGGGACGGATTTGCGCGGGATAGAATTGGGCATGTATGCGGCTCTTTGTGGTTTGTTGGTCAGACCAATATACCAGAGCTTTTACCCAAGAGTCAATCGGCAAGTTTGAGAGCAATTGATAGCGGGGAATATGTTACTGTCTTCACAATCGGAGGGAGACGAATGAAGATCGTTCTGGCAGGTGGCAGCGGGCACGTGGGCACGGCCTTGGCGCAGCACTATCACAGCAAGGGTGACGAGGTAGTCGTGCCGACCCGCCACCCCACAGACATGCCGTGGCGCACAGCCTATTGGGATGCGAAAACCCTGGGCGACTGGACGTTGGAAATTGAAGGCGCCGACGCCATCTTCGGCCTGGCTGGCCGCAGCGTCAACTGCCGTTACACCCCCGAAAATAAACGCCTCATCATGGACTCGCGCGTCAACTCCACACGCGTGCTGGGCGAAGCCATCAGCCAGGCCAAGTATGCGCCGGGAGTTTGGATCCAAGCCAGCACCGCCACTATCTACGGGCACAGCTACACCCGCCCGAAAACGAGGATGGCCAGCTAGGCGGTGAGGAGCCGGACGCTCCGCACGCCTGGCGTTTCAGTATCGACGTGGCCAAAGCTTGGGAGCAGGCCGCCAACGAGGCCGCTACGCCGCGCACCCGCAAGGTGATCACGCGCACGGCGCTGACGCTCGGCCCCGGCCGCGGCGGCATCTTCGACACACTGCTGGGCCTGGTGCGCCGCGGCCTGGGCGGCCAGGTGGCCAGCGGCCGCCAAATGGTGTCATGGATCCACGAGCAGGACTATATCGCCGCGACGGACTGGCTAATCGCTACCCCGCACATCAACGGCATCATCAACCTGGCCGCACCCAACCCGTTGCCAATGAACGACTTCATGCGTGAGCTGCGCCGCGCCTGGGGCATGCCCATCGGCCTGCCCTCCACACCCTGGATGCTGGAGATCGCGTCATTCTTCATGCAAACGGAGACGGAGTTGATCCTTAAGAGCCGCTACGTGCTGCCCGGCCGCCTGCTGGCGGAAGGCTTCACGCTTCAGCATGCGCAGTGGGCACAAGCGACGGACGATTTGTGCAAACGGTGGCGAGTGGCGAAGTAGAGTAGCAGTTTGCTCTATCACACAGGGCGAGCGCAACTCGGAACATCCGAGTTGCAGCGCAAACCGCAACGCAGCGCCCCCGGCAGGATTCGAACCTGCGACCTACGGATTAGAAGTCCGTTGCTCTATCCAGCTGAGCTACGGGAGCATAGATTGAATTATACAGGCGTGGGGAATTATTCAGCCGGAACGACGGGGCGGATGCCGCGGTAGACGCGTGCGCCCGAGATGGTGCGCAGAATCGTCTGCGCCGGGCGGCCCAGTAGCTCACCGAGCTGCTCTGAGCTCATCGGCTTGTTGCCGTTGGCGAGGAAGGCGCGGAAGATGCTCTCCACCAGGGATACGCCATCCTCAGCGCCTTGGCGGGCGTAGTGGCCCATCAGCAGGAACTGCAGAATGTTGACGCGCTTGACTTCGGCAGTGACCGGGTCCACCCAGTCCACCTGCTCTTCACCGCTGATGTCTGCCACGCTGGCTTCCTGTTCGCTGCCCAGCAAGCCGCGCAGGTAGACGCGCCACTCGCGGTCATTGTCTCGCCACCAGTCAAAGTCGATCTGGAACGGCGTATCCGGCATGGGTTTGATCAGGCTCATTCAGCCTCCGCCATTCGGAAGTGCAGATGGCCCACGTGCTCATAGCGCGGGTTCCCGGCCAGCTCGGCCAGAATGCGGCCCGGTGGGCAGCGCAGGGTCAGGTTCACGGCAGAGTAGATCTCGGCGGCATGCACGTTGCCCTGTAGGCTGAGCTTGGAAAGCTCTTGCAACGTTTGCGCCACAATGCTCTCCAGGTTAGCGGGCTGCGAGGCACGCTTGACCCAAATGGCATCCACCGCGGCCAGATCGCCGGGCAGGTAGATCATCATGCGCTCATCAAAAGCGCCATTGACTTGCTGTTTGAGGGTGGCGTAGACCACGCCGCCGTCCGCCCCCACCAGCGCCGTGCGCACCCACTCCTTGCTGGAGCGGTGCGCCTCGCTGGAGACAATGATTTCACCGGGCTTGTCGCCGCGGCGCAATCGAATCAGGGTGCCGGGCATCAGGCCGCGCTTTTGCAGCCAGCCTAGCAGGCCATAAATGTAACGCTCGGTGCGCACCACCCAACCCGGGAAGCTCTCACCGCTCTTTTCATCCACAAAGGTAAAGCGCACGCGCGGCGATTCGATGGCGCTGGGGAACAGCTTGGCCATCTTGGGCGTCAGCGGCAGGGTGCCACCGCGCCAATGCGGGAAGATGAGCGAAACCTCGACCACTTCGGGAGCGTTGTCGTCGAGCAGATCATGGAAGGAAAGCTCGTCATCCAGCGAGCGCACCAGGTCACGCATATCCTCGCTGAGCGGGCTGGGGTCAAAGCCAACTGGCGCATACTGCAAGAACAGCGGCAGCTTCTGCACGGCCTCTGGCTCCAGGCGGCGCAGGAACCACGCCACTTCGCCAGTGGAGCCCACTTCATCAAAGCGCGGGTCGTTCTGGAGCGCCAGGTCCAGCGAGAACTCGGCCAGCTTGGGGTTTACGCCGTCGGGCAGCTCCACCTCGCCAAGCAGTTGGCTGGTGGGCAGTGGGCCGCCGCCGCCCATATCTAAAATCGCCTCGGCCACGTTGAGCTGGCCGGGGTCTACATCAACAATCAGGGCCTTGGGGAACCAGCGGCCAGCAATGTATACAAATTCGGGGCTGGATTGCAACGCTTCCACCATGGCGGGCACGATGTCTTTGGCGTGCTGCTTGGCTTCGGTGAACGGATCGACGCCAGTCGCTTCTTGTTTCGGCGGGTCGTTGAGCACATGCTCAGCCAAGTTGGCGGCAAATTCACGCGTGCGGCCATCTTCCATCTTGACTTGCACTACGTCAAAGCTGGCGTTACCGATCGTATCCGCCGGGCGCACAGCGGCCACTTGCCCACCAATATTCTTGAGCGCGGGGAAGTAAACACGGTCGCCGACGGCATATGTGTATTTGGGCAGGTAGGCTTTCTCTTCCGCGCCGTCTTTGGCCTGCGGGCGCGGGTTGGTGATGCGCTGCACGATCAAGTGCTGCGCCAGCGCCTCCGGCCCGAGTGGGGTCTCGTGTTCCAGCAGGTATGCGGACAGAAACTCGAGATCTGCGTCTTCGATGGAGAAAGTTTGCCAGTCGATGGGGTCTGTACTTCTAAGCATGATGAACAGCGCTCGGCATTATACCAAGGATGAAGGATGAAGGATGAAAGGGATTGGTAAGCAGTAATTGGAGATTGGAGATTCCCTCAACTGTACGCGGAGGTTTGGCTTGCAGTTTCAAAGCTGACCGCTGACAGCTGCAAGGATATACTTCCAACATGAACAATAAATTCGTCAAGATCGTCACTCTGCACGATCCGGCCCAAGCCGAAGTGCTACGCGGCATGCTCGAGGCGCAGGGCATGCAGGTGCTGCTCTCCAAGGAAGCTGTGGGCCAGGTGTACGGCACCTTCGTGGGCCGCATGGGTGAGATCGAGATTTACGTTGCCGCGAAGCATGAGGACGCGGCGCGGGCGGTGGTGGATGAGTTTTTCTCGGTTGAAGAATAGAGCGCACTAAAAACGCTACGGATACACCCGGTTCAGCCAATCCATCGGCTCCACTGCTACACCCCCCGCCCACACTTCCCAATGCAAGTGCGCGCCGCTGATGCGGCCGGTTGCGCCCACCAGGCCAATGACCTGGCCGGTCTGCACCTGGTCACCCACGTTCACCAGAATTTGTGACTGGTGGAAATAGCCGGTGTACACGCCCCAGCCGTGGTCGATCACGGTCATGTTGCCGCGCACGTCCATCGGGCCAGCGAAGATGACGGTGCCGGGGGCCGGCGCCCATATCTCGATACCTACCCCGCCGCCAAAATCTACGCCGTAGTGATAGTTCTCATACTCGCCGCCGTTGTAGCTGCGGTGGATACCAAAGCTCGAATTAATCACGTTGATGTACGGATGCGGCGCGCCCCAGTAGCCGGCCCAACGTTTGTCAGGCGTAGCCTCGGCCACCATGGCATACACCTCAGCCGATTCGCGCTCAGACAATTCAGGATTGAGCAGCGCGGGATCATTCACGGTCAAGTTCTCGCTCTCATAGCCACCGCTGCTGATACGCACCGGCTGGGTCAGCGAGAAGTTTGCCCCATCGGGCAATGTGCCCGCGAGGGTGAAGTTGAACACGCCACTCTCCGCATATAGCGGGATGCCTTGCAGGGCCACCTGCTGAGTTTCGCTTTCATTAAAGAAGTGCAGAGGGAAACCAAAGAATTCGCCGCCCAGTTGCGTACCGGCTTCGGAGGCCACGTTCACCACCAAGGTGCGGCCTTGCACGAAGCCAATGCCTTCAACTTCAACAGATTGCACACCGCTGGGCAACCCGCCCGGGCCTGCGCTTTGCTGCGCCGGGGTAAAGAGCACATCACCCGGCACAGCCCAGGCGCCCGGCAGCTGGTTGTAGGCCATCAGCGCCCAGGGGTTATCGCCGCTGATGGCGGCCAGCTCCCACAGCGACTGCCCGGCGCCAACCGCGGCGCGACCGCTGTTGGTCAGCTCGCCGCGGTCGCTGGCGAACATGGCGGAGAAGTTGTAATACAACTGGTCGGGGCTGGTGAGCTGGTTGAGCAGCGCCATGCTCTCATCACTGAGGAGGTAACGGCGCTTCAGGCTGAGATAGGTTTCACCCAGCGGCACATTCTGAAAGAACAGCGTGCCTTCCACCCAATCCACACCGGGGATGATGAGGATATCGCCAACGTTCAGATTATTGGGGTTGGCCAGGTTGCTGGCACGCACGATCTCGTCTACTGAGGTGTTGAAGCGCAAGGCAATGCTGGAGAGCGTGTCGCCAGACTGCACGGGGTAGCGCAGACCGTCTTCTTCCTCTTGTTGCTGGGCGTAGGCCACACCAACTGCGGCTGAAGTGGACAGCGCGGCTGCCAGAAACACAGCCGTTAGCAAAACGGCTGCCGTCTTTGCGAGCCGCTTTGCGGCGAAGCAATCCCCAAGGCTGTTTGCAAGGCTAGCATGGAGATTGCTTCGTCCGTTTCCAGCGCTAACGCGCTGGAATACTCCTCGCAATGACGAAAAGAGACTACACGTCTTTGAATTCAATCTGGTCACCGATCTGGAATTCTGCATAGCGAGACGGCGAACACTCTAACACATAGCGGGCGGGTTTGGCGGGCCGCAGCATACTGCGCCAGCGTTGTGCGATTTGGCGGTCTACGACCACCAGATCACTGTCCAGCCACACCACGCACAAGTCAAACTGCATGAAGAACATATGGATGCTGGTGCCAGCGCGGCTCTCGGCCGGCTCGGCCAGCAACAGGCCCTCGCCCACGCCGAGCGTGCGGCGGAACATCAGCCCGCGCAGCTTGGCGCCAAAACTGGCCGCTACGGCGGCGCGCAGCGGCCCGGCCAGCGGGCGGGTGAGGTTTTGGATTTCAACGTGGCGCATGGGAACGGCCGCCGGGCGGCTAGCCGCTAGGCGGCGGAGCTGTCTTGAGCCTGGGTCTGGCGTGCCAGCACGGCCTCTACGCGGTCTACCAGCTCTTGCAGGCTGAACGGCTTGGAAATGTAATCATCTACCTTGGCAATATGCAGGCCAAGTACTTTGTCAATATTCTGGGCCTTGGCGGTAACCACCACCACGGGAATGTGCTCGGTGGATGGGTCAGCTTTGAGCTGCTGGTAAACCTGCCAACCGTCCATTTCGGGCATCATCAGATCGAGCAGAACAATATCGGGCTTTTCGGCACGAATGAGCTCCAAACCACGCACGCCACCGTTGGCACCAAGCACTTCGAAGCCCCGCCGGCTCAAAATGAGCCGAATCAGGTCAATCATCTCCTGCTCGTCTTCAACACAGACTACTTTGCGGGTTTGTTCGGCCACAGCTACCTCTACAACAAGTGGAGTTTACCATCTTTGCCCCACTGTACTACCTGTCCAAACGTACTATCTACGACGGCCAATTCTGAGCTATAATGCCGCCCGCTTTGCGGGTGATGTGCCCGTAGGCGCCTGTGAGCCTCATTGGCGCCCCTTGGGAGCGTCTATATACAGGAGCGTATTAATGATCGATGTAAATGACCTGCGCAAAGGGGTTGTCTTTGAAGAAGACGGCCAGCTCTACAAGGTATTTGAGTATTCTCACAACAAACCAGGCCGCGGTAGCGCCACCATCCGCGTAAAGGCGCGCAACCTGCGCACCGGCTCCAACATTGAAAAGACCTGGAACTCCGGCATGCGCGTGCAAGATGTACGTCTGGACTATCACAACGTGCAGTTCCTCTACAAAGACGGCGACAACTACATCTTCATGGATCAGGAAACCTACGAGCAGCCCGCCCTACCCTCCGAGGTGCTCGGCGACTCTGCCGAGTACTTGAAGGAAGGCATGGAAGTGAAGCTGACCTTCTACGGCAGCGAGGCGCTGGATGTGGAGTTGCCTACCGCGGTAGACCTGGAAGTGACCCAGGCCGAAGTGGCCGTGCGTGGCGATACCGCCACCGGCGTGAACAAGACCGTGACCACCGAGACTGGCCTGCAGGTGCAGGTGCCTGCTTTCGTGAACCAGGGCGATGTCATCCGCGTGGACACCCGTACCGGTGAGTACGTCACCCGCGTTTAATCCACAGATACACACAGATGCATAGACCGATAAACACAGATAACAATCATCTGTGTTTATCGCAGTTAAAATCTGTATTCATCTGTGGATAGCTTTCTGCCCCGCTATAATCCTCGCATGATCACGCCAGCAGGCAAAGAGTGCAAGCACTTTCACGGCGATTACTTCCGCGGCCGCAACGTCGAACGCTGCCGCCTGCTGGATGCGTATCGCCTGCCGTGGGAGCCCAGCCTGTGCAATGAGTGCCCGGTGCCCGGCATCCTGGCCGCCAACGCCTGTGAACACCAGACCTTGATACCGAGCATTCATAAGCCGCTCTTCTTTATGAAGCCGGCGGTGCAGATCAAAGCCGAATGCAGCCTGAGCCAGGCCAACGTAGAAGAGCCGCGCATCGGCTGTGGCCAGTGCCATCCGCTGCCGCCAGTCTTTGTGGTCGGGCCGGAATAGAAAGGCCAAAAGCAAGTGAGATTCTAGAATGAAGCAGTGAGAATTTTCTTTTGCATCCAAGCGCCACTTCATAGTTCCGACTTCTGCATTCTTACTTGCCTTTGAGTTAGACTTTCGGCTTCGCACCTCTTCACCATGACTAACCACACCAAAGCTATCTGGCAAGCGCTCCTCGTTACCTTCCTGTGGTCCACCTCATGGGTGCTGATCAAATTCGGCTTGGGCGAAATTCCGCCGCTGCTGTTTGCCGGCTTGCGCTACGGGCTGGCTGCGCTGATCCTGCTGCCCTGGCTGCTGCGGCCCAGCGGCCGCCGCCAGTTGGCTAGCCTGCAGCGCAATGATGTGCTGGCGTTGGTGCTGCTGGGCCTGGTGATGATCACCATCACGCAAGGCGCGCAGTTCCTGGCGCTGGCCCACCTGCCCGCCCCCACTCTGAGCTTAATGCTGAGCATGAGCACGCCAGTGATCGCGTTCCTGGGTGTACTGTTCCTCGGCGAGCGGCTGCGCGGCTTGCAATGGATGGGCATTGCCGTCTCAATCATTGGCGCCTTCATATACTTTGGCCGGCTCGAGGCAGCGCCACCGCTAGGGCTGGGTATTGGCGCGCTGGGCGTGCTGGCCACCTCAGTTGGTGCTATCCAAGGGCGTGCCTTCAACCGCAAAACCAAACTTAGCGCACTCACTGTCACTGCACTGAGCATCGGCGTGGGTGCGGCGGTTCTGCTGGCACTGGCATTTATCTATGAGCCGTGGCCGAGCCTCAGTGGGCGTGAAGTGCTCATCATTTTGTGGTTGGCGGCAGTCAATACGGCCTTCGCCTTCATTCTATGGAATCAAACCCAGCGTATTCTGCCCGCCGCCGAATCGGGCGTGATCAATAACACCATGCTGATCCAAATTGCCATTCTGGCTTGGGTCTTCCTGGGTGAGCGTATCACGCTCATCCAAGGCATCGGCCTGTTGTTGGCCGCGATAGGCACAGCCCTGGTGCAGTTGAAGCCAAAAGGTAGTTCAGCCAAAGCGTAGAGCTGCACAAAATCTCACAACGCGCCAAACTGCTGCGTATCCCTGCCTATAGGGTTGGGTTATAAACTTAAAGCTCCAAACAAAGGGTTTATACAAATGAAAAAACGCATCGTAATCACCGGCTTAGGCTGCCTAAGCCCGCTTGGTAATGACATCTCCACCTCATGGCAGAACGCCGTGGCAGGTGTGTCTGGCGCTGGCCGCATTACGCACTACGACCCCACCGGTTACAAGACCCAGATCGCCTGCGAGGTGAAGGGTTTTGACGGCGCGGCGCTGTACGGCACGCGTGAGGCGCGCCGTATGGACCGCTACAGCCAGCTCGGGTTGGCTGCCGCCATTCAGGCCGTGGCCGACGCCAAGCTGGAGATCAATGACAGCAACCGCCTGCGCATCGGCGCCATTGTGGGCACCGGCATCGGCGGCGCTCACACACTGTATGAGCAGATCAAGACCCTGGTCGAAAAAGGCCCAGACCGCGTCAGCCCCTTCATGGTGCCGATGATGCTGGCCGACACCGTGGGTGGCATGATCGCCATCCACCTGCAAATCCAAGGCCCTAACTTTGCCGTCGTGACCGCCTGCGCCACCGGCACCAACGCCGTTGGCGAGGCCGCCGAGGTTATCCGCCGCGGCCAGGCTGACGTAATGCTGGCCGGTGGCTCCGAAGCTGCCATCGTGCAGCCCTCCGTGGCCGGCTTGGGTAACATGACCGCCTTGAGCACGCGTAACCACGACCCCTTGCATGCCTCGCGCCCCTTCGACAAAGAACGCGACGGCTTCGTGATGGGTGAAGGCGCGGCGGTGCTGGTGCTCGAGTCGCTTGAGCACGCCCAGGCACGCGGCGCCAATATCCTCGGCGAAGTGCTGGGCTATGGCAGCACCAACGATGCCTTCCACATCTCCGCCCCGTCTGAGAATGGGCGCGGCGCAGCCGACTGTATGCGCATGGCGCTGGAACAAGCCGGCATGCAGCCCGCGCAGATCGATTACATCAACGCCCATGGCACCAGCACCCCGCTGAACGACAAGAGTGAGACGGCAGCCATCAAAGCTGTGTTTGGCGAGCGCGCCTACGACGTAGCCATCTCCTCCACTAAATCGATGACCGGCCACCTGATGGGCGCCGGCGGCGCCTTGGAAGCCGTATTTTCATTGATGGCCATGCGCGATAGCATAGTGCCACCCACGATTAACTATGAAGTGCCTGACCCGGAGTGTGACCTCAACTACACCCCCAATAAGGCAGCGCAGAAAGAGATGCACACGGTCATGTCTAACTCGTTTGGCTTTGGCGGCCACAACGCCACCATCATCCTGGGCGCAGCGCAGGACTTGAAAGCAGCTGCATAATGCCGTACGCACACGTCACCGGCTGGGGCATGAGCGTGCCAGAGAAAGTCATGACCAATGACGATCTGGCCAAAATTGTGGAAACCAACGATGCATGGATTCGTGAGCGCACGGGCATCCGCGAGCGCCGCATCGCCGCCAAGGGCCAGACCACGGCCTCGCTGGCGGCTGAAGCCGCCATCAACGCCCTGCGCGTGGCCAAGCTGCCGCCCAATGAGCTTGACCTCATCATCGTGTCCACCTCCTCGCCGGAGCACTTGTTCCCCTCCACGGCCAGCCTGGTGCAGGACCGCATCGGTGCGGACCGCGCCGGCGCCTTTGACCTCTCGGCGGCGTGTACTGGTTTCATTTACGCAGTCAGCATGGCTTCGCAATCGATTCGCAGTGGCGCCATCAAGAACGCTCTGGTGATCGGCTCAGAGACACTCTCGCGCCTAGTGGATTGGAACGACCGCACCACCTGCATCTTGTTTGGCGACGGTGCGGGCGCCTTTGTGCTGCAAGCCTCTGACCAGCCGGGCGGCGTACTCTCCTCCGTGCTGCGCTCAGACGGCTCCGGCGGTGGCTTGCTCACCATCCCGGCCGGCGGTAGCGCCAAGCCAGCCTCGCAAGCCACGATCGATGCTGGCTTGCACTTCATTCATATGAACGGCAATGAAGTCTTTCGCTTTGCCACGCGCGTGATGGCAGCCGCCTCCAAAGAAGCCATGGACAAGGCCAACCTGAAGGTTGAGGATGTTTCGCTCATCGTGCCGCATCAGGCCAACTTCCGCATCATTCAAGCCGCCGCCCGTGGCTTGAAGCTGCCCATGGAACGCTTCATGGTCAACATTGAGCGTTACGGCAACACCTCCACCGCCTCCATCCCCATTGCGGTGTGCGAAGCGGTGGAAGAAGGCCTGCTGAACAAGGGCGACAATACCGTCTTGGTGGGCTTTGGCGCCGGGCTGACCTGGGGCTCACTGGCCCTGCAATGGTCTGGGCCGTTTGCCGAGGCCGAGCCTATCCGCATTCACCGCTACACACGCTTCGCCTGGCTGCGCTCGCTGATGCGCCGCATCTGGCGCCGAATCGAAGGCCTCTTGTGGGGCCGCAAAGGCTGATCCCAGGCCGATTTGCACTCGCAGGCCCAAACACGCTGCTACTGGCAGCGTGTTTTTTTTGCCCATCCCGTCATTGCGAGCGAAGCGAAGCAATCTGGTTTTGCCTATTGCCACAAAATTCAGATTGCCACGTCGCTCAGCGGCTACGCCGCCTCACGTCCTCGCAATGACAAATGCGCGTAAGAGATGTATAAGAAGTAAGCGCAGGGCATATAAGAGGGGGCGAGGTTGGTATAATCCCGCGATTGTTCTACTTTCCGGAGGCCCCGCTTGAATAGCCCTCGTACGCGAGTATCCCTTATCTATATCCTGTTCCTGGCTGCACTAGCCTTCTTTCTGGTGTTCAGCCTGCAGCAGCAGACCGGCGCACAGGAGACCCTTACCCTCAACCAAGTAGCCGCAGACATCAAGGCTGGGCAAGTAACCCGCCTGGTCACCGATGATGAAACCCTGCGCCTGGTCTACAAAGACGGCACGGAGCGCACCGCGCTGCGTGAGCCTGGCCAGACCACCGTGCAGCAGCTACTTGACCTTGGCGTGACCGCTGAGGAACTGAGCGCGCAAAGCCTCGAGCTTGAGGTGCGCCCGCCTAGTGCCTGGCTCGGCATCCTGACGGTGCTGACCTACCTCGGCCCCCTGATCTTTGTGGGTCTTATCTTCTGGTTCGTGATGCGCCAGGCGCAGGGCAGCAACAACGCTGCCATGTCCTTCGGCAAGTCACGCGCCCGCATGTTCTCTGGCGAGAACCCCACCGTCACCTTCAGTGACGTGGCCGGTGCAGACGAAGCCAAGGTAGACCTGCAGGAAATTGTTGAGTTCCTCAAAGAGCCTGAGAAGTTCATCGCCCTCGGTGCGCGCATCCCCAAAGGTGTGCTGCTGGTGGGCCAACCCGGCACCGGCAAAACCCTGATGGCCAAAGCCGTCTCCGGCGAAGCGGGTGTGCCGTTCTTCTCCATCTCCGGTTCTGAGTTCGTTGAAATGTTCGTGGGTGTCGGCGCCAGCCGCGTGCGTGACCTGTTTGATCAGGCCAAGCGCCACTCCCCCTGCATCATCTTCATCGATGAGATTGACGCCGTGGGCCGCCAACGTGGCGCCGGCCTGGGGGGCAGCCACGATGAACGTGAGCAGACCCTGAACCAGATGCTGGTGGAGATGGACGGTTTCGATACTGACACCAACATCATCATGATCGCCGCCACCAACCGCCCCGACATACTGGACCCGGCCCTGTTGCGCCCCGGCCGTTTTGACCGCCGCGTAACGATGGACCCGCCCGATGTCACCGGCCGCGAAGCCATCCTCAAGGTGCACGTACGCGGCAAGCCGCTGGCCAAGGAAGTTAAGCTGATCACGCTGGCACGTGCCACCCCGGGCTTCGTAGGCGCTGACCTGGAAAACATGGTGAACGAAGCCGCCATCCTGTCTGCCCGCCGCAACAAGAAGACTATCGGGCAGGAAGAGCTGGAAGAAGCCGTGGAGCGCGTGATGTTGGGCGGCCCTGAGCGCCGCAGCAAGATCATCAGCCCTGAAGAGAAGCTGATCGTGGCCTACCACGAGGCTGGCCACGCTGTGCTCAGCCATGTGCTGCCCAATGCCGACCCTGTACACAAGGTGACCATCATCCCGCGTGGTGCGGCTGGCGGCTACATGCTAGCCCTGCCGGAAGAAGACCGCGAGATGTGGAGCCGCAACAAATTCAACGACGCGATGACGGTGGCCCTAGGCGGCCGTGCTGCCGAAGAGCTGATCTTTGACGATATCACCTCCGGCGCTTCCAGCGATATCCAACGCGTGACCCAGATCGCCCGCCAGATGGTGATGCGCCTGGGCATGAGCGAGAAGCTGGGTACGCGTGTCTACGGCCAAAAGGAAGAGCTGGTGTTCCTGGGCCGCGAGATCTCAGAGCAGAAGGACTACTCTGAGGCCATTGCGGAAGAGATTGACCGCGAAGTGCTGAAGTTGGTGAGCAGCGCGTATGCCCAGGCCAAGAAGATTTTGACCAAGTATCGCAAAGAGCTCAAGAAGATCGCGGAGACGCTGGTGGAAGTCGAATCCATCTCCCGCGAAGAGTTCGAGAAGCTGATGCCCAAAGCGCCCAAGCGTATCGGGGGCACGCCGGTGTTCGTGGGAGCCAACGGCCGCAGCGCCAAGTAAGCAGCACACTACACTACAGCAGCAAACCAAAGGCCAGGCGATTGCCTGGCCTTTTGATTTGCATTGTCATCCCTCACTACAAATAGCAGCTTGACTTTTCTTGACCTAAAGGCTTCCTCGGCAAGGCAGAGTTTGCCCGTAGATGAACTGATTACGCCGCCTCGGAATGACGTCTGGCGCAGAGTTCGCCTACCCGCCAAACTCGCTCAGGTACTTCTCACGATTGTCGGTGCGGGCGTGCTTGCCGCTGGAGGTCTTCAGGATCCAGCCGCGCGGCACAAAGCGCAAGTCGCCCACAGTCACTTCGGTTTCTTGCACTACTTTGGCGCGCAGTGCCTGCTCGGCGGCGGCCGGGTCGGCGCCCTCCTGCAACTCGCAGACGATGACAACCTTTTCAGAGCCCAGGCGCTCGTCCAGCACGCCGAAGGCCACAGCGCGGCCAGGGTAGACGCCAGCGGTGCGGTTGGCAATATCCTCGAGGTCTTGTGGATAAATGTTCTTACCGCCGACAATGAGCAGATCTTTCTTGCGGCCGCTGATGTACAGCTCGCCGTCCGCCAGGTAGCCCATGTCACCGGTGAGATACCAGCCATCAGCGGTGATGGCCTCGGCGCTAAGTTCGGGCCGCTTGTAGTAGCCACTGAGCATGAATTCACTGCGCAGACCAATCTCCCCCACCCTGCGTTCGGGCAGCGCATTGCGCTCGACATCGAAGATGGCCAGCTCTACGCTCTCGATCGGGGTGCCGCAGCTCACCACGCGCTTGCCCTCCGCGGTGGGGATGGCTTCGCCGCGCTCTTGCAGCGCGGCGATCTCCACCACGTCTACCGTGGGCGGCTTGCCCACCTCAGTCTGTGTGACGGCGAAGGTGTTCTCGGCCATGGCATAGCTGACGGCCAGCGCATCCGCCGAGAAGCCAAAGGGAGCCAGCTTCTCCACGAAAACCTGGTGGCTCTCATCGTATACCGGCTCAGAGCAGTTGATCACGGCGCGCCACGAGGACAAGTCAAACTCAGCGCCGGGGCGCACGCTGCGGGCGATCAGCTTATAAGCGAAATTGGGTAGCCAGCACAGCGTGCCGCGGTGGCGGCCGATGGCCTCCAGCAGGCTGGTGGGCTGGCGCACCCACTCAAACGGCGACATGAGCACGAGGTGCGTGCCGGTGAGCACCGGCACAACAAAGCCAGCGATCAGGCCCATGTCGTGATACAGCGGCAGCCAGCTGACGATGACATCTGTTTGTGGGTCGAGCGCAATCGCCTTGCCGTAGGCTTGCACCTGGCGCAGCACGGCGCGGTGTGAAAGGGCTACGCCCTTTTGCAGGCCGGTGCTGCCGCTACTGTGTTGAAGAAGGGCAATGGCTTCGGGAGCAAGGCCCTCACTTTGAAGTGAGATTTCAGAAGCAGGAAGTTTGAAGTCAGCAGTCGTTGCGCCCGTGACCAGAATTTGAACCGGCAACTCGCTAAGCAGCTCCGAAAGCGGCTCGGCGTTTTCGGGATAAGTGATGATGGCTCTGGCATCCGAATGTTCAACCAGCGTCTTGACGCGCTGGCGGTACAAGTCAGGGTCGAGCTTCTCAGTCAAAAATGGAAAGATAGAAGGCACCGCGCCCAGCAAGCTGGCGCCCCAGAAGGCATAGACCAGATCCAGCGAGTGCTGCAGCACCAAAATGACGAGGTCGCCCGCCCCCAGGCCAGCGACGGCCAGGCGGCTGCTGTAGGCCTGCGCGGCCTGCAAGAATTCGCCGCGGCTGATGGTGTGCTCGCCGCCGCGCTCAACAAAGGTGAGTGCGGGCTGCTGGGGCGCCTCGGTGGCGCGGGCGATGAGGGTGGATGCAAGGGTAGACATCTTGAGCTGGGTACGACTAACTGACTAAGCGACTAACAGACGTCATCTAGTCTGTTTGTCGGCTAGTCACTAGTTTGCACGCGCTGCAATCAAATCGGCCAATTGGCCCAGCGAATCAAACGTTTCGGCATTGAGCTCAGTGTCGTCAATACGCGCGCCCCAGCTCTGCTCAACGAAGAGGGCCAGATCGACCAGCGAAAACGAGTCGATCAGACCGCCGGAGATGAGCGCCTCGTCAGCGCCAATCGTCTTGTCCGGGCGCTTAAGCAGCTCGGTGACGATGTAGGCATTCAGCTTGGAAATGATCTCAGTCTTATCGGTCATGGTGCCTCCACGCCCCAGTCTATCAGCGACTGGCGCAGGGTATCGAGGGTCTTGAGGCCAACGTAGGAGCGCACGCTCCAGGCTTCGTAGGTGATGTGAAAGTCAGGCGGCCGCAAACCCTTGTCACGGTCAAGGTCCAGACCGTGATTGGGCAGCGGTTGAGCCGCACGCCACCAGTTGACTAGCGGGATGTCGTATTCGTAGGCCACGCGTGCAGTCGCCTCGTTGATGGCATGGCCGCCCTCAACGTTATCCGCCTTGGTGAGCAGAATTGGAATGACGTTATGCTGCAGCGCATAATCCACCGCCTGGCGCAGGTACTGCTCATAGTTCTCAGCGGTGCGGCCCTCGTAGACAAATTCCATTGAGATGAAGATGAAGGAGGGCTGCCAGGTGCGGATCTCGCAGGCCAGCGGATCTTCACCGTTCTCGCACTCCGCCGGGTCAGCGCGCAGCGGGGTGAAGATGGCGGGAAAGTTGTAGCCGCCATCCACCGCCAAGCCATCACGGTTGAAGGAGCCGGTAAAGTGGCTCACGGTCTCCAGCAGGTACTGATCATTGGTGGGGAAAGAAAAGCGCTCGGGGATGTCGTAGACGCCCATGAAAGCTTCGGGAATGTTCTGGCAGTCTCCGGCTACGGAGAAGTGCTGTGGGTTACTGCCTTGCGCCAAGCCCGCGGCATACACCTGCCCAAGCCACTCGCTTGGTTCCGGGATGATGGGCCAACTGCGCCAATCGGCGGGCAGCGGGCGCGTGTCTGGCGTGGCGGTGTATTGCGGTGTGGGCGCGGCGGGCGTGCTGGTGGCTGGCTCGGGGGGCTGTGCGGTGGCGGTGGCCTGTGCCTCGGCCAACTGCGAATTGCTGGCCAGGCCGCACATCTTCCACTCGCCGCCATCCACCACGGCGCTGAAGACGCGGCCGCCAAGCTCATCCAGCTGGTCCTCGCCGCCCGCATAGCTGTAGCGCACCTGGCCAGTGCAACTCACCAGGGCCGAGTCGCCCTCCTGCTCCAGCAGACTGCACTCCAGATTCTCAAGCTGGGTCTGCACACCCTGGTAGGCAGCCGCTTCAAGGCGCGCTTGCGCCTCCCAAGCGGAGCACGAGGCGTTAACAGCACCAACCTCATCAACTGAGATGAGCGCCTGCAAGTAGGTTTCCACAGCGGAGGCTGGTGAGCCAACAGCTCCGCCGCCGGAGCATGCGGCGAGGAGCAGTGTGAGGAAGAGCAGTTTAGGGAGTGAGGTCAAACTGGGTAGAGAGCGTCTTGAGGAGTTCATAAGTAAGTTGAAGTGTACCCTGCGGGGTCAGGTGAATTGGCGTATTGGTGAACTGATCGTTGGCGGCGGCCTGCCACAGGTCAGCGTAGTGCCAGCCCTGCGCCTGGGCCTCGGCGGCCAGCAGGCTGCGGTAGCCATCGTAGGCCCAGCGCGGATAGAAGGAGTTGTAGCGCAGATCACTATTGGCGCCATCACTGGCGAAGATGGGCTCGTTGATGACCAGCACCGGCACATCGCCAGCGCGCGCCACCCCTGCCGCCAATACATCGAAGGCCAGCTGGCTGGCCAGCAGCGGCGGCTGCAGGCTGCCGTAGGTCTCACTGGCTTCAAGGTCTATTGCGTGGCGCTCGTATTCCTCAGGAATGTAGACATCAATGCCGGTGGCAGCCCAGGCGAAGCCGTAGAGCTGCAAGCGCAGCAAATCGGCTAGATTACGGCGTTGGGAGATGAAAAAGAGATTGGAGAGTGGAGATTGAGGTTCCTCGGATACGCTGACTGGCAGTTGGTAACGCTCCACAAGTGCAGACACGCGCTGGGGATTGTTCTGCACCAGTGGCGAAGCGAGCTGCTTCTCCCACGGGAAGGCCTCGAGCGTGGTCGGCCAGAGGATAAGGTCAGGCTGGTATTGCATGGCCTCGTCCAAGATCATCAGGTCCTTGGTCAGCGAGATCGTCGGATGGCCGAGGTTGTAGAAGACCACGCGGCGGCCATCGGCACTGTGCAGGTTGGCGGTGTTGAGCTGCGCCGCTAACGTATCTTTGTTCTCAAGCAGGAAGCCCCACACCGACGAATCGCCGATGACAAAGACGCGGTACTCATCCGCCGCCTTGGGCGTGCCAGCCAGCACGTGGCTGGCAAACATGGCCTCGACGCTATACAGGTTCAGGTTGTACGAGCGCTGTGGATCGTCGCCATACGGCAAACGTTGGCGCCCGGGCAGCACGCGGTTGTACAGGCTCAGCCCGCCGAGCGCGGGCATCGGGTGGATGGCGGTAAACAGCACATTCAGGCCAAGGAACAACAGTGCGGCCTTGGCCAACAAGCGTAAGGGGGAGATGGGTTTCGTTTCCATTGTCTAGCTCAGTCCGAACAGCACGCGCAGCACATGCAAGGCCTGTGCTGGATGCGGCAGCACAAACCACACCCAGCCGAGGGCCACATAGATGAAGGTGCCCAGCACCGAGAGTGCGTGCTGCCAACGGGCGGGCGGCGATGCGCCTTTGCGGGCGGCGGCAAACTGGCTGTGGGCGAACAAGCCAATGCCGTGCCACAGACCCCAGATGAGGAAGTTCCATGCAACGCCGTGCCACAAGCCGATGAGCACCATGGTGCTGACTTGCCCCACCAGCACCACGGCCCACACCGGCCACTGCTGCGTGCGCAGGAAGCGCGTGAGCGGGTTGAAGAAGTAAGCACGGAACCACTGCGCCAGCGTGATGTGCCAACTGTTCCAGAAGGCGGTGAGATTGGGCTGGCTGTAGGGGCGGGCAAAGTTTTCCGGCAGGCGCACGCCAAATAACAGACCCAGGCCGATGGCAATGTGGGTGTAGCCCGCAAAATCGAAGAAGATGCGCCAGGCATATGCAAGCAGCAGCACCCACATCCATAACGTGGAGGTGGTCTGCGCGCCCAGCACAGGATTGAGGGCAAAGTAGGCCAGCGCATCGGCCAGCACAAATTTCATGAACAGGCCGGTCACTAGGCGGTGGCCAGCGGCATGCAGCTCGGCCGCGCCGAGCAGGAAGCTGGCCTGCACTTGCGGCACGAAGCGCTCCACGCGCTCAATGGGGCCAGCCGTGAGGGCCGGGAAGAAGGTGATGTAAGTGACAAAGTCACGCAGGCCGTAGTGCCCCAGGCGTCCGGCGGCACGGTCACGCAGCGCATGTACCAGCCGAAAGGCGATATACGAGAAACCCAGCCAGTTGAGGTCAAAGGCGGTGGCCAGCGTAGCATCCTGCCCGCTGAGGCTGCGTAGCGCCGCGTTCAGGCTGCGCGCCAGCGGCTCAGCCTTGAGGTCCACCAGCACCGCCAACACGGCCAGCGTAGCAGCGCCCAGGACGGCGGTACGGCCGCGGCCCAAACGGGCAGCCAGCCAAGCCAGCACGCCCAGCACGACGGCGAGTGCCAACACCAGCTCCAACTGCGGAGGGCGGCTGGCGGTGAGCAGCGTTGTGGGCAGATAGCGCGTGGCCGCCAGCAGCAGGCCGCCGAGAGCGAGCCCGCCCGCGGCCAGCTTGTCTTCACGCGTGAAGCTGGCACCTGCTGGCAAGGTGAGCGCCCAGACGATGGCCGCCAGGCCCAGGCTGGCGGCGGGCAGCCAGAAATCAAAGCCGCGCACCAGCGCGGCGGGCTGCAACCAGAACACCGCCAGCGCCGAGGCAGCGAACAACAGCCAGGCGCGGCTGATACGAGCATAGGCTCGGCCAGCCAACAGGCCCATAACTGCAAAGATCAGGATCTGATGGAGTGTCAAACTAAAAGCCTTGATAGATCCACAGCGGGGCGCTGTCACTGGTGACGATTAGCAGCGCAATCACAATCAGGCAGAGCAGTAGCGCGTAGAGGTTTTCGCGGGAGAGCAGGCGTTTGAGCATGGCAAGAATTATAAAGCGGGGAGAGATTCCCCACAGATGAACGCAGATAACTACGGATGAACACAGATTCTTATCTGTTTTTATCTCATAGCATCCGTGTTTATCTGTGGTTAAAATCCTCCCATGAATCGCTTTCTACAACGCCTGGCTGATCCCCGCCCCATCCTGTTGGACGGCGCCACCGGCACCGAACTGCAGCACCGCGGCATCGACACCAGCACCTCCATCTGGAGCGCGCTGGCGCTGCTCGAGTCGCCCAAGCTGGTGGAGCAGGTGCACCGTGATTATTTGGATGCGGGCGCCGAAGTCATCATCACCAACACCTTCCGCACGCATCGCCGTAATCTGGAGCAGGTCGGCCTGGGCGACGAGGCCGCCCGCCTGACCACGCTGGCGGTCGCCATCGCCCAGGCAGCCGTTCGTGCCAGCGGCAAGCCCGCCTATGTGGCCGGCGGCATTGCCCCTCTGGAGGATAGCTATACGATGGCGCCGTTGCCGCGCGCGGTCTACCTGCGCGAGCACGGCGAGATCGCCGGCACGCTAGCAGCCGCTGGCGTGGATCTACTCCTGCTCGAGACAATGAAGGACATCGCCGAGACCGAAGCCGCCGCCGAAGCCGCCAAGGCTACCGGCTTGCCCTATGGCGTGAGCTTTATCTGCAGGCTGGATGGCAGATTGTTCTCAGGCGAGAGCATCGCCGATGCAGCACGTGCCATCGAGCCCCACGGCCCTGCCTTCATCGGCATCAACTGCACGGCAGCGCCCTATCTGCACAATGCGCTGCACGAGTTACGCACCGCCACCAGCTTACCCATCAGCGCCTATGCCAATCCCAGCGAGACGGAAGACTACATAAACTGGGACCCCACCGCCGCCGAGCAGCCCGAAGGCTACGCCGAGTTCGCCCGCCAATGGCTGGCCGATGGGTCCACACTCATCGGTGGCTGCTGCGGCACCACGCCGGAGCATATAGCGTATTTGAAGGAAATCATTGCAGAATAGGGGCAGAGACTGGAGATTGGTTTGTAAAATTTCTAATCTCCAATCTCCTTGAAGCATTTACCTGGACTAAACAAATGGACCACTTCCGCAACGTCTACACCAACAAAGCTGCCGCCTACCATGCGCTGATCGCCGCCGAGGACGCGGATGGCAACTTGCTGCCCGCCTTGCAGGCCATCACCCCACTAGCTGGCGCGCGCGTGCTCGACCTCGGCAGTGGTAGCGGGCGCATCCCCTTGTTGTTGCAGGGGTTGGACTGCACCATCGTGGCCTCTGACCTGCACTACGCCATGCTGCTCGAGCAGCGCCAACAGCGCAGTCTGGTCAATGCCAGCTGGCCGCTGGTGCAAGCCGACGGCCGCCAGACGCCCTTCGCCAGCGGCTGGGCCGATGTGGTCACGGCTGGCTGGGCCTTCGGACACCTGGTCGGCTGGTATCCGGATGCCTGGCAACAGCATGCTGGCCGCGCCATCGCCGAGATGCAACGCACGGTCAAACCCGGCGGCACGCTGATCATTATGGAAACCCTGGGCACTGGCGTGCTGCAGCCCGCCCCGCCGCATGCTGGGCTGGCAGCCTATTACGCCTGGCTGGAAAACGAACATGGCTTCGTGCGTACGACCGTGGCCACTGACTACGATTTTGGCAGCGTGGAGCGCGCCGTTGAGTTGTGCAGCTTCTTCTTCGGCGAGGAGATGGCCGAGCGCGTACGCACCAACGGCTGGCAACGCGTGCCGGAATGGACCGGAGTGTGGAGTAAACACATTCCATAAATTAAGACGATAGAATCGGTGTATGAAAAAGCTAGCCATCTTCCTGATAGCAGCTTGCTTCATCGCCGCCTGCTCTCCCGCACCCCAACAGCAAGCGCCGCAACCCACTCCCACCAGCCAACCCACCGCACTGCCTGACACCCCTGCTGCCCAAGTTCAGCAAGTCAACGGTATCCGAATTGAGGCCAGCGATTTTCGCCTGGAGAATGGCCGCATCGCACTAGACGTGTGCTACGAAATCCCGGATGCACGCAGCTGGGTGATCTCGAATGTTGAGATCACCGCAGGTTTGCAAAATTCACAGGCCGTGGAAATGGTGCTGATCGAACTTCGCCTGCCTGCTGTGGATGGACAGCAAAATGTGATCACGCTTGACGAAGAGCGCATGGAGGCGGACCAAAACGATGGCGGCGGCGTGCGCTGTGACCTTGTGCGCCCGCTGGAGATATTGCCAACCGACCAAGCTGTTACCGTGCACATCGGCGCCCTGATGGCCGAGCCGTATGAGTCGGAGATGTGCGACCCGGCGTATCTGGCGCGGGTCAATACGCTGCTGGCTATGCATCACGCCGAGCTCGTGGCAGATTGCCTTCTACAAGAACATGAAGGCGGGGTCAGTTCAGGGCTAAAGATAGTTGCCTGGCCCAGCTCGATGAACGAACATGAAGCACAGGCAGTTATGGATAGTGACTTCTTTCTAGACCTGAACGGTATTCGCGGCCCCTGGGTCTTTGAGTTCCAGATCGACGAATAGCTTCAACTCCATACAGTAAAGCTACTTGCTGAACTTACGTTTCCATTTCGCCAGCTTGTTCAGCGCCTCGATGGGCGACAAACCGTCCAGGTCTAGTGTCCTGAGCTCCTCCACCAACGGATGCGTCGCCTCAGGCGCCAGTGCGAACAGCGGCACTTGCTGCTCGCGGGCAGCAAGCGGGCTACCAGCAGCCGGCTGCTGCCCGTTGGCCTCAAGCTCGGCCAATATCTCCTGGGCGCGGGCCAGCACAGGGCGCGGCAGCCCGGCCAGCTGGCCGACGTGGATACCGTACGAGCGGTCGGCCCCACCCGGCACGATCTTGTGCAGGAACACAACGTTGCCATCGGCTTCGCTGACCGCAACGTTGTAATTGCGCACACCCGGCAGGCTGTGGGCCAGCGCGGTGAGCTCGTGATAATGCGTGGCGAACAGGGTGCGCGCTTTGAGCCGCGGCTCGTTGTGAATGTATTCGATCACTGCCCAGGCGATCGAGAGGCCATCATAGGTGCTGGTGCCGCGGCCAATTTCATCCAGGATCAGCAAACTGCGCGAGGTGGCATGGTTGAGGATGCTGGCCGTCTCCACCATCTCAACCATGAAGGTGGAATGGCCGGCGTGCAGTTCATCCTGCGCGCCGATGCGCGTAAAGATGCGATCCACCAGGCCAATGCTGGCACGTTCGGCGGGCACAAAGCTGCCCATCTGCGCCAGCAGAACGATCAGGGCCACCTGACGCAAATAGGTCGATTTACCGCTCATGTTGGGGCCAGTGATCAGGCGTACACACTCGCCATCCTCAAACACGGTGTCATTGGGCACAAAGCGCTCTTGTGCAGGCAGCCAGCGCTCGACGACAGGATGACGGCCGGCGATGATGTTTAGCGAGCCATCGTCTTTCACGCTGGGGCGCACATAGCCCATCAGCGCGGCCACCTCGGCTAGCGCGGCGAGCACATCCAACGTAGCCAGCGCACGGGCGCAGGCCAACAGCGTCTCGGCGCCGGCGGCCAGCTGGGCGCACAGCTCTTTGAATAAACGCGTCTCCACCGCCAAGATACGTTCCTCGGCGTTGAGCACCTGCGTCTCGACATCTTTCATTTCGGGCGTAATGTAGCGCTCGGCATTGACCAGCGTCTGCTTGCGAATGTACTCGGCGGGCAGGTTGCCATCGTCCTTGGCTTTGGTGACCTCAATGTAATAACCGTGCACTCGGTTGTAGCCCACCTTGAGCGACTTAATACCGGTGCGCTCACGTTCGGCCGCTTCCAAATTGGCGATCCACTCACGTGCATGGCTGGTGGCGGCCATCAATTCGTCCAGCTCGCTGGAATATCCGCTACGGATAACACCCATATGCCCAAGCACGGCGGGCGGCTCATCCGCGATGGCGGATTGCAGGAGCCTGAGCTCAGCAGCACAGTCTGATAAACCAATCAAGAGACTAGAGATTGGAGATTTGAGATTCTTGGTGAGCGCCAACACGGCAGGCAGTGCTTCCAGCGTGTTGCGCATGGCGGCTAAATCCCGCGGCTGGGCTGAGCCGCCCAGTACGCGGTTGACCATGCGCTCCAGGTCACCCAGCGGCTTGAGCGCGCTGCGCAGCTCGGCGCGGCGCATGCCGTCACCGTGCAGCCAGGCCACACCCTCCTGGCGGGCGTGGATGGCGTCGAGCTCCAGCAGCGGCTTGCCGACCCACTGGCGCAGCAAGCGGCGCCCCATCGGCGTGACGGCGCGGTCGAGCGTGCCCAGCAGCGAGCCGGCTTGCTCGCCGCGCAGCGTCTCGGTGAGCTCCAAATTGCGCCGCGCCGAGGCATCCAGGTTCATGAATTCATCCAGCGTATAGGCGCGCAGGCTGGTCAGCAGCGCCAGGCTGGTGGGCTGCGTCTCTTGCACATATTGCAACAGCGCCCCGGCCGCACGCGCCGCCAGCGGGCGGCCGTCCAATCCATAGCTCTGTAGCGTGCTGGTTTTGAAGTGGCTCAGCAGAGCGTCCTTGGCGCGGGCGGGTTCAAAGCGATAGGCGGGCCAGGCACTGCCGTGCCCGGGCAAACCGGCCAAGTCCAGCTCCTTGTCAATGTGCACCGTCTCAGCGGGGGATAGGCGGCCGAGCTCAGCGCGCAGGGCGGCGGCGTCCAGCTCGGTGGCGGCAAACTCACCGGTGGTGAGGTCGGCATAGGCAAGGCCAGCGCGCCCCTCGTGCACGAGGGCAGCGGCCAGGTAATTGTTGGCGTCGCCGGGCAGCAGGCCGGGCTCCACCACGGTACCAGGCGTAACAATACGCACCACTTCGCGTGGCATGAGCCCCTTAATGGGCTCGGTGCCCACCTGCTCACAAATGGCCACATGGTGGCCGCGCTCGATCAGGCGCGCCAGGTAGCTCTCAGCAGCGTGGTGCGGCACACCCGCCATGGGCACGCGCGCGCCTTTGGCCACATTGCGCGAGGTGAGCACAATATCCAGCTCTTTGGCTACCAGCTCGGCGTCTTCATCAAAGGTTTCGTAAAAATCGCCCAGCCGGAAGAACAAAATAGCCCCCGGATGCTGGCGCTTGATATCCAGATATTGCTGGCGTACGGGGGTAAGGGCCTCATTGAGCGAAGGCTCGTTGCTCATGGGCGAAATTCTAACCGTCAAAAGCATCCACAGATGAACACAGATAAAGACTGGATGAACCAAATCTTAAAAATCTATGTTCATCTGGCAGCATCTGTGTCCATCTGTGGAAAAAGAATGAGCTTATAATCCAATCACTATACTTTTGAGAATTGGAGGTTCAGACTATGGCCAGCGTAACGTATGACCATGTCACAAAGCGTTTCGGAGACGTTCTCGCCGTAAACGACTTGAATATTCACGTAGAGGACAAAGAATTTCTTGTTTTGGTAGGCCCTTCGGGCTGCGGTAAATCCACCGCCCTGCGCCTTTTGGCAGGCTTGGAGGAGATCAGTGGCGGCGAGATCCGCATTGGCGACCGCGTCGTCAATGACCTGGCGCCCAAAGACCGCGATATTGCCATGGTGTTCCAATCCTATGCGCTGTATCCGCACATGTCGGTCTTTGAGAACATGGCCTTTGGTCTGCGCCTCCGTAAGATGGACAAGGCTGAGATCAAGCGCCGGGTAGACAATGCCGCCGCCATCCTGGGCATTGAGGAGCTGCTGCAACGCAAGCCGCGCCAGCTCTCCGGCGGCCAGCGCCAGCGTGTGGCCGTGGGCCGCGCCATTGTGCGCGAACCCAACGTCTTCCTGCTGGACGAGCCGCTCTCCAACCTGGATGCCAAGCTGCGCGTGCAAACTCGTGCCCAGATCAGCAAACTGCACCAGGACCTCAAGACCACCTTTATTTATGTAACGCATGACCAGGTGGAGGCCATGACCATGGCCACACGCATCGCGGTGATGAACCACGGGGTATTGCAGCAGATCGATACCCCGCACAACCTGTACGAGCGCCCCGCCAACAAGTTTGTGGCGGGCTTCATTGGCTCCCCGGCGATGAACTTCTTTGACGCCAAGCTGGTGAAAGACGGCAGCAAGCTGGTGGCCGATGCCGGCAGCTTCCAGGTCGAAGTACCCAAGGGTAACAAAGCCGCTGAGGCCTATGCGGGCAAAGCAGTGACCCTGGGCATTCGCCCCGAAGACATCCACAACAGCAAGTTCACCCCGGCGGATATCACCCCGGCCAAGGTGGACGCCAAGGTGGATATCGTCGAGCTGATGGGTAACGAGATCGTGGCCTACCTCAAAGCAGGCAATGCTGACTTTGTAGCGCGTGTCGACCCCCGCTCGGAATACAAGGTGGGCGACAAGGCCCAGGTGGTGTTCAACACCAGCAACCTGCACCTGTTTGATAAGGACAGCGAGCAGGCCATCCGCTAGGCTGTAGGATGTGATATATACGGCGTACTGTGCTGCGAAAACGCCTCACAGTACGCCGTTTTTATTTGCTACTACCCCAGCCGCATGGTTTCGCGGCGTAAGGAGCTCCATATGCCCTATGACTACGTGCCTGACTTACTGATCAAAGGATCCACCAGCAAGATTGTGCTGCTGGTGCTGGATGGCCTTGGCGGCCTGCCGCTGGTGCCTGGTGGCCCGACCACGCTCGAGGCCGCCCAGACCCCCAACCTGGACCGCCTAGCCGCTGAGGGTACGCTAGGCCGCACCATCCCGGTGCGCCACGGCGTCACCCCCGGCTCCGGCCCGGCGCACCTGGCCCTGTTCGGCTACGACCCGCTGCACTACCCCGTGGGCCGTGGCGTGATGGAGTCGCTGGGCGTGGGGCTGGATGTGCCCACCGGCGCCATCGCCGCCCGCGGCAACTTCTGCACGCTCGATGCGGACGGCAACATCAGTGACCGGCGCGCCGGGCGTATCGCCTCCGAGGAGGCCGCCCCCATCGTAGATCAGCTGCAAAAGATCCAGATTCCTGGCGTGCGCATGGAAGTGCGCCACGTCAAGGAATATCGCTTTGCCCTGGTGATGCACGGTGAAGATTTGCACGGCGAGATTGACGATACCGACCCGCAGGCCACTGGCGTCAAGCCGCTGCCCGCCGTGGCGCGCGATGACAGCTCCGCCAAGACGGCCGAGCTGTTCAACCAATGGATCGCTGAGGCGCACAAGGTGCTGGCAGCGCAGCCAAAGGCCAACGGCATGACCCTGCGTGGCTTCGGTGGCGACCCGCAGCTGCCCAGCTACCAGGACGCCTATGGCCTCAAGGCCGCTTGTGTAGCCGTGTACCCGATGTACCGCGGTGTCTCCAAACTGGTGGGTATGCAAACCATCTTGTTCGATGGCGAGACCCCGGCCGATGAGTTAGCCGCGGCCGCCAAGGTGTGGAACGACTACGACTTCCTGTTCATCCACATCAAGAAGACCGACAGCATGGGTGAGGATGGCAACTTTGACGGCAAGGTCAAGGTGATCGAGAGTGTGGACCAGGCGCTGCCACAACTGCTGGCGCTCAAGCCGGATGTGCTCATGGTCACCGGTGACCACAGCACACCAGTGAAGATGCGCAGCCACTCCTGGCACCCGGTGCCTTTGCTGTTCTGGGCACCCGAACGCGGCCTGCCCGACGAGCAGACTCGCTTCGGCGAGCGCGCCTGCATGCACGGCGGCCTGGGCACCATTCCGGCCACTGCGCTGATGGCACTGGCGCTAGCGCATGCCGGCCGTTTGGAAAAGTTTGGCGCTTAAAAATCACAAACATAAAGCCCCAGCGTTGCTGGGGCTTTTTATTACTTTCTCTTTGCTGCTTTGCGTGCCGGCTGCACTCTCCGCATGCCGCGCCACAAACCCAAACCCGCCAACAATGAGAGACCGCCCAGCGCAAAGAACACATCCTGCCAGAAACGCATCGGGAACAGGCGAATGAGCGTATCGGAGAACAGGAATAGCCAGGTATCGCCTTCAAAGAAGACACCGTGAAATTCCGTAAACAGCCAGTCAAAGCTCAGGGCAATCAGCACGAGCAGCGCCAGGATCAGCGCTACGGTGAAAGCACCACCCTGCCCCAGCGCGGCGCGGAATTCGGCCAGCAAACCCTGACGCCAGGCGAGGAGGCCTAGCGCGGCCAGCGCCAGCAGCACACCCACCCAAACCTTGAGCGCTTGCTGGGTGAGCACTTTCACATCGTACATGTGGCTGAGCTCTCGTTCGTTATATAGCGGTGTGCCGTCTTCAAAGGTCTGGTCACCCAGGAAGCTGATGTCCTCATCGTTCATCAGATAGTCCAGCGCCAGCGGCGCATACTGCAGGCGCTCGGCTTGCGTCATGCCATAACTATCCTCGGGGAAGCCGGGCATGTGATATTCAATGTTGACGAACAGCGGGGTGAGCAAGAGGCGCGTGGCAGTCAGCACGATTGCCAGCGGCACCAGAATGGGAACGAGGGTGCGAATAAGTTGTTTCATTGCAGGCTCTCGACTTCACCGGAGAGGACAAAGCGTAGCACCATGCTGTTGATGATCCATTCGATAGGCGAGCGGTCATCAGTGAGCACCTGGCCGCCGCTGGGTGTCTCACGGCGATGCTCCAGCGTGCGCTGCATGGCAGCCAGCAGCAGCGGATGGGTACCCTCTTCGGGGGTGTCCAATTTTGCTAAAGCCGCAAAATTGGATTCCAGGTTCGCAAAGCTGGTGGGCTGCACCGTGGCATAGACCAACGAATTGAATGTATCAGGAATATCCATCACATGCACGCTGGGGAAAACTTCTGAGAGTGTCGCTACGAGAGCCTCGATGAGACGGCGGTCATTGGGAGCACGGCCGACGTTGATGGCCAGCACACCGTCTTCGGTGAGGCGTTCACGGCACAGCGTGAAGAACTCCACCGTGGTGAGATGCGGCGGAATGTAGGGCGGACGGTAGGCATCGATCTCGATCAGCGAGTACACCCGCTCGCTGTGTTCCAACCCCCAGCGGCCGTCTACGGCCACGGCGTTGAGGTTGGGCATGGTCATGCCAAAGTATTCGCGCCCCACTGCGATGATGTCAGGATCGATCTCGTAGCCATCCATCGGCACACCCTCGCCCAGCACGGCCGTGGCGCCGCGGGCGCTGGTGCCCGCCGCCAAGCCGATGATGGCGATGGCGGAGATATCTTCGGGCGCGTAGTCGGGGTTGAAGAACGGGCCGACCAGGAACTGCTCCCACGGCCCATGGAAATCGAGAATGTCGGGATGATAGATGGAATGCACACCTTGGCCCTCATTCAGGCGCAGGTAGCGCACCCCGTTGAACTCAAGCACCTGGATGTAGTTATACGCTGTCTCGTCTTCGTAGATCTGGCCGCTGGTGGCTTTGAGGTTGCCCTGCGCCCACACCGCCGCCAGCACCGCCAGCACAACAGGCAGCGCCAGCCAGCGGGCGGCCGTGCGCCAGCTGACCGAAAGCCCCAGCCCCACCAGGCCGACGGCCATCAGTACGAAGCTAAAGATGAGGATAGTGGCCGTGCTGCCGAAGACGGGAATGAGCACCAGCACCGGCAAAAAGGTGCCGATGACCGAGCCCAGCGTAGAGAAGGCATAGATGCGGCCAGAGGTCTGGCCAGCTTCTTTCTGGTCTGTGATGGCCAGGCGAATTGCGAACGGCGACGCTGTGCCCATGAGCGTGATGGGCACAACGAACAGGATCAGCACGGATACCAGCGAGCCAGCCAGCACGCCGACCTGTAACTGATCGAAGGCATCCGCGGCGGCGCGCAGCACCGGGCGCGCCACCAGCGGCACGATGCCCGCGGTGAAGCCCGCCCACAGCTGGATCTTATAGAAGGTCTCGAAGTGCGGCGAGCGATCGGCCCAACGGCCACCGATGAAGTAGCCGAGCGTGAGATAAATAAGGATGAGGCCAATGATGCTGGCCCACACCAGGTTGCTGGTGCCAAACACGTTACCGAGCAAGCGTGAGGCAGTCAGCTCCACGCCCAGGGTGGTGAGCCCAGAGGCAAATACGGCGAAAGTGAGATAACGGCGGGTCATAGGCGAATTATAGCGGGGAGCAGCGTTCAGCCATCAGCCCTCAGCGGTCAGCAATCAGCTCTAAGCCTTAAACTGAGGCTGCTGCAGGCAGGATACATCCTGAAACAAACACCGCCTCTTGTCATTCCTCGCCATTCGCTTCGCTCAGGCTCGGAATGACAGTACATAAGGGAGTTTTTTTGGCTGTTAGCTGTCGACTGTAAGCTGTCAACTGTTTCACATTTCCCCGCTATGATGGTTATAGAGAGTGATGTTAGTGACCACCAAGCCTGACTTTGAAACCTTAGTAGACGCTTACGGCGGCGAGCTGTTCGGCTACCTGTGGCGCCTGCTGGGCGACGAGACCGAAGCCGAAGACTGCCTGCAGGATAGCTACTTGCGCGCCTACAAGGCCTATCCGCGCACCGAGCCGGATAACCTGCGCGCCTGGCTCTATAAGATCGCTACCAATACGGCGCGCACCCGCCAGCAACGCAACGGCCGCCAGCAGCACACCGAGCTGAATGAAGAGCACGCCTCTGGCGAGATGCGCGTGGAAACGCAGGTGCTGCAGCGCCTGAACGCCGAAGCGGTGAAAGCCGCCGTCGGCCGGCTGCCCCGCCAGCAGCAGGCCGCCCTGCTGCTGCGCAAGTATCAGGGTCTGGCGTATGGCGAAGTGGCCGCAGCGCTGGGCTGCAGTGAGCAGGCGGCGCGTGCCCATGTGTATCAAGCGCTCAAGAAGCTGCGCGCCCAGTTTAGTGAGGAAGACGATGACTAAGGCAAATACCAACCCCTGGCTGGAGCACAATGCCTCCGCCAGCACACCCCTCGAACACGCCCTCGACGCGGCCTATGCCGCCGGGCCTAGTGCGGCTACCATCGAACGGGCGCAGGCCGCCGTACGCCAAACGCTCGCCACCCAGGCTGGCCCGCCCATGTATTATGACCTGGTGCAAGACACGCCGCTCGGCCCGCTGTGGATCGCCGTCGGCGAGCAGGGCTTGCTGACCATCGAGTACGAGAGCAGCGAGGACAGCCTGCGCGCTTACTTGCACAAGCTGGGCGGGCAGCCATTGCGCTCCAGCGAGCGTGTGGCGGCGGCCGCGGAGCAGGTGCGTCTGTACTTGCTCGGCGATACGCAAGCGGTGGAGCTGGCGGTGGATCTCAGCCACCTCACGCCATTCCAGCAGCGCGTGCTGCAAGAGACGCGCCGCGTGCCGCGCGGCCAGGTGCGCACCTATATGCAGATCGCCAACAGCATCGGCAATCCTAAGGCCGTGCGTGCCGTGGGCCAGGCGCTGCGCCACAACCCCATCCCCATCGTGGTGCCTTGCCACCGCGTGGTGGCCTCGGACGGTACGCTGGGCGGTTACGGCGGCAAGATGCGCGATGCGCGCAAGCTGAGCTTACTCAAGCTTGAAGGCGTGAGTTTTGCATAGCTGAGAGCGATTAGCAATTAGCGCTTAGCTTATAGCTTTCTGCTACCACCCCCCCCCAATACCGTCATTGCGAGGACGTGAAGCGGCGCAGCCGCTGAACGACGTGGCAATCTGGGTTTATCTATTCAGCTTAAAACCAGATTGCTTCGCTTCGCTCGCAATGACAGACTGTGTTGTCATTCCGAACGAGCAGGCAAGTGCCGCTGCGCGGCACTTGCGCGAGGAGGAATCCTTTAGGGCATTGCTAACGCTACTAGACTTTGGTTGTCCTAAAGGATTCCTCGGCTACTCACCCTCTGGACTAACGAATTTTCAAAATGCCGCCTCGGAGTGACACAGATAATCGTGGTTGCGCGCATACAGCACCTCCCGTAGATTACTTTGCCATTGCGCTGCAGCGCGAAGCGTACTGCGCAGAGCGCAGATAAAGCAATCCCAGCTAGCAGATTGCTTCGCTTCGCTCACAATGACAGACCAAATCTGCTTACCGCTTATGGCTTATAGCCTACGGCTATTAAGGCTAACGCTGATGGCTGAAAGCTAATAGCTAGCAGCTAATCGCTATCTGCTACCATAGCTCTGATGTAAGAGCACGCCCGCAGCACTCATCTAGTCAGTATTCCGCACACGAAAGCGAGTACCCATGACCCCGACCCTCGGCATTCACCACATCACCGCCATCGGCTCTGACCCGCAGCGCCTCACTGATTTCTACACGCAGATTCTCGGCCTGCGCCTGGTCAAGAAGACCGTCAATCAAGACGATGTCAGCGCCTATCACCTCTTCTTCGGTGACCGCGAGGGCGGCCCCGGCATGGACCTGACCTTCTTCACATTCCTGCCAGCCTCCCCCGGCAGCCGCGGCAACGGGCTGGTCACCAACATCAGCCTGGCCGTACCCACCGGCGCGCTGCCGTTCTGGAAGGAGCGCTTCGACACACTCGGCGTCAAGCACGAAGGCATCATCACTCAGCTCGGCTGGCAGCGCATCGTCTTCTACGATTACGATGACCAGCGCCTCGAGCTGGTGGAAGTGGATCCCACCACCTTTGACGACACACATTTGTGGACCACGCCGGAGGTCGGCGCCGAGCACGCCATCCGCCAGTTCCACTCCGCCCTGCTCAGCGTGCACGACAAGCAACTTGTGGAGCCGATCCTGGCCGCCTTCGGCTACGCAGTCGAGAGCAGCGAAGGCAACCTCACCCGCTACCATCTGCCCGGCCTGCAACGCGCCGAATTCGTGGAGCTCGAAGAAGACCCCAGCAAACCGGCCGGCTTCAACGCCTCTGGCACCGTGCATCACATCGCCTTCTCGGTGGCCGACGAGGCCGCCCAGCAAGCCGTGCGCCAGAGCATCGCCGGCATGGGCCTGTACCCCACCAAGATGATTGACCGCTTCTATTTCAAGTCCGTCTACTTCCGCACCCCGGCCGGCATCCTGTTCGAGCTGGCCACAATGGGGCCGGGCTTCACTGCTGACGAGGATCTGGCGACGCTCGGAGAAGCACTCTCGCTGCCACCCTTCCTTGAAGAGCATCGTGCGCAGATCGAAGCGGGCCTGACCCCGGTCAGCGTGCGCCCGCTGCCGTAGCGCACCGCCATCATGAGCGAGTTCATCTACACTCACCAGGACCGCGGCCAGGCACGTACGCTGTTCCTGCTGCACGGCACCGGCGGCGATGAGCACGACCTCATCCCGCTGGTGGAGCCGGTCAGCGAGGGCTACAACATCGTCGGCCTGCGCGGCAACATCTCCGAAGGCGGCATGCCGCGCTTCTTCGCCCGCCTGGCCATGGGCGTATTCGACCAAGCCAGCATCGAGGCCGAGACCGATAAGCTGGCCGCCTTCCTTGCTCGTTGGTACAGCGAGCATGACACCGACGCCAAGTCGACCACCTTCGTGGGCTACTCCAACGGGGCCAACATGATCCTGGCCACGCTATTGCGCCATCCAACCGTCATCACCAATGCGGCCTTGCTGCACAGCATGCTGCCCTTCGAGCCCAGGGAATTAGATTTAGCCGGTAAAAATTTCTTACTGACTTATGGATTACAGGACGTTTTGGTTCCAATTGGGGAGGCACAGCGAGTCACCGCAGTCTTGCAATCTGCAGGCGCCAGTGTTCAAGGTTTCGCCTACCCCGGCGGCCACGAGCTAACGCATGCGGAGCAGGCCACGCTGCTGGAATTTCTAAGCTAAACCCCTCACCCCAACTCCTACGGGAATTACCCCTCTCCCTAAGGGAGAGGGGAGGCCGTAAGCAGTCCTGTTGTAGATTCAACGGGGTGAGGGCCAGATACAACGCCATCCAATTTCTAAGTCCTTTGTCATTCCGAACGAAGTGAGGAATCCTTTAGGTCATTTAGAGTCAAGTTTGTGTTCGGAGTGGCCTAAAGGATTCCTCACCCACTCGCTTTCGCTCGGGGTTCGGAATGACAGGTAGGTTTGCATAATGGGTATCTCCCATTATCGACCAAGCGACCACCCAACTAACAGACAACAGTTATCTTCGTGCTCTTTGTGTCTTTGTGGTTAAGCTCTTCCCTCGCCCTGTCATTGCGTATAATCCACCTCATGCCGAAAACTGCCAACCAAATCCGCCAGGATTACCTAGACTTCTTCGTTAACCGCGGCCACACCGAGGTGCCCTCGTCCTCGCTGGTGCCGGGCGGCGACGCCACCCTGCTGTTCACCAACTCCGGCATGGTGCAATTCAAAGACGTCTTCCTCGGCACCGACAAGCGTGACTACTCGCGCGCCGTGGACTCGCAGAAGTGTCTGCGCGTGGCGGGTAAACACAACGATTTGGAAGATGTTGGCACAGACGACACGCATCACACCTTTTTTGAGATGCTGGGCAACTGGTCCTTTGGCGACTATTACAAGAAAGAAGCCATCGCCTGGGCTTGGGAGCTGTTGACGCAAACATGGGGCTTGCCCGCCGACCGCCTCTATGCCTCCGTCTTCAAGGACGACCAGGGCGAGATCGAGACCGACAAAGAGGCCGCCGACAACTGGCTGGCGCAGCCCGGCTTCGTACCTGAGCACCTGGTGTATTACGGGCGCAAAGACAACTTCTGGGAGATGGCCGATACCGGCCCTTGCGGCCCCAACAGCGAAATCTATTACGACTTTGGGCCGGAGTATGGTGAGATCCAAAAGAACGCCGATGGCGAACTGGCGCTGGACAGCCCGCGCTTTGTCGAGATCTGGAATTTAGTTTTTATCCAATACAACCGCACCGGCCCGAAGGAGCTCAAGCCCCTGCCCGCTAAGCACGTCGATACCGGTATGGGGCTGGAGCGCATCGTCTCTGTGCTGCAGCAGGCTAAGGGCAACTACCGCACGGATCTGTTCACGCCGCTCATTGCCAAAGTGCAGCAACTGGCCGGGCAGACGGACGCTGAACGTGACGCCAACTTCACGCCCTACCGCGTGATTGCCGACCATGCGCGCGCCGCCACTTTCCTGATTGCCGAAGGTGTCGTGCCCGGTAACGTGGGCCGCAACTATGTGGCACGCATGATCATCCGCCGCGCCGCCCGCTTCGGCACCAAGCTCGGCCTCACTGAGCCGTTCATGGCCCAAGTGGCCGAAGCTATCATCGAGCATTATGGCGAGGCCTACCCAGAGCTGGTCAAGAACCGCAAAGCCATCCTGGATGGCCTGACGCGTGAAGAAGAGCAGTTCCAGCGCACCGTCGAAAGCGGCACGGCCCATTTGGACGCATTGCTCGCCGGGCTACCCGCAGGCGGCACGCTGGATGGTGCCCAGGCCTTTGACCTGTACGCCACTTACGGCTTGCCGCTGGAGCTCACCCGCGATGTGGCCCGCGAGCGCAACTTCGCCGTAGACGAGGCCGGCTTCCACGCCGCCATGGAGCAGCACCGCACCGCCTCCGGTGCGGGCCAGGCTATGGGCGCGCTGGGCGGCGAGCAGGCCGAAGCCTTTGCCGCCGTGGTGCAGCAATTGCAGGCCGAGAAGAAACTGAGCGACAAGGGTGTGAAGTACGACCCCTACGAAGATTTAGACGAACTGGACACCAAGGGCGAAGTGCTGGCCCTGGTGAAAGACGGCCAGCCGCAGCAGCAAGCCGCCGCTGGCGACAGCGTGGCCGTCATTCTGCCCAAGACGCCCTTCTACATTGCCGCGGGTGGCCAGGTGAGCGACACCGGCGTCATCCAGGCTGCGGATGGCAGCTGGGCCATCCAGGTGCGCGAGATGCAGCAGCCCGCCGCCGGCGCCATCGTGCACATTGGCGAAGTGGTCAACGGCACGCCCAAAGTGGGCGATGAAGCCATCGCCCGTGTGGATGCGCGCCGCCGTCAGGACATTATGCGCAACCACACCGCCACGCACTTGCTGCACGCTGCGCTGCATCAAGTCGTCGGCGAGCACGCCCGCCAGGCGGGTTCGCTGGTGGCGCCAGACCGTTTGCGCTTCGACTTCAACAATCCTGAAGCCGTTAGCAAGGACGCTCTATCCCAAATCGAAGACCAGGTGAATGCCTGGGTGCTGGACAACTACGAACTCGAGAAAGAGACCAAATCGCTGGAGCAAGCCAAGCAAGAAGGTGCTACTGCCCTCTTCGGCGAGAAGTACGGCGAGAAAGTGCGCACGATTGCCATCGGCAGCGAAGCTGCGCCGTTCTCCTATGAGCTGTGCGGTGGCACGCACGTTGAGCACACGGGCGATATTGGCTTGTTCCTCATCGTGAGCGAAGGCAGCGCCGCCGCCGGCATTCGCCGCATTGAGGCGGTGACTGGGCGCGAGGCATACGCATTGGCCAAGACGCGCAACGCCGCCCTGCAAGAAGCCGCCCGCGCTCTCAAGACCACGCCAGACGAAGTGCCGGCCAAGACCGCAGCCCTGCAGAGCGAGCTGAGCCAGCTCTCCAAGGAGCTAGCCGTCCAGCGCCGTGCCCAGGCACAAGAAAGCCTGGGCGACCTGCTCACCAACGTTCCCCAAGTTTCCGGCGTGCCTGTGCTAGCCGCAGTAGTCCCCGGCGCGGATGCCGACGCGCTGCGCGCCCTGGCGGATAAGTTCCGCCAGCAGCACGCCAGCGGCGTGGCCCTGCTGGCCGCCGTAGCCGATGGCAGCGTCACGCTCATCGCCACTGTCACTAAGGACTTAGTCTCCCGCGGCCTGCAGGCCGGCGAGCTGGCCAAGCAAGCCGCCGCCGTGCTGGATGGCCGTGGCGGCGGCAAGCCGGAGCTGGCCCAGGGTGGCGGCACGGACAACGGCAAGCTGGACGAAGCGCTGGCCGTTGCGGCCGCCTGGGTGGCGGAGACGCTGGCTTGAGGAGCAGGATCTTTCTGCGAGACACCGCCACCTTCACCAGCGCGCCTGCGTGCTGCGCCACTCAGGCGCAGCTCCGCCAAGCCAAAGTACAGGGCCAGAAGCACAAGGCCGCCCGGCGCAAAATGTTGGTTTTAGGGCCTGGGCCGGCTGGTGAGTGCTATCTGGCTCGTGGGTGGCGGCATCCTGCTCATCATTGCTGGCGACATTATCACTAACCTGCCCTAAGGTCAGCCCATCATGCAGTTCATCCAACGCATCCTTACGCTACGCAACCTGCTCCTGCTAGCCGCCCTCGTGTTTGTGGGCGGCATCATGCTCTCAATCTTTTACGAAACGCTGCTGCCTTTGCTGCGCGCCGAGCAATGGGCGGCCCTGGTCAGCAACCTGATCGGCATCCCCATTATTCTGTGCGCCACGGGAGTGCTGTTCTGGGGTGGCTGGCGCTTTCTGCAGGAAACGGCCCGGCTGCAGACCAAGCCGGAGTGGCTGCGCATGCAGCAGCTGCGCCAGACCCGCTCAAGCAGCGCAGAGCGCCGCGCCTTGCAGAGCACCATCCTGCGCATGATGCTGGCCGCCTGGAAGCCAGGTGCGCTGTGGTTGCTGTCAGGCACGCTGCTATTTATCCTGGGTGATGTCATCACCAGGTTGTTCTAGAATCCGGCGCTCTTTTACCGCTGCCAGCGCTGCAAAAATGGCTACACTTGCAGGGTGGCCAGGTAAGTTGGCCGCATTCTTGCATATCAAAAGCTATGGTCACCCGTTACGCCATCTTCGGCCTCACCATCCTGCTCGGCCTCATGGCCAGCCTCTACCTCGGCTGGGAGCTGCGCCCGTTGTCGGCGACTGATGCTGCCCCCAGTCTGCTGCGCGAAGACTACGCCGCAGACTATGCCCTCATGGCCGCTGAAGCCTACGCTGCCGACGGCAATCTCGACCGCGCTATCGAACATCTTGAGTACCTCAACCCAGACAATGTGCTCGCCCCGCTGGTGACAGCGATGGAGTTCGGCCGGGAGCAGAACTACTCCGAAGCCGATCTCAATCTACTGACTACACTCGCCAGCGCGCTGCGTGAGCAAGTGCCCAGCCTCTCGCACACGCCTACGCCATGATGACCAAAGAGTCTTCCAAGCGGCCGCCGCTGTATCTCATCACCGGGCTGATGCTTGGCTTGCTCTTTGGCTGCCTGCTCTCTTTCATCATTTTCCCGCTGCAGGTCAGCAGCGTTGGCCCCAGCCATCTTGCCGATGAGCATCAGGACCAGTATCGCCTGATGATCGCCCTGGCCTATGCCTCCAGCGGTGACATCAACCGCGCCCAAGCGCGGCTGGCACTACTGGGCGATGCCGACCCGGCGCGTGCCCTCGGCGCCCAGGCTCAGCTGGCGCTGGGCAATAGCGCCACGCAGCGCGAGGCGCGAGCGCTGGCCAGCTTGGCGCGTGACCTCGAAGCGTTTCAGGCCAGTGCGCAATCTACCTCGGTGGCGGTCAACACACCCAACCCCGAAGACGCCAATGCCGCCCCCACACCCTTTGCGGCTCAGGAAGAAGGCGGAAGCTACACGCTCTCCAGCCGCGAGCTGTTGTGTGAAAGTAGTGAGGCTGCGCCGCTGGTCAAGCTATTCATCTTCGATGAGAGCGGCCAGGCCCAGGCCGGCGTGCGCCTGGCCATGCACGATGGCGAGAACAGCAGCGAATTCTTCACCGGCGCACGGCCAGATTTTGGCCCCGGCTATGCGGAATATGAAATGACCCCCGGCGAGACCTACATTCTCTCCATCGCCGGCACGGAAACGCTGGCGGGCCTGCAGCCTGCCGCCTGCATCACTGAGGCCGGCGACCCCGCCTGGGGCGCCTGGCTGCTGCTCTATAACCGCGCAGACGAATAACAGTACTTTTGTCGCTACAACTGAAAATCTCGGGGGATAGAATTTTCTGGCATTTTCCCCCGCTGCCACGCACTTGCGGCACGGAATGCTATGAAAAAAAGTTCGTCTCATACGCAGCCAAGGCACTTTCGTACGATATGGCTACTGCTCGTCTGCAGCGCGCTGTATTTTGTGCTATTCATTTTTCCAAACCTCAGCGGCGCGCAAACGCCGGACATGCTCGCCATCTTTGAAGTGGATGAGTTTGCCCAATACGAGCACGCCGTGCGCATGGCCAGCGGCACTGACAACTGGCGTGACAGCCTGCGCGAGTTTGTGGTCTACCAGCACTACTTCTACGGCTATCCGTTTTACTTCTTCTCAGCGCTAGTGCTGCTGCCGCTGCGCCTGCTCCTCGGCAGCGGATGGGTTGAGTATACGAGCACCATCGTGGTGGTGCTGCGCCAGCTCATCAATGTGCTGCCCAATCTGCTGAGCGTGTGGCTGCTCACCTACGCCGCCACCGAATTCAGATCCAACTTTAAGACTATCAGTCTCTTTTTGCTCATGCTGCTACTGCCAGGTCTCACCGGCAATAGCCTGTGGTGGCACGCCGATGGCCTGGGCCTGCTGTTCATGGCCTTAGTGTTCTTCTTCCTGCGCCTAGACCGGTTGCGCTTTGGCCGCTATTTTTGGCTCAGTGCGCTCGCGGCTGGTATTGGCTTGGGCATCAAGTATGTAGGCGGCTTCTTCGTCTTCGCCATTCCCCTCTATCTTTTGCTCGGGCTGCAGCATAAAACATTGACCCCGGCACGCTTTGTGGGCTATGCGGCCGGCTTTGTGGCGCTGATGCTGGCCGCCTTCGTGATCACCAATCCGCTGCTGCTGTTCCCGCCGCGCGCCGACCTGATCGCCACTCAACGCCTGCAGTTTGAACAAACCAGCCAGGGCATCCTGATGGGGCCCAGCGGCTTTTTGCAGAATGGCCGCCTGCCCAGCTGGCTCACCACCAACTTCGGCAGCCCGCTGTTTCTGGCGCTGCTCGGCGTGGCCCTGGTGATCGGCTGGCGCAAAGGCGGCAAGCCGCGCCTGCACGCCGCGCTGCTCACCGCCTGGCTGTTGCCGAACCTCGTCGTGATGCTCAATGCTTCGTCATGGCGCATCCACTACTGGCTGCCGATCATGCTGCCCGCCATGACCGCGCTGGTCTTCGTGCTGCCGGAGCGCTGGCAAGACCTGCGCCCGGGGCCGGGCAAAGCCCGCGTCGTGCTGCAGTGGGCGCTGGTGGCCTTCCTGGCCTGGCAGGCCAGCCAGTTTGCTGTCAGCAGCGGGCAACACTACCTGCACAACCTGCAGCGCGAGCAGACTTCGGCCAGCCTGCGCTTCTACCGCAGCGTGCAGCCGCTGCTGGCCGAGCAAACCTCACCGCTACACATCTACCGTGACTGGAAGGTGTACTTCCCAGCCGAAGACGATATATCTGTGTTCATGGATTGGGATCTGGGCAGCCACGAGATGCTCAACTCTGAGCAGCCTGATGTGCTGCTGCTGGAACGCGAGAATGTGGAAACCTACGGAGATGCGGACTATCTGGCCAGCGCGCCTGACCCCGAACGCCTGGAGCCGATGCACCGCTTCTACCGTGCCGCCCTATTGGACGGCTTCAGCCGGTACCAGCTGATCTATGAAGATGATTTCGGCCTGGTGTTCTTGCGCCAGTAATTACCCAGCCAACAGCTCCATCTGCCCCCAGTTTTTGCCCACCTTGACTTCGGTTTGCAACGGCACGTTGAGTTCGTAGGCGTTGCTCATCTCGCGCCCCACCAGCGCCGCCGTCTCGGCCAGCTCAGTCTCGGGCACTTCCAGCACCAGCTCATCATGCACCTGCAGCAGCATGCGCGCACCGAGCGTGGATGCGGCCAGCGCTGCATCCACGCGTAGCATGGCCAGCTTCATAATATCGGCCGCAGTCCCTTGGATGGGGCTGTTGATCGCCTCACGCTCCAGGCGGCTCTTGAGCACATAATTGGTGCCATCCTTCAGCCCCTGGAACAGACGGCGGCGGCCCAGCAGCGTTTCGATGTAGCCCAGCTCGGCGGCTTTCTTCTTGGTATTGTCAATATACGCATGCACACCGGGGAACTTTTCAAAGTACGCTTTGACGAAGTTCTCAGCCTCGGCCAGCGTCAGGTCGGTGCTGCGCGTCAAGCCAAACGGGCTCATGCCATAGATCAGGCCAAAGTTGACTGCCTTGGCGTTGCGGCGCTGCTCGGCCGTCACCTGCCCGGGCTCAATGCCTAAAATGGCGGCAGCCGTGGTGATGTGGATGTCTTCGTTGTTGCGGAAGGCATTGAGCATGGCTTCGTCTTGCGCAATGTGCGCCACGATGCGCAGCTCCACCTGCGAATAGTCCACACCCAGCAGTTTGTGTCCCGGGGCGGCGATGAAGGCGCGGCGCACGCGGCGGCCGAGCTCCGTGCGAATGGGAATGTTTTGGAGATTCGGTTCGCTGGAGGCAATGCGCCCCGTCACCGTGCCGGCCTGGTTGTACGAAGTGTGTACGCGATTGGTGGCCGGGTTGACTTCCAGCGGCAGCGCATCCACATAGGTGGTCTTGAGCTTGGAGTATTCACGATGGCTGAGGATGAGGTCCACGATCGGGTGCTGCTCGCTCATCGCCTCAAGGATGTCTGCCGAAGTGGAGTAAGCACCGCTGGCCGTCTTGCGCACGCCAGCCGGCGGCGGCAGCTTGAGGCGGTCAAACAGCATGTGCGCCAATTGCTGCGGTGAGCTGAGATTGAACTCCTCGCCCACCTGCTGATAGACCTCGGTGCCGATGCGCTCCAGTTCTTTGTTGAGCTCAGCGCCCATCTCGGCAAGGAAGGCGGTATCCAGCATGATGCCGGTCATTTCCATGTCTGAGAGCACGCGCACCAGCGGCATCTCCAGCTCGGCGAAGACACGCTCACCCTTCACCTGCTGAATACGCTCGGCCAGCACAGGCTCCAGACGCAGCACCACTTCTGAGTCGGCGGCGGCATAGGCGGCGGCCTGCTCAATGGGTACTTGTGCCATGGTGATTTGCTTGCGCCCCTTGCCTAGTAGGTCTTGAATCTCAGTCATCTCGTTGTTGAGGCGCACCCACACCAACCCCTTGAGGCCGAGGTTGCGTGAACCGCTGTCAGCCACCCACTCGGCGATCATGCTGTCCATGCTCAGCGGGTGCACTTTGAGGCCGTGGCGCGCCAGGATGACGTAGTCAAAGCTGAGGTTATGGCCCAGCTTGGGGATCTTGGGGTCAGTCAGCGGGCCACGCAAGGCGGCCACTACCTCACCGATGGCCAGCTGGCGGCCAAGCATCGGCTCGTGCCCGATGGGGATGTAGTAGCCCTTGCCCTCTTCCACCGCCAGCGAAATGCCCACCAGGTCACACTGCATGTGATCGGTGCTGCTGGTCTCAGTATCAAAGGCAATTTTAGGTGCCGCCGCCAGCGTCTTGGCCAGGCTGGCCAGTTTGTCGGGCGTATCCACCACCTCAACGTCAATATCCACCGCCGGGCCACGCGGGGCAGGATTGTCCTCAGGGAACATGCCCAGTTGGCCGAGCTTGGTGTCCTGGGGCATGTTGCCCAGCTCCAACACCGTGGTGAGGCGTTTCATCAATGAACGGAATTCCAACTGGCGGAAGAGCTCTTGCACGTCCTGGGCCTTGATGCGATCGGTGCGTGCTTGCTGGATGTGAAAGTCGATCTCCATATCCGTGACGATGCGCGCCAGCTCATAGCTCAGGTAGGCTTTCTCGCGCCCATCTTCAAATTTTTGGCGCTGGGCCGGCTTGAGCTTGTCTAAATTGGCGTAGATATTATTCAGCGTCTTGTACTCGGCTAGCAGACCGGCGGCGGTCTTCTCACCAATGCCGGAAACGCCGGGAATATTGTCAGACTTGTCGCCGATCATGGCTTTGAAGTCCACCACCTGCTCCGGCATCACACCCAGAAACTCGAATACGTCTTGCGGGCCATAATCCTTGCCGTCGGCAAGTTGCTTGCCCGGCAGGCTGACGATGATGCGCTTGTCCACCAGTTGCAGCAAGTCCTTATCGCCCGTGATGATCTTGACCCCCACCCCTTCGCTGGCGGCCTTCTTGGCAATACTGCCGATCACGTCGTCGGCTTCAAAGCCTTCCATCTCCAGGCGCGGAAAGTTGAACGCATCCACCATCTCGCGGATGCGTTCCATTTGGATGCGCAAGTCATCCGGCATTTTTTCGCGTGTGGCTTTGTATTCTGGGTAGCGCTTATCGCGGAAGGTCTTGCCGACATCGAAGGCCACCGCCATGTACTCCGGCCGCTCCTGCTCCAGGATGCGCAGCAATACGGAGGTGAAGCCGAACACGCCAGCAGTGGGCTCGCCAGAGCTGGTGGTCCAGCGGCTGCTGCCCGCCCCGGCACTGGTGAGCGCGAAGTAGGTGCGGTAGGCCAAAGCATGGCCATCGATGAGATAGAGCGTTTGGGGCATGCAAGGATTGTACTAGGGGAGAGGCGAGTAACTAGGAACTAGTGAGGAGTGAACAGTGAACAGTAATCAGGAATCAGGAATCAGCAAAACTTAGCGACTGCTCACTATTCACTATTCCCTGCTCACTGCTACGATGTTGGAATTCCCTGGCGAGTACGCGTGTGCTTGATGAAATCCGTCACCTGCGCATCCGTGGGCAGGCTGCCATTCATGATCAGGAATCCTGGCGCAAAGAATTGGCCGGAGGGATTGTCTCGCTTGAGGCGGGTGAACTCTTCGAAGACGCGCTCGGAGAGGTGCGTTTCCAGCATATGCACCACGCGCTCAGGCGCAGTCTCCGCTGGCAGGCTCACCATCCATTGGATGAAGCCCGGCTGAATACTGAGATGCTCCAGCCGCCAGGCGAAGGCCACGCACAGTTGCGGCAGCCAGGCGGCCAGCTTCTCGGCCAGGTCACCTTCCAAGCGGTGCTCCGGCAGGCGCGGCGCCAGCACATAGGCATAGCTCAGCAGGGTCTGGCCGCCAGCGGCACTTGCCTCGCTAGCGGGCAGCCAGCGCACGCGCGGCGGTGCGTTTGAAGGCGGCATAGCAGGCTCGCCAGCAAAGTCGGCAGCGGGCATGCTTGGTGTCTCAGCAGCAGCGGCTTTGGCAGCAGTCACGGCCTGTACCTCAACCACTGCCCCCGTCGCTGCTACCGCGCTCATTGCCGTAGCCATCTTGTCTACCTGCGTGCGCATCTTGCTAAACGGCACTTGCGTATCAAATACCAGGGCCAGCTTGTAATCGCTGCCCAGCGGGGTGGCATACAGCATGTAATCGGCGCCAGTAGCTTCCAGGCGCACAAAGCGCGCCACGTCTGCGCCGGCTTCACCGCCGTTGGACACGGCGGCGGCCAATTCGTTTGCGGCGGCCTGGGGGAGCTCGCCAGCATAGGCCCACACCTGCGAGCCACGCGTGATCAGTGCCGCCTGCGAAGCCGACTCCATCGAAAGTTGCGCCAAATGCTGCGCTGAGAGCGCCGTATCGCCAAGCCATGCCGGGGCGGCGTGGCTTGGCGCCTGCGCCGGGCGTGCGGCTACGGCAGCGCTGCCAAAGCGCGCCGTGGCAGCCTCTTCGCGCACATGCAACGGGCCATATAAGACTTCAATCGCCGCGGCCAAATCAGGTAGGTAAAAAGGCTGCGGCAGCACCGCGCTGGCGCCAGCCTGCTCCCAGCCATCGGCGGGAGTGTCTTCAGACAAGATCAGTATGGTTTTGGCTTGCGGCGCGGCTTGCTCCACGCTGGCCAGGTAGGCGGCAATGTCCATGTCTGCAAAATCGGTGTCCAACACCAGCAGATCCAGCCCGTTAGCGGCCGCTTCAAGCGCCGCTTCGGGGGATGCCAAAACGTGCGGGCGCACATCCTGTGCGTCCGCCAGCAGTTGGCGCACCATTTCGCCAAAGCCGGGGCTGGGGGTGAGAACAATGGCAGTTTTGACCATAGACATCAAAAAATACACCCCAAAAGGGCATTAAAGTATACGCCAAACTAGCAAGATTCTTGCTAGTAAGAATCTTGCGGCCAGGTTTCTACAAGCTACTTCTGCTTGCGTTTGGCAGGCGTACTACGCGCAGCGGTGCGCGTAGCGTTGCGTTTGCGCCATGCCTTGTACCACTGCTGCAGACGCGTGCGCAATACCTGCCATTGACCTTGCAAGCGTTGTGCCAACCCTGCCCCCACCGGCTCTAACTGCCGAACTTCACGCTCAGGCCAGGGGTTGAGATCCAGCATCTTGCGGATGGCAAAGCGCAGCAACATCTGCAAGCTGGCCAGCACGGGGGCAGCCATCAGCAGCCCCACAAAGCCGAGCAGGCTGGCGGCCACCAGGGCCGCCACCAGCACGGCGGCAGGGTGCACGCCCAGGGATTTGCCAAAGATGCGCGGGCTGACCAGATTATCGAAGACCTGGTCCAACACCAAGGTGCCAATCACCACAATGGCCGAGTAGGTAAACGGCTCAATACCCAGATAATTACCGCCCTGCTGAAAGTACGCCACCAAGGCAGCGGTGCCGCCAGCCACCACCGGGCCGACATAGGGAACAAACTTGGCCAGGCCAGTCAGGAAAGCCAGACCAATGGCATTGTGCACACCCAGCACTGTCATCAGAATGAAGTAGCTCACCACCACGAGGGAGATAATGACCAACTGGCCGCGCAGGAAGGTATCCCAAATGCGCGAGAGCTCACGCCCGATGCGACGCACATCGGCGTCGTAGCCGGTGCTGGCAATCTGGGCGAAGAAGGAGGGGAAGCTCTCCGAATCGACCAACAGGAAATACGAGATGATGAAGATGAAGGCAGCCCAGCCCAGCGTGCTGAGCGCACCGGTGGCCAGGCGACCCAGCAGGCTGCCGGCCTGCCCCAGCAGCGGCTGCAGCGCAGACAACAGCTGCTGCCCGAGGGCAACGAAGTCAAGACTGAACTCTTCTTCCAGCAGGCGCTCTATATCAGCAAACTGAATGTTGAACGGGCCAATATGGATGGTCTGCTCAGCCAACTGGCTGGCAAATTCGGGCAGGCCGGTCACCAGCTCCTGCCCGGCCGTGATGAGCGCACCGATCTGCTCCACCGCGGCCGAGCCGCCCAGGATGGAGAGCCACACCACAGCCCCCAGGAACAAGACGAAGATAAGGCTGACCGCCGCACGCCACTTCAAGCGCGTGGCTTCAGACAGCCTGGTTACCAAGGGATGCAGCAGATATGAAATGATGAAAGCCAGCAGCAACGGGCCGATCAAGTAGTTGAAGCGCACCAGGATGGCGGCCAACATGGCGACCAGGCTAAGACCCACCACTAACTTGGTGGTGGAAGACCAACGGCTGGCGGGCGCTGCTTTGGTGGCGGAGGCTTTCTTTGTCGTGGGCATTTTTGCATTCTAGCGTAGAAATGCAAAACGGGTGGAGCACTCACTGCGTGAATGCCCCACCCGTGTACTGTACTGCTGCCGGTGGTAGGCAGCGTACGCCACTAAGCGTACACCCAGGGGTGTTTGCCTAACGGCGGGCTGTCCTCTTGGCAGTTTTCTTGGCCGTCTTCTTAGCTACTTTCTTCGCAGCCTTCTTCGCCGCCTTTTTGGGCGCGGCCTTCTTGGCAGCAGCCTTCTTGGCAACGGTCTTCTTGCCAGTCGCTTTGGCGCTGGCCTTGGGTACGGTCTCCAACGCTTGCAGATCGGCCTTGAGGTTACGCGTGCGCAGCGGGAAGCTCACCAGATGTAATCCAATAGTGATGAAAGCTACGGCAAAGCCGAGCAGCATGTAGTTGGTGGTTTCAATGGGCATGTCACTTTCTCCTAGCGGCCCAGGGCCTTCATGCGCAGTTGCTCTACCCTATCGGCCAGCCAGCCCAGGCGCACACGGTGCCAAAGCAAGGTGAAGCCAAAAATGCTGAAAGCCAGCAGACTGAACAGCAGGGTGTGCAGCATGGGGCGCGTCATATCAAAGGTGCCCTGTGCGCTGGGATCGCCACTGCCGATCACCACCGGGTGCAGAGTGCGCCAAATGCGAATCGAGAAATAGGTCAGCGGCACAGTCACCGAAGCCATGATGGCATAGATGGCGCCAAAGCGGGCACGGCGCTGCGGGTCTTCAATGCCCTGGCGCAGCAACATATAAGCCAGGTAGACAAGAATGAGGATGGTGAAGGTCACCACACGCGGGTCCCAGGTCCACCACGTGTTCCAGGCCGGGCGCGCCCAGATGGCACCGGTGGTGACGCAGATGAAAGCGTACACCAGGCCGAGCTCAATGCAGGCCACGGCCCAGATATCGATCTTGTTCTGCGGGCGAACGAGATACACGATACCGAGAATAGCAGCCAGGATCAGCACAGCCATGCTGACCCAGGCGCTGGCCACGTGGAGGTAAAACAGGCGTTGCACCTGCCCCATCACGCGCTCGGTGGGCGCATAGAAGAGCACCATGTAAATAGTGGCCGCCATCAGCAGGGCGGACACGATGTCCAGCACATGCAAGGCGCGCGGCTTGCGGTCTAACGAAGTTGATGCCATGTAAAACTACTCCTCCACAATGAAATCAAAAAACATAAAGCCCAGGGCGGGCATGATGATGCCGTACGCGATCAAAATGTTCAGGCTGGGCAGGGCGTACTCCAAACCCAGGCCGTTAAGAAAGGCGCTGCTGGCACGCACTGCGGATACCAGCACGGGCAGCACCAGCGGGAACAACAGCACCGGCAGCAGCAGCTCACGGCTGCGGGCCTGGGCGGCCATGGCCGCCAACAGCATGCCAACGCTACAGAAGCACCATGAACCAAGTAGCAGCACCAACCACAGGCCGGGCTGTGCCAGGTTCATATCGTAGAAGACAGCATAAAGCGGCAGAGTGAAAATTTCCACAACCAGCATGAAAAATAAGTTCGCCAGGGTTTTGCCAAAGTAGATGGCGCTGCGCTCCACCGGGGCCAGCAACAGGCCATCCAGCGAGCCGCGCTCGCCCTCGCTGGCCAGGGTGCGGTTGAGCCCCAGGGTGCCGGCGAAGGCAAAGGTGGTCCACAGCACGCCAGCAGCGATCTGGCGGCGGGTGAGCGTGTCAATATCCAGCGTGAAGGCAAAGATGAAGATGACCAGCACCACGAAGACCAGCATAGCGGTGACCAGTTGGCGGCTGCGCCATTCGGCGGCCAGGTCTTTGCGCAGGATAGCCCAGACGGCGGAGACGAAGCTAGCCATTGGCAGCCTCTAGCGCCCTCTCGTAATGGGCGGGCAGCATGCGGCCCAGCTTGGCCTTGGGCAGCGTGGCGGCGATGCGGCCATCAGCCAGCAGCTCAGCCCGCTGCACCAGGCCACCCACCCGCCCGAGGTCATGGCTGGCAATAAGGATGCTGGCGCCGGCACGTGCCTCGGCACGCAGAACTTCGTCCAGCAGATCAGCGGTCTGCAGATCCAGCGCGCTGTGCGGCTCATCCAGCAGCAGCACGCGTGGGCGGTGCAACAGCGCACGCGCCAGCGCCAGGCGCTGCTGCATGCCGCGGGAGAAGCCGCGCACGGCTTCACGGCGGCGGTGGTCCAGCGCTACCAGTTCCAGCAGTTCAGTAATTCGCTGGGTGGGCGCGGGTACGTTGTAGAGGCGCGCAAAAAAATCAAGGTTTTGGTCAGCGGTCAGGTCATCATATAAAAGCGGTTGGTGGCCCAAGTAACCGAGCTGGGCGCGGGCGGCCGCGGCCTGCTGTGGCAGCAGGCAGCCGTCCACCTGCACGCGGCCGGCGGTGGGTTGTGCCAGCCCGGCCAGGATACGCAGGAGCGTGCTCTTGCCCGCCCCATTGGGCCCGAGCAGGGCCACCACTTCCCCACGGCGTACGTGCAGATCTACTCCGTGCAGCGCCATACGATAGCCAAAACGCTTGCTGAGATTCTTGACCTGGATCATTTGCCTTTTACACTGCGGCGCAGTTGGGCTTTGAGCGCGGCGCGCTGGCGTTTGTATACATTCTCGGCCACGTCGCCGCGGGTGAAGCGTTCATCCAGGCGCGTGATCTGCGCCAGCAACTGCTCCGGCCCGGCCTGCATGCGGCGCAGCCACAGCCACAGCAAACCTACCGCTACGGTGAGCGCCGCCAGGCCAATGACCACGTTGTCGCTGGCCAGCACGGCTTGCAAGCCACCGCCGCCCGCCGGGTTGCGGCCGCGCAGCTGCAGCTCGGGCTGCTCATCCACAGAATAAGGCTGGTTGGAAAGGTAGGCAGTGTAGGTGGTACCGTCAATCTCTTGTGAGCCGATCTCGCTGAAGTCTGTGTTTTGCAAGCTGACATCGCTATCTTGCACCAGCACCACCACCGAGCGGGCAGGCATGTTGAAACTCAGCGGCAGCTCCAAGCTGCGCGTATAGGGCATCTGGTAGGCGTAGAGCAACTGGTAGCTCTGCATGCCGGGCAGGATGGCACGCAGGTCACCAAAGCCGCCCTCGCTGGGTAGGTAACGCTCACCGAAGAGCCCTTCATTGAAGGCTAGCTCGGTAGCTTCACTCGGCAGGTCGAACAGCAGCACCGGCGTGCCATCCGCATTCGGGGTGACGGCTTGCGTGCCGATGTTGGAGACCAGGTATTGTTGCACCACGCGCACAAAGCCCGGCGTATCGAACTCCAGGATCAGGGACAGCCGTTCCACGGCCAGCTGGCTGATGTCCTGCGTGGTCTCGTAGACCGTGATCGGATGCTCAAACTCGGTCTGCCCATCAGTAAGAAATTCAGAGAAGTAGCTCAGCCCCAGATAATCCACCGAGGCAAAGAAGGTGCGCCCTTCGCCCAGCGGCACAGCATCAAAGGCGAAGCGGCCGTTTGCGCCCACGCTCACCGCATCGGTGTAGGCCAGCGTCTGGCCATCATAGCCAAACAAGGTGGCCTGCAAACCTGCCCCCAAGTCACCGTCTGTGCCGTCTTGCACCTGGCCACGGAAGCTGGCGAGGGTGCTTTCGTCTTCAGCCGAGGGAGCCTCTTGCGGGGGTGTGCCGAGCGAAATGGCCTGCAGGTACGAGGTCAGCGCCAGCAGCTGTGCCGAAGACAGGCTGGGCACAGCCGGCTCGATGGCGGCGAGGATGTCATTACGGCTGAAGCCCGCCATCTGGCGAATATCGACCAGCGGCAGCGCCGCCTGCAACGCGACCTGATGCTCAGTGTAGAGTTGCTCGCCGCCTTCGGCTGCCAGCGGATCCTGGCTGAGCGAATAGACATAGGCGAGCACATCCCAGCGCTGCTGCAAGCTGAGTTGGTTGACAAACGGAGGCATGAAGTTATCCAGGTTGCCCTGGGTGATGGCCAGATACCAATTGCCAGGGGTGGCGGCATCAGCGCGCTCGCTCACGCCAATCGGCGCAGGCTGCACGGGCAGCATGTTGGCCTGTGCGCCATCGCCGCGGCCATTATCGCCGTGGCATGGCGCACAGCTCTGCGCGTACAGCACGGCCCCGGCGATCGGGTCGGCGGGCGCCGGCGGATACTCCACCGGTACGGGGGTAGTGTCCGCACCACTAATAATGGCGTCCGGCGGCGGGGTTACATCGCCGGCCAGCGAGAATTCGCAAGCGCTCAGCGCCAATGCCAGCAGGAGCAGTATCGCGATGCGGTGGCTCACTTCTTGCGCCCGCCCTTCTTGGCCGCCGGCTTGGCCGTCTTCCTGGCTTGCTTGCGGTAGCTGGCAATCATCGCCTCAAGCTCATCGGCATCGGCGGGCTGGTTGGCAGATGGCACAGTGTCTACATCTATTTTTTCAAGGGCGCGCAAGACGGCAGCGCCTTCGGCAAGCAGTTGCTGGCGCTGGGGATGGTAGATGTCCTCAGGCACCTTGCCTAGTTCCCAGTCTGCATCCAGCTCCAGCAAGGCTTCCAGCACGCGGGCGTGCTCGGCTTGCAGGTTGGCTAGCTCAGGGCTGATGTCTTCTTCAGCCTCAGACAGGAGTGGCCGGGCGACGTACAGCGCGCAAATGACCAGCAGCGCGACAAACAGGAATAGTGAACCGAGATCCATTATTCAAGCTCAAGCAAACGGTCAATGACCGTGGTGATTTCTTCGACAGAGAGATATGGCCCGATCTTGACCGAGGCAATCTCACCATATTTGTTGATGACAAAGGTCTCCGGCACACCACGCGCCCGGAAAGCGGTGTAAATGGTAGTGCCGAGGTCTGGCCCGTTCAGGTAGGTGATATTGTGCTCCTCAATAAAGGCCAGCGATTCTTTTTCAGTGTCCACATAGGCCAAACCGAGGAAGACCACATCGCCGCGGTCCTTATAGTGCTGCCAGGCCTGCTCCAGATGAGCAGCTTCTTCGATACAGGGCGCACACCACGAGGCCCAGATATTGAGCAGCACGACTTTGCCGAGCAAATCCTCGCTGCGCACAGTCTGGCCGTCAAAGGTGGTGAGCGTGAAGGCCGGCGCCTGCTCACCGCGCGTCAGGATACCTTGCAGCGAGCTGCGCAGTTGGATGGCCACCAGGGTTAGCAAGGCCAACAGCAGACCCCAGGCCAGCACGCGCCCTACAATGGATACAGGTTTCTTGTTTTCAGTCATTACCGTTACCGGCGCGCCTTGAGCTCTTCTTCAAGCTTGCGCGCATAGTCATCATCGAGCTTCGTCTGGCTGGTGGCGGCAGGCTGCTTCCAGCGTTTGAGGTTGCGCCCCAGGAAGAGTGCGGCCACGCCAATACCCAGCGGGGGAATGAGATAGACCAGCCAGTTCAGGCCACGCGCCGGCGGCAGCGCCAGCACGCCCTGGCCGTACTGGGCGGCAAAATAGTCATAGACTTGCTGCTCGCTGTAGCCTTCGGCAAGCAGCTCAGCGATCTGGCCGCGCCACTGGACACAGGCCGCCGTGCCGCACACATCCAGCGGCACGTTGGCGCACACCGGGCAGTACAGGTTCTTGGCAACCGCATTGACCCGATCTGCGCTTGGAGCACCACCCTGCTGCGTAGACTGAATTGCCGCCGGGCTGCCAGCACAGGCGGCCAACAGCAAGCTCAACGCAAACAAGAGGCCGAGCCGCTTCATGCGCGCTCCACATTGCTAGCCCGCCTCGCGTTGCTGCTGGCGCGCACGCGTTGGCGCGCCGGGCGCAGCTCGGCATCCGGCCATGAAGCGACCAGCGTGCCAAAAATAAAGACAAAGCCGCCGTACCAGATCCAATTCACCAGCGGATTGACATACACTTTGAAGGTGGCGCTGCTGGCGCTCACCACTTCCCAATCCACCAGCAGGATGTACACATCGTTCTCAACGGTGCTGCGCAAGCCGGGAATGGTCATGGCTTGCTGTGATTCGTAATAGAAGTCCCGCCGCGGGTAAAGCTGGGTCAGGTACGCCCCGTCCTTGTAGACGTTGACCACGGCGCGGTCCACCAGTCGGCCATCCGGCGTTTCGAACTCCGCCAGTGATTCGTACTCCACGCTGTAGCCGCCCAGGTGCAGGCGCTCGCCCACGGCCAGGCTGCCCTGCGTCTCTTGCTGGAAGAGCTCAATACCAATAATGCCCACCGCGATAAGAATCACGCCGAGGTGAATGATGTAACCACCATAGCGGCGGCGGTTGCGGCCAATCAGGCGCCAGAAAGCCTGCAAGGGGGTCTCGCCACGGCTCACGCGAGCTTGCGCGCCACGCCAGAACTCGTAGACGGTCACCAGCAGCACAAGCGCACAGATCCACAGCGAGAGCAAGCCGAGCGCGTTGCGCATGCCGCCCAGCAGCATGCCAGCCAGCACCACCAGCGAGACGATGAAGGGCTTCCAGATGGCGCGCCCCAGCGTGCGCGCCGTGGAGGCGCGCCAGGCGGCCAAGGGGGCCACGCCCATTAGCAGCAGCAAGGCCGCCCACAGCGGGCCGGTGGCGCTCTCGTAGAAGATGGGGCCAACCGTGGCGCGCTGCCCGGTAAAGATGTGCGCCAGGGCGGGGATGGCGCGGCCAATGCCGCCGCTGGCTTCGCTCACGATAGGGAAAACTACGCCCCAGAAGCAGATCAGCAGAATGCCCATGAAGAGCAGATTGTTTATAAGGAAGAGCGACTCGCGTGAGAGCAGCGAGGTCATCTCCACTTCGGATCTCAACGTGCCCCAGCGCTTATTGAGCAGCGCCAGCGAAATGATGAAAGTGAGCGCTATGAAGCCAAAGAACATCGGCCCGATGGCGCTTTGCGCAAAGGCGTGCACAGACGACAGTACGCCCGAACGTGTGAGGAAGGTGCCGAAGATGACCAGACAATAGGTCAAGATGATGAGCAGCATGTTCCAGTGCTTGAACATGCCGCGCTTCTCCTGGATCATCACCGAGTGCAAAAAGGCCGTGCCAGTGAGCCAGGGCATGAACGCAGCGATCTCCACCGGGTCCCAGCCCCAGTAGCCGCCCCAGCCCAGCACGTCGTAGGCCCAGCGGCTGCCCAGGATCAGACCGAGCGAGAGGAACAGCCAGGCGACCAGCGTCCAGCGGCGCGTGACACGGATCCAGCGGTCATCGCTGCGCCCGGTGACCAGGGCGGCGACGGCAAAAGCAAACGGCACCACAAAGGCCACGAAGCCAATGTAGAGCATGGGCGGGTGAATGATCATGCCCGGGTGGCGCAGCAGCGGATTGAGGCCGTTGCCGTCCATGGGGATGTACGCCTGGGCGCCCGCGGGCTGCCACATCGCCGTCCACACCGTGCCAGTGATGCCCTGCCAGTAGCGCAGGAAGGGATTCTCAAAGAAGAGGATGAGCGTCAGGAAGAAGGCCAACGTGGCGGAGGTGACGATGATGACCCACGGCTCCAGGTCACGGTCACGTCGCCATTCACGCAGCATGACGGCAAAGGTGAAGGCGGCCATCAGCCAGGACCAGAAGAGCAGCGAGCCGGCCTGCCCACCCCACAGCGCGGTGGCACGCAGGTAGAGCGGCATGCTGTGGCTGCTCACCTGGGTGACGTACTGTAGGTGGAAATCAAGAGTGACCAGCGAATAGACCAGGCTGGCACACGCCACGGTGAGCAGCGGGAAACCGAGCATGGCGGCAGCACGCGCACTGCTGACCCAGCGTTGTGCGCCTGCCTGGCCGGCGCCTTTGCGCCAATGCCCTACGGCAGCAGCCACGCAGGCATACAGCGCCAGCAGGAAGGCCACCAGCAGCGCAAAGAAACCAAGATCTGCAATCATTGTACGTTTTGGGGTTGAGAAGGCTATTCGCCGGCCTGGGCAGGCAAAGCCTCTTCATAGCGCGTGGGGCAGCGCAGCAGCAAACCGTTCTCGTCGGCGTAGAACACGCCATCCTCGCCCAGTTTGCCCGCCACAATGGCTTCCACCTCATGGGCCAGCAGATCAGGCTTGACGCCCACATACTGCACCTGCAAGCGGGCACGCGTGGGGTCGTTCACGGCTTCGTACAGCGCCTTGGCCAAGCCGCCGTCATCGTTGATGAGGCGGGTATCGGCGGGCATATGCACCATGGTGAAGGTTAGGGTGAGTGTTTCAGGGTCGTACTCAATCGTGTCACCCAGCACGGCGCCAGCCACGCGGGCAGGTTTGCCCACGGCTTCGCTGCCGCGCTCGTTAAGCTCGTCAATTGTGAAGAAGAATTGGGCGCCTGCAGCGGTAGAGCTGATGATGAGATAGACCACCGCGGCCAGAATGAGCACACCACCGATGATGAACTTCTTGTTGCCGAGACCGGTGGGCAGGGGCTGTGCAAGACTTGTGCTGCTCATGTGCAATCTCTCACTTTCAGAGAGATTATACCGCCTGCTATTCGATGGCTGCGCGTAATTGCGCCGCCATGCGCCCAAAGGCGGGCGAATAGCGCAGGTCGGGGCGGCGCGGGCGCGCCAGGCTGACGGGCATATCCAGCTTGATGCTGGCGGGGCGCTTGCCGAGCACCAGCACGCGGTCGGCCAGGTACAGCGCTTCATTGATGTCATGCGTGACCATCACCACCGTCTTGTGCTCCAGCTCCCAGATGCGCAAGAGCTCCTCGCCCATCTTCTCACGCGTGAGCGCATCCAACGAGCCAAACGGCTCGTCCAGCAGCAGGAGCTGCGGGTCTTGCACCAAGGCGCGGCCAATCGCCACGCGTTGCGCCATACCGCCGGAAAGTTGGCTGGGCAGCGCCTGCTCAAAACCCTGCAAGCCGACGAGCTGCAGCATGTCCCAGGCACGGTCGATCGCATCAGGGTCGTTGCGCAGCTCCAGCGGTAGGGCCACGTTATCGAGCGCGGTGCGCCAGGGCATCAGGTTGGCGTCCTGAAACACCAGCCCCACCCCAGCCTGCGCGCCGTTCACAGGCTGGCCAGCGAAGTGAATGCGGCCGCGGTTGGCGGGCAATAAGCCCGCCAAGAGGCGCAGCAGCGTGCTCTTGCCCGAGCCAGACGGGCCGAGCACGCACAGGAACTGGCCGCGCGGCACGCTAAAAGTCACGTTGCGCAGCACGGAGAGCTGGCCCGTGCGGTCAGCAAAGCTGGCGGAGAGCTTCTCCACCGAGAGCAAAGGAGCGGTCTTGGCAGCAGGCATTAGTCAGCCGGCAGATAATCATTAGTGAAGGAGGCGCTCACATCCAGCGGCTGGGTGAGCAAGCCCATCTCCAGCAACACGGCATGCATGTTCTCCCAGGCTTGCGGGCTGGAGTAGCCCAGCGGCTCGGCCTGCCACGATTCAATGGACAGGGTCAGCACGGCCATCTGGGTGTCTTTGTCCAGCGCGGCCAGCCCTTCTACGTATTTTGTGGAGATCTCGTACGCGGCCTCAGGGTCAGCAATGGTGTCGGCCAGACCGCGCAGGAAGGCACGCACAAAGCCGCGCACGCGTTCGGGCTGCTCGGCCAGCATGCTCTCATTGGTGAGGATGCCATTGGCGGCCAGGTCCACATAATCGGCCACGTGCAGCACAGTCACGTCGTAGCCTTGCGCCCGCAGCTGGATGGGCTCATTGTTGATGTAGCCCACCACGGCATCCTCCTGCCCCGCGGCCAGCGCTTGCACTTGATTGAAGCCTATGGAATCGAGCTGCACGTCGGCTTCGAGGATGCTGCGCTGGCTCAACAGTGCTCGTAGGCCTATGTAGGTTGCGCCGAACAGGCCGGGCAGGCCGATGCGTGCGCCTTTGAGATCCTGCAGGGCGCTGATGCCACTATCCGCCATCGCCACAACGGCCACAGGAAACTGCTGGTACCACGCGCCCACATACACGATGGGCAAGCCCGCCGCACGGCCAAGCAAGACCTGCTCACCGGAGACGATCGCAAAGGGCAGCTGGCCCGCACCTACCAAAGCCACGCCATCCGTCTCGAAGCTGTAGTCAAACTCAATGGCGTAGCCTGCCTCGGCAAAGTAGCCGCGCTCAACGGCCACGTAGAACGGAGCGTACTGTACGTTGGGAATGTAGCCCATCGGCAGGCGGATGGTTTCAACTGGCCCCGCCGGCGCAGCTGCTGCGGCACAGGCGGCCAACAACAAACTAATCGCGATCAGGGTTAAAGTCACAGCCCGCGGCAAACGGAGCAATCGTAGATTGCACAATCCCCAAGCCTGTCTTGCAATCCCAATTGGGGATTGCTTCGCCGCAGAGCGGCTCGCAAAGACAGTAAGTGAGTGGGAGTTTTTCATTTTTCTCCAGAAAATAATGAGAGTGAATTGGATTTTTGTTGCCACCATAACCAGCGGCGCTCCGCCAGCACAACCAAGCCGTACAACAGCAAAGCCATAGCAACTAAAGCGAACACGGCTACAAAGACCAGCGCCGTGTCGTACTGGCCGCGGCCGACGTTGATGAGGAAGCCCAGGCCGCGGTCTGCTCCCACCAGCTCGCCGACCACCGCGCCGATGACCGAGAGCGTAGCGCCGATGCGCAGCCCGCCCAGCAGCACGGGCAGCGCGGCGGGCAGCTCCAGCAGGCGCAGGGTCTGCGCACGGCTGGCCTGCAAGGAGCGCATCAGGTCACTCAAGTCCTGCGGCACGCTCTTAAGCCCAATGATGGTGTTGATGAGGATCGGGAAGAAAACGATGAGGGCGCAGATGAGCGTCTTGGAGAGCAAACCGGGCCCGAACCAGATCACCAGCAGCGGCGCCAGCGCCACGATAGGAACCGATTGGCTGGCCACCACGAATGGGGCCAGCAAACGTTCCCAGCGCGGCGAGCGCGCCAACCAGTATCCCAGCAGGCTGGCCACCAGCGTGCCGAGAGCCAGACCCAGCAGCACCTCTTGCAGGGTCACCCACAAGTGACGCAGCAGGCTGCCATCGGCCAGTGCGGTGAGCAGCCGCGCCCACACGATACCCGGGCCGGGCAGAATGAAGGCGGGCAGTTGGGAAACACGCACCACAAGCTCCCAAGCCAGCAACGCCACAGCAGCCGTCAGCAGGGCCAGCAACCCCGCATGCATTCCCTTGTGATCTTGACTACGCTTCATACTTTAGTGCAACCTCTCGCCAAAAACAAAACAGCCCCGATGGAATCCATCGGGGCTGTGGATTGTGCATAGCACAAACAACGCGTGGCACGCGCTCCAACAAAATGCCCCAAAAGCAAATGCTTTTGGGGCATAGAAAGAGCTACGCACAATGCGCAGGCTAGCAGCCAGGCAAAAAGCCCTGGCTGCTGTGCCTTGCGGAGTCTTCGAACTCCGCGTCTTCTTTCATCCGGACTATACCGTCGGCCCCGGAGTTTCACCGGATCCTGCGCTCAGAGAGCGCTCGTGGGCTGTACCACCGATCGGGAATTTTACGCAGCGGCTGGCGCCGCTGCTAATGGAGTTTGCTTCGCAAACTCCACCGCTTTGGCGTTCAGAGTTGCGAAGCAACTCTGCCAGCATCGGCAACGCCGATGCGCAATCACCCTGCCCCGAAGAGTATTCAGTTGTCTAAACCAGCTAACAGCTAACAGCTAACAGTTGCATTATACAACTTGCATTCCAGATTGCGTTACTTCGCTCCGCCTTCAACCGATTCGATATCCGCCAGCGTGCTTTGCACATATTGCTCGGCCAACAGCAGATTGCCATTGGAGCGTTCGATCACGCTGAGGATCGTGCTCATCTTGGAGACTTCTTCCAGCTGTTCGTTGACGAACCAGCCCAGGAATTCCTGGGCGATGTAGTCTTTCTCCGTGACGGCAATATCCATTAGCGCGTTGATCTGGCGCGTGACTTCCTCTTCCCACTGCAGCGCCGCCCTCACTGCATCCTCGGGGGTCTTGAAATCCGCGCGCGCCTGAGGAATGGCCGGCACACCGATGGTGCCGCCCGCATCCAACACGTAGCGCACAAACTTCATGGCGTGGGCGTTCTCTTCGGCAGCCTGCTCGAAGAACAGCTTGCCGAACATGAGCATGTTCTCGGCCGTGAAGTAGGAAGCGATGTTGACGTACTGCATTGCGGCGCCAAATTCACGCCCTACTTGTTCATTGATCGCTTTTTCAAGCGTTTTGCTGATTAACATTTTTGCTCCTTTTCGTGTGGCCATCAGTCTACCATATTTTCAACCTAGTTGATAATTAAAAACAACTAAATTCAAAATCTCCTACTATTTATTATGATTTATATCATAGATATTTAGCGAACAAAAAGGCCAGCCTTGCGGCTGGCCTTTGGTTGTTATGAGCTACCCACTTAGGGGTTGGTGCTCGGCAAGGGCAGAAGGAAGGGATTATCCGTTGGCACCAACATCACCTGGATATTCGGCGCCAGCTTCTGGATGTACTCCAGGGTCAAGATATCCGGGTTCTGCGCAATCGCCTCGGCCAGCATACGCAGGGCCTCGGCCTCCGCCTCGGCCTGGATCAGGCGCGCTTCCGCCTCACCCTGGGCGCGGATAACGGCCGCATCGGCAACACCCTGTGCCACCTGGCGAGCCTGTTCGGCCTCCTGGCGGCGCTGCTCCACCACAAAGGCGGCCTGCTGCGCCTGCTGCTCAGCGATCTGCTTCTGCTCCACCGAGTCAGCATACTCAGCCGAGAAGGCGATGTTACGCACCACGAAATCTGCCAGCTCCAAACCGTTCATTTCAAAACGGCGCTGCAGCTCAGCCGAGATCATCTCGGTCAGCTCCAGACGATGCGTGCTATAGACCTGCTCGATGCCAAACTGCGCCACCGCGTCCCGAATGATGCCACGCGCGATGGGGCGCACCATGCCGTTGATGTAGCGGTTCTGCCAACGAATATGCACATTGACGACCTCTTCTGGCTTGATGGAGAAGATCACTGAGGCATCTACATGCACGATCTGCCCATCCGAGGTGCGTGATTCAACGGCATCATCACGAAAGACATCACTTTCCTCAGGCACCACCGACATGGTGTAGGTCTGGCGCGAGATGGTGTAGGGGATGACGTTCTCCGCAAAGGGCACTACCCAGTGCAAGCCGGGCTGCAAGGCCTCATCGCGAATACCGCCCTGCGTAGCACTGATGACCACACCGCGCTCACTGGGCTGAATGAAGACCAGGCCCGCCGCCAGCGTGCTGATGAGAACCGCGGCAATGACGGAGACGGCAATCATCAGACCGCCGCTGGCAATGCCTTTAGCGCCTGTGCGGGTGCGGATCGAGCGCACCACCACCAGGGTGACCACGCCAATGACCACGATCCAGGCCACTACGGATAGGAAGGCAAGAATATTTACAAGTTCCATTACTCCTCCTCAAGAGTGCTGTTGTCTCTAAAACAGCGGACCACGCCCAGGTGTTGCGAGCGATTGGGCATGGTAGCATGCCAATAGTTAACTATGAGTCATTATACGGTGCGCCTTTCCGCCCTCTTATTAGAACCGTATCAGAACGCCGCGGTGCGCCTGCAGTTGCCGCTGGCCGCCCTGCCGCGGCCCGGCCAGTACTTGCAAGTGCATGACCCCGCCGACAGCCAGAGCGCGATCGCCAGCCAACTGTTCGCGGCCGGCTGGCAACCCAGCAGCATAAGTGAAGATATTGCAGAACTCAATGTAGCCGGCCCACTGCCGCCAAGCTGGCAGCTTGGGCAGCCCTTGCAGGCGCGCGGCCCACTGGGGCGCGGCTTCAGCCTGCCGCTACACACGCGGCGCCTGGCGCTGGCTGCCTGGGGGCGCAACGCGGCCCGGCTGCTGCCGCTCGCCGAGACCGCAGCTGAGGTGGCCGTATTCTGCGATGAATCTCTTGGAGAGCTGCCCAGCCATATCGAAGTGCAGCCGCTGGCGGCGCTGCCCGCCGCGCTGGCCTGGGCTGATTTTGTAGCGCTGGATCTGCCGCCAGCGCTAACCGAAGACTTGCCCAGCTTGCTGGGCTTCAAAGAACGCGTACCCAAGACGCTGAGCGGGCAAGTACTGATCACGCCGTCGATGCCGTGTGGCGGGCTGGCGCAGTGCGGGGTGTGCAGCTTTGCCACCGCCCGCCGCACGCAGTTGGCCTGCGCTAACGGGCCGGTATTTGAGTTGGGCCAGTTATTGGCGTGACTTAGCACTACGCTAAACAGTCAAGTGCACACATAACCACAGCCTTAACGGATTCCTCCTCGGCCTACGGCCTCGTTCGGAATGACAAAAGACAATTGTCTTGCAGCAAATGGCAATGCAACCAGCAACCATAAAAAAAAAGGGCGAAGAGTCCCTCGCCCTTACTAATTACAGATTACTTATCACTGCTCACTACTAATCCACTACGACACGCTGGCGGCCACCTGCTCGCCGTAAGCCATCAGCGCCGTGACCATCTCTGGTGTGCGCCCTTCAGCATACACACGCAGCACCGGCTCCGTCCCAGACGGGCGAATAAGCAGCCACGAGTCATCCGCCATGATGTACTTGCTGCCATCGCGGCTCACCACTTCCAGCACCTTTTCCCCGCCAATCGACTCAGGGGCTTCTTCGGTGAGTTTGGCGGTCATAGTCTTCTTCTCTACCGGGCGGCTCAAGCGTAGATCCTTGCGGGCGTAGTGCGCCGGGCCAACGCTGGCCAGCAGATCGGCCACCAGGGCACGCAAGCTGCCGCCGGAGCGCGCCACCATCTCCACCACCAGCAAGCCCATGAGCACGCCGTCGCCTTCGGGGATGTGGCCGGTGAACGAAATACCGCCCGACTCTTCCCCGCCAATGAGCACATCACCCGCCAGCATATGGTCGGCAATGTGGTTGAAGCCCACCGGAGTCTCCTCCACCTGCAAGCCATACTTGGCGGCCAGGCGATCGATCATGCGCGTGGTGGATACGGTACGAATGACCTTGCCCTTCTGCCCGCGTGCTTCCACCAGGTGGCGCAGCGCCAGCGACATGATCTTGTGCGGGTCAACGAAGATGCCGTCTTCGTCCATAGCGCCGACGCGGTCGGCATCGCCATCGGTGGCTACGCCAAAATAGCCGGGGTGCTCGGCGATGGCATCCGCCAGCGCCTGCAGGTGCGGCATGATCGGCTCAGGGTGCACGCCGCCGAAGCCCGGGTTCATGTCGCCACGGATCTCCACGACCTCGCAGCCCACCTCGCGCAGCATGGCGGCGATGTGGCCACGGCCGGAGCCAAACATTGAATCGACCACTACTTTTTGCGGGTGCTTGCGAATGATGTCAAAGTCGATCAGGGTGGCCAAATGCGCCTTGTAGGCAGGCATGGGGTCAAAGCGCGTGATAAGGCCTTGCTCGATGGCCTGCTTGAAGTCCATTACCGAAGCCCCGCGGCCACGCGCTTCGTTATCGTTCAGGTAAATCTCCACGCGGTGGCACAGCTCATGCGGGGCCGAGCCGCCATAGGCGGCCTTAAGCTTGACGCCGTTGTAGCGCGGCGGGTTGTGCGAGGCAGTGATCATCACGCCGCCGATGGCCTTGTGCTCACGCACGGCGTAGGAGATGGCCGGCGTGGGCGCATCGGCCATCGAGAGCAGCACGTTGAAGCCGTTGGCGGCGAGCACGCGGGCGACATCGCCGGCGAAGCGGTCTGACAGAAAGCGCGTATCAAAGCCCACCACCACCAGCGGCGACTGGGCGCCATCCCCATTTTGCAGGTCGGCACGCATGGCGTCAGCAATGGCCTGGGCCACCATGCGCAGGTTGGCAAAGGTGAAGGTATCGGAGATTACGGCGCGCCAGCCGTCTGTACCGAAGTGAATGGGCATTTGTGTGAACCTCGTCGATGTATGTGTCTAGGGGATACAAAAATTCTAACACTCACCAGAGGAGCCGCCCGCCGTATTTTCTCCGCACGCCACCCAAATGCGCCCAAATTCTGCGCATGCTAAAATGCCCCCATGCCTGCAGAAAACGCCACAGCCAGCCCACCGGCCACGCTGGCCGAACGTGTGGCGCTATTAAAGGAACTGGCCCTCTTTCGAGACCTTAGCGAAGCGGATACAGAGCATCTGGCGGCTCGCTTCATTGAATATCAACTCGGCCGCGGCCAGGAGCTGTACGAGCAGGGTGAGCTGGCAGAGAACCTCTATATTGTGCTCAACGGGCACATGCGCTGCGAACTCGTGAACGAGCACGACCAAGTTGTGGCCTCCGGACTGCAAAACGGCGATGTCTTTGGCGCCCGTGGCCTGCAACTGGACGGCAGCCAGGTTTCGCGCGTCAAAGCCCTGCACAGTACGCGTCTGCTCTACCTGCCGCGCCGCGACCTTGAGCGCATGCTGCAAGCCTTCCCCACCCTGGCCGAGCGTATGCGCACGCTGGCGGCCGGGCGCAGCCTGAAACCCGAGAGCGAGTTTGAATGGCTGGGGCGCGATGAATCCATTCAATTCGTGATGCGCAAGCACCCTGCCGCCTTGTGGCTGCGCCTGGCACGCGCCATGCTGTTGGCCATCGTCAGCCTGCTGTGCCTGCTCTTCGGCCTGAACGCTGCCAACCCGATCCCCTGGCTGCTGACCGCCTTCGGCCTGCTGCTGGGCGCCGGCGGCTGGGCCGCCTGGGAATACCTGGATTGGACCAATGACTTCTATGTGCTGACCGACCAGCGCGTGGTATGGCTGGAGCAAAAGCTGCTGCGCTCCGCCAGCCGCGTGGAAGCCCCGCTGGAAACGGTGCAATCGGTGAACACGCACACCACCTTGCTGGGGCGCATTCTCGGCTTCGGCGATGTGATGATCCAAACCTTTACCAGCACGGTCTCCATGCCCAAAGTGGGCGACCCGCTCACCACCAAGTTTTTGGTCGAAGAATATGTACTGCGCCAGCGGCGCGGTGCCCGCGTCAGCCGGCATGATGGCATCCGCCAGGCCGTGCGTGAGAGCCTGGGCACCGCGCCGCACAACCGCGGCCCCGCCCGCCCCATTGCCTCGGTGTACCAGGCGCCCAGCCGCACAGAGCGCTTGTGGATGTTCCCCACACGCACCATCGATGGCGACAAGATCATCTATCACAAGCACTGGGCCAAACTGTTCGGCACGCTCATTTATCCCGTGCTGGCTTTTGTCGGCGTGCTTTGGGCGGTGGACTATGTATACAGCGGGCTGCCGAGCAGCGGCACAGGCTGGCTGATCATGCTGGGCGCGTTGCTGGTGCCGGTGGGCTTCATCGTCTACCACTATGTGGACTGGCAGAACGACATCTATATGCTCACGCCGGAGAGCCTGATGGACTCCGAGAAGAAGCCGCTGGGCAGCCTCATCACCAAGACCGCACCACTGGCCAACGTGCTCAGTTTAGAAAACCACCGCATTGGTCTGTTGGGGCTGATCTTCAACTTCGGCGTTGTGCGCATCAACGTGGGCGACAGCTGGCTGGATTTTGACGGCGTGCACGACCCGGCGCAGGTACAGCAAGACATCTTCGCGCGCATCGAGGCCTTCAAGCTCAAGACGCAGAAGCAGCGCGATCTGGATGAGCGCAGCCGCATGGCCGAGTGGCTCAAAGTTTATGAAGAAGAACGCACCCGTGGCCTGCGCCTGAACGGCGAAGGTGACGAAGCGGTAGAATAGGTTTTTGGACAACACATGGCAACAACACTAGACATCGTTAAATATCCCAACAACATTCTGGAGAAGAAGGCGCAGCGCGTTGAGCGCATTGACGCCGAGACCCAGACCCTGATTGACAACATGATCGAGACCATGCGCAAGGCGCCGGGCGTGGGCCTGGCCGCGCCGCAGGTCAACGTGCCGCTGCGTATTGTGGTTATCGAATACGGCGAAGCCGAGAGCGAAGAGGAAGAAGAGACCGTTGAAAAGCAGCTCTTCACCCTTATCAACCCCGAGATCAGCCGCATGAGCCGCGAGAAGGAGATGGGCACCGAAGGTTGCCTCTCGTTCCCCGGCATCCTCGCTGAGGTGGAGCGCTCGCTGGCGGTCACCGTGGTAGCGCAGGACCGCAACGGGGAGCCGCTCAAGATCAAGGCCGATGGCTGGTTGGCGCGCATCTTCCAGCACGAGATTGACCACCTCAACGGTGTGCTGTTCACCGAGCGTGCTGAGAAGGTCTACACGATCGAACCCGAAGACCCCCAAGCTGAAAACTCAGCTGCCTGAGGCCGCGGCCGCATGCAGCTCAAGCGTCTTTCGCTCACCCATTTTCGCAACTTTGCGCGCCTGGACGTGCAAGTGCCGCCGCAGGCGGTGCTCATCGTCGGCCGCAACGCCCAGGGCAAAACCAGCCTGCTGGAAGCCATCTACTTTCTAGCCACGCTCAACTCCTTCCACGCCGATACCGACCGCCAGCTGATCAACTTCATCGAAGCGCGCAACCCGCTGGCCGTTGCGCGCCTTCAAGCCACCTACGAGCGCAACGGGCGTGAGCACCAGCTTGAGATCCGCGTCATCAAAGAGCAGACCCGCAACGGCGTAGAGCGCAGCCGCAAGGAAGTCTTGCTGGACGGCGCTAAAAAGAAGGGCAACGAGGTCATCGGCCAGTTCCAGGCGGTGCTGTTCCTACCGCAGATGCTGCAGATCGTAGACGGCACGCCGCGCCACCGCCGCCGCTACCTGGACCTGGCGCTGGCGCAGGTGCACACGCAATACAGCGAGAACCTCAGCGAGTACGAGAGCGTGCTGACCCAGCGCAACGCCCTGCTGCGCCAGCTCAACGAAAACGGTGGCGACCACAGCCAGCTCGATTTCTGGGACCAGCGTCTGGCCGCCCGCGGGGCGCAGGTGCTGGCCGGCCGCTTTCGCGCCATTCAGGAGCTGGAGCAAGCCGCCGCCCGCCTGCATCACGACCTGACGCGCGGCGCCGAGGTGCTGCGTCTGAGCTACCAACCCAGCTACGACCCGCTGCCCGCTCCTGCCGGCCAGCGCATGCTGCTGGATGCCCCCACCGACCGCAGCGGCATCTCCGCTGAGAAGATCGAGACGGGCTACCTGGCCGCGCTACAAAAAGCGCGCCGCGAGGATCTGGCACGCGGCACCACCAGCCTCGGCCCGCACCGCGATGAGCTGCGCTTCCTTGGCAACGGCATCGACCTGGGCAGCTACGGTAGCCGCGGCCAGGTGCGCACCGCCCTGCTGACCTTGAAACTGGCCGAGCTGGAATGGATGCACGCTCGCAGCGGCCAGCGCCCGGTGCTGCTGCTGGACGAAGTGCTGGCCGAGCTGGATGAGAGCCGCCGCGCCGACCTGCTCGAGCGCCTGAAAGCCAATAGCGACCAGGTGCTGCTCACCACCACCGACTTCAATTTATTCACGCCAGAGTTTCTAGAGAGCGCCGCCCGCTGGGAAATTGACAACGGGCAGCTGGCCTAGAGTAAGCTATACTCGTCATACGATTTTCTCATCGATAGGAGAAACGTATGACAAATGTAAAAGTATCCCCCAAGTTCCAAATCGTCATTCCTAAGGCCATTCGCAAATCGCTGGGCATCAAACCTGGGCAGACGGTACGCTTGATTCAATATGGGGATCGCATTGAACTCATCCCTCAAATCGGCATCGCCGAAGCGCGCGGGCTGTACAAGGGGATTGATACAGATGTAGAGCGCGAGCCAGACCGCGAATGAACCTCATCGATTCATCAGGGTGGCTAGAGTATCTTGCGGATGGTCCCAACGCAGCTTTCTTTGCCACACCCATCAAGAAGACCAACCAACTGATTGTGCCCAGCGTGTGCATTTACGAAGTCTTCAAACGCATTCATCATCAGCTTGGAGAAGGGGCAGCGCTGCAAGCTGTCTCCATCATGCATGAGGGACTGATCATTGAGCTGGACGCAGAGTTAGCCTTGCTGGCAGCCAAGTTTTCGCTGGAATTCAAGCTACCGATGGCAGATAGCATTATCTACGCTGCCGGGTATGCAAACAACGCAGTGATATGGACCCAGGATGCTGATTTTGCAAACCTGGCTGGCGTTAAGTACATAGCCAAAAACATCCGGTAGTAGGCTTGCTATTTCCCCGATTGGCAAGAATTCAATCCCGGCTGGGTAGGGGCGTAGCATGCTACGCCCCTACGAGAGTCTGGTCTGCTTAACCCCAGCTGGCAGGAATTCAATCCTGACTGAAGTTTAAAGCTAACAGCTGACCGCTTCCCTACAACGGATTCTTGCTCGGCGTGCCCGCCTGGCGCGGGAAGCGCGCCTGGGTGGGCTTGAGCTTCTGCACCACCACCAGCCAGCGTTCCTCATCCTCCAAGCCAGGTACACGCACCTGGATCAGGTCACGCAGCTTGCCGCCCAGCTGCCCAAAGGCGTTGGCCGCCTGCTCGGCCTCCTCAGCAACGCCGCGTGCCTTCTGCGCCAGCATGTAGCCGCCCACGCGCACGAAGGGCAGCAGGTACTCCGCCAGCACGGGCAGCGGGGCGACGGCGCGCGCCACGGCCCAGTCATATTGCTCGCGGTGGGCGGGGTCACGCCCGGCGTCCTCGGCGCGGGCGGTGAGCACCTGCACATTGTCCAGGCCTAGAACTTGCACAACATGCTCTAGAAAGCGTGCTTTCTTGCCTACGGATTCGAGCAGGCTGAGTTGTAGCCGCGGTTGCCAGATCTTCAGCGGTAGCCCCGGCAGCCCAGCGCCGGTGCCAATGTCAATGATGCGGGCGCCAGGCTGCTGGCGCATGGCCAGCCAGCAGCTCAGCGAATCGAGGAAGTGGCGCGTGTGCACCGCCTCGCGCTCGCGCACGGCGGTCAGGTTGATGCGCTGGTTCCAATCCAGCAGCTCGTCAGCGTACGTGTCAAAGGCGGCCGCCTGCTCGGCGCTCAGTGGCTCACCGAGTATGGCCTGCACGGAATCAGTGAAAGAAGTCATGCGACGATTATATGGCACGCATTTGTCATTCCGACGAACGGCATCACCGTGAGGAATGACAAATAACTGTGAACTGGATAGTATTTGCACAATGAAGAAAGTTGTACTCATTTTCCTGAGCCTTGTAAGTGCACTAAGCCTGTGGGCTGTGCCTGCTCACGCGGCGCAGACCGATCTGCCTTCGCAGGCGTATATCAGCGGCTTCGTGGGCCGCGCCCAGCAATACTCGTTGTCGTGCGAATCGCGCTCGGCGGTAGATGTGGTTGCCTACTGGGGCTACAGCATCAGCGAGACGGAGTTCTTCAATAACTTACCCAGTTCGGATGATCCCAACCTCGGCTTTGTAGGCAACGTGCATGACCCGTGGGGCTACATCCCGCCCGCTTCCTACGGCGTGCACGCCGAGCCGATTGCGCGCTTGCTGCGCAGCTACGGGCTGAACGCCAGTGCCGAAGAAGGCTTGAGCTGGCAGGACCTGCAAACGGAGATCGCCGCGGGCCGCCCTGTGATCGTGTGGGTGATTGGCTCGGTGTGGGCGGGCACGCAACGCTACTACACCACCCAGGCCGGCACCTCGGTGCTGGTGGCCAACAACCAGCACACCATGACGCTGATCGGCTATGACCAGAATTCTGTGCAACTGGTCGACGCGCTGACCGGCTACACCATCACCCACTCCATCCAGAATTTCCTCGCCTCTTGGGGCGTGCTCAATAATATGGCCGTGTTCACGGATGGGCCGCGCAACCAGCCCGAGGCCAACAACCCTGAGCCGCCGGTGAGCGAAGAGCCGTTGCAGCCCGGCTACATTGTGCAAACCGGCGATACGCTGAACCGCGTCGCCGCTCGCCTGGGCTTCGCCTGGGCGGACCTAGCCGCTTGGAACAACATCACTTACCCTTATACACTCTTCCCCGGCCAGGAGTTGACCCTGCATCCCGTGCAGCGCGAGAGCGGCCCGCAGCCGTCTGCCGACACCTACACCGTGCAGCGCGGCGACCATTTGATGAAGATTGCCCGCGAGCGGGAGCTGGATTGGCAGGCGCTGGCCGCCGTGAACGAGATGGAAGCGCCTTACCTGCTCTTCCCCGGCCAGGTGCTGCTGCTGCCGGCCAACAGCGGCCACCCGCTTGCACCGCCGCCGCAAGCCGAGATCGAGGTGCCGGAGTACTACACCGCCACGCGCACCGAGAGCCTGTTCGCTCTGGCGCACTACTACGGGCTGGACTGGCTGCAGATTGCAGTGCTCAACAATCTCAGCTTCCCCTATACACTCACGCCCGGGCAGACGGTGTACTTTCAATAAAAAAAAGCCCCGCAATTGCGGGGCTTTTTGGTTGAGCTGGGCTAGGCGATTGTTTCGCCTTGCTGATGCTGGCCGGGCGCCTTGTTGTAGCGGTACACAATGCGGCCGCGCTGCATGTCATACGGAGACATCTCCAGCGTGACGCGGTCACCCAGAAGGATACGAATATAGAAGCGGCGCATTTTGCCCGAAAGGTAAGCAAGCACGCGGTGGCCGTTATCCAGTTCAACCTGGAACTGAGTGCCTGGCAGCGCTTCAATCACCGTGCCCTCAACTTTGACCATGTCTTTTTCTTTTGCCATAACCCGCTAATGATACCTCATTGCGAATAAAAATACACTACCCAATCGGCTAGGCGCCGCCGTGCAGCGCTCAACAGGCAGTTGTGCGCGTGCAGGTATACTCTGCTCTGCATGGCCGCAGACACCCCCACCCCAAAGCCAGACGAGCGCAAGCCGAGCTTTGCCACCTCCAGTGGCATTGAGCTGCCCACAGTCATCACCCCCGGCGACGTGCATAGCGACCCCGCCACCGTGCTCGGTGCGCCGGGCGAGTATCCCTACACGCGCGGCGTGCAACCCACCATGTACCGCGGCCGCCTGTGGACCATGCGCCAGTACGCCGGCTACGCCAGCGCCGAGGAATCCAACAAGCGCTACCGCTACCTGCTCTCGCAAGGGCAATCCGGCCTCTCGGTGGCCTTTGACCTGCCCACCCAGATTGGCTATGATGCCGATGACCCCATGGCGCTGGGCGAAGTGGGCAAAGTGGGCGTGAGCATCTCCTCCATCGAGGATATGCAGCAACTCTTTGAGGGCATTCCGCTCGACCAGGTCTCCACCAGCATGACCATTAACGCTCCCGCCGCCGTGCTGCTGGCGCTGTACATCGCCGTGGGCAAGCGTCAGGGTGTAGAGCCCAGCAAGCTGCGCGGCACCGTGCAGAACGATATTCTGAAAGAGTACATTGCCCGCGGCACCTATATCTACCCACCCCAGCCCTCCATGCGGTTGATCACTGACCTGTTCCAATATTGCCAGCGTGAAGTGCCGCGCTGGAACACCATCAGCATCTCCGGCTATCACATCCGCGAAGCCGGTTCCACTGCCGTGCAAGAGGTGGCCTTCACCCTGGCCAACGGCATCGCCTATGTGGAAGAAGCGCTGCGTGCCGGCCTGAACATTGATGATTTCGCCGGCCAGCTCTCATTCTTCTTCAACGCCCATAACCATTTCCTGGAAGAAGTCTCCAAGTTCCGTGCCGCCCGCCGCATTTGGGCGCGCATTATGAAAGAGCGCTTCAAGGCGCAGAACCCGGCCTCGTGGAAGCTGCGCTTCCACACGCAGACCGCCGGCTCCACGCTCACCGCGCAGCAGCCACAGAACAACGTGGCGCGCGTCACCGTGCAGGCGCTGGCCGCCGTGATGGGCGGCACGCAGAGCCTACACACCAACAGCCTGGACGAGGCGCTGTGGCTGCCCACCGAGAGCGCGGTGCGCGTAGCCCTGCGCACGCAGCAGATCATTGCTCACGAATCGAAGGCAGGCGATACAGTGGACCCGCTGGGTGGCTCGTATGCCATCGAGTACCTCACTGACCAGATCGAAGCCGAGGCGCAGAAATACCTCGACCGTATCGAGGAGATGGGCGGCGCCCTGGCCGCCATTCAACAAGGCTTCGTACAGAACGAGATCCAGAACGCCGCTTACGACTTCCAGCAGGCGCTGGAGAACGGTGAAGAGATCGTAGTGGGCGTGAACGCCTTCCAAACCGAAGAAGATGTGCAGCCTGAACGCTTGCAGGTTGACCCCAGCCTGGAAGCCGCCGCCCGCCAACGGCTGGCGGCGCTGCGCCAGCGGCGCGATAACGTCCGCGTGCACGAGCTGCTGGGCCACCTGGAAACCGCCGCCAAGGACAGCGACAATCTGCTGCCGGTCTTCATTGAATGTGTCGAGAACAACATCACCCTGGGCGAGATCTGCAATCAGCTGCGCGCTCTGTGGGGTGAATATCAACCGCCCACGGCCTAAGGAGCCACACTGCAATGCCATCGTTCGTCAAGAAGATTGATCACATTGCTGTTGTTGTCAAAGACATGGACAAGGCGCTGGAGTTCTGGCAAGACGCATTGGGCTTAGACCTCTCACATATGGAAGAAGTGCCCAGTGAGAAATCCATCGTCGCCTTCCTGCCCACCGCCGAAAGCGAAGTGGAGCTGGTCACCCCCACGGATGATGAGAGCGGTGTGGCGCGCTATCTAGATAAGCGCGGGCCGGGCATGCATCACATCTGCTTTGAGGTTTACGACATTCAGGCCACGATGGAGCATCTCAAATCCAAGAATGTGCGCCTGATCAACCCTGAGCCCATCATCGGCACAGGCGGCAAGAAGATCGCCTTCATTCACCCGGAAAGCACGCATGGCGTGTTGGTGGAGCTGTATGAGTTGAGCGGCCAGGAGTTGCAGATCCGCCTTGAGCGCGCTCGCCAGGCCGCCGCGCACCTGCTCAACCAGGGGCAGCTACGCGCCAATGAAGCCATCGAATACCTACGCAAGCTCACCCGCCCCACCGGGGACAAGCGCAACTAGCTGCGGTTGACCACCAGCACGCTGCCCAACACCAAAGCACCGCCCAGCAGCAAGTAGGCGTCCAAGGCTTCATTCAGGAACAGCACGCCCAGCAAAATGCCCACCAGCGGAAAGGTGTAGGTGGTCATAGACATGCGTGCTGGCCCAATCGCCCGGATCAAATAGTAGTACAGCATATAGGCCAGGTAGGAGCTCACGCCACCCAGGAACAAGATGCCCAGCAGCGGCATCAGCTGTGTAGGCGCCTGGATGGGGCTCTCCACAAACGGCACGGCGGCCCACACCAGCGCCCCGCTGAAAGCGGTGGGCACCAGCGCCTGCACGATCACGCTGTGGTCGTGCAGCGCCTTGCGCGCAAACACGGCGCTGGCCGCATACAGCAGCGCAGCGATCAGATGAGAGGCATAGCCCCACAGGGTCGATTGCCCGCCGCCCACATCACGCAACAGCAGGAGCACAACGCCGGCAAAGCCCACCAGCAAGCCGGCCAGTTGCCAACGGTTGAGGGCATCTTCTTTCAGGGTGAAGTACGCCAAAATGACGGTGAACAACGGCACGGTTGAAAGCACGATGGAAGCCACGCCAGTGTCAATGAACTGCTGGCCGGAGGTGGTGATGACCAGCGGAATGGCAATGTTGATCAGCCCCAGCATCAGCAGCGGCCACCACTGCGCCCAGCCGCGCGGTAGTGCGGCGCGCTTGAACCAGGCGGTAAGGCCCAACAGCACACCGCCCAAGAGCAAGCGCCACGCCACCAGCGTAAACGGCTGCAGTTGCTCCAGCGCCACCTTGATCCAATAGAAGGCGCTGCCCCAGGCCAAACTAAGCGCCACGAAGGCGAGAAGGTCTTTACGCTTCATGCCTAGCCGAGTTAGCCGCGGTTGACGATGAGCAAGCTGCCCAGGATCAGCAGGCCACCCACCACCAGCTGCCAGTCCAAAAGCTCGCCAAGGAACAGCACGCCCAGGGTTACGCCGACCACCGGGAAGGTATAGGTCACCATGGTGGTGCGCGTGGGGCCAACCGAGTGGATCAGGTAATAGTAGAAGAGATACGCCGCACATGAGCCCACAAAGCCCAGCCAGGCCAGCGCCACCCAGGTGCTGGTGAGCTGCGGCAGGTGCAATGGCGACTCGACGGCAAAGGCGGCCGCCAAAATGAACGCATCCGCAGAGAACAGAGGAATCAGCGCCTGCATGATGGGGTTGGCGCCCTTGGTCTTGCTGCGGGCAAACACAGCGCTGCCTGCATAGAACAGCACCGCCAGGATCATCGCCCCTTGCGCCAGCAGGTTCATGCGCACGTCGCCCTCGTGGTGGCGCAGCACCAGCAGCGCCACGCCGGCGAAGCCCACCAGCAGGCCGGCCACGCGGCGCGGACTCATCCTGTCATCCGTGAGGGCGAAATGCGCGATCACCGTGGTGAACAACGGCACAGACGCATTTAAGATCGAGGCCACCGCCGAATCAATGTGCAACTCCGCCCAGGAGATGAGCACAAACGGCAAGGCCGTGTTGGTGATGCCCAGAATCAGCAGGTTGCGCAGCAGTGTCTTGTCTTTTGGCCATTGCGGCTTGCGCAGGGCCACCACTACCAACAGGCCCACGATGCCCAGCAACACGCGCAAGAACACCAGCATGAAGGGGCCAATTTCCTCTAAAACGATCTTGATCCAGAAGAACGAGGAGCCCCAGGCCAGCGCCAGACCAGTAAAGACCAACCAATCTTTTGTTTTCATACAGTCCTTTTCAGAAACAACACCGCAAGCAACACAACGATACAGTTATAACCTTGCTGGCTGCCTTTTCGTGAAAGGACAGCAACAAAAAAAGACTGGCGAAGTCCGCCAGTCTTTTTATCTTACAAACACAGCCTATTCGAAGCGCAGCGCCTCAACCGGCTCCAGGCTGGCGGCACGGTTGGCGGGATACAGGCCGAAGAACAGGCCCACCGCCATCGAGAACAAGGTAGCCAACAGCACCGAATCGAGGCCGATCACCGGGGTGATGTCCGCATTGCTGGCGGCCGCCACTGCGCCCACCGCCAGCGAGATGAGCCAGCCGAAGATGATGCCCAGCACGCCGCCCAGCAGGCTGAGCATGGATGACTCGGCCAGGAACTGGATCAGGATGTCGCGCTTGCGGGCGCCCAGCGCCTTGCGCAGACCGATCTCACGCGTGCGCTCGATGACCGAGACCAGCATGATGTTCATAATGCCGATGCCGCCCACCAGTAGCGAGATGGCCGCCACGCCACCCAGGAAAACAGTGAGCACGCCGGTGACTGCCGCCGCTGTGTCCAGAAAGTCCTGCTGGTTGAGGACGGTGAAATCATCGGCGCCGATGCCGGTGCGATGACGGGCACGCAGGATGGCAGCGATCTCTTCGCTGGCCTGCGGCACCGCGTCCGAGCTGGCCGCCTGCACCAGGATCATGTCCACGCGGTTGGGCGTGCTGCGGCGCAGCAGGCGTGACTGCGCCGTAGTGAGCGGCACGATGACGCGGTTGTCTTCACTAGTGAAGCCGGAGCCACCCTTGGAGACCAGCAAGCCGATCACACGGAAGGGCTGGCCCTCAATACGCACCGTCTCGCCCACCACACCTTCGGTGCGGTCGAACAGCGCCTCGGCCACATCCGGGCCAAGGATCACGACGGCCGAGCGCGAGAGGATGTGCGCCTCGGAGATGAATTCACCCTCGACCAGCTCCACATTGCGCACCGGGCCATAGTCCGGCGTGACCGCATCCAACACGGTGGAGGTGGTCTCGCCCTGGGCGGCCACGGTGGCCGAACCCTGCATCATCGGCGCCACGCCGATGACGGAGGGCGCCGAGAAGGGGTCTTGCATCGCCTGGGCATCCGCCAGGGTCAGCGGCTTGGGGTTGGTGACATCACTGTTGCCGCCCGAAATGACAAAGAGCAAATTGGTGCCGATGCCCTCGATGGTGCCAGTGATGGTGCTCTGCGCCCCGCGCCCCACCGCCAGCATGGCGATGACGGCGGCCACGCCGATGACGATACCCAGCACGGTCAGCGCCGAGCGCAGCTTGTTGGCCGCCAGGCTTTCAAGGGCTACAGTAAATGAGTTGAGATAGTTCATAGCAGCTCTAGTTCTTCGCGATCTCGCCGTCACGAATGGTGACAATGCGCTGGGTGCGCTTAGCGATCTCAGGGTCATGCGTGACGATGATCAGGGTGACGCCGCGTTCTTTATTGAGGTTCAGCAGCATCTTCATGATCTCGTCGCCAGACTTGCTGTCCAGGTTACCGGTAGGCTCATCAGCCATGATGAAGGCCGGGTTATTCACCAGCGCCCGCGCAATCGCCACGCGCTGTTGCTGGCCGCCGGAGAGCTCGTTGGGCTTGTGGTGGATGCGCTCACCCAGCCCCACCGACTCGAGCGCCTGGCGAGCGATCTCGCCGCGGTTCTCGTTGCGGTTGGCGTAGCGCAGCGGCAGCTCCACATTGGCCAAGGCCGAGGCACGCTTGAGCAGATTGAAGGTCTGGAAGATGAAGCCCACTTTGCGGTTGCGTACATCCGCCAGTTGGTCATCATTCATCTCCGCCACGCTCTCGCCATCCAGGTAATACTCACCACTGGTCGGGCGGTCGAGGCAGCCCAGGGTGTTCATCAGGGTCGATTTGCCTGAGCCAGACGGGCCCATAATGGACATGACCTCGCCGCGCTGCACCTCCAGCGAGAGCCCGCGCAGAGCGTGCACTTCCACCTCGCCCATTTTGTAGACCTTGGTCAGATTCCGGGCTTCAATCACCAGGTCTTTCTTGGCGCTAATTGAAGCCTCCCATGAACTGGTTGGAGGGATCCATCGGGTCAAAGCTGGAGACCGGCGGATTGAGCACGATGGTGTCGCCTTCTTTCAACTCGCCAGCCACCACTTCGCTGAAGGTCTCAGACGAGGCGCCCAGGGTCACTTCCACCGCTTCCAGGCTCAGGCCGCGCATCACGTACACCACACGGCGGCCGTTCTGCACGCGCACGGCACGGTTGGGGATCAGCAAGACGTCTTCCATCTGCGTGACCACAATCGTCACGGCGGCGGTCATGCCCGGGCGCACGTTGGCATCCGGCTCGTCCAGCTCCACCACCACGCGGAAGTTCACGCCGCCCTGGGTTGTATTACCGGCCATCGCCACGGCCACCACTGCGCCTTCATAGGTGATGTCTTGCACAGCATCCAGGATCACGCTGGCGGGCTGGCCCACCTGCACGCGGTTGACATCTACTTCGGAGACTTCCACCACCACTTGCACCGTGTCGAGATTGTCCACCTGGGCGGCGCTGGAGCCCATGGTGACCAGGTCACCTTCGTTGGGATACAGGTCGGTCAATGTGCCGTTGAAGGGCGCAATGATGTAGCCCATGTCCACGCCCGCTTGCGCGGCGGCCAAGCGTGCCTGGGCGGCAGCATATTGCTGCGCCGTGGGGCCGGCCAGAATATCGTCATAGTTCTTCTGGGCAATCTCCAGCTGCGCCTGCGCCAAGGCCAGGTCCGCCTCGGCCTTGGCGATGGGCGTGCTGCCCGAGCCGGAGGCCAGCGCATTGTATTGACGCAACGCAGCATCGTATTGCTGCTGCGCCTGGGTTACCTGCAACAGCATATTGGCGCGGCCCAGGTCACTCTCCGGGCGGCTGGCATACGGCTCGTACGCTTCTTGGGCGCGGTCCAGCCGGTCTTGGGCCAGCACAAGGTTCGCTTGCGCCTGGTCAATGTCCACCGGGCGGCCGGGGTTGCTGATGGAGCTGAGATAGCGCTGTGCCCTCTCGTAGACATCTTGTGCATCGGCCAGGGTTTTCTGCGCCTGGCTGATACCGAGATCACCGAAGGAGTTCTCAAAATCCTCGAAGGCGTCCTGCGCAGACTGCAAGTCCGCCTGGGAGAGGATCACATTGGCCGGCATGGAGGAGAGCAGCAGGTTGGCGATAATGTCGCCCTCGCGCACAACCTCACCTACATCAAAGTGGATCTCTTCAACAATGCCAGAGGTCTCCCACGCCAGCGCGGCGCTCTGCAAGCCGCGCACGCTGCCGGTGGCGCCTACACTGGCTACCAAATTGCCGCGTGCCACCGTAGCAGTCTGGTAGCTGCTGGCCGCGGTCTCAGCCGCCCGCCCTGCGTTGCGCACAAACAAAGCCACCACAATAATAATGAGGGCGGCGCCGCCTACGATGAACCACTTGCGCGTGTCCATCGTCTTGAACCATTCTTTGATGCGTGTGATCATGCCTTTTATGACTCCTTGGTTTTATATGCCTGTGTTTCAAGGCGAGTAATGGCTTTATTCAGCAAGTGCACCAATTGGGTTTGCTCCTCGGGTTCCAGCCCATTGAGCAACTCTTCAATCTGATTACGTTGAAACTGCTGTGCTCGTTTCGCGAACTCGTTGGCTTTGCGCGTCAGGTGCAGGCGCAAGGAACGCTTATCGTCCGGGTCGGCCTCGCGGCGCAGCCAGCCTTCATCCTCCAGCTTGCGCAGCCCCACACTTACGGTGGGTGCGCTCAAGTGCAGCAGCTGCGCCAGTTCATTGACGCGGATGCCCGGCTGGCGGTGCACCGAAAGCAGCAAGCCCAGCTGTGAAAGGCTAAATTGCATATCCTTGATGGCCGCGCGCCCCAGGCCCAGCTGCTCCAGACGCTTCAGCATGGCGATCATCTGCTCTTGGGAAGACGTGGTTTCATTGCTCATAGTAATTAGTTTATCTAACTAACTGATTATAGTCACTCGCCCGTGCAGCTGGATGTGGGTTTTATGAGAAAGCACGGCAAACCGAAGCACGAATTGAGTTGACACTGCAGGCGCGCATACCTACACTCAAATCAAGATGACTATACGCATTAAGGAAACTGACACCGATGCCTAAAACTGCGCCCACGTTTGCCCTTGGCCCCAAGACCACCCTGCCGCCCGCCATCCAGGCCTGGGGTAGCTTCCTGCAAGACCAGGGCTCCTCGGTGCACACGGTCAAAGCCTTCACGGGCGATGTGCGTCTGCTGGCCAGCTTTCTGGCGGCAGACCAGGCCGTGGGCACCATCACCACCAACGATCTCAACAATTTCCTGGATTGGATGCAGCACAAGCGCGGTGTGGAGTGCAGCCCCAAGACGCTCAGCCGCCGCATCACTTCGCTCAAGGGCTTTTTCCGCTGGCTGCTCAGCGGCGGCGCCATCCTGGCTGACCCGGCCGAGCGTGTTGTGCAGCGCAGTGTGCTCAGCCCGCTGCCGGCGGTGATGAACGAAGCCGCCATGGAGAAAGTGCTCACCGTCGCGGCGCGCCAGCGCCGCGGCAAAAAGGGCGACGCCCGCGCCTCCACGCTAGTGGCCCTGCTGCTCAGCACGGGCATCAAAAAGGGCGAAACGCTGGCATTGAAGACCAACCACATTGACTTGGACGCCGCCGATGGCCCGCTGCTGTTTGTGCGCTACCCCAGCCCCAAGGACCGCTACAAAGAACGCAAGATCAGCCTGCCTGCAGACTGGGTAGAGGCGTATGAGCAATACCGCATGCAATACGACCTGAGCGAAGCGCTGTTTCCCTGGTCGCCACGGCGTCTGGAATATCTACTGGAAGATTTGGGCAAAGAAGCGGGGCTCGAAGAGCAGCTTTCGTTCCTGATGTGCCGCTGGAGCTGTGCCCTGCGCGATCTGCGCAGCGGCATGGACGAAACCCTGCTGCGCCAAAAACTCGGCGTGTCTGAGATCCAATGGCGCGAGCTGAGCATGAAACTCAGCCGCCTGCGTGCAGACGATCAGTTGCAATTGTTCTGATAGAGATCAAAGTGAGCAGTGGAGAGTGAGCAGGGAGTGCTCTCCAGGGCACAGCCTTACTTTTTGTCATTCCGACGAGCGGCGCAGCCGCGAGGAGAAATCCGTCAAGGTTTTAAATCAACAAAACCTTATCTGAGTTAACTCGTCATGCACGGCATACAAGACATGCCAACAATCCTGATCACTTCCCACTGCTCACCAATCCCTGCCTGGCACCAGTTCGGCATGCACCGCCGCCTGCCCCGGTGCGGCGGCGAAGCCGTGCGCCAGGCGCAAGCCCGGCGCCCACACCACCTCATCGCCGGCACACAACAAAGGCCAGCCCGCGCGAGCGCGCAGCGGCACTTTGGCGTTGATGAACACATCAGCCAGCTTTTGGCGGCCGTAAGGCAAGGCCAAGCGGTCACCCGGCTGCGGGCGGCGCAACACCAGCTCGGTAGCCCGGCGTGCATCCAGCCAGGCTTGGTAGGCGTCGGCGGGCGTTGCCTGCGGGGCAGCAGTCTCCTGCAAGCGCAGGCGCCAGCCCGCTCCTAGCATCACCTCGGCGGGGGTTTCCAAAGCCAGCATCGTTTCCGGAGCCTGCGGCCAAGCGGCGGGCAACTGCGCTGAGCGCTCCATCAGCCAGAGTTGCGGCCCTTCGGCCAACAGCACCAAGCCATCGAACCAGTCTTGCTCACCATCCTTGCCCGCAAGCGCGCTACATGCCTGCTCGATCAGCGCAAATGTAAGCGCATTGCTCTGCGAGCGCAGCTCGCCGGCCGCACGCTGCAGCACGCGGCGTTGCAACGCAAGCGGCTCGGCGGCCAGTGCGCCGCGCTGTAGGCCAATAAAGCCTGCCCCGCGCGCTGATACACACCGCCGCCAGGCCGCCTCAGTGGCAGTCTGCAGCACCTCGTTCTCGGCGGCCTGCATAGCGGCAGTATTCGTCAGGCGTGTTTTCACGCCGGGCGCCAACTCCTCCATCAGCGGTAGCAGGTTGTGGCGCACCCGGTTGCGGAAAAATGCGGGATCGTGATTGCTGGGGTCGTGTTGTACCGGCAGTGCGTGTGCCTCACAATACGCCAGCACGGCGGCACGGCTGCTCTCCAGCAGCGGGCGCACCAGCGCCATGCCATCACTCCACGGATTGGGCAGCCAATACGCCGGCATGCCTTGCAGCCCCTGCGCTCCGGCGCCGCGCAGCACATGCATCAACAGTGTCTCAGCCTGATCATCCGCTGTGTGCGCGGTGAGCACAGCTTGCGCGCCGTGCTGCTGCGCCACAGCAAACAAAAACCTATAGCGCGCCGCACGCGCCGCAGCCTCAATCGATTGCTTCTCTTGCGTCGCCAAAGCGGCAACATCCACGCGCTGGCTCTCAAACACCAGGCCATAGCTCGCGGCCACCTGGCGCGCCGCTTCGGCCTCAGCCGCCGATTCGGGGCGCAGGCCGTGATCCAAGTGCGCCGCCACCAGCGGCCAACCGGCCGTATGCAGGGCATGCAGCATGGCGGCGCTGTCCGGCCCGCCAGAAAACCCCACCACGAGCGGGCGCTGGCGCTGCAGGGTAGCGAGCACAGTCGCAGAAAGCATAGGTGGCACGCGCATACTTACATTATAGCGAGGCAGTAATTGCCCCCTGCCCCCCTTTATGCTAGACTCCTTTACCCTATGACACAGGCTTATACCTTACTGGTCGTCGATGACGACCTGGACACCCTTAAGCTGGTGGGGACCACCCTTGAAAAGCAGGGGTTCATCATCCATGCCGCCAAGGACGGGCAAGAGGCACTGGATAAGGTCATAGAGGCCAAGCCGGATCTCATCCTGCTGGATGTGATGATGCCCAAGATGGATGGCTATGAGGTCACCCGCCGCCTGCGTGCCAATCCGCAAACCGCCAACATTCCCATCATCCTCTTCACCGCCAAAGCCCAGGTGGACGACAAAGTGGCCGGCCTTGAAGCCGGAGCGGATGATTACCTGACCAAGCCCACCCACCCGGCCGAGCTGGTGGCGCGCGTGCGTAACATCCTCAAGCGCCCCGCTACGAGCATGCTGCCGCCGCTGCCTCCCCAGCCGCAGCCCAGCGCTAGTAACAGCCGCGCGGCATCAACCACTGCAGCCCCCAGCTACACGCCCCCCAGCCCCGTTGCCCCATCAGGCGGCGCGGCGCGCAGTGTGGTGGGCGTGCTGGCAGCCAAGGGCGGCCAGGGCGTCTCCACCCTGTGCATCAATCTGGCCGCAGGCTTTGCGCAGAAGTATCCGCAGAACAGCGTCATCCTGGCGGAACTCACCCCCGGTCATGGCGACCTCAACGTGCGTCTCGGCCAAAGTGGTGAAGGCTTGGTGGAACTGTTGCACCGCACCTCGCGCGATATCTATCGCAGCGCGGTTGAAGGCGCACTCGTAGAACACAAGGATAATCAGCGCGTGCTATTTGCTGGCACACGCCCCACCGATGCCAGTTTGCTGCATGCCGGCGAGCAAATGAGCGCCATTGTGAATGAGCTGAAGCAAATGGCCAACCATGTGGTGCTCGATCTGGGCGTCAATCTGCCCACCAGCAGCCAGCGCGCCCTGGAGCACTGCACGCATATCATTGTGGTGGCAGAGCCTGACCCTTACACGGTGGACCAGACCAAGTCGCTGCTGGCAGACTTGTCACAGATGAATCACCTGCAGGCGCAGCGCATGGTGACGATGGTGCACCGTGTACGCAATGACCTGGCAGTAAACGCCGCCGAGCTGCAAAAACAGCTGGGCCACGACATCGATGCCGTGTTCACCCCCGCACCAGAACTGGCCTACCAGGCTACGCGCCAACAGCAATCCATGCTGGAGACGGACGAGCAAAGCTACAGCGCCCAGCAAACACAAAAGCTGGTCAATGCCATCACTGAGCCCAAGAAAACAAGAAGGTGACCTAAGTCACCTTCTTTTATATTGCACCTGGGCTAGCAGCCCGCTTAGCGGGCGCCACGCCGCCCGAACTGTTTTTCCAGCACATCGATCGATAAGTGGATCATCGTGGGGCGGCCGTGTGGGCAGGTACGCGGCGCCTCGCAGGCTTCCAGGTCTCGCAGCAGGGCGCGCTGCGCCTCGGGCGAGAGCTGTTGGCCGGCTTTGACGGCGATACGCTTGCAGATGCGTGCGATCAGCTTGGCTTCTATTTCTTTTTCAAGTGGCTGCTCATCTTCTTCAAAATCTTCGACCACGGCGCGCAGCGCGGCTTCGGGGTCACTACCCAGCAGCACGGCGGGGATGGCGCGCACTTTATAGCTCTGCGGGCCAAACGGCTCAATCTCAAAGGCCAGCTCGCGCAGCGTGTCCAGTTGGCCGTCCAGCAACTCCGCCTGGGCAGCGGGCAACTGCACCGTCACCGGCTCCAGCAGCAGCTGCGAGCCGAGTTGCTGGCGCTGGCTGCGAAAGCGCTCAAAGAGCACGCGCTCGTGGGCGGCGTGCTGGTCTACCAAGTACAAACCATCCGGCCCCTCGGCTACCAAATATGCCGAGCCTACCTGCCCCACCAGGCGCAACAGTGGCACACCGGGCAGGCGCGGTTGTTGTGCGGCTGACGCTTGCTCGCCCTCAATGACTTCGTTCAGGCTGTGCTGCGGCGGCGCGGCCAGCTCAGACTCAGGTTCGGGGGTTGGCTCAGGGGGAGCGGGCATCGGCCGCCAGGCCAGGCCGGGCTGCAACGGCTCCAGCTGCGGAATGGGCGCGTGCGCCAACAGAGCGCGGCGCACGGCGCGCTGCACCGTGGTGAAGACGCGGTCACGCTGCGCAAAACGCACCTCGGCCTTGGTGGGATGCACATTGACATCCACCAGCTCGCTGGGCATGTCAATGAACAGCACCACCAGCGGATAGCGCCCCACCATCAACAGGCCGTGATAGGCCTGAATGGCGGCGGCGGCGAGGGCGCTGTCCTGCACCCAGCGCCCATTCACGAAGAAGGTCAGCTCAGCGCGGTTGCCGCGCGTCAGGTCGGGCGGGCTGATGAAGCCGTGCACGGCCACCGGCTCTTCGGGCGCCTCGACGGGGATCATGCGCCGCGCCATGCCAGCATCGTACAAGGCGGCCAGTATCTCGCGGCGGTCGCCATTGCCGCTGGTCTGCAATGTGTGCTTGCCATCGATCTGCAGGTCAAAGGCTACTTGCGGATAGGCCAGCGCATAGCGCGCCACGAGCTGGCTGATATGACGGCGCTCGGTGGAATCACCTTTGAGGAACTTGCGGCGCGCCGGGAGATTGAAGAACAGGTCCTCGACATGCGCCAGCGTGCCCACTGGCGCGCCGACTTGCTCCAGCCCGGCGCGCTTGCCCGCATCCACCTGGATGCGCGCCGCCGCCTCGCTCTCTGCCGGGCGCGAGGTCAGCGTGAAGCGTGACACCGAGGCAATGGCGGCCAGCGCCTCGCCGCGGAAGCCGAGGGTGTGGATGTGCTCCAGATCCTCGGCGGCGGCCAGCTTGCTGGTGGCATGGCGCTCCAACGCCAGCGGCAGCTCGGCTACCGGGATGCCGAGGCCATCATCGCTGACCTCGATCAGGCGCTGGCCGGCGCCTTCAATACGCACGTGGATGCGGCTGGCGCCAGCATCCAGGGCGTTCTCGATGAGTTCCTTGACCACGGAGGCGGGGCGCTCGACAACTTCGCCAGCGGCGATCTGCGAAGCCAGCGCTTGCGGCAGCACGCGAATAGGCATGTGTACATATTAACCGAACACACACCCTGCCAGCGCTTTGGGCATACTATTCTTGTCAGTGCGTCGTTATCCTTGGCACACCATTTGAAGGAGACCGAATGAACCTTTTGAACTACAAGCATGTCAAGCTCTTGGCGCTGCTCGCGGCGCTGGCCTTGGTGCTGGCCGCCTGCGGCGGCGGCGAGCCTACCGCCACGCCGGAGACCGCGGTTGAAGCCACGGAGACCGCCGAGGTTGCGGACAGCGGCGTCACCGGCCTGTGCGCCAATGAGTACCAGCCCTTGATGGAAGGCTCGACCTGGACCTACGAGGTGACGGATGCAGACAGCACCGAGACCTACACCACCACGGTGAGCGAGCTGAGCGCCGACGGCTTCACCTTCACGCATGAGTTTGAGAACACCACCGTCACCCAGGTATGGGTCTGCACTCCCGAAGGCCTGAGCGCCCTGGAGTATGGCGATGGGCCGGAAGCCAGCATTGTTGGCAGCGGCTTTAGCGCCGACATTGAAACCCTGGCTGTCACGGGCATCAGCTTCCCCAAGGAGCTGGCGCCGGGCACCACCTGGGAACAGACCTATGACGTGCAGGGCAACATCAGCATGGGTGGCGGCGTGGAAGGCACGGCAAGCGGCACGGTGAGGCATACCTTCACGGCCATCGGCGAAGAGACGGTGACGGTGCCTGGCGGCAGCTTCACCGCCATGCGGGTGGAAGGCACCAATGTCATCAGCTTCGTAGGCATTGTATCCGGCATAGTGATCCCGATCGAGATCGAGGGCACGACCGTGATCTGGTGGGCGCGTGACGTTGGCATGGTGCGCAGCGAATCGGCCCTGGACGCGGAGGGCGGCGCGCCCTTCGTCGGCACCGTGCAGCTGATGAGCTACAGCCTGCCCTAACACGCCACCTGTTTGCAAGTTTCCCCCTTTCACATAAAAAGCGCCGGCGAATGCCGGCGCTTTTTGTTTACTTGACGATGCCTCCGTCAGTGAGCTTGCGCAAGTCGCTGAGGGCGTGACGGATCTCGTCGGCGGTGACGGGGCGATCTTCCTTCACATGCTTGAGCTCGCCAGCGTCGGCCTTGCCGACGGCGAGGTCTGTGATGGCCAGATCATCCTTCACGGCTTCCTTCACCAAGGCGGCACCGGCCTGGTAACCGATGAGCGGGTTGAGGGCGGTGACGATGATGGCGTTACGCGCCAGCCAGCCTTCGGCCTTGGTCTTATTGGCGGTGAGGCCCACCACGCAGCGCTCCGTAAAGGCGTTGACCGAGCCGATGATGACTTGCATCATCTCGAACAGGTTGTGGGCGATGATGGGCATCATCACGTTGAGCTCGAGCTGGCCAGCCGCCGAGGCGAGCGCCACGGTGGTGTCGCAGCCGATGACGTGATACATGGCCTGGTTCATCATCTCGGCCAATACGGGATTGACCTTGCCGGGCATGATGCTGGAGCCGGGCTGCACCGCGGGCAGACGCACTTCGTCGAGGCCGGTGGAAGGGCCGGAGGCCAAGAGGCGGAAATCATTGGCGATGCGCGTCATGGTGAGGGCAAAGGTGCGCAGGGCAGCCGAGAAATCTGCGGCATCGGCCAGGCTTTGCATGCTCTCGAAGAGATTGTCTGAGGTGTGCAGCTCCAGCCCGGTGATCTCACTCAGGCGGGCGACCATGTTCTTGTGATAGTCGCTATGGGCGTTGAGGCCGGTGCCGGTGGCAGTGCCGCCGATACCGAGGCGGCGCAGCCCCTCGGCGGAGCGCCGGATGCGCTCAGCATCCCGGCGCACGGCTTTGGCGTAGGCGCCAAACTCCTGCCCCAGGCGCACGGGCACGGCGTCTTGCAGGTGGGTGCGGCCGGATTTTACGATGCCGTCAAACTCCACGGCTTTGGCTTCGAGTGCCTCGGCCAGGCCGTCTACGGCGGCGAGCAGCTCATCCAGGCGCCAGAGCACACCCAGGCGGATGGCGGTGGGGATGGTGTCATTGGTGGATTGGGCCATGTTGACATGGTCATTGGGGTTGGCGATGTAGTTGCCCAACTCGCCGCCCAAAATCTGGGTGGCGCGGTTGGCCAGCACCTCATTGACGTTCATGTTGTGGCTGGTGCCGGCACCGGCCTGGAAGGGGTCAACCACGAACTGGTCAGCCCATTGGCCCTCCATGACTTCGGTGGCGGCTTTGGCGATGGCGTTGGCTTTGTCGCCATCCAGCAGGCCGAGGCCGGCGTTGACATCGGCGGCGGCACGTTTGATGGCGGCCATGGACCATACGAAGGCGCGCCACGGCTTGAGACCGGAGACTGGGAAATTCTCTACGGCACGCTGGGTCTGTGCGCCATAGAAGGCCCCGGCAGGCACTTTGACTTCGCCGAGGGAGTCACGTTCAATACGTAGGTCTTGGCTCATACTGTCCTTTGAGATAAGTGGTGGTGTTTTGGCCGCTGGCACTGAGCCATGGGCGTACACCCATTTTAGTCCATTGAAAAGTTTTAATCATCATCATGGGTGAGCGTGCGAGCGGCGGGCGTTAAAATTTCAAGGGCCTTGACGGGGCGGTGGGGGGTGTGGATGCGCAGCATGCTGACGGGTAGCAGTGAATTTGAAGAAGCATTCGCACTTTGTGCAAGGCGTCAAGGATTACGTCTGCGGATATCCATGCTGGCAATATTGCAAGCTGGTTAATCCCAGTTGTTTGTTATGGTTGCTTTAGCCGGGGAAGAGTACACATGAGCAATTTTTATCTAAACGAAGCAGAAGAAACTTTCCGACGCCAAGTAGCCTACTGGCATGATAAGGGCTATGGCGAAATATCCATTAGGTTCCTGATCCTTTATGTGCTTCTGCCAATTTTCGCCCTGCTGGCTCAAGAACACATTTTTTCTGCTTCCTACGCCACTACGTATGGATTACTACTCTTTGCCCAAGCACTTATGACATTCAAGTTCTGGAGTATCAAGCAGGCAAAGCATGCCAACGTGCGAGCAGAGCAGAAAGCTCTGCTATTTGTAAGCTTCAGTATCGCTTGGCTACTAGTTTTGACCTTGTTGTTTCTCAAACTATCAATGGATGTTCTAACAATAGCGCCTGGTTTTGAACATCAGGAGAGCACAAGGCTGGAGTATCTTGCCATCTTTACAGCCATCACATTGATGGGAGTCTATTGGGCTCCGAGATCATATCCGGAATTCAATCTAGGAACAAAAAAGAAACAAGGGAGGCTAATAGGATACGGAAAATTCCTTCAGATACTGGCAATAGGATGTGGAATTTTCATTCTGGTAAGAGTAGCCGCAAGAATAGAAACTATCCACATTGGCCTCTCATTCCTTATCTTTCTAGGTTCTTGTTTTCTGATCCTGATAACGATAATAGCAGGTCATAGAACTATTCTCGTTCTACGTACAAGAAAACTCAAAGGAACGCATTAAGGATGCCTACTTTTTTAGTCCAACACTCCGTTTGGACTTTAGCGGTCTTCTATTTACAGCTCTCTAGCTTTGAACCTTACGATTTCACTCTCGGGGATAAGGTAGGTGGAGATAAACATAACTTTGTGAGTTCAACCTTGGTTGACATTGGCGTCAACCTAGTTATTGGCGCAGCTGTGGCAGTTGTAGCAGCGCTTTTAGTAAGCGTAAGTCTTTTAACAGCCGCCGCAGGCACAGCTGTGCTTATTGGTTCGATTTTCGTTGGAATAGGAGTAAGCATTTTCTACCCGGATCAGATCCAGGAAATGAAAGATGCATTAAGCGAACGCTCTAGAGACCTAGAAGCTTCTCGCCAACTGGATGAAGATTCAGAATAAGGAGTTAGTATAGAAACCATGAAACCTCAAAAACCACCCAAGGTTTCTCCAATCCTTATTTCTTTGGTCTTGATCATTGTCTCCGCATTAAGCTATGGCATTCCATCCTTCTCAATGGGCTTGTTCATAATTTGCTTGTTATGTTCCATTGCAGTTGGAATCATCTATTACAAAAAGCCCTTTGACCGCGCAAAGCAATATGGATCATTGGTTTTTAACCTTATCATCGTTCTGGCCTCGGCGCGCACAGTAGCCCCGAAGTTCTTCTCGAATTTTGCGCAAAGCTTACTGGTCCTTGGTGGAATATATATTATCTACATAGTACTGCAGCTCAAGTTCGAGGATTTCACGATCCGACTTTACAGGCAACAAATAACACCAAAAACCAAACTAGGGCAGCAGCTACTTTCTTTCTCCTTGGCAAGCATTCCAGCACTAGCTGTCTTTGGCGCACAATTTGGGAGACTGCTCGGCAGAGAATCGTTGAAAGCTGGGGTAGACGCGCCCTGGTGGATACCTGGCCTACTTGCATATTACTTGGCACTCGTAAACGGCCAGTTCATGGTTGGCAGATACTTAGCCGAAAAAAGAGCTGGGGTGCTTGATAGGCCTACCCCACGCAAGCGAAAAAAGAGGTAAAGGTGGAGATTCCTTTTGGCTGGTTACTAGTAGGCTTCATCGGAGCCACGATTGGTAGACTCCTAGGGCAATGATATAGACGACAGGAGTTCAGCAAACGCGAGGGGAGGAAGGACACAACCATGAAATCACACATGCGCACAGTTGCACTTAGCGCTGCAACCGGCGCGTTGCCCGCTAGGCACTTGGGGGCCAAATCTGAGCACGTCACCCTTGCCAAGAAGTACCATGTTCGTCGCGTTCGGCTTTCCAAACGGATTTCAGAGCCATGTCCTTCGAATTCAGAACAACTGTCGACAAAGACATTGCCATTCCTGACACAACTATGACCGTAAGTGGGAGTGAAGGTGCATACCTAAAAATCAATGATTTCGGCACTCAATTAACCAATAGTAGCAGTGCTTGTTTCAGGAGGGGCGATAGCATATGCTTTTGGTCCGGTTGTACTTGCTGCAGCGACTGGCATTGCAGCAAGCCTCGCCAAGGTGGTTGAAGGGATCCTTAGAACACTTGGATTAAGTTTCTAACATGAAAATACAGCCTACTTATACACTATTGTTCACTAAGTTTTACAACCATGATCTCAAAAATGCACAGGAGGTTATCGGGAACCAAGATTGTATTGGCTTGGGATCACTAGCGCTTATCAATGCGTTGAGGAGACGCTACGCAGCTTCTGCCCGTTTTTTGGAAGAACACAATTCTATATGTCAGGACAGCACTCTTGAAACTCTTGAAGCCCAGATGTTAATTGCTAGCAATACCAATATTCTGAACAATCTTCTTAGCGCAGAAGAATTGAGAGAGCAAATCCTTGCGAGATATCCTAACGCGGGGTTTGCTAGATTACAAAAAGCTGAAAGTCTCATGCAGAAAAGAAACTTTCTAGAAGCTAAAAGAACTATCTTAGAGGTGTTAAAAGATTTTCCCGATGCTAAACTTCTATTCATGTTCCTAGCTCAAATTGAACTTTTTTTAAAAAACAATCTGCAAGCAGTTAGGTACGTTGAGAAAATGCCTAGGGGACGTTTACGGAGTTTGTATCTATTCTGGAGTAAGTTTTGGTATCGTCATAAATTTTTGTCTATTGGCCTAACCGTCTTACTATCTTTTGCAATTCGTATTTTTTTTCCGTCGAATGCCGCTCTTTATGTTGGCTCTGGCCTTTGTTTTTTGTTTGCGCTGTACCTCCTTCAGTATGTAAAGGATCGGATAACACCCATCTGGTTGATATACCTGAGCGTGTCTCTGGTAGTAATCTCATTTCTCTAGGTGAGCCAACCAAGCACAAAATCTTTAGGGGTAAGCATGACTAAACACATGCGCACAGTTGCACTTAGCGCTGCAACCGGCGCGGAGCCGCTGTCGCATTAACAGTACTTGTGGGTCTGGGCCTCAATTTTGGCATTGAAGCTTTTGGTGTAAGAACAGGTCCCAAGGATTTCGTCAGTAATATACTCTTCCAACCATAAGAAAAATGTTACGGAACCATTCTCTGCCACTAAAAACAGTCCTCTTAATATCGACCTCTCTCTATGGATTCTCTATACTCATTGCTTGTCTCACATCTCGCCTTGACGGATTCCAAACTACGTCTTATCTTGCAATCTTCTGCTCTCTAATAGGCTGGGCTTCAACGGTTTTGAGGTTCTTAAGGCCAAATAGGTTCTCATTAATTCTCTTTGTATCCTTCCAGCCCTTATTCTTTCTCCTTTATCTTTCTTTCTTCACACTCTATGTTCTAACTGGCAAAATAGACACAGCATTTGTGCTGCTGACTGTGACTCTCTATGCAGCACTCTGGCTCATCCCTATATTGTTCCAAAATTTTGCTCAAACATATGCAGAAGAATCCGTCAGACCAAAAGAGTTGTGGGCGCGGATTTTATTTCGCTATTTGTTACTCCCCCTCCTTATCCTTGCCCCTGCTGGCGTAAGGGGCGTGCTAGTTCTTGATCGTTTCATTGTTCAAACCACTGGCTCGCTAAGCTTAAGGGCATACGCGACATTCGTGATGCTTTTGTTAGCTTTTTCTCTCCAGCTTTCGTTTATCACACAAACATGGCCATACATTGTTAACCCAAGCTATTCACCACAGTCAAAAACTAGGAGAAGTATGAAAAAGAGAAGGCAATAATGGACATACCTTTTTGGCAGCTTGCTCTTGCAGGATTTATCGGCTCTATGATTGGTCGTGTGCTGATCGGTTTGCGGAAACGCAAAAACAAATCAAACAGCACTATTGCCACAGAAGAAAAGACCTCAAGTAAGACGCACAAGGGGAGAACAATGAAATCACACATGCGCACACTTGCACTTAGCGCTGTAATCGGCGCCCTCGCCGCTACCTACTGGCCGCCATCCTTGGTGGCGGGCTGGGCTTGTGGTTGGCTGCTGGGCGCCGCGCTGCCTGCCGGACTAATCCTGGGGGACAAGTGCCCCACTGCGGGCATCCGGCTTACGAGCGTTAGGAACTAGGTTTGCAATTGGAGGTATAAACTGACCCTATAGTTAGTTAATGCTAGTGAAAAAGCGCATAAATCGTGGTGCAACAACTCACATCCTGCAAGGAGCTGCAGCGCGAGTACTCTTTGCGGTTGTACTACTATGGGGACCGGTTATCTCTCCCTTTACCCTTTATTTCCACATAACTCTAGCGCTACTGCTCTTATGCACCTGGATGCTTGGTGAATACAGAGGGTACATAAACGCAAAACTACTATATGCCTTCTTGCTTGGTTTCATAATTTTCAATGGGGGTGCCAGGTACTTAGTGATTTTTTGGGATAACAGTCCTCCAGCCTTAGCCACAGCTTTTGTTGTCTACCTGTTCATCTTTGTGCTTCCCAAAATTAGCTTTAGCTTTTCTCAGAAGATTCAAGATGAGTTGTTTCATCCTCGAAACAGCCTGTTAAAGCTTTTCATATTGCTATGTGGAATCTTCGGAGCCAATGGATACTGGGTTGGCAAAGCTATAGCCGACGGCAACGGGAATTGGGGCTTGGCAGCAGGTTTCTTCCTCATCTCATTGTCATTCATCGTGGTGCATTTACAAGCATTCCCTATATGGGCCCAGAAGCAACAATTGCATAGGAGTAAGTTGTGATCACCCAAGATTTTGTCTTAGTCGCAATAGTAGGAACTATCGGAGCCTGGTTGGGACGCATTCTTGTGCGCTACAGAGCACTACAAAAAAAGCAAACGGCAGCTTTTGGTTCAAGCCAAGTGGATGCCGTTTCTAAAAAGGATGAGTAAACCCAGTGAGGCGGGATGACCGCTTGCACAAGCACACAAACGATCAAATACCATTGCGGAGAACAATGAAGACAGAGGGGACAAAAATCATGAAATCGCACATCCGCACACTTTTACTCAGCATCGCAACCGGCACCCTCGCCGCCTGGCTGCTGGCCGCCTTTGGCGGCCCGGCGCCTAGCACGCATCTGGCCCAGCAACTCGGCATGGGTAGTGGCTACCTGCTGGCCGCCATCTTGGGCGGCCTGCTCGGCCTGTGGCTGACGCTGGGCGGCAACAAGCGCATC
>DAOMSJ010000008.1:0-173057 GCA_035446285.1 Anaerolineales bacterium
TCGAGCTGGAGCTGCGCGAGCTGCTCAACAGCTACGAGTTCCCCGGCAACGAGACGCCCATCGTGCGCGGCTCTGCGTTGAAGGCCCTGGAGAGCACCTCCACAGACCCCAACGCTGAAGAGTATGCTCCCATCCGTGAGCTGCTGCGTGTGGTGGATGAATACATCCCCGAGCCGACCCGTGAGACCGACAAGCCGTTCATGATGTCGGTGGAAGACGTGTTCTCCATCAAGGGCCGTGGCACTGTGGTGACTGGCCGCATTGACCGTGGTGTCGTGAAACTGAACGACGCTGTGGACATCGTGGGTCTGCGTGAGCAGCCCGGCAGCACCGTGGTGACCGGTATCGAAATGTTCCACAAGCAGCTGGATGAAGGCATGGCTGGCGACAACGCTGGCTTACTGCTGCGTGGTGTGGACCGTGAAGGCGTAGAGCGCGGTATGGTGTTGGCCAAGCCTGGCAGCATCAAGCCGCACACCAAGTTCATGAGCGAAGTGTACGTGCTGAAGAAAGAAGAGGGCGGTCGTCACAAAGCCTTCTTCACCGGCTACAAGCCGCAGTTCTACATCCGCACGCTGGACGTGACGGGTGAAGTGACCCTGCCGGATGGTGTTGAGATGGTGATGCCGGGTGACAACGTCAACCTGCAAGTGCACCTGCAGACCCCGGTGGCTTTGGAGCAGGGCTCCAAGTTCGCCATTCGTGAAGGCGGCCTCACCGTGGGTGCAGGCGTTATCACTCAGATTCTGTCTTAAGGATAACCAGGCTACATCAACTGGTTTAGGAGTTTTACATGGCTGGTAAAAAAGGCGTGCGTGTAGTGATCACTCTGGAATGCACGGAGTGCCGTGAGCGCAACTACACCTCTGAGAAGAGTCGCCGTAACGATCAAGCGCGGTTGGAAATGAAAAAGTTCTGCCCGCGCTGTAAGGGCCACCGCCTGCACCGCGAAACCAAGTAGTTTTCAGGTGCGCGCCTATATGGCGCGCACCTGTCTTAGGCGAGTAGCTCAATTGGCAGAGCACCGGTCTCCAAAACCGGGGGTTGCGGGTTCGATTCCTGCCTCGCCTGCCTGAAATTTTTGAAGCACGCAAGCGGCCCTTTCGCTTGCATGAAGGAGATTGGCATGTCTAACCAAACACAGGTTCGCCAGCCGAACGCCATCCAGCGTTTGTTCCGGGAAACTGTAGCCGAGTTGCGCAAAGTCTCATGGCCCACCCGTGCGGAGGCCTTGGCGCTCACGCGTATCGTGCTCATTGTGATGATCATCATGGCTGCCATCCTGGGCGGTCTGGATTGGGTCTTCTTCCGCTTCTTTGGTTGGTTGTTTGGTCACTAAACCAACAGGGTGAGTGAGAGTAACCATGTCTGAAGAATTTGAGTCGGCTGAAGCGCCATTGACGCCGCAAGACGGCGAGGTGCAGCCCGAGGATACGCTGGCCGAAAGCCAGCCGGTCCAGGCTGAGCCTGAAGCCGCGCCTGAGATTGAGGCGCAGCCAGAAGCCCCAGTAACCGAAGAACCCGCAGCCGAAATCCGCCCGCGCACGCAGTCCCCTCGCCGCATGGCGGATGAGTTCGCCCGCGACGGCGGTGACGACGTGCCTGACTTCAGTCAAGTGCCTACCGTCGAAGGTGAGCATGCGGATGGCCGTGCCTGGTACGTGGTGCACTGTTACTCGGGTTACGAGAACAAGGTGCGCCACAACCTGGAGCAACGCATTGAATCGATGGGCATGAAGAACCTCATCTTTGATGTGGTTGTGCCTACCGAAGAGGAAATTGAAGTCAAAGAAGGCAAGCGCCGCACTGTCGAGCGCCGAGTCTTCCCTGGCTACATTCTCGTCAATATGATCTTGTCTGAAGAGTCCTGGTTCGTTGTGCGCAACACGCCCGGCGTTACCAGCTTTGTGGGTCAAGGCAACACGCCGCTTCCCCTGCGGCCTGAAGAAGTCTCTCAGATCGTCAAGCGCATGGAGGCTGAGGCTCCGCGTATCAAGGTCACCTTCAAGCAAGGTGAGCGTGTGCGCATTGTGGATGGTCCCTTCAACGATTTCCGTGGCACCGTCTCGGAGATCGATATGGAGCGCGCCAAGGTGCGCGTAATGGTCAACTTCTTCGGGCGTGAAACCCCGGTGGAGCTCGACTTCTTGCAGGTCGAAAAAGCGTAGTGAATTTGTGGGAGAGTGCGGCGCACAGCGCCGCGGGTCAATGCAGTGCATTGACCCCAGCGACTCGCTAAGACCACTTATGGAGAAAGAATGGCAAAGAAACTCAAAGCAGTAGTAACTGTTCGTATCGAGGCTGGTAAAGCCAGCCCGGCCCCCCCGATTGGTCCGGCGATGGCTGGCCACGGTATCAACCTGATGGGCTTCTGCAAGGAATACAACGCTCGTACGGCCAACCGCGCGGGCGACATCATTCCGGCTGAAGTATCCATCTACACGGATGGTTCGTTCACCTTCATCCTCAAGACCCCGCCGGCCTCCACGCTGTTGGCCAAGGCTGCAGGCGCTGCTAAGGGCGCCGGTGAGCCTAACCGCCAGAAGGTGGGCGAGGTAACCCGTGCCCAGGTGCGTGAGATCGCTGAGATCAAGATGCCCGATCTCAATGCCAACACCATCGAAGCCGCAATGAAGCAAATCGAGGGTACTGCCCGCAACATGGGCATTGCTGTAGTTGACTAGTTTGTGGGAGAGGTGCGCCACCAAAGGTGGCGCGGGCCAATGCAGTGCATTGGCCTCACTCGCTGGTACCACGAAGGAGAAAAATGGCTAAAAAAGGCAAGAAATACCAGGCAGTGGCTGCCAAGGTGGCAGACAAGGATTATTCCCCCGGTGAGGCGCTCAGCCTCGCCAAGGAGACTGCTTACACCAAGTTTGACCCCACGGTTGAAGTTCACATCCGCCTGAACGTGGATCCGCGCAAGGCGGATGAGCAGGTGCGTGATGTGGTTATCCTCCCGCACGGCTTGGGTAAGACCATCCGCGTGCTCGTCTTCGCACAGGGTGAGGCCGCCAAGGTGGCGCGTGACTCTGGCGCGGATACGGTAGCGGATGATGACGAGTTCCTGAAGAAGATTGCCAATGGCTGGCTGGATTTCGATGTGGCCATCTCCATGCAGGAGATGATGGGCACCCTCGGTAAAAGCGGCTTGGCGCGTGTGCTCGGCCCGCGCGGCCTGATGCCCAACCCCAAGGCTGGCACTGTCCTCGGTGCCGCTGAGGATCTGCCGCGTGCCATTCAGGAGGCCAAGGCTGGCCGCGTGGAATTCCGCGTAGACAGCACCGGTAACCTGCATGTGCCTATTGGCAAGGCTTCGTTCGATGCGCAGAAGCTGCAGGAGAACTTTAGTGCCCTGCTGGATGCAGTGCTCAAGGCTCGCCCCGCTGGCGTCAAGGGTGCCTATGTGCGCCGCGTGGCTGTAAACGCCACCATGGGTCCTTCCATCAAGGTGGATACCTACCAGGCAATCAACCCCACGAGTGCGGTTTAGCAGCTCGTTTGCTAGAGCTGTGTAGTACAATCTGGTCGCTTTCGCTCTACCAAAGACAGCAGGCGTTGTGTGCCTAGCCGCACATGGCTTAATTCCCTGCCGAGGTAAGGGCTTGATCGTAGTTTTCTTTCTGACTGCGTAAAAGTCTTTGCTTCGATTTTTGGAGCAAAGACTTTTTGTTTAGGAGGTAAGTTTGGCGCTTTCAAAGGAAAAGAAGCAAAGCATCTCTGCACGCTACGAGCAGTGGCTTGGCGAGGCTGAAGCCGTATTCCTGACCGAATACAGCGGCCTGTCCATGCCTGACTTCGACGAACTGCGCAAGCGCGTCCGCGAAGCCGGCGGCGAATTCCACGTGATTAAAAACACGCTGGGTCGCCGTGCCTTCAAAGCCAGTGGCTTTGAAGTGCCTGAGGCCGATCTGCTCGGCAGCACGGCCGTTGGCCTGGCATTCTCGGATGCTCCCGGTGTGGCCAAGGCGCTCTCAGACTTTGCCAAGGACAAGGAAGCCCTCAAGATCAAATCGGGCTTTCTCGGCAAAGATTATCTGAGCAAGCAAGACGTTGTTCGTCTGGCTACCCTGCCCGCGCTGCCTGTTGTCCGCAGCCAGTTCCTGGCTCTGCTCAACACGCCCGCTACGCAGTTGGTGCGTTTGCTCAATGAACCTGGCCGCCGTGTCGCCCAGGTGATCAAAGCCAATGCTGAAAAAGCAACGGCATAACATAAACATACTGAATATCTAAGGAGATATTGAAAATGGCTGATCTTAGCAAATTGGTAGAAGAGTTGGGCAAGCTGACCGTTGTGGAAGCTGCCGAGTTGGTTTCCAAGCTCGAAGAGGCTTGGGGTGTTTCCGCTGCTGCCCCCGTGGCTGTAGCGGCTGCTCCTGCTGCTGGTGGCGCTGCCCCCGCTGGTGAAGAGAAGACCGAGTTTGACGTGATCGTGAAGGATGCCGGCCCCAAGAAGATCGAGGTCATCAAGGTCATCCGCCAGCTCACCAACATCGGTCTGAAGGAAGCCAAGGACATGGCCGAGGCCGCTAACTCCAAGGTCCTCGAAGCCGTCAGCAAGGAAGCTGCCGCTGACGCCAAGTCCAAGCTGGAAGCCGCTGGCGCGGTTGTCGAGCTGGCCTAACTCCAGTTCTTTGCATGCAAAAAGCACGGCCTCACGGCCGTGCTTTTTTATTTGCCGTTGGCCAGCCGTTGGTAGCCCCAGCGCGAGGTACTGATGGCTGCTGTCAACAGTACTAGGCTGAGCAGCGTGCCTTCACGTGCCACCAGAGGCAGCTTGTAGATAAGCGAGACTGCCACAGAAACCACCACGGAGACAATATCCACCGCATAGCGGAACTTTGCAAAGGCAATTCCCGTTAACTTACTTAGTTCGACACAGGTATTTTCCACTGGGAAGGTGATGCTCTTTAGGTTCAGCACCATGCCAGTTGAGAAGCCGCCGATCAGCGTACCGGCCACCAGTAAACCAAGCCGGGCGAGATAGCTGGGCGGTGCGAGTTCTGCGAACACCTGATAGGTAAAGAAGTTGATCACTTGCCCAAGGCATAGCAGCGCAATCACCTGCACGGCATAGCGAGCCGGGAAGCGAAAGCGTGTCAGCAGCGCATAGGCCAGCGCGAAGCCCAGGTTCACCAGCACCGTCACCAGACCCACGCTCACCTGTAGCGCTGCCGCCAGCGCCACGTTGGCGGCATTGAAGCTGCTCACGCCTACGCCACCAACAATGGTGAGGCTGATGCCCATGCCGGTGAGGCAGTAAAACAGAAGGGAGAGAAGAAAACGAATCGTATTTTTCACACAAGCCTTGAAGTGCGCAAAAATTTGCGCCTTTTGTCACGTTTAGTTGCTACTCACTTTTATTAATCTTTGCGTACGCTATGATATAGTGAAAATTAATCTTCGGAGAGCGAATATGGCGGCTCGAATACTAGTAATTGAAGACGACGAGGCCATTTTGGCCTTTCTGCGCCGCGGTTTGGGCTATGAAGGCTATGAAGTAGAAACTGCGGAAACTGGCCAGAAGGGCCTTGCCCTGGCTGGCGGCAATCGCCCTGACCTCGTTGTGTTGGACTGGATGCTTCCCGGCATGGATGGCCTGGAAGTGTGCAAGCGTCTGCGCACCATGGGCAAAATTCCCATCCTGATGCTCACGGCCAAGGATTCGGTCAATGACCGCGTCCAGGGGCTGGATGCCGGGGCCGATGACTACATGGTCAAGCCCTTCAACTTGGATGAGTTGCTGGCGCGCATCCGTGCCCTGCTGCGTCGCACCCAGGCGCCCAAAGAGAAGTCGTACGCCTTTGGCGATCTCACCCTGGATACGGGCACGCGCCGCGCCCAGCGTGGCGAACGCGTGATCGACCTTACCGCTAAAGAATATGAGCTGCTTGAGCTCTTCCTGCGCAACCCGCGCCAAGTGCTCACCCGTGAGCAGATCTATGACAATGTGTGGGGCTATGACTTTGGCGGCGAGAGCAACATCATCGAAGTGTATGTGCGCTACCTGCGCCAGAAGCTGGAAGTAGGCAAAGAGAGCCGTTTGCTGCACACCGTGCGTGGCATGGGGTATGTCCTGCGCGAAGATGAGTAAATGTCCTTACGCACCCGTCTCACCCTTTACTACACGCTTGTCCTCGGCGCCGTTCTGGTGCTGTTTGGCCTGGCCGTCTACGGCCTGATCTCGGTTGTTCAGCTCCGCCAGGTGGATAGCGCGCTGGAACGTGCCGCGCGCGATCTTTTGTTTGTCGCCCGGGTCGATGACCAGGGCGACATTATCTTTATCCAGCGCGTTTCGTTTGACTCCAGCGTCATCAGCCAGGTATGGAGTACTGAGCAGCAACTGGTAGGCGTCACTCAAACCATTGACCCCGAGAGCCCGCTGATGCAGCCGCTCGACGCCACCGTGATGGAGAGCGAAGAGCGCGTCTTCACAGACGTGGTCATTGCCGGCATCTCCTACCGTGTGCTGACGGTGCCTTTGCATTCCAATGGGATGCGCGTGGGTGTTCTGCAGAGCGGCACCTCCCTCAGCATCTTTGATGCCTTGCGCACAGACTTGGTGCGTTACCTGGTCCTGCTCAGCGGCTTGGCCATCCTGGTGGCAGGCATGCTCGGCCTGGTCACTGGCCGCCGTGCGCTGGCCCCCTTGGCCACGGTGACCGATACGGCGCTGCAAATTACGCGCGCCGATGACCTCTCGCGTCGCATCCCAGACCCCTCAGACCCTGAAGACGAAGTCGGCCGCCTGATCACCGCCTTCAATGACACCCTGGCGCGCTTGGATAAGCTATTCACCACCCAGCGCCGTTTTGTGGCCGATATTGGCCACGAGCTGCGCACTCCGCTCACCGTGGTGCGCGGTAACTTGGATCTGATGCGGCGCATGGGCAAGATGGACGAAGAGTCCATGCACAGCATCGAGCAGGAAGTGGTGCGCCTCTCGCGCTTGGTGGAAGACCTGCTGATTTTGGCTCAGGCCGAATCTGGAAAACTGCCCATGGATCGCCGCCGCGTGGAATTGGATAGCGTGCTGCTCGAGGTCTTCAATCAGGTGCGCGTGTTGGCTGGCGAGCACGTGAAGCTGGAAATTGGCAAGATCGATCAGGTGCTGGTGTGTGGAGACCATGACCGTTTGCGTCAGGTGGTGCTGAATCTCATGGCCAATGCCATCAAATACACCAAGCTGGGCGGCGGTGTGGTCACCGTCAGTCTTTCAAAGGATGAGCAGGGAGCTAAGCTGGCCGTGCGGGATACCGGCTTGGGCATCCCCTCGGCCGATCTGCCGCATGTGTTTGAACGCTTCTACCGCGGGGATAAATCACGTTCGCGCGCTAAAGATGGCTCCGGCTTTGGCTTGGGTCTTTCAATTGCGTATTGGATCGTGCGCAATCATCGTGGCAATATCGAAGTGAAGTCTCGCCCGGGGCGCGGCAGCACCTTTACGATGCGCTTGCCCTTGGCGGACGAGAATTGTCCTGACACTACCTCAGACTTGCGCCTGGAAACCTCGTTCCCGGTCACGCCCGCTAAGGCGTCATTGCCTGACGCTCAGCCTGAGCACATAGACTAGCCCCACCAGCCGCCAGCCATTCAGCCAGCACAGGGCTGGCTTGGCGCCCCGCCGCCGCATCTGCATAAATGTTGGCCCCCCAGTATTGGTAATCACGTGTTTCTTGCGCCCAGGCCTCACGCGGGCGGCTGGCGCCATTGATGCCACCGTTGTAGCCTGCCAGCGCCATGCTGGCGTCGTTGTTGAAATGGGCCAATGAGTTGCGCAAGTAGCTTAGCCCGCGCAGCGCATTGGTTTCCGGCGCAAAGGCATCTTCACCGTCAGCAAAGTGATACGGCATCACCTGGAACAGACCTTGCGCTCCGGCGCGTGATAACGCGCGCGGGTCACCACACGATTCGATTTGCATCACCGTGGCCACCAGGTTTGGGTCCAGCTCATGCTGCGCCGCCCAACGCACGATGTGCGCTTCCCAGCGCATCACCTGCGGCGTGAACAGCGGTGTCAGGCTGCCACTCGCAACTGGTTGGCTGGCAGTTTGTGCCTCGCTGGCGATGGTGCGCTCAGTTTTGCTCAGGAAGGTGCTAAACGGCAAATTGAGCAGCCCCCAAAACAGCAATGCCCCAAAGATGACGGCGCTGACGGGCGGATAGAGCAGAACCGAGAGGCAGCCACTCGCCTGGCCCGCCTCTCGGTTATGGTACCCCGCGGAGGAGAAGTTCCGCTGTTGCACGTTAGTTGTCTGTGTCCTCGTAGGTGAAGGCGCGGGCGTTGACGTTGCTGGCCTTCTGGGCGTTTTGGCCAACCAGGCCGTTGTACATGGCTGGCTGGGCAACGCGGTTGCCGCTGGGCTGGGCGCGGCGCATGGTGGGGGGCATGCTGCGCTGGCTCTGGGTGAACAACTTGCCACCGGAGCTGATCAGCGTGCCAATAGTCAATACACGGATCAGCCATACGAACACCGCTACGAATGCCGGCACTACCGTCATCAGCGTGCTCATATCCATCAGGCCTTCGCCCAAAGCCGGGCTATTGACCAGGGCAATCGAGACGCCCCACCAAGTCAGCGTGGCGTTCATCGTGGCGGCCAGCAACCAGGCGGCAAACAGATACCAAGTGTCTGAAAGCTGCTGGCTGCGCAGGTCGGTGTGATTGGCAAACATGTGGGCAATGCCGGCAAAATCGATGGCGCAGAACGCCACAGCCAGAATGGTGGCCCAGGCAATGCCGCCAAAGCGCAGGTCGCCCAACAGGTCATGCAAGGCGAACTCGGTGGTGCTGAAGTTGAACAGCTCGAAGGCCAGTAAGGCCCCCAGCACCAGCAAGCCCCACACCAGATTGCGCTGCAGAAAAGCCGGAATGTTGAACTGGCGAAGCAAACCTTTGTTGATCATTTCTACTCTCCTTTGGCCCTCTAGGCCAAACATCTGTTCTAAAGATGTGCAAAGTATAGAACAAGAGAGCTAAAAGAGTCAATCGCCGTGTATGGGGGTGAGTCTGCGAGTCCATCCTCTCTATGGCGAGATTCGTGCCTATAATTTGTAGATGACAAAAACCAGTGCTGGAATTTTGATGTATCGTGTTCTAGATTCGGGCGCGCCAGAGGTGCTGCTAGTGCACCCCGGCGGCCCATATTGGAAGAACAAGGATTTGGGCGCGTGGTCGATCCCCAAAGGCGAATATACGGATGAGCAGCCGCTGGCGGCCGCCCGCCGCGAATTCTTTGAGGAGACCGGCTTTGAGGTGGACGGCGAATTCATGCCTCTGCAGCCCATCGTGCAGCGCGGCGGCAAGCACGTCAGTGCCTGGGCCGTCGAAGGCACTCTCGATGCCGAGGCAGTACACAGTATCGAGTTCGAGATGGAGTGGCCGCCGCGTTCGGGCCGTATGGCAAGCTTTCCTGAGGTGGAGAAAGCTGCCTGGTTTCCTCTGCGGGAGGCGCTGCTCAAGCTTAACGCCGCTCAGGCCAGCTTTGTCCTTCAGCTGGCCGAGCAGTTAGGTATTTCGGTAGAGGGTTAGGCTAAGGCGCGCTCAGCAGACTTTGATACGCTGAAGGCGGCATGGTGTACGGCAATCAGCTTGCCGCTGCGATCCATGCGGATCAGGTCAGTTCCACGCGCCGTGTTGCCATTGGCAAGCGTGGCGCTCCACACCAATTTCAAGAAATCAGCCTGGGTACCCGCATCCAAGAGGCGAAACTTGGCCTTGGGGAAGGTGTCCCGCAGCAAGCCAGAGTACCAGCTGTACAGCTCGCGGGAGCCGCTGCGCCCCTGCCCATTGCAGACCAGGCGTCCTTCTGCCTCGTATAAGAAGACGATCTGATTAGCGCTGCCGGAGTTGAAGGCGGCGATCAAGCGGTTGCCCACTTCCAGCGCCAACTGCGCCTGCGGGCTGCGCACGGGCGCAGGCGCAGGGGTGGTGGGCGGCTTCACGGGGGGCACGGGCGGCGTTGGGGGCTCTGCCGGCGGGTTGGGTGTGGGAGCTGGAGCGGCAGCCCAATCGAAATTGGCGATCGCACTCCACAGCTCAGTTTTCACATAGGAGGTCTGCCATTCCCAGAAATTGGCGGCCTTCAGCCCCGAAGTCTTGGCGGCCTGCAGGAATTCAATCACCTGGCTGGGGGTAGGAGACCAGCTGCCCTGACCGTAGGCTGCACCCGTGGGGATTACGGGCAGCACAGGTTTCAGCTCTTTGTATTCATCGGTCGAGCGTTTGAGTTGCTGGGCGGGGTTGCTGGAACCCACCCAATAGATCTGCGGCAGGTTGATATCGCAAAACTCAAGGAAGGTAGTGAACGGGAAGGGGGCGTGCAACTTGGGATAGCGGTAAGTGCTCAACCCAATCGTCATGCCCGGCAGGCCGGCACGCAGTTCTTGCATGTACGCCTTGGCCACCGCGGCCATGTTGGGTGCCTTGAATTCCTTCTCAGCATTCACCACAAAGCCGTCCAGGCCCAGCTGTTTCACCCGCGTGATGGCACGCTTGGCCTCGTTGGAGGCGTTTACGCCGTAGATGTATTGCCAACCCCACGGCGAAATGCCACGCGAGCGTAGCGCCGCCACCAGGCCAGGCACAAGATCCACGCCGTTGGTGATGTTGTAGTTGTACACGCCATCGGCCACTTTGATAAGCACGTGGCTGAGGCCGGCCTGCTTGGCGGCATCTGCGATTTTCGCAGTGTCGCCGTCAAAAGCCCGTTTGATCTGCCAGAGGTAGTAGCCTTTTCCTGTGAGTTCCATGCCTCATAGGATGCAGGTTTTGTGCCAGAGCTAAAGATTTTTGGGCAGGCTTTCAGTTTTGCAAAGTGCTAATAGATAAACGGCACCAGCTTCTTGGTGCGCTTTTGATACTCCGTATACTGGGGGAACTTGGCCGCCAGCAGCCCCTCTTCGTAATGCAGCTTGAGCACTAGATCCGCAAGCAACACCAGCCAGATCATGACGCGCAGCGGGCTGGGGGCGGCCAGCACCAGCGCCAGCGTAGCCAGCAGCAAGCCGGTGTACATGGGGTGGCGGATGTACGCATACGGCCCGCGCGCCACAAAGCGCGCCTCGGCCAGCGGCAGCGGCGAGACGCCAAAGTTGCCGAAGCCCATGCTGAGCATGGCCCACGCGCCCAGCGCCACGCCCGCCGCCAGCAGCGCCAGCAAAGCAGGCGGCTGCGGCAGCCATGTGCCGGTGAGCAGCAGCCCGCCGATGGCGGCAAACTGGATGAAGACGAAGAGGTTGGCTTTGCTCACTTTGCCCTCTTCAGCAGCGTCCAGCCGCTGCTGGCGGCCAGGACAGCGGTCAGCGCCCATGCGCTGTTGGCAACCAGCGCGCTGTCACCTTGCTTGATGGCAATGCCCACGAAGGCCCAGACCAAAACCAGCACAAAGGCGGCGTCGCGCTCGCGCAGCAACATCGCCGCGCCGAGCCCGCTGGCCACTACCAGCATGATCACGGCCCATAACTCTGCGCTCAAACCCCAGGCATTCCATTGCAGGAAGGTCAATACCTGCGACGCATTGGCGATGGTGGCCACAGATACCCAGCCGAGATACACGCTGAACGGGATTTGCACACACCAACGAAACAGGCTGTCGCCCTTGGCTGCTGCCACTTTGCGGTAAATGTAGATCAGGCTGCCGAGCAGCACCAGCATCACCAGGATGGTCAGCACGAACTGCTCGTAGTGCCACAGCAGGATCCATGTGCCGTTAGCGAGGCTGGCCAACCAATACGCCGGTGCAATTTCATCAAGCACTGGTTTGCCGCGGCGGGACGCGCCAACTTGGTACAAGGCAAATACGATCAGCCCAATGTAGATTAATCCCCAAATTGAGAATACGTAGCCCTCAGGCACAAAGCGAATCGGGAAGCGATCAGAGATATCACCCGTGGTTTGCCCGTTGATGGGCAGGATGTTGGCCAACGCATTGACAGCGATGGTAAGCAGGGTCAGCACTACAGTAATGGTTCTGCGCAACATGTCGCCTCCTTTAGAAGCCCAATTAGAAACCCAGTTAAAAGCCCAACTCTTTCGTCAGTTGCTGCTCGCTCTTGGAGCCTTTGGCCTTGTCGCCCAACAGCTCTTGCCAGAATTTATCATCGTAACGCCTGGAGCGCACCGGCAATGGCATGCTGCGTTGCTTCGCAACGCGAGAGAACCAGCTCGGCGAAGCCGAGCAAAGTTCTCTGGTTCGTATTCTGACAGGAGGCTAAATCAAAAGCCTAATTCCGTTTTTAGCTGTTTTTCGCTACGCGGAGAACCTTTGTCGCCGAGCAGCTCTTGCCAGAACTTGTCATCGTAGCGGCGGCTGCGCACCGGCAGCGGCATGGGCACACCCCAACCCAACAGCAAGACTTCCTCTTTCGGCTGCAAGCGCGCTAGCATGCCGCGCAGCGCCTCGCGCCCGGCCAGGCCGCTGAGCACGGCGCGGATGTCGTCATCATCGCCCAGCCAGCCGCTGATGCGAGTGCCCAGCTGTGACATAACCTCGTCGTAGATCTGGCTTGGGCGCTGGTCAATGATCAGCAGGGTGACGTAGTATTTGCGCAGCTCACGCGCAATGGTGCTGAAGCTGGTCTGCGCCGCCATCTCGCGGTTGAGCAGCTTGTGCGCTTCTTCCACGGCGATCACCAGTGGGCGCGGCTCTTGCCTGCCCGTGGTGCGGAACTCGTTGGTGGTGTGCTCCCAGCGCTCGCGGATGCGGCGGGTGAGCAGGTTGCTGACCAGCAGATAGTCCAGGTCGCTTTCGTGCTTGCCGAAGGAGAGCACCACGTGCTTGCCCGCCTCCAGCGCTTTGATGACCTCGCCGATGCCGTCCTGCGCCGGCTTCTCCACCACATAGGGCAGGTTGAACACACGGTTCAGCTTGCTGTGCAGGCCCTCGGCGGCCATTTCGTTGACACCGCGCTCGCGCGCCCATGCCGCCACGCTATCGGGGGCAGGCACCTTCTTGCCATCGTCACCCTCGATCACCGCGTTGACCTTCATCTCTTTGAAGGCTTTGAACCAGTTGCGCGGCCCGAAGGTGGATACCAGTGCATCCAGCGTGGTGGGCGTGGTCTCCTTGAGGTTGAGCTCGCGAGTGAGCAGCTCGATGTCCTGCGGCATGATGTCGCTCATGGCGACTTCAAGATGAAAGTCGGGGTTCTGGCCGCGGATGGTGGTGCCCGCACCCAGGCCGACGATCTGCACGCGGCTGGGGAACTTGGTCTTGAGCCCGGTGACGCGCTCATTTGTATCCGACGAGGTGTCGTCGAAACCGTACTCGTTGTGCATGTCCAGCACCAGCACCGAGGCGGCGTTGTGGTGGATGAGGCCGGCCAGCAGCAGGCGGGTCAGGAAGCTCTTGCCGGTGCCGGTGGCGCCGAACACGCCGGAGGAGCGCTGCACGAGCTTGTGCAGGTCGATGGCCACGGGGTGGTCCTGCTCCCGCGTGGAGCCAATGACGAAGTTGTCCTTGTCGGTGGGATCACCAAAAATTTCGGCGATGTCACCTTCGCTTGCCAGGCGCACTTTGGCGCGGTGGGGTGGAATGGTCTTGACCGGCAGTGCACGCGGCTTGGGCAGCATGCCAGCTTTGATGGCATCCAGCCATTGCTGGTACTCGGCGCTGCCGGGCTCCGGGCCGCGTTCCATCATCAGGGCTGGCAACATCTGCAAGTTTGTGAAAAGCGTTTGCCCGTGCAGCATTGCGGCCAGTTCGGCAGGCAGGCGGCTACCGGACTCGTCGGCGAAGCGTGGATCGGTGTCGCCTAACTGCAGATCAGTCACGAGGCCGTGAAACAGCCAGTCACCGCTTTCCACGACGACAAAAGCGCCTTCCTGCACCTGATGTGAAGGCACGGTGAGGCGCACGGTGAGATTGTCCTTGAGATTGCCGCCGACAATGTAGCCGACGTATGTAGGAGAGTGAGTCATGAATACCTCGAAAATAAAGCAAGTGCGAATGTGGAATGCAGAATGCGGAAGTTCATTTGGCAACAGCCTTGACGTTATTCTGCCGGGCAGTTTTGGTTGATGTGGTCAGAATGGCGACGAGTTGATTGGCCTCATCGATTAAGCCAAGTAGATGGGTAGCAGGTAAAAGCTTGGCCTCGGTGAGCAATTCTAGCCAGTAGAGCGATTCGTCAGCTTCTTCCAGTGCAATATTGAGCTTGGAAATAAACTCGGCGCGTGAACGCCCTCGGCAGGCCGAGCGATAGTTGGCGCCTACAGATGTTGCTGAACGCAATAACTGGTTGCCGATGACGGTTGTGCTTTTGCGACGCGGCAAAGCATCGACCAACCTGATAACCCTAAGGCCAAAGTCTCGCGTGCGAATTTTCAAGTCCTTATTGGCAACGCGCATTCTGCATTCTCACTTCTGCATTCTTACTTGCAGTTTTTCTTATTCGGCTAAAGCGCCTAATACCTGCATCAATCTTTCGTAGTCGTCGCGCAGCAGCGCAATAAGCTCCTGTGTGGCGCGCGCTTTCCATTCCGGCTTGCCGGCGGCTGCGTTGGCGGCGGCGGCCTGGCGCACATGAGCGGCCACCAGCTCACCCACCGGCAGCTCGGTGTCGCGCAGCAGGTGGCGCAGATAGCCGAAGCTGCCATGGTTGCTGAAGGCCACAATCTCCTCCGGGTTGCACTGGTGAATGGCGTCCAGGCTCAACGGAGCGCGTGGTGCCAGCGCGTGGCTGATGGCGCCGTCTTTGCTGTGGCCCACTGCCAGCACGCTGATCTCCATCGGCACGGTGCGGTTGACGCGGTTGTCAGCGATGACGGTGGCATCCACTGGTTGGTCACGTGTCACCAGTTGGCGCACCAGGCCATCATCCAGAATGCTCAGTTCGTGCACCACGCCATAGATCGAGTCGGTGGGGCCAAGCGGAGCGCGCACCAGGGCGCCAAAACTTGGCCGCTCCTGCTCCACAATGGGGCAGCCGGCCACAAAGCCAGTGATGCCGGAGCGCAGCAGGCGCCCGATGGGATAGTTGGTCTCGCTCATTTAGTCCTTCCACGGCCCGGCAGATCTTTAAGGGCCTGCTTGTGCGAAATGTCGCCGGTGTGCACGCCATCAGCCTCCAGAGCGCGCTGCAGCATGTTGGTCACTTCGTCTTTCTCGGCGCGGGTCACCACAGCAATCTCGTGGGCGCGGTGCAGCGCGTATGGATATGGGCGTGAGGCCATCAGCCTGCATTGCTCCACCAGCGCGGCGTGCAGCATATCGAGCATGCCGCGGTCGGTAGCCACCCAGGCGGGCATTTCTATGCGTGCCAGGTTGCTTTGGCGCTCGTCACCAACATTGAGATAAAAGAAGTGCAGCGCCAATGCGCCCTCATAGCGCGCCGAAAGATGGTTCTGATGGGCAAAAATGGCCGAGCGTTCGCCCGGGGCGAGGAATGCAAACAGGTCCACATCGGTCACGCCACGCAGGTAGCGCAGCTTGCGCGCATCGCCCAGTTGCTCCTGGGGCGTGGCCGAGATTTCCAGGGCGCGCACCACAAGGTCTGCGCGCGGCTTGTCTACATAGCCGGCGGTGATGGCTTTGGCGCCGTGCAGGGCTTGCAGCGCGGTTTTATATTTCTCCAGCGCGCTCAGATAGCTCTGCTGCTCTTGCGGGTCCTGGCTGCGGCTGCCCCACAACTCCAGAGGGCCATCGGTCAGCGCCAGCACGGGCAGGTCGTGCGTCTCGGCAGCCAGGCTGGCCAGGAAGATGCGCTCGTTGGTGTCGCGCTCCAGCCCCACCTGCTCCTGCGTCACGCTGCCCGTGGCGCTGTACTCGGCATAGTGAAGGCTACTCTGCACGCGCTGTACGGGCGCCTGCCCGCTGTGGGTGCGCATCAGGATCGCGCCCAGGTTGACCAGATAGAAGTTGAGCGCGGCGTGCCGGTCTGGATGGATTTGTGAGCCGTCCGCGGCGATCACCATTAGGCTGCCCGGCGCAGGCGGCAGCGCAAAGCGCGCCGTCAGCGCCTCGCCGGTAGGCTTGGCGGCGCGCAGCCAGCTATCCAACTGGGCGGCCAGCTCCACCTTGGCGCGCAGCTCTGCGCCTTTATCAGCATGCTCAGCCAGCAGCTCATTGGCTTTGCTGCGCAAGGCTTGCACACGCTGCTGCTCCTGCGGCGCACTGGCCGCAATTTGGGCGGACTGTTGCTTGACAGACAATAGATCCAATGGCATTATAAAATCCTAGAACACTTGTTCATTTTAGCATAGCCGCCTGAGTTGCAATAAGATTCTAATCGCAATGCAGCCGGGCAAATTTAACCTCAGCGAACAAGTGGAACGGAGTAGGTATGCAAGAAGCACGTGGTTCGTACAACGGCTATTTTTACAGCCCCACTGGAAGCAAAGATCAATTCACCCTGCGCCAAGCAGATGACCAGTCTGATGAAGCGTTCATCCTGCGCGTCAAGAATTTCATGAAACTATTGGAACAGCAGGGCTGGACGCCTTGGGAGCCAGCTACGACATCGGACGCAGCCACGGGCAGCGAAACGACCGCACGCACGGCAGTTGGAGGCCAGAAGGAATTTGACCTCGAGAGTATCCAACTGGCCGCCGGCGGTGAGCATCCGCGCTGGGTGATACGCGGTGGCAACTTCAAGAAGTTTGGCGTCACCTGCTGGCCCGAAGTGCTCGAAGCCGCTGGCATCGCCGAGAAGCTTGACCCACTGAAGGAGAACAAGCCGAAGGGACGCTGGTTGGCGCGCTATATCGAGCGCGAGAATGACGAAGGCCGCCTCGTGCCAGACAAAGTTGTGGAGCTGGTGAAGGGCTAGCCTGATCATCGGGCTGATACACTAGCTCAATGGGGAACATGAAGCAGCTAATTCAGCATATTGCAGGGTTGCTGGTTAGCCAAATTGCCGTGACCTGCATTGCTTTAGGGCTTGTGACTGCTGGCCTCTACGTGCACAGTGAAGGCTTGCTGTCTAGCTGGAAGCCGCTCCCAAGCCCGGTTGCTTTTGAGCAGATATTGGATGCAAGCACTCAATACATAGTCGCCCGCGCCACCACAGGGGAGACCTACTTCTGGTCATCTAACTGCCGAGTTGATGCGGCTTGCAATACGTGGCAGGCGCGAAGTGATGTGCCAGAGAATGCCCACAGAGAAGAGGAATTTGATCTACAGCGAAGCCTGCAAACCTGTAAAGCGTTCGAAAACCAGTTCGCCTTTTTCCCTCAACTAAAAATGCCGCTGCAAGAGTGTGTGTTTGCCAGCTATGCCGGCCCGGAATCAGGCACCTTGGCCTACTATGCGCTAACGCAGCAAGGTGAGGTTTATGCGTGGAGCCACGCAAGTTCGCTGTTTTCTGATGTGCTGCTCAGGCTTGGCGCGCTAGTCACCGGCATCATCCTGGGCAGCGCGGTCTACGGCTTGCTGCTTGTGCGTAGCAAGCAGTCTCGAACCTAGCCCAGCTTGATCACGCCGCTCACGGGCGCATCCCAACCAGCCTTATTGCCAATGGCGATCTGTGCATCCCACAGCGCCGCTATCTCCTTGGGCAGCGGTGAGCTGCGGCGCGTGGCCATGTCAATATGAATGCCCAGCAGCTCGGTGATCGCCGCCAGCTGCCCATCGCGGCTGCGCACCATGAAATGCATCATCAGGAACAGTTTCGGATTGCGTTGCAGGGCGCGCGAGTAGACCTTGAACTCTTCCCCCACGCGCAGTTCCGCCAAATAGCGTGTGTGCGACTCCAGCGCAAAGCTGCCATTGCCGCTCTGCGTATGGTATTCGTGCCCAAAGCCAAAGCTGTTGTACCAGTTCCAGGTGGCGCGGTCGAAAAAGTGCGTGTACCACATCACGTTCATGTGGCCGAGAAAATCCAAGTGATCTTGCTGTACCGTGCCTTCAAACGTGAGGGGGATTTTGCTGAAGTCCATGCACTGATTATAAGGAATATTGCCATCTGCAAGAAGAGCATGAGGCCTTGGGTATAATCATTATCTGGCTAGATCTCCACAACGCCCGCCACTGACGGGGGTTGTTAGTTTCAGGAGCACCCACATGGCATTAAAGAAGAAAGACCACCTGGAGTTGTACCGCCAGATGGTACTCATCCGCCGCGTTGAAGAGCGCTCGGCGGAGTTGTACCAGGCTGGCAAGATCGGCGGTTTCTTGCACCTTTACATCGGGCAAGAAGCGGTCAGCACCGGCATTGTCTCGGTGCGCCAGCCGCAAGACCGCATCATCACCGCCTACCGTGACCACGGTGTGGCCCTCAATGTTGGCATCTCGGCCAAGTCTGTGATCGCCGAGCTGCTCGGCAAAGAAACCGGTATATCCAAGGGCCGCGGCGGTTCCATGCACATGGCCGATGTTGAGAAGAACTTCTGGGGCGGCCATGCCATCGTGGGCGCCCATCTGCCGATTGCTGCCGGTATGGCGCTGGGCGACCAGTACGAGGGCAGCGATGGCGTCACCATCTGTATGTTCGGCGACGGCGCTACCAACATCGGCTTCTTCCATGAAGGCGTCAATCTCTCCAAGGTGTGGAACCTGCCCGTGCTCTGGCTGTGCGAGAACAACCAGTACGGCATGGGCACCGCTGTTGATCGCGCCTCGGCGGTGGGCCAGATCCACATGAAGGCCGAAGGCTACGGCATCCCGCACTCCCGTCTCGAAGACGGCATGGACATCATGAAGGTGCGTGAGGCCGTGAGCGCTGCGCTCGATCACATTCGCAGCGGCAAAGGCCCGTATTTCCTCGAGATCATGACCTATCGCTTCGAAGGCCACTCCATGGGTGACCCGCAGCGCTACCGCGAAAAAGACGAAGTCACCAAGTGGGAGAAGAGCGACCCGATTGGTATTTACCACCGCTACCTCGTGGGCGAGAAGATTGCCACCAAGGCTGACCTCGATAAAATTGAAGAAGCCATTGAAGCTGAAGTAGCCGAAGCTATCGAATTCGCAGAGGCCAGCCCTGACCCGGGCTTTGAGACCCTCTTCGATTACATGCACACGAGTAAGGAATAGAGCATGGCAATAATCACTATGCGCCAGGCCATCTCCGATGCCCTATGGGAAGAGATGGAGCGTGACCCCAAGGTATTCATCATGGGGCAGGAGGTGGGTGTGTGGGGCGGCACCTATGCAGTCACCAAAGGTTTCCTTGACCACTTTGGTGAGAAGCGCGTGCGCGATACCCCTATCGCCGAATCGGCCATCGTCGGCGCCGGCATTGGCGCCAGCATGGTGGGCCTGCGCCCTGTCTCCGAGATCATGACGATCAACTTCGCCTTCGTGGCGATGGACTACATTGTGAATGAAGCCCCCAAGATGCACACCATGTTCGGTGGGCAGATGAGCGTGCCGCTGGTCATCCGCACCGCGGGTGGAGGTGGCCGCCAACTGGGCGCCACGCACTCGCAGACGCCGGATGCCATCTTTGCGCATTTCCCCGGCCTCAAGGTCGTTTCGCCCGGCACGCCGGCGGACGCCAAGGGCCTGCTGAAAGCCGCCATCCGCGACAATGACCCAGTGCTGTTCATTGAGCATGCCGCCATGTACCAGGTGCGCGGTGAGGTGCCCGAGGGTGACTACACCACGCCCATCGGCGTCTCCAAAGTGCAGCGCGAAGGTGACGCCGTCACCATCGTGACCTACTGCAAAGGTTTGCAGCTTTCGATGGCCGCCGCCGACCAGCTCTCGCAAGAGGGCATCGAGGTTGAGATCGTTGACCTGCGCTCCCTGCGTCCGCTGGACATGGGGCCGGCGCTCGAATCGTTCAAGAAGACCAACCGCGCCGTCATTGTGGAAGAGGGCTGGCCCAGCTACGGCGTGGGTGCCGAAGTGGCCACTCGGCTGTATGAGGCCGCTTTTGACTATGCCGATGCACCCATCAAGCGTGTAGCACAGAAGGAAGTGCCGCTGCCGTACAATGCTGCTCTCGAGCAGTTTGCGCTGCCCCAGGTAGAGCACGTGGTGGCGGCGGTGAAAGAGGTGCTGTAATGGCAGACATCGTAACCATGCCCAAACTCGGCTTTGATATGGCCGAAGGCACCCTGCTGCGCTGGGTCAAAAAAGAAGGCGACAAAGTAGAAAAAGGCGAACTGCTGGCCGAGATCGAAACCGATAAGGCCACCGTTGAAGTCGAATCGCAATATAGCGGTGTGGTGCTCAAGCACCTCGTCACCGAGGGTACCCCCGTTCCCGTAAGCAATCCCATCGCTGCCATTGGCGCCGAAGGGGAGAAGTACGAGGGTGCAGCTCCGGCGGCGGCCCCTGCCAAGGCGGAAGCCAAGCCAGAAGATGCATCTGCTAGTCAAAAGCCATCATCTAGTCAAAAACAATCGACTAACGGACCAGCCAACCAAGAGACCAAAGCTGCTGTAGCTTCCGGCCAACAAACGTCCACCGACGGCAACCTGCCCGACGGCGTGCGTGCCTCCCCCTTGGCGCGCAAGATCGCCCAGGAGCGCGGCGTCAACCTCAAATCCGTACGCGGCTCCGGCCCGCTCGGCCGCATCACCAAGCGTGATGTCGAAACCGCCAAAGTAGGCGGCAGCGGCAAAGCCGTAGGCTACCTACCCGGCCTGCAATTGGCTGACCTCGGCCCGGCGCCTGCGGATACGCGCGTGCCGCTCACGCGTCTGCGCTCGGCCATTGGCCGCCGCATGGTGCAGTCACGCCAGGAGATTCCGCACTTCTACGTCACGCATGAATACGATGTAGACCGCCTGCTCGAAGCCCGTGCCCAGGCCAACGCCGCCCTGGAAGGCAGCGGTGAGAAGCTCAGCGTCAATGACTTCATCATCAAGGCCGCTGCGCTGACCCTGCGCCAATACCCTAACCTCAATGCGAAATTGGATGGTGACGCCATCGTGCAGTTCGGCCAGGTCAACATCGGCGTGGCCGTTGCCGTAGACGGCGGCCTGTTGGTAGTGGTGTGCCGTGATGCCGACCGCAAGCCGCTGCGCCAGATCTCGCAAGAAGTGCGTGAGATGGCTGGCCGCGTGCGTGAGGGCAAGGTCAGCACCGAGGATATCGAAGGCTCCACTTTCTCCATCAGCAACCTGGGTATGTACGATGTGCACAGCTTCACCGCCATTGTCAACCCGCCGGAGGCCGCCATCCTGGCCATCGGCGCCGCGCAGGAAGTGCCGGTGGTCAAGAACGGCCAGATCGCTGTGGGCAACCGCATGCGCATCACCATCTCGATCGACCATCGCATCAGTGATGGCGCCGAAGGGGCACAGTACCTGCAGGCGCTGGCTGCTTACATCGAGAATCCCATCGCGCTGCTAATGTAGCGTAGAGATACACACAGTCAAAACGGCGGGCCATTGGCCCGCCGTTTTTTGTTGTACCAGGGAGGGTAATCGCAGCAAGCCTTACATGAGGCAGCATGCTGCGCCCCTAGGATGCTTCGCTCTTGCTGCCTCCCTGCGCTACTCACGTTCATCTTCTAGCTCATCTGTCATTCCGAGCGTCAGCGAGGAATCCGTACTACGCTCATTTTCTTTACGACATATCTTGTGCATCCAGGCCACAACTCCTTTGGGTCAAAGCAAAAACTGACTTGATTTCGAATGGCCTAAAGGATTCCTCTCTCGCTGCGCTCGCTCGGAATGACAGACGCCGCGCTACCTTGTGCTTTCCGAGCGAAGCGAGGAACTTCATAGAGTCGTTTCCCTGCCTAGGGCAGGGAAAATAGAGAAAGGAATCCCTAAGTTTTCCTTTGTACTCTTTGTGTCTTTGTGGTTCGCTTTTCATGGCTGGGAGTATCATTCTTGTATGGATAATCAACGTTTTCTGACCGATGGGCTGCAGCAGTTGCCAGCTTACTTGCAGTCAGACGAAGTCTTCTGGCTGATGGAACGTGACCCCCAGCTGACCTTGGGCAATGTGTTGCTCGCTGTCGCCACTCTGCAAGCCGAGGGCAAGCTGCGCCCGGCGGATGCTAGCGCATTGGCGGATATACGCAAAGAGTGGGGCGTGGCCTGGAAGAAAAAGGCCGAGCGTGAGTTCACGGCGCGCCTGCGCCAATGGTCGCATTACCTGGCCGAGTTAGCCGATAAGCCCAAGCAACACGCCCTGTATTACGCCAGCGAAGTGCGCCCGCGTGTGCTCTTGCAACTATTAGGTGAAGAGGCGCCAGAACTGGCTGACAAGGTACAGGCACTGGACACGGCGCTGAGGCCACTGGTGCAGCCCGCCGATTTTTTGTGGGATGCCAAGCTGGCGGATGCCTTTCCCGCGCCCGCATACTGGTTCTTGCGTGTCACCCCCAAGCTGCCAGACGAAGACGAAAAGTAGCCATCAAAAAAGCCTGCGGAATTCCGCAGGCTTTTATTTAGCACGCTATTCGTACTTGAAGCGCCACAGCCCCAGCACAAGAAACACCAGGCCAAACAGCACCAGCATACCTGCACTAGGCAGCACTTCAGTCAGGCCAAAGCCGCGGATGATGATGTCCTGAAAGCCGCGCATCGCCCAGCCTGTGGGCAGCCACATGGCGATCTTCTGCATAAAGTCTGGCACGATCTCGATTGGCCACATGGCGCCGCCCAAGCCCGCCAAGGGCAAGATGAGCATCATGCTCATCGCATCGATCTGCGCATAGGTGCGTACCAGCGCTGCCAGCAGCATGCCCATGCTGGTGATGCAGAAGGCGAAGGCCACGATCATCGCCGCCAGCGCCGCCGGGGATTGTCCCCACGGCACATTAAAGGCCACTTGGCCCACGATGACCAGCAGGCTCACCTGCACCACGCCGGCAATGAACACGCCCAACAGCTTGCCGCCCAGGATGGCCAGCTTGCTAGCTGGCGTGGTCAGCAGGCGGCGCAGGGTGCCCTGTTCGCGCTCCAGCAGAATGCTGCTGGCTCCGTAGACGATGAAGAACATCGAGAACATGACCATGTTGCCCGGGGAAGTTTGCGTAAAGCCGGTGGGAATATCGGCCTGCTCGTCCAGGCGTGTGAGCTGGCGCGTGGCCACCGTGATCGGCTGGGTCTCCTGCGCGGTCTGAGCTGCCTCCAGGCTGTCTTGCAGATACTCAGCTTGGCTGGGTGCACCCTCGCGGCTGAACAGATCCATGCGTTCGGCCACTTGCAGGCTGGTGTTAGCGATCTGCACGCTGGCACTCACATCAAACAGCGCCGCCAGCACGGCTTGCTCCACCACCTGGGCAGACAGAGGCTCATTGATACGCGTCAGCAGCGGCAGGCGGGTTGGCTCGCCCGCTTCCAGGTTGCTGCTCATCGCAGCAGGAATCTGCAGTAGCACACTGGTCTCGCCGTCTTCCATTCTGGCATCAGCCTCGGCCTGGCTCAGCGCCTCGGCTTGCAGGCTGGGGTGGGCATCCAGCCGTGCGATCAGCTGGCTGCCAAACGGGCCGGCATCCTGATTGACCACAGCAATGTTCCACGTGGGCGGCTCATCATCGGCAGCGAAGCCTTGGATGCCCACGCCTAGCACGGTGGTGAAGACGAGCGGCAGCGCCAGGCCCCAGATGAAGGTGCTGCGGTCCTTATAGGTGGTGTAGAGATACAGCCAGGCGATCTGAAGCAGGTTATTGAGCTGTTTCATTTTACGAACCGTTTCTGAAAGGTCATGAGTGCTAGGCCAAAGGTAACGAGGCCGATGACGGCCAGCACCACCGCCGGGGTTTGAATATCAGCCAGCCCGCCGCGCTCCACCGTGAGCGCCAGCAGCCCGTCCATCGCCCAGCGATTGACGGTCAGCTTGCTGGCGATGTTGATGATGCCGGTCAGCCCATCCGTGGGGAAGAAGCTGCCGCCTAAGGCACCGAACACCAGCGAGACGGCACTGCCCACTACGCTAGCCTGATTCTCGTTGCGCGAGAAGGCGGTGAGCATGGCGCCCAGGCCGCTGGCGGCGAACACGGTCAGCACCACTATGATCAGCAGCCCCAGGATGGAGTTGCCCCAGTTGACGTCAAACAACAACGCCGAGCTGAGCACAAGCACGATGAATTGCAATAAACCAGTCAGGAAGGTGCCGCCCATCTTGCCCAGGATGATCTGCCAGGTGGGGGTGGGCGTGCTCATCAAACGTTGCAATGTCCAGTGACGCTCCTCTTGCAGGATAGAGCGTGAACCCTCGAACATGCTGAACATCAGGAAGAACACTGCCAGGCCGGGGATGAAGAAGGCGAAAGGGTCAAACGGCTCTTCGTCTTCACCCGTGGCAATGGTTTCCAGTGATAGTGTGAGCTCCTCGAAGTCAAAGCGCTCGCTTTGCAGCTCGGCGCCAATCGCTTCACCGAGGGTGGCCATCTCGGCGCCCAGCAGCGGTGCATACGGCACGATGGCGTCGCCGGACACTTGGCCGGCCAACAGCAGGGTGTTGATGCTGGCGCTGATGCGCTCCACGATGCTCTTGACAATGATCGGGCTCACCGAAGCGGCAGGGTCGGTATACAGTTCCACGCTGGCCATGCCGCTGTCGCCTTCGTTATCCGGGATAACTGTTTCACTAAAGCCTGCGGGGATCACCAGCACGGCGCGCAACTCGCCGCTTTCGATGCGCGCTTTGGCTGCCTCGGCATCCTCGGTGATCTCAAGTGCGATCAGGCTTTGCAGATCAGGGCTGGTGAGCACATCCTCGTAGGCTTGGCCCAGTTCGCCGTCATCCAGGTTCACCAGCGCCATGCGGATGTTCTCGATGGGTGCCTCGTCACTGGAGAGGTTGCCAAACGCCAGGCCGATCAGCGCGCTGATCATCAGCGGCGCGGCCAGCATGCCCACCAGCGCCTTCCAGTCACGGAAACGCGCCAGCGTATCTTTGAATGCGATTTCAAGGGCTTTCATGCTCAGTCTCGCAGGGCGCGGCCAGTGAGGTGCAGGAACACCGCTTCAAGGTTGGGTTCTTCTATTTTGATGCTCTTGACCTGCCCGCCGGCCGACGTGATGGCGCCGATGATGTCGCTCAGTTGCTCGTTGGCGTGGCTGGCTTCCAGCAACAGCATCTCGTCCTCGTAGGCGGCGTTGTGGGCGCCACTCAGCGCGTTCAGCCGTGCCAGCAAGCCTGGCGGCTCGCTGATGCCACTGATGCCGATGTGCAGCGCATCGTTTTCGCCCACCAGCTTGGTCAGCTCGTCCTGCGTGCCCAGGGCGATCAGCTTGCCGTGGTCCACAATGCCGATGCGCTTGCTCAGTTCGGCGGCTTCTTCCATGTAATGGGTAGTGTAGAGCACGGTCAGGCCGCGCTGGTTGAGCTCCAGCACTGTATCCAGGATGCGGCGGCGGCTTTGCGGGTCAATGCCCACAGTGGGCTCGTCCATGAACAGCACCTTGGGCTCGTGCAGCAGGCCCACGGCAATGTTGATGCGCCGCTTCATGCCGCCGGAATAGCTCTCCACTTTCTCGTTAGCACGGTCGCTCAGGCCGGCAATATCCAGCGTCTCTTCCACTCGCTGTTTAAGGTGCGCGCCGCCCAGGCTGTACATCTTGCCCCAAAATATCAGGTTCTCGCGGGCCGTCAGGTCAGGATACAGTGCGATCTCCTGCGGCACCACGCCGATAATTTTCTTGACAGCATCGGCATCATGGCGAACCGAGTGGCCATCAATGATCGCATCCCCCTCACTGGGGCTGAGCAGGCAGCTCAACATCGAGATGGTGGTGGTTTTGCCGGCGCCATTCGGACCAAGCAGGCTGAAGATCTCACCCTGTTGAATGTCAAAGCTGATGCCTTGCACCGCGTGGGTTTTTTCGTAGCGTTTGTGCAGGTCTTGCGCCTGCAAGATCGGTTGGCTCATGTCAATTCCTTGATTAGTTTGGCAAGTATCCTATATACGAGTGAGCGCTGCCGCAGTTGTGGGGGCTAGCCCTTCTTTTGCGCCAGGCGCAGATGTGCTTCCAGGTGGTTCAAGACAGCCAGCATGTTTTGCAAGATGTCTTTGGATAGGCCTTTGACGGTCTCGTCGGCTAGCTCCAGCGCGGGCGTAATCGTCTGCTGCAGCATCAATGTGCCCGCCTCGGTGAGCGAGAGGCGGTGGCTGCGGCGGTTCTCACCCGGGCGGCGCACCAGTAGACCGCGCTTGACCAGCGCCTGCGCCACCACCGAAAGGGTGGCGCGTTCCACAAACAGGTGGTCTGCCAGTTCTGAAGGAGTGATACCCTCGCCGCGGTCGAGCATGATTACGCCCACCAAAGTGCGAAACTGCGCTTGGGTGAGCGTGAACTCAGCAAAGCGCTGGTCAAAGCCCGCCGCCATGCGTGTCCCTACCCGGATCAATGCGGTGCACACTTCACTTTCTAGGCTTGGTCGCCTCATGATTAGCATACTAACTATTAGATATCAAACTGTCAAGTAGGAACCAAAGTGGCTCACAAGGCGTATATTAGAATCAAGTATCCAACTCGCGGAGTGTGCCATGCGTTTAAAAATCCTTGCCTTGTTTTGCCTCAGTCTGCTATTGGCGGCCTGCGCTCCTACCCTGAGCGGGGCGGATCTGATTTCCACCAGCGTGGCCGCCACGCTGCAGGCCAGTGGCCAGCCGGTACCCACCGCCGCGCCCACTCTGGGCGAGGTGGCCACCCAGGCGCCCACGGAGCCAGCCTGCAGCAACGCCGGCATGCTCAATGTGGCCTATGTGAAAGACGGTAATGTATGGCTATGGACCCAGGGTGGCATACGCACACAGCTCACTGCTCTGGGGGATGTGCAAGACCTGGCCCTTTCGCAAGATGGCTGCCGTGTTGCCTACACGCGCGGCGTGCCCAACCCGCGCTACGATGCCGCTGCTGAATTCCCTGCTCCTGAAACAATGAATGAACTGTGGGTGGTCAGCAGCGATGGCTCCAACAACCGTGCCCTCGCCGACAGTGCCTACTTCGCCGCCATTCCCGTAGCTAATGCCAGCGATATGGTCTCTGCCTACCGCTTTGAGTTCCAGCCGGGCACGCGCATACTGGCTTTCAGCACACAGCTTTTGCATCCGGGGGTGGGGCTGACCCTGCGCAATGACCTCACCCTGGTCAATGCCGACTCAGGCCTCATTCAACCGCTGCTGGGTGAGAACCAGGCCGGCGGCCTGTTCGCCTTTTCACCAGATGGCCAGCAGCTGGCGTTGTCTACACCCACTAACGTACACATCATCAATGTGGATGGCAGCGACCTACGCCGCAACTTGATCACCTATCCCAGCGTGATCACTTACAGCGAATATCTCTACAGCCCGCCGGTGGCCTGGGCGCAGGAGGGCAGCTCGCTGATGGTGGCCGTGCCTCCGGCCGATGCGCTGGCGGGCGGCATGCCGGAAACCAGCCTGTGGTGGATCCCGCTGGACGGCACGCCTGCTTTTGAGGCGGGTAGCATCCAGGCCGCTTTCTTTATCTTTGGCGAGGTAGCCTTCTCGCCGGATGCCAGCCGCAGTGCCTACCTGCGCCCCCTGGGCGAAGCCGGCGGTCCGGACAATGAGCTGGTGGTTGCGCTCAGCGATGGCAGCAACGAGTCGCCCGCCGTGCGCGCCGAGCAAATCCGCTTCCTCGCCTGGTCTCCTGACAACAGCACTTATCTCTACACTTATCAGGATGGTACAGCGCGCCTGGCCATGGCCAACGCTACCGATGGCAGCACCAGCCTCATCAGCCTGCCCGCAGGCTTTGTGGCCTTTGCGGTGCAGGCCGAATGGGTGGATGCCAACCACTTCCTGATCCTTGAGCAGGGCGGGGGCGGAGCGCGCCTCAGCCTGCTGGATGTCAGCAGCGGCAGCGAGGTCATTGATACTTTCGCCGTACCCTTCGTCTCTTTTATGGCGTCAGACTAACTGGGTCTAAAGTAACGGGGCGGAATCGCCAGACTACTGGCTATACTTAGGCTGGGAGTCTTACCGCGTATGCGCATTCATAAAATTCAATCCGTCCGCCGGGCATTGGCCCGCGCCGAGCGCGGCCAGGCCATTGTGCTGGTCATGCTGGTGTTCGTTGGCTTGCTCGGCGCTATTGGCCTGGCCGTAGATGGCGGCCGCTTATATAGCGATCGTCGCTCCGCACAGAACGCAGCTGATAATGCCGCCTTGGCGGGTGCCTTCGCGCTGTGTAACTCCGCCAATGTGGTCAACGCCGCGGTGGCCTCAGCTGCCCAAAATGGCTACACGGCCGCGCCGCCCAATGTGATTGTCTCGGTCAGCAATCCCCCCACCACAGGCCCGAACGCGGGGGATGACGAATATGTTGAAGTCAACATTCGCGCCCAATCGCAGCTCACCTTCGGGCGCCTGGTCTACAGCGGCACCCTGCAGAGCAGCGGCCGCGCTGTGGCGCGTTGTACCAGTGGCGGCGGCCCCATCGGCGGTGGTAATGGCCTCATTGCCCTGAACGATGCGCAGCAACGCGTTGTGGACCTTTCAGGTAGTGGCTGTATACGAGTGATTGGCGGGGGTATCTTTGTAAACTCTAGTCACAGCGAGGCGGCCTATGTGGATGGCGGCCAAACCTGTGGGTCTGGCATCCCGCGCCTAAAGGCAGATACCATCGATGTAGTTGGTGGGTTGTGGATGCCGGAGTGGATGTGGCGCTGGAGTGACCCAACTCTGGCAGTTAATCCTTACCCTCCCACAACCGGTGTTCCACACATGGTGGATCCCTTGGCCACGGTGCCTTATCCGCTGGTGCCAAGTGCAGCGGCCACCCCGTCTCCGGCGCGCTGCGGTACCTCGGGCAATTTCTTCCTTACTGACGGAAACCTTGATCTTACCAACTGGGTTAATTGCACTCATCCCAACCCCATTATTGTCTATCCGGGTTTGTACGATCGCATTTGTATCGGTTCAGACACAATTGCTCAGATGCAGCCCGGCCTGTACTACATTACAGGGGACAGCTCGTGTGGTGGCGGTGGCTCGTTTGTGGTTAATGGCTCCGGACGTGTTACTGGAAGCGATGTGATGGTGTTTATAGCGGATGGTGGTGTGCATATCGGCGGCAGTGGTCAAGTCACACTTGCTGCGCCGACCAGCGGTTCCTACGCAGGAATGGCGATTTTTCTGGAGCGCGAAAACGGGGCGGATGTTCGCGTAGACGGGGCTGGCCAAACCCTGATTCGCGGGACCATTTATGCCGCCAATTCCCTGGTCTCCATGGCGGGCTCTGGAACCAATAAGACCCTCAACGCCCAGATTATTGCGTGGCGCTATGTCGTCAGTGGCTCAGGCGTGATTACTGTTGATTACGATCCAGGGGTCGTTTTCGGTGGTGGCGGCAGCTCTCTGATCGAGCTTTCCGAGTAATTTAAGTTAGTTTTTGGTTAGAACACCCGCATATAGCGGGCGTTAGCCTATCAAAAATGCAAGTATAGACAAATGCCCCCTTGCATTTCTGATAGCGCATGTTATTATTTGGACTGGGAATTCTCGAAAAATAATTGACTCGTAGTTGAAAATACTCTTGTCATGAGTCGAGTATTTCTAAATAAACGGAAGTTTAGAAAAAGTGGGTAAGAGTGCTGTTGGCTGAAGAAAAAGATGTGTTCAACCCGCCTGGCGCAGGGTTAGATTTAGATGCCGTGCAAGAGCTCGGCTCTCAACGCGTCGTTATGGTGGTTGAAGACGATCCTGACACCCTGAATCTGCTCAAGCTGACCTTGCGCCGCGCTGGCATGAATGTGGTCGGCGCCACGGATGGCAAGCAGGCCCTGCGTAAATGGATGGACTCCAATCCCAGCGTGGTCTTGCTCGATCTGATGATGCCAGAGATGGATGGCTGGGAGACTCTCAGCCAGTTGCGTGCCATCACAGACGCGCCCATCATCATCCTCTCCGCCCTCAGTCAAAAAGAAAGCGTTGTGCGCGGCCTCAAAGAAGGCGCCGATGATTACGTCTCTAAGCCTTTTGTTGGCGATGAGGTCGTGGCGCGTATCGAAGCTGCGCTGCGCCGCTCCGGCCCCAGCAAGCCTGCCTCCGTGCTGGTCTTTCCTGACCAGGGGCTGTCTGTAGATTTGCAGACCCATCAGGTCACTCTGCGTGACCAATTGATCGATCTCACCCCGCGTGAATTTGCCGTGTTGGAGATTCTTGCGCGCCAGCACCCCAAGCCAGTGGCCTATGAGACCCTGGCACGCGAAGTGTGGGGCGAGGACAACGAGAAAATCCGTGAACGTATCAAGTGGATTGTGTATTTATTGCGCCAGAAAATCGAGAAGGATCCCAGCCGCCCAGAGCTTATTCTCAATAAGACCCGCTTTGGCTACCAGCTGGCAAGTGAGTGAGTATGAGTACTCTGCGTAAATTACTGTTTGCTGTTGTCATTGTCGGCGTGATTGCCACCGCCGCCACCACCGTGGCGCAGGCGTGGGATTGTGGCCGCTACAACTTCCGCGTGACGGATTCGGGCTCTGTTCAAGTGCAGAACCTTTCCGGTATTTATGAGGTTGCCCAAGAGGCTGATGTCTACATCAACGGCAGCTCAGTAGCCAAGTTCAATGTGCCGGCTATGAACGGCAACGTAGATTGGCAGGAAATTGGTACTATCTCGGTGCCTGCCAGCTCATGGAACTGGAAGGTGGTCGGCACCTTGGATTGCCGTGATGAAGGCAGCCACAAAGTCAAGACCCCCACCCCCACGGTGATGCCTAGCAAGATGCCGACCAACACTGTCAGCCCTACGGCCAGCCCCACGCTGACCCCATCGTTCACGGCCACCTTCACCGCTACCTTCACGCCGAGCAACACGCCCACCAACACGGCCACGCTGACTCCGAGCAACACGCCAACCTTCACGGCTACGTTTACGCCGTCGAACACGCCCACCAATACGGCTACGCTGACGCCGTCTAACACCCCGACCTTTACGGCCACCTTTACGCCGTCCAACACACCCACCTACACGGCTACGTTCACCCCGTCTAACACGCCCACCAATACGGCTACGCTGACGCCGTCGAGCACGCCAACCTTCACCGCAACCTTCACGCCGTCTAACACTCCCACTTTCACGGCGACGGCCACAGCCACCGATACGCCCACCGCCACGGCTACGTACACCGCCACGGCCACGTCTACGGACACCCCCACGGCGACGGCTACCTTTACCTCTACGGCGACGGCTACGTTCACCGCTACCCCCACGGCGACCGATACAGCGACTCCAACGCCCACCGATACGCCCACCATCACGCTGACCCCCAGCATTACCCCCACGGGTACGCTGACCCCCAGCCCCACCTTCACCAGCACCTTCACGCCCACCAACACGGCGACCTTTACCTCTACCTTCACGCCGACGAATACGGCCACCTTCACCTCCACCGCTACCTTTACCTCCACGGTGACCGCTTCGTTCACGCCGACCTTCACCGCCACCTTCACCCCCTCAGTGACGGTGACTGGCACGCCGCCGCCCTCGTTGACCCCGTCTCTCACGGTCACCAACCCGGCCACGCTGACTCCGTCCCTTACGGTCACCGATCCGGCCACGGCTACCTTCACCAATACGCCGGAGAACACGGCTACCTTCACCGCCACGCCGACCGTGTTCGTGCCCATCACGGGTGATGGCATCACCTTCGTGGGCCTGTGTGTTGACCAGGAAGGCACCATCGTCAACACCAACGAGGCGCAACCGGGTGACCTGCGCTGGCAGGTGAGCAATGCCAATGCCGCCCCGGTCAACTTCGTATGGTGGGTGGTTGGTGGCAGCGCCTCTGGCGGCCCGATCACGGTGCCGGCCAACAGCACGGTGGTCTTCGGCACACCGGTCAATGGTGCGCTGCCCAACACCGTCTCCATCATGTGGATTGACCCGAACGACGGCCAGTCCAAGTCGCTGAGCAACAACAACAGCGGCACGCTGTGCAACGGCGAGCTGCCCACGCCCACCGTCACGCCCAGCCCCACGCCTGGCGTGCTCATCCCCATCACGGGTATCGAGCTGCCCGCCATCTTCCGGGACAATATGTTCCTGAACCTGGGTATCGGCGTCTTCGGCTTTGCCCTGATCCTGCTCGGCATCGGTATGAAGTTGGACCGTGACCGCCAGAACCGTGCTGCTGAAGATGACTACGAAGACGAGGACGACGAAAGCTAGCCCGCATCTGCTCAAAGCAAAACAAAAGCGGGGCCATACTTGGCCCCGCTTTTGTTTTTACTATGTCGTTGCAATGCAGCGCGGCCCTCGCCTGTACTCTGTCATAGCGAGGATGGGAGGCGCAGCTGCAGAGCGACGAAGCAATCTGGTCTCGACTCTGACAGGATAAAATCCCCGCATATGGACGCATATTCCCCGCAACCTCAGAAAAAAGAATCCAATGCCCTCATTATCGGCATTGTTTTCATCGGCATCCTGGTGATCTTCTTTGCCCTCGGCAAGGGCATCTTTGACGTTGCCACCATGCCGCCTGCCATCGACCTGGCTGCCGATGATGCTCTGCAGGCTGGCTTCCTGCCCGTCTACGCATCCTCCGACAGTGCAGATCCCAGCAGTGTCTCAGTAGACCTGGCCCCCAGCGGCTTCCCAACCCCGCTGCCACGCGAAGTAGACGAAGTTATCGTGGGCAAGGCGCCCGATCGTGTCGTCATCCCATCCATCCAGTTGGATGCCACCATCGTCCCCATCGGCTCCATTGACCTCTCATATGAAGAGAAGGTCTTTCAGCAATGGTTGGCGCCCGATTACCGCGCCGTGGGTTGGCATGAGACATCTGCTGGTCTGGGCGCGCCGGGGAACACCGTCTTGAATGGCCATCACAATATCTATGGCGAAGTCTTCCGTGACCTCTATCGCCTGCAGAAGGGCGACACTATTCAGGTGTTTTCCAACGGAGAGTTGTTTGAGTATGTGGTGGTCTATACCGCCGTATTGCCAGAGCGCAACCAGCCCATGGACGTACGCATTGCCAACGCCGAATGGATCCAGCCCACCGAAGATGAACGTCTCACCCTCATCACCTGTTGGCCCTACGAGAGCAATACCCACCGTGTGCTCATCGTAGCGGTGCCTTTCACCAATAGCACCGACAGTTAGGCGCCAGCCTGGATTCTCGGCAAAAAAAGATCCCCACCTCCTCAAGCGGGGATCTTTTAGGGGAACGCAGTTCCGCCTCCTCGGTTAGAAGACGCTCGCTCAGCTAAGCGGAACTGCAGTGATGAACAAACGGCCCCAGGTGCTGATCCCGTCCTGCTCAATGCAGGTCTGCAGCACCAGGGTGTTCTTGCTGTTGTAGACCTTGTGGAACAGGGCCGAGGCGCTCAGTTGCTCGCCGCTGTTCAGGTCCACAAAGTTGGACTGGGTGGAGTCGGGGGATAGGGCTTGGTAGCTCTGCGTGCTTGTCACTTGAAATTCCTTGGTGGCGCCGTTGCCGTACACCAGGGTGATGATCTGGCCTATGCCAATGTTGGCGAAGGCGCTGCCCGCCAGGTAGTTGTGCGCCAGGAAGCCTTGGCTACCGTACTGGCTGGCCAGCCCAAACTGGGTCACCACATTGGGCTGCTCGCTGACGAAGGCGGCGTTGCCGCCCTGGCCAGTCACGCCGTAGGCCATTACGCCGTCAACGTAGATGCCGGTGACTTGGGCGGAGTTTCCGTTGGAGACTGTGCTGATGAATGATTGCAGGCTGGCGGCGGCCGGGGCAGCCTCTGGCTGGGCTTGCGGAGCAGCCTCAGGGGCGGTTTCGGCAGCGGCTTCAGGGGCCACAGTGGGCTCCTTGCGCAGGTTAACCATGAAGGTCTGCGCCAGGGCGGCGCCGGGGTCAACCTCGACAGCGGCTGGGGCGGCATTCTGGCCGCCGGCCGAATTCTGGCCGCCCGTGACCGGGGCGACTACCAGCACGGATTGAGTATCATTGGTGGACACCTCAATCGGGGCCGCAACTTCTTGGGCCTTGGTGGGGCGGATGGCGAACATAGCGCCGAAGACGATGGCAGTGAGGGTGCCGAGGAAAATGAGGATGCTGAGCGTTTTCATGTATCTAACCTTTCATCGAGTTGAGGAGAACTCGAATATTGGTTAGATTTTAGTTAGTACATGGTAACAATTCAATGGTACTGCAGGCATGCTTGCAGAGCTGTAAGGTTTGCCCTGATTCTTTAGAAAATCAAAAAGAGCGAGGATTTCCTCGCTCTTTTGCGTGTAGCTACGATTCAGTTTGTTTGTCTATTCGGGAGTACGCAGCGATCCAGGGTGACGAACAATCTCCGAGCCAGCCACCAGCTGGCTAGATGACCTGCACGGCAGAGGTCAGCGACTGCAGCCGGGATTCGGCCAGCCCGGGCAGCGTCTCCTCAACGTAGAAGGCGCCGCTGCCTTCCATGGCCAGCGATTGCAGGGCATTGCCATACAGCGTCGCACGCAGGAAGTCCTGTGTGCGCAACAGGCCAGCGATAAAGCCGCCGCAGAAGCTGCTGCTGGCATGCGTAATGTCGCTCAAGCGGGCTGGGTAAGGCGGGATTTGGTAGCGCTTGCGTGCATCCACATCCAGCAGCCACTGGCCGCGGTGCACACTGTGCACCACCACCGCCCGACAGTTAAAGCTGCCCAGGGTATCGATCAGCTTCCAGTTGTCCTGGCTGCGGTGGGCGAAAAGATTGAGCATACGCTCTTCTGTGGTCAGGAATACCGTCAGGCCATTGACCAGCTCGGGAAGCTCGGCGATAAAGTCGGGGTGCATATAGCCGCGCCCGGCATCCAGCGTGACAATCTCAGTGCCCTGCTCGCGCAGCGTGGCCGGCAGCAAGCGGTGGCTGTAATAGTCCAGCGGGCATAGGTGCGCAGCTTTGGCCCCGTGATACGCCGCGGGGATATCCTCTGGCCGCAGCGAGAGCGTATTGCGCTCTCGCTTGGAGTCCAGCGGCTCCACCGGGGCCAGGTAGCCCAGCAGGCTCTTGGGGAAGCTGAGATTATGACGGGCAAAATGACGGATGGGGTTTTCGCGATGCGCGGTGGCCACATCGCTGTAGGCAATGAAGCGCCGCAGATCTATTGGGTGCTCCAAACGCACTACACCGCGCGTATCCAGGCGACGCGAACTCGGCACTGTCTCCCACTCGTGGGAAAAATCGCTACCCACCCGGCTTACCAACCCGGGCGTATCGCCCCACACGCCGTAGGCGGATGCGGCGTACAGCAAATTACCGCCGGGCTGGTCAATAAGCGCTTTGCCATCTGCCGTGATGAGCGTGTCGCGCTCCAGCCGGCCAAAGAGTACACAATTCGGAGTCTCCGTCATGGAGATGATTATAGATGCGTTGCTACGCCAAGCTCACGCGCCCCGGCGTGCCGGGCGCAAGCGCAGCTCGTGCGGGGCGTAGGCGGGCAGCAGCCGTCCCGAGGGCACGCGCAGCGGTATAGGTCACTGCACCGCGGAAGTGGCGCGCTAGCACAATGCTGCGGCTGCCGGCTCAAAGCGCACATCATCGGCGGGCAGCACCATGTGCACAGTAGGGCCAGCAGTATCACTGCAGCACCCAGACTGAGGGCACTGACGGGAGCTGTACGCCAGTTGCGTGGGGCGTAATTTCCAGTTGCGGGGCTTGTATTAGGGGCTACGCGTTGTCGTAGGCGGCTTGTAGCGCAGCCGTATCCAGCTTTTGCATCTTCAGCATGGCTTGCACAACACGGTCAACCTTTTCAGGGTCAGGGTCTTGCATCAGCTCGCCAAGCAGGGTGGGCACCACTTGCCATGAAACGCCAAAGCGATCCTTCAGCCAACCGCACATCGAGTGTTCGCCGCCATCCTCAACCAAACGTTCCCAGAAGTAATCCACTTCTTCGGCGTTGGCGCAATTGATCATGAAGGAGATGCCTTCTGAGAATTGGAAGTTCTCGCCCGGCGCATCGATGGCGTGGAACTCCTGCCCGTGCAGCTGCACAGTGCCCATGAAGAGCTGGCCGTCTGGGCTGAGAGTTTTTTTGCTAATGTTGGCATCCTTGAACACAGAGGCATAAAATTCCAGCGCTTGTGCGCCGCGGCCGTTATTGAATACTAGAAACGGAACGATCTTTTGCATCGAGGTTATTCGTCGCCCAGGGTGGCGATCTGGCGCAGCAGGCCAAACGCCAGCAGGCCAATGCTCAAGCCTTCACCGCTGGTGATGGCAACTTCGCTGCCGCGCTGCTCGGCGCGGCGCAGCAACAGCACACCTGCCGCCAGACCCAAGATGGCGCCCAGCAGGGCACTCACAGCCAGCAAGCTATTGTTGTTTCTCATGGCAGGCGGTCTCTCCTGAAGACCTTGCTAAACGCATTCGCCCAGCTCTGGGCGGCCAGCATCGGCTTGGCGGCATAGTCTGCCCCGCGCAGGATGGCGCTGTTGGCTTGTTGCAGCCAACGATGCACATAAATGGTGTGTTCTGGAATCCAGCGCATGGTGCGCGCCAGCAGGTAGATGGCCGCAACCAGTGCCACCAGCAAAATGACACCGATCAGCAGCAGGGGGATGGCCAGCACCACCGTGGCCAATTGCGAGGCACGTGTGGCGTTGCCCGCCTCGGCGGTGAGCAGGGCGTATAGCGCCAAGCCGCCCAGGGCGGTGCCCAACACCAGCGGCAGCACGATCTGCAGCCAGACCTGGCGCACATGGCGCCGGCGGGCGGTGGGGTGGTGTTTGGCTACAAACAACTCTTCAGTATGCGGGTATTGGCTGCGCATGGCTACTAGTATAGCGGATGTGGGTCGCCAACCAAAAGAGCCCGGCGACTGCCGGGCTCTTGGTTCTGGGGATGGCCTTACTTGGCCAGAATGTTGATCTTCTTGCTCTTGGCGTGTTCGGCCTTGGCCACACGCAGGGTCAGCACGCCGTCCTGCATCTCGGCCTGGGCACGCTCGGCGTCCAGGTCCGTGGGCAGGCGCAGGGTGCGCTCGAAGGCGCCGCTGGGCAGCTCGCGCAGCATCATCTGCTCGTTCTCGTCCAGGATCTGGTTGGCGAACTCGCCGTGAATGGTCACGGTGTTCTCCAGCACTTCGATCTGCACGTCATCGGCCTTCAGGCCGGGCAGGTAGGCCCGCAGAACATACTCTTCGCCATTGGCGCTGACATCTACGGGGATATATACACCGGCAGCACGCGTCTGGCTGAAGCGGCGGGTACGGGGGTTGAGGTATAGGGTCATCATCGTCATCTCCAATCAATAAGATTTGAACGTAAGGATAGCGCTGGCGTATAAGAAATCAATCATCGTCTTATCAGCACTAAATTAACATCGTTTCCGTTATGGGCTCATTGGTATACTGTGTGTGCTGCGGGGTGTAGCGCAGCCTGGCAGCGCACCGCGTTTGGGACGCGGTGGTCGGCGGTTCGAATCCGCCCACCCCGACTATGTTCAAAACAAAGAACTTCGTTCGTAACAACCGTAAAGCCCACGGTGTGGTGGAAGCTATGCATCTGGATGCCAACGGGCAGTTGGCCTGGGTGCGCGCCTACGAGCGCCGCGGCCCCACCTGGTCTGACACGGTGCTGCTGGACCGTGTCACGCTCATCGAGCGCTTGCAGGCCGGCAAACGCTTCTATATTGGTGACCGCCGCGAGCAGTGGGCCTCTGAGTTCGAACTTGGCCCGCGCCTCAACCTGAAGAAGACGCACCGTGGCACCTTCATTGTGTTGGGCGAAGGCCGTGGCGACCTGCCGCAAGATTGGCTAGAAGGCGCGCCGGTAGTATAGCCCTGGAACGTTGTTGAAGAAACGCACGCCTACGCGTGCGTTTTTGTTTACCGGCAGCCTGGTCTGCCGGGGAGGATACAACTATGCGTGCATTCCTCACCATTTGGGCGGGGCAGGTTGTCTCGCTGGTCAGCTCTGGCATGACCGGGTTTGCGCTGGGTCTGTGGGTGTATGAGCAGACCAGCCAGGCCACGCCGTTTGTGTTGATTGCGCTGTTCAACGCCATCCCGCCGTTCATCGTCAGCCCCTTTGCTGGCGTGCTGGTGGATCGCCTGAACCGCAAGACGCTGATGCTGCTGGCCGATACGGCCACCGCGGTCAGCACCTTGCTGTTGTTCATTCTGTTTAGTCAGGGCCAGTTGCAGCTGTGGCAGCTGTATCTGGCCACGCTGGTCACCTCAGCGGCCGGCATCTTCCAGATGCTGGCCTATCAGACCATTGTCACCAGCCTGGTGCCGCGTGAGCAACTCAGCCGTGCCAATGCCATGGTGCAGACGGCGCAATCGCTGGCAGCGATCCTATCGCCGATTGCTGCGGCTGCGGCATACGGCACGCTGGGCTTGAGCTTTATCTTTGGGCTGGACCTGGCTGGCTTCACCGTGGCGGCGTTGATGCTGCTGGTCGTGCGCATTCCGCAGCCGGCGGCCCAGGCCGTCAAGCTCAGCCTGTTGGCAGATCTGCGCATGGGCTTCGATTACTTGCGCACCCGGCCGGGCTTAATCAGCCTGGCGGTGCTTATCTCGTTGTTGAATCTGATGTTGAGCGCCAGTACCGTGCTCTCCACGCCGATGATCCTGGGCTTCACCACCGCCCAAGTGCTAAGCGTGATGCAAAGCGTATCCAGCGTGGGTCTGCTGCTGGGCGGCGTGTGGGCCAGCGCCGGGCACCAGCCGCGCCGCAAAGTGCTCACCATCGTGCTGTGCGCCATCGTGAGCGGGCTGGGTTTGGCCGCCAGCGGCCTGCAGCCCAGCCCCGTATTGATCGCCGTGGGCTTCTTCTTGTTCATGTTCCCCATCACCATGATCAACGCTTCGATCCGTGCGGTGGTGCAGGTCAAAGTGCCAGAGAATTTGCAGGGACGCGTGTTCTCGCTGATTGTGATGATCTCGCGCGCTGGTGTGCTGCTTTCGATGCTGCTGGCCGCGCCGCTAGCCGATCGGCTTTTCGAGCCGGCGATGGCGGTGGGCGGCTCGCTGGGCCGCGGGCTGCTGGGTATGCTGTTGGGCGCCGGGCCGGGGCGCGGCATCGGCCTCATGCTGCTGGTTTCGGGCTTGGGCATGGTGACGGCGGCGCTGGGTATGTACGCCTACCCGCGTATGCGCCACGTGGAGCGCGAGCTGCCGGATGCTACGGTGGGCTAAGCTCTCCTGCCAAACGGCGCAGCAATTTCCACGCGCTGTTGGGCTGCCGAGAGTTCGATCAAACGTGCCAGCCGTTTTTGCTGCGTCTCTTGGCGCTTGGCGCTGATGACCCACCAAATGACACTTTTACGATAACTGGGTGGCTGGCCGGCAAAGAAATCCCAGGCCTGTTTGTGCTTCTTGAATTGCTTTTCCAATGCAGCGGTAAGACTCACTTGCTGCTGCTCGCCTGAATATTGTTGGCTGCGGCTGGGGTCACGTTCTTCGTAGGCCTTCAGTCCGGCGGGCTGCATCAGCCCCAGCGACCTAAGCTCTTCGACGCGTTTTAGATTGATGGCGCTCCACATGCTCTTCTTGCGGCGCGGTGTGATGCGGTTGGTGAAGCTCTCGGCGTCAATACTTTTGCGGATGCCATCGATCCAGCCGAAGCACAGCACCTCATCCACCAGTTGTTGCCAGGTAATACTGGCTTTGCCGGTGTGTTTCTTGTACATGCCCACCCACAGCTCGTCAGCAGTGGCGTGATTCTTCATCAGCCATTTGCGCAGCTCGGCCTGCGATGCAAAGAAAACGGGCTTCATGCTGCGCTCAGCATTTCATGCAACTTGACCACCGTATTCCAGGTGCGCGTGGTGGCCTCTTCGCCAAATTGCTTGCCGAGATAATCCATGTAGCTCAAGCTGCTGGTGGTGGGTTCTACCACGCAGGCCAACTGCTGCGTGCCGGCGGCGAAGACGCGGAAACTCTGGTCTGGGGCAATGTAGGGCAGGGCGTGGCTTTTGCCAAGTGGCTGCGCCAGAAAGGTAATGTGCGTGCGACTGCCCTCAGCCAATTTCTCTTTGGCAAAGGGGTCTCGTTCTATCAGGGCGGTGATCTCCTCGGCGCTGACCACCAGCGTGGGCGAATCGAAACCAAAGGTTTGCACAACTTGCGCCTCGATGGCGGCGGCCAGCGTGGCGCTATCGCTGCTTTGGCTGGCGAACACCACGTTGCCTGAGGCCTGCAGGGTGCGCACATCGCTGTGGCCCATCTGCTCGAACATAGCGCGCAGATCGTCCATCTTCACGCGGCGTTTGCCGAGGTTGATGCCGCGCATCAAAGCCACGTAGTGCTTCATGTCTGGCTCCGTTGGCGCAGCACCTCAAAGGCCAACGCCGCGGTGGACGAAGTGACATCCAGCTCGGCGCGATAGTCGCGCCCGTAGGGGATGCTTACCAGGGTGTCGCACAACGCTTGTGCCGCGGCGTTGAGGCCGCGGCGCTCGCCGCCGATCAGCAGAAAGAGCGGCCCGCGCAAGTTGGCTTGATATAAAGCCGTGCTGCCACGCTCCTTGGCGGTGGCCACGCACTGGTAGCCGCGGCCCTTGAAGAAGTGCAATGCCTCCAGCACACCAGCGCGGGCGGTGGGCATGTATTCGCTGGCGCCCGCGCTGGCACGCGCCACCACGTTCAGCGCCGTATCCCAGTTGCGCAGCGGCGCCACCAGCCCGCTGGCGCCCGCCGCATACAAGGCGCGGATGGCCTGCCCATAGTTGTAGGGGTCTTCCACACCATCCAGCATTGCCACCCAGCCGCCGGCCTGTGCCAGCGCATCCAGGCTATCGAAGCGGCGTTCGCCGACCACCGCTAGCACGCCGCCGTGGCTTTTGCCCGCAGCGCGGCGGTCAATTTCGTCGCCGCTCACAAACTGCAAAGGAATGGCCTGCTGGGTTGCCTGGCGCTCAATGTGCCCCAGGTTGCGCACATCTTTGCCTTGCTGCACAAACACATGCTCAATTGGCCGGCGTTGGCTCTCCAACGCCGCCAATACCGAGACCCAGCCTTCGAGAATGAGTTCACTCATAGCGAGAGTATATACAGGGATCAGTGAAGAGTGAACAGGGAAAAGTGAGCAGTGATTAGTTAGTAGTGAAACAGGGGCACCTGGTTCAGGGGTTGCAACTGATTACTGATTACTGATTACTGATTACTTCATTACTGCTCGCTGCTCACTTGCCGCTAATTACTCTTCCGGCTCACTTTTCTTACATATAATAGCCGCCACATGTCCAGTGGTAGTAGTACCCCCGCACTCATTACCAGCGCCAATGCACTTACTGCGCTGGTCGAGCGCTTGCAAAAGCACGCGCTCGTCGCAGTGGATACCGAAGCCAACAGCCTGTATGCTTATCGCGAACGTCTGTGTCTGGTGCAGTTCTCCACGCCGGATGAAGACGCGCTGATCGATCCTTTTCCGCTCGCCAACCTGGAGCCGCTGGCGGCGCTGTTTGCCAGCCCGACCCACGAGAAGATCTTTCACGCCGCCGAATACGACCTGCTGGTGATGCAGCGCCAGTATCACCTTGAGTTTGCCAATTTGTTCGACACGATGATGGCCGCCCGCATCCTGGGACGCAAACGCGTAGGCCTGAGCAGTCTGCTTGAAGAAGACTTTGGCATCACGCTGGAAAAGCGCTTCCAACGGGCTGACTGGGGCGCCCGCCCGCTGCAGCCCGCCTTGCTGGATTATGCACGCCATGACACGCACTACCTCATCCCGCTGCGCAACAAGCTCAAAGCCGATCTGGAGGCCGCCGGGCGCTGGCCGCTGGCGCAAGAGGACTTCGCCCGCCTGCCCGCCGCGACGCGTGCCAACGTACATGTGGAAGACGTTCCCGAAGTGTGGCGCGTCAAAGGCTCGCGCGATCTCAACCCGCGCCAGGCCGCCATCCTGCAAGAGCTGGCGGAGTACCGCGCCCAGCGTGCGGCCATCGCCGATGTGCCGCTGTTCAAGATCATGGGTGACACGACCCTGATCGAGCTGGCCAAACTGGCCCCCGGCACACTCGAGGAGATGAGTGAGGTCAAAGGCATGAGCGAAGGCCAGCTGCGCCGCCATGGTAAAGCCTTGCTGGCCGCAGTCAAACGCGGGCAGGATGCCGCGCCGCTGCGCCGCCCGCCGCGCCGCCCCTATGACGAAGCGTTCGTCGAGCGCGTGGAGTTGTTGCGTGCCTGGCGCAAACATGCCGCCAAAGAGATGGACGTAGAGTCAGATGTGGTCTTGCCACGCGATATTATGGAGAGTACTGCACGCGCCAACCCCGCCACCCGCGCCGAGTTGGCGCCACTCTTCGCCAGCGTGCCTTGGCGCCTCCACACCTGGGGCGACCAGGTACTCAAAGCGCTGCGCCCGAGCTAGAAAGGGACAGACTTATGCAAATCCGTTTTTTGGGGGCGGCGCAAACCGTCACCGGTTCACAGCACCTGCTTGAGATCAATGGCCGCAAACTCCTGCTGGATTGCGGCCTGTTCCAAGGCCCGCGCAAAGAAGCCGCCATCCGCAACACCACCTTTAAGTTTGATGCCAAAGAGCTGGATGCGGTCATCCTCTCGCATGCCCATATCGACCACAGCGGCAATCTTCCCAACCTGGTCAAGAGCGGGTATGCCGGGCCTATTCATGCGCAGAATGCCACCGCCGATTTGTGCAAAGTGATGTTGGAAGATTCGGCGCACATTCAAGAAAGCGATGCCGCGCACCTCAACCGCCGCCTAAAAAACGGCGAGCCGCCGGTGGTGCCGCTCTACACGGTGGCGGATGCAAACCAGGCCGACGACCAGTTCGTGGATCACAAATACAACACGCCCTTCCAGGTGTTGCCCGGCATTCAAGCCACTTTTATTGAAGCTGGCCACATTCTGGGCTCGGCGGCGATTGCGTTGGATATTGACGATCACGGCGCGCAGCGCCGCTTCTGGTTCTCCGGCGATATTGGCCGCCCCGGCCTCACCCTGATCAAAGACCCGGTGATGCCCAGTGGCGCCGACACGCTGCTGATGGAGAGCACCTACGGGGACCGTAACCACCTGCCACCCGAACATGCTGCCGAGCAGTTGCGCACTATTATCGGTGATACGTTGCGGCGCGGTGGCAAAGTGATCATCCCTGCGTTTGCCGTGGGGCGCACGCAGGAGATTGTGTATCACCTGCACGAGCTCATGGCCTCTGGCGATATTCCCAAAGTGCCCGTGTTCGTAGACAGCCCGTTGGCGGTGAACGTGACGGATATCTTCCGCCGCCACCCAGATTGTCTTGACGATGAAACCCGCACCTTCTTGCAGGAAGGCAATCACACCGAGGCGCTGGGCTTTGACATGCTCACTTACATTCGCTCGGTGGATGAATCCAAAGCGCTGAATGACCGCAAAGAGCCGATGATTATCATCTCCGCCTCGGGCATGATGGAAGTGGGCCGCGTGCTGCACCATCTGGAGCACAACGTGATGGATGAGCGCAGCCTGGTGCTCATCGTCTCGTGGATGGCGCCACACACGCTGGGCCGCCGCCTGGTGGAGGGCGCCGAGCGCATCCGCATCTTCGGCACCGAGTATGACCGCAAGATACGCGTCGCCACCGTCAACGGATTCTCTGCCCATGCCGGGCAAGACGGGCTGCGCGAATACGCTGCGGCGGTGAAGGACACCGTGCGCAACATCTTCCTGGTGCACGGCGAGCAAGGCCCCGCCTTGGCGTTGAAAGAAAAGCTCAATGAAGATGGCTTTGGAAATGTGTACTACCCAGCCATGGGTGACGTAAAAGAGATTTAGTACCAAAAGGGCGGGTCTCAAAACCCGCCCTTTTACTTACAGTGTCATTCTGACCGGGTTTTTACAGCTACACCAGAACTGCCGAACCCTGATAGGTAAGAATCCTTACTGGCAAATCTTCTCCTATAGCGTGACCACAAGTCTAGTTGCTTGGTTTTGGATACGCAGCAACTAGCTTCTTTCAATCAGATAGATTTGCCCAGTAACCGTGCCACTTCACTGACAATGATCTCGGGCTGGTGGAACATCACGTAATGCCCGGAGTTCTCGGCAGGCACAAAGCGGCCTTTGCTTACATACTCAGCCGTTTTGCGGTGGGCCGCATTGATGGATGTGCGTTGCTTGCCATCCAGCATGCCAGGCTTTATGCCGCTGATCACGCTCACCTCAACGCCTTCCAGGCGGTTGGGGTTATCACGCAGCCATTCCATGTCTGGAATGAAATTGCTTATCTCGGAAGCAAAGTTCTGCGCGGCGCGCACTGTGAAATCATATTCGTAGTGATCTTTGCGCACTTCGGCAGGTTGGTGCTTGCCCGGCCCTTGGCCGATGAGCTTGTAGAGACCCAGCTTGGCCAGCGGGATCAGCATTTTGGGCGTTGCCTCAAACTGCTTTCGGGCCGCCGGGGTGAAGAAATCTGGCGCATTCTCATCGCTCTGGTCTACCAGCACCAGGGCGCGAATGGGCACGCCACCTTTGGCTGCCAGGTGGCGCACGATCGGGCCGCCCCAGCTGGCGCCCACCAAAATGAACGGCGCCAGCTGCGGAAGGCTGGCCAGCAACGCGCCAAGGTCGGCGGCGGCCATATCCAGCGTGTGGGCGCCAGGCTTGTCGTCGCTGCGGCCAGTGCCGGCGCGGTCGTAGACCAGTGTAGTGGCCAGCTTGGCTACCTCAGGCTGCACCATGCCCCACATGGCACCCGAGAAGCCCATGCCTGCCTCGAACCCCACCGTCGGCCCGCCTTCACCCTTCACCCAATAGTGCAGCTTACGCCCATCGGGCAGAGTGAAGTAGGCCGAATCGCCGTAGGTGTGGGTTTCAGTCATCGTGTGCCCTTAGTGTGTGGAGTCTCGGCCCAGTAGCTTTGTACGTGCATGGCCTCTTTGGTAAAGCCGTGCTCTTCTTTGAGCGCCTTGTGCAGCAGCTTCATCGTGCCAGCTTCGCCGGCGCCCCAAGCATACCAGCCAGCCCGCTCACGGCGTCGGATAGCCTCTATTAGTGATCTAGCCGAGCTGCGTGGCACACGCTGGACATGCAGCTGCGGGTGCGCTTCCAGCGGAATGGTAACGTCGTGTTCGCTGGTGCTCTCCAGGTAAAGCTCTAGCACAGCTTCGGCGGGCACGGCAGCGATGATGTTGTTGATCGCCGGGGTCGAACACGCATCACCGACCAGCAGAAAGCCCGCTGGCACCGGCTGCGGCATGCGAAAGCGCGAGCCTAAAAATGTGCTCGGGATCGTGTCGCCGGGCTTGGCTTGCATGAACCACAAGGTGGCCGGGCCGGGCGGCTCGTGCATCAGCACGTCAATTTCAAATTGGCCTTGCTCTGGGTAGGCGGCCACCAGCGTGTAGGCGCGTTGCAGCTCACGGCGCTTGCCCGCCGGATCCGGAAACCAGAAGCGTAGCCAGGTGGCCGGGTGCCACTCGATTTCCTGAAACAGTGTGGCGCTGGCAAAACGCAAGCGCGTAAAGTGCGGCGCGATCTCTCGTTTGGAGAGCAGTGTTAGTGTGAAGTCACGTGCTCCATAGCCTTTGAGCACAATACCGGTCAGTCCTCGGCTCATTACAGTACCTCTGTGAATTAAGCTGGCAGCATCTTAGGCGTGCGCCTAGTGCAAGTCAATACGCCGCGGTGAAGAAACCGCTCACTCAGGGTGAGAGTCTCAGCAGGGCAGCTGTCCGTTATAATCGTTAGTGGAGAGGTGCCAGAGTGGACGAATGGGGCAGTCTCGAAAACTGTTGTGGTCCTTGGGGCCACCGAGGGTTCGAATCCCTCTCTCTCCGCTGAACAATTTCCCCCATGAACACAACTGAGATCATTCGCCGCAGACTGGCTAACCAGCATCTGGTTGCCAGCACTTTGCGCACCCCGCTGGAGGTGGTTGCCGCCCAGGGTGCTGTGCAGGCGCAGGATTTTTACGGCGCACTGTGGGGGCTTGCGGTGCGCCTGCCCGCGGGCTGGACTGAGAGTGAAGTCGAGGCCTGGTTCACCGATGGCCGCATTTTGCGCACCCATATCTTGCGCCCCACCTGGCACTTTGTTACCCCAGCGGATATCCGCTGGATGCTGATGTTGAGCGGACCGCGCGTCAATGCCTTCAATGCTTACATGTATCGCCAGCACGGCATCGATCCCGCCACCCAGAAGCGATCATTGAAAGTACTGCAGCGCAGCTTGGAAGGCGGCCGCCAACTGATACGCAAAGAGCTTGCCGAGGCTCTTGAAGAGGGCGGTATCGCAATTGGCAACGGTGCGCCGGGCAGCATTCGTTTGGCGCACATCGTTATGTTTGCTGAGTTGGAGGGGCTGATCATCAGTGGCCCGCGGCGCGGCAAGCAATTCACCTATATGCTGCTGGAGGAGCGCGCTCCGGCCAAAGGCCGCCTGCCCTCGCGCCAAGAAGCCCTCGTCGAACTTGCCCGCCGCTACTTTGGCGCCCGCGGCCCGGCCACCGCACACGATTTCGCCTGGTGGTCTGGCCTTACCGTCAGCGATTGCCGCGCTGGCGCTCTAGTCGCCGGGCTGCCCAACGCCGAGCTGGATGGCAAAACGTACTGGTGGTCAGAGGAGCGTGCGCCAGCCAAGAGCGCCCGTGGCGCCTGGCTGCTGCCCAACTTCGACGAATACGGCATTGGCTTCGCAGACCGCAGCCATACTGAGCCCGACTCATACAAGTCATTCTGGGCGGGCGGTGGCCTGATGCTGCCGCATTTCTACGTCGTCAACGGGCGCACCGCCGGCATGTGGAAGCGCGAGTTGGGTAGGCAGGACGTGCGCATCACACTGCAATCGCCTTTCGGTGGCGATGTGGCCACGGATGCCAAGGCGCTGGCCGGCAGTATCAAACGCTACGGAGAGTTTTTGGGGCTGAAGCCCACAGTAGAGGTATTTGCTTAGAAACGATTGAGCCAGTGACGGCCGTTTTGCTGCAATAGGCGGCGGTATAGCTCACGGTAGCGCTCCGCTTGTTCCTTCAGATTAAACTCGGCTTCAATTCGCTCACGCCCTGCCGCGCCCATCGTTTGACGCAAGCTGGCATCGTCGACCAAGCGCGCCAAGGCTGCAGTCAACTGCTCAACATTGTTGCTCTCGAAGAGCAAGCCGGTTTTACCGTCCTGCACCAGCTCAGGAATATCGTCTACAGCGCTGGTGACTACCGGCTTTCCTGCTGCCATGGCTTCAATCAAAGAATTGGGAATGCCCTCGTTGTTTGGCAGCGATGTGCATGTGGCGATGTCAAAGCCTTTAGTGATGGGCATTGGGTCGGCCACCTCGCCAGTGAATATGGCGGCTTCGCCCAGCGGCTCAGCCTCGGCGCGCAGTTGCGCCAGCATCGGTACTGCGCCAGGCTGCGTGGTGTCTCCACCGCACACCACCAGGTGCACGTGCTGGTATTGTGTGTGCTGGCGCAGTTGTTTCACGACCGCAATCAGCAACGAGATGTTCTTGCCACCCCCCAAACGTGAGGTGCGCCCGATGATGATTTTGTCTGCACCCAGGCCAAAACGTTCAACCGGTGCAGCATCTACGGTTGCCAGATCCACACCGTTGTAAATGGTATAGATATTCTCGACCGGCATCAGGCTTTCAAGATGCTTGGCCATGCCGGCTGTGGAGGCGACGACCGCGTCGAGGCCATCTTTGCGGCCCAGCGCCGTCCCGCCGCGCATGCCATCCACGCGCTCGATCACACTGGGCACGCCAGCCAGGCGCGCCGCATCGGCATACAGGCGCAGGTTGGCGATCTGCACCAGATCGATGCGCTGACGCAGCAAATACCACGCCAGCGGTAGTTTTCGAAAGGGCAGCACCGTCACTTGGGCCACCTTGCGATATTCAGGCAGCACATAATCGGAATGAGTGGCAATAAAATGAAAGTCAAACTCATCGCTCAGTTCGCCAGCCAAGCGGTACAGCCACTTGGGCATGCCACCCACGCCAAACATTTGCAGGATATAGGCTATGCGTGCTTTCATATTAGTTTATGGCTAGGAAATAGGCTCGAAGTTTAACTGGTACGTCAAACGTGAAGCTCCGCCCACACTTCTCCCCAGTGTACTTCCTGGTGCACCAGTTCCAACCCTGCCTCACTGGTCTCCTGCGCAAATTGCTCGAGGGTGAACTCTGTCTTATGGTCCAAATCCAACCGCCATTCGACACCAAGCTCCTTCTTTAAGGGTACACGCCAATCCCGTTCAAATAAGGGAACACGGATGAAGATGCGCTTAGCAGCGGTCTTTTGCATCGCGCTTTTCAGGAAATCTGGCCGTTCCATGATGTGCTCGAGCACATTCGAGAGCACAATCGTATCAAAGGGTGTCTCAGCGTCTAGCTTCAGTGCATCCTGTACAGCAAAGCTAAGATTGGGCAGCTGGAAGCGACGCTTGGCTTCGGCAATGCTATCCTCATTGAGATCGATTCCGTGCACTGTAGCACCTGTCCGCAGCGCGATATCATGCGCCACAGCCCCTAAACCGCAGCCAATATCCAGCACGCGCTCGTCGGCACGTATACGTTCAATGAAGAAGTCATGATAGGAGGTGTGCTTGTGTTTGGTGTGTACACCATCCCCATACACACCTGCTAGTGGGCCTTGCAGTGCATAAAGCTCGGCATCCAGACGAAACAAGAAACGCAATGCCTCATCTGCTGGCAGCGACTGGCTGCGGTGCGTGATGGCGCGGTTCAGCATTAACTCCAGCGCGGGTTGCGGCAGCAAACTGGCTAGCCAGGCTATCCCCTTAGCCACGATGCGTATCAGCCGGCTCATTTAGATGCCCCCTGTTTGCGCAAATAGATAAACTGATCCCGTCCAATGCCAAAGTGCTCTGCAAACCAATTGTGTAACGGATGTCGGCTGCGCACAGGCTCCCAAATGCGCAACCAATCGGGTTCTATGCGCGTAGTAAGCACATTACGAGCAAAAAAGATGCGATTGAGCTTTGGCGCGGTGACAAAATTCACTGTGTAAAGAAATGCTGGCGAACGCCCCATGAACAAGAGTTGTAGAGCTGTCAACCAGCGCGGGCTGAAGGGAATGCGATTGATTTTGTAGTGCCCTTCATAAGGAAAGCGATAGTCGGGGGTCTGGATATATACCAGGCCACCAGTCTTGCACACTCGTAGCATTTCATCTATCGTGGCTTCTACATCCTGCACATGCTCCAGCACGGTGTAGCAATACACGAAGTCAAAGCTCTCGTCTGAGTGGGGAATCTTCTCGGCCACTGCCTGTTGAAAGCGTTGGCGTGGCAAGCCGTGCAGGTCAGCCTTGAGATTCAGGATTTCCATCGCTTTGTCATAAGGCTCAATACCATGAACTTCGGCCCCGCGTTGATGGAAGACAATACTTTCGGCACCAGTCCCAGCCCCCACTACCAGCACCCGTTGGCCTGCAAAATCCACTCTCATCCACTCTTCTACTTTGCGGATGTTGGGTTCTGCAAACGTGCGCTCTTCATCCAGTCGATATTCAATGCGTTCTTGCCAATCTTTTAAGCTTAGGTCTTTGCGATAGTAGTTCTCATAATACTGGCGCAGAAGGTCCTTGATTTGACTGGCTAATTGTTCCTTGTTCATGCTGCTGTTCGAGCCTCTCTTCACTGAATGAGGGTCAATTCTAGCACTTGCCATTAATACGAATCCAATATCTTGTTAATGGCCCTCTTGCGTTGCGGGAGTATTCTCTAGAACGTATGTGAGTTGACCGTACAAACTTACTAATAGGAGAAGTAACATGTCCAAAATCATAGGAATTGACCTGGGAACCACCAACAGCGTGGTGGCAACCATTGAGGGCGGTGAGCCCACCGTAATCCCCACCGCCGAAGGCGGCCGCCTGCTGCCCTCCGTTGTTGCCTTCGGCAAGAACGGCGAGCGCATGGTGGGCCAAACCGCCAAGCGCCAGGCCGTGATCAACCCGGAGAATACCGTATCCTCCATCAAGCGCTTCATGGGCCGCCGCTTTGCGGATGTAACCGCCGAGCGCAGCATGGTGCCTTACGAAGTGACCGAAGGCGCCGGCGGAGATGCCCGCGTCAAGCTGCCTGCCACCGGCAAGGAATACAGCCCGCAAGAGATCTCGGCCATGGTGCTGGCTAAGCTCAAGGCGGATGCTGAAGCCTACCTGGGCGAGAAGGTCAGCCAGGCGGTGATCACCGTGCCGGCCTACTTCAACGATAGCCAGCGCCAGGCCACCAAGGATGCCGGCAAGATCGCTGGCTTGGAAGTCTTGCGCATCATCAACGAGCCCACCGCGGCCGCTCTGGCCTACGGGCTGGATAAGAAGGCCAATGAAACCATCCTGGTCTTTGACCTGGGTGGCGGTACTTTCGATGTCAGCCTGCTCGAAGTAGGCGAGGGTGTCATCGAGGTCAAGAGCACCAACGGTGATACCAAGCTGGGTGGTGATGACTGGGATGAAGCCATCGTGAACTGGCTCGCCGACGAATACAAGAAGGAACAGGGCATTGACCTGCGCACAGACCGCCAGGCACTGCAACGCCTGCGTGAAGCTGCGGAGAAGGCCAAGATTGAGCTCTCCACACTGACTGAGACCGAGATCAACCTGCCTTACATCACCGCGGATGCGTCTGGTCCTAAGCATTTGCAGTACAAGCTCAGCCGCGCCAAGTTTGAGCAACTGACGGAGAGCCTGCTGACTCGTCTGCGTGGCCCCTTTGACGCAGCCATGAAGGATGCTGATATTCAGGCCAGCGCCATTAATGAAGTGGTGCTGGTGGGTGGTTCCACCCGCATGCCGATGGTGCAAGAGCTGGTGCGCAAGCTGAGCGGCAAGGAGCCGCACAAGGGTGTGAATCCAGATGAGGTCGTTGCTGTGGGCGCCGCCATTCAGGCTGGCGTACTGGGTGGCGATGTCAAAGATGTGTTGCTGCTGGACGTTACTCCGCTTTCCCTGGGCGTTGAGACCCTGGGCGGCGTGATGACCAAGATGATCGAGCGCAACACCACCATCCCGGTGAAGAAGACCGAGGTCTACTCCACCGCCGATGACAACCAGACCGCAGTGGACATCCACATCCTGCAGGGTGAGCGCACCCAGGCTGCCGATAACATGAGCCTGGGCCACTTCCGCCTGGATGGCATTCCTGCCGCCGCACGCGGTGTGCCGCAGGTGGAAGTAACCTTTGATATCGATGCCAACGGTATCCTCAGCGTAACCGCCAAGGACAAGGCCAGCGGCAAGGAGCAGAGCATCCAGGTGACCGCCTCTACCAACCTGAGCAAGGATGAGGTGCAGCGCATGGTGGAGCAGGCTCGCCAGCACGAGAGCGAAGACCGCCAGCGTCGTGAGCTGGTGGAGACGCGCAACGCCGCCGATACGCTGGCCTACCAGACGGAGAAGACGCTCAAAGAACTGGGCGACAAGGTGCCCGCTGCCGAGCGCAGCAGCATCGAGGCCAAGGTGCAGGAGCTGCGTAAGGCAGTGGAAGGCGAAGACCGCGAGCGGATCAAGCAGTTGAGTGATGACCTGCAGAACGCGTTCCACGCACTGAGCCAGCAGCTCTATGCCAGCCAGGCCAACGCCGCTCCCAATGGCAATGGAGCCAACGGGCACGCGCCGGAACCGGAAGGTGAAGGCGTGGTGGAAGGCGAATTCCGCGAGGCGTAATCACCGCGCTACGGCGCCGCGTGCTACAGCATCTAACAAAAATGCGAACCCATGGGCTCGCATTTTTTATTCATCTGTGAGAAGACTTTGCATGCATGCAAAGAGTCTTAAGACCCTTGCGATTCTCTTAATGTGCGTATTTGTAACAGCCAATTTTTGGGCCTCGTTGGCCTGTGTAGCAGCGCGCAGTTGCAATGAAGTTACTCAACGGAGGTAATTAACATGGAACCACAAAACAATCGTCGCAAGTGGCTGCTAGCAACAGTGCTTGCCCTCCTGGGCGCCGCAACCTTGTGTGTTTGGGGCGCGGCCGCTGCAGGAATTCGTTTCAGCTCACCGCCCATTGAGGCAGCCATCCAGGCCTTCAACGAAAGCCGCGCTCAAGAGGAAATGCCGCGCAATACTGGTGGTGGTGGAGATGTAAACATCTCCAACCCAGGGCGCAATGGCAACGGTAACGGTGATAACGGCAACGGTGGCGGTAATGGCAATGGGGACAGCAACGGCAACGGAAATGGCAACGGGGATGGCGGCAATGACGGCGCTGGCTCCTCCGGGTGTTTGCTGGGTGTCTTGTGTCTCGACGCCAATGTAAACACTGGCAACACCAACATGGGTGGTCTGGGCATTGATCTGGATGCCGACACCAGCAATAACGGTACTCAGGTGGATGCGAATGTGGATGCCGACCTTGGCCGCACGAATTCCGTGCTGGATGCGGATCTAGATGTGGCTGCTGATGCCAACCCGTCCACGCAGTCCAATTCCTGGCTCAACAATCTGCTGAATCTATTTGTCAATGTCAACTAAGTAACTGCGCTGTGCTACTGTTCGAGGTTCAAAACGGGCTCCTGCCATGCGGCAGGAGCCCGTTTCTTGTTTACCGTCTGCGGCCGCTGCGCCGCCCACCTTCGGGGCGCCGTTCGCCCTCAGGCCGGCGGCCTCCCTGTGGGCGGCTGCCTTCTTGCGGCCGCGGGGCAGCTACTTTGGTCGCCGCCGCCAGCGCCTGCTGTGGGTGGACTGCAGCATGGTAGCTGTCGTCCAGCAGCATGGCTAGCAACGCCTGGCCTTCGTCAGTCTCGGCCAGTTGGCGCGCCAGCCCGCGGAAACGCTGGCTGCGCTCTACGCGCAGCTTGTCACGCCCGCGCAGGTCGGCTTCCAGTTGCGCCGTCAGCCGCTGCGATACGATACTGGCGACGTCTTCTTCGGTGGGGGCGGCGCGCTCGGTGAATTCGATCTTGTAGATGCTGGCGATTTTCTTGAGCTCGCGCTCTTCCACGCCAGTAATAATCAGGCTGATAGCCACGCCGCCAGCCCCGGCGCGGCCGGTGCGTCCGGCACGGTGGATGTAAAGCTCGGCCTCTTCGGGCGGCTCATACAGGATCACCAGCTCGAGGTCAGGGATATCGATACCGCGGGCGGCTACGTCTGTGGCCACCAGGAAATTCAATGAGCCATCTTTGAGCTGCGAAAGCACTTTCTCGCGCGCCGCTTGCGAAAGCTCCGAGCTTAGCTCGGCGGCGTTGAAGCCAAAGCGCTGCAGCACGGTGGTGACGTAGTTCACGCGCACCTTGGTATTGCAGAAGATAATCGCTTGGTGCGGGCTCTCGATCTCGAGCAGCCGCACCAGTGTGCGGTCTTTGTCCATGCGCGGCACGGTCATCACCACGTGCTCCACATTGGTGACGTGCACATAATCACGGCTCAAACTCAGGAAGTCCGGCGCGTCCAAAAAGCGCTGCGCCAGGCTCTGCACGGTCTGCGGGAAGGTGGCTGAGAACATGCTGGCCTGCACGCCCTTGCTGGGCAGGTAGCGCTGCACTTCGAGCATGTCTGGGTAAAAGCCCATCGAGAGCATGCGATCGGCCTCATCCAGCACGAGCATGCGCAGCGAGTTCAAGTTGAGGTTGCGCTTGAGCAAATGGTCGAGCACGCGGCCAGGCGTGCCCACGATCACCTGCGCGCCGCGCTGGAAGCCTTCGATCTGCGGGCCGTAGCCCACGCCGCCGTAGACCGGCACGACGTCAAGGCCGCTGCCGGGAAAGAGCACCTCCGCGTCTTTTGTCACCTGGCTGGCCAGCTCACGCGTGGGCACCAGCACCAGCGCTTGCGGCTCCTTGCGGCTGGCATCCAGCCGTTCTAGCATGGGCAGCAGGAAGGCGCCGGTCTTGCCACTGCCGGTGCGCGCCTGCACCATCAGGTCTTTGCCCGCCAGCATGTACGGGATTGATTTGGCCTGCACGGGGGTGAGCTGCGTCCAGCCGGCGCGCTGTGCTGCGTCCTGGATGCGGGGGTTGAGCGCAGCCAGAGTGGTCTCGGGCAGGCTGGGAGTTGTAGTTGAGTTTTCCATGTACTGCTTTCTTGTTGAGGATGGTTTCATTATAGTGGCTCGTACTCATTCAAGCCTGCATTCTATGCAATAATGAGGTCTCATTTTAGGAGGTGCTCAATGAAAAAGTGGGATAACGCAATCACATTGATCACGGGTGGCGGTTCCGGCATTGGCCGGGCATTAGCCCTTGCAATTGCTGCCCGCGGCGGGCAGGTCGCTGTTGCCGATATAAACCTTGGCGCCGCGCAAGCTGTTGCCGCGGACTGCGGCGGCGGAGCCGTGGCCGTGAAACTGGATGTACGCGACGCTAAAGCCTTCCAGAAATGTGTGGATGCCGTCATCCAGCAACACGGCCACCTTGATTTCTTATTTAATAATGCCGGCATTGGCATTGCCGGCGAGGCGCACGAAATTCCAGCCGAAGCCTGGCAGCGCATCATGGATATTAACATCGGCGGCACGCTCAACGGCGTCGCGGCTGTGTACCCGCACATGATTAAGCAGAGCAGTGGGCACATCATCAACACCGCCTCGTTGGCCGGCCTCGGCCCGGCGCCATTGCTGACCCCGTATTCCATGACCAAGCACGCCATCGTCGGCCTCAGCCACAGCCTGCGCATCGAGGCGGCCGCCTACGGCGTGCGTGTCAGCGTGCTGTGCCCGGCTTCGGTGGAGACGCCCATGCTTGACGCGCCGCCCCCGGCTGATATCAAAAATATGCCCTGGACACCGGATGTGCGCCGCTTCCTCACCAAACTAGCTGGGCCGCCGTACCCTGCCGAGAAGTTCGCCGCTGAGGCCTTGCGCGGCGTTGAGAAGAACGCCGCCACCATCGTGGCGCCGGTGCGGGCACGCTTGGTCTGGTACTTGGGTCGCTTAGCGCCTGGCTTGGTCGAAGCCGCCAGCCAGAGCGCAGTCGCCTCGGAGCGCGCCAGCCGCGCCTGAATTGCGTACAGGCCTGGCGCTTTAGACCGCCTTAATCTACGGATGATAGAATCGCTCTTAATTCATGCAAGAGCCCTATTTACATCCTAAAAATCGCCGCAGACGCCAAGGCACCCCGCGCCCCAACGGCTGGTTTGTTCTGCTGGGTATGGTGCTGCTGGCCGTGCTGGTCTACAACCTGCCGCCGGTCAAAGAGCGCCTAGCGTGGCGCATAGACGCGCTGCGCACCAGCATCGCCTATTTCTTCAACCCGCCGCAAGAAGCGGTGTTCCAGCCGCAGATCACCACCATCACCCAACCCACGGCGCAACCCACGCGCACTGCCCAGCCCACCGCCGAGGCCACCGCGGTGCCGCTGCCGCCACGCGTGCAACTGGACGGCTTCACCTATGTTGACCAACACAACCGCTGGAACTATTGCGGCCCGGCCAATATGACCATGGCGCTTAACTTCTGGGGCTGGGGCGGTGACCGGGATGATGTGGCGCGCTACGTCAAACCCGGCATCGGCAACAACCCCAACCAGCCCGAAGACAAGAACGTGATGCCTTATGAGATGCAGGACTTTGCCAACACTCAAGTCCCGGGCATGCAGGCGCTGGTGCGTATGGGCGGCGAGCTGGAGACGCTGAAGCGGCTGCTGGCCGCCGGCTTCCCGGCCATCGTGGAGAAGGGCTACTACACCACAGATGCCAGCGGCAAGTATTCGTGGCTGGGACACTACCAATTCGTGACGGGTTACGATGAAGACGAAGGCGTCTTCATCGTGCAAGATACCTACGAGCGCGGCGGGGAGAACGACAGCGGCCAGAATATGCGCTGGCCGTATGATGACTTCTACAACGCCTGGCGCCAGTTCAACTTCCTGTTCATCGTGGTCTATCCCGAAGGGCAGCAGGCCGCAGTGCTCGAGGCGCTCGGCCCGTGGGCCGATGAGCAGTGGACTTTTGTGCATGCCCTCGAAACGGCACGTGCCGACACCGAGACCCTCAGTGGGGTGGATGCGTACTACGCCTGGTTCAATGTGGGTACCAGCCACGTGCGCCTGTTGGAGTATGTGGACGCCGCCCACGCCTACGATTACGCCTTCCAGCTTTATCAAGGTCTGGACCCGGATACGCGGCCGTATCGCATGCTGTGGTATCAGAGCTGGCCGTACTGGGCCTACTATTACAGCGCCCGCTACCAGGACACCATCAACCTGGCTAACACCACGCTGGCCACGATTGCTGAGCCCACGCTGGAAGAGAGCATCTACTGGCGCGGCCTGGCGCGCGAAGCCATTGGCGAGATTGACAACGCTATCGCCGATTATCGTGAAGCGGTGCGCCTGAATCCCAACTTCTCGGCCGGGCGCGCCCAACTGCAACGCCTGGGCGTGAGCCCCTAGGAACGCTACATGAAAATCCTGCACTTCGCTGACGCACACATTGATATGGCTAACACGGGCCGCCAGGATCCGGATAGCGGCTTGCCGGTGCGCGTGATGGACTATTTGCGCTCGCTGGATGAGATCATCGATACCGCCATCAACGAGAAGGTGGACCTGGTGCTCTTTGCCGGTGATGCCTACAAGGACCGCAACCCGGCGCCCACCTTTATGCGCGAGTGGGGCCGCCGCATGATCAAACTCTCCAAGGCGCAGATCCCCACACTACTCCTGGTGGGCAATCACGATCTCTCGCCTAGCCTGGGCCGCGCCCACGCACTGGAAGAGTACGCTACGTTGGAAGTGCCCTACATCAAAGTATTGGACAAGCCACAGTTCCTCGGCCCGGATGAGTTGTGGGGCTTGCCTCTGCAAGTCATCGCTCTGCCGTGGATCACGCGCTCTGGCATGCTGGCCTATCTGCAAAGCCAGGGTGAAACGGTGGGGGATATCTACGAGCGCATGGCCGAGACCCTGTCTGAGCTGGTAAACGGCTACCTGGAGACCCAGGCTGACCACAGCCTGCCGGTAATTATGGCGGCGCACGCTTCGGTGCAGGGCGCGGTGTACGGCGGCGAGCACACCGTGATGCTGGGCAATGACCTGGTGCTCTCAGGCAGCCTGGTCAAAGACAAGCGCTTGGACTATGTCGCACTAGGCCACATTCACAAGAAGCAAAATCTCAACGAGAGCGGTCAGCCCCCGGTGGTCTACCCGGGTTCAATCGAGCGCATTGACTTTGGCGAGGCCAAGGATGACAAGTACTTTGTCATTGCTGATGTGCAGAAGGGCAATACCCAGTTGGATTGGCGTCAACTACGCCACATTCGCAAGTTTTGGAGCGGTATTGCTGAACCCAAGCATGAGCTCAGCGTCACGGCAGACATCATCGCCAAGCTGCCATCGCCCGATGAACTGCAAGACACCATTGCGCGCCTGGTGATCTTTTACCCGCGCGAGTGGGAGCCCTTCATTGACGAGGCACAAATCCGCGCCGCCGCTGCCAGCGCTTTTGAATTCCATCTCATCAAGCGCCCGCAAATGGAACTACGCACGCGCATTTCTGAGGGGCGCGTGGTGAGCGAAATGTCGCCGTACGAGTTGCTGGATGTGTACTGGGACACCATTCACCTGGATGATGCCGAGGCGCGCAGCACGCTGACCGACCTAGCCAAAGGCGTTATCGAAACCCCGCTGGCTGAGGACTGATGCAGCCCTCACGCCGTCCCCGCACCCTGTTCGCTTTGCTGCTCGCCGCCAGCCTGCTGGCTGGCTGCCTCACGCCGCCCGATACGCGCCTGCCCACGCGTACGCCGGCCCCCGTGCTGCCCACGGCCTCGCCGACCCCGCAGCCGGTGGGCACCGTGGCGCCGGAAACCGCGGTGGAGATTCACCAGATGGGTTGGATCACCTACACCGCCAGCATTGGCGGCCGCCGTGACGTGTGGCTGATCCGCCCGGATGGCAGTGATGAGATCAATCTGACGGGCGAGTTCCCCAATGGCTTCGCCGAGGCGCCGGTGTGGTCGCCGGATGGCAGCATCATCGCCTACGACGCCATCCCCAACTCAGATGTCTCGCGGGATATCTACTACATGACCTTGGCCGACCGTGAGCCGATGGCGCTCACCTCGCTGCCCGGCTTTGACTGCTATCCCAGCTTCTCGCCGGATGGCACCAAGATCGTTTACATGTCTGAGCGTGACGGCAACCGTGACCTGTTCATCATTGATATGGATGGCAACGAGCTGCTGCAACTGACCGACGACCCAGGCTATGACTATGAGCCAGCCTGGTCGCCGGATGGCGAGCAGATCGTCTTCACCTCGCGCCGCACCGGCAACTCCGAGATCTTCATCATCAACGCCGATGGCACCGACCTGCGCCAACTGACCGACCAGTGGGGCCTGGACTGGCGCCCGACCTGGTCGCCGGATGGCGAGTGGATCGCCTTCGAGACCTGGCGCAACGGCAACGCCGATATCTACATGATGCGCCCAGATGGCAGCGACGTCACCCAACTCACCGATAACCCCTCCGAAGACGGCCACCCGACCTTCTCGCCGAATGGGCGCTACATCGTGTTCCACTCCTCGCGGGCGGGCAATTTTCAACTGTTCGTGATGGATTTGGAAGACCCGGCCAACCCCTGGCACCTGCCCACCGAGAGCCCGTATGCGCTGCTGCCCGCCTGGTCGCCCGTGACGGTGGTCGAGGCGCTGGAGGAGTAGGGCGCTAGTCCGCGCGGAGATAATCTCTCAATGTGTGAGGGTGGTCTTAAATGGCGCTCTTCTTTGACAATGGCTATGATGCTTCTATAAGTATGGGGAGTGGAGGGTGCGATGTGTCAAGGAGTAGAAGTAAATAGGACCAAGCCCCTTTACTATATAATTTCATGATGGTGCTAACTGCAAATACGACTCCTAGCCTCTTTGGTCTTAGGAATTCAAACAAAGATTTTTCAAAAAAGAAGAATTGGGGAAAGAATCAGTTTAACTCTACTTTTCCAGCCTCTCTTGCGTGCTTTATGGGTTCGAAAGGAATCCTGCCTGTTTATCTGAAGTTGACAGAAGACTTGAAGGTAGAACACAGTACCATTGGGCTTGAGGAGTTGTTTGGACTTGATCAAGCATCGCCAAATCTCTACTTTGGCTTCGAGAATCAATTTGCTACATACGCTCCATTGGTGATTGGAAAATTTGATGGCATTGACTTAGTCACAATGGATCTTGCTAAAAGCCCCGCCTTTCCTTTGAGGGGTTTGGAAGTCAAGTTAACCGCTATTCCTGATAATGTTACTCGTAACAAAGACCTCCAATTGCAAGGGCCAGAAATAGTTATTCGACCACAATCCATTTATTACTTGGCAATGAGAATTGCTTCCTATTACAGAGAAGACAAAGATTTTATTCGTGAAACGTTGAATCCTATTTGTATGCATATCAGGGACTGGTCAGACCACGACCGAGTTGCTCCCTATTTAGGGAGGCTCATTGATGCGATGAATAAGATTTTGTTGAATAAGCTTCAAGAACAATCACCATTTGTGATGCAGCCCATTTGGCGTTCGGATGGAGTAAGTCTTAGGCTTGCAGTAGATTGTTTTGATATGTTTGTTTGGAGTGACATGGCTTTTACTCGTCTATTCGTTGACTTGGCGGCGCGTGCTTCAGCCAATCGAAAGCTGAGTAGACAGAGCCGAACGGTATTCTGGTTGGCGAAGATGCTATTTGACTTCTCAGTTTTTGGTCAGTTTAATCCCCGTGAGACGAAAGATACAATTACCTTTGGTGCAGCAAATGACAAGGCGTTTGCTGTTAGTGGACAAGTAACAAATGGATATTTGCGCTCTCCTGAATTGGAAACTCCCCGTATCAAGAGTATTGATCTTCGGCAGATTATCCTGGGTGGGGGTCATTTATATCTACAACCTGAAAGACGCCTAGATGCTGCTATTGTGACGACTCAAGGTATTTTTGATGAGTAGGAAAATTCGCGTTATCGATCTTTTTTCTGGATGTGGAGGGCTTGGCTTGGGATTTTCCAAGGCCGGGTTTGATGTTGTGGCCTCGTTTGATAATTGGGATCCCGCTATTAAGATTCATCAGGCCAATGAGCATGTATTACTTCATCCCATATACAAGCAAGATCTTTCAGTAGTACCCGAAGATTTGTCAGTCTTTTCTCAGTACCTTCCTGATATGGTAATTGGCGGGCCACCTTGCCAGGATTTTTCTTCTGCAGGGAAGAGAGATGAAACACTTGGGCGCGCTGACCTGACAGTGGTTTTTTCTAACATTGTTACTGCACTTGGAACTAAGTGGTTTGTAATGGAGAATGTGGAGAGGGCAGTCAAGAGTCGTGCTTACAAGCAGGCGATCAAGAATTTTGTAGATGCTGGCTATGGTTTGAGCTTAGCGATTCTTGATGCAAGTTATTATCGCGTGCCGCAACGTAGAATGCGAATGTTCCTTTTTGGCGAGCTTGGTGGTAGGGATGGCGCGCTATTGCCACTTCTTGAAGAGCGAAAAACTGAAAACCGCATGTCTCTAAGAGATTACTTTGGAGAATCCCTTGGGGTAGAACATTACTATCGTCATCCACGTAGCTATAAACGACGGGCGGTTTTTAGCATCGACGAACCAAGCCCAACTATTCGAGGCGTAAATAGACCAGTGCCTAATGGCTATACGGGGCACCCAGGGGACAGCACAAAAGTAACGAAGGATTTAAGGCCGCTTACCACCAAGGAGCGCAGTTTAGTTCAAACTTTTCCACGTGACTTTAGTTTTGATGGTGTCACAAAAACTGATCTAGAGCAAATGATTGGTAATGCAGTCCCTGTCAATCTGGCTAGAGAAGTAGCAGGTGCAGCTCTTGCTCATATTCAGAGTCATGGACAAGCTGAACCAGCCAGGGAGATGCAATTATCCTTTTACTACAAATAAAATGGATAACTTAAGTTCTTTTGACAGGCGCAAGACAATGCAGGCTGTCAAAAGCAGCCGCACTTCATTAGAGAGAAGTTTTGCCTCTCAACTTGCTTCTAGAGGAATCAGAGGTTGGAAATGCAACTTTGTTGGTGTTAGTGGTAAGCCAGACTTTGCTTTTCCTAGAGAAAAAATAGCATTGTTCATTGACGGATGCTTTTGGCATGGATGCTGGAAATGTCAAAAACCGTTGCCAGTTGCAAATGCTGAATACTGGTTTCTGAAAATAGAGCGTAACAAGAAACGCGCTAAAAAAGTAGGACGTGAGCTGAGATCTATGGGATGGATAGTTTTAAGATTCTGGGAGCATGATCTCAAAGAACCGAGCCTCAGGCCTAAGCTGATGCACAAAGTCCTTAACTCGATGAAGAAAAATTCGTAGTCAGATTAGAATATCCGTTCCATTCCTGCTACAATCCGCAGCATGGCGAATTTGGAAGCCCTGCTGGCCCATTGGCGCGCCGAGCCCGGCGTCGGCGGCAACGTCACCCGCTGGCATCGTGACCCGGCGCGGCCGGGCCGCTATGAGCCGTTGCCGAATGACATCCATCCGGCGTTGGCGGCCGCTTTCGCCCGTTTAGGTTACGGCCAGCTCTACAGCCATCAGGCCGCCGCCTACCGCGGCCTGCGCGCCGGCGAGGATGTGGCCGTGGTCACCGGCACCGCCAGCGGCAAGACCCTGTGCTACAACCTGCCGGTCCTCGACACCCTGCTGCGCGATGACAGTGCACGGGCGCTGTACCTGTTCCCCACCAAGGCGCTGGCCCACGACCAGCGCGATGAGCTCGACACTTGGCTGGCCGCCGCTTCGGCCACAGCCAGCGTATCGGCCGCGGCCTATGACGGCGATACGCCCACGCACCACCGCACCAACATCCGCCGCAAGGCGCACCTGCTCATCAGCAATCCTGACATGCTGCACTACAGCATCCTGCCCTCACACACCCAGTGGGCCGAGTTCTTCGGCAATCTGCGTTACATCGTCATTGACGAGATGCACTATTACCGCGGCGTGTTTGGCTCGCATGTCGCCAATGTGCTGCGGCGGCTGGCACGCGTCACGCGCTTTTACGGCGCCCGCCCGCAGTTCGTGCTGGCCTCGGCTACCATCGCCAACCCGCGTGAGCTGGCTGAGCGTCTCATCGAGCGCCAGGTCACGCTCATCGAAGAAGACGGCGCGCCGCGCGGCCCGCGCAACTTTCTGGTCTACAACCCGCCGGTGGTGGACGAGCAGCTGGGCCTGCGTGCCAGCTTGTACCAGGAGAGCGTGCGCCTGGTGAGCGACCTGCTGGCCTATGACGTGCAGACGATCCTGTTCGGCCGCACGCGGCGCATGGTGGAAGTGATGTTGAAGAACCTGCGCGACCGCACCGCGGCGGGCGAGGACAGCATCCGCGGCTACCGCGGCGGCTACCTGGCCGCCGAGCGCCGCGAGATCGAAAGCGGCCTGCGCAGCGGTGAACTACGCGCCGTGGTGGCCACCAACGCGCTCGAGCTGGGCGTGGACATTGGCGGCATGGGCGCGGCCGTGCTGGCCGGCTACCCCGGCAGCGTGGCGGCCACCTGGCAGCAGGCCGGCCGCTCCGGCCGCGGCGAGCAGCCCGCGCTAGGCGTGCTGGTCGCCTCGGCCAACCCGCTCGACCAATACCTGGCGCGCCATCCTGAATATCTACTGGGCCGCACGCCAGAGCGCGCCCTCATCAACCCGGACAATTTGCTCATCCTGCTCTCGCACCTGCGCTGTGCGGCCTTCGAGCTGCCCTTCCAGCCGGGCGAGGACTTCGGCACCGTGCCGGCCGCCGAGGTGGAGGAATTTTTGCGCCTGCTGGCCGAGGGCGGCGAGCTGCGCGCCTCGGGCGGCAAATACTATTGGATGCAGGAGCAGCAGCCCTCGCGCGGCGTCAGCCTGCGCGGCGCCAGCACCGACTCGGTGGTCATCCAGGCGCGCGACGATAAGGGCGCCTGGCAGCTGGTCGGCGAAGTGGAGCCGAACGCCGCGCTGTGGCTGGTGCATCCGGACGCCATCTATATTCACGATGGGCGCACCTATTTTGTGGACAAGCTTGACCTCGATGAGAAGGTGGCCTACCTGCGCCCCATCGAGGCCGACTATTACACCGTGCCCAAGAGTCGCAGCACTGTCTCTTTAGTGGAGGAGCACAAGCAGCAACCCGCGCCCGGTGGCAGCAAGCATTATGGCGAGCTCAACATCACTGTCGAGATCACTGGCTACGACAAGATCCAGTGGAGCGGTATCGGCTTCGCCGATTCAGAGAGACCGGGCGGCGGGCAACTGACCTTGCCGCCGATTGAGCTGAATACGTACGGCTACTGGTTCAGCATCGGCGAGGACACGATTGTGCGCCTGCGCGAGCAGGGTTTGTGGACTAACAACGCCAACGACTACGGGCCGGACTGGGCCGCCGTGCGCAAGGCGGCGCTGGAGCGCGACGGGCACCGCTGCCAGGTGTGCGGCGCCGGCGAGCCGCTGGACGTGCACCACAAGCAGCCGCTGCGCAGCTTCCGCTCCTATGCCGAGGGCAACACGCTTGAGAACCTCGTCAGCCTGTGCCCGGCCTGCCACCGCCGCGCCGAGGCCGTGGTGGCGATGCGCAGCGGGCTGGCCGGCCTTTCGTTCGTGCTGCGCCACTTGGCCCCGCTGTACCTGATGTGCGACCCAAGCGACTTGGGCGTGCACTCTGACCCGCGTTCAGATTTGGCCGAGGGCGGGCCTGTGGTGGTGATGTACGACAATGTTGGCAATGCGCTGGGTTTCAGCGAGCGCTTGTTCGAGCTGCACGGCGAGCTGATGGCGGCGGCGCTGGAGCTGGTGGCCAACTGTGGCTGCAAGGACGGCTGTCCGTCGTGTGTAGGGCCGGGCGGTGAGCAGGGCCAGGGCAGCAAGCGCGAGACGCTGGCGCTGCTGCGCGAGTTGGTGGGCACTCAGGAACAACCAACGTAGATCGTCATTGCGAGTGCGCCGAAGGCGCACGAAACAATCCCCAAGCCTGACTACAAAGTGTGTTGGGGATTGCTTCAGTCGGCTGCATTGACATGTAGCCTCGATCGCAATGACGCACCGAGTGTGCTAGTTGGCTTTAGCCAAGCGGGCACGCAGGCCGTGCTTCGGGCGCATCGTGCCGGCCAGCTCCATCTCCACCGGCTGCTCGGGCAGCACGTGCACGCTGAAGCGCTGGAGTAAGGTTGCCAGCACCAGCACACTTTCCATCATCGCCAAGCCGTTACCGATGCAGATGCGCGGGCCACCGCCGAAGGGGATGTAGGCTTCGCGGGCGGGGAGCTCGGCCTTGTCCTTGAGCCAGCGCTCGGGAACGAACTGCTCCGGCTGCTCGAACCAGCGCGGGTCGTGATGCAGGATCCACGGACTGAGGAAGACGAAGGTGCCCTTCTCGATATGGAAGCCGCGGATCTCCACATCCTCCAGCGCCATGCGGCGCGTGACCCAGGCCACCGGGTACATGCGCAAGGCTTCTTTGATCACCGCGTTGCAATACGGCAGTAGCTGCGCATCGTCGGCGGTGGGGGTGCGACCTTGCAATATGTCCGCCACTTCCTTCTGCAGGGTGGCGTATTGCTCAGGGTTCTGCGAGAGCAGCAGCCATGCCCACGAAAGGGTGGTGGCGGTGGTCTCATGCCCGGCTAGATATAGAGTGCGTATCTCATCGAGCAGTTGCTGGATGCTCATCGGCTGGTCTTCGTCATCACGGGCATCCATCAGCATGGTGAGCAGGTCGTGCTTCTCTTCCGTGCTGGTCATGCGTTCCTCGATGATATTGACCAGCATCGTGTTGATGTACTCGATGCCCTCTTTGAGTTTTGTGCGCGAGGGCGTGGGGATGCTGCTGGGCAGCACGGCTTCGATGCCGCGCATCTCGGCACCGAGGGCGTGCATCATGGCGTCAAAGGCCTGGCTGGCCTTATGGGCATTGTCTTGCACGTCCACATCGAAGAGGGCTTTCATAATGATGCGCTGGGTCAGCTCCATCATGTCTTCGTGAATGTCGCGTTCGGCGCCATCCTGCCAGGTGCTGGCCAGGTCTTGCGTCGCGCTCACGATCAGATCGGCATATTTTTTGATCGATTGATGATGGAACGAAGGCGCCATCAGCTTGCGCTGTTTGCGCCAAAAATCGCCTTCGCTGGCCACGAGCCCGTTGCCCAGAATGGCATTGAGCGCGTGCATATTGCCGGTCTTGCCGTTGTTATAGCGCTTGCCGGTTTCCACCAGCACGCGGTCTACATCCTCCGGATGGCTCAGCAACACACTGCGGCTGCCCAGCAGCGAGAAGGCGGCCACGTCGCCGAGCTCGCTTTGCAAGCGGGTGAGGAAGCCGATGGGGTTGCGAGCAAACTGGGGCAGGTTGCCCACAACTGGAAAACCTGCCATGCGGGCAGGTTGCTTGGTTTGAATGGGAGTGACCATGGTGCTCCTAACTACCTTGTGATTTCTTGCACATATATTACTGCGTTCAGCCAGTTTGTGGGTAAACGATTGATTAAGGTAGAAAATAGAACAAACGTAGCGAAAATGACGGATAATAGCACTCATGGCTTCTCTGTCTGACCGATTGAAGGCGCTGGGTGTGCAGTTGGGCGCTGGCGACCTTGCTCCCAAGCAGCCTGCGGCAACGCAGGCTTTTGGCATCGAGCAGGTGGTGCCTGGCCGCGTGCAGCTCACCGATTTTGGTGAGGCCTATGTGGTCGAGCACTTTATCCCGGCCGATGAGCCGCACGGCCAGCACCTGTTGCGCTTCCCTGAAGCGATGCAGCGCATGGCGGCATGGGCGGGCGATACGCGCCTGGCGCTAATCCCAGCCGAGCGCTTCCTGTTCCTCGACACCGAGGCAACCGGCCTGTGGGGCAGCGGCACCATGGCCTTCCTGATCGGCATCGGGCGCTTCGAGGCGGGCGGCTTCCGCTGCGTGCAGCTGTTCCTGCGTGAGCCAGCAGAGGAGCGCGCCATGCAAGCCGTGCTCGACCACGCCATCACGCCAGACGACGCGCTAGTGACCTTTAATGGCAAGAGCTTCGACTTGCCGCTGCTGGCCAATCGCTACCTGGCCAACGGCCAGCGCTCCCCGCTGCGCGAGCTGCCGCATATAGACCTGCTCCACATTGCCCGCCGCCTGTGGAAGGACCTGCTGCCCAGCCGCGCCTTGGGCGATCTGGAAGCACAGCTGCTGGGCATCACCCGCACCGGTGAAGACCTGCCCGGCTGGCTGCTGCCACAACTGTTCATGGATTACATGCACACGGGTGATGCCCGCCCGCTGGCGGGCGCCTTCTATCACAACCGCATGGACGTGGTGAGCATGGCCTCGCTGCTGGAGCACATTGCCCGCAAGCTGGAAACGCCGATGGAGCTGGTGCAGCACGGTAGCGAGATGGCCGCCATCGGGAGGCTGCTGGCGGATACCGGTTTCGCCGAAGAAGCCATCCAGGTCTTTCAGGGCACGCTTTCGATGGAGCTGCCTGATGACAAGCGCGGCCAGCTGCTGGAGCGCCTGGCCGCCCTGTTCCGTCGCCGCGGCAATTACGAGGCGGCGCTGCAGCTTTGGCAGCAGGCCGCCGAGGACGGGCAAGTCTACGCCCATGTCGAAATTGCCAAGTACTACGAGCACAAGACGCGTGAGTACACGCTGGCGATGGAGTACACCGTGACGGCGCTCAAAGTCGTGCGCCGCAAGCGGCCCACCAACTTTGAGCGCGTGCACTGGGAGCCGCAGCTGGAACAACGCGTCGCCCGCTTGGAGAAGAAGCTGGGGCGTTAGCTCTTCGCTCGGCAGTAGGGAACATGGAGGGGATTTTTGTCTCAGAAAAATGAGCGCCTGGCATTTGTTGTTGCGTTTTTCTTGCTTGTATCTTTATATGTGATAAGCCAAAACATCCCGCTGACTACATATCCTGTTCCCACCCCAACTTCAGTCCCAGTTGAATTCCAAGATAGAAGCTTCCTGACCGGCGAGCCTTGTGAGGCGCCCTGCTGGTATGGGCTGGTGCCTGGCATTTCTCGTCAAGATGAGGCCCTTGCTTTATTGAGTTCACTACACTTCATCAAAACAACGTCTTTTACAGAGACTTCAATTGGCAGTTACAACAATTCAACATCTCGTCAGGAAAGTTGGACTAGATTTTCCGCGGACTGCATCTATCCCGAAGCAACAACCTGCGTATCGCTTGACTTCTACCAAGACAGGCTGAGAAGGGTCTGGTTGATCTTGAATTACTCATTGTCAGCAGGAGAGGTTGTTTCTAGCTTGGGTGCGCCAGACTGGATTGAAGCGTTTCCGGATGGAGGTGCCCATCAAGCTCGCTGGTTTGTTTGTCATATCAGCATGATCTGGGCAGAGCAAAAAATAGTGGCTTCTTACACGGAAACGAACCGGGATAAGGCGCTGGAAGTATGCTTCGACATACTTCCAGCGGGTGGGCCCCTAGACCCAGATTCACCAGTGGCCTATCTTAGCTACGTCGATTTTTTCCTGCGTACTGAGGATATTGAAGGCAGCGGTGCAAATTGGTACCCCTGGCCTGGTTTTGCTGATGACTGATGCCTTGAGGCGTCTTGTGTTGTTGCAGCGCAAGTAAAGGGCACAGCTTATCTGCACTCCTACTTGTCTTGTCATTGCGAGGAGTAATATCGCCAGTGGTGCCGCTTGGCCGGGAAAACGGATGAGGCAATCTGCCCCTTAGACTTTAGTCTTAAGCTTGAAACTTTCTAGACCGCTAACGCCACAACCTTCAACGGTGGGTTGTTGTCGGGGCTAGGGAAGTCACCTTCGGGGAGAATCCACTCAACATCGCGTATCGGTCGGCCAGCTTTGGCGGCGCTGCGTTGTAGCTGCGCCAGCCAGCCTTCGCGCTCCACGGCGGCCACGTTGTTGCAGCAATACAGCATGCCGCCTTCGGCCGTGGCCAGCAAGGCGGGTTTGAATACAGACGGGTAATCGTTGACCAGATCCACAACGCCGAAAGGGCTTTTTGCATAGCGCGGTGGGTCTAAGAAGACAATGTCGAATTGCTGCGGCGCCAGCTTGGGGAAGCTCGGCATGCGCTTGCCGCGCACAAAGTTCGGTTGGCCGATGCCGGCCAGCTGGCGCACGGCAGGGAACACATCGCTCTTGATGAAATCTGGCTTGATGCCCAGCGCGTTCAGTTCGGCATTTTTCTCACCCACGGCGAGCGTGCTGCCGGCAAAGTCTATATTCACCACCTGCAGCGCTCCGGCCACCGCCGCGGCGGTGCCGACGCTGCAGGTGTACGCGAATAGATTGAGCACAGACTTCCCTGCCGCGGCCTGCATGATGTGGCGGCGGCCAGCCCGCATATCCAGGAACAGCCATGGGTCTTGCCCATCATGGCGCGCTTGCACCTGATAGCGCACGCCCAGCTCGCGCGCAATGTGCGGCTGGCTGGCAGCCCGCTGCCGCTCGGCGGGCAGCGGGTTGCGGATGCGCGAATTCTTCTGGCTGCGGTCGTTGTAGATAGGGGTTAGCGTGGGAAACGCGTTGGCATAAAACGCCTCGATGGCTGTCAGCTCGTCGGGAGCGAGTGACTGGTGAAAGGTCTGCACCAGCAGCAACTCGCCATAGCGGTCAATCGTCAGGCCGGGTTGGCCCTCAACCGTGCCGTGGAATAGGCGATAACTATCCGTTTCCTCGCTATGCAGTGTGGAGAGCAGATCTGTGCGCGCATCAAGGGCAGCAGATAGCAAGCGGGGCAAAGACATCAGGGATAGCTTTCGGCCAGCAGTGCTTGGCCGCTGGGGCCTTGCAGGCAGGCTAGCACGCTGCGCGCCGCATCCTCTGGCGTTTGGGCGGCCAACGCCAGCACGGGCAGGCTCACATTAAAGTCATAGGTGCGCACGCTGTCATCCGCCCACGCAGCGGGCAGCAGCCCGGCGGCGCCCGTGTTGCCAGCGAGATTCTGCAGCACCACGTCTGGCCCGAAGGCGATGAGCGCTTGCCCACTAAAGGCGCCGCGTACCACATTGCTGCTGAAGGCTTGCACGGTTTCGTCGCTGTTGGGCGGCAGGAACAGCCATACGTCTGCGGACGGCCCGCCCACCTCGGCCCAGTTGCGAATGCGCCCGCTGAGCAGCTCTGCTGCTTGCAGGGATGTGAGCGTGTTCACGCTCAGGCTGCCGGACGCTGCCAGCAGGATGCGCTCTTCGGCCAGACGCGCCGCAAAGGGAGCATTGCGGTCTGCACCCAGGCGAATATAGAGGTCATAGTCGGAGTAGTCGATCTCGGACGGATAGACCGAGTCAATCGTCACGGCCACACTGCCATCCGTGGGCAGGCAGGCCATCACCGCCTCGGCCACCGGATAGGCGGCCGGGCTGATCGCCAGGCGTAGAGATTGCGGCTCGGCAGCAGGCGAACCGCAGCCAGCCAGGATCAAAGCTATAAGGGTGAGAACAAGCGGTTTCATTGCAATAACAGGATAAGGATACCCAACCCTGTGCAGTAGATGGCAAAGGGATAGAAAGAATGTGTGGCCAGATAACGCAGCAGCCAGCGGATGGCAGCGTAGCCCACAATGGCGGCGGCCACAAAGCCTACAATGATGGGCAGCAGCAGGGAACTCGCCTCTGGCAAGCCGCCCAACTGCAGCAGGGCCACGAAGCCTGCGGCAGGCATGATGGGTACGGACATGAGGAAGGCAAAACGCGCCGCCTGGCGGCGATCCAAGTCACGCAGCATGCCGCCGAACAGCGTGGAGGCCGAGCGCGACACAGCGGGCAATAAGGCGATCGCCTGCGCCAAGCCGATCCACAGCGCATCCTTGCTGGTCAGCTCGCTCAACTGGCGCTGCTTCTTGCCCAGCCATTCCGCGGCTACCAGCAGCAGGGCATTGATGATGAGAAAGAAGCCCGTCCACAGCATGCTGGAAAATTGATCCATGCTGTCTTGAATCAGCCAGCCCACCACAAGCGCCGGAAGCATGGAGAGCAGCACCAGCCAGCCCAGGCGTGCATTCGGGCTGGCGGTACGTGTGCGCAACCCGGCCAGCATGTCTTTGCCGATAGCTAGCAGGTCCTTGAAGAAATAGGCCACCACAGCAATCCAAGTGCCCAGTTGAATCAGTACATCAAAAACAAATGTGGCCGTGTCTTCGGCGGGTAGGCCCATCCACGTGCGCGCCAGGATGAGATGGCCGGAGCTGGAGATGGGCAAAAATTCAGTGAACCCCTGCACAATACCGAGGATAGCGGCTTGAAGAAGTGTCATCGAATGTTGTTTCCTTGTGAAGTGTGATGCTCAGTATCTTACCTGAGGGTAGCGCTGTGCTGCGCTTGCAAGGCAGCAGCCACCTGTGGGTAGCTGCCATCCAGAATGGCATTGCGCAAATCTTTGGCGATGTGGATCAAAGTGTGCAAGTTGTGAATCGAAAGCAGTGTGCCGGCCAGCATCTCCTTAGCCACGATCAAATGACGCAAATAGGCGCGTGTGAACGTGCGGCAGGTGTAGCAGGTGCAGTTGGCATCGATGGGATTGGGGTCACGTGCAAACTCGGCGTTCTTGAGGTTAAGTCGCCCGCCGGCGCGCTGGAACACCGCGTTGGTGCGCCCCAAGCGCGTGGGCAGCACGCAGTCAAAAATATCCACGCCGCGTTGGATGCACTGCACCAGGTCTTCTGGCGTGCCCACGCCCATCAGATAGCGCGGCTTGTTTGCCGGCAGGATAGGGTCCACCACGTCCAGCATGGCATGCATGTCCTCCTTGCTTTCGCCAACCGAAAGTCCGCCGATGGCGTTGCCGGGCAGATCCATGCTGGCCACAAACTTGGCAGACTGGGCACGCAGCTCCGGCCACACGCCGCCCTGTACGATGCCGAACAGCGCCTGGTCGCCACGTTGCTTGGCGGCGATGCAGCGTTGCAGCCAGGCGTGCGTGCGCTGCATTGCCTTCTCGTTGTAGGCGCGGTCGGTAGGCTCAGCACACTCGTCGAACGCCATGATGATGTCTGCTCCCAGGTTCTCCTGGATCGCCATCACACTTTCGGGGGTGAAGCGGTGCAGCGAGCCGTCAATGTGGCTGCGGAAGTTCACGCCCTCATCATCCACGGAGCGGGTTTGCGAAAGCGAGAAGACCTGGAAGCCGCCCGAATCGGTCAACATCGGATTGGGCCACTGCATAAATGTGTGCAGGCCGCCCATTTCGCCCACCAGTTTGTCGCCGGGGCGCAGATAGAGGTGATAGGTGTTGGAGAGCACCAGGCTGGCGCCCATCTCATGCAGTTGCGGCGGAGTGATGGCTTTGACGGTGGCGGCGGTGCCCACAGGGGCAAAGACCGGCGTCAGCAGCTCACCGTGTGGCGTGGCAAAACGGCCGGCGCGGGCGCGGCCACTTTGCCCTTCAAGCGTGAATTTGAAATCAAAGCTCATAGGTCAGTTGGGCCAGAAATAGGGCACCGCCACCACGGCGACAGCCAACGAGAGCAGAGTGAGCGGCAGGCCAAGGCGGAAATAGTCGCCAAAACGGTAACCACCCGGGCCCATCACCAACAGATTGGCGGGGTGCCCGGTTGGGGTGAGGAAGGGCAGCGAGGCACCCAGAGCAATACTAATGAGAATGGCCTGCGGCGAGAGCGCCAGCACCGCTTGACCACCGAGGGCAATGCTGGACACCAAGACCACCACAACAGCCGTGGGGATGAATTGCGCCGCCAGGTTGCTGGCCAGGAACAGCGCGGCTACCAGCAGCGGCGCCTGCCAGGTGCTTGCAGAGGCAAACAGCATGTTTCCCAGGTACGCCGCTGTGCCGGTGCGCTCGAGCGCGATGCCCAGCGGCAGCATGCCCGCGATCAGGAAGATGGCCGGCCATTGAATAGCACGGTGCGCTTCTTCCATAGTTAGACAGCGCGAGAGCACCATCAGCGCCGCGCCAGCCACTGCCGCAATCTCGATCGGCAACAGGCCCAGGCCCACCACGGTCACCACGGTCAGCATGATCGCCACAGCCAGCAGCGCCTTCTCTTTGCGCGGCGCTTCTTGCAGCTCAGGGGACGTGATGAGAAATTCGCCGCTTTCTGCCAACAGCTTGATGCGGTTGCGGTTGCCGTGGATAAGCAGCGTATCACCGGCGTGCAGCGGCATCCTGCGTAAATTGAAGCGATAGGGCTTGCCGCGCCGCCAGATAGCGAGCACATTCAGCCCATAGTGTTCACGAAAATGAATATCCTGCAGCGTCTTATCCTTGAAATCGGCATGCGGCGAGATAACCATTTCCGCCAGCCCAACTTCGTCGCTCTCCAGGTCTTGCGGCTGCGGAATGGCCGCATCAGTGATCACCAGTTCGCGGATGGCACGCAACAACTCTACGTCTTCGGCGCGGCCTTCCACCAGCAGTTGGTCACCAGCTTTCAGCCGCTCACTAGGGCGCGGCATCAGGATGGTTTTGCTGCCGCGCAAGATGCTGAGCACCGAGAGGCCCAGCGCATCGGCAAGGTCACCCTCGGCCAGGCTCAGCCCATCAAGGCGCGAGTTTTCTGGCACGGCCAGGATTTGCAAGCGGTCTTGCAGTTGGTATTCGGCCAGGTCGCTCGTGTGTACTTTGAAGTCAGTCGCTTCATCCAGCTTGCTCAGCTGCTTGCGGTTGGTTTGCAGCAGCAGACGGTCGCCCACTTGCAGTGCCAGGTTTTGGAAGTGGGTGCGTATCAAGCGCTCGCCGCGGCGGATGGCGAGCACATTGGCTTTGTACTGCTTGCGGAAATCCATGCGCGAGAGGGTCTGCTCGTCTAGCGGTGAGTCAGGGATAATCTCAACTTCGAGCAGTGACACCTGCGGTGAGATTAAGTCGCGGATTATTTGTGCCGGGTCTGTTGTCGCCTCATCCGGTGTGAGCAAGGTCAAGGTCTGGCCCTCGATCAACTGCTGCAGCAACTCCACGCGCCCCAGCACTAGCAGTTCGTCTCCACCGCGCAGAAAAGTTTCGGGCGAGGGGGAGAAGCGCGGGCGGCCGTCACGCGTGATACCGATAACGTTGACTTTGAGCGCGGCGCCCAGCCGGCTGGAGTTCAGCGTGCGCCCCGCCAGCGCACTATTGACGGGCAGCTTCACGCTGAACAGGCGCTCTTCCAGGTCAAACAGCTCGCCCGTCTCATAGGCCAGTTGGCTCATGCGCAGGGCCGAGGTGCGCTTGGGCGTCAGGCGCGGGCCGAACAGGGCAAGGAAGGTAATCCCGGCCAGGCCCACAGGCAAGCCCACGCGGGCAAAATCAAAGAAGGCAAACGGAGCATGGCCCAGCTCGCTGAGGGCGTTGCTCACCAGCAGGTTGGAGGCATTGCTGATGAGTGTATTGGTGCCGCCCAGCAGCGTGCCAAAGGCTATGGGCATGAGCAGATTAGAGGTCAGCAAGCCGCGTTTTTTGGCGATCTGGCTCACCACCGGCAGCATCATCACAATGATGCCGGTGCTGCTCATCACGGCCGAGAAGCTGGCCACCATGAACAGGATTGCCGCCAGCAGGGTTACTTCGCTTTTGCCGCCCATGCGATTGAGGCGGCGGCCCAGCCAGTTGGCCACACCCGTGCGCGCCAAACCTGCGCTCAGGATGAGCATGGCCCAGATCGTGACCACCGCAGGGTTGCTAAAGCCGGAGAACGCCTCGGAGGGCGAGATCAACTGGCTCAGCCCCAGAGCCAGCAGCACCAGAATGCCAATCAGGTCCGCACGGAAGCGTTCTGTGATTAGCAGCAGTACCGCCACACACAAAATGCCCAGCGTGAGGGCAATTTCTGGTGTCATACGGCGTAATCTGCTTCAAAAAAGATGGAAAGTGACATGTAGAGGCTGGATTATACCTTTCGGCCTTGAGCAAGCTCACAGGGGGCTGCTGATATAATCCTTTGCAAGTCTAATTTTCACTCTTATATAAGGAAGCCCATGAAACCTTCAGACGTACACGCAACCATTGCTAAACACCTGCCTGCAGGCAGTGAACCTATTGTTTTGGATGTGGAGGGTTCACATGGCCCTTACTTGCGTGATGCTCTGACCGGTAAAGAATACATCGACTTCTTTACATACTTTGCCAGCGCCCCCGTTGGCCATAACCACCCCAAGATGCACGACTCAGACTTCATCGAGAAGATGATGAGCGTGGCCATCACCAAGCCCTCCTCCTCGGACTTTTTCACCACCTACATGGCCGAGTTCGTGGAGACCTTCGCCAAGCACATCATGCCATCCACCATGCAGCATCTGTTCCTCATCGCCGGCGGTGCGCTGGCGGTGGAGAATGCCCTCAAAGTGGCCTTTGACTGGAAGGTGCGCCGCAACATCGCCACCTTCAGCAAGCCGCCCACCGGCCGCATGCACAAGATCGATGGCATGGGCTCCAAGATTATCCACTTCCGTGAGGCCTTCCATGGCCGCTCGGGCTACACCATGTCGATGACCAACACGAACGATGAGCGCAAGTACATGTACTTTCCCAAGTTCGATTGGCCGCGCGTGATGAACCCCAAGCTGCGCTTCCCCGTGACCGATGAAGTGCTGGCCGACGTCAAACGTGCAGAGGAAATTGCCATCACCCAGATCCAGTATGCCGTGCAGCAACACCCCGGCGACATTGCCGGCCTGATCATCGAACCCATTCAGGGTGAGGGCGGCGACAATCACTTCCGCCCCGAGTTCTTCAAAGAATTGCGCCGCCTGGCCGATGAGCATGAGTTCCTGCTCATCATGGATGAAGTGCAGAGCGGCATGGGCATCACCGGCAAGATGTGGGCGGTGGAGCATATGGGCATTGAGCCAGACATTATCGTCTTCGGCAAAAAGTCGCAGGTGTGTGGCTTCATCGCTGGCCCGCGTATTGATGATGTGCCCAACAACGTCTTCGAAGAAGAGAGCCGCATCAACTCCACCTGGGGTGGCGATCTCACCGATATGGTGCGCTCGCAGCGCTTCATTGAGATCATGGCCGAAGAGAAGCTGGTCGATCACACCGCCAAGATGGGTGACAAGCTCATCGCTGGCTTGCAATCCGTGGCCGATGGCTCCAAAGGTTTCCTGGACAACGTGCGCGGCCGCGGCATGATGGTGGCCTTCGATACGCCCAGCGGCGCTGAGCGTGATGCGCTGCTGGCCCGCATGAAGGACAATGGTGTGTACGCGCTCAGCTGCGGCAACCGCTCCGTGCGCTTCCGTGGCACGCTGGACACCCCGGCCGACATCATTGACAAGACGCTGGAGATTTTGCAAGCCAGCCTGCCCAAAGCCTGAGCAAAGGCCGTATCATAGGGCAACTTACAGCCTATGTTGCCTGATTTCCGTGTACGCCAGCGCGATTACCTTCTGGAAATCGCGCGGGTTATTACTCAAGAGCTAGACCTGGATGCGGTGCTGGCGCGCATTTTGCGCCACGCCGCAGACCTGCTGGCCGGCCAGGCGGGCCTGGTAGCCCTGCGCGGTGAACCCGGCGGCTGGGCCACCGCCGCCTCGTATGGCATCCCCAACGAGCTCATTCAGTACCTCAACCCGATTCTTGCTGCGGTGCCGGATCATGAAGACCCGGCCCGCTTTGAGCTCCCTGAAGTCAACCGTTTGCTGCAGCGCCTGGCGCGCGAGGTCAGTTTAGGTTTGTTCAGCGGCGTGGGCCTGCCGCTCATTTCGCAGAACCGCGTGCTGGGCGTGATCTTCGTCTTTCGTAATTACCGCGGCCAGTTCTCGCGTGAAGACCGCGTGCTGCTGCAAAGTTTTGCTGACCAGGCCGCCATTGCTGTGCAAAACGCCCAGCAGTATGCCAACACCAATCGTGAGCGCCGCCGCACCGAAGCCATTTTGGATGCGGTGGCCGATGGCATTCTCATCCTCGGGCCGGATCACACCATCGAGCGGTGCAACCCTGCCTTTGCGCGCCTGTCTGGGCGCGGGGCGGGTGATGTGCTCGGCCGCAAGCACAATGAGGTCATCCAGTTTGGCGAGCTGGAACATGGCCCCACGCTGGAGCAAGCCGAGGCGGGCGGCTGGCCGCTCACGCCCACGGCTACTCTGTACGTAGAGGGCGACTTGCAGCGGCCGGATGGCAGCGCGCTGGCCGTGGGCGTAACCTATGCTCCGTTGCTGACGCAGGAGGGCCAACTACTGAACATCATCGCCTCCGTGCGTGATGTCAGCCATTTCCGCCAGGCTGAGGAGCTGCAAAGCACCTTTATCTCCGTCATCAGCCATGAGCTCAAGACTCCCGTGGCGCTCATCAAGGGCTATGTCGGCACGCTGCGCCGGCCCGACGTGCGCTGGGATGGCAAGATCGTGCAAGACAGCCTGGAAGTTATCGAAGAAGAGGCTGACCGGCTGAGTGGCCTTATCGAAAATCTGCTCGACGCCTCGCGCCTGGAAGCCGGCGTGCTGCCCATCAATGCCAGTGACGTTGCCTTGCCGCTGCTGGTAGAGCGCATCGTTGAGCGCTTCCGCACCCAATCACCATCCCACACTTTCGTGTTGGATTTCCCGCCCGAGTATCCTGTCATCCTTGCGGATGAGCAGCGCATCAGCCAGGTGCTGCTCAATTTGCTGTCCAACGCCGTCAAGTATTCGCCGCAGGGTGGCGAGATTCGCGTGTGGGGCCAGGTGCGCCCGGAGCATGTTGTCGTCTGCGTCAGTGATGAAGGCCCTGGCATCGCCCCCGGCGACATCCCACATATCTTTGACCGTTTCTACCGTGCTGATGAGGCCCAGCGCAACACCAAGGGCGCCGGTCTTGGTTTATATTTGACCCGCGCCATTTTGGAAGCCCATGGTGGCAGCATCTGGGTAGACCCCACCTACACACAAGGTGCCTGCATTTGCTTCTCTTTGCCGCGCCACTAAATTCATTTGTATTGAGAGACCATGCCACGTACACAAATTCCCTGCCCCCAATGCCGCACACCCGTACCTGCTGACGTTGAGCAGCTCTTTGATGTGGGGGTTGACCCGCAAGCCAAGCAGAAGCTGCTCAATGGCTCTGTCAATGTAGTGCAGTGCCCCACCTGCGGCTTTCAGGGCCAGATTCCCGTACCCATCGTTTATCACGATCCCAGCAAAGAACTGCTGCTGACCTACTTCCCGCCAGAGCTGAACACGCCGGTGATGGAGCAGGAGCGCCAGATTGCGCCCTACATGAGCCGCGTGGTGGATAGCCTCAAGCAGGAAGACCGCAAAGCCTATCTGTTCAAACCACAGCAGATGTTCACCTACCAGAACCTGATCGAAAAAGTGCTGGAAGGTGAGGGCATCACCAAAGAAATGTTGCAAGCCCAGCAAAAACGCGTGGAGTTGCTGCAAAGTCTGCTCACCGCGCCCGAAGGCACAATTGTGGATGTAGTGCAGAAGAATGCCGCCACTGTGGATGCTGATTTCTTCACGTTGTTGAGCCGCATGCTGCAGGCCGGCTTGGGCGCCGGCGATGAAAATGCCGCCGCGCGCCTCGGCAAGATCCAGGAAGCGCTGCTCGAGCATACCGACTTGGGCAAGCAGATCAAGCAGCAGGCCGATGAGATCGAGGGTGCGCGTGCCGCGCTGGAAAGCGCCGGCACAGAGCTGACCCGCCAAAAGCTGCAAGAGCTGCTGCTGGATGCGTTGGAGAGTGAAGGCCGCCTCAACGCCATGGTGAGTATGGCGCGCCCGGGGCTGGATTATGTCTTCTTCCAGGAGTTGAGCGAGCGCATCGAAAAGGCCGAGGGCGATGAGAAGACCAAGCTCAACACGCTGCGCGAGAAGCTGTTAGAGATCACAAAGCAGATCGACGAGCAGCTACAGGTGCGCGTGGCCGCTGCCCAGCGCAACCTCGACGCGATGTTGGGCGCCGAGAACCCGGTGGACATTTTGCAGCAAAATCCTGCCATTCTGGATGAGTTGTTTATCCAGGTGATCAACCAAAACCTGCAACAGGCCGCCGAGCAGAAAGATGGTGAGCGCCTGCAGAAGCTGCAACGCCTGGCCATGCTGATTCAGCAGCTTATCAACCCGGGCTACAACCCCAGCCTGCTTGAAGACCTGGTGGAAGCCGCCGATGACACTGCCCGTACCAAGGTGGCCGAGGATAACAAAGACTCGATCACGCCTGAATTTCTGGAGAGCCTGTCTGCCATGATGGCGCAACTCCAAGAGAGCCCAGACAAAGAACTGGCCGAGAAAGTACGCCAGGCCTACCGCGCTGCCCTCAAAATCTCGATGCAGAAGGGCATGCAGGGTTAGAGATTAGATGATAACAATGAGTACTATTAGGCGGGTTGCTACAAAAGATATAACGATAGTGTTCTTGATTGCGCTGGTTTTTCGACTATTGCTGTTTTTGGTAGCCCTCGATAGTCCCGATAGAGTAATCGCTCCTGATACAGAAACCTATACTCTTCCAGCACTAAACCTGCTGGAAGGTAATGGGTTTTCGAATGATATGGCAGCGCCGTATTTGCCTACTGCACATCGAACTCCCCTTTATCCTCTGTTTATTTCTCTTGTATTTCTAGTAAAAAAAGACTTGCTGCTGGTAAGTTTTGCTCAAGTCCTTTTGGACTCAATCACAGTAGTCCTTACATATCATTTAGGCTTGAAATTCTTCCCAAAGAAAGCCGCTTTTTTGGGCGGTCTCCTTATGGCCCTAAGTTTGGATTCGGCAGTCCATTCGATTTTAATTTTAACAGAAACTCTTTTTACCCTTCTTTTTCTAGCTTCTGTTTATGCGACCGTACTTTTCAAGGAAAAAGGGCACTATAAATGGCTCTTGCTTGCGGGTTTGCTCGCAGGTATGGCAACCTTAGTGCGCCCCATTCTTGTTCTTTGGATGCCAGTTTTAGCTGCGAGCCTGTTTTTGATATCTTCTTCTAAATGGACTGCAAGAATTAAGATTGCAAGTGTATATTCTCTTGCCTTCGTGTTAATGCTTTCTCCTTGGCTACTAAGAAACTCTCAGCTCTGGGGAACAGCCACTATGAGTACCATATCAGGTAGCTTGTTGTTGAGCTACAACGCGGCTGCTCTGGAGGCAGACCGCTCTCTGGTAAGTCCAGCTGAAGCTAAGACTTATCTTGAAGGGCAGGCCAACCTGGAGCTTCAGAGGCGCGGATGGCAAAGCAATGAATTTCTGTCTTCGGAATACTACTCTCAAATGGGTAGAGAAATCATACTTTCTTCTCCGGTGCGCTACCTGTTTGTACATCTTCGTAGTGATCTAAACTCCTTACTGCCGGGCATTACTTACCTTTATGAGTTGCTTGGTTTTACCCAAGGCGGCACAGGAACACTAAGCGTTTTAAATCAGCAGGGTATTCTTGCTGCAATTGATCACTACTTTGCTGGGGAAACTTGGCTTATTGCGATTGGGTTTCCCTTCCTCGCGTTACTGGTTTTTACATATTTGGGCGCACTCATGCAAATCTTCTTAACTATGCGCGGAAGAAACTGGTGGATGGCGGTCATACTAATTCTCCCCATTGTTTACCTTTTGCTGCTGCCCGGGCCACCATCGAATCCTCGTTTCAGAGTGCCAGCAATGCCATATTTCTCCATTCTGGCTGGTTCTGGTCTTTTGTTTCTTTGGGAAGTTTATTGGAAGAACTCTAGTGGTATTCGTCTACTTCGAAAAAGCAGCAAAGTAACTTGATTTTACAAATGACCCGCTATTGCGGGTCATTTTGTTGGTCTTCTTGTAGCGGATTGTCCAATCGCAAGCCATGGCCGCGCACCGTCACCACGTACTCGTGGGAAGGGTCGGCTTTGGCCAGGCGCTCGCGCAGACGGCGGATGAGCGCATCCAGCGCCTGGTCCGAGATGCTCAGGGCCTCATCTTCCTGCCACACGTGCCTCACCAGTTCATCACGCGTCACCACCAGCCCATCACGCAGATAGAGCATCTCCAGCATGCTGAACTGCGCTACAGACAGCGGCGGGTCCACTTCGGTTTCATATGCCCATACACGGCGCGAGCGCTTGTCCATGTGCAAGCGGCGGCGGCCTTCGGGCACCTCGGCGGGGATGTCAAAATCCAGCGGCACCGTAGCGTCTGAACTTAAGAAGGTGAACTTTTGCGCCAGCGCAATTTGGATCAAGTCACCATCGCTGAGCAGCACACGCCCTTTGAGCGGCTTGCCGTTGTGGTGCGTGCCATTCTTGCTGTCCAGATCTTCGAGGGTGATGCCATCTGTGCCATGAATGAGGCGGGCGTGGTGGCGGGAGATCTTGCGGTCGGGGATGATGACCTCACAATCCTCTCCGCGCCCAATGGTGAGCTGGTTGCGCACGACCCAGCGCTCCCCATTCAAGGGGCCACTTTGGGCGATCAACACAGGGTAACTTTCAGCGCTGTGGGGCATAAAAAGCTCCACAGGTATAATACCAAATTCAGCCCTAGGGCCAGCTTTTGCGGGTTACGCCCCCGTGTGGCTTGGCTGAATGTGGAGAAGAACAAAGACATGCCCTTAGAAGCCGGCGAGATTTTACGCGAGCGCTATCAGATCAAAGAGTTCATCAGCCGCGGCGGGATGGGCAGTATTTACCTCGCTGAAGATCTGCGCCTCGAAGGCCGCCAGTGCGCGGTCAAGGAAGTTCGCCTCGACCCCTCACTCTCTGAAGAGACGCTCGACCAGACCCGCGCCCAGTTCCTGCGCGAGGCCACGGTCTTGGCGCGCCTGGACCATCCCAACTTGCCCAAAGTGTCTGACTTCTTCTCCGAGGGTGATAGCGACTACCTGGTGATGGATTTTGTGCCGGGTGGTGACCTGCGCGCCTTGATGATGGAAGCCAAGCAGGCGGATGAATTCTTGCAGGAGACAGAAGTGCTGGCCTGGGCCGTTCAGATCGCCTCGGCGCTGAGCTATCTGCACAGCCAGCAGCCGCCTATCCTGCATCGTGACGTCAAGCCCAGCAATTTGAAGCTCACGCCAAACGGTGTGGTCAAGCTGGTGGATTTCGGTTTGGTCAAGATTTTGGCGGCGCAAGAAGATACCGTCACCATCGTGCAGGGGCGCGGCACGGCGTTATACACGCCGCTGGAGCAATATGGCGGCGATACCGGCCACACAGACGTGCGCAGTGATGTGTATGCGCTTGGTGCTACGCTGTATCACCTGCTCAGCAACACGTCCCCGGTGGAAGCGCGTGAGCGCTTCTTGCATCCGGAGCAAATGCCCAGCCTGCGCACATTGAATCCTGAAGTCAGTCCGCGCACCGAGCGCGCCGTGATGTGGGCTTTGAGCCTGCATCCTGAAGAGCGCCCGCAAAGCATGGAGGAATTTCAAGAAGCCTTGTTTGGCCGTCTGGAGCCTGCTGGGCGTTCCAGCGGGCGTGTACCCGCGCCCAGTTGGGCCGATGTCTTGTCGCTAGAGACAGAGCGCTCGCTGGTGTGGTTGGCCGGCGTGCTGTTGCTGCTAGGCTTTATTGCGACGATCGGCCACTAGCCGGTCTGCGCCCGCGCAGCCGCCAGGCCCACCCGGCCAGCAAGCCCGCCAGGCAGCCGCCCAGCACAGCGATCACCAAGCCCCACTTTCCGCCAAACTCTAAGATCGCACGGCTGGCTGGCAAGTCCAGCGCCAGGTAGCAGCCCACAAACAAGCCGCCGATGAAAGTGGTGAGCGCCCAGCGCACGCCCCAGCGAACCTGGTACAGGTTTATGCCGGTCTGGTACGCACCCAAGGCAGCTACCGAAGAAATCAGCACCCACAAGAACCAATCCACCAGATCCGTACGGCGCACAACATCCACTGCAGGCGGTTGCACGGTGGGCAGCGGTGTTTGCGCTGCCTGCGTAGCCAGGATCGATTGCGCCGTTTGCGTGGCTTGCAACGCCAGGCCTTCGGGGTTGATGCCGGCTACACGGAACTGCTGGCCCAGTGCCAGCGCCGGCGGATTGCCGCTGGAGGCGGTGAGCACCATCGTGCCCTCATCCTCAATGGAATATGTCGTGCTGGCGATGCCCAAATGCGTCTGCGCCGTGATTTGGCGCTGCAGCGTGGTTTGCTCTGTGATGAGGCTTATTGTGAAAGTGACCGAGGTGTTGTCTGGAACCGGGTTGCCGTTGTGGTCCAACACTGGGCCAGCTTGCAATGAAAGCAGGTCGCCCGCCTGGTAAGTTGGTGACTCGGTCGCCGTGCTGTCATCCGCCTCAACGGTGGTTTCCGGCGTGGATGTGGCGGCTGGCTGGATGCGCGTCACCTGCATGGCAATCTCGCGGTCTGGGTTGGGGGTCAGCGCATCTTCCAATAGATAGCCAACGCCGGTCACACTCACGGGGGAGGCGCCACGCGGATCAATTTCCTTGAAGAGCAGGCGGGCGGCTACCTCGGCTAGCTCACTGTTCTCGCCATACAAGCCATAGTACGCCGTTACCTTGGTGACATCCGTGGCGTCCAGATAATAGGGCGTGTTGAGCGCAAATACGATCACCTTCTTGTTCTCCAGGAGGGTGATGCGTTCCTCCAGCAGGCGGCGCAGGGCTTGCGACTCCGGGCGTGTGGCGCTGTCTTGCGTGACATTGATGACCACCCACTCGGCGCGCGCCAAGTTATCCAGCAACGGGTCTGTGCCTTCAATATTGCCGTCGAGCGTGCGCGTGAGCTGCATGAACGAGAATGACGAGAGGTTGGCGGCAGTGATCTGGTTACCAGCCACAGGCCCATACAGGCTGAGTACAGCCTGTGCAAACGAATTCACCATCACTTCTTGCTGCGGCGGGCACTGACTGCATTGCTGTGCTGTGTAGCTATCCGTAATGAACACGATCTGCTCAAAGCGCCCCGGAGGTTCTGGCAGCGCATCGGCCAATGATGACAGGCTGGGGCTGAGCAGGGTGGCGGCGCGGCGGCCGATCTCAAAAATAAGCTGGCGGTCCTGGCCTATGCTTTCCAAACCGACAACGTTGGTGAGCACCTCAGCCTCAGTAAAGCTGGGGTAGAGCTCATACTTGAGCGTGAGGATGCGCAGCACCGATTCATCTACGCGTTCGGCAAAGGCTACATCTTCGCGGTACTTCTGGGCGAAGAACTGCGCCGTGCGCACAATGGTGGTGTAGCTGTTGGGGTCACCTGTGGAGATAAAGTTGCCCAGATATAAAAGATCGTTGCCAGCCAGGAAGGCATCCCGCGCCACCAAGGTAGCGTTGAAGGTCTGCTCGCTGGCATCGTAGCTACGGCGTACGGCGCGTGTGCCCAGGCTGTCACTGATGATCAGGCCGCCATCTTCGCGCCAGCTGCTGAAGGCAGGCAGCGCCATCAACTCGTTGAAGGCTTGCAGGTCAAAGCTGAGTGGGCGCGTGGTGGTGCGAATGTTGCCTTGGAAACCCTGATAGCGAATGTGCGCCAGCAGCATGGCGTCTGCGGTGGCCTCGGGGGAGCTGGCACTGCCGGTGACGGCAAAAAAGGGCGGTAACTCCACCTCGGTAAGCTGGGTGAGCGATTTGCGAATTGTGGGGACTTCCTCGTCCAGCGGGCGGTCTGAGTCGCCATAACCGGGCAAGTGCTTGGCCACCACGGCCACGCGGTTTTGGCTGCCAATGTGCACGCCGGAGATATAGGCCTGGCCCATCTGGCCCACCCAGTACGAATCGCCGCCGAAACTGCGCACACCAAGATCGCCGAGCGAATCGGGCCGTGGCGTCTCGATCACATCCAGTGAGGGGCCAATCAGCATGTTCACGCCCAGAGCAGAGAGTTCAGCGCCCAGCAGGGAACCCGCCTGCTGCGCCAGCGCTGGGCGCCAGGTGGCGCCCAGCATCATGGCGTTGGGTTGCGGGCTGAACACATCCAGCAGCTGGTCGTTCGGGTAGCCATCGCCTTCTTGTGAGATGGCGACCAACAGCGGAACGTATGCGGGCGAATCAAGCGCGGTGAGCTCATTGCCGTCCACTCGGGCGCTGTTCAATTCGGCACTTTGCAGTTGCTGAATGAGCGTATGCGCAGTGGTGAGCGTTTCCGGCTGGGCGACGAAGTTATCCATATCGCGGCGCAGCACTACGCCGCCAATGTGATAGTTAGCGATCAGATCGTAGATCTGGCTCTCTGCCGGGGCGCTGGCCCCACTAAAGGTCACCAGGAAGAGTTGCCCCACGCGCTCTTCAGGGCTCATACGCTGCAACAGCGCGGCAGCCTGCGCCTGCGGGTCAGCTTGGGCGGAGGGTGCGTATGCCGTAGCGGCCTGCACAGGGCGTACCGCCGCCATTGTTTGCAACAGCAGGGTCAGCAGCAGGGCAGCGCTCACCAGACGAGGGCTGCGTTTTACGATGGGGGTGTGGCGCAGAGAAGCCATTGGCGTAACAAAAAACCGCAAAACTGCAAACCGTTTGCGGTTGAATTAAATTATACACGGGCGGTTTGGCCAGCCATATCGCATATAATCCCCCACGATGAAACTGAGCATTGTGATCCCCATTTTTAATGAAGAAAATACCCTAGAAGAGATCATCAAGCGTGTGCGTTCTTCTGGCTTGGCGGATGAGCTGGTGCTGGTGAACGATGGCTCTACCGATGGCACGCCGCAGTTGCTGGCCGCCTTGAGTGGGCAGGCGGGCGTGCAGGTGCTCCATCATGAACGCAATCAGGGCAAAGGAGCCGCTGTGCGCACAGGCATCCAGGCCGCCACCGGCGACCTGATCTTGATCCAGGATGCCGATCTCGAATACGATCCGCGTGACTTTGTAAAGCTGCTCGACCCCATTCATAATTCCGGGGCCGATGTAGTCTATGGCTCACGCTTCCTGGGTGGCCCGCGTCGCCCCACCATGTTCTGGCACATGGTGGCCAATAAGCTGCTGACCCTGCTCACCAATATTCTGTATAACAACATCCTCACGGATATGGAAACCGGTTACAAGCTCTTCAAGCGTGAGGTGTTGCAAGGCATCACTATCCGCTCGAATAGTTTTAACTTTGAGCCGGAGATCACTGCCAAGCTGCTCAAGCGCCGTGTGCGCATCTTTGAAGTACCCATCAGTTTCAACCCGCGTGATTACTCAGAAGGCAAAAAGATCGGCCTCAAGGATGCTTTTGAGGCCGTGTGGGCGCTGTTCTGGTATCGCTTTTTTGATTAAGCCTACTAGTCATTCCGAACGTAGTGAGAAATCCGTACTGGCCGAATTTTTGTGCTTCACCATATCTGGTGAAGCACCAGCCAAACGATAAAATGCCTACTCTGCAGGCTTCAAGTCGCGCACGTTGAGCTGCAAGCTCGTGCGCCCGTTGAACTCGTTGGTCTCAAAGCGATACATCAGGTCAATCGCTGCGGGCATGCTCCCCAGCCACTCTCCCATCCCAAATGCAATCGCATCGTAGACGATCTGCCCGTCGCTCACAGTCAGCTTGAGGTGGCGCGCCTCGGCGCCCACCGTGCGCACCGAGCGCACGGTCAGGCCGCGGCTCACCAGGTTCACCTGCGGGTTGCCGAAGCCGGTCGGCTCCAGCAGCGCCAGCTGGTGCAGCGTATCCGGCTTGAGCTGGTGCAGCGGCACCTCAGCATCCACCTTGATGACCTGGCGCAGATCCAGCGCACCCAGCTCGGCCTGGGCGATCGCTTTCAAACGCTCCAATAGCTCCGGCATGCGTTCGTTGCGGATGGTGAAGCCAGCGGCGGCAGCATGGCCGCCAAAGTTCTCAAACAGCTCAGCGCACTGCTCCAGCGCGTGGGTAATATGGAAATGCGGAATGCTGCGGCACGAGGCGCGCGTGAAGGTATCGCCTTGCTGGCCCACGATGGCCGGGCGGTAGAAACGTTCCACCAAGCGTGAGGCAGCCAAGCCCACCACGCCGGAGCTGTACTCCGGGTGGAAAGCAAACAGCAGCAGCGCCTCGGGGTCATCCTGCGTTGCCAGCATCTCAGCCGAGCTGCTGATTTCGCGCGTCAACACCTGGCGCTCTTTGTTACGTACATCCAAATACTGTGCCAACTGGCCCGCTTTAAAAACATCGTTGGTGGTGAGCAGGTCGTAGGCCGCCTTGGCATTCTCCATGCGGCCCGCCGCGTTAAGGCGTGGGCCGAGCATGTAGCCAATATCACCAGAGCTGACCTTGCCGGGCTTGACCCCCGCCGCACCCATCAGCGACATGAGCCCCTGGCGGGTGGGGCGGCGGATTTGCTCCAGCCCCTGGCGCACCAGCCAGCGGTTTTCGCCAGCCAGCGGCACCATGTCGGCCACGGTGCCCAGTGCCACCAGGTCCAGCCCCATCATCGGGTCGCCGTTGGGTTGCAGGCGTGCTTGCAGGGCGGCGGCCAGCTTGTAGGCGGTGCCTACGCCGGCGAGTTGTTTCTCGGGATACTCGTCGCCATCTTGCTTGGTGTTGATGATGGCCAGCGCGTCAGGCAATTCTGCGCCAGGGGTGTGGTGGTCTGTGATGATGAGATCGAGCCCGATCTTGCGCGCCTCGGCGGCCTCAGCCAGCGAGCGCACGCCGCAGTCCACACTGATCACCAGGCTGACGCCACCGTCTTTCAGCGTGTGCAGCGCCTGGATGTTCAGGCCGTAGCCCTCTTCAAAACGGTCAGGGATGTAATCACGCGCCCGCCCGCCCACGGCCTGGATGGCTTGCACCAGCAGGGCGGTGGCGGTCACGCCATCGGCGTCATAGTCACCATAGACGGCAATCAGCTCCTGATTGCGGATGGCGTGCTCGATACGGTCCACCGCGGCGGCCATATCCTTCATGCCCAGCGGGTCATTGCCTTCGATGGGCATGGCGCCCAGGTAGCGTTTGGCTGTCTCAGGGGTATGGTGGCCGCGGTTGAACAGGATCTGGCGCAATAAGGAGGGATAACTGGCCAGCACCTGGTCCACCTCAGGCGTGATCAGGTCGGCCACTTTCCAGATTTTTTCCAATGGGGGCATAGCGGCGCTATGATACCAGCGCTGACAGAGGCCGCTTTTTAGGGTTATCATCGCTGGGCGATGTTGCAGCAACTTCAAAAATGGTGGCGTGTAGCCTGGGTGGGGGTGCGACGCGTTCTGCGTTGGCTCACCCCGGGTTTGGGAATCAAACGTTGGCTGCTTTTGATTCTGCTCGGCACCTTCCTCATTGGCATCGGTGGCGCCATCTTCGTCCTCGATATCTATCGTACCGCCCCGGATACTTGGTGGGCCAGCTACCTCTCTACGCTGTCTCTGCGTTTCCTGGAGCGCCCGCTGCGTGTGCTGGTTTTTGGCGGGCTAGGCGTAGGCGCTTTGGTCTACGGCGTACTCAACATGAACCGTGCCCTCCTGGCGCCCTACATGCGCCCGGGCCAGCCCGTGGTGGATACCCTAGTAGACCATCGTAAGCGCGGCCGCGGCCACCGTATCGTGGTCATCGGCGGCGGCCATGGCCTCTCCACCCTGTTGCGCGGGCTCAAGGAGCACACCTATAACCTCACCGCCATCGTCACCGTGGCGGATGACGGCGGCTCATCCGGCCGCCTGCGCAGCAACCTGGGTGTGCTGCCGCCGGGCGATATTCGCAATTGCCTGGCCGCCCTCTCCAATGATGAAACCCTCATCACACAACTATTCCAATACCGCTTCTCCAGCGGAGCCGGGGAGCTAGAAGGCCATTCCTTCGGCAATCTCTTTATCAGCGCGCTGAGTGAGATCACCGGCAGCTTTGAGAAGGCCGTGGCTGAATCCGGCCGTGTGCTTTCCGTACACGGCCAGGTGCTGCCCGCCACACTGCACGATGTGCGCCTGGTGGCGGATCTCACCGTTCCTCTGGCCGGCGGCGAAGTGCGCGTGCATGGGGAAAGCAAAATTCCTGAGCAGGTCGGCGCGGCTGTGCGCCGCGTCTGGCTGGAGCCGAACGCGCCGCCCGCCTACCCAGCGGCGGTGCGTGCTCTGCTGGCCGCCGACCTTATCGTGATTGGCCCCGGCAGCCTCTACACCAGTATCCTGCCCAACCTGCTAGTGCCAGACCTGGCTGCTGCGCTACGCAACAGCCAGGCGCTCAAAGTCTTTATCTGCAATCTCTCCACCCAGCCCGGCGAGACCGATGGCTACAGTTGTGGTGACCACGTGCGCGCCATTGAGCAGCATGTGGGCGATCACTTATTCGATGTCGTCATCGGCAACCAGCCGCCTAGCCGCAAACTGCCTGACGGCAGCGAATGGGTGACGATCGATGACGACCTGCGCAAGAATTACCCGTTGTATCTGGCGCAGGTGGCAGACCCGGAGAAACCCGGCCAGCATCTGGCCGATAAACTGGCGCAACTGCTGATTGATTTAGTGCAAGAGCGCACAGGCCCACTCACAAGAGAAGAAGACAATGTTTAACAAAAAGACCATCAATGATATTGATCCAAATGGCAAGCGTGTCTTGGTGCGCGTGGATTTCAATGTGCCGCTGGAAGATGGCGTAGTGCAAGACGATACACGCATGACAGCCGCACTGCCCACCATCGAGAGCTTGCTCAGCCGCGGCGCAGCGGTCATCCTGTGCTCGCACCTCGGCCGCCCCAAAGGCGAGCCTGACCCGCAGTATTCGTTGGCTCCTGTGGCCGAATATCTGCGCACGCTCACCAAAGCGCCGGTGCACTTTGTAGAAGAAGCCATTGGCCCCAAGGCCGAAGCCGCCGCACGCGCGCTGCAACCTGGCGAGATCCTGGTGCTGGAGAATACGCGCTTCTATCCAGGCGAGACCAAGAATGACCCCGCCATGGCGGAGGCGCTGGCCAAGCTGGCCGATATCTACGTCAATGATGCCTTCGGATCGGCGCACCGCACCCATGCCTCCACCGAGGGAGTGGCCCGCCATTTGCCCGCCGTAGCCGGCCTGCTGATGGAGAAGGAAATTCAATATCTCGGCCAGGCGCTGGCCGAACCCAAGCGTCCCTTTGTCGCCATCCTCGGCGGCGCCAAGGTGAGCGACAAGATTGAAGTGATTCGCAACTTGCTCAGCAAGGCTGATCAGGTGCTCGTCGGTGGCGGCATGGCCAATACCTTCTTCGCTGCTCAGGGGATCGCCATGGGCGACTCGCTGGTAGAGCCAGACGCCATCGACACCGCTAAAGCCTTGCTGGCCGAGTCGGGCGGCAAGCTGACCCCGCCGGTGGACTTTGTGATTGCGGATGCTTTCAGCGCGGAGGCAGCTCACGAGGCGCGCGCTGTGGGTGATGTGCCCGCTGGCTGGCGTGTGCTCGATATTGGCCCGCAATCGGTGGCCGCCTTCAGCGCCGCTATTGCCGCGGCCGGCACTGTAGTGTGGAACGGCCCAATGGGCGTATTTGAGCTCGACCCCTTTGCTGCTGGCACCTTTGGTGTAGCTCAGGCTGTGGCTGATTCGGGGGCCGTCAGCATCGTTGGCGGCGGTGACTCGGTGTCTGCCTTGCAGCAATCCGGCCTGGCAGACAAGATCACCCACATCTCCACAGGCGGTGGCGCCTCGTTGGAAATGCTGGAAGGCAAACTGCTGCCGGGTCTGGCAGCCTTGGAGGATAAGTAAATGGCTCGCACTCCGTTGATTGCTGGCAACTGGAAAATGAACAAGACCGTAGGCGAAGCGCTGCGGCTTGTCGAAGACATGCTGCCTGAGTTGCAGGCCGTGCAGGGCGTGGAGAAGCTGCTGTGTCCACCCGCCATAGCGATCATGCCGGTTGCTGCCCTGGTAGACGGCAAGGGTGTTGGCGTGGGCGCACAGAACCTGTATTGGGAGAAAGAGGGCGCCTACACGGGTGAGCTTTCTGCCAGCATGGTGGCCGAGTTCTGCAGCTATGTCATCGTGGGCCACTCGGAGCGCCGCGCCTTGTTTGGCGATAACGATACCAACGTGCACCGCAAGGTGGTGGCGGCGCTTGCCGCTGGGCTCAGGCCGGTGCTGTGCATCGGCGAGACGCTGGAGCAGAACGAAGCCGGCCGCGCCGCAGAGGTGCTGAGCATGCAGTTGCACGCAGCACTGGAAGGCGTGCAGATCAACTCGGCGGATGCCCTGGTGGTGGCCTATGAGCCTGTGTGGGCGATTGGCACCGGCAAAGCCGCCAGCCCGGAGCCGATCAATACGCTGCTGCGCAACGTGGTGCGCCCCACACTGGCGGGTTTGCTGGGTCAGGAGCTGGCCGAGGGTGTGCGCGTGCTGTACGGCGGCTCAGTGAATGCGGCCAACGCGGCTGAATACTTTGGCCAGCCTGAGATTGACGGTGCGTTGGTGGGTGGGGCCAGTTTGAAAGCGGCCGACTTTATTGCCATCACAAAGGCCGCGGCTTAAGCCGCGGCCTTTTTATTCATCTTCTGCGAGAGTTAGCCCGCAAACAGGCGCACGTTGTTGCCGCCTTCTTGCTTCACCGCGTACATCGCTTTGTCCGCCTCGTTCAATAGGCTCTCAGCATCGGTCGTATCCTGATTGAGCGCAATGCCAATGCTGGCGGTGACGTGTACTGCCTCCGGCAGGTTGCTCAGTTCAAACGGGGTCAGCACGGTCTGGTGCACGCGGGCCGCTACCTGCATGGCATCCTGTTGCTGCTCTATGCCATTCAAGAACACGGCAAACTCATCGCCACCCAGGCGCGCCACAATGTCACCCGGGCGAATGCTGTTCTCCACACGGCGTGCAAACTTGTTCAGCAGCTCATCGCCGGCCATGTGGCCGTACGTGTCATTGAAGACTTTTAGATCATCCACATCGATGAAGAGTACTGCATAGCGGTAACTGGGGTCGCTGTGCGCCAGGTGGTTGGCGCGGCTCAGGTGGTCAATAAAATAGGCACGGTTGGGCACCTGGGTCAGCGGGTCATGCGTGGCATGGTGTTGCAATACTTCCTGGGTGAGTTTGCGCACGGTGATGTTGTGCAATACACACACCCAGCCATTAGGTTGCAACTGTAGTGGGGAGGCGTGCCAGTCAAAGTGCTGGTCACCCAGCGCCACTTCAAAGTCAAAGCTGGCTTTTTGTGCAAACCAGCGGATGAGTTTTTCGATCTCTGTTTGCTGCAACCCATTGCGCTGGAGCAGCTCTATCAAGCTGGCTTCTTCACCAGTGCCAATGTTAAAAAAGTTGCTGGCGGCCTGGTTGGCGCGCACTACACTCAGGTCAGCGTTGAGCAGCAAGATGGGGTCGAGTGTGCTCTGTAGCACGGCATCAAACAGCGCGGTTTGCTCCAGTAACTCAGCCTGGAACTTGCGCTTGCTGGTGATGTTGCAGAACATCAGCTCAGTGCCGATGATGTTGCCGTCTTCGTCTTTACTGCTCACCGCGGAGCACACGGCGAACACGGGTTGCCCCACTTTGTTGTACAGCATCAACTCGCGCTCGCGCACAAAGCCATTGTCTTTCACGTCCGCAAAGAGGCGCTGGGCATCCTCCGGCTGGTTCCACATGTAACCGGGAAACTCCTGCTCAAGGATCTCACTCTTGGCCTCTAGCCCCATCATCGTGAGAAAGTAGGGGTTGGCGTACGTGATCTGGTTGGCGCTGTTGGTGTACACCACGCCGTCATGGGCGTTATTGTGAAAATTGAGATCGGCCATAGCGCGTTGAAAAAAGTTGCGCTCCAGGGATACCTTCTCAAGCTGCTTTTTGAGCTCGGTATTCTCTTCGCGCAACTGGGCCAACATAGCTTCGTTGGCGGCGCTGCTGGGTATCGTGGTTTGCTTCGGCATCAACGAACCTCGAAGATGGCTATCTGAGTGTACACCTTTCAAAAACGCACGGATATAGGTGCTAACAAAACTGCAAGCTCAAGGCTTGCAGTTTTAGCCAGTCCCAAATTGGCGGTCCCCCGCATCGCCCAGGCCGGGCACGATGTAGCCAATCTCATTCAGGCGTTCGTCTTGGGCGCCCAGATAAATCGCTACATCCGGATGCACCTCGTTGAGGTGCTGGATGCCCTCGGGGGCGCCGAGCAGGCCCATATAACGAATATTCTTGACGCCCCATTCTTTGAGGATGGTGATCGTGGCCGCCGCAGAACCACCTGTGGCAAGCATGGGGTCGAGCACTAAGCATACGCCCACGGTGGGGGCCAGGGGCAGCTTGTTGTAATACTGCACCGGCTGCAGCGTTTCCTCGTCACGGTACAAACCAATGTGCCATACCTGCGCGTCCGGGATCAAATCCCATACGCCATCCACCATGCCCAGCCCGGCGCGCAGAATAGGCACCAGGCCGATGTTATCTTCCATCTCGCCGCCCAGGGTCTTGCCGATAGGGGTCTCTACTTCTTTGTTGATGGTGTGCAGGTCGTATGTCGCTTCGTAGGTGAGCAAGGCACTTATTTCTCGGACAAGCTCTCTGAACTTACGGGGTTCGGTTGTCTTGTCCCTAAGGATGGTGAGTTTGTGTAAGACCATGGGATGTTTGGATACATTGGCTTTCACGCGGCGCCTCCGTGGCAGGGTAGTGGCTAAATTGCGCCGATTATATACGCGCCCGGAGCAGGCCGCATTTTTTCAACCTGTATAATCTTTTTCGATGAGCGATACGCCCCGCCTTGTGGACCCCGCGCCCCAAACCAGCGATCGCAGCGAGCCTGCTCTGCGCCCGCGCAAACTGGCCGAGCTGATCGGCCAGGAAAAGATCAAAGAGAACCTCAGCATCCTGTTGGATGCGGCGCGCCAGCGCGGCGAGGCGCTGGACCATGTGCTCTTCTATGGCCCGCCAGGCCTCGGCAAGACCACGCTGGCCCACATCCTCGCCAATGAGATGGGCGTCAACATCAAGGTCACTGCTGGCCCGGCCATCGAACGCCAGGGCGATCTGGCCGCCATCCTCAGCAATCTCAACGAGGGCGATGTGCTCTTCGTGGATGAAATTCATCGCCTGGGCAAAGCCGTGGAAGAAGTGCTCTACCCGGCGATGGAAGATTACGCGCTGGATATTGTCATCGGCAAAGGGCCAGCCGCCCGCGCCATCCGCCTCAAGCTGCCGCGCTTCACCGTCATCGGCGCTACCACGCGCTTAGCGCTGCTCACCGCGCCGCTGCGGGCGCGCTTCGGCGCCACCTTCCGGCTTGACTATTACGAGCCGCTGGCTATCCAGGCCATCCTCAGCCGCGCCGCCGGTGAGCTCGGCCTGCAGCCAGACCCGCAGGGTATGCAAGAAATTGCCATGCGCAGCCGCGGTACGCCACGCGTGGCGCTGCGCCTGCTCAAACGCGTGCGTGACTTTGCCGAGGTGCGCGCCGAGGGCGAGCTGACCCGCGAGGTGGCGCAGCAAGCCTTGCAGTTGCTCGAAGTGGACGGTCTTGGCTTGGATGAGATGGACCGCCGCGTGCTGCGCGTCATCATCGAGAAGTACAACGGCGGCCCGGTCGGCCTCAACACCATTGCCGCCGCGGTCAGCGAAGAATCCGACACCATCATGGATGTGGTCGAACCGTATCTGATGCAACTCGGCTTTCTCGAGCGCCGCGCCCAGGGCCGCCATGTCACCGCCGCCGCCTGCCATCATCTTGGCCTGCCGTTGCCAGCGCAGCTCAATTCACCAACTTTGTTCTAATCCACAGATAAGCGCAGATGCTTAAAACAGATTATCTGAGTTCATCTGCTCTGTATCTGTGTGCATCTGTGGAAAGCACTTGCCTTGAATACTGCTGACTTTGATTACGAGCTCCCCGAAGAGCGCATTGCCCAGACCCCTGCCGAGCCGCGCGATAGCTCGCGCCTGCTGGTGCTCAATCGCGCCAGCGGCCAGCGCACCCACACCCACTTTGCTGAGATTGGCGCCTTTCTGCGCCCGCATGACCTGCTCGTAGCCAACCACAGCCGCGTGCTGCCAGCGCGCCTGTTTGGGTGCAAGCTGCCGGGAGGCGGCGCCGTGGAGGTGCTGCTGGTGGAACAGATAGAGCCGCAGCGCTGGAAAGCGCTTGTGGGCGGCAAGGGCTTACGCCCCGGGCGCCAGATAGAGCTCGGCCAGGGCTTGATTGCCCAGGTATTGGAAGAAGGCGAGCGCTCCGAGCGCGTGCTGCAGTTCAACAGGCCGCTGGACGAGGCGCTTGACGCGCTCGGCCAGATGCCGCTGCCGCCGTATATCCACGCCGAGTTGCAAGACAAAGAGCGCTACCAAACGGTGTATTCGCGCCAAACGGGTTCGGTGGCGGCACCCACAGCCGGTTTGCATTTCACACCGGAGTTGTTGAGCTCGCTGCAGGCGCAGGGCGTGGGCTTTGCGGAGGTCTTGCTGCATGTCGGGCTGGATACTTTTGCCCCGGTGCATGAGGATGACCCGGCCGAGCATCACATCCACACGGAGTGGTGCAGCCTGCCGGCCGCCACCGCCGCCGTCACGCAGGCGGCCCGCGCCGCGGGCGGGCGCACCGTGGCCGTAGGCACCACCAGCGTGCGCACGCTGGAGAGCGCCGCCCGTAGCACGGGCAGCGTGCAACCGTATGAAGGCCGCACCGATATTTATATTTTGCCGGGGTATCGCTTCAACGCCGTGGACGCCATGATCACCAACTTCCATCTGCCGCGTTCCACACTGCTGATGTTGGTCAGTGCGTTTGCCGGGCGCGAGCTGATTCTGGACACCTATCGCGAGGCGATTGCACTCAACTATCGCTTTTATTCATTTGGCGATGCAATGCTGATTGTGTAAGGCCGCGGCACAGCCGGGCTATTCCTGTGGGCAGCTCTCCAGAGCCTTCAAGAAGGCGTCCACCACGTGTGGGTCAAACTGAGTGCCACTGCAGCGTTTGAGTTCTGCTACCGCTTCTTCTTTGCTGCGCGCTTGGCGATAGACGCGCTCATCCGTCATGGCTACGTAAGCATCCGCCACGCTGATGATGCGCGCAATCTTGGGAATCTGCTCGCCCTTTAATCCATCCGGATAGCCGCTGCCGTCATAACGCTCCTGATGGGCGCGGATGATGGGCGCTACCGTGGCCAGGTTGCGCACCGGCTCCACAATGCGGGCGCCGATCTCAGGGTGCTGGCGCATGATTTCAAGTTCGCCCTGCTCTAGCGAGCTGGGCTTGCGCAGAATCTCGTCTGGCACACCGATCTTGCCAATATCGTGCAGCAACGCACCCCATTTGATGTCTACCAGCTCATCTGGTGTGCAGCCCAGCAGTCGCCCGGTCTCCACGGCCAGGTCCACCAGGCGTTGGCTGTGCCCGCTGGTGTAGGTGTCACGCACATCGATAGCGCTGGCTAGTGCACTCACCGTTTGCAGGTAGGCGTCTTGCGCCTCCTCAAACAGGCGCACATTTTCCAGCGCAATGCCAGCGTGAATAGCGAAGTAGGACACCAGGTCTGCATCGGCCTGCGAGAATTGCTTGGCGGTGTAACCATCAATGGTGAGCACGCCAATGCAGTTGCCGCGCGCGATGAGCGGTGCGCCGATCCATGATTTCACCCGCTCCGCGCCAGGGATTTGCATCCAATCCGGGTGCAGGCTAATGTCCTCATGCAAAATGGTGCGCTGTTCAAACAGTAAAGGATGCGCAAACTTGTCATCCTTGATGGAGAGTTCAAAGCCCACCTGGCTGCTGGGCAGCATGCCTGCCACCGCATGGATGACCAGGTTCTCGCCACGCACCAGCTGTACCGAGGCGCTGTCGAACGGCACCACGCGCTTGAGCTGCTCCAGGATCAGGTTGAGCACACTGGCGCGGTCTGCTGCCGAGCCGAGAATGGCCGCCACTTCACGCAGCGTTTCCGCCTGGCCGCGCTGCTCACGTTCAGCCTCGAACAAGCGCAGCTTGATCAGCGCAGTGCCGGTCTGGCTGGCGATTGTGCTCAATAGGCGCAGGTCGGCATCCGTGAACGCATTCAGGCGGCTGCTCTCGGCGTTGATTACACCCAGCACCTCATTGTTCGCGCCAAGGATCGGTACGCAGATCTCTGAGCGGATCTCAGGGTCTAAGCGCATATAGCTCGGCTCTTTATGCACATCCGGCACGCGTATTGCCTGGCGGGTGGAAGCTACTTTGCCTGTGATACCCTGCGAGAGCGCCACCGTGCTGGGGGCCGTGTAGTCGATGCCGCGGTACGAGGGGTGCACGTTCAGCTTGTCTTGCTCAGGTGACATCAGCAGGAAGCCGAATTTATCTGTATAGAGGGTGGCGCCAATGATTTCGGTAGCGCGCTCGACCAGCTCGTCTTCGCTCTTGGCATTTACAGCTGCTTGAGCGATGGCGTGCAGAATAGTCAACTCTTGTAGCTGGCGCTTGGTGGACTCAAACAGGTGGATGCTTTCCAGCGAGAGCGAGATCTGGTCACCCAGGGTCGAGAAGGCGGCGACCTCGTAATCATCAAAAGCGTTGTACTTACTGCTCTCAATGTTCAGTAAGGCATACACTTTCTTGTAGATCTTGATTGGAATGATCAACTCAGAGTTGATCACTGGAAAGCCTTCGGCCAGCAGAAAATCAGGATGGGCAGTAGCGTCATTGGCCACCACCAGTTCGCCAGTGCTGGCGGCCAACCCCAACAGGCCGGCGCCGAAAGGCTGGCTGTATCCCTGGCGATTGCTCTGCTCGTTGTAGTCACCGGCCACAGCTTCGATGATGTACGTTTGCGTTTCATCATCCACGCGGGAGATATCCGTAGAGTCGTACCCCATGCGGCGGTGCAGGCAATCCACAATGATCTGGAACAGCTTTTCGCGCTCCAATACGCCACTCATTCGGTTGGTGAGCTCATTGAGCACGGCCAGTTGATCGGAGCGACGGCGCTCGGCGCTGGCTTTGCGCAGGCGCTCAATACCGGTGGCCAGCTGCCCGGCCAGCGTGGTCAGCAGGCGTTCGTCATCTTCAGTGAAATGGCTGAGCTCTCGGCTTTCCGTGTTGATCACGCCAATCACACGTTCGCCAATCTTCATGGGCACGCACAGCTCAGATAAAGTCCTTTTATCCAGATCCAGATAATCAGGATGATTGCGTGCGTCATCCAGTCGTAGCGGTTTGCCCGTTTCGGCAACGCGCCCGGTGATTCCCTGGCCCAGCGCAATCGGCGTCATGGCAACTTCAGGAGGCGATTCGTAAGAGGGGTGAACACGCAGATAGTTGCTGTGCTCATTCAGCAGAATGATGCCAAAGTTGTCCGAATAAATACTGTGGCGGATGAGCTGCGTAGCGCTTTCGATCAACTCGTCTTCGGAATTAGCCTCGGTGGTGGCATTGGCCACCTGCTGCAGAATGGTCAGCTCCTGCAACTGGCGGCGCGTGGCTTGAAAGAGGCGCGCATTCTCAATGGCCACTGCTGCCTGGTGACAGAGGGTCTGCACCAGATAGATCTCACGGCTGGTGAACTCTCGTTTGAGCTTGTCATCTTGCAGCTCCACCAAGCCGATTGTTTTGCTTTGCGCGATCAGGGGCAGCAGCAATACTGAGCTGGCCCCGGCAGCCTTGATCGCCTTTTCCTCACTCGGTAGCAGCAGTCTGTCACCCAAGCGGCGCTGCATGGCCTGGCCTTGCTCCAATACGGGCTTAACATCAATCAGGGGAGCAATCGGGGTAGCCTGTTTGCGGTTGTCGCTGCGCTGGTAGCTATGGCGCAGACGCAAATCCTGCGTATCGGCTAGCCAGTCATAGGCAACAAAGGCGGTGACATCCAGCAGGTTGGCCAGTTGGTGGCCAACCACTTGGATCACCTTATTAATATCCAGGCTTGAGGCAATACTGGCGCCGGTCAGGGCCAGGGCCGCCAACTCATCTACGTTTTGGCCCTCGGTGTTGCTGGGCCATTCAGTTGGCGTAGTTTCAGGATGCGTAATGGTGATCTTGACCAGGTCGGCTTCTTTGACCGGTAAAGCCGTCATTTCCACAGTGCCGCTAATGGTCTTGCCACTGGGGGTCTTGCCCTGCCAAGAAAATGCTGGGCTGCCGCCATTGCGCAATTGCTTGAGGTGGTTTTGATACTGTTTGGGAGTTGGCTCAGGGCCGGCGCTCAGTTGGGCGAAATCACGCCCAGCCAGGGAGTCTTGTTCGGCCTCAAACAGCAGCAGGGCGCTCTGGTTGGCCACCAGAACCTCACCGCTGTCTGCCTGCACAATCAGCACCGCCTCGGCTATATGTTCAACCAAAGCTCTGATGCGGCTGAGCGTACGAGTGAGATCAGCACGTGAAGCCGTGCGTCTGGAACGCGGGTTTTCGAATGAAGCAAGCAGCATCGTTTTAGCATCCATGAGCGCTGCTCAGCGTGCGGGCGGCGAAGGCACTATGAAGGCTGCACGCAACGTGCAGCCGGTGCCATTGAAAATGCTGTAGCTTATTCTAGTGCAGGGTCGGGGCAGCTTGGATCAGGGTGCCCAAGCGGCGCATGAACTGGTCCAAATCCATAGCCTGGATGGCAGTTACCGCGCGCATTTCTTCTTCATTGAGCTGGAAGGCGCCCAATTTCTCTTGCAGGCGTCCGCTCAGCAGCGCAGCCTTGAAATCCTGATCGACCAGAGCGAGAGTAGCGATAGCGTTCAATTTCAGTTTGGACATTGCAATCTCCTTTGGTAGGGGTGGAACCTTTGGCGAAGGGACTAGCGGGAGGAGGGGCTGGTGCCGATGCCGCCGCCGATGGGGTGGTTAGCCTGAGGGCCAGTGCCAATCCCGCCACCGATGGGGTGGTTCATCTGGGGGCCAGTACCAATACCACCGCCGATGGGGTGGTTCATCTCAGGGCCAGTGCCAATGCCGCCACCGATAGGATGAGAGAAAGCGAAAGAGTTGGTCATGTTTAAAGCTCCTTTAGGTTGTTTGGATTGGCAACATTCTATAAACTGCCCTATGAACGCAGCTATGAGCAAAAGTGCCAAAAAAGCCACCAATTTTCCAGGTAGCTGTTTCCACTACTAGCAATGTAGTTGCAATTTCCTTGCCGCTACACCCGTATCGTTAGCTGGGTGTAATAGTCTTGAAGGGCGTCAACCGGGTCTGCGTTGAGCTCTTTGCGCAATAGTTGTTTGTATTCTTTGAAGTGGGCAATCGCCGCTGAGGCCGCTCCGGAATCCACCATGCTCTTCATCAGCGCCAGGTGCGCCTCGTCGCGGTACGGGTCGGTGGCCACCACACGCTCGTAGATCTCGCGCGCCTCGCGGAAGCGCTTGGCTTTCACATCGATTGCCCCCAGTTGCTCCAGCGCGTTCAGATACAGGTGACGCAGGTCTTCGCGGCGTTGGTCTGCCCATTCCATGAAAATGTCTTCCAAATACACGCCGTTGTACAGGTTTACCGCCTGGCGCAACAGCTCGGCGCGCTCGGCGCTGTCCAGCGGGCTGGCATTCGCCTGGCGCACATAGGCTTCAAATTCGCCGGCATCGTACCAGGTCTGGATGCTGGGGTGCAGCGCGTACTGCTCATCTTCAAAAACGATCGAGTCCTTGAACCCCAGTGCCTGGCGCACGCGCCACAGCGTAGCGTGGAAGTTGCTGCTTACCTTACCGGGGCTGAAATCCGGCCAAAAGTCGATGCCAATGGCTTCTTTCCTCACCCGCTGGCGATCCAGGATATAGATGAAAAGGGCACGCGCCCGCGAAGAGCGCCACACCGTGTGCGGCATGGGCTCGCCGTTGCGGCGAATCTCGGAGTGGCCTAGCGTGTAGACCTCCAGCAGCTGCGGTGTGACCTCGCTATCGTGGCGCTCGCCCTCCAGCGTGCTGCGCGTCATGGTGGCATGCAGCGCCTTTTGCAGAATGGCGTCCAGCTGTGGGCTGGGGGCGCTCTCGTGGGCGGCTTGCAGCACCGCGTGCCAATCACGCGCCAACGGGATCAGGAACTGCTCGTAGCCTAACTGGGCCGCTGCCTGCAATGCCTTGGTCAGCAGCGGTTGGGCTTGCGCCGCGTTGCCTTGTGAAAACAGAATGCACGCACTCAGGAATGCCGCGGTCACCTCGTCTTGCTGCGCCTGCGCACCCCAGTTCTGCATGGCGCTCTGCAACTGTGCCAGCGCCAGGTCATACTGCTGCATATTGGCATAGGTCCAGCCCATATGCAGGGCATACGCCGTCTCGCTGAAGTGCGAACCCGCCTGGCTGGCAGCTTTGCGCAGCCAGGCCATGGCGCCGTTGTAGTCTCCCAAAGCGCTGGCGGCCCGCGAAAGGCTGACATAAACCGGAACCAGCTCCTGAGTTTCCCCGGCGCTTTCGCCGATCTCCACCGCGGCCAGCAGGCAGCTTTGTGCTTCCTCCGCATCGGCCAGGTCAAGCAACAAGGCGCCTTGGCCGCTGAGGATGGCGATTTGCTCACGAGCGCGCCCTGCCGTCTGGGCATGCCCCAGCGCCAGCATATATTCCTTCCAAGCCGCCTGATAGTCGCCCACCTGGTGGTGCAGGTAGGCAATGTTGTTGCGCGCCGAGGCGCGTGCTCCCAGATTGCTGCGGATGGCAATGTGAATATCCAGCGCCTCCTGGAAGGCTTGCTGGGCGCTGAGCATCTTGCCACTGGTGATATGGATCAAGCCCAGGTCGTTGAGACATTCCGCCAGGTCAAACAAAAAGAGCGAGCCGGCCTGTGTGCCGGGCGTTTCTGCCAATTGGCGCAGCCCGCTCACAGCGTTGTTGATGTGAGCAATGCCCTCCGTCGTTTGCCCCAGGGCATGCAGGGGCACGCCACGCAAACGCTCCGCCTGGAACCACTGCAGTGACCCGCGGTGTGCCTTTGCCAGTATCGCTTGTGCCGCGTCGGCCTCAGCAATTGCGCCTTTAGGTTTGCCTGTGAAACGGTAAACCATGCCGCGGGTGATGTAGGCGTTAGCGAGCAGTTCAATGTCGCCGCGCGCCTTCAAGATGGGCTCCGCCTCGCTCAGTAGCTCAAGGCAGGCTTGGAATTGGCTCTGATTGCCCAACGCTTTGGCTTGGTACAGCATCAGGCGCGGCGCCAGCTGGCGCAGCATGGCGGTCTTGTTCAGCTCGTCCAGCCAGCGCGCCAGCACTGCCTGGCGGCCCGAGGTGAAGAATGGCTCCGCCACTGCATCCATCCATGCCGCCGCCGTCTGCTGCTGCTGCGCCGCCAGCATGTGCGCAATGGCGCCTTCCCACTCCTGGCGCGTGTAATGCCAATCGGCGGCACGGGCGTGCAAGGCACGCAGCTGGCCCGGGTTGTGCCGGGCTAAATAATCCTGCAGAAACTCGGAGAACAGTTGGTGAAAACGGTAGCTGTTGCCTTCACGCGTTTCCGTGCGGCTGACGAACAGGTTGCGCTCTTCCAGCGCACGCAGCATCGCCCCGGAGTCCTCACGTTGCAGCACATAGTTGCACTGCATTTCATTGAAATCACTAAAGATGGATGCGCCCAGCATGAACTCGCGCAGTTCTTCGCTTTGCTGGTTGACCACTTCTTCGGCCAGGTAGGTGTAGACCTGCTCGGTGTTGCCCAGAAAGCTGGGAATGCTGGCGGAGCCCATGGCGCGCACCGCCAGCAACAAGGCTACGATCCATCCGTCGGCACGCTTGGCCAACTCCTCGGCCTCCTCTTGCGAGAGGCGCAGCCGATAGTTTTGCAGCACCAGCTTTTGCAGCTCGTCGGCACGGAAGCGCAGCTCGTCCGCACCGATGGTGACCAGCTCATCACGAATATACAAGCTGGCCGCCGGAATGCCATACACACTGCGCGAGCCGATGAGGATACGCAAATGGTCGGGCAGGTTCTCCAGCAGGCTTTCCATGAAATCGACGATCTGCTGGTTTTCACCGGCCAGGTGATAGTCATCCAGCACCAGTACACTGAAATCCGGCACTTGCTCCTGGATGGCATTGATCAGCTCGGTGGCAATGCTCGGCGCGTCAGGCGAGGCGCCCGGGTTGTCCAGGCGCTCTTGCAGCGTGGTGCCGAAGCCTGGGAACTGCTGCTGGAACGAGGCGACGATGTGCTGGGCAAATTGCACCAGGTCACCGTCTTCGGGGCTGATGCGATACCAGCACACGTGCGCATCCACGTCTGTGGCAAAGTCCACCAGCAGCGTGGTTTTACCGTAGCCAGCCGGGGCCGAGACAAAGGTCAGCTTACGGTGCAGGTTTTGGTGCAATCTGTCAATCAGGCGCACGCGCCGCAATACGTCCTTGCGACGCTGCGGGGCACGCACCTTGGTGAGCAGAATGGTCATCGAACCAGGAACCTTCCGTACCCGTATTGTAGGACAATACGGCAGGAATGTTGAGTCAAGATAAGCGGCTGGCAGGCCAGTATAATTTTCGCACGAGGTAACATGCGAACAGTTGATCTGATCATCAAAAAGCGTGATGGGCTGCAGCTTAGCACAGCCGAAATTGATTTCTTTGTCAAAGGCTTCACGGATGGCAGCGTGACCGATTACCAGGCTTCCGCCTGGGCCATGGCGGTGCTGCTCAATGGCATGAGCGACCGTGAGACCACAGACCTGACGCTGGCCATGGCCAACTCTGGCGATGTGCTGGATCTTACCGGTGTGGTAGACATCGCCCTGGACAAGCACTCCACCGGTGGTGTGGGCGATAAGACCACCCTGGTTGTGGAGCCGGTGGTTTCTGCCTGCGGGCTGCGCGTCGGCAAAATGTCTGGCCGCGGCCTGGGGTTCAGCGGCGGCACGCTGGACAAGATGGAAGCTATTCCCGGCTTCCGCACCAACCTGACCCAGAAAGAATTCCTCAGCCAGCTCAAGACGCTCGGCCTGGTGCTCACCGGCCAGACCGGGGATCTGGCGCCCGCCGATGGCAAGATGTACGCCCTGCGTGACGTCACCGGCACGGTGGACTCGCTGTCATTGATCGCCTCTTCCATCATGAGTAAGAAAATTGCCGGCGGCGCGCAGCGCATGGTGCTGGATGTCAAAGTCGGGGTCGGCGCCTTTATGAAGACGCTGCCTCAGGCCAAAGACCTGGCGCGCATCATGGTGCGCATTGGCAAGCTGGCCAAGCGCAAAGTGGTGTGCCTGCTCTCGGATATGAACCAACCGCTGGGCTACGCCGTCGGCAACGCCCTTGAGGTCAAAGAAGCCATCGCCACCCTGCGCGGCGGCGGCCCTGCCGATTTCCGCGAACACTGTCTCGAAGTCGCCAGCCATCTCATCCTGCTGGGAGAGGGTGCCAGCAGCCTCGCTGCCGCACGCAAGCTGGCCGAAGCCAGCCTGCAGGATGGCAGCGCCCTCGAGCGCTTCCGCCAGCTGGTGATGGCCCAGGGCGGCGATGTCAGCTATGTAGACAACCCAGACAAGCTGGCCAAGGCGCCATTTGTGGAAGTTGTGAAGGCGCCCAAGAGCGGCTATCTCAAGTGGATCGATGCCAAGATCGTCGGCGAGACCTCCGTAGAGATGGGCGCCGGCCGCGCCAAGAAGGGCGATGCCATTGACCCTGCCGTGGGCATTGTGGTGCTGCACAAAGTGGGTGACAAGCTCACCAAGGGTGAGGCGCTCTTTGAGCTGCACGCCAACTCTAAAAAATCGCTTGAGTCCGCCCGCGCTCGCGTGCTCAGTGCACACCAATGGTCAGCTAAGAAGGTTAAACCGCTGCCTCACTCGCATGGTGTGGTGAAGTAGATTAGCGTTCAGCAATCAGCTTTAAATAAAAACAAGCCCTGCGAATTCGCAGGGCTTGTTTTTTTGAAGTTGACTTAGCTGATAGCTAAAAGCTGATCGCTGATAGCTAACAGCTACTACCCTTCGTACCCTGCCATGAACGCCACACCTAGCGTGCCGGGGCCGGTGTGCGTGCCCACCGAGGGGCTCACTGCGGAAAGCGCCGTCATGCTGGGGTTGAAGCGCGTCTTGGCCTCATCCAGCAATGCTTTGGCGTCAGCCTCAGCATTGGCGTGTACCACAGCCAGGTGCAGCGGCGTGCGGCCGCCGATGCGCTCTTCTACCAGGTCGAGAACACGCGCCAGGGCCTTGCCCTTGGTGCGCACGCGCTCGCGCGGCTCCAGGCGGCCTTCCTGCACTTCCAGGATCGGCTTCAGGTTCAGCGCCGTACCCAGGAAGCGTGCGCCGCCGCCGATGCGGCCGCCGCGGTGCAGGAACTCCAGCGTATCCACCAGCAGCATCAGGCCGGTGTGGTCGCCGGCCTTCTTGGCGATGGCGGCACAGTCCTGCAGCGATTTGCCCGCCTTGGCAGCCTTGGCCGCTTCCAGCAGAGCCCAGCCAGTGCCCATGGAGGCCGAGTGGCCGTCCATCACCTCAATATTGAGGCCGCTCACCAGATCCTTGGCCTGGTTGGCCGAGGCAATCGTGCCAGACAGTTTGGCAGAGACGAACAAGCCCAGAATGTCGGTGTACCCATCCTTCTGCAGCTTCTCGTACATGTCCTTGAAGGCAGCCGGCGAGGGCTGCGAGGTGGTGGGCATCGTCTCGGCCTTGGCCAGGCGTTCGTAAAATTCGCCAGGCTGGATGTCCACGCCATCGCGCAGTTCTTTGCCATCCCAGATCACTACCGTGGGCACAATATTAATGTTCAGGCCCTCGCTAAGATCCTTGGGAAGGTAGGTGGTACTGTCGGTAATAATCGCTACTTTGGCCATACGCTTCTCTCCTCGAGGATGATATTCAAGTGCCAAGGGTGGCACCTATCGGGTCGAAAAGCTAGTGTAGTGGAAACCGCCCAAGCGTACAAGACCCAGCCTGTGGCTGGCAAAGCCCGCTCTTGACCACCTTCCTCTTAGCGGCTACAATCATCCGCCGTTTGTAGTGATAAAACTACACGTGGGCTTGGCTGAGGCTAAGCCCGGCTTAAAGTTCATTTGAGGAGCTTGTTTTTAGATGGTACGTATTAGATTGCGCCGCGTCGGCGGCCATAACCAAGCCAGCTTTCGTATCGTGGCTACCGAGAAGGAAAGCCCTGTAAAGGGTCGCTTCATCGAGGTGCTGGGGTCGTACAACCCGCGCACACAGCCGGCCACGATCGTGCTGCAAGAAGACCGCATTTATCATTGGATCGGCAATGGTGCCCAGCCCAGCGAGTCTGCTGAGCAGGTGTTCAAGCAGGCTGGCCTGCTCGATCGCTACGCCCGCTTCAAAGCTGGCGAGTCGCTCGAGACCCTGATGGCCGAGGCTGACGCTGCCGCCAAGATTCGCAATGCTGACCAGCGCACCCGCCGCGCAGCCCCGCTAACCTCCAGCCGCAAGAAGGCTGAGCCTGCCGCCGCTGCAACTCCGGCTGCCGCTGCCCCTGCGGCTGAAGCTGTTGCCGAAGCGCCTGCGGCCGAAGCCGTTGCTGAGGCCCCGGCTACCGAAGCCCCGGCCGCTGAAGCAGACGCTCCCGCTGCTGAGTAATCAGTTGCAATGAAAGAGCTCATCGAATACATTGCACGCTCCCTGGTGGATGATCCCACTCAGGTAGAGGTGCGCAGCCGCCGCCGCGGCGAGGGTACTGAGCTCTCTTTGCAGGTTGCCAAGGAAGACATGGGGCGTGTCATCGGCCGCAATGGCCGCGTGGCCAACGCCATTCGTCTTTTGTTGCAGGTGGCCGCCACGCAAGATGGCAAACATGCCACGTTGAACATTTCGGAACCTGATTGACCTCGCGTAGATACAGAGCCAACACCCGCCGCAAGGCAAATGAAGGCAAGCCCTCTGAGTCAGGCTCGGCAGTTTTTCGCGAGCCTGACTTTGTGTTGGTGGGCGTGGTGCGCCGCCCGCACGGCTTGCGCGGCGAGGTGCAGGTGTCCATTGAAACTGATTTTCCTGAGCGCTTGAAAAAAGGCGTCAAGCTCTTCCTGGGTGAAGAGCACACCCCCGTTACCATTCGCACGGCGCGCCCCATCGACAACGGCTTGCTGCTCTCCTTCGAACAATTCCCAGACCGCGCCTCGCTCGAACACATTCGTAACGCGCCGCTGTTTTCAAGCGTGCAAGACAGCCCACCGCTGCCGCCCGGCCAGTTTTATCGCTATCAGCTCCTGGGCCTTACCGTTGTCACGGATACGGATGAGGAGCTCGGCTTGCTGACCCAGGTGCTGGAGACCGGCGCCAATGATGTCTACGTGGTGCAATCGCCTACTCACGGTGAGGTGCTGCTGCCTGCCATTGAAGATGTGGTGCTGGAGACCGATATTGCAGCCAAGCGCATGCGCGTCCATCTTCTGCCAGGCCTGCTGCCCGAAATCTAAGATGAAGGATGAGGGTCGAGGAATAAACCCTCATTCAGCCTTTATCCCTCATCCTTTATCCTTATCTTTCCCCCTGTGGTATTCTGGTTGCCGTTTTGAGTGCCAGCATGCGTACTCCACCTATGGATAGCGAAAAGCTCAGCCGCATTGCCCTCACCAGCGTCAAAAACGTAGGCGCGGTGCGCTTCCGTTTGCTGCTCGAGGCCTTCGGCAGCGCCGCGGCCGCATGGGCGGCCACGCCGGCCCAATGGCAAGCCGCCGGCTTGCCGCCCGCCGCCGTCAATGGCTTGGTGCAGGCGCGCCAGAGCCTGGAGCTGGATAAGATTCCCGCTCGTCTGGCCCAGCACCGCGTGCGCGCGTTGGTGTGGGAGGATGACGAATATCCCCGCCGCCTGCGTGAACTCGAGCAGGCTCCGCCGGTGCTCTACTTGCGTGGCGATTTGCTGCCAGAAGATGAGTGGGCCGTGGCCATCGTCGGCAGCCGTGAGGTGACTGCCTACGGCCGCCAGGTGGCGCAAGAGCTGGCCACCTTTCTGGCGCAGCGCGGTATCACCGTGGTGAGCGGGCTGGCGCGCGGCGTAGACGCCCTGGCGCACACCGCTACCCTGCGTGCTGGCGGCCGCACACTCGCTGTAGTGGCGCACGGATTGGATAGCATCTATCCGGCTGCCAACCGCGGCCTGGCCGAAGAAATGATCAAGCGCGGCGCCGTGCTCAGCGATTATGCGCTCGGCACCCCGCCCGATGCGGCCAACTTCCCGCCGCGCAACCGCATCATCTCCGGCCTCTCGCAGGCGGTAGTGGTCATTGAAGCCGGCGAGCGCAGCGGTGCGCTGATCACCGCAGGCTTTGCCGCCGAGCAAGGCCGCGAGGTCTTCGCTGTGCCCGGCCCGATCTATGCGCCGCAAAGCAAGGGATGCAATATGCTCATTGAACGTGGGGCACACCCACTAACGCAGTTTGAGAATCTACTGAAGGTGTTGAACCTGGAAACAATGCAAGCCAACAAAGATGCCCGCCAAGCGTTGCCCGCAGACGCCACCGAGGCTGCGCTCTACCGTCTGCTGGGCGCTGAGCCGCTGCACCTCAATGAGATTGGCGCGCGTGCCGCGCTGCCCATCGCCCAGGTGTCCTCCACGCTGACTTTGATGGAGCTTAAGGGCTTGGTGCGCCATGTGGGCGGTATGGCCTATGTGGCCGCTCGCGAACTGGGGGCTAGCTATGGCTAACCCAACCATGCAAAACGCCTACGCCGTGATCATGGCTGGCGGCGGCGGCACGCGTTTGTGGCCGCTCTCGCGCCAGTCCAAGCCCAAGCAGATGCTCACCCTCATCGAGGAGCGCAGCCTGTTCCAAATTGCTGTGCAGCGTCTGCAAGCCCTGCTGCCACCGGAGCGCATTTTGGTGGTCACCAGCCAGCAGCAGGCCGACCAGCTCAAGGCTCACGCCCCAGAGCTGCCCGCCGAGAATTACATTCTTGAGCCGCAGCCGCGCGGCACCGCCGCCGCGATTGGGTTGGCTGCCGCCGCTCTCGGCCAGCGTGACCCGCAGGCCGTGATGATCGTGCTCACGGCTGACCATTACATCGGCAATGAAACCGGCTTCCACCGCTATCTCGAAGCCGCCGTGGCCCTGGCGCAGACCGGGCCGCTGGTCACCCTGGGCATTGACCCCAATTTCCCTGCCACGCAATATGGCTACATTCAAATGGGCGAGAGCCTGGGTGAGTATGGTGGTTTTGTCGCCCACAAGGTCAAGCGTTTCAAAGAGAAGCCCAGCCTGCAGGAAGCTGAAGCCATGCTCACCTCCGGTGACCATGCCTGGAATTCGGGCATGTTCATCTGGACCATTGAGCGCATCCTGCAGGAATTTGCCCAGCAAATGCCAGACCTGCACGCCACGCTGCAAACCGTGGCCACCGCTATGGGCACAGCAGACTACGACGGCGTGATTGCCCATGAATGGCCGCGCATCGCCGCCCAAACCATTGACTACGGCGTGATGGAACACGCCGCCAATGTGGCCGTCATCCCCGCCAAGGAGTTGGCCTGGAACGATGTCGGCTCGTGGACTTCGCTGTTCGAAGTGCTGCCCGCCGATGCCAATGGCAATCTGGCGCTGCATCCTTATCATCATGACCTCGATAGCCATAATTCCTTGGTGCACGGCGCCAGCAACACGGGCGAGCGTCTTATCGTTACCGTTGGCGTCAAGGATTTGGTGGTCGTAGACACCGGAGATGTGCTATTAATTTGCTCCCGTGAGCGCGCCCAGGATGTGCGCCAGGTCATTGAAGCATTGAAAGAAAAAGGGTTACAGCAGTATCTGTAACCATGATGATGATTAAAACTTTAGAGGTGTTTGTTTGGAAGCGTATTGCGTAAAGTGCAAAACCAAGCGTGAAATGGTTGACCCCAAGCCGGAATACACGGCGAGTGGGGCGCCCGGTACGCGTGGCACCTGCGGTGTGTGCGGCACTACCTTGTTCCGCATGGGGCGCACTCCGGCGCATGAGGGCATTGCTGCCCCGGTCAAGCCCACCAAGCAAGAGCGCCAGGATGCCAAGCGTAAAGGCCGCCTGGTCATCGTCGAGTCGCCCGCCAAGGCGCGCACCGTAGGCCGCTACCTGGGCAACGGCTACCGCGTCGAAGCCTCGGTGGGCCACGTGCGTGACCTGCTGCGTTCGCAGCTCTCGGTAGACGTAGACAATAGCTTCGCACCCAAGTACCGCATTCCCAACGAGAAGCGCAAGGTGGTCAAGAGCCTCAAGGCCGAAGCCGCCAAGGCCGAAGAGATCTTCCTCGCCACCGACCCTGATCGCGAAGGGGAGGCGATTGCCTGGCATCTGCTGGAGGCCGCCGAGATCGATCCGGCGCGCGCCAAGCGCGTCGTTTTCCACGAGATCACCAAGCCCGCCATCGAGGAAGCCTTTGGCCAGCCGCGTGAGCTCAATATGGATCTGGTCGATGCCCAGCAGACCCGCCGCGTGCTCGACCGCCTGGTGGGCTACAACCTCAGCCCCATCTTGTGGACCAAGGTGCGCAACCGCCTCTCGGCGGGCCGCGTGCAGTCCGTAGCCCTGCGCCTCATCGTCGAGCGCGAGCGCGAGATCGATGCTTTTGTGCCCGTGGAATATTGGTCTATCGAGGCGCAGTTGCAGCCCGAAGGCAGCAAGAGTGTTTTTGTGGCCAAGTTGGCCGAGGTTAATGGCGCAGAGCCTGACCTGGGCTCCAAAGACAAAGTAGACCCGCTGCTGGCGGATATGCAAACCGCCGCCTACAACATCCGTGAGATCAAGCGCGGCCAGCGCCGCCGCAAAGCGCCCGCGCCGTTCACCACCAGCACGCTGCAGCAAGAAGCCTCGCGCAAGCTCGGCTACACCGCCAAGCGCACCATGGCAATTGCCCAGCAGTTATATGAAGGCATTGACCTGGGTGAGGGCGAGACCACCGGTCTCATCACCTATATGCGTACTGACTCCACCTATGTCTCGCCGCTGGCGCAGCAAGAGGCGCGCGAGTACGTCACCAGTGTGCACGGCGCCAGCTACCTGCCGGAGCAGGCGCCCGAGTACAAGACCCGCGCCAAAGGCGCGCAGGAAGCGCACGAAGCCGTGCGTCCCACCTCGGCCATGCGCACCCCAGCGCAGATCAAAGACAACCTCAGCCGAGACCAGTACCGCTTGTACCAGCTCATCTGGCAGCGCTTCCTGGCCTCGCAGATGGTGCCGGCCGTCTACGACACCATCTCGGTGCGCGTCGTGGGGCAGGGCAGCAACGAATATCTGCTGCGTGCCTCTGGCTCCATTCTGCAATTCCCCGGCTACCTGGCTGTGTACGAGGAAGCCAAAGACGAAACCATCAAAGCGGAAGGTGAAGATGATTCGCCTATCCCGCCAGACCTGGCCGAGGGCCAAACGCAAAAACTCCTGGAGCTGTTGCCGGCCCAGCACTTCACCCAGCCGCCGCCACGCTTCAGCGATGCGTCGCTGGTCAAGGCGCTGGAAGAATATGGCATCGGCCGCCCGTCTACCTACGCGCCGACGCTCAACACGCTGCAGCAGCGCGGTTATGTGGTGCGCGAAGACAAGCGCTTTATCCCCACGGAAACCGGCTTGCTGGTCAACGACCTGATCACTGAACATTTCCCAGACATTGTGGACTTCAATTTCACCGCCGAGATGGAAGCCAATCTTGACAAGATCGCCTCCGGCGATGCCAACTGGGTCAAAGTGCTCAGTGATTTCTACGGCCCCTTCTCTGAGGAAGTGGAGAAGGCCAAGCTGGAGATGCCCGAATCCAAAGCTGGCCCCGAATACATCGGCCGCGAGTGCCCCACCTGCAACCAGGGCCAGCTCATCATCCGCTGGGGGCGCTACGGCAAGTTCATCGGCTGTGAGCGCTTCCCAGACTGCCGCCACACCGAACCCTGGCTCGAGAAGATCGGCGTGACTTGCCCCAAAGACGGCGGCGACATCGTCGAGCGCCGTACGCGCAAGGGCCGCATCTTCTACGGCTGCGCCAACTACCCTGAGTGTGAATTCACCTCGTGGAAGCGCCCGCTGCCCACGCCCTGCCCCAGCTGTGGCGGCACGCTGGTCATCGCCAACAAGAACTTCGCCCAGTGCATGGATTGCGAAACGCAGTTCCCGCTGGACGATGTCCAAAAGGAAGACGAGCCCGCCGGCGAAGCCGCTTAACTGTCATTCCGAACGAGGCCGAAGGCCGAGGAGGAATCCTTTAGAGCACAAAAACCTGTCTTTGGCCTAAAGGATTCCTCACCACTCGCTGCGCTCGGGTTCGGAATGACACTGCACTTTCAGAGCGCCAAGTCAAGTTGCGTATTCCCCGCCGCTCCTCTAAAATCCAATCCACATGGACTACGACCCACAAACTCCTGATCCCATAGCGCCGCCCGCCGCAGCGCGGCGCGGCTTTGCGTTTGACCCCAGCACGCTGTTGGCAACCTTGCGCCAACCCCGCGCCGTGCTGATTGCAGCCGCCATTGCTGGCGTATTGTTTGGCTGGCTGGTCATCGGCTGGTGGCTGTATCCGGTGGAATTCATTGATGGCAATCCGGCGCAGATGCGTGCCGATTACCAGCAGAGCTACCTGCGTGCGGCCATTGACTCTTACACCCTGAACCCTGACGAGACCCTGGCACGCCAGCGCCTTGAGGCGCTGGGTGCTGCGGTAGACGGCACCATGGCCTCCGTGGCGGCCGCCCCCGGCAGCCAAAGCGTCGAGACCATCGCGCACTTCCAATCCATGCTGGGCAGCCAGCCGTCACAAGATGGTGAAGCCACCGCGCAGCCAACGCAGGCCGCCAACGCTGGCGAGCAGGCCACTGAGCAACCGCCTCAACTATCTCGGCAGAGCTGGCTTGTCACCATGTGTGGCATCACCCTGGCCCTGGGTGGCGTACTCGCAGCTGTCACTTACCTCAAGAAGCGCCAGGGCGCTGCGGCGGCCTCGCCATTTGGCCAACGCGGCAAAGTGCAGCCCAGCGCTGCTCCGGGCGCCATCGGCAACGATGCGCTGCCGCTCTCGCAGTGGATGACCACCTACCTGATGGGTGACGACCTGTTCGACGACTCGTTCAGTATCGATTCTCCCGCCGGCGAATTCATGGGCGAGTGTGGCGTGGGCATCGCCGACACCATTGGTGTGGGTACGCCCAAGCGCGTGACCGCTTTCGAGATCTGGCTGTTTGATAAGAACGATATCCAGACCGTTACCAAGGTCTTGATGAGCAGCCACATCTTCCGCGATGATGCCGCCCGTGGCCGCCTCTCGGCCAAGGGTGAGCCTGCGCTGTGCAGCCCCGGCGTAGAGATGGTGCTGGAAACCGCCACGCTGCAAATGGTGGCCCGCGTCGTAGACATGCAATACGGTGAGGGCGCTTTGCCCGAAGACAGCTTCTTCGAGCGCGTGACGCTTGAGCTGGCCGTCTGGTCCAAGAGTTAGCCTGTTACTACGAAGCAAAAGACCAGCCACTCGGCTGGTCTTTTTTTAGTCCTGTGTCATCCTGAGTGTAGCAAACAATTCTTTAGGTGGTCTTAGACCCGCCGCTACAAAAGATGACCACATAAATAAAGGCCAGCAATTTGCTGGCCTTTGTGGTTTGTATATACCGTTTACTGTTCACAACTCGCTGTTCACTCACTCCACACTCACGACTTCAAACACCAGCACGCCAGCCGGTGTTTGCGCTTCCAGCTTATCGCCGGCTTTGTGGCCAAGTAGCGCCTTGCCGATCGGCGACTCGTTGGAGATCTTGCCGTTGCGCGGGTCGGCCTCCTGGGCGCCCACCAGGAAGTACTTCACTGGCTCGCGCCCTTTCTCCTTCAGCGTCACTGTGGAGCCTATGCCAATCACGCCATCCGGGTTGCTTTTTCCTTCGATCACCACCGCGTTGCCGAGAATTGCGTTGATCTCCTGGATGCGGCCTTCCAAAAAGGCCTGGTCTTCCTTCGCCTTGGAGTAATCCGCATTCTCAGATAGATCACCCTGCTGGATGGCGGTACGCAGACGTTGCGCCAGCTCGGTGCGGCGCGGGCCGCTCAGCTCCTCCAGTTCGGCCTTCAGCTTCTGAATGCCTTCTTCGGTTAGGTAAAACTCATGGGGGGAGCTCATGGCAAGCTGGTGGTTCCTTTCAATCGGTTGTTTTCCTGCTCGGCAAAACGGTCGGTCATACCGGCGATGTAATCACACACGGCGCGCTCCAGGCCGCGGCTGGGAATGGTGGCCTGGAAATCAGGTGGCAGCATCTCAGGCTTGGCCACATAGGCGCGGAAGATGGTGATGAGCGCGTTACGGGCGTGCTCAGCCATGCCGCGCACGCGCGGGTGGTTGTACAGGTTCTTGAACAAAAAGCTCTTCAGTTCTTTGTTGAGGGGGAGCAGTGAATCGCTATAGCCTATCACATTGTGCTCCAGTTGTTGGATATCCAAGACGCTCTTGGCCCCGGCTGCCTCAATGCGCGCATTGGTGGCCTCAAGCACATCGCTGATGAGGATACCCACCAAGCGGCGGATGATCTGGTGGCGCAGCAGCTCACTCATCTCGCCTTTGCCGTCCCAGCCCACGCTCTCGATCACCTGTTTCCACAGGCCCAGGTTGCTGAACATTTCGTGGTGGATCATGCCTGAGCGCAGACCATCATCCAGGTCATGCGTCGTGTAGGCTAGTTCATCGGCAATGTTGGCGATCTGCGCCTCCAGGTTGCCGCGCAGTTCGGGGTTGAAATCCGTCGCATCGGAGATGTCGTACTCCGTCTCGTGCTTGACGATGCCCTCGCGCACTTCCCAGGTCAGGTTGAGGCCAGGCCAGTTGGGGAAGCGGCGCTCCAGCTTGGTGACAATGCGGAAGGACTGCTTGTTATGGTCGTAACCGCCGTGATCCTTGAGCAGCTCGTTGAGGGTAGCCTCGCCAGAGTGGCCGAAGGCGGCGTGGCCCAGGTCATGCGCCAGACAGATGGCCTCGATGAGGTCTTCGTTGGCCCCAAGGGCGCGGGCGATGGTGCGGCCCACCTGGGCCACTTCCAGCGTGTGCGTCAGACGCGTGCGGAAGTAGTCGCCCTCAAAGTTGTTGAAGACCTGCGTCTTGTATTCGAGGCGGCGGAAGGCCGTGGTGTGAATGATGCGGTCACGGTCACGCTGGAAGGCAGTGCGGTACTCTGGCTCATTGTCAGGATACTCGCGGCCTTTGGTGTCACGGCTGCGCATTCCGTAGGGTGCCAGAGTCTGGTCTTCAAACTGTTCAAGCAGTTGGCGAGTAATAATCATCTTATGAAAAGTCTAGTTGATGGCTATGGGCCTGTCAATCGGGGTTAATCAGGAAAGAGCGAGTAGTGAACTGTGAACAGTAATCAGTAAAAACCTATCCCTGTTCCCTGATTACTAGTCACTGGTTTTTTACTCGCTGGCTATCAGCGTTCCCAGTGTCTTGCCTAGCAGGGCCTTGCTAATATTCCCCGCTTCAGCACCGGAGAAGATGCTGATTTTGCAGGTGGGCAGAGCCTGGACGATGGCCAGCATACTTTCCACTTTGCTGGCCATGCCGCCGGTCACATCCGTGGCGGCTGAAGCGCCAGGCAGCGCATTCATGCTGGCGTAACTGGCTGGCGTGATGCGCTCGACCACTGTGCCATCTGGGTAACGGTCGTACACGCCGGCATCATTGCCGGCCAGCAGAATGCGGGCGGGCTGCAGTTCGGCAGCCAGGTGCACGAACAAGTCTTCGGTGGAAAGTATCGTGCCGCCTAGCTGGGTGTCGAAGATCACATCGCCATACACCACGGGGATGATGCCCGCGCCCAGCGCGTCGCGGATGGGCTGCAGGTTCCAGCTCTGCACGCGGCCACTCGTTGCCAGCACGCTGCTCACCGGTGCAAACGCAATTGCAGGTTGGTCTGCCACGGCTTGCAAGGCGCCCATGATGGCCTGGTTGAGGGCACTGGCGTAGCGCCACACTTCTACAAAGCCTAGCCATTGTTCCGGCGTTTTTACGCCTTGACGCGTACTGTATTTTTTGGCGGGCACATGCCCGAACGAACCCGAGCCATGCCCCAGCACCAAACGCAGGCCAGGGTTGGCTTGGCGTGCCGCAGCGATCTCTTGGACGATGCGGCGCACCACCTCTGGGCGCAACATGGCCTCGGTGTGCTTATCGGTAATCAGCGAGCCGCCCAGCTTCAGGAAGACGAGCTCGCTCATGCCACCACCGTGTGCAGCGTGGCGCTGGCTCCGGCGGCTTGCAGCGCCGTTTGCAGCAGGGCCGGGTCGTCAGCGGCTAGCGCAATCAAGTTGCCGCCGCGGCCGCCGCCAGACAGCTTGGCGCCCAGGGCGCCCGCGGCGCGTGCCGCAGCCACCAGCATGTCCAACTCTGGTGAGGAGACATTGAGCTGTTGCAACAGGGCGTGGTTTTGGTTCATCAGCTCGCCCAGCAGGGCTAGCTCGCCCTGTTCCAAGGCGCGGCGGGCGGCTTTAGTGATGGCGCCAATGTCGGTGAACAGAGCTTCGTAGCGCTGCGGCTCTGCTTGCCAGGCCGTACGCACATCGCCCACGGTCACCTTGGTAGGGCTGGGGATGCCTGTGTCAGCGATGACCAGGTTCAGCGGTGCTCCCAGCGTAAAGGTCTGCAACGGCTGGCCCTTGATGAAATACACCGGCTGGTTATAGGTGATGACCGTATTGTCGATGCCTGAGGGCGTGCCGTGATGAATTTTTTCGACCTCGAAGGCTACGGCGCTGACCTGCTCATCCGCCAGCGGATGGCCGAGGAAGCCGGAGAGAGCGCGCGCGATGGCCACGCTCACCGCCGCCCCTGAGCCAAGCCCAGCCGCCACCGGAATGGTGGAGCTGACCTTGATGGTGACCGCCAGCGGGTGCTGCACACCCATTGCCTGCAACGTAAAGCGCACCGCCGCGGCCAGCGGGTGCTGTGCGTCCAATTGGTCAATGTCGGCATCCAGGCCCACTTCGGGGGCCTGGATGCGGATGCGGCCGCTGGGCGCATTGAACAGCGGGCGCACCAAGGCACGCGCGGCCACCTGCTGCACAGGCACGGCGATGGCGGGCTGCCCGTACACCGCAGCGTGCTCGCCAAACAGGATCACTTTGCCGGGGGCGGCCCCGGTGCCTGCGGGCATGCTCATGCGAAATAGAAGATCAGCAAGACGGTGAGCGCCCACAGCACAAGGTCGATTTGCAATGGGCGGTCAGAGAACAGAATATCCTCGGGCGCTTCGCCGGAATGTTTGACTTGCACCAGGTAGAGATAACGAAAGAAGCCATACAGCACAAACGGAATGGTGAGCATCATGCTGTGATTCTCGGGCAGGTTGGGGGCTGAGAAGGTGTACAGACTGTAGGTCAGGATGGCCAGGCTGAGCACGATGAGCAGCAATTGATCGAGAAACTCAGCGGTGTAGCCCGCCAGCACTTTGCGCGTATGTGCGCCGCCCTTGGCCATGATCTCAGCGCGGCGTTTGCCAATTCCCAGGAACAGGGCGAAGAAGGTGGTGAACACATACAGCCAGGGCGAAAAGCGCACTACATCGATCAGGGTCACCCCGGCACCGACGCGGATGACGTAGAACAACGCCAGCATGATGACATCGATGATAGCGATGTGCTTGAGCCAGGTGGAGTAGGCAAAGTTGAGTGCAAGGTAGATGAGGCACAGAATGCCAAAGGCGGTTGAAAGCCAGAAGGCGCCAACCAGCGCTATCAGCATGCAGGCGGCCGCGGCGCTCACGGCCAGCCACATCGGCAGCGCCCCGGAAGCCAGCGGACGGTGCTTCTTCCTGGGATGGCGGCGGTCCGCCTCCACATCCACAATGTCATTGACCAGGTAGACGCTGCTACTCAGTAGGCAGAAGAACACAAAACCCAGCAAGGTTTGCTTAAGCGGCCCAAGCTGGGTGAGCTGCCGGTCAAACACCAGCCCGGCAAACAGCAGCACGTTCTTGGCCCACTGTTTGGGGCGCATGTTTTTGAGCAGGGCAAGCAGCATAAGCCGAATCATAGCATTTAAAGTATGAGTGATTAGTGATCGGTGAACAGTAATCTGTAAGATGATTGATAACTAATCACTCATACCCGCTCACTGATCACTGGTTTTTCTGCTATAGAATCTCACTATGCCTAAACAACGCGCCGATCTCTTGCTGGTGCAACGCGGCCTGGCGGAAACCCGCAGCCAGGCGCAGCGCCTGCTCATGGCTGGCCAGGTGCGCGTGAACGGCCAGCTGGTGGATAAGGCCGGGGCGCTGCTGCCCGAAGACGCCGCCCTTGAGCTGGCGGCGCGCCCGCCTTTCGTCTCACGCGGGGGTGAGAAGCTGCAGGCCGCCCTGGATGGCTTTGCGATCTCGGTGGAAGACTGGGTGGCGGCCGATGTTGGCTCTTCGACCGGCGGCTTCACCGATTGCCTGCTGCAGCGTGGCGCCGCCAAAGTCTATGCTATCGATGTGGGCAAGGGGCAGCTGCACTGGCAGCTGCGCCAGGATGTGCGCGTGGTGGTGATGGAAGAGACCAATGCCCGCAACGTTGCCACATTGCCGGAACAGGTGGATGGCGTGGTGGTGGATGCCTCCTTCATCTCGCTAAAGACCTTACTGCCTGTGTTCCAACATTGGCTCAAGCCCAGCGGGCAGATCGTGGCGCTGATCAAGCCACAGTTCGAGGCGGGCAAGAAAGAAGTGGCACGCGGCAAAGGTGTGATCCGTGATGCCAGCGTGCACCGCCGCGTGCTCGAAGATACGCTGGCCTTCGTCAGCGAGCGCAGCCTGGCGGTGCGCGGGCTACTGCGCTCGCCCGTGCTTGGCCCCAAGGGCAATGTGGAGTTCCTGCTGTGGGTGCAGTTGGGCGCGGCTGCCGTAACACCGGACCTGGATGCGGTGTTGGCGGCGCCAGAGCCGGAGGGCCAAGATGGCTAAGTTACAAACAGACGCCCGCGTGCTCAAAGTGGGCGGCAAGATGTTCGGCCTCATCGGCGAGGGCGAAGAGCAGCTCACCCTCAATCTCAAATGTGACCCTGAAGACGCGCTGGCGCAGCGCGCCGCCTACCCGGAGTGGGTGCGCCCGGGCTATCACATGAATAAAAAGCACTGGAATACAGTGGTCGTGGGTGAAGGTTTGCCTGACGACGTGCTGCGCGAAATGATCGACCATTCGTACGCGCTAGTGGTCGCCAGCCTGCCCAAGGCGGTGCGCGCTACATTAGAAAGTTAGCATCACGGCTCAATAAACGCATCCACCACAATCATTTGTCATTGCGAGGAGTATTGCCGTTTGCGGCAAACGGACGAAGCAATCTCCAAGATTGTTTGCAAAAGCCAGATTGCTTCGTGCACAGGCTACGCCTGTGTCTCGCAATGACGAGCTTGACTACGCCAAACCCGGCGGCAGATAGATCGTGAATTCCGTCTCTGGCTGCACCAGCACGCTATACGGCGTGCGCTGCTCCTCGAAATTGGCCACTCCTAGCCGTTCTAGCGCATCAAAGCGCGCCTCCACTACCTCGGCGACGTGCATATTCAGCGTGTCGTGCCAGATGCTATAGCTGCCCAACTTGCCATCACGGCGATGGTAGTAGCCACTTAACGGATGGGTGAGATACACCAACGCGGTTTCCTCATCTGGGAAGCCGCGATGTCGCTGTGTCAAAACTGCGGTCTGGCGCAGCTCCAACCGCGCCGCGCCCCATGCTGAACGCGTCTCGATGGCGTAGTGGCTGTAGCGCCCATCCCCGCCTAGAATGCAGTCAAAGTGCATGCGCCCGTGGTGCCAGGGCAGCTTCCATAAATAACGGGGAATCATCACGGTTACCGAATCGAGCAGACTGCCGAGGAACCACACACAAGGCTGGCCGGTCGTGCGGTCAGTGACATACACGCGGTAGTTGGTCTGCCCGAAACGAAATTGCGGGGAAGGGTAGGCGGCCAGCCGGAAATCCAACTCTTGAAACGGCACAACCGAGACGAGCGCGCGTTCTTCGCCTTCTACGGGTACGGTGAGCAACTCAAAACGCTCGTGCACCAATGGACGCAGGCGTTCTGGCGGCACAGCATAGGTGACAATCGCAAAGTGCAGTAGGGTGCTGACGACATCAATGCCGCGTGGGCGTGGCTTTGGCCGTGCTACATCGGCAAAACGTAGCGGCTGCATATCAGTCCAGCGGGGTCAATTCACCATCGCTGCCGAGTTGCTGCACGCGCAGCTCGGCCTGCTCCAGCAGCGTGCTGCAATGCTGGCTGAGCGCCTGGCCGCGCTCGTACAGCGCCAGCGCCGCGTCCAGGTCGCCCACTTCGGCTTCCAGCTGCTGCACTATGCTCTCGAGCTCTTCCAAGGCTTTGTCGTAGCTCAGGCTGCTGATCTCTTTGGGCTTGGCCATTAGTCGTCCTTCGTTTCTTTGACTTCTACATTCAAGTGACCGCGTTGCACACGCACATCCAACGTTGCGCCGGGCTGCACCTGGCTGGCTTGGCGCACCAGCGTGCCGTCTGCGGCGCGCACCACGGCGTAGCCGCGCTCCAGCACCGCCAGCGGGCTGAGCGCTTGCAAGCGCGCCGTGTGGCCTTGCAGGGTGGCGCGTAGCCAGCGCGTGCGTTGCGCCAGGGCGCGGCCGCTGCGCAGGCTTAGCTCATCCAACTGCTGGAGGGCACGGTTGATCTTGGCGATGGGTGTTTGACGTTGCAAGCGGCTGTGCAGGGCGGCCAACCGCGCTTGCAACTCTTGCAGGTCGGGCGTGGCCAGTTCGGCAGCGGCTGTGGGTGTGGGGGCGCGCAGATCGGCGGCAAAATCGGCAATGGTCACATCCGTCTCGTGCCCCACGCCACTCACCACAACGGCGCGCGTGCGCACGATGGCGCGTGCCACGATCTCACTATTGAAAGCCGCCAAATCTTCCAGCGAACCGCCACCGCGCACCAGCAGGATCAACTCGGGCTGAGCAAATTGGTCGAGCATTGTCAGCGCCTCGGCCACCAATACGGCCGCCGATGGGCCTTGCACCTGGGTCGGCGCCAGCACCACTTCGGCCAGCGGGTAGCGACGCTCCAGCGTGTGCAGCACGTCCTGCAGCGCCGCCCCGGTGGCCGAGGTGACGATGCCGATGCGCTGCGGCCAGGCGGGCAGGCTACGGCTGCGTGCAAACAAGCCTTCAGCCTCCAACCGGTTCTTGAGCTCAATGAACTTCTGATACAGTGAGCCCTCGCCCGCTGAACGGATCTCGTCTACATAGAGCTGGTAGCGCCCCTGCGCCTCGTAAATGCTCAGGCCGCCGTGCACCTCGATCTGGTCGCCATTCTTGGGAACCTGTGCCTGCAGCTCGGCGGTGCTGCGCCACATCACGCAGGGCAGGGCGGCATCGCGGTCTTTGAGGGTGAAGTACCAATGGCCGGATTGCGGGCGGGAAAAGTTGGACACCTCGCCCTGCACCCACAGATTTTGGAACACATCCACGGCCTCGATGGCCCGGCGCAAACCGCGCGTGAGCTCGGTCACGGTGATGGCTTTGGGCTCTGGGGCGAACAGGTCCATTTGTTGCATGTGAGCAGGATACTTGCCGCACGCGGGCGCGTCAAGTTTGTTCGGCAAACTGTCAAGGCTGCAGCTTCTGCCAAGGCACATTATCTTGTCATTCCGAACGAGCGACGCAGCGGCGAGGAGGAATCCTTTAGGGCAATGCAAATAGAGTCGCTAGTTTGCCTAAAGGATTCTTAGCCTTCGGCTACTGCGCTCGGAATTAACACCCCGTCCTCAAAGTACAATTCGCTTATGCAGCGCCTTTTCTCCCCGTGGCGTAAGCCCTATATCCAAAGGGATAAAACCATGAATGATGGCTGTGTCTTCTGCCAGGTCCTGACCCAAGCCGATAGCGCCGACACCCTGGTCTTGCACCGCGGCACTGATGCCTTCGTGATGCTCAACCGCTATCCCTACACCAGCGGCCACCTGATGGTGCTGCCGCTGGCCCATGTGGCTCGCCTGGATGCTCTGACCCCTGCCGTGCGCGCCGAGATGATGGAGTTGCAGACGCAGGCTGTGGCGCTGCTCGAGGCCGTCTATTTCCCGCAGGGCTTCAACCTCGGCGCTAACCTTGGATCAGCGGCTGGCGCTGGCATCGCTGAGCACCTGCACTTGCACATCGTGCCGCGCTGGGCCGGCGATACCAACTTCACCGCCACCGTGGGCCACACCCGCGTGCTGCCCGAAACGCTCGAAGAAACCTGGCAGCGCCTGCGCGCCGCCTGGAAGGAAAGCTGAAATATGCACGTGATTTCAGATCGCGTCTGGGCTGCGCTTGCCTGCCCGGGTTGCGGACACAAACTGCAGAAAGAAGCCGCTGGCGCACAGTGCACTCGCTGTGATCTGCTCTATCCGCTAGACGGCAACGGACAATTGGATTTGCGTTTGCAGAAGCCAAAAACAGAAGAGGTTAAGTTCACTTTGGGCGTGGCAGCGTTGCCAGGTGGTTTTGAGTTCATGCCATTGCAGGCCAACGCAGCGCCTGCGCTGGACCTAGCCTCGCTAGATATTCCCTGGCACCTAACCCGCACACTGGTTAGTCATTTTCCTAAGGCCAAGGCTGCCGATGCGCTGATGCTTGATCTGGGCTGTGGTGACGGCGTTCATCGCCAGGTGGCCGAAGCCTTTGGTTTTGAGTGGGTGGGGCTGGATTATGTGCTGCCAGAGGCTCCCATTCGGGGTGATGGACATGCCCTACCATTCGAAAGCGGCAGCTTTGAATTCATTCTCAGTATTGCTGTTTTAGAACATATCCAATTCCCCTTTGTGATGATGCAAGAGGCTTTTCGATGTCTGCAACCAGGTGGAGTGTTGATTGGCACCGTGTCTTTTATGGAGCCATTCCATAATGACAGCTTCTACCATCACAGCCACCTGGCGACATATAATACGTTGCAGAATGCTGGCTTTGATGTGAGCGTAGTAAGCCCTGCCCCCGAATGGCAGGCTTTGCACGCCATCGGCGCAATGGCCCTGTTCCGTATGGCGCCCAGCTGGCTCAGCCGCCTGCTGGTAGCCCCGCTGCAAGCCTTGCATCGCCTGTGGTGGTGGCTGGGGTATGCTTTCACTCGCTCGGAACGCGCCAGCGAAAGATACCGCCAACTGTCTACCAGCGGCGCGTTTACCTTTATTGCGCAAAAACCCCTCTAAGGATGGTTATGACCCAAGACAAGCACAATCAGCCGGTTATTCTCAGCGCGGTGCGCACGCCGATTGGCAAGTTCCTCAGCGCCTACAGCACCCTCAGCGCGCCGCAACTCGGCGCCATCGCCGTTAAGGCGGCGCTCGAGCGCGCCGGGTTGGATGGCAGCGCCAAGATTGACGAAGTCATCATGGGCAACGTGGTCTCGGCTGGCCTCGGCCAGGCGCCCGCCCGCCAGGCCAGCATCTTTGCCGGCATCAGCCCTGAAGTCGGCGCCACCACCGTCAACAAGGTGTGCGGCTCCGGGCTCAAGGCTGTGATGATGGCCAGCCAGGCCATCAAAGCTGGCGACGGCGATCTGTTTGTGGCGGGGGGCATGGAGAGCATGAGCAAGGCGCCTTTCCTTGTAGATGGGCGCGGCGGCACGCTGCGCTATGGCAGCACCCAGCTCACTGATGCGCTGCAGTTCGATGGTTTGTGGGACCCGTTTGAAGATTGGATCATGGGCGATGCGGCCGAGTTCATTGCCGATGAATACGAAGTTACCCGTGAAGCGATGGATGAATACGCCCTCGGCAGCCACCAGAAAGCGGTAGCCGCCATTGAGGGTGGCAAGTTCAAGAACGAGATCGTGCCGGTTGAGATCAAGACCAAGAAAGGGGTCACCGTCGTAGACACGGACGAATCGCCGCGCCGTGACACCTCGCTGGAGGTGTTACATAAGCTGCCCCCCGCCTTCCAGGAGGGCGGCAAGGTGACCGCCGGCAACGCCCCCGGCCTGAACGACGGCGCCGCCGCCACGGTGATTGCCAGCCGTGCCCGCGCCGAGGAGCTGGGTGTGAAGCCGCTGGCGCGCGTGGTGGGCTACGCCCAGGCCGCCGTGGACCCCAAGAGCATCTTTATCGCTCCGGCGCACGCCATCCCACTGCTGCTGCAGAAGATTGGCTGGACGCTGGCGGATGTTGACCTCATCGAGCTCAACGAAGCCTACGCCGCCCAAGTGCTGGCGGATGGTTACGCCTTGGCCGACCAGGGTTGGGATTGGAGCAAAGTCAATGTGAACGGCGGCGCCATAGCCCTCGGTCACCCGCTGGGCGCCAGCGGCGCTCGCCTATTGGCCACGCTCATTTACGCTCTGAAAGACCGCGGCCTCAAGCGCGGTATCGCCTCGTTGTGCCTTGGCGGCGGCGAAGCCGTGGCAATGGCCATTGAGTTGGAGGACTAAGATGGACAAAACCGAACGTCAAGAGCTCATTGAAAAATACGCTACTGCCTTCGACGAATTCGAAACGGCGTTGAACGCCATTCCGAAAGAAGCCTGGCTGTTCAAGCCCGCACCCGACGCGTGGAGCGTGCACGAGAACATCATCCACCTGCTGGATAGTGAGACCAACAGTTTCCTGCGCGCCCGCCGTCTGGTGGCCGAGCCCGGCCTGCCGCTGATGGCCTACGACCAGGATCTGTGGGCCGTCAAGCTGGATTACCACTCCGAGAATATTGAGGACGCGCTTACGCTGACCCGCCTGGTGCGCAAAGTGACCTATGACTTCATCAAGAATTTGCCGGATGAAGTTTGGGGCAACACCGTCGTCCACCCCGAATACGACGAGCCATATAGCTTTGAGCGCTGGCTGAAAATTTACTCCAATCATCCGCGTGCCCACGCCCAGCAAATCACCGAGAACTACCGCCTGTGGCGCGAGCAACAAGGCCAGTAAGTCGAATCTCCATTCTCCAATCTCTAATTACTGCTTACTAGTTACCGAGGAGCTTCATGACCATCAAGACTATCTTCGTCATCGGCGCTGGCACCATGGGTAATGGTATTGCCCAGACCGCGGCCGTGTCTGGCTACAAAGTCACCATGATGGACGTGGCCGAAGAGTTTGTGCAACGCGGTGTCAGCACCATCGCCAAATCGGTCGAGAAGCTGGCTGAGAAGGGCCGCATCACCGCCGAGCAGAAGCAGGCCGCCCTCGACATTGTGCCGGTAACGGACATCAAGGCTGTTGCCGAAACCGACCTTGTCATCGAGGCCGCAACGGAGAATCCAGAGATCAAGTTCAAGCTCTTTCAAGACCTGGATGCCATTGCTCGCCCTGAGACGGTGCTGGCTTCCAATACGTCGTCTATTAGCCTCACCAAACTGGCTGCCGCTACCAAGCGGCCAGACAAAGTGGTGGGCATGCATTTCTTCAATCCCGTCCCGCTAATGTCACTCATCGAGATCGTGCGCGGCCTGGGCACCAGCGATGCCAGCGTGGAGCTGGCGCTCGCAGTCGGTAAGCAAATGGGCAAGACCCCGGTGGTCGTCAATGACTCGCCCGGCTTCGTCTCCAACCGCGTCCTGTGCCCCATGATCAACGAAGCCATCTTCGCCCTCGAGGAGGGCGTCTCGGATGCTGAAGGCATCGACACTGTGATGAAGCTGGGCATGGCGCACCCCATGGGCCCGCTGACCCTGGCCGACCTTATCGGCCTGGATGTGGTGCTCTATGTGATGGAAGTGCTGCAGCGCGATCTCGGTGACAGCAAATACCGCCCGGCTCCGCTGCTGCGCCGTATGGTGGATGCCGGTTACCTGGGCCGCAAGAGCGGCAAAGGCTTCTACGAGTACAGGTAGCACTATGTTTTGTGTGTCGCCCTGAGCGTAGCGAAGGGCATTCGCAGAAATGGTTTATAGGTCAACGAGACAGAAACTATTGCTTGCATTTCATAGGTTATAGATTAGTGGCTGAAGCTTACGTCTACATTCTCGGCAACAAGGGTGGCAGGCTTTATGTTGGCGTGACCAATGACCTCCAGCGTCGTATGTATGAACATAAAACCAAAGCCACTACCGGATATGCTAGCAAGTTGGGCATAAATCGCCTTTTGTACTTTGAGACCTTCAATCATATTGTCGACGCGATTGCCGCAGAAAAGCAGATCAAAGGCTGGTTGCGCAGCAAGAAGCTGGCATTGGTTCAAGAGCGAAATCCAAAATTCGAGGACTTAAGCGCAGATTGGTTTGCATAGCTCCGGATTAACTGGTCGTAAAGCTAACTCTGCAGAGGCCCTTCGCTCACGCTCAGGGCGACACTGTTTGTACCCCTGATAAAATTCCCCTATGCCTAATGAAACGCGGAGTTCGCAAAGCGAACTCCAACGCAGCGAAGCTGCGTACGAAGTCGTCATCGGTCTTGAGACCCACATCCAGCTCAACACCGAGAGCAAGATATTTTGCTCCTGCAGTGCAGACTCGTGGGGCGCTGAGCCTAACACCAACATCTGCCCCGTGTGCAGCGGCCTGCCCGGCGTGCTGCCGGTGTTGAACGAAGGCGCCGTGCGCAAAGCCGCTACGCTGGCGGCCGCCATGGGCGCCGAACTGCAGCCCATATCCCACTTCGACCGCAAGAATTACTTCTACCCGGACCTACCCAAGGGTTACCAGATCTCGCAGTACGACATGCCGCTGGCCAACGGCGGGCACATGGATCTGCCCACGGCCGAAGCCACTCGCCGCATTGGCATTCACAAGCTGCACCTAGAAGAAGATGCCGGCAAAACCGTCAACCGTGCCGATGGCGCCCGTCTCATCGATTTCAATCGCTGCGGTGTTCCGCTGGTTGAGATGGTCACCGGGCCAGACCTGCGCTCGGCGGAAGAGGCCGCCCAATATCTCATCCGCCTGCGCCAGCTGCTGCGCTGGCTAGGAATCTCCGAAGCCGACATGGAGAAGGGCCACCTGCGCGCGGATGCCAATGTCTCCATCCGCCCGGTGGGCAGCGATGTGCTCAACACCAAGACTGAGATCAAGAATGTCAACTCGATCGACTCGCTGCGCTCTGCCATCGAGGTCGAGATTGAACGCCAAATTCGCGAGGTCGAAGCCGGTGGCAGCATCCAACCCTGGACGCTGGGGTGGGACGAGAACAGCGGCACACTGAGCAAGATGCGCTCCAAGGAGACCGAGGCCGATTATCGCTACTTCCGCGAGCCGGACCTGCTCCCGCTGGTGCTGGATGACACCAAGCGCGCCGAGATTATTGGCGCACTGCCAGAGCTGCCCCTGGCACGCCGCCAGCGCTTCATTGTTGAACTCGGCCTGCCCGAATACGATGCCGATATCCTCAGCAGTGAGCGCGCCCTGTCCGATTATTTTGAGGCCGCCGCGGCTGCCTATGGCGGCGACATCAAGCGCGTCTCCAACTGGCTGATGAACGATGTGCTCGCCATGCTCAACGAGAGTGGTAACACTGCAGCTCAACTTCAGTTGACGCCGCAGTACTTTGCCGAGGTGCTCAAGCTGATGGACTCCGGTGCGGTGAACACACCCACCGGCAAGAGCCTGCTACTCAAGGTGCAGGCCAGCGGCCAGGCGCCGGCTGACATCGTCCAGGCCGAAGGCCTGGCCCAGGTCAGCGATGAAGGCGAGCTACGCAAGATTGCCGAAGACATCATCACCGCCAACCCAGACAATGTGGCCGCTTTCCGTGGCGGTAAAGACGCACTGATGGGTTGGTTCGTGGGCCAGTTGATGCAGCGCACCAAAGGCAAGGCTGACCCCAAGGCGGCCGCCCGCATCCTCAGCCAACTGCTGCGGGTATGAGCCGCGATGCCGTGCAGGGTGAGTTTATTATCCAGCCTGCAACGGCACAGCACGCCGCAGGCATACAATCCCTCGTGCGTTCGTCCGGTATCAACCCCACGGGCCTTGCCTGGCAACGCTTCCTCGTCGCGCTGGATGCGGCGGGCGCGCTCATCGGCTGCGTGCAGGTCAAGCCGCACGGCGATGGCAGCCGCGAGTTAGCCTCGCTGGCTGTTGTGCCCCAGTGGCAATCACACGGCGTGGCGCGCGCATTGGTAGAGGCCATCCTCGCTCAGAATTCCGGCACCCTGTACCTGATGTGCCAGGCACGCCTGGGCGTCTTCTATGAGAAGTTTGGCTTCAGTCGTATCCCCGTAGACGAAATGAGTACTTATTTTCGCCGTGTCAGCAAGCTGGCTGGGGTAGTGTTAGCTGTGCGTAAAGCTGATGAACAATTGCTGGTCATGCGCCGGGCGGGTGCATGAAACCCTGCCTGCACGCTCAAGGACTCTTGGAGTTGGCACAGCGAACTCCCGCGCAGCGGAGCTGCGCATGAGCAAGCCGTTGGTGCTCTATGATGGCTACTGCGCGTTGTGCAATCGCAGCGTGAGCTTCTTGCAGGCGCGCCAGCGGCCGGGTGCAATGGAGTACGCCTCATTGCAATCGCCGCGTGGCCAGCGCGTGCTGGCCGCCGCCGGCCTGCCGCTGCAGGATTACGACAGCGTGGTCGTGCAGGATGGCGAACGTGTCTACCTGCGCTCTGCCGCGGCGCTGCACCTGCTGCGCTACCTGCGCTCGCCGTGGCCCTTGCTGGGTGTGCTGCGCCTGGTGCCCGCTTTCTTGCGCGATCCTATCTACAACCTCATCGCTCACAACCGTTATTCCTGGTTCGGCAACACAGACGGCAAATAGCAATCACCAACCTGCCGCGTCGGCTCTAAGTTCCCGCTAAACATACACCGCGTAGGGGGCGGGTCGAAAGACCCGCCCCCTACATTTGGCCGAGTGTGAATCCCGAGTGTAGCGAGGGATCCTCGCTGCGCTCACTCACAAAAAACGACTAGACTGTCTTTGTGAGGAAATGCTGCGGAGCAGCATTGACGAAGCAATCCCCAAGATAAACCGATCACAGTGGACAACTTATAATCCTCCCGACCCATAGACCAGCTGACTATCCGACTATTACCCATGCGCCTCCCTAAACTCTTTTCGCCCCTCGGCCTGTTCCTGCTCGCCTTCGTGCTGCGCCTGATTCCGGTCATCGCAGCAATCAACCTGCCCATCGGGCTGGATGATATGTTCCAGTACGATATGCTCGGCCGCAGCCTGGCCGCGGGCGAGGGCTACCGCTGGTATGCCCAGCCTGACCTTGATCTTATTCGCAGCTACATCGATATCGACTTCATCGCCCCGAATTACGACCCGCGCGGCTTGGAGACCTCGTTCCGTGCCCCGGCTTATCCCTTCCTGCTGGCCGGCATATACACCGTCAGCGGGCTGGAAAGCCGCTTGCTGGCCGCCCGTCTGGTGAATGCCGCGCTCGGTGCGCTGCTGGCACCGATGGCCTATGCCCTGGCGCGTCGCCTGTTTCCTGAGCACGAGCGTGCTGCCCGCTTTGCTGGCATCGCTCTGGCTGTGTATCCCATGCTGCTCATTTACCCACTGGCACTCGCCACCGAGAACCTCTTCTTCCCGCTCGTGCTCGGCGGCCTGTTGGCCCTCTTGCGTGCGGCAGAGAAGCAGCGCTCCCGAGACTGGCTGCTGGCTGGCGCCATCCTCGGCGCCGCCACGTTGACGCGTTCGGTGATCTTTGCCTTCGCCGGGTTGGCCGGGTTGTGGATCTGGTTTGGGCTGCGCAATGTCCGCGCCGCTGTGCTGTATGGCCTGGCGGTGTTTGCGCTGGTGCTGCCCTGGACGATACGCAATACCCTGCTCGAAGGCCAGTTCACCTTCGTCGAAAACTCGATGGGCTACAACCTGCACATGGGCTATCACCCTGAGGGCACCGGCACCTTCCAATACGGCATCTCGGTAGAGCTGCTGCCGTATTTGGATGATGGTGAGCGCAACACACTCGGCACACAAATGGCGATGCAATACATTGAGGATGACCCTGGCCGCGTGCCCTATCTCATGGCGCGCAAGCTCGGCTACTTCTTTGGCCTCGAACGCCGCGCCATCAGCTACTTCTACACCAATAACTTCTTTGGCAGCATTCCCACGCTCCCTCTGGTGGGCTTGTTCCTGGCCTTCACGCTGCCATTCCCCATCATCACCACGCTGGCCGCCGCGGCGCTGCCTTTTGTGCGCTGGACGCGGGAGCGCATATTGGCCTTGCTTCTATTAATTGGCTACATCCTGCCGCATGTGTTGCTCATGGCGGAGGACCGTTTTCACTTGGCTATCCTGCCGGTGTTGGCAGTCTTTGGCGGTTTTGCCTTCACGCAGCGTGGCGAGCTGTGGGCCAGCGCCCGCCGCAGCGTTCCGCGCTTACTGGTTGCTGCGCTCCTTGTCGGCTTGCTGTGGTTGAATTGGGGCCTGGAATTGCAGCGCGACGCAGACAAGCTGCAGCAGTTATTTGGCCCGGAGGGTAACCGGGCGGGGTTCTCCTACTGATATGAAAAAACTATTCGATTTCAATCTCAAGTTTGACCGCGAGGTGGTGGCGCTCACCATCGTGAGCACACTGCTGCTGATGATTGATTATTACGAGCGGTTGACGCCCATCAAAGAGATCGATCGCATTGCCCTGTATCTGCTCATTCCCCTCGGCATCATTGTCTTCGCTTTTCGCCGCCCGGTGGGGGAGTATGGTTTTCAGCTGGGGGACTGGAAGGCTGGTCTGGCGCTCACCGGCCTGGTCGTGCTCATTGGCGCGCCGATCCTTTGGTATGTCGGCCGCAGCGATCCGGATATGGTGGCTTACTACGCTCACCAAAATGGCCCGGTGACAGCTATCTACACTTTTCTCGATCTTTTGGGTTGGGAGTTCTTCTTCCGCGGTTTTCTGCTGTTTGGCTACGCACGCTTCTTTGGTGCCAATGCCCTCTGGCTGGCGGCGGTGCCGTTTGCGCTGGCGCACATTCGCAAGCCAGCCATTGAGACCTATTCCACCCTGTTTGGCGGTGTGCTGTTTGGCCTGGTGGCCTGGCGCACGAAATCGTTTGTCTATCCCTTCCTAATACACTGGTTCGTCACTACATTCACTATCTTTGCCGCAGGCACACTACGCTGACGCCGCGTGAGCGTAGTGTGCCTGCGCACACTAGCCAGCCGCCGCCAGGTGGGTGTCTTTGCCACCCAACTCAAGACCGCGTCTCTACCTCCACTCATGGAAGGTCCGTTCTCCAGCCCTTATGCTCCTGTAGTGTGTGCTGAGGCGATTTGTGCTGACTGTGCTGCTTGCACAAAATCGCAATTTCTGCGCATTTGTTCTATTTCTCATAATAAGCCCAGCAGCCAGCCATTCGGCCGGATGGGAAAGTTTCTAAGATAGGTGAAGGTGCATAGGTTGCGAGTCGCGCCGTTGACATTTCGCCCCTTCTGCTCGTATAATGCACCGCCTACTGGGCATCGTGTTTACACGATCATGGCCCCGGCGAAATGCTGGGGCTTATTCTTGAAAGTTGGAGATAGATTCATGCGGTACGCAATTATTGAAAGCGGCGGCAAGCAGTACAAAGCCGTTGAAGGCGAAACCATCGAAGTGGATTTGGTTGCCGAAGATGCTGGCAAGCAGATTGAGATCGAGCAGGTGTTGCTCATCGCAGACGGTGACAACATCCTGGTAGGCACCCCGACTGTGGCTGGTGCCAAAGTGACCGCCACCGTGGTGGATGACACCAAGGGCCCCAAGATTGTTGTCTTCAAATACAAGCCCAAAATTCGCTACCGCGTGCGCACTGGCCACCGCCAGAAACTGACCCGCTTGCTGATTGAAAGCATCAACATCGCCGGCGAGACGCGCAGCAAGCCCGCCAAGGAAGAAGCCTCCAAGGCTGAAACCAAGCGTGCCCGCAAACCGGCCGCGGCCAAGAAGACCGTAGCTAAGAAGCCCGTTGCCAAAAAGGCCGCGGCAAAAAAGAAATAGTTCTGGAGTTAACGAGAGATGGCACATAAAAAAGGCGGCGGTTCTAGCCGCAACGGACGCGACAGTCATTCCCAACGCCTGGGCATCAAGCGCTATGGCGGTGAGGTTGTGCGTGCAGGCAACATTCTGGTTCGCCAGCGCGGCACCAAAATTCACCCCGGCCAGAACGTAGGCCTGGGCAAGGATCACACCATCTTCGCCACCATTGACGGCGAAGTCGTTTTCGAAACGGTAGCCAACGGCCGCAAGCGCGTCAGCGTGCTGCCCGCCGCGGCTGCCGCTGAGTAGGCGGCGCAAAATATCAATTGAAGCGCTTTGCAGGTTAGCGTTGAAAGGAACACATGAAGGCTGAGATTCATCCCACCTACTACCCAGAGGCCAAAGTTGTTTGCGCCTGTGGCAACACCTGGAGCACCGGCTCCACCAAGGCCGAGATTCGTGTAGACATTTGCTCCAACTGCCACCCGTTCTACACCGGTGAGCAGCGCATCGTCGACACCGAAGGCCAGGTGGATCGCTTCTACAAGCGCTTGGAAGTCCGCACCGAGTACAAGAAGACGCGTGACGCCGCCCAGGCCGCCAAGACCTCCCCAGAGCGCCCCTTGGCTGAGTTTGAGCTCACCAAGAAGACCCTGGAAGCCTACAAGGCTGCCGGCATCCAGACCGCAGGCCAGTTCATCGAGAAGCTGCAAGCTGGCGATGAGGCCGTGCTCGCCCTCGACGGCGTGGGCCGCAAGGGCCTGGCTGACACCAAGAAGGCGCTCAAGCGCGCGGGCTTCGCTCTCCCCGAGGGTACAGACACCGAGGCTGAGCCTGAAGCCGAAGCGGCTGAGTAATTCAACCGGAAATTCAAAAGCGCTCCCTTGTGGAGCGCTTTTTGATTCATCAACCCTGTAATCTTTTAGATGACCGCGTGGCGTTTCTAGTACACTTGCCACATTCGCTTATGAGGTGAGACCATGGAGACGAAAACTGGAATTTTGGAGGTCATCACTGGCTCCATGTTCTGCGGCAAATCAGATGAGCTCATTCGCCGTCTGCGCCGTGCCAAGATTGCCAATAAAACCATCCAGGTCTTTAAGCCCGCCATCGATAATCGCTACGCCGAAGCCAAAGTGGTTTCGCATGCTGGCAATGAATTTGACGCCGTAGCCGTGGCGAAAGCCGCAGACATCCGCGCCCAGCTCAAAGCCGACACCACCGTTGTGGGCATTGACGAAGCCCAGTTCCTGGACGCTGAGATTGTGACCGTGGTCAAGTCCATGGCCGATAACGGCATCCGCGTCATCGTTGCCGGCCTCGATACCGATTTTCGCGGCGAGCCTTTCGGCAGCATGCCCACCCTCACCGCCCAGGCTGAGAGCGTCGATAAACTGCACGCCATTTGCATGGTCTGCGGCGGCGATGCCAGCCGCACCCAGCGCCTGGTCAACGGCAGCCCTGCTAACTACAACGACCCCATCGTCATCGTTGGCGCCTCAGAGATGTATGAGGCGCGCTGCCGAACCCATCACGAGGTCCCCAACTAGACGTCTATGCCACAGCTCCCGCTCCCCTATACCGAACTGCTTGCCGAAACCCTCATCAGCGAAGAACAGCTTCAAGCGCGCATTGCCGAGCTGGGCGCAGAGATCAGCCGTGATTACGCTGGCAAAGACCTATTGCTCATCTGCATTCTGCGTGGCGGTGTCATGTTCCTCACCGATCTGGTGCGCCATATCACCACCCCGCACATGATGGACTTCATGGCCGTCTCCTCCTACGGCGCCGGCGCCCGCAAGAGCAGCGGCCAGGTGCGCATTGCCATGGACCTCAGCCTGGATATTGCCGGGCGCAACGTGGTGCTGGTGGAAGACATTGTGGATAGCGGCAACACCATTGCTTCGGTGCTCAGTTTGCTCAAGGCGCGCAACCCGGCCAGCCTCAAGGTGTGCAGCCTGCTCGACAAGCCAGAGATGCGCCAATCCGAAGTGCCCATTGATTACACCGGCTTCAGCATCCCCAACAAGTTTGTGTTTGGCTACGGGCTGGACCTGGATGAGTACTACCGCAACCTGCCTTTCATCGGCGTGGTAGATACAGATAAATACGCCACACCGCACTAGCACCCCCTGCAGCCCTGGGGCTGTCACAGTAGACTTGTAGCCATGAGCAGCCATCCTCCTTTGCCGCCGCTGGTAGAGCAGGTGCGCACCGCTGTGCCGCCCGATACCGCGCTGTACCTGGTGGGCGGCGCCGTGCGTGATCTGCTGCTTGGCCGCGCGGTGCACGACCTCGATTTTGTCGTGCCCGGCCGAGCCATCCCGCTGGCGCGCAAAGTGGCCAATGCCCTCGGCGGAGATTTCTATACTTTGGATGCCGAACGTGATGCTGGCCGCGTGCTGCTGCCGGATGGGCAGGCCGCGCTCGATTTTGTCGCCATGCAAGGCAGCACGCTGGAGGAAGACTTGGCCGGGCGTGACTTCAGCATCAACGCCATGGCACTCAGCCTGCATGATGCCAGCCTGCATGACCCGCTTGGCGGCGCTGCCGATCTGCGCGCCAAACGGCTGCGCATGACGGGATCGTTAGCTTTTGCTCACGATCCCGTACGTATCCTGCGCGCCGTGCGCATAGCGGCCAGCTTCGGCCTGCAAATTGAGCCTGAGACGCGCGCCGCCCTGCGTGCTGCCGTGCCGCAACTCGGCCAGGTGTCGCTAGAGCGCATACGCGATGAAGTGTTCCGCCTGCTGCTCGCGCCCAAACCCGCTACTTCGCTGCGTTCACTGGATCTGCTCGGCGCGCTGACGCCGTTGTTTCCTGAGCTGGAGCCACTTAAGGGTCTCGAGCAATCCGAACCACACATCTACGATGTATGGAATCACAGCCTGCACGTGGTCGATAAGCTCGGGCTGGTCTTTAGCGCTTTGGACGAAAACTATCCTGCCGATGGGGTGGGTGAGCTAGTGAGCGGCCTTACCGTGCTGCGCTTGGGCCGCTACCGCAGCCAGATCAGCCAGCACCTGGCTGGCGAGCTGGTGCCAGGCCGCCCGCGCCGCGCCGTGCTGCTGCTGGCCGCCCTGTTGCATGATGCGGGCAAGGCACTCACGCGCAGCCTGGACAAGAATGGCCGTATCCGTTTCTTTGAACACGAAGCCCGCGGTGCCGAGCTCATCGAGCGCCGCGCCAAGGCGCTGCACCTCAGCAGCGATGAAACGGAATTACTGCGCACCATCGTGGCGCACCATATGCGCCCGTTCCTGCTCGCCCACACCGGCGAGCTGCCCAGCCGCCGCGCCATCTATCGCTTCTTCCGGGATGCTGGTGCAGCCGGTGTGGATATCTGCCTGCTCTCCCTGGCTGACCAGCTCGGCAAGCGCGGCCCAAATCTCGACGAAGCTGAGCTCACCCGCACGCTGGATACTCTGCGTGCGCTGCTGGAGGCCTACTACGAGCAGGCCGAAGAGGTCATCTCCCCGCCGGTGCTGCTCACTGGCAATGACCTGATGACCGAGCTGGGCCTCAAGCCCGGTCGCAAAGTGGGCGAGATCCTCGAAGCCTTGCGTGAAGCGCAAGCCATGGGCAAGGTGCCCGACCGTGCCGCAGCGTTGGCTTTTGCCCGCAAGCAGGTTCGCTCCGGCCGGAATTGAATTATCGCGTTGGCTTGCACCGTCATTCCGAGTGCAGCGAGGAATCCATTTGGGGCAAACAAAGTCACCTTTAGCATGTCCTAAAGGGTTCATGCTCGCGGCTCGTTCGGAATGATGGGTGCGTGCTCCCTGCCATTTTCATTGCGAGCACAAGTGAGGTAATTCCACTCAGTCTGTCTTTGCGAGCGCAGCGAAGCAATCCCCAAGCCAAATCAACTCAGCATAGAGGACCTGCCAATAAGGATCCTTCGCTGATGTTGGTTCGGCGGTCTGGTGTGTGTTTATCTACCCGCTCAGGATGACACATGGGTGATGGATAGGTGAAGCATGCTACGCTGCACAGCAGCGTACGCCCCCTTAGGCTCCGCCCATTACGCTCAAACTTGTCATTCCGAACGAGGCCGTTAGGCCGAGGAGGAAACCTTTAGGGCGTTGCAAGACAAAGTTGATCTTGCCTGCCCTAATGGATTCCTCGCCACTCACTTCGCTCGGGCTCGGAATGACTTTCATATACAGATGCCTGTCCTGTGACAAACAGATAAAATCTGCCTAGCATGCAAATCAGCAACCATCCCACCATCAGCACCAGCGCTGACCTACGCCCCACGCACCTACAGATCGACTTGGCGCGCCTTGGCAGCAACCTACAGGCCATCCAGGCACACGTGGGTGCCGCGCAAGTCATGCCCATTCTCAAAGCCAATGCCTATGGGCACGGCCTGGTGCGCGTGGGGCAGTACATGCAAAGCCTGGGGGTGGGGCGCATTGGCGTGGCCTACCTCGAAGAAGGCATCCTGCTGCGTGAGGCGGGCGTGACTACGCCCATCCTCGTGCTGGGCGGCATCCTTGGCAGCCAGGCGCCGCTCTTTCTGCAACACGGTCTGACCCTCACCGTATCCTCCACGCAGAAGCTGGAGCAGGTCGAGGCGGCCGCTGCCGCCGCCGGCGTAGTGGCCAAGGTGCACCTCAAGATCGATACCGGCATGGAGCGCATCGGTGTGCACTACTACAACGCCGCGGGCCTGCTTGAGGCCACCCTGCGCTGCAAGCATGTCGAGGTTGAGGGCATCTTCTCGCATTTTGCCAACGCAGACGCCGCCGACCTCAGCTCGGCGCGTGTGCAAGTGGAGCGTTTCAAAGAGGTACTGCGCTTCTACGAACGCCACAGCCTGCCCACACCGCTGCGTCACATGGCCAACTCCGGCGCGGTCTTGCAACTACCCGAAAGCTGGATGGATATGGTGCGCCCGGGCATCCTGCTCTACGGTGTGTACCCCTCTGCTCAGGCACAGCGCACGGTGGCGGTGCAGCCAGCCCTCACCTGGGCCTCGCGCATCGTCTATTTCAAAGTGGTGCGCCCGGGCCACCCGGTGAGCTATGGTTCCACCTGGCAGAGTGACCATGACGTGCGCGTGGTCACTGTACCGGTGGGCTATGGGGATGGCTACTTCCGCGCCATGTCTGGCAAGGCGCAAGTGCTCATCAAAGGCACGCGCTATCCTGTGGTGGGCACCATTTGCATGGATCAGTTTATGGTCAATATCGAGCAAGACTCCGCCTTCAACGAGGATGAGATCATCCTCGTGGGCGAAAGCCAGGGCGAGCACATCACTGAAAGCATCAGCGTAGAAGACCTGGCCGCCTGGGCTGGCACTATCCCCTACGAGATCCTCACCAACATCAATACGCGCGTGCCGCGCGTCTATCTGCAAGACCAGGCCTAGCTGGCGGGTAAAATAGCTCCATTCGTTCTTCCGAGGGCTCATGACATCTACATCTTCACCGGCACAATCTCAAAGCTCGCTCAATTGGCGTAGCTACATCACGCTGCTACTCATTGCAGGCACGGTAGTGCTGCTTGACCAATGGACCAAGACCTGGGTGCGAGACAACCTGGCCCTCAGCCAGACTTGGATGCCTTGGGAGCAACTGGCTCCCTATGCACGCATCGTGCACTGGCAGAACAGCGGCGCCGCCTTCGGCATGTTCCAGAACGCCGGCGCCTTCTTTGCCGTGCTGGCCGTCCTTGTGGCCGGCATGATCATCTACTACTTTCCGCGCCTGGAGCCGGGCGACTGGGCCGTGCGCCTGGGCATGAGCCTGCAGTTGGGTGGGGCGCTGGGCAATTTGATCGACCGCCTGCAGCACGGCCACGTTACCGATTTTATTTCCATTGGCAATTTCCCCATCTGGAACATCGCCGACGCCGCCATCACCTGCGGTGTGGCCGTCATGATCCTGGATATGATGTTCAACCCGGTACACAGGAAGCCAGCGGCCACCGCGCCGGCCCACGGTGATGACCAAGCCTCAAGCTGAAGCTACGCTGCACGCGCTGCAGGTTACCTCTGGTCCGCAACGCCTGGACAAGTTCCTGGTGGAGCAGTTGCCTGAGTTCTCGCGCGCCCGCTTGCAAGCGCTCATCAAAGATGGCCGCGTGCTGGTGGACGGCAAAGCCGCCAGCAAGAGCGGCCTCACCCTTGAAGGCGGCGAAACGGTGCAAGTACAGGTGCCGCCTGCCGCACCCAGCGAGCTGATTCCCGAAGACATTCCGCTGGACGTGATCTTTGAGAATGACGATGTGCTCATCGTCAACAAAGCCGCCGGCATGGTGGTGCACCCGGCCGCCGGACACCATACCAGCACGCTCATCCACGCTGCGCTGGCGCATGCGCCGCAAATTGAAGGCGTGGGCGGCGAGCTGCGCCCCGGCCTCGTCCACCGCTTGGATAAAGACACCTCTGGCCTTATCGTGCTGGCCAAGAATGATGCCGCCCAGCACAGCTTGCAGGCCCAGTTTCAGCAGCGCAGCGCCCAGAAGACCTATCTGGCCCTGGTAGACGGCCGCCCCACCACGCCGGAGGGCCGCATTGAGGCCGCCATCGGGCGTGACCCGCGTGAGCGCAAGCGCATGGCGATCATACGCTCGGCGCGTGGCCGCGGCCGTGAGGCGGTGAGCGAATACCGCACCCTGCAGGAATACGAGGACCATACTCTGCTCGAGGTCGATATTCACACCGGCCGCACGCACCAGATCCGCGTCCATCTTGCTTTCATCCGCTGCCCGGTGGTCGGCGATACGGTGTATGGCCGCCGTAAGACCAGCTTGCCGCTCAAGCGCCAGTTCCTGCACGCCGCCCGCCTGGGGCTGACCCTGCCCGGAGAAACCGAGATGCGCATCTTCAGCGCGCCGCTGCCGCCAGACTTACAGCACGTGCTGAATAATCTGGATAGGCACGGCGTGACCGACCAACCAGACCATCCTATGGATGAAGTGGAATAACATGCCAATTATTGACCTGCGTTCAGACACCGTGACACAGCCCACCCAGCGCATGCGCGATGCCATGTACACCGCCGAGCTGGGGGATGATGTCTATGGTGAAGACCCCACGGTAAACAAACTGCAAGAGATGGCCGCTGAGCGCATGGGGATGCAGGCGGCCTTGTTTGTGCCCTCTGGGCACATGGGCAACCTGCTGGCTTTCCTCGCTCACTGCCGCCGTGGTGATGAAGTGCTGCTGGGCAACCTCACCCATCCCTTCACGTCGGAGACCGGCAGCTTGGCTGCCGTGGGCGGCATCCAGCCGCACACGCTGCCCAACCAGCCTGATGGCACGCTACGCCTCGAAGATTTGCAGGCTGCTCTGCGTATCGATGATGTGCACCAACCGGTGAGCCGCGTCGTCTCGCTCGAGAATACGCATAATCGCTGCAATGGTGTTCCGCTCACTGCCGAATACACCCAATCGGTAGGGCAGTGGGCGCATGCCAACAATCTCAAGCTGCATATTGATGGCGCGCGCATCTTCAATGCCGCCGTCGCCCTCGGTGTGCCCGCCGCCGCGCTGGCTGCCCCGGCCGACTCGATCACTTTCTGTCTCAGCAAGGGGCTGTGCGCTCCGGTGGGCTCGGTGCTGTGCGGTAGCGAGGAGTTCATCTATCACGCTCGCCGCGGCCGCAAGCAGCTGGGCGGCGGCATGCGCCAGGCCGGCATCCTGGCCGCCGCCGGCATCGTGGCGCTCGAAGACATGGTAGACCGCTTGGCCGAGGATCATGCCCGCGCTGCCCGCCTGGCGGCCGGCTTGGCTGAGCTCAAGCAGCTCAGCGTGCCCACGCCGCACACCAACATCGTACGCTTCGCCCTGGCGCCCGGCGCCAGCACGCAGGCAGAAGCGCTGCAGGAAACGCTGAGCGGTGAGGGCATCCTGCTGGACTACGGGCGTTATGAGAGCTTTCGCATCGTCACACATTACTGGATCGACGATGCGGCTGTTGAGAAGACCCTGGCCGCGTTTAAGCGTGCCATGAGCGCATAAACCTAACGGCCAGCCATCTACAGGGCTACTGATATAATGGTGCTTATTGTCCTTAGCGTTGTTTGACCATCCTAACTGAAAACGTGGAGTAGACCATTCATGGGTGATTTCCTCACCATTGCCGACATTAACGCTGCCGCACAGGCAATCAAGCAAAAAACCAACAGTACGCCTCGCATTGGCATGATCTTGGGCTCCGGCCTCGGCGCCCTGGCCGACTCTATCGAAAATCCTGAATACGTCCCCTACGGCGAAATCCCTGGCTGGCCGGTGTCTGGCGTCAAAGGCCACGCAGGCCGCCTGGTCTTCGGCGCGCTCGAAGGCCAGCAGGTGGTCGTGATGCAGGGCCGCACCCATTACTATGAGGGCTACGATATGCCCCGCCTCGGCCTGCCCGTGCGCGTCATGCAAGCCCTCGGCATCGAGATCATCGTCATCACCAACGCCGCCGGCGCAGTCAACCCTGACTTCGAACCCGGCGACCTGATGCTCATCAATGACCATCTCAACTTCATCGGCATGGCGGGGCAAAACCCGCTGCGCGGCCCCAACTTGGATGAGCTCGGCCCGCGCTTCCCCGACATGAGCCAGGTGTATGACCGCCAGCTGCTGGCCCTCACGCGTGAGGTTGCCGCGGCTGAGAGCGTCACCCTGCGCGAAGGCGTGTATTGCTGCCTGGCTGGCCCCAGCTTTGAAACCCCGGCCGATCTGCGCTTCCTGCGGGTGGCCGGCGTGGATGCGGTGGGCATGTCCACCGTGCCTGAGGCCACCATCGCCCGCCATAGTGGCACACGCGTGCTCGGCATCTCCGGCATCAGCAACAAAGCCAACCTGGACGGCAACACCGAGACCACGCACGAAGAAGTGCTGGAGGCTGGCAAGGTGCTGGCGCCCAAACTCACTCAGGTCGTACGCGGGGTACTGCGCAAGCTCTAAGCCTGCTGTCCCATGGCAGAAGTCTTACGTTTTTTTGTAACCTATGAAGCAGTCCTGTATTTTCTGCTGGGCTTGGGCGGTATTTTGTACTTTTACCGGTTCTGGCTGGCCTGGCAGGAAGTGCGCCTGGCTACCTATGGCCTCGAGCGTCAGGCCAGCCGTGAGCGCCTCAACCAGGCGGCCCTGATGCTCTTCGGCTTGCTGGTGATTGCCGTCGGCGTATTTGTCATGGTTACCTTCGTATCCACATCACTGCCGGCACAGGCATTGCTGTCCACGCCGACGCTGTCCTTCTCGCTTGAAGCACAGAATGGCCAGACCACCGTAACCCCCGCCGGGGAAGAGGTGCTGGCCACCGCCACGGCCTTGCCCACCGTCTCGGTGGATGAGGCCGCCTGCATTCCGGAACAAATTATCATTACTGAGCCTGAGCCCGGTAGCGCCATCAGTGGCTCAGTGCAAGTGTCCGGCACAGTGGACATTGCCAATTTTGGCTTTTATAAGTTCGAGGTTGCCCGTGCCGAGGAGGAGCTATGGCTCACCATCCAGGCCGGGCGCTCAATCATCAGAGATGGGGTGCTGGTTGAGAATTGGGACACTTCACGTCTGCCCACAGGAAACTATGTGTTGCAGCTCGTCGCCACGGATAACAACGGAACCGAACTCCCGCCTTGCCGCATCCCCGTACGCATCGAGGCGCCCAGCGAATGAACGACCCTAAGCTCAATGTAACCCTGCGTCCTTCAACTGAGGAAGACGTGCCAGCCCTGATGGGGCTAGACCATGGCTACTCCACCGAGTTTGTGTGGCAGATGGAAGTGGACCAGGCCACGCCGCGCATGGGCGCCCGCTTCCGTGAGATGCGTCTGCCGCGCCTCATGCAGGTGGCCTACCCGCGCGCCAAGCAGACCCTGGCCGAGCTGGCCTCCCAGCGCAGCCTGCTGCTGGCCGCCGAGGCCGACGGCCAGCCGATTGGCTACGCCGCCGTGGCCGGCAACCTGGCCCCGCACACCGCCTGGCTCACAGACGTGGTGGTGGCTGCCAGCCAGCGCCGCCGCGGCGTGGGCAGCCGCCTCATTCTGGGCGTGCAGGCCTGGGCGCGTGAGCACGGCTACCAGCGCCTGGTGCTGGAAATGCAAACCAAGAATCACCCGGCCATCAAGCTGGCACAGAAGCTGGCTTTTGAGTTCGCTGGTTTTAATGATCGTTATTACGACAATCAGGACATTGCTGTTTTCTTTGCTAAGCGTCTGGCTTAAACATTAAAAGTTGAAACCTCATGGATGATTTGGTTCTACGAAGTCTGGAAACCATCAACCGAATATTCGAAGCCGGTATCGCCATCACGGCGCTGTCGTTGTTCTTGCGCTCGCTGACCTTCAATCTACGAGACCGCATTTCGCGCGCCTTTGCCGTCATCCTCGCCTGCGTCATGATCAGCTTCCTGGGCGAGGCTGTCGCCGGCGTGCTCAACCAATCTGCCAGCCTGGAAGTGTGGCTGCGCCTGCAGTGGGTGGGCACGCTCTTCCTGCCTGCCGCCTATCTGCATTTTTCAGACGCCCTGCTGGAGACCACCGGCCGCCCCTCACGCGGCCGCCGCCGCTGGGCAGTGCGTTTCTCCTACTTTATCTCGGCGGCGTTTGCCCTTCTGCTGCCCAGCACCCTGTTCCTTGGCCCGCTGGCGCCCGGTGGGCAGCCTGTGCCGCATCTCTCGCTCACCCCGCTCTCGTGGGGCTTCACGCTCTACTACGTCGTCACCATGCTAATGGCCTTCTCGGTGATGTATCGGGCGCGCCAGCGCACCGTGCTCAGCGCCAGCCGCCGCCGCATGACCTACCTCTTGGCTGGTTCTCTTGCCGTGGCCGTGGGCAGCTATCCTTTCCTATTGCTGATGACGGATGCGGCTGCGTCTGTGCCGATTTTGTTCTTCCTCGGCGCCTCGATTGCGAACGTATTTGTCTTTTATGCCATGGTGGCGATGGCCTATGCCACGGCCTTCTTTGGCGTGCCCTGGCCTGACCGCGTGGTCAAGAGCCGCCTGTTCCGCTGGCTGCTGCGCGGCCCGGTGACCGTATTCATTGTGCTGGCCCTCATTCCCTGGGCCGACGATATTGGCCGCATCCTGCAAATTCAGGAGGGCGTGGTCATGCCCATCCTGGTGGGCCTCTCCATCTTGCTGGTATCGCACATTCTGACCCTGGCTGCGCCGGTGCTGGAAAAGTGGCTGATCTTTGGCGGCTCGGAAGAGGATGTGCAATTCCTGCAGGAGCTGCCCGAGCGTTTCCTGACCGATGCAGACATGCGCCAGTTCCTTGAAGCCGTATTAGCCTCCGTGCTCGATCGCTTTCAGAGCAAATCGGCTTTCGTTGTCTCATTGCAACAGGGCGAGATGCAAGCCGTGGTGGAAGTGGGCTCGCGCAACCTGCGAGACAAAGACAAATCCAAAGACTTGCTGCAAGTGGCCAGCCGCCAGGATGGCGAGCATGTCTTCTCCTGGGGCGCCTATCGCCTCTTGCCATTGCTGAGCAATGATGGCAAGCGCATGATCGGCATGTTGGGCGTGCAGCGCGGCCGCAAAGGGGAGCTGAGTGACGAGCAGTTGCGCGCCCTCGAGACTCTGGGCCAGCGTGCCGCGCAAGCGCTGGAAGACCGCCAGCAACAGGTGGAACTGTTGCGCTCCATGCAAAGCCTGACCCCGCGTGTGGAGGTGATCCAACGCTTGCGTGCCGCCTCACGCTATGACCAGGCCGAAGTGCTCAGTGAAGTCGAGCAATTGCCCAAATATCAAGACCTGGTGCGCTGGGTACGGGATGCCCTGACGCACTACTGGGGCGGCCCCAAGCTCACGCAAAACCCGTTGCGCGGCCTGCAAGTAGTGCAGAGCGCGCTGGATGAGCACGAAGGCAACCCTTCGCTGGCCATGCGCGCCATTTTGAAGACTGCCATCGAGCGCAACCGCCCGGATGGCGAGCCGCGCCTCAATGGCGAATGGATGCTCTACAACTTATTGGAAATGAAGTTCATGCAGGGCCGCAAAGTGCGCGAGGTTGCTATGCGTCTGGCCATGTCTGAAGCTGATCTGTATCGCAAGCAGCGCGTTGCCATTGAGAGTGTGGCGCGCAGTCTGCTTGAAATGGAAAAAGACACTCTTGCTGTGAAAAATGGAAAGGAAACAGACTAGATGAATGAGTATGACCGCGCCAGAAACTCATCGGCTCCCCGCAGTGAAGGCTGGGGGGGTTCCCTGGCAGATGAACACTTGGGGCCGGGAGCTCCCGCCCGCCGCCGCCCGCAGGGACGCCGGCCAGCGGGCCGCAGCACAGGCCGCCCCACTGGGCGCCCTGCCCGCGCCCCCAAACCCAAAGCCGATGAAAGCATGGGCTGGGTGGATTGGCGCCGCGTGCTGGAATTGCAGGAAAATGAAACCGTGTGCTACGCCGAAGTGGTGAGCTTCAACAAGGGCGGTCTATTGGTGCGCGCTCAGGAATTCCAGGGCTTTGTACCGCGCTCGCACTTGCAAGCCACCGCTAACGGCCAGCGCATCACCGAGAAGCTGCTCGAAAGCTACATGGGCAAAGAGATGGAGCTCAAGGTCATTGAATGTGACCCGGAGCGCGGCCGTATCGTGCTCTCTGAGCGCGCCGCCGAAAGCGCCCCCGGCTCCCGCCACGGGCTGCTGCAAACCCTGGAGCCCGGCCAGCAACTGGAGGGCAAGGTCACCAACGTCACCAACTTTGGCCTGTTCATTGATTTGGGCGGCGTGGAAGGCTTGGTGCACATTTCTGAGCTTTCCTGGGGCCGTGTAGGCCACCCGCGTGAAGTTGCCTCGGCGGGTGATACCCTTTCGGTCGTCGTGCTAGAGATCAACTCTGATATGGAACGCGTCTCCTTGAGCGTGAAGCGCGGCCAACAGAACCCCTGGGCCAGCGTGATGGAACGTTACCCGATGGATGCCGAGGTCACCGCCGAGATTACTGAGGTCGTGCACTTTGGCGCCTTTGCCAAGCTGGAAGAAGGGCTGGAAGGCCTCATCCACATTACGCAAATGGGCCTGCATCATCGCCTGGACCCGCGTTTAGTGCTCGAAGCCGGCATGCAGGTGCAGGTGAAAGTGTTGCAGGTCGAGCCAGAGCGCCAGCGCCTCAGCTTGCAGTTGCTCGGTGAGCCGTGGAAGGACAATGCCGAAGGCCCGGCCTGGCTGGAAACGCCCGACCGCGGAGACAGCGCCTAAGCGCCGTTGCGACAATAATTAGGAACTGTGATGCCTGAACCCGGCCCCCAGAAACGCAGCGCCCGCACGCGCAACATGGCTGCCCCGCCGCCCCCGCGGCAGCGCAGCCTGTGGGAGCGCGTCGGCTGGCTGCGTGGCGGCCCCGCAGACTACGTCTCGGATGTGCTCGGTGTGCTGCTGATCGCGCTGGCGCTCATCACCATTCTCGGCCTGCTCGGGCTCACCGGCGGCGCCTGGCTCTCGCCTTGGGTCGGCCTATGGCGGCGCTGGCTGGGCTGGGGCTCGGTGTTGGTGGTTATCGGCTTGGGCCTGGCCGGCTGGCAGCTTTTGCAGCGCCGCCGTCTGGGCGCCAACCTGGCCCCTGGCCGCCTGATCGCTTTTGAGATTGCCGTATTTGCCAGCTTGGCGTTGCTCAGTCTGTTTACCGGGCTCTCGCTGGAGCATGCCGAAACCGGGCGCGCTGGCGGGCTCATTGGCTGGGGCTTGGCCGAAGGCAGCCGTTTGCTGCTCAACACCTTTTTGCCCAACTGGCTCTCAGTAACCATCATCGCTCTCGTGTTCCTCGGCATTGCCACGCTGGCTGGCCTGCGCGCCTTAAGTTCTACGGTATGGCTGCGCGGCCAGGCTGAGTACGATGATGAGCCCTCGCTGCCCGACTACGAACCGCACGGTGAGCCGGTCTTCAGCGCCTCGCCCATGGGCGGCGCTGAGTTTGCTGAGGCGGAACTCGAAGATGAGCCGGCTCCGGCGCGCCCGCGCAAAGCGCGCCTGCCGGCCGAATACCGCAAAGACTTCAAACTGGCCGAGGAGCCGCACACCCCGGTCAAAGCCATTCCGCGTTCTGCCGACCTGCCGCCGCTCAAGCTGCTGGTAGAAGAGCGCAGCACGCGCCCAGACGAGCGCCACATCAATGAGATGGGCGGTCTGCTGGAGAAGGCGCTGGCTGAGCTGGGCGTACCCGCCAAAGTGGTTGACTTCCAGGTCGGCCCCACGGTGACGCAATTTGCCGTGGAGCCCGGCTACATCCAGCGCCCGGGTGACCCGCCGGGGCAGGGCGGCCAACGCGTACGTGTCTCGCAGATCTCCGCCCTGCAGCGTGACCTGGCGCTGGCGCTTTCAGCGCAGCGCCTGCGCATCCAGGCGCCGGTGCCCGGCCGCTCCTATGTCGGCATCGAGGTGCCCAACCGCCGCACCATGACGGTGCGCATGCGCCCCATTCTGGACAGCATGGCCTTCCACAAGCTCAACTCGCCGTTGGGTATTGCGCTCGGGCGCGATGTGTCTGGTGAGCCCATCGCCGCCGACCTGGCGCGCATGCCACATTTGCTGGTCGCCGGAACGACCGGCTCCGGCAAATCTGTGCTTATCTCTGCCATTGCCATCTGCCTGCTAATGAACAACAGCCCGGCCGATCTGCGCCTGATGATGCTGGACCCCAAGATGGTGGAGCTGGTGCGTTTCAATGGCCTGCCGCACCTCATCGGCAAAGTGGAAACCGAGATGGAGCGCATCACCGCCAGCCTGCGCTGGGTGGTGGCCGAGATGCAACGCCGCTATAAGCTGCTGGAAAAAGAACGCGTGCGTGATATTGACGGCTTCAATCGCAAGGTTGAGAAGAGCGAAGACGCCGAGCGCCTGCCGCGTATTGTCGTATTGATCGATGAGCTGGCCGATTTGATGATGAACACGGCCGAGCATACTGAAAGCACCCTGGTGCGCCTGGCGCAGATGGCGCGCGCCGTGGGTATCCACCTGGTGGTGGCTACCCAACGCCCCAGCACGGATGTGGTCACTGGCCTGATCAAGGCCAACTTCCCGGCGCGTATTTCGTTCGCCGTGGCCTCGGCTATAGACTCGCGCGTGATCCTGGATACTACCGGCGCCGAGTCGTTGCTCGGCCGTGGCGATATGCTCTACCTCTCGCCTGAGGCAGCTGGCCCGCAGCGCTCGCAGGGCGTGATGATCACCGATGCGGAGATTGAAGCCGTCATCGCTTATTGGCAGAACGCTTGGCCCACTGAGGGCGAAGCGGCGCCTTGGGATAGCCTGCTCCAGCGCGAGGCGCTCACCGAGGACCGCGATGAGTTGATCGACCGCGCTATCGATGTGATACGCGTGACCGGCAAATCCAGCGCCTCGCATCTGCAACGCGCCCTCAAAGTGGGCTACCCCCGCGCCGCTCGCTTGGTTGATGAGCTGGAGGAGATGGGCGTGCTGGGCCCGGCGCAAAGCGGTGGCCGCGAGCGCGAAGTGCTCATGGATTTGGACAACTTCGGCAATGAGGGCGAAGAGGAATAGAGCCTGTGTCATTGCGAGACTGGCCAATGTGTCTTTGCGAGCCGCCCTGGGCGACGAAGCAAACCCCAAGCTGATAGCTACTCTCCCCTTGCTTGACACCGCCTCTGCGCTCCATTAGGATACAAGCCCCATGCGTGACCCCATAACCTTCACTGACCGCCTGCGCATCAGTTTTGCCTGGCTCATCAACCCCATCGTTGAGTTCCTTTACAAGCTTGGCGTTACGCCCAATATGCTCACCATCGTAGGCTTTCTGGGCATTGCCCTCGGCGCGGTGTTTGCCGCCCGCGGCAACTTCCCCATGGCCGGCCTGATGGTGCTGCTCATGACGCCGTTCGATGCCCTGGACGGCGCCCTGGCGCGCCGCCGCGGCGAATCGCAGGAGTTTGGCGCCTTCGTCGACTCTGTCAGTGACCGCTATGGCGAGCTGGTGGTGTATGGCGGCATTCTGTGGTGGGCTAACCAAAATGCCAACCTTTGGTTGGCTTTTGGTAGCTACCTGGCCGCTTTCGGCTCGGTGCTGGTCTCCTACATTCGGGCGCGTGCCCAGAGTGTCGGGCTGGAGGCCAAGGTGGGCCTGCTCAGCCGCGTGGAGCGCTACTTTATCCTTGGCCCTACGCTATTATTTAACATCCCCCTGATCGGAGTCAGCATCATCGCCATCGGGGCCAACCTGACCGCGCTGCAGCGCATCTGGCATGTACGTCAACAGTCACGCCAGATGCCGGCCAAGCGCGCCGTCAAAACCAAACGCAGCAAGAAGTAAGGAGCGGCTTTATGTCCTTTGGCGATACAGCAATTTATATCGGCAACTTTCCCATCTACTACTACGGCATCATTATGGTGTCGGGCGTTTTTCTGGCAACGCTGCTCGCAGAGCGCATTGCCAAAGAGCGCAAGATGAAGAGCGAGTTCCTGTGGGACGCGATCATTTGGATCGTGTTCGCCGGCATTATTGGCGCGCGCATCTGGCACATTCTCACGCCTTCGCCCTCATTGGTTGAAGCGGGCATCACCACCAAGTATTACCTCACCCATCCCTTGGATGCCCTCAACATCCGCAACGGTGGCCTGGGCATCCCCGGCGCCGTGGTCGGTGGTGTGGCCGCGCTGTACTACTTGTCCAAGCGTCACGGACAGAAGTTCCCCGCCTGGCTGGATGTGATCGCGGCGCCGCTGGCGCTGGGTCAGGCCATTGGCCGCTGGGGCAACTTCGTCAACCAGGAGCTGTACGGAGCACCGACCAACCTGCCGTGGGCCATCACCATTGAGGAGGCCTATCGCCTGCCTGAGTTCGCAGATGTGTCTCGCTATCACCCCATCTTCTTGTACGAGTCGCTGTGGAGCTTGGCCACGGTGGTCTTTCTCATCTGGCTGGGGCGCAAATATGGCAAGGTGCTCAAACCTGGCGATGTGTTCCTGACCTATCTCATTACCTATCCCACCATCCGCATCCTGCTCGATTTCCTGCGTCTGGATGCCTCACAGGTGGGCGGCTTCAACGCTAACCAGACTCTGATGGCTGTGGTGCTGGTGCTGGCGGCGGGTACGCTGATCTACCGCCACACCCGGCCTGAAAAGACCGGTAAGAAGAAGCGCAACTAAGAGAAATAAAAAGGCGGCCGGAAGGCCGCCTTTTTATTGGGCAAACATGTGTGTCATCCTGAGCGGTAGGAGGCGTGCGTCTGTTTGTCATTCCGAACGAAGTGAGGAATCCGTTAAGTGCAGGAATTTGGCGCTACTTGTCTGAGAAAATGTCTTGCGTAGGCAGTCTAGCGCCAGTCTGGAGAAGCGTCACTCGGCGTCAGCCGAGTAGGTTCTTCAGAATGTGCGCAGCTAAGTCAACCGCATAAGCTATCGGTAATGTGCGCAGCACATTACCAGCCCACTATATAGCCATCCCAATCCGCATTCTCCCCCAGATAGCGGCCAAAGATGTACTGCGCCGAGGCCGCCGGTGCATGCGGCTGGCTGAGCAGCTGCATGCCTGCCGTATCCAGCATGCGGCCACCCTTGTGGTGGTTGCAGCCACGGCAGGCCGTGATCAGGTTCTCCCAGCTGTGGCGGCCACCCAAACGGCGCGGGATGATGTGATCCAGCGTCAGCTCCAGGTCCTGACGGCCGCAATACTGGCAGGTGTAATGATCGCGGCGGAAGATCTCTTGTTTGTTCAGCTTGACTTTGGGGCGGGGGCGGCGCACCATGCGCTCCAACCGGATGACGGATGGCGCAGGGTACACCTTACGGGCCGTGTGAATCTCGCCACGTCCATTTTGCAGCATCGAAGCCTTCTCCGAAAAGATCAGGCCCATGGCGCGGCGCATCGTGCAAACGTTGATCGGTTCGTAATTGGTGTTGAGGACGAGAACGAGTTCCTTTAGGCTTGGTTGCATGGCTGTAATGGTGCAACTTCGGCATTATAGCATTACGGGCAATGCTTGGCGGTGTTGAGAGCTGCCTGGACCCGTAATGCTATATAATGCGCACTATGCAAGCATGTTCTGCAGTGGCCTACACTTATATCCCGTCTTGCTGATGCTGGTGACGGGTTGTTGCGCGCCCTCGCCAGCGAGGGCGTCTTTGTTTAATGGAGTGATGCATGAATATTGAAGAACAAGTCAAAACCTTGATGCAGGGCACCGAGTATGGCGATGCCAATCTGGCCAAAGCCATGGAAACTGAGCTGCGTCAGCGCCTCACTGAGGCGCAGGAGAGCGGGCGCCCGCTGCGCGTCTACGCTGGTTTTGACCCGCGCACCACCGATTTGCACCTGGGCCACACCATCCCCATGCGCAAGCTGCGCCAGTTTCAGGATTTCGGCCATCATGTCGTCTTCCTCATCGGCAGCTTCACCTCGCTGATCGGCGACCCCTCAGACAAAGACCAGTTGCGCCCGCAGCTCACCGCCGAGCAAGTCGAGCAGAATGCCCAAACCTATGCCGAGCAGGCCTTCCGCGTGCTCGACAAAGATAAGACCGAGGTACGCCAGAATTCGGAGTGGCTATCCAAGCTCGATTTTGCGGATCTCATCAAGCTGGCCGCCAACTTCACCCTGCAGCAATTCATCACGCGTGAGAACTTTCACTTGCGCTGGGAGAAGGGCGATCCGATCTTCCTGCATGAAACCTTCTACCCCATCATGCAGGGCTACGATGCCTACGCCCTCAAGACGGATGTGCAGGTGGGCGGTACCGACCAACTCTTCAATATCCTCACCGCTGGCCGCAAGCTGATGAGCGCTATGGGCGAGAAGCCCAACATCGGCATCATCCTCGGCATCCTGCCCGGTACGGATGGCGAGATCAAGATGAGCAAGTCGCTCGGCAATCACATCCCGCTGAATACGGATGCCAATGACATGTTCGGTAAGGTGATGAGCGTGCCAGACAAGGCTATGGGCGCCTACATGCGCCTCGCCACCCGCTGGACGGCCAGCGAGGTGGCCCGCCGTGAGGCGGCCGTGGCCGATGGCAGCCTGCACCCGCGTGCAGCCAAGGCTGAACTGGCCTACGAGATCACTGAGATCTTCTACGGCGCTGAGCTGGCTGCCGCCGCCCGCGTGCAGTTTGACAGTGTGTTCCAGCAGGGGAATGTGCCTACGGAGATGGAAAGCTTTACGGCTGGCAAAGAGCAGCCGCTTATTGAGGTCCTGACGGCCGCGGGCCTGGTAGCCAGCAAGAGTGAGGGCCGCCGCCTGATCGAACAGAAGGGCGTGCGCCTGGATGGTGAAGCCCTGAGCGACCCCGCCGCGCCGCTGCCTGCTGCCGGGGTGTTGCAGGTGGGTAAGCGGCGCTTCGTGCGCATTGAATTTTTAATCCCGCGTAGCTTTGCTGGTTAGAAGTTTTAATCATCATCACAACGGGAGCGCGAGTAGTTAAAACTTCAAGGGCTTTGACAGGCTGCTCATCGTTGAAGGCGCGGTTAAGGGTATTCGTTTGTTAAGGTGCAGAGGCTCGGATTGAGCTGGCCTGCATCTGACCATGTTTTTTAGCTGGATGCGTTGGAAAGCAGGGGCTGTCAAAGCGTTTGTGCAGATTTGCCCTTTACAGGGCTGACATCCTCGGCTAATATGCAAGTATACACTTGCCTATTAGCCGAGGAGAGAGATAACCATGAAACAAGCTGTGCAATTGCTGCCGTCGCTGGTGTTTGGCGGCACCTGTGACCAAGCCATGAAGTTCTACAAGGACGTGTTTGGGGGCGAGCTGGTGGTCAATTACTACCGTGACATGTACGAGATGCCGGAGAATGAGGCCCACAAGGTGATGCACGCCGAGCTTGATAACGAGTTCATGACCTTGTTTGCGGGCGATACCGTGCCCGGCGCCACCACCATCTTCGGAGACAATGTGCGCGTGTGCGTAGCAGGCGGCGATGTCGCCAAGATTGGCGCATTTTTTAACGCCCTGGCTGAGGGTGGCGAAGTCTTCATGCCGTTTGAGAAGCAAGCCTGGGGGCAGGAGCTGGGCATGCTTACCGATAAGTTCGGCACGCATTGGATGATGGCCACCCGCGTATAGCTTTCAGCAGGCCTACAAAAAGCCCGTGGCACAGCCACGGGCTTTTGTTATGCGCTCGGCACCTCAGTCAGCTCAATGAGGTTGCCGTTGGTGTCGTCCAGTACGGCCGAGTACCAGCCACCTTGCCGCATGGGCTTCTGCGTGAACAGCACGCCCAGCCCAGCCAGACGCTTGTATTCTGCATCAAGATCCTTGACGGCAAATGAGGTGATTGGGATACCGTCTTCGGCCAGCGCCTCACGCAGCGCTTTGATGCCGCGATGATCTGCATTGGGTTCCAGCAGTAACTCAGGCCCCTCGGGATCTTCTGGCGAAACCAGAGTGATAAAGCGCATGGCGTGGCCCATCTCAATATCGCGTTTCTTTACAAAGCCCAGCTTCTCCGTGTAGAAGGCCACGGCATTGTCATAATCTGAGATGGGGACGCTGGTGATGTAAATCCTCATTTTGTCTCCTTGTCTTTCCAGCGTTGCTGTATGGCGAGCAGTGGGATTGTGTTGATGTAGTGAAACTTATAGCGCCCTTGGCGCGTGACCCGAATCAGGTCAGCGGCTTCCAAAACATCCAAGTGTTGCGAAATGGCTTGGCGTGAAGATTCCACCTTGTGCTCGAAGAGCAGACGCTGGCACAGCTCAAACAGGGTCTGTCCATCATTCTTGCTGAGTTCGTCAAGAATACTCCTACGGGTGCGGTCGGCAAGCGCCTTGAAGAGCAAGTCCACGGGTAGAGTATTGCAAGTATGTACTTACCTGTCAATATCGTGTTTTTAGCGGGATACCTGCAAACAGGGAACTGTATCGCAGCAGTTCAGGCCGCGGCTATTCGCCCAGCGCGCTGAGCACCACCTGGCGTCCAATGGTGCGTGCCTGCGTCGCTGTGCCGCCTTCCAATAACACCACGATGACATAGGGCTGCTGCCCGGCGCCGCGGCTCAGGCTGCCGGCCACGTACCAGGCATAGCGCCGCTCGTTCTGCCCGAGTGCGTAGGCTTGCATCTCCCACAGCGGCGCATCGTTGGCGGCCAGCTTTTGCGCCTGGCTGAAGGCGGCTGCGCTGGTCAGCACGGCTTGCGGTGCGGCCACTTCGCTATAGGGCTGCCATTCACCATCCGCATCCTTGACCGCCAGCGCCAGCTGCGCCTCAGGCAGCAGGCCGCCGTTGCTTAGCGTGGCGGCCACGCGCGCCATTTGCAGCGGAGTGATCAGCAGCCCGGCCTGGCCAGTGGCGGCCTCACCGGGGCGCGGCAGGCTGGCGGGTGCGCTGGTGCTGGGCTGTGTCAACGGGACTGCTGGTGTGCTGTACAAGCCTAAAGCCTTGTACAGCTCCAACAGGCTGCTTTCGCCCAGCGCCAGGCCTAATTGCGCCAAGGCTCCCGGGCAAGCCGCTTGCACCAAGGCATCCCAATCGCGGCTATCAGTCGGCTCGCTGCTGCACGCCAAGGTGCGCTCGTTGAGTGTGTAGCTGGTCTCACCATTCGGCTCGGGCAGCACGCTCTGGCTGCGCACCGCAGCCAGCAACCACGGCCCCAGGATGCCCGCTGGCGCATACGCTCCCTGCGCGGTGCGGTTCATCAGCGGGGAATCCTCGCGGTTGAGTAGATCTGCCCAATCCTGGTTGAGCGTGGCAGTATTGAAGCCGGGTTGCGAAGCCATGGCGCGCACCTCGCCGGTATTGGCATCCATCAGCACCAGTGCGCCAGTGTGGTCTTGCAGTGCCTGCATCCCTTCCAGGGTGAGTGCCCTATCCAGGCTGAGCTGCACATCCAGCCCCGGCGAGGGCTGGCCATACAGAATATGGCTCAGCCATAAGCCCCAGGCGGGTTGGCGCTCCTCGCCGCGCAAAATCGGGTCCAGCCCATTTTCCAAGCCAGACTGGCCAAACTGGGCATGCGAATAGCCCAGGATGTTGCCCAGGCTGGGCTCAATATACGCCCTCGTGAATTGACCCGCGCCGCCGGTGGTGCTGGAGAGGATTTGCATGTCCGCATCCAGCAGGGCGCCGCGCCACACATAGCGGTCTGATTGACCGCGGCGGCCGTTGTCTGGCCGCGTGAGCAGATCCGGCCCGCGCACCACACCCCACCAGCCGGTGATCAGGCCTGCCAGTGCAAACGCACCCAGCAGCAGGCTGGCAATGAGGAGCGTGGGCTTGCTATTGAGCATTGGCGCCGAACGGTGCACGCCGTCATGGCTGACCAGTGCCAGCAGCAGCAGCGCGAAAAATGAGATCAGCATCGAAGAGCCGCCGTAGGACACAAACGGCAGGGTGACGCCGGTGAGCGGCAGCATGCGAATGTTGCCGCCGATGATGAGCAGGCTCTGGCTGGCAATGTAGGCCGCCAGGCCGATCGCCAAGTAGCGCTGGTACGCATCGCGTGCGTGCAGCGAGATACGTAGGGCGCGCACCACCAGGAAAGCGATCAACGAGAGCAGGGCGATAGCGCCCACCAGCCCGGTCTCCTCAACGATCGAGGTGTAGATAAAGTCGCTGTGCGCCACGGGCACAAAGCCCGGGCTGCCCAAGCCCGGCCCGCGGCCAAACAGGCCGCCGGCTGCAACCGCCATCAGGGCTTGCACAATTTGATATGAGCGATTGGTGGGGTCCAGCCAGGGATTGAGCCAACTATCGATGCGCGCCTGCACCAGGCCCACCAGCTCATACCCCGCGATCATCGCCAGCACCAGCACCAGGACACTGGCCAGCAGCACGCGGCGTTTGCCTGCTGCGATGTAAATAAGGATGGTGTAGATGAAGATAAAGACCCACGCCGTGCCGAGATCGCGCTGCACCATCAGCAGTAACAGCACTGCGCCGGTCATCACCGCCGTGGGCGCCAACAGCGGCAGCAGGCCGCTCATCAGCGGCTGGCGGTCTGCCAAATAGGCCGAGAGGTAAATGATGAGCAGCAGCTTGAGCAGCTCTGAGGGCTGAAAATACAGGCCGCAGCAACCCAGCCACAGGTCTGGGCCAATGCCAGACGGGTTGGTGCCAAATAGAAAGGTGAGGCCGGTGATGAGCAGGCCCACCAGCAGCCACACATACTTGTAGCGCCGCAGGGTGGGCAGAATGCGCTCACGGTAGCGCAGCGCGGCCACAAACAGCACGCAGCTCACCGCCAGCCAGGCGGTTTGGCGCAGACCGAAAGTGCCCGTCAGCCGCCAGATGGTGAGCAGCCCCCAGCCTGCCAGCAAGCCGGCCACCGGAATGAGAAAGGGATCGCGATTGGGCAGCTTGTCCCTTGTGCGCCGGTCCAGCCAGAACATGGCCAGCACCCAGACTGCTACGCCCAGCCAGTGCGCCCAGCGTAGTTCGGCCAGCGGCAGCAGGCTGCGCTGGCGCACGGCCGGCGAGAGGGTGAGCGCCAGGGCGAACAAGCCCATGAAGGCCGCCGCCAGCCGCAGCAGGCTCGCAGACACGCTGGCCGGCAGCAGGCGCCTCAGCGGGCGGGGAATGTTCATTCGCTCAGGTACTTGTCCACCAACAGGGCCAACTTCTGGCGTGCGGCGGGGTCAATGTGTTTCTTCTGGGTGATCAGCGCCGAGGCCAGGGCGTTCTCGCACTCGCATTGCGGCGGCTGCAGTGTGGCGGCCAGTTGGCGAATGGCGGCTTGGGCATGGTGCGTGTTTTGCTGCATGGTGCGCATCACCATGTCCACGCTCACCGGCTCGTGGTGCCACACGTCATAGTCGGTGACGTGCGCCATCACGCCGTAGCACAGCTCGGCTTCACGCGCCAAGAAGGCTTCGGGGGATGTGGTCATGCCAATGATCGAGAGCCCCCAGGCGCGGTAGATGTTGGATTCGGCGCGCGTGGAAAAGCGCGGCCCCTCAACGGTGATGTAATCGCCGCCCATGTGGGCGGTAGCGCCCGCCGCCACGCAGGCGCGATGCAGTTGCTTGCTCAAATCATGGCAGAAGGGGTCAGCCACGCCAATATGCGTGACCAGCCCAGGGTCATCAAAGAAGGAGCTGATGCGGCGGCGGGTGAAATCAAACAATTGGTTGGGCACCACAATATGGCCCGGCTCAAAATCCTCGCGCAGGGAGCCACAGGCGCTCACCGCCAGCACCCAGCGCGCCCCCAGCGATTTGAGGGCATAGATGTTGGCGCGGTAGTTCACATGCGTGGGCGAGATGGTGTGCTTTAGCCCGTGCCGCGCCAGGAAGGCGACACGGCGCCCCTCCAGCGTGCCTGAAATGACCGGTGCACTGGGCTCCCCAAACGGTGTGCTGACCTTGTGCTCTTGCTTGTCTTCCAGGCCCGGCATGTCATACAGACCAGAGCCTCCGATGATGGCGAGTTGCGGTGTGTCAGTCATGGCTGGTCCTGTTCGTAAGTGGTTTGCGACAGCGCCTCGATCTGCAGGGCGAAGTTCACCTGCCCACAGCGAATGCGGTCCTGATTGGTTAACACCACCGGGGCGCGCAAGGCATCGCCGTTGAGGAAGGTGCCATTGCGTGAACCCAAGTCCTCCAGCCACCAATGGTCATGATGAAAGACCAGGCGCGCATGGCGCGAGGATACGGTGTCGTCGTCCAGCACCCACTCACAACTGGGGTGGCGGCCGAGGGTCACCTCGGGCGTGCTGAAGCGCAGCTGTTGGCCGCCTGCTTCCTGCGTCACCAGCAGGGCGGGCACGCGTTGGCGTGCCAGGTTGCTGGCCTGCTGGTTGAGCTCACGCCACAGCGTGAGGAAGCACCAGCCCAGGAAGCCATACAGGGTCAGCGCCATCAGCGCACGCAGCCCGAGGAGAAAATACGCGGTGAGGTCTGCCATCAGCTCAGACGCTGTGCATTAGTATGGATTTCCTGCGTCTCTTGCGCTTTGCCAGACGCGTCTTGCCCATAAATGAGCGGCACAACGCCAGCCAGCTGGATGACATCGCCAGCCAACAACACGGCGCTCTTGGTCTCCACGCCGTTGATGTGCGAGCCGCCGGTAGAGCCGAGGTCAAAGAAGTGATAGTGCCCGCCGATGGCACGCAGTTGCGCATGGCGGCGTGAGACCTGGGCGTTCTCGATGACCAGTTGGTTGTCGTTCTTGCGCCCGATGTTGATGATGGGTTGGGTGAGGGGGAAGATCTCGGCCCCGGCCACAATAAGGAAGGCGCCCGCCGGCGCCTGCGCCTGCAGGTCACTCTCGCTGATGGCTTGTAAGCTCTGCGTGGTGCTCAGGCTCACGCCCACGCCGGCTGCCCGCACGCGGAACTCGCCTTCGGCCAGCCCGTCCTGCGGGGCCACGTGCACCACCAGCTCATCGGCCAGTGCGATGCCTGCCTGGCTGGCGGCGTGCTGCAGCGCCTGGCTCAGCTCCTCGAGCAGGGCGCTATTGGCGCGCAGGCTGCTGGCGTGCTGCGGGTGCGCCAGAATGGTGTAGGTGCTGGGGGCTTGCAGGGTTTCGCCAGCCAACTGCACTTCGGCTTGCATGGCTTCGATCAATTGCGATGCCAGCGCGCCCTTGGTGTCTTGTGAGGCGAATAAACGCGAGGTGCCTTCTTCGATCAGGCGTTGCAGGCGTGCTTCTAGCCGGTTCAGCTGGCTCATGCAAGCGATTTTATCGTTTTCACTCGTAGCGCGCTGGTGAGCAGCGCATGGTTTATTCAACCTTAATATCCGTGCGGGAACATCGTAGGGATTGGAGGCGTTGTGTGAGTATGAAAACTCGAATCTTCCTTCTTGTGCTTCTGGCTGTTGTGCTCAACGCCTGTGGTGCATCACCTGCTACTGAGCTGCCTCCCGATAATGCGCAGGGGCCGATCTATATTGACTCCGCCGACCTGTTGATCCTGGAAAGCTTCCCCATCCAGCTCAGTCTGGTGGTGCAGGGCAATCTGCCTACGCCGTGTCACCTGTGGCACTATGAGATCACGCCGGCCAACGCCCAGGGGCAGATCCATGTGAGCCTGTACACCACAGTGGACCCGGCGGTGACCTGTATGCAGGTGTTGCATCCCTTCGACGAAACGATCTCCATCCCGTTGACTGGGCTGCCCGATGGCGAGTATAGCGTCTGGCTCAACGGTGAGCAGATCGGCGAGTTTAGTTATCCGGGATAGCTCTATATAGGCAATTGTTGCACACGAGGCGCCTTGAGAGAGGCGTCTCGTTTGTTCATAGTAGTGTTTAGTAGCTTGTGCGCAAACTCTATTTATGAGCGCACCGTATGAGCATTAAGCTCACTCACAGGCAGTTGGAAGTTCTGCGGCTGCTCGCTATGGGGGCAACCAATGCCCAAATAGCTGTGTCCCTGAACATAACACTGCGAACGGTGAAGTACCACACCGCATCGATCTATTCCAAAATAGGCGTGCACACACGCGCCGAAGCCATTGCCTGGGCATGGAAGAACAAGATTATCAAGTGATGAGAATCAACCTGCACTGTACCCAGGTTCATTGATTAATCGCCCACACAGGTCATACTGGTTGCATGAAACGTAAAGTTTTGCGACCACTGCTTTTAGTCATCTCAATTGCCGTCGTCGCCACTCTGCTTTATCTTGATTATGCACCGCCCGTTGCGGCAAACGAAACCCCGGCTGTCGTATCAAAACTGTTCTCGGCCAATGTGCCTCCTCAAGATGAGCTTCTCCCGATCGCTGAAGAGATCGACTGGCTTATTGCTGTCTGGCAGGGTGAAACGTTGGCTAGCACAGGCTGGGTGCATGTGGTTGCCCTGCACGATAGAACAAAGGGGCAATCGGACCCTCTGCCCAATGGAACGTTGATTCCGGTCGATTACATAAGCGAGACCTGGTATCTGCTGCAAGAAGGCGAGGTGGTGGCGCTTGTTACTTTCATGAAGGATCTGGATGGGAGCGTCATCCAGACCAGCACATACCAGGCTGGTTTGTGGCGCAATTTGACGATAGGGGAAGAGTGGCAGGGTGAAACTGACCCATTTGGTTTCGATCACGGCTTTGTTCAGAATGTGCTGGATAGCGAGTTGTACGGAAGCCAGGTCGGCCGCGAGGAAAGCGAAACGGAGATCGTCTTTTCTATTCGAGACGATTTCCCGCAGGCGGTGCCGATGGAAGGCTATGAGTTCATGATCATTGGCGGCGAGCGGCGGCTGGTCTTTGACAAGGCCACTGGTGCCCTGCAGGCCATCGAGCGCATATTGGTGAGCGCGGATGGAATTCAGCATCTGGTCGAGCAGATCACTTTCCAGTCAATTGAACGAACATCTCCACCCTCCGAAATCGTGAGATTGCTGGAAGGAGGCTGAAGTGATGCGTAACTATCTACGTGGATTGGCTTTCGGCCTGGTTGTTGTCGTTTCCCTGATGGTCTCCAAGCCGGCCTATGCGCTGGTGAACCAAACCTTTCCCAACTTCGCCGGGGTTACTACTGCGGTAGCCCGCCATGATGTGTGGATCGTAAACTCGACCAGCTGGAATGCGCATATACGCAGTTTTACTCAAGGCCCGGCGTACAACTCGGCACGATCGGCTGGGCGTGGTGGACCTTTCGAGACACGTGCAATGGCATCATTGTGGACAATGCGGTCAAACCCGGCCAGGTGTCATATGGCGCGAATTTGAAGTGGGATACTGGTGTGAATGATAGAGAGACCTGTACGAACTATCGTATATGGTCCCTGGGCCGGCATGACTTCAAACATGGCACGAGTACGTGGCAGCCTGAGCTTTCGACCAATGAGCCTGGCTGACCCGCGCCTCACTAATAAAAAAAGAGGCGCAGCCTAGCTGCGCCTCTTTTTTTAGCTGTTTGCTGAACACTTTTCGGCTACTTGCTCAGGCGCTCTTTTAGCGCTTTGGTCAGCGCCGGCACGATCTCGTACAGGTCGCCCACCACGCCGAAGCGCGCCAGTTTGAAGATCGGCGCATCCGGGTCCTTGTTGACGGCTACGATCACCTTGCTGGTGCGCATGCCCGCCAGATGCTGGATGGCGCCCGAGATGCCCAAGGCGATGTACAAGTCAGGCGAGACCACTTTGCCGGTCTGGCCGACCTGATTGGCATACGGAATGTAGCCGGCATCCACGGCGGCGCGGCTGGCGCCCACGGCGCCATTCAGCGCCTGGGCCAGCTCACCGATCATGATGAAGCCCTGTTGGGCGCGCCAGATCTCTTTTTCTTTTTCGTCGGTGATCTCGGCTGGCGGGGTGAGGGCCGGGTTGTTGGCCACACCGCGCCCACCGGAGACGATCACGCCGGCATCAGCCAGGCTCACGCGGCCTTCCACGGTGGCGTAATCCACCACCTTGGTCTGCAGGTCGCCCTCAGCCACGGCGGCGGCCACCTTGGTGACCGTGCCGCTGCGGCTGGCGTCTGCCACGGGCTTGCCGAAGGCACGCCCGCGCAGCGTGATCAGCGCCGGCTTGGCATTCACCACCACTTTGCTCAGCAGCTTGCCGGCATAAATCGGGTGGATGGCAGCCAATGTGCCGCCTTCATCTTTGATCTCGGTTATATCCGGCAGCACGCCCGTGTCGAGATCGATCGCGGCCATGGCGGCGATCTCACGCCCGCGTGTGCTGGTGGGGAACAGCACCGCATCCGGCTGCTGTTCCTTGGCCAGCTTGCTCAGCAAGCTGGCGTAGGCTTCGGCGCGGTAATCGGCCAGGCTGGCATCATCGCCCAGCAAGACCTCATCGGCGCCGTAATGGAAGGCGCCCTGCGCCAGGGCGTCAACGCCCTGGCCGAAGATCAGCGCCGTAACCTTGCTGCCCACTGTCTTGGCAGCAGCAATCGCTTCGTATGAGGCGGGCAGAGCCGCGCCTTTGAAGTGGTCTACGTATACCCACACGTTGCCAGCCATTACAGCACCCCCTCAGCAATGATCAGGTCGGCCAGCTTGGCGGCGATCTCATCGGCATTGGCGCCGGTGATCATCTCGTTGGTCACTTCACGTTGTGCCGGGGCGGTGATCTCGCTCCAGCTCACCTTGGACTCGGGTGCGCTGATGCCGAGATCACCCAGGCTCCACAGCGGAATTTCAGCCTTGGAGGCTTTGCGGATGCCCATGAAGGAGGGATAGCGCGGTTCAGCAAAATCTTTGACGATGCTGAGCACAGCCGGCAGCTTGCCTTCCACTACTTGGCGGCCTTCTTCGATGGCGCGCTCTACTTTGATGGTGCCAGCCTCCAGCGCCGGGATGGCGGCCACCATGCTCAGCACGGGCCAGCCCAACACGCGCGCCGTCATGGCGGGGGCCAGGCCGGTGTCTGAGTCGATGGCTTGGCGGCCGAACACCACCAGGTCTACGCCGCCCAGCTTCTGCACTGCGGCGGCAAACACGCGGGCAGCCGCAGTGGCGTCTGCCGCGGCCAGCGCCGGATCGCTGATCAGCGTGGCGCTGTTAGCGCCCATCGCCAGGGCGTGCTTGAGCGCCTCTTTGGCGTTCTCACCCCCCAGGCTAAAGGCGGCTACTTCGCCGTTATGCTTCTCAGCCAGTTGCAGCGCGGCTTCCACGGCGTATTCGTCCCACGGGTTGATCACCAGCGGAGCGTCACCCCAATTTACAACACCGTTATCCACCGTCAGCTTGGCGGCAGAATCCGGCACTTGTTTCACAAAGACTGCGATCTTCAAATTGCACTCCTTTGTTACGTTCTATCGGCTTGGGGTTTGCTTCGTGCGCAGGCAAGCCTGCGCCTCGCAATGACAGTCGCTATCGTGTTGCGAGCAATCCCCAAGCCAGTCCTATTGCAGTAATCGTAAGCAGGTATCCTGCTCACCCTTCACTGCTTACTGCTCACTAGGCCTCGGCCTGCCAGTACTCCGCATCGTAGGCCGGCAGCTCACAGCGCAGCTCAGCATCCTTGCGGTAGCCGAGTGCATAGCCAGCCTGCATTAGCTGGTGAATTTCACTGGTGCCTTCGTAGATCACGCCACCCTTGGAGTTGCGCAGGTAGCGTTCCACATCGTACTCATCGCTGTAGCCATAGGCGCCGTGCACCTGAATGGCTTCCGAGGCGGCGTCGAACGAGGCGTCCGTGGCGTACCACTTGGCCAGCGAGGTCTCGCGTGTGTTGCGCTCGCCGCGGTTCTTCATCCAGCCCGCCTTCAAGTACAGCAAGCGCGAGGTCTCGTATTGCTGCACCATGTAGGCGATCTTCTGCTGCACCAGTTGGTACTGGCCGATTTCCTTGTTGAAGGCCTTGCGCTCGTGCGAATACTTCACGCTGGCTTCCAGGCTGGCACGGATCAGGCCCGTAGCGCCAGCCGCCACGGTGTAGCGGCCGTTGTCCAGGCAGGACATGGCGATCTTGAAGCCTTCGCCTTCCTGGCCCAGCAGGTTGGCGGCGGGCACGTGCACATCCTGCATGGCGATGTAGCCGGTGGACCCGGCACGCATGCCCAGCTTGCCGTGAATGTCACCCGTGGTGACGCCCTTGCGGTCCAGCTCCACGATGAAGGCGCTCAGGCCAGCATGCGGCTCAACGTCTGGGTTGGTGCGTGCCACGATCAGGGCGTGGTGCGCTTTGCTGGCCAGCGAGATCCACATTTTCTCGCCGTTCAGTACGTACTCGTCGCCCACTTTGCGGGCGGTGGCCTTCATGCCGGCTACGTCAGAGCCAGCGCCCGGCTCGGTCAGGCCGAAGCAGGCATACTTCTCGCCCTTGGCCTGCGGGGTGAGGAACTTCTGCTTCTGCTCCTCGGTGCCCCATTGCAGCAGGGCCATGCTGTTCAGGCCCATGTGCACAGACATCACGACGCGCAGCGGGCTATCGCCCACTTCCAGCTCCTCGCACACCAGGCCGAGGGTGATGTAGTCAAAGCCCTGGCCGCCGTAACGCACGGGGATGTTGATGCCCAGCAGGCCGAGCTCGGCCATGCGCGGCAAAATGAAGGGAGCCATCTCTTGCTTGCGGTCCCACTCCTGAATGACGGGCTTGACCTCTTTCTGAACAAAGTCTCGCACCATCTTTTGCACCATCAGGTGCTCTTCACTTAATTGAAAGTCCATGTGACTCCACGAGAAAGTTTGTGATTAATTACTCAGGAATGAATTATACCTAGATACACCATCCCCCCCTTGGGTCTGGCGCTCTCCTGGTCGATTGGTCTCTGATCGACTACGTGACCAATCGACCATGTGACTCTTATAATCCTCCCATGCCGCGCGTCCCCCGTAAGCTCCTGCTTCTCGGATTCTTGGCCATTCTGGTCTTTGCGTTGCCCACCTGGTGGATGCGCATCTGGCTGCCGCGCCAAGGCGGCCTGCCCACGCCCACCGTGCAGGCTACCCAATCCTCTTTTGAGGTGAGCTACCGCCAAGCCGTGGAGCTGGCCGCCAGCCAGCCGTTGGAGGCGCTGGGGCTGTTCAACGAGCTTTCGTTCTCGGATAGCCCCTTCGCTGCCAACGCCCTCACCATTCGCCAGGGCATCCAGGGCGGCCGCCTCAGTGGTGACGAAGCCTACCTGCTCACCTCCACCGGCCAGGCGCTGGGTGCGGTGGGGGAGTGGGCCGCTGCGCGCCAGGCCTTCCTGGCGGCGGTCGAGGCCAACCCGGAATTCGCCGAAGCCTGGGCCTACCTGGGCGAGGCGCTGCAGCAAAATGGGCAGGATGGTCTGCCCGCATTGCAGCAAGCCGAGCAACTGGACCCCAATTCGCTATCCGTGCGTCTGTTCCTCTCGCTCTATTGGCAGCGGCAGGGCGATTTCGAGCGCGCCGAGCAGAACTTGCGCGTAGCCGCATTGCAACATCCTGAAAGCCCGCTGGTGCAGATGCAATTGGCAGAGAACGCTGTGCTCAAAGGCGATAGTGTGGCCGCGCTGCCCTATCTGGAGCGCGCCATGCAGCTGGCGCCGGATGACCCGGCCATCTGGCGTGCCGTCGCGGTCTACAGCGTGGAGTCTGCCCTGTATGTGGAAGAGGTTGCCCTGCCTGCGCTTGAGCGCCTGCATCGCCGCCTGCCAGACCAGGCAGACCTGCTGACTTTGCATGCCCGCGCCCTGACGCTGCTGCGAGACTATCCCGCCGCAGAGCAATACTTTGAGCAGGCGCTGGAGGCGGATGCTGCCTATGTGCCGGCCCATCTGTATTACGGTATTCACCTGTTGGCCAACCAGCGCACCGGCGAGGCGCGCCAGCATCTCAACCAGGTGCTGGCCCTGCAACCTAGCGGCCCCCAGGCCGATCTGGCGGCTTACTGGTTGGAGCAAATTTCCCAGTGAACCAATAACACTAGCGTGCTAGAATCGTTCTCAGCGTGATTAAGGAGAATCATATGCGCAAACAACTTTGGCTCGTAATTTTTGTTCTACTCTTCGCTGGTTTGGCCTGCAGCTTTGGCTCCAGCACCCCAGCTAACAACCCCTCGCCTACCAGCAGCGGCAACACGGTGGCCCCCACCGCGGATACGGGCATCCTCTTCCAGGATGATTTCTCCAGCACCAGCAGTGGCTGGGACCGTGCTACCTACGATTACGGTGAGACCGATTACGTGGATGGCGGCTATCACATCCTGGTGGATACCGATTACTCCTCTGTGTGGGCCAACCCCGGCATCAGCGCCTCTGACGTCATCGTAGAGGTGGATGGCAGCAAGCGTACCGGTGTGGATGACAATGAGTACGGCGTCATCTGCCGCTACCAGGATGAAGGCAACTTCTACGCTGGCAGCGTCAGCAGCGATGGCTACTACGCCATCATCAAGATTGAGAATGGCGAGTTCGGTTATGTGGGCGCTGAGTCGATGCTGCCTTCTGACCTGATCGCTTTGGGCAGCGCCGCCAACCGGGTGCGCCTGGATTGCGTAGGCTCCACCCTCACCCTTTACGTCAATGGCTCGTTGCTGGTCTCTGCCACGGACTCCAGCTTCAGCAGCGGTGACGTAGGCGTATACGCGGGCAGCTTCGCTACACCCGGCATCGATATCTTCTTTGATAACTTTGTTGCCCAGCGCCCGTAATTCAGCATTTTATGCAAGCGGCCAGGATCCTCTGGCCGCTTGCATCATTTAAGGAGAGAGATGCACCACAAGAAATTAATTATCGTAATTGGCTTGCTCAGCCTGGTCGCCCTGGCTTGTGCTGGCCTGTCCCTGCCCAGTGCAGGTGACCTGGTGGGCAATGTGGTCGGCACCGCCCTGGCCACCTCCGGCCTGGATGAGTTTGTGCAGATGGCCACCATGCTGGCCGATAGCGGCCTCAGTGAGGATGCCCAGAACATGGCCGCCACCATGATGGCGGGCGGCACCGCCTTCCCGCTGGAAACGTTGATGGCTCAATTCGGTGAGCAGGCCTCCGGTGCCGTGATCTACACCGATGACTTCTCTGATGAAAGCACTGGTTGGCCGATTGATTTCTTCACCGAAGGCGCCACGAGCTATGACAACGGTGAATACCGCATCACGGTCAACGAGACCAATTACGCCGTGTGGGCCAGCTCCGGCTCCGGCAACTACAGCGCCATCTCGGCTGAGGTGGATGCTGTCATGATCGGCGGCCCGCAGGAGAACGAGTTTGGTTTGCTGTGCCGCTTTGTGGACAACAACAACTTCTATGCGGCCACCATTGCCAGTGATGGCTACTACTTCATTTGGCGCCGCATCAATGGCGGCGACTGGGAGCTGGTGGGCATGGAAAGCGGTGAGTTTAGCGAGGCCATTCGCACGGGCTCGGAGTCTAATCGTATCCGCCTGGATTGCATTGACTCCGCCATCACTCTGTACGCCAACGGCATGCAGCTGGTGCAGGTGTTCGATAGCTCGCTTACCTCTGGTGATGTGGGCTTGTATGCCGGCAGCTTTGATGTCGGCGGCGTAGACGTTGTCTTCGACAACTTCGTTGTTTCGCAGCCGTAAGCACTAGAGTTTCCGTATAATTAAGTGGTGTACCGCATGCGGTACACCACTTTTTTTATCTATTTTGATAAAGGTGGCTGTATGTCAGACAACTGCATCTTCTGCAAAATTGTGGCGGGAGAGCTGCCCGCCACCACGCTCTATCAGGATGAGTACGTCACTGCCTTTCGTGATATTCATCCCCTTGCGCCTACGCACATCCTCATCATCCCTAATACGCATCTAGCCAGCACCAACGACCTTGCGCTCGAGCATGCCGCCGCGGCTGGCCGCATGCTGACCCTGGTACCCGAGCTGGCCCGCCAGGAAGGCATCGCTGAGAGCGGCTACCGCCTGGTTATGAATACCGGCGCGGACGGCCGCCAGGAGGTGCCGCACATGCACCTGCACCTACTGGGTGGCCGCCGCATGCAGCACCCGCTGGGGTAGTCTAACGGAGCTTAAGCCTAAATCGGCTGACCTAATACTCTTCTCGTGTTCGCGTGGAGCCTGACTGTCTGGCCGCGTTGATAACACGGTTGATCATGTGGCGCGCATACACGGGGTCGTCAATCAGGCGGATTGTTTCACGCGTGCCACCTGTACCTACCACGGTCAGGCTGCCGTACCCTAGCATACGACCCAGTATGTCCTGGTCAATGGATACACTCTCCGCCTTGGGAAGCATAACTTCAAGCGTAGATCTGCGGATAAAGCCTCGTTTGGCGATAATGCGCTGGTTAGTAACGGCAAATTCGGTAGAGGCCTTGTACACCAGTGCTCGTACCGCCAGCGAGATTGTGCCGAAGAGCGTAATACCAGCCAAGCACCATAGCGTAGGGATGAAACTGCCAGTAAGTTGAGGATTCTGCGCGATCATCGCGGTGGCGCACACAGCCAGTAGCAGAGTAAAAAAGAGCATTACCAAGGCTCGGAGAAACACCACCGGGTGCACATCGGCTTGGAAGATCACTTCTTCATTTGGCAGCAGATTGTTTTTGATATAGGACATCTCACCCCTCAAAATCCTATTATTGCACAAAGTCTGTATTGCTTGTACCTTGCAGCTCGGTATAATTAACTTGATATGAGCAAAAAAGCTGAACTCGAAGCCGCACTGAAAGAGGCCATGAAGGCCAATGACACCGTGCGCAAAAATACCCTGCGCATGGCGCTGGCGGCGGTAAAAGAAGCTGAAGTGGCCAAGCGAGGCGAGCTGGACGAAGCTGCGGTGATCTCCATCCTGCAGAAGGAGCTCAAATCGCGCCAGGAAGCCATGGCCGAGGGTGAGAAAGCCAATCGCCCCGACCTGATCGAGACGGCCAAGGTTGAAGCTGCCATCCTTGAAGGCTACTTGCCTGCCGGCCTGAGCACCGAAGAAATTGAAGCCATTGTGACCGCTGCCATTGCCGAGTCGGGCGCCAGCGCCCCCGCAGACATGGGCAAAGTGATGAAACTGGTATTGCCCCAGGTACAAGGCCGCGCCGATGGCGGCCAAATTAGCGCCTTGGTGAAAGCCAAGCTGCAAGGGTAAAACTCTATTACTGACTCTATGCTGAAAAAGCCCATAGAAATCCAACGCAAAGAACCGCGTTGGTCCACTCGCAAGCGCATTTTCTTGTGGACCCTGTGGGCTGTCTGCCTGCTGATCTCGATTGCCGCCTTGGTGATGCCCTTCTCCACCCGCCAGGCGAGTTTGCGCGCCCAGGTGGGCGATGTCGTCAGCCAGGATATCGTGGCGCCGCGCACGCTCAACTACCAGAGCGCCGTCTTCACCGAACGTGACCGCCGCGAGGCCGCCGATGCGGTGGCCCCGGTATACGGTGCGCCGGATGCCACCGTGGCCCGCCAGCAGCTGGAGCACCTGCGCTCCGCCGTGGATTTCATTGACAGCGTGCGTGCGGATACGTACGCCACGCTGGAGCAAAAGATCGGCGACCTCACTGCCTTGCAAAACGTCTCCTTGGGGCGCGAGAGCGCTCAAGCCATCCTGCTGCTGAACGACAACGCCTGGCAGAACGTGCGCCAGGAGGCCATTGTGGTGCTGGAGCAGATCATGCGCAGCAGCATCCGCCAGAGCCGCCTCGATGAGGCGCGCCGTAGCGTGCCTGCCCTGGTCAGCCTGTCGCTGCCGCAGGACCAGGCCACCCTGGTGTCTGAGATCGTGGCCGCCTTCGTGGCCCCCAACAGCTTCTATTCTGAAACGCTGACGCAGGCCGCACGCCAGGAAGCCAGTGCGGCTGTCTCGCCGGCGGTGCGCACCTTCGTCACCAATGAGATCATCGTTTCGCGCGGCCAGGTGCTCAACGAGGCCGACTTGGAAGCGCTGCAGCAGTTCGGGCTGGTGCAGCCCGAAACCGGCTGGCAGAACTATGTAGGCGCCGTAGCCGTAGCCGTGGTCACCTTCTCACTGGCAGCGTTATTTCTGCGTTTCCGCTCAGAACTGCTCGATAGGGTGCGTGAGCTCACCTTGGTCTCTACCCTTTTCGTGGCCTTCTTGCTGGTGGCGCGTTTCGTTATCGTTGACCGCACGGTGATGCCGTACTTGTTCCCGGTGGCGGGCTTTGGCTTGCTGACGGCGACACTGTACAGCTCGCGGGCCGCCATGGTGTTCTCGCTGGTGCTCAGCGTGCTGGCTGCCTACAATCTGCCCAACGCCTTTGACCTTACCCTGTATTATTTCATCGGCAGCTTGTTTGGCATCTTGTTTCTCAAACGCGCCCAACGGGTGATGACCTATTTCTGGGCTGGCGCCGCCGTGATGGTGGCCGGCGCCGCCGTGCTGATCGCTTATCGCCTGCCGCTGGCATCTACCGACATTGTTGGCCTGCTCACTCTGGTAGGTGCGGCTGGGTTGAACGGATTCTTCTCTGCCAGCCTCACCATCGTCCTGCAATTATTCCTGGCGCAATGGCTGGGGCTCACCACCACAGTGCAGCTCATGGAGCTGGCGCGGCCAGACCACCCGCTGCTGCAATTCCTCATGCGCCACGCGCCCGGCACCTACCAGCACAGCCTGCTCATCGCCAATCTGGCTGAGCAGGCCGCCGAAGCCATCGGCGCGGATGCATTGCTCACGCGCATTGGCTCGCTGTATCACGATGCCGGCAAGGCGCGCCAGCCGCACTTCTTTATCGAGAATCAGGTGACTGGCGCCACCAACCCGCATGAGGATCTCACCCCGGTGGAGAGCGCCCAGCGCATCATCCGCCATGTGCCAGATGGGGTGGAGTTGGCCCATAAGCACCGCCTGCCGCAGCGCATTGTTGATTTCATCAAGGAGCATCACGGCACGCTGGTGACGCGTTATCAGTACGCGCGTGCGCTGGACGCCGTAGGCGGCGATGAGAGCAAAGTCAACCCGCGTGATTTCCGCTACGATGGCCCGCGCCCGCAATCACGGGAGACGGCGCTGGTGATGCTGGCGGATGGCTGTGAGGCGCGCACACGTGCCGAACGCCCCAAAACCCAGGAAGAGCTCTCCGCCCTGGTGCGCAGCGTAATTGACGGCCGCCTCAACAACGGCCAACTGGATGACACCACGCTCACCATGCGTGACCTCGCCATCGTGGCGGATACCTTTATCACCGGCCTGCGCGGCGTCTACCATCCACGCTTGGTCTATCCAGACCTAGACGAGAAGACGCTCAACGCCCTGGACGCCCAACCTGCCATCAAGTCTTTGCCGCCCAAGCACTAGGGCGGCCAGCATGCTGCACCTGCAGATAGACCCCCGCTACCAAGGCCAGAAATTTGAGCGCCCACTGAAGGAGGCTGTGACGGCCGCCTTACAGCAGCAAACCCAGGTTGAGAAAGACGTAGAACTCACCCTGGTGCTCACGGGTGATGCGCGTCTGCGCAAGCTCAATCAGCAATTCCGCGGCGTGGATAAATCCACGGATGTACTTTCTTTTGCCGATGGCGGCCAGGATGCCGAAAGTGGCCGCCGCTATCTTGGTGATGTGATCATCTCTGTGCCGCGTGCCCGCTCGCAGGCACGCACCGCCGGGCACAGCCTGGCAGCGGAGCTGCAGCTGCTGGCGGTGCACGGCGTGCTGCACCTGCTGGGGCATGATCACGGCCAGCCGACCCAGCGCCGCAGGATGTGGGCCGCGCAGGATGAAATCTTGCACAACCTCGGCTTGAAGATCCTCTCCGCCGATATGGAAGTGCGCGAATAAAAAAGAGCCTCGGCATTGCCGAGGCTCTTTTGGTTTTGCGTACTTGCTTACACGAAGCGTTCGCGGATTTCCGAGCTCACAAAGTCGAGCGCGGCTACGGTGATGGCGATCAGCCACACTGCAATACCCACCGCCTCATACTGGTAGAGGCGAATCCATTGGATTAGGATGAAGCCGATACCGCCACCGCCCACGAAACCCAACAGGGTGGACATGCGCACATTGATATCCCAACGATAGACCGTGAAGGAGATCACTGGCGGCAGGATCTGCGGCACTACCGCGTAGACGATGCTTTGCAAGCGGTTGGCTCCAACTGCATCCAGCGCTTCCAGCGGGCCAGGATCAATGCTTTCGATGGCTTCCGAGTACAGCTTGGCCAGCGAGGCAATCGTGTGCAGGGTCAGCGCCAGCGTGCCGGCGAAGGGGCCAAGGCCCACCCAGATGGCGGCGATGATGGCATAGATGAGCGCCTCCACAGAGCGCACCACGTTCAAAATGGTGCGAATAACCGCATAGAGCATCAAGCCGATAGGTACGCGCCGGGTGCTGCTGCGGCGGTAAAGATAGAACATTGTGACCAACGCCACCAGCACTGCGCCGATCATGCCATACACTTCTTCGTTGATGGCGGCCACTTCGGCGCCAAGCACAATGGAGCGAATGCCACGGCTGAAGCCCAGGCCAAGCTGGTAGCCAGGGAAGCCTGCCATCACTGCCAGCAGTACGGAGGCAACCCAGTAGCCATTGCCCTTGCCGAGGCGGGAGAGCAATGCCTCAGACACGCGGCCGCCCAACTGCAGGCCAAGGTAGCCCAGACCTAAAACGGCCAGTACACCCACCAGGAAGATCTGCACCGGTGCTTGCTCCAGGCCACCTAGTTGTGCCGAGACAAAATCGGTTACTTTCAAACCGGCCCAGCCACCTGCCAACAAACCAAGTACATTACCGGCAATGCGTTCGGGGGCGCTCATGATGGGGGCCATCAGGTTCTTGGCGGCCAGGAACGAAAGCGGGAAGGCGGCCACAATGCCAAAGAAGGTCGCCATCAAGCCGATCATGATGGTTTCCAGCAAGCCCACCAGGGCCAGCTGCATTTCGTTACTTAGCCGGCCGCCGAAGACGAGCACACTCTCCTGACGGATAATCAGGGAGTGCACCTGGGCGCCGGTGGCAGTCTCAGGAGAAATCACCGCATCGGGAATGTTCAGCTTGGTTTCGAATTCACCGTTCTCATCAATGATGATGGTGGTTTCGCCCATGCCGCGTGGCGTAAACGGGTTGCCAATCGGATTGGCCCAGCGCACCAGCACTTCCTGCCCGGGTACAAAATTCCCGCCCGTAATGGTCAGCTCCGTGCCGAGGATTAAACCGCCGGTCACCGGGCGGCTGCTCAACTCGCCACATGTGGGCGTAGCACTAATCCAGGGATCGTCGTCTAGTTCTGGGTTAGGCGGCGGCGCCGCAGCTTCGTCTGTGCACGGGGCCTGAATCTTCTGGACGACTTCAAGAACTTCCTGGTCGTAAGCAAAGGCAGCGCGCCACGGCCATAGGATACGCGGCAACAAGATGCCAACATCTTCGTATTCTCGGATGGCCTTGGGCATATCTACACCGGTCAGGTTGTAGCCCAGGGCAAACACCAGCAAGCAGGCAAGCACAATAGCGGCGGCCATGGAAGGAAAGCGTGTAGTGCCATCCCGATTGGTGCCCAGGCTCTTTGTATTGCCAATGCGAGCGGCATCACCAATTTGCCATAGCCACAAAGCCGCCAACGCGGCAGCTGAGTACAGGGCCGTGCCGGCGTGGATTTGGCTCAACTGCTCTGCCGAGACCGCCGTAGCCAGAATGTCATCGCCCACAAACACCAGCAGGGCAAAGTACACCAGAACCAAACCATACATGGTGAAGGTTTCTGCCAGCGGGTCTTTGAGTACGAAGCGGGTCAACAGGTGGCGGATGGCCAGCAGGAACAATAGCAGCGCGGCACAGGCCAGCACGATGCGGAAGTACACGCTGGTGGCCATGGCATATTCGGGAAAGCGTGCCCGCTGGGCCACCGTCCACATGCTTATGCCAAACAGAGTCAGCACCGTTATCAGCAAGGTAAAGCCGCGGCTGCGAGCACCGCTCACAAACTGGCCAAGACCAGGCACAAAGAAAGAGAGTACCGCGTGCAGCAGGCTGCCGCGCGGGTGTTCACTGGCGAGAAGGTTCTTTGTCTCAGCCATTACAAACCCCCCATGCGGATTGCATCTTCGCCATAAATCTCGCGGAAGCGCTCATCGCTCATCTTGGCGATGTCATCTTTGGTGCCTTCGAAGACGATCTTGCCATCACGCAGGCCGATAACGCGTTCGCAATAGCGCTGTACTAAATCCAAGTAGTGCAAGCTGCACAGTACGGTGATATTGTCTTCGCTATTTAACTTTTCAAGATAACCAAGGATGGAATGTGCTAACACAGGGTCAAGGCTGGCCACGGGTTCATCGGCCAAAATCATTTTAGGTTCTTGCATCAGCGCTCGCGCAATTCCCACGCGCTGCTGCTGCCCACCGGAGAGTTCATCGGCGCGGTTGAGCGCTTTCTCCGGAATTCCTACTCGCTCCAGGGCATTGAGCGCCATCTTGCGATCCTGGCGGCTGAAGCGGTTTGCTAGCGCCCAACTGGGCGGCGTGTATCCCAGCCGTCCCGAGAGCACATTGGTCAGCACGCTTGAGCGCTTGACCAGATTGAACTGTTGGAACACCATGCCAATTTCGCGGCGGACGGTACGCAACTCCCCTTGTGGCAAGTGAGTGATGTCCTTGCCATTCCAGATGATGCGACCCTCGGTGGGCTCTAAAAGTCGGTTGATGCAGCGCAACAGGGTGGATTTGCCAGACCCGCTCAGACCAATAACGCCCAGGAATTCGCCGTCTTTGACTTCAAAGCTTACGTCCCTGAGCGCCACGGTACCGTCGGGGTAAATCATGGTAAGGTGTTCGACTGTAAGCATAGGCGTAATTGTAAAAGAGAATCCTCTGGTTAATCCATAGAAAAAAGCGGGAAGGTGCGCTGGTTGAGCGCCGCCTTCCCGCTTTATTAATCTAAGCCTTGCTCAGACCTTAGCAGTCTTCGCTGATGCGGCCTTCGTTGCTAATGCACATGCCCGCGGCTTCGAGCTGCTGGCGGAAACCATCGTAGAAGCTGTCTTCGGTGGTGTCCAAACCGCTCCAGCTGTACAGCTGGTTGAGCTGGGCCAGGCCCTCTTCGCTGTCATTCAGGGCCAACAGGGCCTCAGTGATGGCAGCCATGACGTCAGCCGGAACATCGGGGGAGAAGCTGATGGTGTCATTGGGGATCGGAGCGCTCTCGGTCACCACGGTGACCACTTCGTTCACATCCGGATAGGCCTCAGCCACATTGGTGCGAGCGTCGGTGAAGCTGGAACCCGCATCACAGTCGCCGTTGTACACGCTGATGATCACGCCATCGTGACCGCCGGCGTCGACGATCGTCAGGTCAGCTTCGGGGTCGATACCCTCGGCCTTCAGAGCGATGGAGGGCAGAACCCAGCCGGAGGTGGAGGTGGGGTCAGGGCGGCAGAAGGTGGTGCCGACCAGGTCAGCCAGGCTGGTGATGCCGGTCTCAGGGCGGGTCACGATCTGGCCGGTGTAGAAGGTACTGCCGAAGCGCATGGACACCAGGCCAACCTCAGCGCAGCCACGTTGCTTGGCCACGATGTAGTTGAAAGTGTTCAGAGCGCCCATCTGGGCTTCACCGCTGCACATGGCTTCAACAGCCGCAGTGAAGTCAGTGGAGATCACGGGCTCGATGACGTAGCCAGTGGCGGCTTCAACGGCAGCAGCAATGCCACTTGCACCGCTCAGTACGGCGTCAGTGTCCTGGGAAGGAACCAGCACCCAAACGATGGGGTTCTCCTCAGTGCCGTAAGCGGGGCCGGGGTCCTCAGTGGGGGCCTCGGTAGCAGCGGGCGCCTCAGTGGCGGCCGGTGCTTCGGTCGGCGCGGCGGCGCCGCCACATGCTGCCAGCAGCAGAGACAACACTACTGCCAGGGCGAGCACGGGAAAGAAACGAATCTTCATAGCTCTTCTCCTTGTGGGTTTTGCGGCTCAGATGGCCGCGCTGGGGCGAATGATATCATTCCTACAACACCCGCATATGGCTAAACCTTAAAATTTTTACCCCATACATGGGTACTAGCGGGAAATCTCTAATCTTCTTGAGCGTTAAAATCCGGCCTATGTCAATGCCGCCCTTGGAGCACTACCTCAGTGGGCTTCCCAACCTGGCCCAACGCAACCAGCACGGCCTGCGCGCCGAGGACTTCAGCCTGCAACGGCTGCAACGTGCGCTCGCAGCACTGGGGCAGCCGCAGCAGGCCTATCCCAGCCTGCATGTGGCCGGCACCAACGGCAAGGGCTCGGTCTCGGTGCTGTGTGCCGCCGCCTTGCAGGCACAGGGCCACCGCGTGGGTCTGTTCACCTCGCCGCATCTTTCGGGAGCCTTGCACGGCATCCGCGTGAATGGGATGCGGGCTAGTGAAGCTGAACTGCAAGCCAGCTTTGAGCACATCTATCCCACGCTCGCTCCACAAGAAGGCTGGACGCATTTTGAAGTTGTGGTGGCGCTGATGTTCGCCCACTTTGCACGTGTGGCGGTAGCTGTGGCTGTGGTGGAAGTGGGCCTGGGCGGGCGGCTGGATGCTACCAATGTGCTGCTGCCCACGGTGAGCGTGATCACGCCGATCGATTATGACCACACCAGCATCCTGGGCCATAGCCTGGCCGAGATCGCCGCGCACAAGGCTGGCATCATCAAGCCGGGTGTGCCCGTGGTGAGCGCACCGCAGCCCGCCGAAGCGGCGGCGGTGATTGCGGCCGAGGCCGCCGCGCAGCACGCGCCACTCACGCAAGTCGAGACGCAGTGGCAGGCCGAGTTGGTCTCGGCTGATTGGCAAGGCCAACACCTGCGCCTGCGCGGCGCAGAGGATGACGAATGGCAGGAACTGCATATTGCGCTGCTCGGCCAGCACCAACTCACCAATGCCCTCACGGCCTATGCAGCTTTGCAAAAGCTGGATGGCCGCGGTTTACCTGTCAGTCCGCAGGCCATCCGCGCTGGCTTTGCGGCGGCGCGTTGGCCCGGCCGTTTTGAGCGGCTGCCGGGGGAGCCGCTCACCATCCTGGACGGCGCGCACAGCCCTGCTGCGGCACGCGCCCTGCGCGCCGCGTTGGATGCCTATGCTCCCGGGCAGCCGGTGGTGCTGGTGCTGGGCGTGTCTGCTGATAAGGACCTGGCTGGCGTGCTGGAGCCGCTGGCCGAGCGTATCCAAATGGTTTACGCCACCCAGTCGGCCCAGCTGCGCGCCATGCCCGCCGCCCGCATCGTGCCGCCCTATCACGACGAGCCGA
>DAOMSJ010000009.1:0-147557 GCA_035446285.1 Anaerolineales bacterium
CACGCCGCCCACGCCCAGGGCGAGGTCGAGCGAGAGCGAGCCGGTGGGGATGGACTCCACGGCCATGCTTTCCGTTTCGCCAAGGCGCATGATGCTGCCTTCGCCCCAGCGTTTGGTGATCTGTTGCAGCGCGTTCTCAAGAGCGTTGTCTTTTTCTTTGCTCATGGGTCTCTTTCTGAAGAATACGCAAGGAGTGTACCAGTTTCCCTGTGGGCAGGCTTGTGGCGGGAGCGGCGGCTTTTTCTGGCAGGTTTGTTAGTCGGTTGAACAAAAGTTGGGGCGTTTGCGCAACTGTCTGGCCATATATAATGCAGGTACGCTTGCTTCGTTTGATAGACAGTTGTCACCCTTGGAGCGATAGATGGAGAGTAGACAACCCAAAATGCTGGATTTTGTGCTGTGCGGGGCGCTGTATTATCTGGGCGTTCGCATCGGCATTGATTACGGCGTATTGGAAGAGGGGATTGCGCAAATCTGGGCGGCCAACGCCGCATTGCTTACGCCACTGCTTTTGTTTCAGGGGCGTAAATTTTATGTCTTCATTGCCATTGCCTATCTTGTCGAGGTCAGCCTGTCATTGGCCGTGGTGCCCCTGCAAGCTACGCTGGCGTACACCACGGCCAATGTGTTGGAGTGCGTGGTGGCTTTCTTGCTGCTACGCCGCTGGGGAGTGTATGACTATCTCAGCTCGATTACGCGCTTCGGGAAGTTCTTGCTTGCTGGCCCCGTGATCGGAGCGCTGTGTGCTGCCATTCTGGGCGGCTATATCTACATATTGTTCAACGACACCGCCACATCCTATCTTGAGTTTGTGCGCATCTGGTGGATGGGCGACGCTACCGGGTTGATCATCTTTGCACCGCTGCTGATGGCTTTTTGGCCCGGTAGCCAGCGGGCGCGGATGTGGGCGCCGCAGCTCAAGTGGTATGACTATGGCTTGCTGGCTTTGCAAGGCTTCCTGCTGTTGCACAGCCTCAATCTGCTCGAAGCGGGGCTGCCCTTCATCAGCCCCGGGTTGCTCCTGCCCATCGCAGTGTATTTCTCGGCGCGCACCGAGATGCGCTGGGTATTGTTGGCCGATGCGTTCGTCTCCATCTTCTATGTGGCACGGCTTGCCACCACCGGCCACTTGTTCGGCGACATGTCTGCTGCCGATGAGGCCATGCTGATCCAGGAATTTATCTTGACCCTGAGCCTGACCACGGTGGGTTTGTCTGTGCTGATGACGGAGTACAAGGCGCAGCAGCGCCAGCTAAATCAGGCCAATCAAGTCCTGGAGCGCACGGTTGCCGAGCGCACCCGCGAGCTGCGCACAGCCAACCGCAAGCTGCACCGTCAGGCCACCACGGATGCGCTCACCGGCGTGCACAACCGGCACGTGTTCTTTGAGCTGGCCAACAAGGAGTTCAGTCGCAGCCGCCGTGCCGGGAAGCCCTTTGCGATTGTGATGCTTGACTTGGACTATTTCAAGAAGATCAACGACACCATTGGCCACACGTGGGGTGACGAAGTGCTCAAAGGCTGCGCCGATAAGATTCAAACCGCGCTGCGCGCCTCAGATACGGTGGCGCGCTACGGCGGCGAGGAGTTCGCCGTGTTGCTGCCGGAGACCAGCCGCGGCCAGGCGCTGCAGGTGATGCGCCGCGTGCTCAGGAGCATTGGCGAGACCCCTTTTATGCTCAATGAGCGCAGTATACTCGTCACCGTTAGCATCGGCTGCACGGTGTTGCTGCCGGAAGACGCAGACATGTCGGTGGCCTTGCGGCGCGCCGACAGCGCGCTGCTGCTGGCCAAGCGCCGCGGCCGCAACCGCGTCGAATTCCTTTAGGTTGGGTTGGTAGTATCATAAGGGCCAAGTCCTAGAGAAGACGCGCATTCGCCCTGGCAGTGCCAGCCGCTGTTTTCCCGGCCTTTTGACGTTCAAAGGAGAATAGTGTTCATGGCAGATCTGCGACAGGATGCGCTGGATTACCACCATCTAAACAACAAGCCCGGCAAGATTGCTGTCTTGCCCACCAAGCCACTGGACACCCAGCGTGACCTGGCCTTAGCCTACTCGCCCGGCGTAGCGGAGCCGGTGCTCGAGATTGAAAAAGACCCCAGCCTGGCCTACAAATACACCGCCAAGGGCAACCTGGTAGCGGTCATTTCCAACGGTACCGCCATCCTGGGCCTGGGTGATCGTGGCGCGCTGGCCTCCAAGCCGGTGATGGAGGGTAAGGGGGTGCTCTTCAAGAAATTCGCCGATATTGACGTCTTTGATATCGAAGTCAATGCCACTGACATCGATGAGCTGGTCAAGATCGTGGCGGGCATTGCGCCCACCTTTGGCGGCATCAATCTTGAGGACATCAAGGCCCCCGAGTGCTTCGAGGTGGAGCGTCGCCTCATCGAGATGCTCGACATCCCCGTCTTTCATGATGACCAACACGGCACCGCCATCATCGCCAGCGCCGGCCTGCTGAATGGCTTGGAGCTGGTTGGCAAGAAGATCGAGAAGGCGCGCTTCGTTGTCTCTGGCGCGGGCGCATCGGCGCTCACTTGCGCGCGCATGGCCATCAAGCTGGGCGCCAAGCCGGAGAATGTGCTGCTGGTGGATAGCAAGGGCGTGGTCTACAAGGGCCGCACCGAGGGCATGAACGAGTACAAGCAGGAGTTCGCCGTCGAGACCAAGGCGCGCAGCCTGGCCGATGCGGTGCATGGCGCCGATGTGTTCTATGGCCTCTCGGTGGGCGGCTTGCTCACCCGCGAGATGGTGTCCACCATGGCCAAGAAGCCGCTCATTTTTGCCATGGCCAACCCTGACCCTGAGATCACCTACGAGGACGCCAAGCAGACCCGCGCCGATGCCATTGTGGCTACTGGCCGCTCAGACTACCCGAACCAGATCAACAACGTGCTCGGCTTCCCCTACATCTTCCGCGGGGCGCTGGATGTGCGTGCCCGCACCATCAATGATGAAATGAAGATCGCCGCCGCCCAGGCGCTGGCCGACCTGGCGCGAGAAGATGTGCCCGATAGCGTGCTGCGCGCCTATGGTATCGAGAGCCTGAAGTTTGGCGCCGATTACTTGATCCCCAAACCGTTCGACCCGCGCGTGTTGCTGTGGGTGGCGCCCGCCGTGGCCGAGGCGGCCATGAAGACCGGCGTAGCCCAGCATCCTGTAGATTTGGGTGCCTACCGCGATGAACTGGCGCTGCGCCAGGGCCGCGGCCAACAGGTGCGCCAATACTTCATCAACAAGGCCAAGCAGCTCAAGCAGAGCACGCGTGTGGTCTTCCCCGAAGGCGAGGACAGCAAGATCCTCCGCGCTGCCGCGCAGGTGGCGGAGGAGGGCATTGCCCATCCCATCCTCATTGCCCGGCCCGAAGTCATCGAGCAGCAGTTGGCTGACCTGGGCTTGGACTACAAGCCAGACGTCATTGACCTGCGCAAGTTTGAGAAGATGGACAGCTATCATCAGGCTTACTATGAGCTGCGCCAGCGCAGCGGTGTGACGCGGGTGAGCGCCGAGAAGATGCTGCGTGACCGCAACGCCTTTGGCGCCATGATGGTCAAGATGGGTGATGCCGATGCCATGATCTCTGGCCGCACCTTTGAGTATCCCGAGGTGATTCGCCCGGCGTTGCAAATCCACCACACCGCTCCCGGCGTAGCCAAAGCGTGTGGTGTTTACATCGTCATTGTGGAGCAGCGCGTGTACTTGTTCACCGACGCTACCGTCAACATTGACCCCAGCGCCGAGGACCTGGCTGACATTGCCATCCAGGCGGCAGACTTTGCCCGCCAGATCGGCCTGGCGCCGCGCGTGGCCATGCTCTCCTTCTCCAACTTTGGCGCCACGCCGCACCCGCAATCCTTCAAGGTGCGCAAAGCGGTGGAGCTGGCTCAGGCGCGTGCGCCGGAGCTGGTGATTGACGGCGAGATGCAGGCCGATACGGCCGTGGTGTCTGAGATCGTGGAGCAGCGCTATCCCTTCAGCCAGGTGAAGAACGCCAATGTGCTCGTGTTCCCCTCGCTCGAGTCGGCCAATGTGAGCTACAAGCTGCTCAGCCGCCTGGGCGGCGCCCACACCATCGGGCCGATCCTGTTGGGTGTCGGCGCACCGATCCAGGTGCTGCAGACCGGCGACCAGGTGCAGGACATCGTCAACATGACCGCCGTCGCCGTACTGGACGCTGACAAACGCAAGAGCGCCTAGTAGCTTTCAACGTATTGCATGAAATGGGTGGGTCTAAGACCCGCCCATTTTTTGTATAGTCATTCCCACCGCGCCGCGTATGTTGAGTTAGCTCCTGTGAACATGATGAAACTGGCAAGGTTTCCTCTGGCCTAAAGGATTCCTCGCTGCGCTCGGAATGACGTGTCTTTGTTATTGGAATTGTGCAAGTAAGCCGCTATTTGTGGTGTCCGTCATTCCGAACGAGCCGCGTAGCGGCGAGGAGGAATCCTTTAGGCCATTGCAAAAAATTTAAAAACTGTTTTGTTTCTGTGCACGCAATCTCTCCCTTATCCTTCATCCCTCATCCCTGCTCTTTCCCTTTGGTATCATCGCCGCATGTCTAAAACCCGCATCCTCTTCGTCTGCCTCGGCAACATCATCCGTAGCCCGTTGGGCGAGAAGCTCTTCGAGCACGTGGCCAACCAGGGCGGAGTGGGGGACAAGTACGAAGTGGACTCCGCCGGCACCTCCGCGCATCACATCGGCGAGCGGCCGGATGAGCGCATGCGTCGCACGGCGCAGCGTCGCGGCTTCGTCTATGATGGCCGTGCCCGCCAGGTGAAAGCGCAAGACCTGGATGACTTTGACCTGCTCATCGCCATGGACCTGGAGAACCTCAACAACCTGCGCCGCCTGGCGCGCACCGAGGAGCAGGCCGCAAAGCTGTATCTTATGCGCAGCTTTGACCCGGATGCCGACGGTGACATGGCTGTGCCCGACCCGTGGTACGGCGGCCCACAGGACTTCGATGTCGCCTACGACATCATTGATCGTAGTGTGCGCGCTCTGCTGTTGGCGCTGGAGAGTGGCCAGCTCAAGGTCACGTGAAACTGCCGCCGGCTGCCACCGCATGGCTGGAGAGGCATGATGGCGTAGTCGCCAGCTCGCCAGCCGCGGGTGGCTGCATCAACAATGGCGCTCACCTGCGCTCGCAGAGTGGAGCGGCCTTCTTTATTAAGAGCAATGCGCATGCACCCGCAGGCATGTTCACCCGCGAGGCCGAAGGCCTGGCGGCGCTGGCAGCCACCAACACGCTGCGTGTGCCTACCGTGCACTTGGCGGGGGACAATTTCCTGCTGCTCGAGGACCTGCAGCCCGCGCCCAGAGCCGCCGACTACTGGCAGCAGTTCGGCCGTGGCCTGGCCGAGTTGCACAGCCATACTCATACAACATTCGGCTTTGCCCATGACAACTACATCGGCAGCACGCCGCAGCCCAACGGCTGGCTAGCGGACGGCCATGAGTTCTTCGCCGAACGTCGTTTGAGCTATCAGGCACGCCTTGCGCATAGCCGCTCTCTCTTGAGTGCCGGTGAAGTTGCCGCCATTGAGCGCATCGCCGCGCGGCTGCCGCAGCTGGTGCCGCCGCAGCCCGCCAGCTTGCAGCACGGCGACCTGTGGGCGGGCAACGCCATCAGCGATGCTGCTGGCGCCCCGGCGCTGATCGACCCAGCCGCGCACTTCGGCTGGGCCGAAGCCGAGCTGGCCATGACCGCACTCTTCGGCGGCTTCCCGCCAGAGTTCTACGCCGCCTACAGCGAAGCGCACCCGCTGGAACCTGGCTGGCATGAGCGCTTTGATGTCTACAACCTCTATCACTTGCTCAACCATCTCAACATTTTTGGCAGCAGCTATTACGCGCAGGTGATGGAAGTGGTGGGGCGGTTTGGGGGTTAGCGGTTAGCTATAAGCTATAAGCTATAAACCATAAGCTGTAAGCCAAATGCTGTCATTGCGAGGAGTGCTGCACAGAGTGCTGCGCAGAGCGCAGCCGACGAAGCAATCCCCACGCCTGTTCTCGCAAATGATGTGTGAATTTCATGACCTAAAGGATTCCTCCCTCGCTTCGCTCGGTTCGGAATGACACACCCACGCTCGTCATTGCGAGGAAGTGAAGCAGCGCAGCCGCTGAACGATGTGGCAATCCCCATGCCTGTTCTCAGAAACGATGTGTGAATTCTTGTGGCCTAAAAGGATTCCTGGCCTTCGGCCGCTGCGCTCGGAATGACACACCGACGTTTGTCATTGCGAGGAGTGCTGCGCAGAGCGCAGCCGACGAAGCAAAACCCGACGATGTAACTTCAAACTGGCCTGCCTTGCTATGGCCTAAAGCATTCCTCCCTCGCTGCGCTCGGTTCGGAATGACAGTGCATGAAACTGAGAATTGCTTAGTAGCTGGCTCGGAATGACATGAGTTCTTTGCTCACAGACGGGATAGTTTGACAATCCGACCAAGCGACTAGCCAACTAAATGACTTCATCCCTCACCCTTCACCCCTCATCCTTGTCTTCATCCTTGGTATCATCCCTCTATCCTTATGGACTCTATTCGCATTGAGCGCATCAAGCTCAAAGACCTGCCTGCCATCGCTGCCCGCTATGTAGACGGCGCTGCGGCGGATACATTCATTCCTATCACCAAGCATCGCGCCGCCGCTATGGCGCACAACCCGCACGCCACGCCAGAGGATGTGGCCTTGCTGCTCGCCCTGCAGGGCGAGCGCCCCGTGGGCTACTTCGGCCTGATGGCGGTGCAGTTGGCCCATGCGGGCCAACTGCACACCGTGCACTGGCTCACCACCTGGGCAGTGAGCAAAGACATGCTGGGCAAAGGGTTGGGCTCGCAGCTCATGCAGGCCGCTATTGACCTGGATGTTGATCTGGCCATTGTGGGCAGCGCGCCGGCGCGCCGCGTCAGCGCCAAGTTCGGCTTTCAGGAAGCAGCGCCACTGCATTACGTGCGTATCAACTTTGATGTAGCCGGGCGCCTCAACCCGGTGAACTCGCTGTTGCGCGGGTTGCGCAAGCTGGCTTCCCTGGCGGGGATGCGCCTGCGCATAGAGCGGCTGATGACCTTCTTTTATGATGTTTTTGAGACCCTGTTCGGCTGGCTGACGCGCCCGCTCTTGTACGCGCTCGCCAGGCTGGGCTTGCCCAAACCGCTGCGTACGCCGCTTAAGCCGCCGGCAGAGCTGGCGGTGGCGCCGCCCAGCGATACTGGCTTTTACCGCAGCCGCTCTGTGCTCAACTGGATGCTGGAGCACCGCTGGGTGATGCCGTGGCCTTCGGATTCGGCTGAATTGGATTATGAATTTACTGACTGGCGCTCTGAGTTCACGATCTTCGGCGTTGGCAACGAGCAAGACTATGCGCTGCTGCAGTTCTCACAGATTCGCCGCCGCGGGGTGTTGAAAGTGCTCGATCACACCTTGCCGCCCGCACAACTGCTCTCCACCGTGTTGTGGGCGGCTGCCCGCCACGGCGCGCGCGTAATCGAAGGCCCAGCCGAACTGGCCGCGGCGCTGAATCCAATCGCGCGGTGGCTGCTCGTGCTGCCTTTGCAGCGCACGCTGCAACTGCACCCGCGCAGCGCAGACAGCCCGCTGGCGCAGGCTTTGGCCAGCGGCAGCTTTGTGCAACACTATACCGATGGCGACATGGTGTTCACCTAAAAATGAGACAGCTTGCAGGAAAACTTGTGCGCGGGGTGGGGCGTGTGTTGCCGCTGGGCGTTTATCGCAGCCTCTTTCGCCGCGATGTGGTCGGTGTGTTTTATCACTCCGTGTCAGACGAATATCTGCCGCATGTGCAGCACCTCTACGCTCCGGAGCCGGTAGCGCGCTTCGAAGCCGCGCTGCAATACATCCAGCGCCACTATCATGCGGTCAGCGATGCTGAGATCGAAGCGCACCGCGTCGAGGGCAAGCCCTTGCCTCGGCGCGCCCTGCACCTTTCGTTTGATGATGGCTTCAGCGAGTGCTATAGCGTGGTGCGCCCGCTGCTGCTCAGGTACAGCATTCCTTGTACGTTCTATGTGACCACCAGTTGGCTCGACAATGCCAGCATGTTCTACCGCAACAAGACCTCGCTGTGCATCGAGCAAATGCGTACGCTGGAGCGTGATGCCGCCAAGATGGTGCTCACCAGCCTCAACAACGCGCTCGGCCTCAGCTTGTCAGATGCCGCCAGCTTTGAGCGCTGGATCAAGACCCAGCAAGCCGCCGAAGAAGGCGTGATTGATATGACCGCCAAGATGCTGGGCGTGGATGTGAAAGCCTATCTACACGAGCGCGCGCCGTATCTGACGCGCGAGCAGGTGCGCCAACTGCACGCCGATGGCTTCACCATCGGTGCCCACACGGTGCGCCACGCCAAGCTGGCCACGCTGAGTGACGCTGAGATCGAGCAGGAGATCGTGGGGTCGGCCCGCGAGGTGCAGGCCATCACCGGCCAGGCGCGCGTCACGCTTTCCTTCCCGTACTCCGGCAACGGCCTGCGCCGCGCCCTGCTGGCGGATATCCGCCAACGCCACCCCTGGCTGGGCCTCTTCTACGATACGCAAGACTTCCAGCGCGATGTGCCCTTTATTGTCCAGCGCATCTGGGCCGAGAAGGCCGCCTTCCGCACGGTGGGGCAGCGCACCAATCTACCGGCGCTACTGCATGACGCCTACCAGGCCGAGCTGCTGGACGCGGCGCGCCGTGGCCCCGGCACGCGTGACGTCGGCTAAAGCCAACAAGCAACCACAAAGACACAAAAGGCACAAAGAAACCTTCTTTGTGCCTTTATTTTTGGCAATCTCTGTTATCAAAAGCAAATCGTCCACAGATGAACACAGATGCACACAGATGAACCCAAATCTCAAAACTTCGCATTGTTTCCTTTGTGTCTTGTGTTAAGCAGTTTTAGGACTGGCTCTGCCACGCTGACCGCTAACCGCTAACCGCTGACCGCTAACCGCTAACCGCTGACCGCTGTTCCCTGATCACTCCTTACTGTTCACATATCTTCACTAGTACTTAATTACTTAACTTTTCGTGGGGCAAACACTTGCATTGTGGGGGAGATATGTGTAAAATATGGGAACTTGTGGGTCAAAGTGGCATAAAGTGGAGCGCCGGGCGATAGTCCGGCGTTCTGCCATTAACCCAAGGTTAGAACTTATGTTTCTTGGCGAATACACTCACTCCATCGATGAAAAGGGCCGCCTCACGGTGCCAGCCCGCTTTCGTCAGTTGCTCCAAACCGAGGGCGCCTACCTGCTGCGCGGTCTGGATGGCAACCTGGTGGTGATGCTACCCAATGCCTTCAAGGCCATGCTGGATAACCTCTCGTCTCAGAACTCCACGGACCCTGATGTGCGTGACCTGCGCCGTGTCATCAGCGGTGGGGCGCAGCACGTCAGCCCGGACAACAGCGGCCGCATCCTTGTGCCCGGTTTCCTGCGTGAGGAGTTCCAGTTGGGCAACGAAGTCAAGCTGGTGGGCATTGGCGACCAGTTCGAGATCTGGTCGCAAGAGGCCTGGACGCAGAAGCGTACGCAGATCAATGAGGCCATCAAGCAAGACCCGGGCAAGTTCCTGGGTGTGAACCTGACCTCTGCCCCCAACGAATGAGCATAGATGACCGCGGCCCGGCCGCGCATCTCTCGGTACTTTACAAAGAAACACTCGAAGCATTGTCACCCACGCCCGGTGGCCGCTATGTTGACGGCACGCTGGGCGCAGGTGGGCATGCCTGGGGGCTGCTGGAGGGCAGCCGCCCAGACGGCCAGCTGCTGGGGTTGGATGTAGACCCCCATGCGCTAGCCCTGGCCACACAGCGGTTGGCGCCCTTCGGTGAACGGGCGCACATCCGCCACGGCTCGTATGCCGACCTCGCCCAGCATCTCGCCGCACTCGGGTGGGGCGAAGTGGATGGCATCCTGCTTGACCTGGGGGCTTCGTCCATGCAGTTTGACCAGGCCGAGCGCGGCTTCTCCTTCCAAAAGGATGGCCCGCTGGACATGCGCTTCAACCCGGCCGCGGCGCGCAGCGCCGCAGACTTGGTGAATACGCTACCCGAAGCCGAGTTGGCTGACCTGCTCTACGCCTACGGCGAAGAGCGCCAGTCCCGCCGCATCGCCCGCGCCATCGTGGCCGCCCGCCCGCTGCACACCAGCCGAGCGCTGGCCGAGCTGGTGGCCAAGACGCTCGGCGGCAAGCGCACGGGCGTACATCCGGCTACGCGCAGCTTTCAGGCGCTGCGCATCGCCGTCAACGGTGAGCTGGATGCGGTGCAGACGGTGCTGCCACAGGCGGTGGCGGCGCTCAAGCCCGGCGGGCGGCTGGCGATCATCTCCTTCCACTCGCTGGAGGATCGCCTGGTGAAACAGTATTTCCGTCAGGAGAGCCGGGATTGTATTTGCCCGCCCGGCCAGCCGGTGTGCACCTGCGGGCACGCCGCCAGCCTGAAGGAGCTGTCCCGCAAGCCGCTGGCGGCCAGCGAGCAGGAGATCGCTGCCAACCCGCGGGCACGCAGCGCCCATTTGCGGGTAGCGGAGCGCTTGGCAGCGCAGAAACTTTAAGGAAATAAGGTGCCGTTAGGCACAGGCTTTGCACCCCGTTTTGCAGCAGCAGCACTGGCTGGAGGGCCAGCTACCATGCGAAACAAAAGCTTTGTTCAGGCGCATAACCAGACCCCCTGGCGGCGCCAGATGCAAACCATAGGGGTCGTCGTCGTGGCCATAGTCAGTTTGGGACTACTGGCTATTTTGTATTTAAACGTCACGGCGCGCACGGCCACCATGGGGCGTAGCGTGCAATCCTTGCAAAACGAACGCATCCGCCTGCAGCAGCAGATCGAGAGCCTGGAGAGCCAGCTGGCCTCGCTCACCTCGAACGAGAGCATGCAGGCGCGTGCCACTGCCAGCGGCTTCGTACCCATGCAGCCCAGCGCCATCACCTACCTCACCGTTGAGGGCTACCGCGGCCGCACCGTGGTGGAACTGGCACCGCGTGCTGGCTTGCAGTTCACAGGGGTGGTGCGTCTGCCGGATGCCTACACCAAGTCGCTATTCGACTGGGTGGGCGAGCTGTTCGATCAATACGGCTTCGGCTTGCTGGGGGGCTACTAGCCATGCCCCGCGAACACTTTTGGCGCTACCTGGCGATGGCAGGCTTCTTTGCCATCTTCGGCATCATGATCCTGATCAAGACCTACGGAATCCAGAGCAGCCCGCAGGCTGAGGTCTTCATTCGCCAAAGTGAATATTACAGCCGCGAGCAAACCACCATCCAGCCGCCGCGCGGCATCATCTATGACCGCAACGGCAATATTCTGGCGGGCAACCGCACCGTATACGAAATTGGTGTTGACCTCGCCTCGGTGCGCGATCCGCAAGCCATCGCCTTGGCGCTCAGCGCGCTGGTGGGGGCGGACTACAACACCGTGCTCGAGCGCGCCAGCATTCCCGCTTCGGCCAGCTCGGTCTACGTCGTGCTGGCCAACTATGTGCTGCCTGAGAAGGTGGCGCTGCTCAAGAGCTACGACGTCACGCGTGACGCCGAGGACATGGACAGCACCGCCTGCTCCAATGACCCGGCGCTGTACGGCCTGCGCTGCGAGCCGCTGCTGGCGCGCAGCTACCCGGAGCGTGACCTGGCCTCCAATATTCTCGGCTTCGTCAATCGTGAGAGCCTGGGCTACTTTGGCGTGGAGCAGCAATACCAGGGCCTGCTGGCCGGTGAGCCGCAGAACATCTGGGTGCCCATCTCGCCCGTGCGCGTGCAGGAGCGCCCCGAGGTGCCGGCGGGCGCCAGCATCGTGCTAACCATCGACCGTGAGATCCAGGCGATGGTTGAAGACACGCTGGACGCGCACATTGAGCGCACCGCCTCCGAATCCGGCACCGCCATCGTAATGGACCCGCAAACCGGCGAGATATTGGCGATGGCTTCCACGCCGCGCATGGACCTCAACGAGTTCCAGAATTACAGTGACATCTACACCAACGAAGTGCCCTACAACCGCGCCGTAGGTGAGATCTACGAGCCCGGCTCGATCTTCAAAGTCATCACTGCCGCGGCCGCCATTGACCAGGGCGTGGTCACCCCCGAAACCGAATACGATGACCGCGGCGTGTACACGATTGGCGGCATCACCATCCGCAACTGGAACAACCGCGCCTGGGGCCTGCAAACGGTGCAAGGCTGCATGCAGCACTCGCTGAACGTATGCCTGGCCTGGATGGGTGAGAAGCTCGGCCAGGAGAAGTTCTACGAATATGTAGACCGCTTCGGCTTTGGCCGCCAGACCGGCGTAGACCTGGCCGGCGAGCAGCTCGGCACCGTCAAGCGCCCCGGTGATCCCAATTGGTACCTGGCTGACCTGGGCGCCAACACCTTCGGCCAGGGCATTGCCGTCACGCCCATTCAGATGGTGATGGCCGTCTCCGCCTTCGTCAATGACGGCCAGATGGTCATTCCCCACATCGTGAAGTCTGTCATTCAAGATGGCTCGCAATACAACGTATCGCCGCAGTTTGCCGGCCAGCCCATCTCGGCCGAGACGGCGCGCACCATGACGGAGATGTTGGCCGCCTCGCTGGAGGGCGAAAGCTCGCTGGCCATGGTGGCCGGCTATCGTCTGGCAGGCAAAACCGGCACGGCACAAATTCCTGTGCCCACCGGTTATGAAGAGAACCAGACCAACACTTCGTTCATTGGCTGGGGCCCGGTGGAGAACCCGCGCTTTATCGTCTTTGTGTGGCTTGAGCGCCCGGAGACTTCCACCTGGGCTTCTGAAGTGGCTTCACCGCTGTTCGCTGATATTGTCGAACGCCTGGTGGTGCTGCAGGCCATTCCGCCTAACTACACCGGCGTAGGCACCGTCTCCAACTCAGGGCAGGGTGGCCAGCAATGAACGCGGTGAAGACCCTGACCCTGGCGGAGATCATCGAGGCGCTGTGCGCGGTGCGCCCCGCCGCGGCCGAGGCGATTGCGCTCAGCGGCGCGGTGCACGACTCGCGTGAGGCGCAAGCCGGCAGCCTGTTCGTCGCCCTGCGCGGCGAACACGTAGACGGGCATGAGTATGTGGCCGCCGCCTTCGCCAACGGCGCACGCGCCGCACTGGTCGAGCGCCCGCTGGATGGCATGGCCGCGCTGGACTTGCGCCGCGGCCAGCGGCCCGCCGCCGAGCTTGCGCTGGATACGCCCATTTGCATCGTGGTGGATGACGTGCTGCTAGCGCTGCAGCAGGCCGCCCGCGCCTGGCGCCGCACACTGAGCGGCCTGCGCGTGGTGGGCATCACCGGCAGCGTGGGCAAGACCACCACCAAAGAACTGACCGCCGATGTGCTTAACCAGCGCTTCCGCACTTTCAAATCGGCGGGCAACTACAACAATGAGATCGGCTTGCCGCTCAGCGTGCTGAGCATCACGCCGGACACTGAGCGCGCCGTGCTGGAGATGGGCTTTTACGTTCCGGGCGAGATCGCGCTGCTGGCCGATATCGCCGTGCCGGAGCTGGGCGTAGTTACTAACATCGGCACGGTGCACGCCTCACGCGCCGGCTCGCAAGAGGCCATCTATCGGGGCAAGGCCGAGCTGGTGCAGAACCTGCCCAGCGATGGCGTCGCCATCCTGAATTATGACGACCCCTTCGTCAAGCGTATGGCTGGCGAGACCAAGGCGCGCGTCTTCTTCTATGGACTCGATCCCGCTGCTGACTTGTGGGCCGATGAGGTCGAGGGTCTGGGGTTGGACGGTGTGCGCTTCCGCCTGCACTATCAGGGCGAGACCTTGCACGTGCGTATTCCGCTGATTGGCCGCCATTCGGTGCACACCGCGCTGCGCGCCGCCGCCGTGGGCCTCATCGAGGGCATGGATTGGGGCGCCATCCTCAGCGGCCTGCGCATCGGCAACGCCCAGCTGCGCCTGATGGCGGTGCCCGGCCGCAACGGCTCGCTGCTGCTCGACGATACCTATAACGCTTCGCCTGAGTCCACCTCGGCGGCGCTCAACCTGCTCAGCGAATTAGAGGGCCGCAAAGTGGCCGTGCTGGGCGATATGCTAGAGCTCGGCCAGTATGAGGAGCAAGGCCACCGTGTCGTCGGCAACCTGGCCGCCCGCGTGGCCGATGTGCTCATCACCGTAGGGGCGCGCGCCCACATCATCGCCGAGACGGCGCAAGGCGCTGGCCTGGCTGCGGCCGCCATTCACGAATTTGCAGACACGGATGGCGCACTGGCCTTCCTGTCCGAAGCCTTGCAGCCCAGTGATGTGGTGCTGGTCAAAGGATCACGCGCTGTGCACATGGACAAGATCGTGCCGTATTTGGAGGAGAAACATGGACGGTAGCGCCACTGCGTTGGTGCTGGCCGGCGTGAGCTTTGTGCTCACCGTCATTTGGGGTGGCCCGCTCATTCGTATTCTGCGCCGCATCAAAGTGGGCGACAGCATTCGTGTCGAGGCGCCTGAGCGCCACATGATCAAAGTCGGCACGCCCACCATGGGCGGCATCATGTTCATCCTGCCGGTCTTGCTCGTCACCGTGCTGCTGAATGCGGTCTCGCTCATCGGTCTCACCGGTGTGGGCTTGTCTGTGTTGGTGCCGATGGGCGCCATGATCATGTTCGCCGTGCTGGGCAGCCTGGACGATATTCGCAAGCTGCAGCGCAGAGTGGGCGAGGGCATGCGTGCCCGCACCAAGTTCTTTATTCAAGTGGTCATGGCTGCCGTGCTGGCCTTCACGCTGCGTGAGTTGCTGCACGTGCCCGAGATGTACTTGCCCGGCCTGCACAGCGAGATCAGCCTGGGTTGGCTGTTCTACCCAATTGCGATCTTCATCATTGTGGGCTCGGCCAACGCGGTCAACTTCACCGATGGTCTGGACGGCTTGTCTGGCCTCATCTCGGCCACGGCCTTCGCCACCTTTGGCTTCATTGCCATCCTGCAGGGGCAAACCTTCCTGGCGCAGTTCTGCTTCACGCTGGTGGGCGCGCTGTTTGGCTACCTGTGGTTCAACGTGCATCCAGCGCAGCTCATCATGGGCGATACCGGTTCGGTGGCGCTGGGTGCGTGCCTGGGCGTTGTGGCGTTGATGACCGGCCAATGGATCCTGCTGCCCATCATTGCCATCATCCCGGTCAGCGAGATCCTCAGCGTGATCTTGCAGGTGGGCTTCTTCAAGCTCACCGGTGGCCGCCGCGTCTTCAAGATGACGCCGCTGCACTTGCATTTTGAGCTTTCCGGCTGGAGCGAAACGCAGATCGTGCAGCGTTTCTGGCTCATCAGCCTGCTCTTCGCCATGATCGGCGTAGCCCTGGCGGTGCTCTAGCATGCACTTGACTGGCTGCAAAGTCGTTGTCATCGGCGCCGCCCGCCAGGGGTTGGCCACTGCCAAGTACCTGGCGCGCCACGGCGCGCATCCGGTGGTGACCGATATGCGTTCCGCCGAGCAACTGGCCGAGGCGCAAGCCGCGTTGGCGGGCCTGCCGGTGGAGTGGGCGCTGGGTGGCCATCCGCTCAGCCTGCTGGAGGGCGCTGCCCTCGTATGCCTCTCCGGCGGCGTACCCAGCGGTATTGAGCTGGTGCGTGTAGCCAAAGAGCGCAATATCCTGATTTCGAACGACTCGCAGCTCTTTTTGGAGCTGGCGCCGTGCCGCGTGGTCGGCATTACCGGCTCGGCCGGCAAAACCACCACCACCACCTTGGTGGGGCGCATGCTGGCCGGGCTCGAAGGCCACGGCGTGCGCAAGGTCTGGGTGGGTGGCAATATTGGCCGCCCGCTGTTGGCCGATGTGGACGACATGCAGGCGGACGACATCGCCGTGATGGAGCTTTCCAGCTTCCAGTTGGAATGGATGACGCGCGCGCCACAAGTGGCCGCCATCCTCAACCTGGCGCCCAATCATTTGGACCGCCACGCCGATATGGATGAATACGTCGCCGCCAAGGCACGCATTCTCGATTTTCAGAGCAGCGAAGACGTGGCCGTGCTCAACCGTGAAGACTCGCGCTCCTGGCCGCTGGCCGAGCGCGTGCAGGGAAGCACGCTGTGGTTCACCCGCGGCCCGCTGGCCGCGGGCCAGCACGGCGTGTTCGTGCGCGGCGCCAACATCTGGCTGCGCGATGCGCGTGGCGAGCACGAGCTGCTGCCGCTCAACGCCATTGAGCTGCGCGGCGAGCACAATGTGTTGAACGTGCTGGCCGCCTGTGCACTGGCTGCCGCAGCCGGCGCCCGCCCGCAAGATATGCTGGCCGGGCTGCAGGGCTTCCACGGGGCGCCGCACCGCCTGGAGTTTGTGCGCAGCTTGCGCGGTGTGGAGTTTTACAACGACTCCATCGCTACTGCGCCGCAGCGCGCCGAGGCCGCCGTCAACGCCTTCGTGCAACCGCTGGTGCTGCTGCTGGGCGGGCGTGACAAAGCGCTTGACTGGAGCGGCCTGGTGCACTTGGCCGCCCAGCGTGCCAGCCGCGTGGTGCTGTTTGGCCAGGCCGGCCCGATGCTGGAGCAGGCCTTTGCCAGCGGCGCGCCGCAGTTGCCGCGCCACCTGGTGCACGGCTTCGATGATGCCGTGCAGTTGGCCGCCGCTGAAGCCCGCCCGGGCGAGGTGGTGCTGCTGGCGCCAGGCGCCACCAGCTTTGATGAGTTCAAGGATTTTGAAGCCCGCGGCGAACGCTTTCGCCAATTGGTGAGTGAGCTATGAACCAAGACACCTTTGACCAGTTTGAAGACAGCTTTGAGGCTGCACCCGAGCCGGATACGCCGCGTCGCAGTGCGCGCCGTGGGCGCGGCTCACGCGCGCGCCGCAAGGCCAGCTTCTGGCCCGCGCTGGAGCTGAACCTGGATGTGCCGCTCTTGCTGGCCATCTTCGCCTTGCTGGTCTACGGTGTGCTGATGGTGTACTCGGCCAGTTGGGACTTCTCGCTGCGTGAATATGGCAATGCCATGCAAATGTTCACCCGCCAGCTCACTACCATGGCCATCGGCATCGGTGGCGGCGTGGCGGCCTATTTCATTGATTATCGCTTCTGGCGCAAATACGCCGTGCCGATGATCGTGGTCACCATTGGCGCATTATTGGCCGTGCTGATCGTCAATAACTCCACCTATGGCTCGGTGCGCGCCTTTGTGGGCGGCTCGTACATGCCCGGCGAATTTGCCAAGGTCACCACTATTTTGTATCTCGCGGTCTGGCTCAGCTCCAAGCGTGAGCAGTTAGCCGCCATTGACCGCGGCATTCTGCCGCTGGCCGGCATCATTGGCATCATCGCCGCCCTCATCCTGCTGCAGCCGGACTTCAGCGCCGCCGCCACCATGGTGGTGCTGGGTGGGCTGATGTTCTTCCTGGCGGGCGGCAGCCTCAAGCAGATCGGCATCATGCTCGGTGTGGCCAGCGTGCTGGCGGCGCTGTTCGTCAGCGTTAGCAGCACCAGCCAGGCGCGTATCAGCAGCTACCTGGATAGCTTGCAAGATCCCACGCAGGCCAACAGCCACGTGCTGCGCTCCTTTGAAGCCTTTGTCAAGGGCGGCTGGTTTGGTGTAGGTATCGGCCTGGCCGATACCAAGCTCACCGGCCTGCCCGTGCCGCCCACCGATAGCATCTTCGCCGTGGTGGGTGAGGAGCTCGGCTTGGTGGGGGCCGCCGTGCTCACCGTGCTCTACGGCGTGGTGCTGTGGCGCGGCATGGTGGTGGCGCAACGCGCCCCAGACATGCTCGGTGCGCTCATCGCCGGTGGGGTGACGATTTGGATCGTGATGGAAGCCTTCATCAACATGGGCGTGATGGTGGGCCTGCTGCCCTTCGCCGGTAACGCCTTGCCGCTGATCAGTTATGGCGGCTCCAGCTTGGTTTCCGTATTGGGTGCACTGGGCATCGTGATGAGTGTGTCACGCGCCTCCACCTTGCGCAGTAACAATGAAGAAAGGATCCTGGATGCGACTACTCGTGGCCGCCGGGGCGAGCGGGGGTGGGGTTTATCCCGCGCTCGCCGCGCTGCAAGAACTGGGCGCAACTAACCTCGAGCTGCTGTGGGTGGGGGGCGAAGGCGGCATGGAGGAGGAGCTGGTGACCCGCGCGGGCTACCAGCTCACAACGCTGCCTGCGGCCGGTTTGCACGGGGTAGGCCTGGCACAGTTGCCGCGCAACCTGTGGCAGCTGCTGCGCGGCGTACTGGCGGCGCGCAGCATCCTGGCTGACTTCAAGCCGGATGTGCTTTTCTTCACCGGCGGCTTTGTGGCCGCGCCGATTGCGATGGCTGGCAGCCGCGTGCCGACCCTGGCCTTTGTGCCCGATGCGCGCCCCGGCTTCACCTTGCGCTTCATTGCCCGCTATGCCAATATCGTTGCCACGGTGGCCCGCGAGGTCAGCCGCCATTTCAAGCCCGGCCAACGCGTCGAGGTCAGCGGCTATCCGGTGCGCAGCGAGTTGGCCGCCTGGGCCAGCGGCCGCCGCGCCGAAGCGCTGCGCCACTTCAACTTGAGCGACACAGTGCCCGTGCTGCTGGTCTTCGGGGGCAGCAAAGGCGCCCAAAATATCAACCGCGCTGCGGTGGCGGCATTGCCGGACTTATTGCAAGATATGCAAGTGATCCATATCAGCGGCCAGACCAACTGGGATGAAGTTAATGACGCGCAGGCGCAATTGGCTCCGGCGCAAGCGGCGCGCTACCGTGCCTTCCCATATTTGCATGAGGACATGGGTGCCGCCTTTGCCGCCGCGGATTTAGTAGTCTGCCGCGCTGGCGCCTCTACCCTGGGCGAGCTGCCGCTGTTCCAGCTGCCCGCTGTGCTGGTGCCGATCCCATTTGCCCAGCACATCCAGCATGACAATGCCGCTCTGCTGGCCGAGCGCGGCGCAGCCGTAGTGCTGGCCGATGGCGATATGGGTGCAGAGCTTGCCAGCACCGTGCGCGGCCTGCTGGCCGATGCACCGCGCCTGGCCGCCATGCGCAGCGCCATGGCCGCGCTGGCCGTGCCGGACGCAGCCGCGCGCCTGGCGGCTCTGCTGCGCCAGTTGGGTCAGCGCCACGAGGTGACGGCGTGATTACGCTGGCAGCCCTGATGTGGATGCTGGTGGCCATGTTCGCCCTCATGGGGTTGATGCGTGGCTTTGGTAAAGAGGTGCTGGTTACCTCTTCGCTGATCTTGGCGGTCTTCATCATCGCCGTGGTGCTGCCCATGTTCCCGGTGCAGGGCGGCGATGATGTGCAGTTCATGGTGCGCGGCGGCATTGTCGTCGCGTGCGCCGTGGCCGGCTACCAGAGTCAGCGCCTGCAGCGCATTTCTGATGCGCTGACCAAGGCGCGCTGGCGCAATGGCCTGCTTGGCATGCTGCTGGGCGGCGTCAATGGCTACATGCTGGTGGGCTCGCTGTTGTTCTACCTGCACCAGTTCAACTATCCCTTTGACTTTCTCAGCGCGCCGGGGCCGGAGCTCACCAGCCTGCTGCAGTTCATGCTGCCGCAATGGTTGGTGGGCGTATGGGTTTCGGTGGCCATGGCTGTGGCCTTGCTGATGATCCTGGTGCTGTTCGTATGAGCGAGACTACGCACTTCATCGGCATTGGCGGCACGGGCCTCTCGGCGATTGCGCGCGTGCTGCTTGAGCGCGGCGAAGCCATCAGCGGCTCAGACCGCGAGGAATCGCCGCTGGCCGCCATGCTGCGCCAGGCTGGCGTCAGGGTCAGCATCGGGCACGCTGCCGCCAACATCAATGGCGCCACCCGCGTGGTGCGCTCGTCTGCCATTGGCGACGACAACGTGGAAGTGCAGGCAGCGCGCGCCAAGGGCATCCCTGTATACAAGCGCTCCGAATTCTTGGAGCAGTTATTGGCAGACCAGCAGGTGATCGCCGTGGCCGGTTCACACGGCAAGACCACCACCACGGCTATGCTGGCCTGGCTGCTCAGCGCGCTCAACCAGCGCCCGGGCTACATCATCGGCAGCGTTGCCGCCAACCTCGGCGCCAACGCTGCTGCCGGGGCGGGGCGCCTGTTTGTCATCGAGGCCGATGAGTACGACTATATGTTCCTCGGCCTCAACCCGGCCATCGCGCTGGTCACCAATGTAGAGCACGACCATCCGGATATGTTCTCCAGCCCGCAGGTCTTTCAAGTGGCCTTCGAACGCTTTGTGGATCGCTTGCAGCCAGATGGCGAGCTGATCGCCTGTGCGGATGACCGCGGCGCCGCGGCGCTGATCGCCTATGCCGCAAAAAACGGCCACAAAGCTAGCGGCTATGCGTATAGCCACATAGAAGATGCGCAGTACCGTATGGAAATTATTTCTACGGATGGCGCAGGCTATCACTTCGTGATGTTGCGCGGCAGCAGCGAGCTGGCCCAGGTGCAGCTGCAAGTGCCGGGTATGCACAACGCGCTCAACGCGTTGGGCGCGCTGGCCGTGGCAGACAAGCTCGGCCTTAACCTGCACGAAGCCGCGCTGGCCCTGGCCGATTTCCGCGGCACCAGCCGCCGCTTTGAAGTGCGCGGCGTCGCCGCCGGCGTGACCGTGGTCGATGATTACGCCCACCATCCCAGCGAGATCCGCACCACGCTGGAAGCGGCGCGGGCGCGCTACGCCGGCCAGCGCATCGTCGCCGTGTGGCAGCCGCACACCTACAGCCGCACGCTGACCCTGGCGCAGGATTACGAAAACGCCTTCGAGGCAGCAGACCGCCTCTTCGTCACCGAGGTGTATGCGGCGCGTGAGCCGCGCCCGCCATACTTTGACCTCTGGCAGGTCGTAGCCAACATTCCGCGTAGCGCGTTCACTCCCACGTTTGCACAGACCCAGCAGGCGCTGCTACAGCAGCTGCTGCCGGGTGATGTGCTGGTGGTGATGAGCGCTGGCGATGCCATTCAACTGAGCGCCGATGTTTTCGCCGCTCTGCAAGCCAAGGAGAACCAGGATGCTTGAGCAAAAACACAAGAAGGTCATGCCCTTCATCGTGGCATATGGTGAAGAGTTTGACCTGAACAAAGTCAAAGTGGCCCCGGCGCCCAAACGCCCCGGCAGCCACGTCACCAAGGATGAGGCCACGCGCGAGGTGCTCAACCGCATCGTCACGCGCGTCAAAAAGATCTGATGCACGTGAACGAGCGCACGCTGCCCATCGCCGCACTGCACGCGGCCTTCGGTGAGCGCCTCCAGCAGGATCAAGCGCTGGGGCGCTACACCTCTGCACGCATTGGCGGCCACGCCGATGCCGTGGTGGTGGCGCGCTCGGCAGACGAGCTGGCCCACGCTGCCCAGACCCTCTGGGAGCTGGAGCTGCCCTTTGTCGTGATGGGCGGCGGCTCCAACATGCTGGTCAGCGATGCAGGCGTGCGGGAAGTGGTGCTACTCAACCAGGCCAATGCGCTGCAGTTCCACGAAGGGCAAGACCCCAGCGTGTGGGCTGAATCCGGCGCCGGGCTTGGCTCGATCGCACGCCAGGCGGCGCGTAAGGGCCTGGGCGGGCTGGAGTGGGCCGCCGGCATCCCCGGCACCCTGGGCGGGGCGGTGGCTGGCAACGCCGGCGCTCACGGCGGCGACATGGCCGCCTGCGTGGAGCTGGCAACAATCTTGCATCGTGAAATGGGCCGCCAGGAGTGGACTCCGGCGGATTTAGGCTTTGCCTACCGCGAGAGCTGGCTGAAGCGCAACCCCGGCCAGGCCGTGGTGCTCAGCGCTCAGTTGCGTTTGACCCAGCGGCCCGAAGCTGAGATTCGTGCCCAGATGGACGAATTTCTGGCGTACCGCCGCCAGACCCAGCCGCCGGGCGCCAGCTTGGGCTCCATGTTCAAGAACCCGGCGGGCAATAGCGCCGGGCGGCTGATCGAACAGGCCGGGCTGAAGGGCAAGCGCATTGGCAATGCCCAGATCAGCCCGCTGCACGGCAACTTCTTCCTGAATCTGGGAGCGGCGCGTGCAGCCGATGTATTTGCACTTATTCAGGAAGCACGCCAGGCGGTGATGGATGCGGCTGGCATTGAATTGGAATTGGAAGTTCAGTTGGTGGGCGAGTGGGCTCAGCAAGACTAGGAAACATGGCAGAGACGAAGACACACGTTGCAGTAATGTTCGGCGGCCGCTCTGGCGAGCACGCCGTTTCGCTGATGTCAGCCAAATTTGTGCTGCAGATGTTGAACGCCGCCCGCTACCAGGTGACCCAGATCGGCATTACGCGTGACGGTGCTTGGTACGTAGGCAACGAGTTGCCTGGAGACGGCGTGCTGGCCGCGCTGGAGGCAGAGAACTTCGCTAGCCTGCAAGCTGCTACCTTACTGGCCGACCCTACGCGCCCGGGCGTGAAGCGCATTGACGCCCAGGGCGAGGCCGAGTTGCTGCACATGCTGGCTGAGATAGACGTGGTCTTCCCTGTTTTGCACGGCACCTATGGTGAAGACGGCACGCTGCAAGGCCTGCTGGAGATGGCCGGGGTTGCCTATGTGGGCGCAGGTGTGCTCGGGTCCTCGGTGGGCATGGACAAGGGCCTCTTCGCCGATGTGATGGCCGCCAACAACATTCCCGTGGCCAAGAGCGTGCTCTTGCTGCGCAGCGAAATCCAAACGGACATCGAAGCCGCCGTCGCCAAAGCTGAAACCGTGAGCACTTATCCCTTGTTCATCAAGCCAGCCAACCTCGGCTCTTCGGTCGGCGTCAGCAAGGCCAGCAGCCGCTCCGATCTCATCGAAGCGCTGATGTATGCCGCGCAGTATGACCGCCGCATTGTGGTGCAGCGCGGCTACAACGTGCGCGAGATCGAAGTGGCGGTGCTCGGCAACGACGTGCCCGAAGCCTCAGTGTGTGGCGAAGTAGCTCCCGAGGCGGAGTTTTATAGCTATGAGGCCAAGTATCACGATGACCGCTCTAAGACCTACATCCCTGCGGATATTCCGGCCGAGACCAGCGAGCGTGTACGCAGCCTGGCGGTCAAAGCCTTCCAGGCCTGCGATATGGCTGGCCTAGCGCGCGTAGATTTCTTTGTTGACCGTGACAACGGTGATGTGTTGCTGAACGAGATCAACACCATGCCCGGTTTCACTTCCATCAGCATGTACCCGCAGCTGTGGAAGGCCAGCGGGGTGGAGGGTGAAGCCTTGGTAGACCGACTGATCGAATTGGCATTGCAGCGCCGCGCCGAGCGCGCCGCCACCATGCACGAGTACCGGAGGGGCGGCTAATGGCCACAGCAGAAAATAACCTGACGCGTGCCGAACAGGTGCGCGCCCGCCGCTTACACCGGCGTGAAGACAAGCCCATCGTCAACAGGCTGGCCGGCGCGGCCAAATCGGCCGCCAGCTTGCCGCGCATGGTGGCGCGCAACGCCCAAACCGAGCGCCGCTTGCAAGCCGTTGAGGAGCGTACGCATCGCCGCCCGCGCTACATCAAGCTGGCCGAAGCCGGCGCCGAGCTGCGCCTGCCGGCGCTGCCCAGCGTGCAGGTCGGTTGGCGTGTCGTCTCTGGTGCGCTGGTGGCGCTGTGCCTCTTGCTGTTGTACGGCATGGCCACCTCGGTCAGCTTCCGCGTGGCGCGTGTGCAGTTGCAAGGCGCCCAGCGCTTGGATGGTCACGCCATCAACAATGCCCTCGGTATTACCGGCCAGAGCATCTTCGCCATCGAGCCGGACAAACTATATACCACCCTGCGCGAGCAGTTCCCTGAGTTGGAGCGTGTCGCCGTCAGCGTTGGATTGCCCGGTGGCGTCACCGTCACCGTCAAAGAGCGCGAGCCGCTCATCGTGTGGGAGCAGGCCGGGCTCGTTCTTTGGCTCGACGCGGCCGGGGTGGCCTTCATGCCCCAGGGCGATACGGGCAGCCTGATCCGCGTCACCGCACTGGACGCGCCGCCGGCCCTGGCCGCCAATGCGCCCGAGAGCCACCAGTTCATTCGCCCTGAGATGGTCTTCGCCATCCAGGCGCTGGACCGTATCGCTCCGGATGATGCGCCGCTCATCTACGACCCCAAGCTCGGCTTCGGCTGGAGCGACCCGGGCGGCTGGCAGGCGTTCTTCGGCCAGGATGGTAAGGATATTGACCAGCGTCTGGCCGTGTACTTGCAGATACTGGATGAACTTCGGGCGCGTCGCCTGGTGCCTTCGCTGATCAGCGTGGCCCAGTTGCACGCCCCGTACTACAGGATGGACTACTAATGGCAGCACCTATTGTTGTTGGCATTGATATTGGCACCACCAAGGTTTGCACGATCGTGGCGCGTGTGGAGCAAGACGGCCGCGTGCGCGTGCTGGGCGTGGGCATTGAGCCTTCGCAAGGTGTGCGCAAGGGCACCGTTGTGGACATTAACGCCGCCACGCGTGCCATCGGCCACTCGATCGACAAGGCCGAGCGCAGCTCCGGGCTGGAGATCACCTCGGCCCTGGTGAGCCTGGCGGGCGCGCACGTCACCTCCGTCAACAACATCGGCGCGGTGGGCATCGCCAACCGCGTCATCACGCATGAGGATGTTTCGCGTGCGCTGGAAGTGGCGCGCGCCGTAGCCATCCCACACAACCGTGAGGTCATTCATGTCATCCAACGCGGCTTCGTAGTGGATGGGCAAGACGGCATCGTGATGCCGGTGGGTATGCACGGCTACCGCCTCGAGGCGCAAGTGCACATCATCACCGCTGCTTCGTCTGTGGTGGATAACCTGCGCCAATGCGTGGCTGAGTCCAACGTGGGAGTGAGCCAGTTCGTGCTCAATCCGCTGGCCTCCGCCGAAGCGGTGCTCACGCCCACTGAACGCGATATGGGCGTCGTCGTCTGCGATATTGGCGGCGGCACCACCGACATGGCCATCTTCGTAGAGGGCGATGTGCAGCACACCAGCGTGCTGGGGGTGGGCGGCAATCACGTCACCTCAGACATTGCGCACGGCTTGCGCTTGCCCTTCTCGCAGGCCGAAGAGGTCAAGCTGCGCTATGGGCATGCATTGCCCAGCCAGGTAGACCCCACCGAAGTCTTCGCCGTCAAGGCAGTGGGCTCGGCCGAAGCCATCGACATCAATCGCCACGAGATGAGCGAGATCATCGAAGCACGCATGGAGGAAGTCTTCACCCTGCTGCATGAGGAGCTGGGCCGCACCGCCTACGCCGAGCTGTTGCCGGCGGGCGTGGTGCTCACCGGCGGCAGCAGCGCCCTCAAGGGCCTGCCCGAGCTGGCCAGCAAAGTGCTGGGCATGCCGGTGCGTGTGGGCCAGCCGGAGAAACTGACTGGCATCGTAGACAAGCTGCAATCGCCCGCCTACGCCACCAGCATTGGCCTGCTCAAGTGGGCCGTGTTGATGAACGAGATCTCGCCAGACAAGCCGTCGATGAATGGCGGTGGTGGCGATAAGGGCATTGACTGGAAGGAAGTCATCCGTCGTTTCCTGCCCTAAATTGCGGGCAGAAAATTACGGATGCCTCTATAGTTGAATCTTAAGTGTCGCTGTCTGGCGCTTTAGAAATACAGAAATTAGCTTGGAGGAGCTAAATGGCACAGAACAATCACACTGAATCGATTGCCCGCATCAAGGTCGTGGGCGTGGGTGGCGGCGGCTGCAACGCCGTCAACCGCATGATTGAGCAGGGCATGCCGGGCATTGAGTTCGTGGCGGTGAACACGGACGCGCAAGCCCTGCAGTTCTGCAACGCGCCCACCCAGGTGCGCATTGGTAACAAGCTCACCAAGGGCATGGGTTCCGGTGGCGATCCTGACGTTGGGCGCAAGTCTGGCGAAGAATCGGCCGAGGAGCTGTACGAAGTGCTGCGCGGCACCGACATGGTCTTCGTCACCGCTGGCATTGGTGGCGGCACCGGCACCGGCGCCGCCCCGATCGTGGCCCAGGTAGCGCGTGAAGTCGGCGCGCTGACCATTGGCGTGGTCACCAGCCCGTTTGACTTTGAAGGCAAGCGCCGCAAGCAGAACGCCGAAGCTGGCATTGCCCGTCTCAAAGAGCATGTCGATACCCTCATCGTCATCCCCAATGACCGCTTGCTGCAACTGGTAGACAAGCGCGCCGGGCTGAACGATGCCTTCCGCCTGGCCGATGATGTCCTGCGCCAGGGCGTGCAGGGTATCTCTGAACTCATCACTGTGCCGGGTCTCATCAACCTGGACTTTGCCGATGTGCGCACCATCATGTCTGAGGGTGGCGCGGCGCTGATGGCGGTTGGCGAAGCCGAGGGCGAGAACCGCGCCCAGCAGGCCGCCGAAGCAGCCATCAACAGCCAACTGCTCGACATCACCATTGATGGCGCCCGCGGCATCCTCTTCAACATCACCGGTGGCCCCGGCATGTCGCTCTTCGAGGTCAACACCGCCGCCGCCATCGTCAAGGAAACCGCCCACCCGGATGTTAACCTCATCTTCGGTGCGGTGATCGACGAGAGCATGGGCGACAAGGTGCGTATCACCGTCATCGCCACCGGCTTTGACCGCAAGGGCATGCCGCGCCGCATGCTGCGCACGCAGCCCGGCGCCCAGCCGGCCAGCCAGGGTCACATCCAGGCGGCCGCGCCGCAGCGCGAAGACGAGATGGCCCAGGCCAACGTCAACCCCAAGGATCTGGATATTCCTACCTTCCTGCGCAACCGCGTGGGCCGGTAGCTCCCTGCCTTCCCCCTCGTGTTGAGCGGGCGCACGTCCGACCCTCCACGGAGCCCGTTTAAAGAACACGCCGCCTCACCGGGCGGCGTGTTCTTTTGCTTCCTTCATGTGGATTATGATGTGCTTACGGAGGCGCTATGGTTCGCAAAGTTAAAGGCTACGTGGAACTCTATTGGGCCTGCCCAAGTTGTGGCAATCAGAATGCGGGAGCGCACGCGTACTGCATGTCGTGTGGCAGCCCGCAGCCGCCCCAGGTTGACTTTCACCAGGGCCGCGTGAGCGAGCTGCTCACCGATGTTGAGAGGATCCGCCGTGCCCAGCAGGGTGCGGATATCCACTGTGGTTTTTGCGGCACGCGCAACCCCTCCGACGCAAGCAACTGCTCACAGTGCCAGGCGGATCTGGCTGCAGGGGCCAAACGCGGCTCTGGCAAAGTTCTGGGCGCATTTAAAGCGGCTGCCAATGGGGCCTACGCTCCGCTGGCATGCCCGCACTGCGGCGCGCATAACGCCGGCAATCGCCGCAGCTGTGGCAGTTGCGGCGGCAGCCTGGCGTCCGCCGCACCGTCAGCCAAGATGCCCGCCAAGCCGCAGGCTGGCACACGCGGTTCGCGGGCATTCGTTATCGGCGCACTAGTGCTCCTGATGCTGTGCGCCATTGTGTACTTCCTTTTCTTGCGCACCAGCGAGATCGAAGCCACGGTTACTGGCGCCGAGTGGCAGCGTTCGGTTGTGGTGGAGCAGTTCGGCCCGGTGAGGCTGGAAGGCTGGGTGGATGAAGTGCCGAACGGCGCAACCAACTTATCTTGCCGCGAGCAAGTCCGCAGTACCCAGTCTCAGCCACCCAGCAATGCCACTTACCGCGAAGTGTGTGGCACGGAGTACGTGGTAGACACAGGCAGTGGCTCGGGCGAAGTAACGCAGGATTGCGTGTATGAGGTGTACGCAGACTACTGCTCTTATACTGCCGAAGCATGGGAGGCATACGACACCGTTGAACTGAGGGGCGTAAACCTTAACCCGCAATGGCCGCAACCCGCCCTCAGCCTTGATCAGCGTTTGGGCGAGCAGAAGGAAAGCTACATTTGCATATTCCGCTCTGGCAGCGACACCTACAGGTATCAGGCCCATTCGTATAGCGAATTCCAGCGTTGTGTACCAGGCACGAATTGGCTGCTGGAGATCAATACCCTCGGGGGCGTTGCATCGATTAGCCCGGCCAACTGAGCTGGCTGCGCGCCAGCCATACGCCTCTTCCACGCCTGGCTTAAAGTTTTAGAAATCAAGCAATTCGTTCCCCAAAAATGCTTGCGCCCCCTAGGCCTGCATGCTAGAATGACGCACTTTTCGCCCGAAATGTAGCGGTACTTTTGTACTGCGCCCCATATATGGGGGGCAATAAGCAAGAGAGGTAATTGCCACACATGTTGTGCCCGCATTGCAAAGACGCCAACCAGGAAGGCAGCAAGGTGATCGACACCACGCATGACGCGCGTGGGGGCATCCGCCGCCGCCGTGAATGCAAGAACTGTGGCAAGCGCTACAGCACCTATGAACGCCCCATCCTGGCTGCGCCGCTCATCATCAAGAGCGATGGTGGGCGCGAAGAGTTTGACCGCGAGAAACTGCTGCGCAGTGTGCAGTTGGCTTGTGTGAAACTGCCCGTAGCAGCCGCGGAGATCGATCGTTTGGTGGGTGAGGTTGAAACCAAGCTCATGCAAATGGAAAAATCTGAAGTCTCATCCCGCGTGGTGGGTGACATGGTGCTGGCCGGTCTTAAAGACCTCAGCGAGATCGCTTACATCCGCTTCGCCCTGGTCTATCTCGGCCTGAATGACCTGCAGGCCATCCGCAAAGAAGTCGATAGTCTCATCGCTTCAAGCTAAGTCAACGACACTCTGCCCGCAGAGGGGCGGAGTGTCGCATTGTCGCCCCGCACGATGGAGGAAACGATGTTGAAGGAAACCAAACCCACCAAAGCCAAGCAAGACGCCACTCACGGCTTGCTGCCCACACCGGCCATGCCCAAGAGCCTCAACAAAGTCTCGCTGGGCGAGAATGCCATGCAGGTCTTCCAGCGCCGCTACATGCGCCGTGACCAGCAGGGCAAGCCCATCGAGAGCGCCGAGCAGACCTACTGGCGCGTGGCTTACCACGTGGGCAAGGTGGAGCAGCAGTGGGGCGCCGATGAAATGCAAACGGCGCGTGATTTCTACGGCTTGCTGGCAGAGCAGCGTTTCACTCCCAACTCGCCCACCTTCACCGGCGCCGGCACGCCCATCGGCCAGTTGGCCGCCTGCTTCGTGCTGCCCATCAGTGATGACATGGGCCGCGCCTCCTCCGGCATCTTCCAGACCCTGCGTGACGCCGCCCTGATCCAGCAGACCGGCGGCGGCAACGGCTTTGCCTTCAGCCGCCTGCGCCCCAAGAACGCCCACGTCAAGACCTCGGCGGGGCGTGCGACTGGCCCGGTGGGCTTCCTGCGCGTGTATGACCAGGCCTTCGGCGAGATCGCTCAGGGCGGTACGCGCCGCGGCGCCAACATGGCCGTGCTGCGCGTTGACCATCCGGATGTCGAGGAGTTCATCACCAGCAAGACCAGTGAGAACGCCATCACCAACTTCAATATTTCCGTGGGCATCACCGATGCCTTCATGCAAGCCGTGCAGGATGACGCCGATTGGGATCTGCGCTTTGTGGATATTGCTGACCCGCGCAGCAAGGGCTTCGACGGCACGCTGGAGCAAGCCGAGCTTGCCGGGCTGCCCATTCGCACCTACAAGACCGTGCGCGCTCGCGAGCTGTTCGACAAGATCGTCACTCAGGCGCACCACAATGGTGAGCCGGGGCTACTGTTCCTCGATGCGGCCAACCGCAGCAACCCCGTACCGCACCTGTACCCGCTCGAGGCCACCAACCCCTGCGGCGAGCAGTGGCTTGGCCCTTACGAGAACTGCTGCCTCGGCTCGATCAACCTGGCCCAGCACTTCGGCCCCAATGGAACGGTGGATTGGGCCAAGCTGCAAGAGAGCACCGAGCTGGCCACGCGCTTCCTTGATGACGTTGTCGAAGAGAACGCCTATGTGCCCGCCGTGCCGCAGCTGCGTGAGGCGGCCTTGAAAGCCCGCCGCATCGGCCTGGGCGTGATGGCGCTGGCAGACTTGCTATACCACTGTGGCATCCGCTATGGCTCGGTAGAGGCGCAAGAGTTCTCCGCCCAGGTGATGGAGTTTGTGCGCTATCACAGCATGAAGACCAGCATAGAGCTAGCCAAAGAGCGCGGCCCTTTCACCGCCATTGAGGGCAGCATCTACGACAAGAACGACATGACCTGGGTTCCGCCCGTGCCGCTGGAAGCGTACTCCCTGGAGTACGGCCGCCCGGCTGTGGATTGGAACAGCATCGTCGCTGGCATCAAAGAGCACGGCATTCGCAACGCCTGCCAGACCACCATTGCGCCCACCGGCACCATCGCCACCATTTCCGGCTGCGAAGGCTACGGCTGCGAGCCGGTGTTTGCGCTGGCCTACCTGCGCCACGTCAATGACAATGGCAAGGACCTCACGCTGACCTACACCAGCCCGCTCTTCGAGCAGGCGCTGGAAGCCTCCGGCCTGAGCGCCGAAGAGCGCACGCGCATCATCGATCAAGTGGTGGCCGAGGGCACCTGCCAGAATGTGGCCGGGCTGCCCGAGAGCATCCGCAACACCTTCGTCGTCTCCGGTGACATCAGCGCTGAGGAGCATGTGCGCATGCAAGGCGCGCTGCAAGCTTTCGTGGACAACAGCCTGTCGAAGACCGTCAACTTCCCCGCCGGGGCCACTGAGGAAGATGTGGCCACCGCTTACATGCTGGCCTGGGAGCTGGGCGCCAAGGGCATCACCGTCTACGTCACCGGCTCGCGTGACAAGGTGGTACTCGAGACCCACGCCACGGCGAAATCGAAATCCGGCGTGGAGTCGCCTGCCTCTGGCGACTCCAAACCCAAATCGCTCACCGTAGGTGAGCCGATTTGGAACGAATCACGCAAGCCGCGCCCTGGTGTCATGCACGGCCACACCATGAAGGTGGAGACTCCGCTGGGCGCTGCCTTCGTTACCATCAACGAGAATGGTGAGAGCCAGCCCTTCGAAGCCTTCATCAACAGCGCCAAGGCTGGCTCCGAAACCGCCGCCGTCTCCGAGGCCATTGGCCGCCTCGTATCGTACATCCTGCGCCTGTCTTCGCCCGTGGCCCCGCTGCAGCGCCTGCACGAGATTCGCGCCCAGCTCGCCGGCCTCGGCGGCGACCGCCAGCTCGGCCTCGGTCCGCGCAAGGTGCGCTCGCTGCCCGACGGCGTTGCCCAAGCCATCGAGCAGTACCTGGTGGCACGCGAAGACGGGGAGCCGCATGCTGCTCACGGCAATGGGAACGGACACACGAATGGCAATGGTCACGATACTGGCAAAGCCGAAGGCTTTGCCCAAACTGTCCCGCAGGGGCAGTACGAAGGCTTTGCCCAAGCTGTGCCGCAGGCACAGCACGGGCCCAAGGGCGAACTGTGCCCGGAGTGCGGCCACAGCACCCTCGTCAACGAAGAGGGCTGTAAGAAGTGCCACTCGTGCGGGTTCAGTGAATGCTAGCCTCGCCCAAAAGGCGGGCAAGGCTTTGCTTACTATTTCGGTTAGTTGAAAAATACTTTGTTTTCGTTGAGGCGCTGGAATCCTCGCACATAGTGCCTCACAACCTTATTGAAAAAAATTTGATGTTAATCCATATAGGTGAACAGAAAGTATGCCTGGGTTATTTTCAATACTAACTCCATTGATTGAACTCGTTACTAAGGTGTTGGTTCTTTTCGGGGTAACGAAGAAGCAAAGTTCAGTAACTAAGTCATTAGGCTCCCAGGTGCGATTCAGTAACCTGCCTAGACAAACTTCTACACTGATAGGAAGAGACAAAGACTTCACAGTGCTAAAGGAGAAGCTTTTATCTAGGCCAGCAAGCCCTATTGTGATTTACGGATTGCCTGGGGTTGGGAAGACTAGCTTAGCTCTTAAGGTTGCTAACTACTCAGAAGTGCAGGCTACCTTTCCGGGCGGAGCGTTGTGGGTAACACTTGATCAAAAACCGGATGTAGGTGTAGAGCTGGCTAAGTGGTGTAGCATTTTAAGCTTGCCTTCTCAACTTCCTGTCCCAGAAATGAGGACAGCAATCTCCAGTGTTATTCAAGACAGAAAGGTGCTCATAGTCTTGGATGATGTTTGGGATTCCGAGATTGCAAGGTTGTTTTTTGTAGGAAGTGAGGGTTCTGCAACGCTTGTCACGACGCGGCAGGAGACAATTGCTCGGGGATTGGGTGAGCCTGGATTTGCCTTTGCACTATCAGTTCTGAATGAAGCCGCAGCAGTGCAACTTCTTAAAAAATTTTCGCCCAGAGCTTCAAAGCATGATCGTGGTGAGTACCGCGATTTGGCAAGAGCAGTTGAGTATCTCCCAATTGCCTTGCGAACTGTTGCTGGGCTTATAGAAGAAGAGCATATGTATGGCTTTGGTGTCAAGGACGTGCTTGAAGCTATTTTTAATGGCAGAGCTCTTCTTGAAGCCAACGTTCCACCAGCTTATCAAGAACTTTGTTCGCAGACATCCTTGACTGTCGCGGCTGTATTTGCAAAGAGCTTAGAGAGGCTTTCTTATTCGGAAAAATGGTGTTTCGCTAACTTTGGTTACTTGCCTGATTCAATTTTTGATTTTAGATTCGTAGATGAATTGTGGAGTGTAGGAGATATCGGCAATTCAAGATTAATTATTAGAAAATTTATTGACCGCGGATTAATAGAATTGGTTTCTTCTAGTTCAGATAATCCTAAATATAGAATTCACGCATTGTTTCGAATGCTTGCTAGGAGCTTGTTGACAAACGATGAACCTAACTTTGAGATCAAAGGCGGAGCATGAAGCTTTGTCAATGTCTAGGACGAAAGCGCAGGCAAATGTTCTAAGAGCCATGCGTGTTAGCCTTGAGAAGGTGCTATCAGCTCCTATTAAACCAGAAATTGAAAAGTTTGATTTATTTGCAAACTACCTGACAGTTAGCCATGAATACTTTAATTGGAATGGAGTTCAGGGTGATTTATTTAATATGTGGCTTGAGTTTTTTTTAGTGTCAAGACCCTTTTCGATTAATTTCCCTGCTACAAGTAGACAGAAATACATTGAATTTGCTTCAAAGAATTTGCAGGATGTTTGCGAAGCTAACAAGGTTCCACTCTTGCTTGAAGTTGGTTCTATCTATTGGTTTCTGGGAGAAAATGTAAAAGCCATTGAGATATACGAATCTTTACTCGCTCGCCCTGGAACTTTGCTAAGCGAGGATTTGGCTACCGTTTACACTGGGCTGGGGCTTGCTTATAAGGATCTTGGTCATTATAAGCTAGCTATTGGTTCTTTAACTAGGGCAATAGAGCTTATAAGCGAAAGAAAATCTAAAGCAGTTGCCCTTACGATTCTTGGTCGTTGCCATCACTATCTTCGTCAGCCAAACTTGGCTCTTCTTAGCTTCCGGGAGGCAATTAAGCATGCATATGCCGCAAAGGATAGGCGAGGTCAAGCTGATACTTTGAATAATCTGGCAATGACTTACTTCAAAATCGGAGCGAGGGTGAAAGCCATGCGACTTTTAGAGAAAGCCTATAACTTGTCGGTGGAGGTTAATGACTACAGAGGACAAGCGAATAATGCTAACAATAGGACTTTGATACATCTCGCTCACCGCGACTATAAAAATGCTTTGACTTGGGCAGAAGAAGCTCTTCGCCTGAGCGTGGGCGTGTATTATATTAAAGGACAGTACACTAGCCATCTACTCATAGCGAGAATAGCTTTCCATCAATTCAAGCTTGCTAAAGCGGTACACCATTTTATTCTTGCGCTAACGACTGTAAAACACACTGATGGGCAGTGGCGGTTATTGGGATTGGCTTTTTCTAGATAAGCATAGAGATACTCATTACTAGTCTAGAGTTTTTTAGAAATATAATCAACCTTCATCCTCGCCCCTCACCACCGCCGCAAACACAATTCCCGCCACCCCAATCGCCCCCAGGATCAGCGCCCACAGCGTGCCCTGCGAGCTGGCCACGCCGGCGAAGAAGGGCGTATTGTGCCCCGGACCGATGGCGAAGCCCAGCGCCGCCAGCGCCATGCGCCCGGCGGCCTGTCGGCTGCGGCCAATTAGCCAGCCCGCCAGCGCTCCGGCCACGGCCGAGGTCAGGAACAGGTCGATGGCGAAGCGCGAATACACCACGCCCTCAAAGCCGGGCACTACGCGGTTGCCGCCCCATAGGTAATCAATGATGGGGTGCTGCACGCTGCTCACCGCGTACGAGGCCACCTGCGTCAGCGTCAGCAGGGCCACGAAGGCTGCCACCGCCAGCCAGGTATTCTGCGGCAGGCGCGGGCGCAGCGCATCGTAAGCCCACGCCACCAGCAGCCCGGCCAGCGCCGCCACCACCGCACCGAACGGCGCAATGAACCATATCGGCCGGATCAGCGCCTGGTGGATGAACAGGAAGGCGGTGAAGCCCGCCAGCCCGGCCAATACGCCTGCCAGCGCCGTGCGTGAAGTGATGAAGGGGGTCGCCTTTGTTGCCATCATGGCCTCCTGCGGCTTCGCCGAGCCGTTAGCTTAATTTTGTCCAGCAGCTTGATTTGCAGCGTGATTCTTGGCGCGTTCACCCGCTCAGGTGTATAAGCCCGTCATGTCTGTAGGCATGTGTGCCAGCTCTGCTAAAAGTGACAACATCTACCCAATCGACCTAAGCTACCTAACCGACCTAAATCTACCTGGCCGACCTAATCTACTAACCAACAGGCCTTTCAGTAATGCAAGTTAGGTGGGCAGATGAGCATAATGAATGAAGACACGTTTCTTTAACGATGCGGCATACCGGGGATGGTCTTCTGCTCCACGGCAATCCGGTCAAGTGGGCCCTTATCGCAAACGGTAGCCATAAGAGCCCGTCACATCAAAACTGCAACGGCCTGTAGAGCTCTGCAGACCGTTTTAGTTTTTTGTCATTGAGAAGCGGTTGCCGCATAAAAGTGCGAAAACCGCAGCAATCTAACTTGTATTACGGTATCGAAATCGTCAGCGTATAGTCCACCGTGCGGCCGCCCTGCGGCACCACTTCGATGATGTAGTACTGCGTCTGCGGCAGGTTCATGTTGAAGTTCACCACGCCGTTTTGCGCACGCGCGTATGGCTCGCCGGTGTTGAAGCCCCAGATGGTTAGCGCGGCATCGTTCGGGTTCGTGTTCACGCTCACTGTGAGGTGCTGGCCTGCCGTGGCGTAGATGGTGTAAGTGACAGGATTGCCGCCTACCGTCTTGCCCGTGTAGGTTGCGCTGCTCGTGCCGCTGGCTAAGCTCACCGGCACCGCAAACGCTACCGAGAGCGTGAAGTCTTGCGCGCTGCTGCCGCCGATCACAGTGAATTCGTAATCCTGCGTCTTGGTCAGCAGCGTGCGGTAAGAGGTGTAGCGCAGCGAGTCTGCCAGCACGCTGCTGCCATCGGCGCCCTTGATCTCGAGGATGGCATTGCTGGCCGGGGTGAACAAGTTGGCGATGGCCACCTGATTGGCCGCCGCGCCCGCCGTGAAGCTCACGCGCTGGTTGGCTTCCACGCGGCCGGTCACCACGCCAGTGGTGGCGCCAGTGGCCAGATTAATGCGGCCCTCTTCCTGTGTAGGGGTGGGGGCTGGCGTCTCGCTGGCGGTGGCTTCGGGCTCAGGGGTGTTGGTGGGCGCAGCCTCGGTGGGCGGCACGGCCGCGGCGGTCTCGCTGCTCACCGCAGCGAGCGTGCTGGCTACGCTGGTGAACAGCGCGTTGGTGTCGGGTGTGGCTGGTGCGCCGCCGCACGCGGTCAACAGCACAGCAAAAACAATGAGTATCGATACGTTACGCATAACACCTCCATAAGTCAGCTCCAATTATCTCATCAGAAAGTTAACAGCCACAATCGCCAATCTGCAGTGCTGCCTTTATGTATACTCTGCGCAATGGCTACTAAACATCTTGTGCTCGTGGCTGGCAACATTGGCGCTGGTAAAACGTCACTTGTTACCAAACTCGGCGAGACCTTAAGGTGGCGCACTGGCTTCGAAACCGTAGAGACCAATCCGTATCTGGGCAAATTTTACGCAGACATGCGCTCATGGGCTTTCCATTTGCAGGTCTTCCTGCTGGCGCAGCGTTCGCAGCTGCATATTGAGGCGTATCGCGATCCCAGCTCAGCCATCCTCGACCGTAGCATCTATGAGGACTATTATATTTTCGCCCGTGCCTTGCATTCCCTTGGCAACCTGAGCGCTGAAGACCTGGATACCTATTCGCGGGTCTACAAACTGGTGACCACTTCGCTGCCCAAGCCAGACCTGCTCATCATGCTCAAGGCCCCGGTGCCCGCGCTGCTCGAGCGCATCCGTTCGCGCGGCCGCGAGATGGAAGCCGGCATCACCGCTGAGTACCTCACTCTGCTGGATGGTTACTACGATGAGTGGCTGCACAACTTTGACGTATGCCCTGTGCTCACCATCTCCTCCGGCGATCTTGACTACGTCAACGACCCCGCCCACCTGGATAGCGTCATCAACACCATCCAGGCCAAGCTCTCCGGCCGAGACGAACTCATCTTCGACGAGTAGTCAGCATCCCTGTCATTGCGAGGAGGTTTGCTGCTGTGCGGCAAACCGGGCGAAGCAATCTTGTTTTATGAATCTCATGCTACTGATAATCCGATAGATACAACTCCATCTCTGGAATGTCTGGCATATCCTTAGCGTAAAGCCACGCATCAAAGAACTCCTGCAGCGGCTCGCCGCTCACTTCTTCTGCAATCGCCACAAAGTCTGCCGTCACGGCATTGCTATTGCGGAAGCGCGCATAGTACGTCTGCAAGATGCTGAAGAAGGCATCGTCGCCCACGCGCTCGCGTAAGGCGTGCAGCGTCAGCGCACCGCGGTAATACACGCCGAAGTTGAACAGGTCGTCGGCGCCCGGGTGTCCCGGCGGCGCCACAAACGGCCTGCTGAGCGCCACCTGCATGTAATACATGCGGATCTCATCGTCCAGCGCCTGCTGGCCGTAGGCGTGCTCGTTCCACAGCACGCTCAGGTACGTGGCGAAGCCTTCGTTCAGCCACAGGTCTTGCCAGCAGTTGAGGCCGACGCTGTTGCCGAACCACTGGTGCGCCAGCTCGTGCGCCACCGCGTACTCATCGGTGAAACCTGAGCCGAAGACGCTCATCGTTTGTGTTTCCAGCGCAAAGCCAAAATCAATGTCATGCACGATCACGCCCGTTGCCTCAAAGGGGTAGGGGCCGACCAGATCAGTGAAGAGTTGCGCCATCTCATCGGTGCGCGCAAAATCGGCGCGTATTTCTTGCGGAATGTCTTGCTCGAAATAGTTGCGAATGAGCAACCCGCCCGGGCCAGTGCTGGTCTCGATATCAAAGCGGCCAACGCCCACCGTGGCCAGGTAGCTCGCCATCGGAGAGGCTGAGTTCCACACAAAGGTGCGCGTGTCGCCGTTGTCGATCGTTTCTTGCAGCACGCCGTTGGCAGCGGCCACGTACGGCTTTGCCACCGTGATGGCGTAGCTGTAGGTTGCTTTGTCCGCAGGATGCTCATTCAGCGGCATCCAGGCGGAGTTGCCGCTGGGCTCCGCCGCCACATAGGCGCCTTCGCCATCGGCATACCAGCCCCAGCCCACCTCAAACTCGTTCATGTTGCTGAAGTCGATGCCTTCGCCCGGGCTGCCGCTGTACTCGACAACGATCTCGAATTCCTGCCCAGCTTGCAGCGGCGCAACTGGCGTAATGCTCAGCTCAGCGCCGCGAGTGAAAGGGGCTGGCTCACCTTGCACCGTCAGCGCATCTACTTGCATGCCCACCAGCTCCAGGTTGAAGCTGCTCAGCGATTGCGTGGCCACCGCGCTGATGCGCACGCGGCCGTCCAGGTGCTGGCGCGCCAAGTCCACCGTCAGCTCAACGTGATAGTGCTGCACGTCGTAGCCACCGTTGCCAAGGTGGGGATAGTACGGGTCGCCCAAGCCAGGGTCACCGGCCTCGGCGGCGCTGCCGGCGGTCACAACGGGCGGGCGCACCAGACAGGCTTGCAGCTCCTGAGCAGGCTGGCTGCTGCCGCCAAAGGAGCCGCTGCCACCGCCGCCGGATGTGCCGGCGGTCGGGGTGGGCGTGCTGGGCGGCGGTGTGCTAAAGCGGCAGGCCAGCGCGGCCAGACAGAGCAGACACAGTGGCAAGAGGATGCGTTTGGTCATGGTCACCTCTGGCTCGCCAACGCGGGCCGCCAGTTATGCAGAGTATTTGAGCCCGATGATACTGGCGATCAGCAATCCCAGGAAAATCAATTTGGATGGGTTGAGTGCTTCTTTAAAGAGGAGGATTCCCAGCAGGCTGGCGCCCACTGTTCCGATGCCAACCCACACCGCATACGCCACACTCAGCTCAAACCACTTGGTAGCCAGCGAGAGCAGATAGACGCTCAGCGCCATGGTGACGATGGCAAACAGGCTGGGCCAAAACTTGGTGAACCCCTCGGTGTACTTCAGGCCAACGGCCCAACACACCTCAAACAAACCGGCCAATATTAAAACAATCCACGTACTAGACACAAGACACCTCCAAACAAAACAAAATTTTTGTTTGCGTCGTCTTGTCCTAGCCGGGTACGGCGCGTCTCGTCCGGTGTTGCTTAAGAATACTGTGGGCAGCTTAACCGTATGTGAGCATGCGCCTAGCGCAAGCGCCACGCGCTACCGCACCAGCATGCGGCTCACCACCCTGGCTTCGGTGGGGGTGGCGCTGGCAATCTCCTTGCCCGCCATGCCCTGGTAGACCAGGATCTTGCCGCCTTCTTTGCCGTGCTTCTTGTTGACCAGCGCCTGGCCGGTGAGCGTGCCTTCGCTATCCAGCGAGCAGCTCGTCACCTCGCCGATACGCTTGCCATCCGCGTCGGTCACCGGGTCGCCCTGGTGGGCGATGCGCACACCTTGCGGCAGGCGGAAGCGCACCACTTCGCGCTTGCGCTGTTCTTCCTGCATCAGGAAGGCGTTGCGGCCAACGAACCACGGCTTGGCCGTCTTGACGAAGGCGCGGAAGCCGGAGTGGCCGATGCCCAGCGTGAGAGGGCCAGCCAGCTCGTGTCCATACAGCGGCAGGCCGGCTTCGATACGCAGCGAGTCGCGCGCTGCCAAGCCACACGGCTTGAGCCCGTGTTTCTCGCCGGCTGTCATCAGCGCCTGCCACAACGCCACGGCCTGGTCAGGATGCACGAACAGCTCGAACGACACCGGCTCGCCGGTGTAGCCCGTGCGCGAAAGGATCAGGTCAAAGCCGCCCAGCTTCACCTTGGCCACGCCAAAGCGCTTGAGTTTGCGGATGATGTGCTTGTCAGCCGCGTTGGCTTCGAGGCCAAGCAGCACTTTGCGAGACTTCGGGCCTTGCAGCGCAATGTCTACGCGCTGCGCCTTGCCGCTGCTGGCGGCACGCAGGTTGCGCAGCGTGGCGCCACGGCCCGGCGCCAGCGCGCCAGGCTGCTGCGCATCCACCCGCACTGCGCCAGCTTGCACCGCGGTGAGCCAGGCCCAGTTCTTGTCATCATTGGCGGCGTTGACCACCACCAGGTAGTGCTCGTCTGCCATGCGGTAGACCAGCAGGTCATCCAGCACATGGGCTTCCGCATCCATGAAGTGCGTATAGATGGACATGCCCACTGGCAGGCTGGTGATGTCGTTACCGCACACCGAGTCGAGGAAGGTGGCAGCTTGCGGGCCGTTCACATCGTACACGCCCATGTGGGTGACATCGAACAGCCCGGCGGCGGTGCGCACGGCGGCGTGCTCCTCGCGCACCGAGCTGTAGCGCAGGGGCATATCCCAGCCAGCAAACGGCACCATCTTGGCGCCCAGCGCCACATGCGTGTCGTAGAGCGCGGTGCGCTTGATGGCCGCCTCGGGCGGCTCGTGCCAGTCGAACTTGGGCAGCGCCTTGGCTTTGGAGCTGGTAATCCCGTAATAGAACGGCTTATCAGCAGCGGCGGCTTTGGACGTAGCCGCGGCGACTTTGAGTTTGGATTCGCGCACCGCCACCGGCCCTGGCGCCTTGCGCTGTGGGTCTGCTGCGTCGATGCTGACGTAACCATCCGAGAGGGCGCGCAGCCAGGTAGCCGCCAAGCCAAACTGGGCGCGCTTCACGCCCAGCAGGTAGCCGCCCTTGGGCAGCGCCTTGAGGCTGCCGTGTACCTCGCCCTTGGGCGTGTGCATGACGAAGCCAGCACCTTTGCCAAGGGTCTCAATATCACTGGCGATGGCCATGTTCAGCAGGGCCGTAGCCTGCTCGCCGTGCACCTCAATGCCTACCCAGGCGCCTTTGACGCTGGGTTTGTCATCTATATAGTAGAAGTGCGGATAGCCACTTGAGGTGGGCTTGAAGTCAATGCCTGCCTTCTCGGCCAGGGCACGCACGCGCAGCTTGGCATCCTCCAGGACGGCAAAGTCCACCTTGGCGCGCTGGCTCAGGCTGGTCTCGCTGCGGTCACGGTAAGGCACGCAGGCCAGCAGCACATCGGCGATGATATTGGCCAGTTGGCGGCTCTCCTTTTCCTTGAAGCCGCGCTGCGTGATCCACGGCGTGCCCAGACGCAGCCCCGACGGGTTCATGGCGCCGCGGTCCCCGGGGATGGTGTTGCGGTTGACCACAATCCCGGCTATATCCAAAATGCGCGCCGCCATATCGCCGGAGAGGGTGGTGCCGTCTGGCCCCACTACCACTTTGCAATCGACATTGGTGAGGTGGCTCTGTGTGCCGCCAAACGGAATACGGAAGCCGCGCTTTTGCAACTGCTCGGTCAGCGCTACGGCGTTCTTCACCACCTGGGCTTGGAGCTGCTTGAATTCTTTGCTCTTGGCGATCTTGAAGGCCAGCGCCAGCCCGCCGAACACATTGACATGCGGGCCGCCTTGCTCACCGGGGAACACGGCGCGGTCGATCTGCTCGGCCAGCTTCTTGTCCGTGGTAAGGATGATGGCGCCGCGCGGGCCGTTCAGTGTCTTGTGCGTGGTGGAGGTGATGACGTGCGCATAGCCCATCGGCGAAGGATAGGCGCCAGCAGCCACCAGGCCAGCCACGTGGGCAATATCGGTCAGCAGGTACGCGCCCACCGCATCGGCGATCTGGCGCAGGCGCGCCCAATCCGCCGGCCAGGGATAGGAGGAGAAGCCGCCGATGATCATCTTGGGCTTGTGCTCCTTGGCCAGCGCTTCTACCTGGTCATAGTCAATGCGCTCCGTGTCAGGGTTCACCGAATAGTGCACGATGTTGTAATACTTGCCCGAGCGGTTGACCGGCGCGCCGTGTGAGAGGTGGCCGCCGTGCAGTAAATTCATGCCCATCACGGTGTCGCCCGGCTGCACCAAGGCGTGATACACAGCATTGTTGGCCGGGCCGCCGGAGAGCGCCTGGATGTTGACATAGATCTCATCCGCGCTCACGCCATTGGCGGCAAAGGCCTCGGCGCAGCGGCGGCGCGCCAGCGCCTCCACCGTATCGGCATACTCCACACCCTTGTAGTAGCGCGGGTCCGAGTTGCGGCGGTAGTGCGCCAGGCGCGTCTCGTGGTCCAGGATCTCCTCTTCGCTCATCCAGCGGCTGGCTTCGTCGGGGTAGCCCTCGGCATAAATATTGCCGAAGGCGGAGGACAGCGCTTCGCGCACCGCCAGCGGAGCGGTGCTCTCGCTGGCGATCAGGATCAGCTTGCGATACTGGCGCTCGGCTTCCAGCTGGTTGAGCTCGTAGACAGCCGGGTCGAGCTGGGCCAGTGTGCCGCGGAAGAGGAAGTCTTTGGGTGACGGTTTGGATTTTTTAGTGGGCATGGCAGATGAATTGTAATGCAGGGTTGTAAATAGAGATTTGAGATTGGAGATTATTGTTGCAATCTTGGATCCAAAATCCTAAATCTCTGATCTCTAATCTCTTGGCTTACCATTACCAATTACTATTAGCTTTCTCATTTATGAGAAGGAGCCTTCCATGGTCAGCAGCAAAGCAAAAACGGTCACAGAGTATTTAAAGGAACTGCCAGAAGAGCGGCGCAAGGCGCTTAGCGCGGTGCGCAAGGTCATCAAGGCCAATCTCCCCGAAGGCTTTGAGGAGGGAATGACTTTCGGCATGATCACCTACTACATCCCGCTCAAGGATTTTCCGCAAACATACAACGGCCAACCATTAGGCATCGCCGCCTTGGCGTCCCAGAAGAACTACATGGCGGTTTACCTGAACAATATCTACAGCGAACCTGCCACCACGAAGTGGTTCATGGACCGTTATAAAGCCACTGGTAAGCGCATGGATATTGGCAAATCCTGTGTGCGTTTCAAGAAGCTAGAAGATTTGCCGCTGGAGTTGATTGGCGAGGCCGTGGCGATGAATTCCAAGGAGCGGCTGCTTGAGATGTACGTGGATGCTCGCAAATCCTCGAAGCGCGCCAGGAAGTAGCCCGCTTTAAATTAAAAGAAAACGCCGGAGCATTCAAGGGCTTTGTGTCAGCCTAACCAGTTCGCCTCTGGCCGTGCCTTCACTTTTGCCTTCCAGCTTCGCCTGTCCTGAGGACCGCACCGGCCCTTCTGTCAATCGGCTGCGGCCTGTGTTCTGGCCGTCCCACCGCCGAGGATTTTCGGCGATTTCGCTGGAAACTGCTCCGACGTTTCTTTCAGCCATAGAATACGCCAATCCGGCCCGCAGGCCATGGGGCTAATGTCACCAGCACTGGGGCGATTTGTCCCAGCTGGCTTATTCGGTTTTGACAGGGCGCTTGAGAACTACAGAGAATTCGCCACTCAGCGTGCCAGAGCGGGTGACCAATTGCCAGCCATCGGCAATCATGCTTTTGACGTAATCGTAGGGATCGGGGTTTTGCGGTTCGGCAGGGGGCAGCAACTCACCATCCACCAGCTCAACTTCGCCGTGGGTGATCTTCAGTTCGAGATACTCCCATTTTTGCATGACTAACTCAAGGCTGATTATACGATGTCCGCCCGCACTGGGAAAGCGGCATTGCCTGCTACTTTAGATGGTAGGTGAGGGTAGCGCGAATGAACTCGCTAGGCTTGTCATCGGCAGGAGTGTCATATTTCTGCCGAAAATTATCTGCCAGTGGGGCTGGCAATAATAAAAATCTAGGCAACGTCTGGGTGTTGGAATGGCTGGCTGGTGCTCCTAAACCCTGGAGAAAAATGAGTGGGCGAGATAGGACTCGAACCTACGACATCCTCCTTGTAAGGGAGGCGCTCTAACCAACTGAGCTACTCGCCCGGATCAATCTTGCTTGCGAAGCTTGCAAACAAATCTTGCATGCAATCCGGATTGCAAAATGGATTATACCTGCAAAAAACTTTGTGCTATAGTCTGCCTATGCCTTCCGGCACTTATGCTGACCGTATACGCGAGGCGCGCCCGCGCCTCTCTAAAAGCTTTCAGCGGCTCGCAGATTATATATTAAATTCCTACGTGCAAGCGGCTTTGCTCACCGCGTCTCAACTGGCCCATGAGGTGGATGTGGACGCCGCCACCGTGGTGCGCTTCGCGCAAACCCTGAACTACTCCGGCTTTCCCGCCCTGCAAGATGAGATCAAAGCGCGCGTGCTGCAGGAGCTATTGCTCCAGCAGCAGGAGCAGCCCAAGGCGGATAGCTTGCGCGGGTTGACCGACCGCGCCTATAAAGAGATGGGTGACGATATTGAGCGCACCCGCCGTATGATGGACACCGTACCGCTGGAGAATTTGCTCAGCGCGCTCTCCAAGGCCAAGCGCGTCTTCCTGGTGGGGGATGAAGCCGCCGCGGCCAGCGTGCGCGAGCTGCAACGCCACTTGCGTGGCGTTGGCATCCTGGCGCACGCCCTGCGCGCCGAGGAGCATGAGCTGGCTACCGCCTTGGCGGTGGCCAGCGAGGCAGACTTATTGCTGGCGCTGGATGCGTACAACACCACGCCGCTGCTGGCGCAGGCGGTGGCGCAGGCCAAAGCCAGTGGTGTGCAGTCTGCCGTGGTGGTGGGCGCGGCTTCCTATGAAGCGGCACGCAAAGCGGATATTGTGCTTGAGGTGCAGCGCCAGGAGCCAGACCAGGCCGTGGGCATTGTCTTAGTGGCCCTGGTGCATGCCATGGGGCAGGCGCTGCGCTGGCGTTTTGCCGATCGCTATAAAGAAGTGCAAACCAAAACAGATAAAGTGCTGCGCCGTTTGGCGCGCACCCCATAGAGGAGAGGTATGCGTATCATTCGTTATCAGGAGCAAGGCAGCGTGCACTATGGTTGGGTGCTGGGTGACAAGGTCGGCACGATCGAAGGTGACCCCTACGGTGCTTTCCAACGTGGCGAAGCCACGCGGCCTCTGTCTGAGCTCACCTTATTGCCGCCGGTAAGCCCCAGCAAGATCATCTGCGTGGGGCGCAACTACGTGGCCCACGCCAAGGAGCTGGGTAACGAGGTGCCCGAGGTGCCGATGCTGTTCCTCAAGCCGCCCTCGTCCCTGCTGGCCCCCGGCGGCACGATCGTACTGCCGCCGCAGACCCAGCAGGTGGAGCACGAAGCCGAGCTGGCCGTGGTGATTGGTAAGCGTGGCCGCTGGATCGAGCCGGATGATATCAAAGATCACATCCTGGGCTACACAATCGCCAATGACATTACCGCGCGCGATCTGCAAAAACGTGACGGGCAGTGGACGCGTGGTAAAGGCTTCGACACCTTTTGCCCCTTCGGGCCGTGGGTCGAGACGGATTTCGACCCGGCGGATGCGGTGGTGAGCTGCAGCGTGAATGGCGAGCTGCGCCAAATGGGCTCCACACGGGACATGATCTTCTCGGTGCGCCAACTGCTGGCGTATATCTCGTCTGTGATGACCCTGGAGCCGGGCGACCTGGTGCTGACTGGCACACCGGCCGGGGTGGGCCCGCTCAAGGATGGGGATAGCCTGGTGACCAGCATTGAGGGCCTGGGCGAACTGCACAATAGCGTGGTGGCCGAGCCAGTGCGCTAAGTTTTAGGAGAAAAACAAAAAAGACGGCCCATATGGGCCGTCTTTTTTTGTTGGTGTACCGAGGGCTAGAAACCCTTGACAGCGTTGCCAGCGGCCAGAAGAGCCCAGCCAGCGACAGCCAGCCAGGTGGCGTAAGGAGCGGCGAAGGCGAGAATGCCAAAGGCGCCCAGCAAAGCAACAACAGCCAAAACGAGTGCAACCCAGAATACCCATTGCTTGGGAGGAGTGAGTCTCATAAGAATAAATAGTCTCCTTTCTTTAGGTCTCTGCCCCCTAGAAAGATGAGCAGGTGATTAATGCTACTATAAATAAAAAGAGCGCACAAGTATTTGTGCGCTCTTTTTTGTAGTACTAAGGGCTTACTTGCTCTTATCTTCGATCTCGGCGCTGGAGGCTACACGCTGCACAGCCTTCATACCGTTCTTGCTGGCCGAGCTGGATGAGTACATTTCGCTGGTGCCGATCACGCGGTTGTTGGCGGAACGCAGGTTGAAGTAGCTCTGGCCGTTCTTGGCCGTCTTCTCAACGTAGTTCTCCAGGTCACCAGCGTGCTTCATCACAGACTTGATGCCGCGCTTGGCGCTGTCTTTGGTGTTGTAGCGCTCGCTGTGCAGAATCGGCTCACTATTGGTGGACAGAAGATTGAAGCGGAAACCGCCTTTGCCCTTCTCAATCACAAACTTTGCTTTTGCCATGGGGTGGTTCTCCTTACGTGGCGTATCCTATTTTTTTCGCAAGCGGTACTAGAGCAACCTTGCAGAGGCATTGTACATGTTTGTTACTTAAAAAGAAAGAGGCGGTGAGCTTGTTGCACAAAGCATACAGCCCACCGCCGCTTCGTATGTAGGAGATTACTTGTTGAAGATGCGCGGCACAAACCAGAAGCCATTGGCCTGGGCGTAGTCACTATTGTTGGGTTTGACCGTGAGCACAAAGCGCACAGTCTTTCCGGCCAGGCTGGCCAGATCTACGTTCACATCTTTGGCCAGACCCTCAGATTTCTCGTTCCAGGTGCCCAGCACGGTTTCGGTGCCGTTGTGGATATAACTCAAGGTGAACTGCAAATGGCAGTTGGGATTGTTCTTGAGGCAGCCCACCTGGCTGATGAAGCGGTCGCCCGCTTGCACAGTGAACTCCGGATACACGCCACGAATGTAGCCATCGCTGGCGTGGTTAGGGCGCGGCCAGATGGCAGGCTCGTCTTCGTTGCGCGTCTCGAGCTCAGGGTTCTGCAGCACGAGCACAAAGCCCGCCGTGCCAGAGTTGGCGCCGGGGCAGGGCAGGCTGCCCGCCGCCTTTGTGGACCAGCTGGCTGAGCAGTAATTGGCGGCAAAGTCATAGCGGATGCCGCTGCTGGCCACGCCCACGCGGATCAGGGCGAAGAAAGGCACGCCGGCGCTGTTGGCATTGCCGTTGACACCAAAGGTGTACCCATTGGCGGCCTTGATGACCCAGCTGCTGCGGTAGGTGCCATCGTTGGTGGGAGCGGTCATCGGGATGGAAATATCCACCGTCTCGCCCGGCTTGACTTCCTTGGGGATGTCCAGGCTGCTTACGCTGGCCAGGTTGGTGCCAGACGTGTAGATGATGTCAAAATCGCCAGACCAGGTGCAGGTGCCGTTGTTGCGGATGCGCCAGGTCTTGGTGAAGCTCTGGCCCTTGCTCATCTGCGTATTGTCCGGCACGCTGATATCAGCCACAAAATAGGCTTGGTAACAGCCGGTCGCCGGCACGCCAGTGGCGACTGGAGCGGTGTTGGTGGGCACCGTGGTGGGCAGCGCTGCGGCGGATGTGGCCATGGGCGTTGCGGTGACCACGAAGGGGGTCTGGGTCGGCGCCTGAGTGGCAACTGCCTGGCCCTGGCCTTGGCCCTGGGCAATGAGGGTGCCAGCCACTTGCGTGTAAAGGGCGTTGAGGTCAAGCGTGGGGGAATGGCTTTCCGGGGCTGGGGCGCGGCAGGCGGCCAGCAAGCTGGCGGCCACCAGCAGTGCCAGCAGGCGCAAAGTGTTGGTTGGTTTGAACATAGCAGATCTCCCTAAATAGTAGGTGCGCTATTAATCATTGTAGCACCCAGAGGCAATTGCTATAACGGTCTTGAGGGGCAAATAGTTCCTGTTTGTAATGCTGTTGCGTTGCGGCTGGCGCCGCAGCCTAAGAATCAAAAAGGGCCGTCTTGCGCAGACGGTCCTTTTTTAGTCGGGGCGAGAGGATTCGAACCTCCGACCCCTTGCACCCCATGCAAGTGCGCTACCGGGCTGCGCCACGCCCCGAACAAGGCGAGATTATACCTGAAAGCAGTAAAGAGTGATAACCAACGCTCCATGGAGTTGCGCAGCAACTCCATCAGTTGCGGCGCTAGCCGCAACGTACTCGCCCCGACTAAAAAAAGACCGTCGAGAGACGGTCTTTTTGATTCAATTTTTGCGAAGGTTACTTAGAAGATTCCCCAGTCAGCGCCGGCGCCTTCTTCCATGTAAGTCAGATCCCACAGCTCGGTGCCCATCATGATGGTTGTATCGCGCTGCAGCGCATCGGCGGCTTTCTTGCGCGTCATCTCCAGCAGGGCGGGGGCGTAGGGGCAGAAGGGCGTGGTCATGATCATGATGACCTTGCCCTTGTCTTCTTCCAGCGAGACGTTGCGCACCAGGCCCAGCTCCAGCACGTTCAGGCCGATCTCAGGGTCTACAACTTCGCGCAGGGCGGCTTCAACGCCCGGCACCAGATCGGGGTGGGTGCTCTCGATTTCCCAAATGGCTTGCTTGGCGGGGTCTTGTGAAACGACTGGGCTCATGCGGTGTGGCTCCGTTCTAACTGGTGATGGCCTGCCGGATGGCATCCATCGGAATGGTGTAGGTACAGTGGGTATCGCCGCTCAGCAGGCAACTGGTGCGCTGCGGGTCAGCGGAGAGGGCTTTGGCGATCAGGGCCTTATCAATGCTGCACACTTCGCCGTGGTTTTGGCCCACGTAGAAGTAGGGGCAGCTGGTTTCTTTGATGATGAGTTCTTTTTCGTTGCGCTGCACCTGCACGCTGAAGCCTTCTTTGGTGAGCCAGTTCTTGAGCAGCTTGAGGCGCTCGTCCAGGCTCATGTGCTCCAGGTCGCCAGCCGCGGCCAGGTCTTCGGCCGCCGAGGCGCCCATGCTGGTGAGCAGCCGGGCAAATTGCTCGCTGGGCAGGCTTTCTTTTAACTCGTCCAGCAGGCGGTTGGTGAAGCGGATCGTGCGGCCGGGGAAGTGCTCCATACCGGCTTCGGTGAGGTAGTACACGCGGCGCGGGCGGCCCACACCGTGGCGCTCCTCGGTGGAGGCAACCAGGGCTTCCTTCTCCAGGTGCGCAATGTGATGGCGCACCGAGATGGGGCTGATCTTGACGGCCTTGGCCAGCTCGTTGATGGTGCTGCGCTGATGGCTGAGTAGATACTTGAGGACTGCGTTGCGTGTGCTACCCATGATTACGCTGGCAGTATATCACCCGCCTATCGCGCCGTCAATATTTTATATTTTCCTCATAAAAATAGACACAGTTGACAGAAGACAGTAAACAGTCAACAGCAATAAGCAAGTGGCGGTGTAAGTGCTGCCAACTGTAACTGTCGACTGTAAGCTGTCGACTGCCTACTGCTTCAGCACGCACATCGCCTGGCGGATTTCGCCCAAATGATAGGCCGAGTGCACCACTACACTCAGCGCGCCACCGATTGTGTCCTGGTTCCACCTGGGGTTGTTGGCGAAGAGTGCCTTGATACGCTCATAGGTGGTGCGCAGCTTAGCCTTGGAGGCTTCCCATTCTTCAGGTGTTACCTTCTCGACGGTGCGCCAGACATGGCCCCAATCGGGAGGCGTGTCGTCACCTTGCAGGGCGTAGCGCTCGAATGATTCAATATAGAAGACCACATGCTCCACCTGGGCAGCCAGCGAGGCACACTTGCCGCCAACGGGGATCGAGGCTTCCTCGGCTGAAATCGTGTCGAGGGTGGCGAGCAGCGAGGCGTTCTTGTCCAGGTAAATGTTTTGGGTGGTGTTGAAGGTTTCTTCGAGGAGTTGAACAAGCATGTTGCTGACTTCCTGGGCTTGGATTTCGACTGTGGAGTTCATTCTTCCTCCATAAAAGTTTTAATCATCATCATGGATGTTAGGGAGTGGTGGGGTAGGTGCTAATAGTTAAAACTTTCCTTAGGCGGCTAGTGTAACTACATTTTGATGGAGAGGCGGGATTGGTGAGTTTTGTCAAGGTGTTGTGGGTAGGCTCAAAAAAAGCAGGTTTGCCATTCTAGCCCGGCTGACTTCGGTGGTCTGGTGGGTGCGCGGCAGCCTGCCTCTGCGGGGGCGGTGCGAAGGTACATATGTACAAGTGCAAAACCAACTGAATACAGATTCTTCGGCTGGAAAGCTCAGCGGCTCACTTCGCTCGGAATGACAAACTGGCTGGTACTGGTTCGCTGTAGGGCTATGCCAGGAACTAGGAGACAGCCACCATCTCTGCCGCGGAGTAGACCAGCAGCAAGGCTAAAACAATATTGACCGCCAAGCGGACGCGTGGATAACCCAGGTAGCGCTTGATCAGTGTGCCGAACAGGGCCCATGTGGAGATGGCGGCAAAGCAGCTGGCTGTGAGTGGCACCAACACAAGCAACAGACGCAGCGTGTCGCTGGTGAGCCAGCCGAGAAATGTGGTGAACAAGGTGAGGGCATAGATGATTACTTTGGGATTCAAAAACTGGAAGAGGAAGCCTTGGGCAAAGCCCATGGGCTTTGCTTGCCTGTCTTCAAAACTGTAGGTTGCTTTCAGGATGCTAAATGCCAGATACAGAATATAGGCCGCGCCGATATAGCGCAGCACAGGTTCAATGCCGGGGATGGCGGCAAGCAAGGAGCTGGACACCAGAGCCGCGATAAGCAGCACTACATAGAACCCGGCCGCGTTCCCAAGCAGAAAGGGGAGAGAACGCCGGTATCCATACAACACGCCCATGGCGGCGCTGGTGATATTGTTTGGGCCGGGGGTGAAATTGGCGACCAAGGCGTAGGTGATGGTGGGGAGCCAGTTGAACATCAGTGCCTCATGTGTGCAGCAGCCTTGCGTAGCGCCCAGGCGTAACGCCAAGCGTTTGCCGAAAACGGTGCGTGAAGTGGCTCTGGCTGCTGAAACCAACGTCAACGGCCACTTGCGCCAGAGGCAGACCCCTGGCCAGTAGACGCTGTGCCACTGCGATGCGGTAGTTCTCGATATATGTATGCGGCGGCATGCCGACCTGGTTGCGGAACGAGCGCAAGAAATGATAGCGGCTGAGCGACTCGAGGGCGGCCAATTCATTTAGTGTAATGGGGCGGGCATAGTTCGCCTGAATGTATGCAAGCGCTCTTTGGATGGTAGCGCTTTTGGGCGCCGAGGGCCGGCCATCCCCAAAAGCGCGCAGCATCTTTGCCATCGTACTAACGAAGACGGTTTCAGCTTCCAGGCTGTCCTCCTCTTCCATCAGCCGCGCATGCATGCGGGCAAACTCCCCCGCCAGGTGAATGTTGTTGCGCCGCGGTTCGGGAAATAGGGGCAGTTCCGTCTGCAATCCCATCTCCTGTGCGATGGCTTGCATGTGCTCCACTTGCGGGTACATGGCTCGGTAGCGATAACCTCTGCCCTCAGGCTCCCCAGTGTGGCTTTCGCCTGGGTTTAGAAAGATAAGACCGCCTGGTGGCGTAATATAGGTTTGTTTGCCGAGGCGGAAGTATTGCGCACCATGCTCAACCAAGGCGATGACGTAGTAGTCATGGCTGTGCAGCGGGTAGCTGTGGTGCGAGAAGTGCGCGTGCAATAGGTCTACCCCCAAGCCTGGGTGGTGCTTGTAGTTTGACCATTCTTGCATGTGTAAAGTATAGGCCTACATGTTGGTTTGGCTCTATCACGATATTGCTGTTTTCTTGGGGGGGAAAGAATGAAGGCGCTGCAGCGTGGAAGGTGGGTTAGCTCACCCATTTGTCAGTGCGAGCGTAGCGAAGCAATTTTCCGGTAAAGCACACTTAAAAAACCTAGATTGCTTCGTCGGCCACACTACGTGCGACCTTACACGGCAGCCGCGTTCTGCGGCTGCCGTCTCGCTATGACGATGGATGTTGTTAGCGCAAAACCATCCGAATACGGATTCTTCCACTGGAAAGCTCAGTAGCTTAAGTTGCAGAAACACAATATTTTAGAACTTTTTCATAAATATTGACCATGCTCTATGAACCTGCTATAATCCCCTAAAATCAACCTGGTTGAACACTTGCGCCGTCGTTTGAGGCGTTGTTCACAAATTCATTCTTCAGGAGAAATACGGTTCATGTCTCAATTGGATATTCGCGATTTACGCGTCAATGTAGCAGGCAATGAAATTCTCAAGGGCCTCAACCTGACGATCGAGCAGGGCAAAGTGCACGCCCTGATGGGACCCAACGGCAGCGGCAAGAGCACGCTGGCCTATACCCTGATGGGGCATCCCAATTACGAAGTAACCCGTGGCGAGGTGTGGTTCAAGGGCCAGAACATCCTGGAGCTGGAGCCTGACCAGCGCTCGCACCTAGGTATTTTCCTCGCCTTCCAGTACCCGGTAGCCATCCCGGGCGTAAGCGTGGCCAACTTCCTGCGCACGGCGCTCAACGCCCACCGCAAGGCCAAGGACCCTGAGGACAAGGGCATGCCCATCCCTGAGTTCCGCACGCTGATGAAGGCCAAGATGGACCTGCTCAAGATGGATCACAGCTTCGCCGGCCGTTACCTCAATGACGGTTTCTCCGGCGGTGAGAAGAAGCGCGCCGAGATCCTGCAGATGGCCGCGCTCGACCCTGAGTTCGCCGTGCTCGACGAGACCGACTCCGGCCTCGATATCGACGCCCTGCGCAACGTAGCCGAAGGCGTGCAGGCCCTGCGCGGCCCCAACTTTGGCGCCCTGGTGATCACGCACTACCAGCGCCTGCTCAATTACATCAACCCGGATGTGGTGCACGTGATGTTCAACGGCCGCATCGTGGAAACCGGCGGCCCCGACCTGGCGCTGAAGCTGGAAGCACAAGGCTACGACTGGGTGCGTGAAGCGCATGGTGAAACGGTGATTAGTGAGTAGTAATCGGTGATTAGAGATTGGAGATTTGAATCTTTAGTCTCCAATCTCCTGTTCACTGCTCACCACTCACTATTCACTCGAAAACGAGGTAAAACATGACACTCGAAAAACCAATCGAACGACCGAAAGACGATGCCGAGCTGTTAGACGGCATTGATGATTACCGTTATGGCTTTGTAGATGAAGTGCAGCCTGTCTTCCGTACGCGCAAAGGTCTGGACGAAGATATTGTTCGCCAGATCAGCGCCAAGAAAGAAGAGCCGCAGTGGATGCTGGACTTCCGCCTGAAGGCATACAAGCATTTCACTCAGCGCCCCATGCCGACCTGGGGTGGAGACCTTGAGAAGCTCAACCTGGACGAGATCTATTTCTACAGCAAGCCCGCTGAAGCCGAGGGCAAGAGCTGGGATGATGTGCCTGAGAACATCAAGAAGACCTTTGAGCGTTTGGGCATCCCCGAAGCCGAGCAGAAGTTCCTGGCCGGCGTAGGCGCCCAGTACGAATCAGAGATGGTGTATCACAACATTCAGCAGCACCTGGCTGACCAGGGCGTGCTGTTCAAGAGCATCGAGCAGGGTTTGAAAGACCACCCTGAGATGTTCCGCGAATACTTTGGCACCATCATCCCCATCGAGGACAACAAGTTCTCTGCCCTCAACTCTGCGGTGTGGTCGGGCGGCTCCTTCGTCTATATCCCCAAGGGCGTCAAAGTGGAGATGCCGCTGCAGGCTTACTTCCGCGTCAACCAGGCCGACCAAGGCCAGTTTGAGCGCACGCTCATCATCGTGGACGAAGGCGCTGAGGCGCACTATGTGGAAGGCTGCACGGCCCCCGTGTACACCACTGACTCGTTCCACAGTGGCGTGATCGAGATCATCGTCAAGAAGAACGCCCGCTTCCGCTATACGACCATTCAAAACTGGTCCAACAACATGTACAACCTGGTGACGCAGCGTGCCCACGTGCACGAGAACGCCACCATGGAGTGGGTGGATGCCAACCTGGGCAGCAAGCTCACCATGAAGTACCCCTCGTGCTATCTGCTGGGTGAGGGGGCTCACGGCGAAATTCTCTCGATGGCGTTCGCCAGTGGCCACCAGCACCAGGACACGGGCGGCAAGGTGATCCACTTTGTGCCCAACACCACCAGCAAGATCACGTCCAAATCCATCAGCAAGAGCGGCGGGCGTGCCTCGTACCGCGGTTTGCTGAAGGTGCACCCGGGCGCAGAGGGTTCCAAGAGCAACGTGGTGTGTGATGCGCTGCTGCTGGATGACCAGTCTCGCTCAGACACCTACCCGTATATTGAGATCGACGCTGAGGATGTCACCATTGGCCACGAGGCCTCGGTGTCCAAGGTGGGCGAGGAGCAGCTCTTCTACCTGATGAGCCGCGGCATGACCGAAGAAGAAGCCGCCACCATGGTGGTCTCCGGCTTCATTGAGCCGTTGGTCAAAGAACTGCCCATGGAATATGCGATTGAAATGAACCGTCTGATCCAGCTGCAAATGGAAGGCTCGATAGGCTAATGCCCTTGGGCTAGCGCCTTGGGCTAACCTCTCGATGGAATGAGTGAGATACACAAGATATGGCAAATAAGAAGAAAACCAGCGCGCGCCCCAAGAAGGCCGCGGTAAAGAAGAAGACCAAAGTGGCCGCCAAGGCTACTAAACCGGTAGTCAAGAAGAAGGTTGCGGCCAAGCCGGTTGCGAAGAAGAAGGCTGCGCCCAAAGCGAAGCCTAAGGCCGTAGTGAAGAAAAAGGCGGCTAGCAAAGTAGCTAAGAAGACAGCCGTTAAAAAGACCGCTGCCAAGAAGACCGTTGCTAAGAAAACAGCTGCTAAGAAAGTGGCTACGAAAGCTACCGTAAAGAAGGCTGCAACCAAGGTCGCTAGCAAAAAGAGCGTAGCTAGCAAAAAGAACGTCGCTAGCAAGAAGAGCGTTGCTGCCAAGAAACCTGCGCCCAAGAAAGCTGCGGCTAAGGCTACTCCCAAGGTTACTGCGCCGGTTGCCCAGCAGCCCCGCGTAGTTAGGCGTGTTGCCGAGCCCGAAGTGATCGGCGCAGGCAAGACGCCGCGCGTGATCACGCGCGGTGGGGCCGCCGCGGTGCAGACCAAGAGTGGCTTCCCCTTCACCGCCGAGCAGATCCCTAATGGTGTGCAGGAAGCCGCCTTCCTGCACAGCTACCGCCAGAGTGCCTGGACTCACTTTGAGAGCCTGCCGCTGCCCAGCACCAATGACGAGGCCTGGCGCCGCACCGACATCCGCCAGCTCAAGCGCAGCGCGATGCAAATTGTGGACAGCTTGTCTGCCGCCGAGCGCGGCGCGCTGCCCGCCATCCCCGCCCAGCTGCTCAAGCCGCTGGTGGGCGAGGGGCACGGCGGACAGATCGTCTTTGGCCCCGGTGAAACGACAGTAACGCTGAGCCAGGAGATAGCTAATCAAGGCGTAGTCTTCACCGACTTCGCCACGGCCGCCGCCAAGCACCCAGACTTGCTCAAGAAGGTGCTCGGCAACGTGGTCAAGCCGGAAGAGGGCAAGTTCGCTGCTATGGCGGGTGCGCTGGCTGGCCGCGGTGCACTGCTGTATGTGCCGCGCGGCGTGCAGGTGGAAGAGCCGCTGCACTCGCTGCTGTGGGGCCCGGGCGCCGGCCTGGCCTACTTCTCTCACATTCTGGTGTGGGTCGAGGATGGCGCTTCGGTCACTTACGTGCACGAAGCCGCGTCGCCCACCATCAGCGAGCAGAGCATGCATGCAGGCATCGTGGAGCTGCACGTCGGCTCTGGCGCCAACCTGCGCTTCGTGGAGCTGCAGTCGTGGGGCGAGCACATGTGGAACTTCACGCATGAGCGTGCCCGCGTGCAGAAAGACGGCAACCTGGATTGGATCTTTGGCGCCCTCGGCAGCCACCTCACCAAGAACTTCTCCGAGATCAATCTGGAGGGTGAGGGCAGCCTGGGTCGCATGTCTGGCTTCTATTTCACCGATGGTGACCAGCATCTGGACCATGACACGCAGCAGAACCACATGGCGGCGCACACCACCAGCGATCTGCTTTTCAAAGGCGCGCTGGAAGAAAAGAGCCGCTCCGTCTGGCAGGGCATGATCTACGTGGCCCCCGGCGCCCAGCGCACGGATGGCTACCAGGCCAACCGTAACCTGGTGCTGAGCAAGGAGGCGCGCGCCGACAGTATCCCCGGCCTGGAGATCCTGGCTGACGATGTGCGCTGCACCCACGGCGCTACCGTGGGCAAGATTGACCCGGATGAGTACTTTTACCTGCTGAGCCGCGGCATTCCGCCTGTAGAGGCGCGCCGCCTGATCGTCAAGGGCTTCTTTGACCCTATCATGGAGCGTATTCCCTTTGAGGGCGTGCGCCAGCGCTTCCAGCAGGCCATTGTTCAGAAGATGAAGTAGTTGTACTATTAGAGTTTGGATGGATAGGGTGAACAGTAATCAGTGAGGAGTGAAGAGGAGGCTGGAGTTTTATCTCGAGCTTTTCCTGATTTACTGTTCACTGCTTCCTGCTCACCTGATTTTGGAGGTTGAATGGCAGAACTTCGTTTTACTAACGCTCCCGACCGTGACGATCTGTACAAAGTAGGCGACCGGGTAGAGGTCTATTGCGACCATGAAGACCCCAAGGGCAACCGCGTGCGCGGCTGGCTGGAGGGCGTGGTGGTGCAGGTGGACCCCAAGATCGTTGCTGTGCAGTTTGCTGAGCCGGTGTACCTGACGGATGGCTGGATGGTGCCGGACCACGTGCTGTGGTGCCCGCCCAGCTCTCAGCAGATCCGCATGGCGCGCAAGCGCACCCGCAAGCCGCGTGCCGCGGCGACGCTGGCGCGCAGCAAAGCCAAGACGGCCACCAAGGCCAAAGCCAAAGCCAAGGCCAAGAGCAAGTAGGGGCGTATGACGAATTCACAGCAGGGACATACCTTAGATCTCCAACGTATCCGTGCCGATTTCCCAGTGCTGGACGTGGAAGTGCAGCCAGGGGTCAAGCTGGTCTACCTCGACTCCGGGGCCACCAGCCAGAAGCCGGTGCAGGTCATTGAGCGCATGAACCAGTACTACCGCGCCGAGAATGCCAACATTCACCGCGGCGTACACAAGCTGGCAGAGCAAGCCACCGAGGACTACGAAGCGGTGCGCGGCAAGCTGGCCAAGTTCATCAACGCCGCCAAGAGCAAAGAGATCGTCTTCACCCGCAATGCTACTGAGTCTGTGAACCTGGTCGCCCAAACCTGGGGCCGTGCCAATTTGCAGGCGGGCGATGTGGTGGTGCTCACCGAAATGGAGCACCACGCCAACCTGGTGCCCTGGCAGATGCTGGCCGCCGAGCGTGGTATCCGCCTGGAGTTCATCCCCGTCACCGAAGAAGGTGTGCTGGACATGAACGCGCTGCCGGCGCTGATGGAGCTCAAGCCCAAGCTGGTGAGCTTCACCGCCATGAGCAACGTGCTAGGCACCATCACGCCGATTGCTGAGATCGTGCAGGCTGCCCACGCGGCCGGTGCGCTGGCGATGGTGGACGGCGCACAGTCGGTGCCGCATCTGCCCACGGACGTGCGCGCCCTGGATATTGACTTCCTCGTCTTTTCCAGCCACAAGATGCTCGGGCCTACCGGCATCGGCGTGCTGTACGGCAAAGAAGCCATCCTCGAAGGCATGCCACCCTTCATGGGCGGCGGTGACATGATCAAGCGCGTCAAGCTGCGCGAATTCACCACGGCGGGCGTGCCGCACAAGTTCGAAGCTGGCACCCCGGCGATTGCAGAGGTTATCGGCCTCGGCGCGGCGGTGGACTATTTGACCGAGATCGGTATGGAGGCGATTGCTGCCCATGACCGCGAGCTCACCGCGTACGCACTGGAGCGCTTGGAAGAGGTGCCGGGCATCTGGATCTTTGGCCCAGGCATTGAGCACAAGAGCTCCAACGCCTCCTTCACGCTGAAGGGCGCGCATCCGCATGACGTGGCCGAGATCCTCAACCGCTCTGGCGTGGCCACGCGTGCCGGCCATCACTGCGCCATGCCGGTGCACGAGAAGTTCGGCGTGCCGGCCACCACGCGTGCCAGTTTCTACCTCTACAACACCACCGAGGAGATCGATACCCTGGTGGAAGCCCTCTACAAAGTAAAGGAGATCTTCAAATAAGATGGACGATCTCTATCGTGAACTGATCATTGACCGTTACCAGAACCCGCGCTTCAGCGGCACGCTGGACCCGCATACGCATTCGTACGAGGATGACAATCCGGTGTGCGGTGACCACATTCGCATTGACCTGCGCGTGGACGATAAAGATATCGTCACCGAAGCCAAGTTCACCGGCGAAGGTTGCTCCATCTCGCAGGCCTCTGCTGACCTGCTGATGGAAAAGATCACCGGCATGCCCGTGGCGGATGTGCGTACCCTGGCCAAGCAGGACATTTTGGACCTGCTCGGCATTGAGCTTGGCCCCGTGCGCCTAAAGTGCGCACTGCTCTCGCTCAAGGTGCTCAAGGGCGGCGTATATGGCCTCGATGAGGTCATGTCGCTCGACGAGCTGGCAGAATCCTAAGACCCCGAGAAGTAATCTCTAATCTCCATTCTCTAGATAAGAGCCGCTGAGATTTGGGAATAGAGATTGGAGATTGAGTTCTAAACATGCCTGACGTCGGAACCTTCGTTTTCACCTCGCTTGGCCCCAAGGAAGTTGACTTTGTGGCGGTGGCTAGCGAAGAGGAGCTGCCTAACGGCAAGCGTCTCTTCGTAACGGTGGATGAGTACAACCTGGTGGTGTTCAACATCGCCGGGGAGTACTTCGCCATCGCCGACCTGTGCTCGCACGACAACGGGCCGCTGGGCGAAGGCGAAGTGGAAGAGTACGAGGTTATCTGCCCGCGCCACGGCGCACGCTTTGACGTACGCAGCGGGCGGGCCACCGCGCTGCCGGCGGTGGTGGATATCCCCGCATATCCCACGCGCGTGAGCGAGGGTATGGTTGAGGTGGGGCTGCCGCTGTAGCTATAAGCTGTTAGCTGTTAGCCATAAGCTAAAACGAGCCGCGTACGCGGCTCGTTTTTTTAATACCATTTGTCATTCCGAGCGTAGCGAGGAATCCGTTTGATGCTTATAGCTAAGGGTCTTGTCTGTTTGAATTGTGCGCAAAGTGAACTTGGAAGAGATGTGAATATGGATTCCTCGCTGGTCCGGCTTCGGCGGTCTGGTGCCGGCTTCAGCACCCGCTCGGAATGACATATAGAATTCGGTGTCATTCCGAGCGAGCCGCCATACTGGCATGAGCTTATTTGCCCTAAAGGATTCCTCGCTACGCTCGGAATGACAAACAGGATTTCTTTGTGCTCTTTGTGGCTTTGTGGTTTGCGTTTACTCCACCACGGGCCAACCGCGCTCAGTGGCGATGGGCTTGAGATACTCATCGGGGAAGAAGGCCACCGGGTGGCCGACCATTTCCAGCAGGCCCACATCGGTAGCGCCATCGGCGTAAGCCCAGCTGGCAGCAAAGTCCACATCGATCTTCTCCGCAGCCAGCGTGGCCTGCGCCCTGGCCGCCTTGTTCTCGTCAATGCACACCAGGCCGTCCACCTTACCGGTATAGCGCCCGCGGGCTTGGGCGGGGGTGGTGCCCACGGCCAGGTCGGCGCCCACTTCCTGGGCGATGCGCTGCACCAGCGGCGTTGGGCCGGCGGAAACCAGCACCACCAGGTGGCCCTTGGCCTTGTGCTCCTGAATTTTGTCCAAGCCCTGCACACGCCACAGCCCTTGCATGTGTTCGCTCGTTACCCAATCCCACACGGGTTGCGCCTTGTCAGGCGTATCGCCGCGCAGGAACCACATCAGGTTGGCGGCCCACGGCGTGCGGAAGGCGCTCTGCGAGAGCAGGCGCGCTTTGTGCAAGAACCACAGCGGCAGATGATAGACCCAGTACCAGCGCTGCGTCCAGCGGCGCAGCTTGTGCAGTTTGTAATAGTCGAGGATGCCGCGCCACACGCGCTCGGTGGTTAGCGTGCCGTCCACATCAAAGAAGGCCACGATGCGTTTGCTCATTGTGCTGCTTGCTCCTGGTGCTCAGGCATGCTATGCATGCGCACCAACTCGCGGCGCAACAGCTTGCCGACGTTGGTGCGCGGTAACTTGTCAATGAAAGTAAAACCCTTGGGAACCTTGTAGGCTGCGAGGTGCTGCTTGCACCAGGCACGCAGCTCGTCTGCGCTGGCGGTTTCGCTTTCATGCAACACTACCCAGGCATGGATGGCTTCACCGCTTTCGGCATCGGGCACGCCGGCGGCGCCCACCTCGCGCACAGCGGCGTGCTGCTGCAGCACTTCCTCGACCTCGCGCGGCCACACCTGGTAGCCGCCCACTTTCACCAGCTCCTTCTTGCGGTCAATGAGGTAGAAGTAGCCCTCGGCATCCATGCTGGCAATGTCGCCCGTGTAGAGCCAGCCTTCTTTGAGCACATCCATCGTCTCGGTGGGCAGGTTGTGGTAGCCACGCATCACCTGCGGGCCTTTGATGACCAGCTCGCCGATCTCGCCCTGCTTCAGCACGGTAACGCCGTCCTGCAGGCTGACGATGCGGCAATCCACGCCGGGCAGCGGCATGCCGATCGAGCCGGTCTTGTTGACCCCGGTGAGCGGGTTGCAATGCGTCGCCACGGGTGTCTCCGAGAGTCCGTAACCCTCCAGTAGATGGCCGCCGGTGAGCACCTCGAAGCGCTCCTTGGTTTCGCGCAGCAGTGGCGCTGAGCCGGAGATGCAGAAGCGGATCGAGCTGAGGTTGTACTTGCCCGCCTTCACATCCGGGTGATTGTTGATGGCGTTGTACATAGCTGGCACGCCGGGGAAGGTGGTGGCTTTGTATTTTTGGATGTTGGCGAGCACATCGCCCACATTGCGCGGGTCAGGGATCATCACCAGCGAGCCACCCTTCCACATACCGTAGAGCATGCCCACTACCATGCCGTAGGCGTGGTACATGGGGATGGCCAGCAGCACCATCTCGTTGCCTTGCTCGCCCTCGTGGTTCCAGGCGTCGATTTGCGCCGTGTTGGCCACCAGGCCGCGGTGCACGGCGACCACACCCTTGGAGCGGCCGGTGGTGCCGCCGCTGTACTGCAGCAGGGCGGTGTCGTCTGGCTCCACGGTTACCTGCGGCCGCTGGCCGGGCGTGTGGGCGGCGATGAGGTCTTGCATCCACACATCGTTGTCGCGCAACTCAACATGGAAGCCAGCTTTTTTCTCTTTCAGCAGGCCGAACAGCAGCTTCTTGACCGGCGGCAGATACTCCTTGATGTTGGTGGCAATCACCTGGCGAATACGCGTGCGCGGCTGCACTTCTTTGACCTTGGCGTAATTGTTGGTCATCACCACCATGAGTTCGACGCCGGCATCGTTGACCTGATATTCGAGCTCACGCGGCGTATACAGCGGGTCGGTGGCAACCACCACCGCGCCCAGCTTGAGGATGGCGAAGTAAGCGATGACGAATTGCGGCGTGTTGGGGGTGAACAGACCGACACGCTGGCCCTTGCGTACGCCGAGGTTGGCGAGGCCGGCAGCCATGCGGTCACTGAGTTGGTCCACTTCTTTGTAGGAGAGGGGAGCACCCTGGAAGATGGTGCAGGCCTTGTTGGGATAGTCGCGCACGGCGCGTTGCAGCACATCCACAACGGTGAGGGCAGGGAAATCCAACGTGGGCGGAACGGCAGGGTCGTAATGGGCGTGCCAGGGTGATTTTTGCATTGTGGCCTTATCCTAAACTTGCTTGATCGAGGAAGCTGGCGATGGCAGTATCTATCGCTCTTTCCGCGCCAGGCTGGGTTAAGTCTACCCAGTGAATGTCGGGGTCGGCGGGTTTGAACCAGGCGTACTGGCGGCGCACAAAGCTGCGCGTCAGACGCTTGATCTCGGTCCCGGCCTCATCCAGCGTCAGCTCACCCGCCAGGTGTTGAGCCAACTGCGCATAGCCAATAGCGCTCAGGCTGGGCAGCGAAGGCGCGTAGCCCGCTGCCAGCAGGCAGCGCACTTCGTCCAGCCAGCCAGCGGCCAGCATGGCGTCGATGCGCGCATCAATGCGCGCATACAGCTCCGGGCGCGGTCGGGTGAGCCCAAGGCGCAGCACGCGGTAGGGCGAGGGTGCCTGGCCGCGCTGGGCGCTGAAGCGCCGCCCGGTGGCGAAGATCACTTCGAGCGCGCGCAAGGTGCGGCGTACATTGCGCCGGTCGATGTTGGCCGCCGCGGCCGGGTCGAGCACGGCCAGGCGCGTGTGCAGCGCATCTCCGCCGATTTGCTTGCGCCACTGCTCCAGGGCAGCGCGCAAGGCGGGCTGGGGCGGCAGGGCCGGCGGCACCCAGCCTTCGAGGATGGCCTGCATATACTGCCCGGTACCGCCAACGAGTAGCGGCAACTTGCCACGCGAGTGAATGTTGGCGATGGCCGCCACGGCCTGCTGCTGGAACACCGCCAAACTCAGCGTCTCGTCTGGGTTGGCAATATCGATGAGATGATGCCGCACACGCGCCAACTCTGCGGCTGAGGGTTTGGCGGTGCCGATGTCCATGCCACGATACAGCAGCCGTGAGTCCGCCGAAACGATCTCGCCATTCCAACGTTCGGCGATGGCGATGGCGGTCTCGGTTTTGCCCACCGCGGTAGGCCCGAGCACGGCCACCAGGGGCAGCTTGCCTTGGGCGTTATCCGTGGACCGCATTCTCAATGTGCACAATCTCAGGCGGGCCAGCCGCCGGCTGGAATACGGAGATGACGTCAATGCGCCATTCGCGCTGCGCAGGCTGGGTTTGCATATAGGCTTGGGCGGCGGCGATGAGGTGGGCTTGTTTCGCCGCAGTGACGGCTTCTTCGGGGTGGCCAAAGCGCATGCTGCGCCGCGCTTTCACTTCTACGAAGATGAGCTGGCCGTCCTTGCTGGCCAACAGGTCGATCTCGCCGTGCTCTGAGCGCAGGTTGTGCGCTTCTATCGTGTAGCCGCGGGCTTGCAGGTAGCTGGCGGCCGCCCGCTCACCCCAGCGGCCGAGCTGCTGGCGCGGCGTACTCATGCTCAGTCCAAGTATTGGCGCAGCCAGGCCAGCGTGCGCTGCCAGGCATCGACCGACGCCTCAGGATGGTAAACCTCAGGGCGGTCATTGTTGAAGAAGGCGTGGTCTGCCCCCGCATAGGTGTGAATGTGATGCGGCGTGCCGTTCTTCTCCAGCTCGTTGTCGAAGGTGTGCACCAGGCTGAGAGGAATACCGGCATCCAGCTCGCCGTAGATGCCCAGGGTGGGGACGCCCAGTTTGGCTACATCGCCTGCCTCGAGCGGGCGGCCGTAGAAACACACCACCGCATCGAAGGCAGAGCTGTTGGCGGCAGCCGAGAGCGCCAGCGCGCCGCCCATGCACCAACCCATCACGCCAACCTTCTTGGGTTCTACATTGCTCAGGCCACGCAGATGGTCTGCTGCGGCGGTGATTTCGGCAATGGCGCGTTGGCGATCCATGGCCATCGCCAGCTTCTTGGCTTCATTAGGCTCGCTGGCTGATTCGCCGTGATACAGATCCGGCGCCAGCACCACAAAGCCTTCGGAGGCCAGACGGTCGGCTACGTCTTTGATGTGGCCGACGAGGCCCCACCATTCCTGGATAATGACCACCGCCGGGCCGCGACCCGCGGGGGGCAGGCTCAGGTAGGCAGGGATACTGTTACCGTTTACCGGATACGAGATCATTTCACCGTTCATGTGGTGAGTATAACGCGGGCCTGCCGAGTAAAATCTGCCTATGTTGTCTGCTACTCAGCTGCCCAACCGTGAACGTTTGAGTGCGGTGATGGCCGTCATTCTTTTGGCGTATGTGGCCGTGCGCTTTGTGCAAGTGCCGCCGCTGGTTTTGAATATCGAGTTACTGGGCGTATTCTTGCCAGTCCAGCTCGGCCTCAATACCTTGTTGGCCGTGCTGCTGGCCGGGCTGACCGCGGCTGGCGCCGATTGGCTGCTGCGAGACCATCCGGCCCTCGGCGAGCGCACCACCTACAGCCATTGGCTGTTGCCGGCGATGACGGCGTGGGTGCTGGCGCTGGTGCTCAGCAATGTGCCTTTCACCGCCACCTGGTGGATTGCCTTTCTAGTATGTGCGTTGCTGCTACTGGCCATCCTGTTGGCCGAGTACAACAGCATTTCTGAAGAGACACGCATTTTCGCCACGGTCAGCTTGGCGCTGGGGATGCTCTCGTATATCCTGTTTCTGATACTGGCCATCAGTGTGCGCGGGTTAGGGCTGCGCCTGTTCCTCTCGCTGCCCGCGGTGGGGCTGGGCGCCTTCCTGGCAGGTACACGCCTCAACCTGCTGCGCAGCGTTGAGAATTGGCACTCGTTGCAATTGCTGGGTACCAGCTTTCTCATCATGCAGTTGGCCGCCGTGCTGCACTACCTGCCAATTTCGGCCCTCGGTTATGGGCTGCTGTTGCTCGGTGCGCTGTTTGCGCTCAACAATTACATGGCGAATCTGAACAGCGGGCAGGCGGCGCGGGCCGCGGCCCGCGGTGGCGATGGGCGTGTTCTTGCTGCTGGCTGTGCTAGTGTGAGCCGCGTGCGTCTGGCCGCGGCGCACTGGGCGCAGATGGCGGCCCACGCCGCTGTTACTGCCCCCAATGAAGCATGCGGGCTGCTGGCAGGCCACAATGGCGCCAGTATGCAGGTCTTCGAAATCACCAACGAACTGGCCAGCCCCACGCACTACAGTATGGCGCCAGCCGAGCAGTTGCGCGCCTTCATGCAGATGGAGCAGCACGGCTGGCAGCTGCTGGCCATCTACCACTCGCACCCCGCAGGGCCGCCGCACCCTTCGAAGACGGATATTGCCGAGGCGCGCTACCCCGGCGTGATGCACCTGATTTTGTCACCCGGCGGCAATGGCTGGACCTGTCGTGGCTTTTTACTGGATGGCGGCGTTGCTGTAGACGTGGATATTGTTGTTGCGCAGCCTTAAAACAAAAAACGGCCAGCCCTTCGTAGGCTGGCCGTTTTATTAGCTTGTCAGGCTAGTCTTCCAAAACCATTTCTGTGCCTTCGGGGAGTTTGCCATACAGCTGGCGAAACAGCGCCACCATGTTGCGCTGGTGCAGTTGCTCGGCCATGCCCGTGACGAGCACGCGGCTCTTGCCACAGTCTTCTACATGCACAGTTTCCAATACATCCAGCGCATAGCGGCGGCGCGAGGCGGCGCGCACGGTTTTAGTGATGGCGCTGAGATAGTCCAGGTTGCTCTTCACCGCGGCATCAATCTCGCCACGCAGCACGATCTCGCCGTGACCGGGCACCAGGTTCTCCAGGCCCATTTTGGGTAGCTTCTTGAGCGAGGCGATGGTGTCGTTAACATCACCATCGGAAAGCACGGGGAGGTTCATGAAAGTATCACCGCAGAACAGAATGCGGTCTTCCTCCACCAGTACAGCAATTGAGTCAGCGCTGTGGCCGGGGAAGGGGAAGATGCTGAGATTCTTTTTGCCCACCTGCAGATCGAGCTGGCCTTCATCAAAAGTGATGGTGGGCGGCACGATGCTCACTTCGCGCCAGCTGGCATTGTCCTTCTGTTCGGCTTCCAGGGCGGCGCGGCCGCGGGTGCTCAGGTATTCGTGGCACAGGCGGTGCCCGATGATCTTGGCGCCGGGGAAGAGACAGTTGCCCCAGCTGTGGTCGGCGTGATAGTGCGTGTTGATAATGTAGCGCACCGGCACGCGCAGCTCGCGCTCTATGAAGCGGCGCAACTGCTTGGTTTCCTCTGGCAAGGCCAGGGTGTCAATGAGAACGGCCATGTCTGGCCCGGTGATGACGCCGGCGGTTACCTGGGCGTAAAGTTCACTTTGGAAAAAATAGACATTTTCTGCGATGCGTTCGTGTTGCACGTGAAGAATCCTCCAACCCAATTGCGGGCGAAGGTGCAAGATAGCACAAGCGTAGGGTCAAAGTCAAGGAAAGTGCCCAATTTCACGAATAATCAGCCTAAAAATGGGTCTTGGCTTGTTTGAAACGGGGCATCCTTTGCACCAGAATTTGGGCTGCGGTATAATCTTGCCTTAGTTGAATATCCCTGCTGGGAAGAGTACGTAGTGAGATGCTGACAGGAACAAAGGCGCTGTGCTGAGAGCCTTTGCAGCAGAAGCTGCCGAAAGTCGCCCGGCCACAGGGTGCTGAAGAACGAGCCACACGGCAAGCCGTAGGCTCTACTAGACCAGCACGGGATCCGCCCGATAACGCGAACAGAGAGCTATGCTTGCTCGCAAGCATAGAACCGAGGTGGTACCGCGGAGCCCTTCCGTCCTCATAGTAATGAGGACGTTTTGTTTTAAGGAGCGAGTAAAGAGTAAGTGGTAACTAGGGAGTGGAGATTGGAGAGTGGAGATTGTTATGTCTGCTAATGCCAATCTCTATTCTCCAATCTCTGCGATTACTTGCTAATAGTCATATTTTGGAGAGTTATGCAAAAAAACGATCTACCCAAGAGTTACGACTTCAAATCTACCGAAGAGCGCATCTACGGCTGGTGGGAGGAGCGCGGCTACTTCCAGCCCAGCAATGATCCCAACAAGCCTGGCTTCGATCCGGGCAAGAAGCCCTTTGTGATCAGCATCCCACCGCCCAACGTAACCGGCGAGCTGCACCTGGGCCACGCGCTGTTTGTGGCCATGGAAGATTTGATGATCCGCTACCAGCGCATGAAGGGTGTGCCGGCGCTGTGGGTGCCGGGCACCGATCACGCTGGCATCGCTACGCAGCTCAAGGTGGAAGAATCGATTCTGCGCACTGAGGAAATGACGCGCGAGGAGATGGGGCGCGAAGAGTTCCTCAAGCGCACCTGGGCCTGGAAAGAAAAATACGGCAGCAAGATCACCCAGCAGATTCGCCGCCTGGGCGCCTCGTGTGACTGGACCCGCGAGCGCTTCACACTTGACGAAGGTCTCTCGGTGGCTGTGCGCGAAGCCTTCGTGCGCCTCTACGATAAGGGGCTCATCTACCGCGGCCAGCGCCTCATCAACTGGTCGCCTGGCCTGCGTACTGCCGTGTCTGACGTTGAGGTGGAGTACAGCGAAGAAGAGGGCACGCTGTACTACTTCAAGTACCGCATCAAGGGCACTACTGCCTCCGGCAGTGATGAGTTCATTCCTGTGGCCACTACCCGCCCCGAGACAATTCTGGCCGACACCGCCGTGGCGGTGCACCCAGAGGATGAGCGCTACCAGAAATTCATCGGCGCTACCGCGCTAGTGCCGATGTTGGACCGTGAGATTCCGGTGATCGCTGATGATTACGTGGACCGCGAGTTTGGCACCGGCGCGCTCAAGATCACGCCGGGCCACGACCCGAACGACTATGCCATCGGCCAGCGCCATAATTTGCCCATGCTGTCTGTGCTCGACGAGGCTGCCAATATCAACGCCACCGGCGGCAAGTACGCCGGGCTGGAACGCTTTGAAGCGCGCAAGCAGCTGTGGGCGGACATGCAAGCTGCGGGCCTGACCGTCAAGACGGAGAAGCGCACGCAGCGCGTGCCGCGCTCACAACGCGGTGGCGAGATCATCGAGCCGATGATCTCGACCCAGTGGTTCGTGAAGATCAAGCCGCTCGCCGAAGAAGCGCTGAAGGCAGTAGACGATGGCCGTATTCAGATCGTGCCGGAGCATTTCACTAAGGTGTATCGCAACTGGATGGAGAACATTCAGGATTGGTGCATTAGCCGCCAGTTGTGGTGGGGGCATCGCATCCCTGTGTGGTACGCGCCGGATGGCAGCATGTTCTGCGCCCGCACCGAGGAGGGCGCCTACGCCGCCGCCCGCGCCAAGCTGGGTGCGGATGTGACCCTGACCCAGGACGAAGACGTGCTCGACACCTGGTTCTCGTCTGGCTTGTGGCCGTTCTCCACCCTCGGCTGGCCGGAGCAGACTCCGGATTTGAAATACTTTTATCCCACCGCAGTACTCGAGACCGGCTACGACATCATCTTCTTCTGGGTGGCACGCATGATCATGATGGGCCTGGAGTTCACCGGTGAAGTACCCTTCCACACCGTGTACCTGCACGGCCTGGTGCGCGATGAACACGGCCGCAAGATGAGCAAAACGCTGGGCAACGTGATCGACCCGCTGGAAGTGATGAATGAGTACGGTACGGACGCGCTGCGCTTCACCCTGTTGGTGGGCAGCACGCCGGGGCAAGACATCAACCTCAGCTTGGAGAAGGTGGGCGCCAACCGCAACTTTGCCAACAAGCTGTGGAACGCCACGCGTTTTGTGATGGGCGCGCTGGAGAATGCACCCGCCAAGCAGGAGGCCGAGCTGGACTGGACCTTTGCCGATGGCTGGGTCTGGGCGCGTATGAAGCAGGTCATCGCCAATTGCGAGCGCTTGTTTGAGAACTACCAGTACGGCGAAGCCGGCCGCCAGGTGTATGAATTCTTCTGGAGCGAATTTGCCGATTGGTACATTGAGATTGCCAAGCTGCAACTGCAGCAGGGCGGCGACCGCGCCTACAAGACGGCCGATCTGCTCACGCGTATCCTCGATATCTGCCTGCGCCTGCTGCACCCCTTCACGCCTTTCGTGACCGAGGAGCTGTGGAGCCATCTGCGCTCCGCCGCGCTGGCCCAGGGCAGCATCATCCCCGAGAGCGCCGCCTTTGGCAGCCGCGAGTGGCCGGATGCGCTGATCGTAGCGCAGTGGCCGCAGCCGTTGCCGGAGGCGGGCTGGGAATCCGGCATCCTCGCTGAATTCGCCATCTTCCAGGATGTGGTGCGTAGCATTCGCAACCTGCGCGCCGAGAAGGGTGTCAAACCCGGCCAGAAGTTGGCCGCAGCCATCGATGCTGGCCCATATCATGAAATCTTTAGCGGTGACCAGGGCGCCCAGCATGCCCTGGCGGCGCTGTCTGGCTTGGATGCACAGAGGCTGGTGGTGGCCCAGGGCGTCGAGCGCTCGGCGGACGCTGTGGCGCTAGTGGCCGGCCCGGTGCAGATCTTCCTCTCGCTGGCGGATGCCGTAGACCCTGTGGCTGAGCGTGCCCGCCTGGAGAGGGAGCTGGCCGAGGCACAGGCGCAGCACGACCGCGTTGAGGCGCTGTTGGCCAGCGATTTTGGCAAGAAGGCGCCGCCGCCCGTAGTGGAGAAGGAAAAAGCGCGCCTGGCTGGCTTTGCTAAGGCGATCGAGAGGCTTGAGGAGCAGTTGAAAAAATGAGATTGGAGACTAGAGATTAGACCATTCTCCAATCTCTAGTTTCTAATCTCCGCTGTTACTGTTGCTCATATAAATAGAAGACCAAGTCTTGCGGGCCGGTTTTCTCGCCGGCGTCGTGTAGGGCGCGCAGGATTTGGGCGCGGTGGTCGGTGCCGTGGTTGGCTACGTGCAGCAGCACCTGCCACACAGCCAGACCCGCATCTTCGCCCTGCAGCGGTTTGCTGGCCAAGGTTTCCTCGGTGAGGGTGTTGACGTAGCTGCGCATCGCCTCTTCCACTTGGTCCCAATAGGCACGCAGGGCGGGGCGGTCTTTGCCAGGATTCTTCTGGTCTAGCTCCTCTTCGGGCATCGGCGCGCCCAGGTCGAGGAACCAGATGTGGTCGACGCGGATGAGGTGGGCGATTTGCGTGCGTAGCGAGCCTATAGAATAGTCTAGCGGCTGGGTCCATACTTCCTCTGGAAGGGTAGCCAGGTGCCGCTCCCAGAGCTTGCGATTCTCGCTGATGTGATAGTCATACAGAGTGCGGAAGGCTTCAACGTTCACGTTTCTCTCCGAAGTTTTGCTCAAGAATTTTTTCGTGTGGCGGGTCGAAGGGCAACGCTTCGATACAGGCAGGCACATCGTTTGCGGCGCTGCTCACGGTGGGAGCAACCTGGTGATAGGTCATCTCGTCTGGCGGGTAGGGCTGCAGCAGGGCTTGCAGCGCTTTGGCGTCGCCTTCGCCTGGCTGTAGCCAGGCGGCGATGTGCTCGGCGGGCAGGATCACGCCCATGCGGTGGTGAATCTGCTTGACCAGCGCGTTGGGCTCACAGGTGATGGTGGCGCAGGTCTTGATCTCTGAGCCATCCATTGAGAGCCAGCTATCCCACACGCCGGCCAGCGCAAAGGGGCGGCGAGATTTCAGGTGCACCCAATAGGGCACTTTCTCGCGCTTGCGCGGAAACTTGACCCATTCGAAGATGCCATCTGCTAGCACGATGCAGCGGCGGTAACGAAATGGGCCACGGAAGGCGGGAGTGCGCGTGATGCCCTCGGAGCGGGCGTTGATGAGCAGCGAGGTCATTTTGGCGCCGCTGCTGAAGGATGGCACGAGGCCCCAGTTCACGAAGTCAACAGCGTGGCTGCCATCGTTGAGTACGACGGCCACCGGCTGAGTGGGGGCGATGTTATAGCGTGGCGTGAGCTGCTCGGGCACGTTCAGCCAGGGGAAGGTGTCCCGGATAAGGTCGGGGTTGGAGGTGAGAGTGAAGCGGCCGGGCATGCTTAGTAAATAGTAATTGGTAATTCGTAGTTAGAGATTGGAGATTAATCTACCAATTACTAAGTACGAATCCTCTCTGATTACTCGATTAAACCGGTATCACTAACCGGGGAAGCGCGGGCGCAGTTGCGGGGTTGGCTCAGCCATGTCGAGCAGGCGCATTTGGAAGCTGGGCTGACGCCCGTTGAGCAGCACGAAGGGTGCACTGCGCTTGGGCACGATGCCCAGCGCCTTCAGATCATCCAGGCTGGTGATGGCGTGCAGGCGGCGAGCACGCAAGATGGCATCGGCGCTTTTGGGGCCGATGCCCGGCACCAAGAGAAGCTGCTCGCGGCTGGCGGTATTGATTTCGATGGGCTTGTGCAGCAGGGTCTGCTCGGCCCAGGCGGTTTTGGGGTCCTTGTTGAGCGGCAGGTTGCCGCTTTGGTTGAAGGGCAGCTCCTCCATGGCGAAGCCATAATCACGCAGCAGGAATGAAGCCTGGTAGAGGCGATGCTCGCGCCACGGATTTTCGGGGCGGTGATTCTCCAGCGGCGTGTCAATGATGGGCGAGAAGGCCGAGTAGTAGGTGCGCTTGAGCTTGAGCTCGTGATAAAGGTACTCTGAGGTCGAGACCAGCTCCACATCCGTCTCGTCGGCGCCGCCTACGACGAACTGCGTGACCGAGCTGGCCCAGCGCCCGTTCCAGGTGGTGCTGGGCGCCTCGTTGGCGCGGATGTCTTGCGCCCATTTGAGCGGGGCCAGCAGTTCATCGGCAAACTTCTTCATCGGCGCCAGCGTGGCCAGGCGCTGGGCGTTGGCGCCCTCCAGGTTGACCGAGATACGGTCAGCCAGTTGCATCGAACGGCGCACCTGGTCACGGTCAGCCCCGGGCATGATCTTGAGGTGCAGATAGCCGTGGAAGCCGAGCTTGTTGCGCAGAATTTCGGCGGTATCGATGAGCTTGTCCTGCGTGGTGACGCCGCCCTTGATGATGCCAGAGCTGAGGAACAAGCCTTCCACCAGGCGCTGGCGGTAGGCCTGGTAGGAGACGTGCGCCATCTCATCCGGCTTGATGGTGATGCGCTGCATTTTGCTGCGGCCGGCGCGGAAGGGGCAGTAGTTGCAGTTGCGCTCGCAGGCGGTGGTGAGCATGCTCTTGACCACCTTCATCTTGCGCCCACCGGGCAGCGCCACTTCGCTAATGGGTATCACGGGTAGCTGGCGTCCGCCAACCACCGGGGCGCAGAGTTGGTCGCTCTCGCTGTCGGCTTCCAGGTGCATGTCTCGCCCAACGACACGCAATTTTTGCAGCGTTTCCATGCCGCTAGTATACGCACAGATGTTCTATTACAGCAAGCCTTGTCAAGGTTGGCTCATCTGGTCGCTCGCTGCTCGCTAGCCTTCAGTCATTGCGAGCGCAGCGAAGCTATCTCCGGGCTGGCATGTCATTCCGAACGAGCCGCGTAGCGGCGAGGGAGCCGCAGGTTAAGAATCCTTTAGGCCATTACAAAGAGACATGGAAGTTTGTGGCCTAAAGGATTCCTCGCTTCGCTCGGAATGACGAAGTCATGCCATCCTTAATACGTCATTGCGAGCGCAGCGAAGCAATCCCCAAGTGGAGTTGCAAATAGGCCTGGAGATTGCTTCGTCGGCTGCACTACGTGCAGCACTCCTCGCAAAGACGGGCGGCGGTGTAATTCGAACGAGCCGTGGCTGCGGCGGGGAGGGATTCTTCAGGCCATATGAAAGTGACTTTGTTTGCCCTAAAGGATTCCTCGCTTTGCTCGGAATGACGGGAGTGGGGTGTTCGCTGTGCTTGCAATGACCAAGACTTCACCCGCTCGCTTGTGCCGCGAAAAGACCCTCACCTGCTCGCTTCGCTCGCGCCCTCTCCCTTTAGGGAGAGGGCAGGCTGAGCTCATGATCAGGACGCACGTTGGCGGGTGAGGGTAGATTGCTCGGTATGACGTAGCCATAGCAAAGAAAGCGCACCAAGTGCGCTCTCTTTTGTGTGTCTTAGATTTAGCTGACAGCTAATCGCTAACAGCTGCCTTTAGTGATGCAAAATCTGCGACAAAAACAACTTTGTGCGGTCTTCCTTGGGAGCCTTGAAGATCTGCTCCGGCGTGCCACTTTCCACGATCTCGCCCTTATCGAAGAAAAACATGCGGTCGGCCACGGCGCGGGCAAAGCCCATCTCATGGGTCACCACTAGCATGGTCATACCCGTCTTGGCCAGCTCGATCATCGCGTCCAGCACTTCCTTGATCATCTCAGGGTCCAGGGCGCTGGTGGGCTCGTCGAAGAGCATGATCTTTGGCTCCATCGCCAGGGCACGCGCAATCGCCACGCGCTGCTGCTGGCCGCCGGAGAGCTGGCCCGGGTACTTGCTGGCCTGCTCGGGGATGCCAACGCGGGTCAGCAGCTCCATGGCCTTCTCCTCGGCACGCGCTTTATCCCACTTCTTGACCCAGATGGGCGCCAGAGTGATGTTCTGCAGCACCGTGAGATGCGGGAAGAGATTGAACTGCTGGAAGACCATACCGGTCTCCTCGCGGATCTTTTCGATGTTGCGCACATCGTGGCTGAGCTCAATGCCATCCACGATAATGTCGCCACTTTGGTGCTCCTCCAGGCGGTTGATGGTGCGGATGAAGGTGCTCTTGCCTGAGCCAGATGGCCCAAAGATCACGATCACTTCGCCTTGCTTCACTTCCATGTTCACGCCACGCAGGGCCTGAAAATCGCCAAACCATTTGCTGACATCTTTGGCGGTGATGATGGGAGTCTTGTCTGTGGTCATCGTTCTCCTCACAACTTATCGTTTACCCACGCCCAGAGAATCTTCCAGGCGGATACTGACGTAGGACATGGCGTAGCTGAACACCCAGTACAGCAGCGAGATGAAGGCGTAGACCTCGCGGTGCGTACCCAGGAAGGCGGGCTGTGCCAACACCGTGCGGGCGATACCCACCAAGTCGAACAAGCCCACGATGGCCACCAGCGCCGTATCCTTGAACAGGGCGATGAACTGGCCCACCAGGATCGGGATGATGAGACGCAACGCCTGCGGCAGGATGATGAGGCCCATCGAGAGCGCCCCGTTCAACCCCAGAGCGTAGGCCGCCTCATATTGGCCCTTGGGGATGGCTTGCAGGCCGCCACGCACGTTTTCGGCCAGGTAGGCGGCGCTGAACAGCGTGATGCCCACCATGGCACGCAGCACGCGGTCGATGGTCAGCCCGGCGGGCAGGAACAGCGGCAGCATCAGCTGGGCCATGAACAGGATCGTGATCAACGGTACGCCGCGCACCACCTCGATAAAGGTGATGCAGAACCAGCGCACGATGGGCAGGTTGGATTGGCGGCCCAATGCCAGCAGCACACCGATGGGGAACGAGAACACGATGCCCACGATGGTGAGCATGAAGGTGAGCATCAAGCCGCCCCATAGGTTGGTACCTACCTGGGGTAAGAAGCCTTCGGCGGGGGTGAGGCCGCGCAGCAGCAGGATGAAGATGGGCGGCCACACCACCCAGCCAATTCCCACCACGTTGCGCATAGTCTTGCCTGCGGAGCGCCCCAAAAACCAGCCGGCGCCAACCAGCGCGGCCATGCCGATGAGCCACAGGCGTGACGGGCCACTCACCACAAAGCCCAGGCCCACAAGCACCGCCATCAAGAGCACGGTGAAGCGCGTAGATGTTTTGCCCTTGCCCCAGATGGAGAGCGAGTTGCCGATCAGGAAGGCCAGCAGCGCCATCGAGACCCAGATGCGCCACACTTCTGCAATCGGGTATTGCCCCAGCAGGATCAAGCGCAGGTTGGTGACTACAACTTCCCAATCGGCTTCGGTGAAGACCCACAAGAGCAGGCCGCGCACCGTGACGTAGGTCAGCCAGCCTGCCACAACGGTGAGGATGGCATTGCCCCAGGAGTTGAACAGGTTCTTGCGCAGCCAGCCCAGCAGCGTGAGGCGTTCGGCCGAGGGTGGTTTGAGTGTCGTTGCGCTCATTATCGTTCCACCAATCGCACGCGGGCGTTGTACCAGTTCATAAAGACCGAAGTTACCAGGCTAAAGAGCAGATAGGTCAGCATCACCAGGGTGATCATCTCCACGGCGCGGCCACTTTGGTTCAGAATGGTATTGGAGACGTAGAAAAGATCCGGGTAGCCCACGGCAATCGCCAATGAAGAGTTCTTGGTGAGATTGAGATATTGGCTGGTGAGCGGCGGGATGATGACCTGTAGCGCCTGCGGGAAGATAACCAGGCGCAATGATTGAAAGCTGGAGAGGCCGAGCGCGCGTGAGGCCTCCACTTGGCCCTTGGACACCGCCTGGATGCCAGCGCGCACCACCTCACCAATGAAGGCCGCGGTGTACAACACCAGGCCAGACACCAGCGCCATGAACTCTGGCGTAAAGATGCGGCCACCCTTTAGGTTCAGGCCGGCCACTGCGGGCAGATCCAGGCTGAGCGGAGCCGCGGGAACCACGAACCAGCCGATGGCCGCCACGGACAGGAAGGCCAGCGGCGCCCACACGAGTGCCAGCGGAGATTTCCCGGTGCGCTTGCCCTGCCAACGGAACAGCAGCGTCAGCACCACCGCCAGCACCAGGCCGCCGATCAGAAACAGCTTGAAGGTGGGCCAGGTTTCGGTAGGCAAGCCCCAGGGGATGCCGATGCCGCGGTTGGTGAGGATAATGTCGCCCGGCCAGATGACCGCGTCTTTGACCAGGGGCAGTTTGAGGAAGACGCCCAGGTACCAGAAGATGAGGAAGACCAATAAAGACAAGTTGCGCATCAACTCCAGATACGCGGTGGCCAGGCCACGCACCAGCACATTGCTGGAGAGGCGAGCCACACCGAGGATGACTCCGAGGATGGTGGAGAGCACAATACCGACAGCACTCACCAGCAGCGTGTTGTACAAGCCAGCCAGGAAGGCTTGCCAGTAGGTAGAGCTGCGCGAGTATTCGTTTAAGGTTTCTGCGAGGTCAAACCCTGATGTGTTCTGTAGAAAGGTCAGCCCCAGGGTAGTGCCCTGTTGGCGCAAACCGGTGACCATGTTTTGGAACAGCACAAAGCCGAAGATGAGCACGGCCGCGCCGAAAATGATCTGGGCAAGGATTTTGAGAACCCGTTCATCTCGCCAAAAGGGAGGGGAGGCGGATGTGTTGGGGGTATTTGCCATGCAACCCTCCAATTTACAAATACGGGGGCGGGCTTAGTGCCCGCCCCCGTATTGCGGTACGTGTTAGGTAAAGATCGGTCTAGCGGAAGGGCGGGGCGTAGAGCAGGCCGCCTTCGGTGTAGAGGCTGTTCAGACCGCGCGGGATATAGGTCGGGGTGTCCGGGCCCAGGCTGCGGTTGTAGACCTCTTCGTAGTTGCCAACCTGGCTGATGATGTTGTACGCCCAGTTGGCTTCCAGACCCAGGGCCGCGCCCAGCTCACCTTCGAGGCCCAGCAAGCGCAGGACTTCGGGGTTGGCGGAGCCGCTCTGGCTGTCCACGTTGGCGGAGGTGATGCCGAACTCCTCAGCGGAGATCATGGCAAACACGGTCCACTGCGCAATGTCGAACCACTGGTCATCACCGTGGCGAACCATGGGGCCCAGAGGCTCCTTGGACATGGTGACATCCAGGATCACGTGAGCTTCGGGGTCGGCCAACACGGTGCGGCGGGAAACCAAGCCAGACTTGTCCGTGGTGACGGCGTCACAGCGGCCCTCAGCGTAGGCGGCGAAGGTGCCGTCAGCATCTTCGAACACAGCCGGGGTGTAGCTTACGCCTTCAGCGGCGAACACGTCGGCCAGGTTCAGCTCGGTGGTGGTGCCGGTCTGCACGCAGATCGTACCGCCCTCGAGGCCAGCGATGTCAGTGATGCCACTGTCCTCGCGAACCATCAGGCCTTGACCATCGTAGAAGGTGGTGTGAACAAAGTTGCCACCCAGCTCGGTGTCGCGCAGGGTGCTCCAGGTGGTGTTGCGGCTCAGAACGTCGATCTCGCCGGACTGCAGGGCGGTGAAGCGCTCAGCAGCGGTTACAGGGCGGAACTCAACAGCGTTGGCGTCACCGAAGACGGCGGCGGCCAGGGCGCGGCAGTAGTCCACGTCCACACCAGAGAAGTTGCCATCAGCATCCACAAAGCCGAAGCCGGGCACCTGCGAGTTGACACCACAGATCAGGGTGCCGCGCGCACGCACGGTTTCCAGCGTCACACCATACCCAGACGGGGTGGTGAAGATCACTTCGGCGGGGGCAGCGGTGGGCTGCTCAGCCGGCGCGGCTTCGCTGGTGGCGGGGGTGCTACCACCGCCACATGCGGTAAGCACTACCGCGATGGCGAGCAGTAATCCCACAACGGGGAAGAGCTTTTTCGTCATATCTTTCTCCTTCAAACCTCTGATTGTATGGCTGGCCTTTTGGCCGCACTATGAGGACTGCAATACCGTGCGCACGGTGCTGCGACCCCATAGCGCCGTAGTTAGACAAAAGATTATAAGAGGAAAAACAGGAAATGTTCAACCCTGAAAAGCAGATTGAGTGACGCGTAGGGGTGAAATTTTAAGATTTCAGTTCAGGAAGCTCCATAATTTCGGCTTGTTTGGACGCGGAAACTGCGTCCGGGCTGAGCACAGGCAGATCCTCGATCTTGCCCAGGCCGAAGTGTTGCAGGAACTCGGAGGTGGTGGCGTAGAGGATGGGGCGCCCAGGGCCATCGGCACGGCCGGCTTCCTCCACCAGGCCATGCGTGAGCAAGGAGCGGATCGAGCTGTCACTGTTGACGCCGCGCACCGAGTCGATCTGGGGGCGCGTGATGGGTTGCTGATAGGCCACGATGGCCAGGCATTCCAGCGCCGCGGCGCTGAGGCGCGTAGTGGCTTCGAGATGGAGGAAGCGTTCCACCAGCGGGGCAGCTTCCGGTGCGCTCACCAGGCGTAGCTCACCGCGGTAGCGTTGCAGGCGGATACCGCGGCTGGCCAGACTCTCTTCCACCGTGGTGAGGGCAGCTTCCACTTTTTTGGGCGGCACTTCAAGCGCGGCGGCCAGTTGGTTGGGGGCCACCAGGCCAGGAGCCACAAAGAGCAGCGCTTCAATGCGCGCCTCAAGGGTCAAGGTTTCTTCAGTTGCGGTTTCTGCTTGCTTTTTTGCCGCCATGCTATAGTTACTCAGCTTTTTCGTGAAATGAAAGTCAGTTAATGAGCGGCGCATTATACCAGCCAGCCCTTCGCGGGCGATTTTTGCTTTTGGCGCTGAGCCTGCTTTTCGCGGCCTGCCGCCCAGCAACCAGCCTGCCACAGATAGACGTAACTGTCTTAGCCGATGGCGCCGAGCACCGTGTGCAGGTGGCAGCTGGCAGCCGCGTCAGCGAGGCGCTGCAGGCGGCGGGCGTTACCTTGGGCCCGCTGGACCGCACCGAGCCGCACAGTCTGGCCCAGTTGGATGAGGCGGGCGAGCTGCGCGTCATCCGTGTAGAGGAAACCTACGAAGTGGCTGAGGAAGCCATTGCATTTGTCTCGCGCACGCTGCAGAACGAAGCCATGGGTGTAGGCGAGCAGCGCCTGATCCAGAATGGCGTCAATGGTCTGCAAGAGGTCACCTATCGCCTTGTCTATGAAGATGGCGAGTTGATCTCACGCACAGCGGTGCGCTCGCAGGTGGTGAGCGCCGCGGTGGAAGAGATCATCATGATCGGGGCGCAATCGGCTTTTAGCGCCGTCAGCATCCCCGGGCGGCTGGTTTTCCTGGCCGGTGGCAACGCCTGGTTGCTGGAAGGCAACACTGGCTCACGCCAGCCGGTGGTCACCACGGGTGACCTGGACGGGCGCATCTTTGAGGTCTCGCCGGATGGCGGTTGGCTGCTCTATACGCGCAGCAGTCAGAACGAAGAAGCCATCAACACCCTATGGGTCGTCAGCCTGGACGATTTTCGCCAGATCGAGCTTGGTGTGAGCAATGTGGTGCACTATGCTGGCTGGACCCCCGGCAGCAGCACGCAGATCGCCTTCTCCACAGTGGAGCCCAGCCTGAACCCGCCCGGCTGGGCCGCCAACAATGATTTGCAATTCATCAACTTTACGCCCAGCGCTGATGTCACCGTAGTACGCGAAGGACTGCCGACACGCAGCACCGATAGCTTATACAGCTGGTGGGGTTCGGCTTTTGCCTGGAGTGCAGATGGCGAGCTGCTGGCCTTCACGCGGCCGGATGGCATAGGCTTGGCCGATATTGAGACGGATCGCTTGCAGACCCTGCTGGCGGTCACGCCGTTCCAGACCAACAGCGATTGGGCCTGGATGCCTGTCATCGCCTGGGGCGACGATGGCTGGCTGTACAGTGTTGACCACGCGCCGCAAAGCGGCCTGGAGACGCAAGCGCGCTCGCCACTGTTTGACCTTGTGGCGCTCTCGCCTCAGGGCGAGCTGCGCCGCCTGTTGCAGAACGTGGGCATGTTTGCCAACCCGGTACCCGAGCCGGGCGGCGGCCAGGTGGCCTTCCTGCGTGCGTTCACGCCCAGCCAAAGTGAGACCAGCAGCTATGAGCTGATGGTGCTTGCCCCCGAGAGCGGCCAGACGCTCAGCCTGTTCCCGCCGCAGGGTGCGGCCGGCTTGCAGCCGCAGCGCGTGGCTTGGTCGCCGAGTGGCGAAGCTGGCGCGATGATTGCTTTCGTATACCAGGGTAACTTGTGGGTCGCCAATGTGCTCACCGGCGAGGCGCGCCAACTCACCGGCGATGGCCTGGTGGGGGCATTGGACTGGCAATAGAGTCCACAGATAAACACAGATATACACTGATAACTGCCTAACCACAAAGACACAAAGGGCACAAAGCAAGGATGTTCCAAGGAAATTCTTTTTCTTTGTGTTCTTTGTGCCTTTGTGGTTCGCTTCTTGGCTATCTGTGTTCATCTGTGGATGATAAAATTGGGCGCTGTTAGCAAGACTTCAAGATTGAGAGAGCATACATGCGGATATTAGTAACTGGCGCTGCGGGCTTTTTGGGCTCGCATTTGTGTGACCGCCTGCTGGCTGAGGGGCATGAAGTGGTGGGCATGGACAATTTTGTCACCGGCAAGCCGGAGAACCTTGCCCATCTCAGCACCAATGAGCGATTTTTGTTCATACGGCACGATGTTTCGAACTACATCTCCGTTCCGGGTAAGTTGGATGCGGTGATGCACTTTGCCTCGCCCGCCAGCCCCAATCCCAATTCGCCCATCGGCTATCCCAATCTACCCATCCAGACCATGAAGGCGGGGGCCTTAGGCACGCACAATACCCTCGGTGTGGCCTTGGCCAACAATGCACGCTTTATGCTGGCCTCGACCAGTGAGATCTATGGCGACCCGCTGGAGCACCCTCAAAAGGAAAGCTATTGGGGCCATGTAGACCCGATTGGTGAGCGCTCGGTGTATGACGAAGCTAAGCGCTTTGCCGAAGCGCTGACGATGGCCTACCACCGCTTCCATAAGGTCAATACCTGCATCGTGCGCATCTTCAACACTTATGGCCCGCGCATGCATGTGGATGATGGCCGCGCCGTGGCCAACTTCATCCAGCAGGCCTTGCGTGGCGAGCAACTCACCGTCTACGGTGACGGGCAACAGACACGCAGCTTCTGCTATGTGGATGACCTCATCGAGGGCATCTACCGCCTGTTGACCTCAGATATTCATGAGCCGGTCAACATCGGTAACCCAGATGAGATCACGATTGAGCAGTTCGCCAAGGAGATTGATGCATTGGTGGGTAAGAACGCCGGCCTGGTCTTCGAGAAGAAGCAGTTCCTGCCCGGTGACCCGCTGCGCCGCCAGCCCGACATTACGCGGGCCAGTGAGTGGCTCACGTGGGGGCCAAGCATCTCGCTGCGTGATGGGCTCAGTAAGACCGTTCAGTACTTCCGTGACGAGTTGGCCCTCAAATGACCGTGCGCAGCAAACGCCGTGAGCTAAAGCGCTTTGCGCGCTTCTCCACCGTTGGTGCAATTGGCGCAGTGGTGGATTTTGCTGTGTTCAACTTGCTGCTTAACCTCGCCGGTGTTATTCCTGCACTCAGCCAGGCGATCTCTTTTCTCGTGGCTGTCAGCAGTAACTTCATCTTGAATCGCAAATGGACCTATAAGGATTCGCGTTCCAAGCCCTGGTCACGTCAAATGGCACAGTACGGTTTAGTAAACCTGGTGGGTTTGTTGATCCGCACTCCAATATTCAATGGCTTGGCGGCATGGTTTGATCGCTTGGCTGGCCCTCGGCCGACCCTGTTGGGGTTAAGTACGTATTCGGTTACGCATAACTTGGCGCTGGCCGGCGCGATTGGTATTGTGTTGTTCTGGAACTTTTTCATCAATCGCTTTTGGACGTATGGTGACGTGGAGCTAGGTAAATAACTGGTCACGGGTGGAGCAAGAACAAAAAGAGCACGGCGTTCGCCGTGCTCTTTTGTTAGCCTGCTTTTCCGACTTCCTGCTTCGCTTGTTTTCCTGCTTTTATAGCCATCAGAAAGTCGTCCAAGTTTACGATTGCCAGTGCGCCGTGTCGTTCCACAGCCAGTGAGGCGGCGTACAGCACGGCGTTTAGGATGTCGCCGCCCGCCAGACCCTCGGTTGCGGCTACCAGCCGAGACCAGTCGCCTTCCGCGAGCTGCACTGGCAGCCGGTTGGGGATATGGCGGCGCCAAAGCCGCAGCCGCGCGGCTTCATCGGGCAGCGGCATGGCTACATGGCCAAGGATGCGGCGTGTGAAGGCGGCATCATAGTTTGAAGCCAGGTTGGTAGCGAAGACGACAACGCCGGAGAAATGATCCAACTCCAATAGCATTACGGAGCGGCTTACATTGACAGCATGATCTGTGCTTTGAGTAATACTGCTTAACCGTTTGCCTAGAATGGAATCAGCCTCATCGAAAAAGAGTACCGCGTTGGAGTCTTCTGCTTTGGCAAAAGCAGCCTTGATGTTCTTAGGCGTCTCGCCTACAAATTTCGACTCGATCTCAGCATAGTTGGCGCGGATGATGCCCATGCCGAGCTCGCCGGCAATTGATTCGGCCGCCATGCTCTTGCCCGTGCCCGGCGGCCCATAGAAGTTGATCGCGGTGCGCCCACCGTAGGGATCGATCTCACGTAGGCCGTACTCTTCATACAGCAGCCGGTGGTGGCGGATCTTGGTGAGCAAGGCGCGGACATGCCCTAGGGTACCCTCATCCAGGACTAGATCGGCCAGCTTGCGCTGTGCAGTCTCTACTTCAAACAGCGCCTGACGGTGGGCTGTGTCCGTCGCCGCGCCGGCCAGAGAGCTGTGGCGCTGGGTGGTACTCATTCTTTGAGGATCCCTAGCTCGCGCTCTAGCCACTCGGTTTCCAACATGTCCACATAGTGATTAATCGCTTGCTGGAGAAATGCGGGCAGGCCTGGACGGATGGCGGTGAAGGTGGCCCTAAAATCCACATGCTCGTTGTATGTGTCGCCCAGGCCGCGCAGGATATCGAAAGTTGGTTCGTAGAAGTTGCGCAGGTGTTCGTGCCATTGCGCTAGGCTGGCTTGTATCTCCGGGCTGTGTGGGCCGAGCTTCATCTGGTCAGCGATAGTCTGGTAGATCTTGCCACCCTCAGCCAGGATGCGCTCCTGCTGTTCTCTACTGTAACTATTCCACAGTTTGATACTGTCTTTGGCGCCATCCCCCCAATTCTCAATGGCTTGCTTTTCGTATTCTTGCTGCTTCTCTTCATCAAAGCCTTCGAACATTTTCTTTTCGCTCATAGTTACTTCTCCAACTAAGTGCATGATTGTGGCATCCACGGTGCGGATTAAGCGCTGCATATGCAGCTGCTTGGCTTGCAGCCGGTGGCGATGGGTCTGTAACGCGCTCACCAGATCAAAATTTGGCTGGTCCAGAATGGCTTTGACCCTGTCCAGCTCGAATCCCAGTTCGCGGAAGAACAAGATCTGTTGCAGTCGCAGCACGCTGTGCTCGTCGTAGTGGCGATAGCTGTTCTCATCTACGCTGGCCGGTTTCAGCAGACCTATGCGGTCGTAGTGACGCAAGGTGCGCGGGGTTACTCCGGCGAGTTGCGCCAGCTGCTTCACGGTGTACGTCTTGGCGTCCATGGCCGAAAGGATAAGCTATGACGTAACGTCAATGTCAAGAGGCAAAAAAGAGCACGGCGAAGCCGTGCTCTTTTTTAGTCCTTAGGCAGCTTGGCTGCTGCCTTGGCGATGTCAGCAGGGGTCAGGCGGATGTCAAACTCCACCAGTTGGTAAAAGCGCATCGCCTTGCCGTCTTCAGAGACTTCCAGATCGCTGGAGACCAGGCCAGCGTCCTCCAGCTTCTTCAGGTGCATGATCAGCAGCGGGCGGCTGATGTCCAGGTCACGGGCTAGCTGGCTTACATAGTTGGTCTTGCCGCGCAGGGCGGCGATGATGCGTAGGCGGTGCGGGTTATCCAGTGCCGCCAGGATGGCAACCAGGCTGGGCTCATTGCGCGCAGGGGGGCTCATCAGTTGGCTCCTTGTCTGGCTTACTCAACCTCACGCAGCATCTTTTCGATGGAGGCTACCTTTGTGCGCAGCTCCTGGACGCCTTCGTTGATCTCGGCAAGGGTGGCCTTTACTTCGGACGAATTTTCATTGGATTTGCCCTTAAGCACTGACGAAATGAAAACAAAGGTAATAGCTACAACGGCAACGATCATGATGAACAGGTAAGGCGTGTTTTCAAACATTGTTTATCTCCATGCAATTTTGATATGTAAGAAAAATATTACATGTGTATGTATGATTTGTCAAGTAATTGCCATACAACAAAAAAGCCGCCCATTTGGGCGGCTTTTTTACTTGAGCAGAGAGCGTGACTTACAGACCCAGCAAACGGCTGAGGGCATCGCTCCAGAAGATACCGGCCGCCATCAGCAGGCCAGCGACAGCGTGCAGCTGAATGGTGGTGGCATTGGCGCGGGCCAGGCTGCGCTCACGGTACTCACGCATGATGATGCGGCTGGTCTGGATGGCCAGCGGGGCGGCAACCAGGATCAGTAGCGCACCGATGGGGAACAAGCCGCTCACCAGCGTCCAGTACAGCGCCAGGCCGAAGGCGGCCACCAGCAGCAGAATGTAGCCGTAGCGAGCGCGCTCTTTGCCCAGCACCACCACCAGGTTCTCTTTGCCGGCGGCTTTGTCAGACTCCTCGTCTGGGAACTGGTTGATCCACAGGATGGCGATCGTCAGCAAGCCGATAGGCACACCCGCCAGGAAGTCGGCCAGGGTCACGCGCCCGGTGAGGGCGTAGACCGTGCCGGCCACGGCCAGCGGGCCGAAGCTAAGGCCTACCGTCAGCTCGCCAAGGCCCTTGCGGGCGGCCAGGCGCAGCGGCGGAGCGGTATAGAAGTACGCGAAGAAGGCGCCCACCAGGCCGAAGGCCAGGATGCCGAGGCCGCTCTGCAGCGTCAGCAGGATGCCGAGCACAGCCGAGACGAGCAGGGAGACGGAGCCTACGATGAGCAGCGTCTTCTCATTGGCCAGGCCGAGCTCGATCGAGCGGCTGCCGCCGGAGTAGGGCAGGAAGTAATCATTGTTGCCGGGGTCCGTGCCGCTGGTCCAGTCAAAGTAATCATTGAAGGTGTTGGCCGAGACATGCAGGAAGATGCCGGCGAACAGCGCCAGGAAGAACTTGGCAGTGGGGAAGGGCGTGACGATGTTGTTGGCGGCCACCCAGGCGGCGCCGATCAGGATCGGCACGATCACGGCGGTCAGGAAGGGTGCACGCGTGATCACCAGCCAGGTGAAGATCTTGGTCATCAGGCTGATGTTGGGCATGGCTTGGTTGACGGGAACGTCGATCTCTTCGGTAACGCCGCAGTAGCCATCTTGCACGCCGTCTTTGAAGGTGGGAGTGATGCGAATATCAGCGGAGAACAGCTCGCCATTCTTGCGCACGAACACCGTGCGGCCCTTGTACTCGCCGGTCTTGGATGCAGTGCTTAGCCAGGTAGGCACGTGCTCCAGCACCACTTGGCCGGGGGAAAAGGCTGAGACGCGTTTCTTGCCAATGATCTCAGCTTTGGAATAGCCAAACATCTTTTCAGAGCCATCACCAAAGGTTTCGATGCGGCCTTCCATGTCACAAGTAATTACGGATTTTGCCAGGGTCTTTGCCATGAACGCTCTCCTCAGTTGAAATGGGCGAACAGTTATATTGTGCGTTTCATCACAATTTTAGATGGATATTCGTGCCTTGTCAATTCGGCGCGCACAACAGATTCCTGCAGCTCTCTCTCCGTGGTTCAGATTCTTGTAGCAACCAGCAAAAAGCCTAACATAGCAGGGGCGTGATAGTACTTTTCGCCCCCCTAAGCAGGCGTACTTGTTTTGAGTGTCCCTGAACACGTCCCATGTTATAATGCCAAAAGTATTTAAAAGGCAGCATGCTTGATTAGCCCTTCTTAAACCTTTCATTAAGGGAGGTTCAACGTTGCACGTAGCACGGTCTAACACTGCTGGGTTGGCAAGCAGAAGTTACCACTGGTTTGCCTCCCTTTCCCTTACCTTTACGCTGATTATGGGGTCGTTCGTGCCGCCGTTATTGGGCACAAACAATCGTCCGCTGCTGGCTTCGCCGCCGAGTGTAGTGCTCTCCGTGCCTGCTCAGGCCTTCATCGGCGAGAATGTTTCTTTCACGGCTACGTTTAGCAACCCAGACGCTGACACTGGCTACGGCCCCGTGCTCGATCTTATCTTGCCCGCCATGGGTGCGGATGGGGATGTGGTCACCTTGGAACCACCTGATGGCCTGGGCAACAACTCGATCTCGGCCAGCTACCTAGGCTCTACCTTAACTCCGGTTGAGGTTGTGTTTGACCTCACCTGCCAAGCGGTGCACCCGTTCGTGCGCGATGTCAGCGGAGCGCTGATCGTGGTGACCTGCCCGCCGGGCGTGCAACCGGGCGACAAGCTGGTCTCCATGCGCCTGCCGTTTGGCTCCTTCACCGTCAACCAGCCCGCCGCGGTTGTGGACATTACCGTGGACATGAGCAACCTGGCCGATCTTGGTCACCCGCTGGAGATCCAGGCGCGCGGCGGCTACGAGTTCGGCTATACGCCGATCAATGACTTTCCAACGGACCCGGCAGTCAACACCCTGAGTGCATGGGTGACCGGCTCAGTCGAGCCCACGCTGGTGCAATTTTCCAAGTCCTATGGTGGCCCTGAAGGCGAAACCGCCACCGGCCCCAACTACCCGCGCCAGTACAACTTGCAAGCCCAGATCGCTTCCGGGCAATCCGTCACCGGGTTGACGCTGGTGGACACCCTGCCAGACAACCTGCAGTTCTTGAACGTAATATCCACCAACCCACCTGGGGCGGTGTGTACTACGCCGCCGCCAGCTACGCCGGGCGGTACGGTGAGCTGCGCTTTCCCCGGCAGCGTGAGCGGTACCGCCAGTGTGCTCTTTTCCTTTTATGTGCCGCTGGAGGATGCCAGCAGCTCGCGCGTCATCAACCCCGTCACGGGTGATGACGTAGATTCTTGCAACAATGCTTCCCTAAACGCCGCCTGGCAACCGATTGACCCGCGCGATTGGGATCTGGTAACGCCCATCCCGGTAGATATGGACCAGACGGGTTGCGAGCACAACCTGACCGATAAATCCATTGCTATTCAAAAGGGCGTTATTGTGGTGGGCGGCGGCCAGCCCGCGCCGGGGGAATTGCTGCAATATACGCTGGGCGTCCAGGTATCTGATTTCTTTGCCTTCGAACGTGTTGTCATCACTGACACGCTTTCGGATGGGCAGCATTTCGAACCCGGCTTTACACCAACTCTGTTGGTTAACGGCAACGGGTACACCTTGTCCATACCCTTCCTGCCCGCCAATTTCACGGTTTCGTGTAACTACACCGGTGCACAACTTGCACCCGTGGGTGAGTGTGACGAAATTGACCCGGCTCCCGACAACGGCAGCACCACGATCCGCTTCCGCGTATCGGATCAGATCGCCGCGAGTGGCCCGGACGCTCGGCTTATTGGTGGCTGCATCAACCCCGCCACCGGCAACCCCGCCCCAGACTGCGGCACTTTCGATGACGGCGCTACCACTGTGCAGGTTGTCTTCCGCTCCGAAGTGCAGCAGACCTTCATCAATACTTTCATCGGCACGCCTAGTGTTGATCAGGGCGACTCGCTCAGCAACCAGGTCAGCGTGGTGGGCGACGTGTTGGATACGGGCACATTGACACCCACTGGCAGTTCTGAGCAGGACACCAGCAGTGCGGGCGTCTCGATCGGGGTGGGGAATGTCGCCAAATCCATTTACTCCGTAAATGGCGTTGCCCCTGGTCCACAGGTGGAAATCGCCCCCGGGGATGCGGTCACGTATCGCATTCAGTACACGCTCTCTACCGGCGATGTTGAGAACCTGTTCTTCGAAGATTATTTCCCGCTGCCCATCTTCCGTGTGATGGATCCGGATGCCGATAATGTTGGTGGCCCAGCCTGGAGCTTCGACGGGGCGGGCTGTCTGTCCGCCAACGGTACGTCGCCCGCCGCGGGTGTTGTGAAGTTTGGCCCCAACGATACCTATTGTGCCTACAGCGGCATCATCCCCACGCTCACCACCAACCTGGCCAACAACCGCCTCACGCTTACCTATGGCAATTTCAATGGCGCCGTCGAGACGACCTACGCCGTTGACCTGCTCTTCACCGTCACTGTCACAGATGCTCCCTTTGCCGACCGTCTCTTCCTGACCAACCAGGTGCGCGCGTCGGAGAGCAACACCAGCGGCGAGGCCAGCACCGGAGACGCCCTGGCGCAGGTCATCCTTACGCAGCCCATGCTGGCGATCAGCAAGGGTGTGGTAGAGGTGGATAACCCGGCCGGCATCATTGCGCCGCTGCCGGTTGGCCCTGTGCTGTTTGACCAGGCAAGCTGCCCGCGTTTTGCTACCCCGATCACTTCCAGCGGGCTGGCAACCAATCCGGTGAATAGTGATTTGAGCCTGGTGGATGCCGGAGACCGCGTCACCATGGCGATCACCATCGAGAACACCGGCTCCGGTGTGAACGGCGTTTTCGATGTACACCTGCGCGACGAGCTGCCTGCTGGGCTTGTGCTTGTGCCTGGCAGCCTGTGTGTTACCGATGGCAACGGCACTCTGTTGCCATACACCGGCAGCGAGGCTGACTTCTTCACCAGCACCGGCATCGTATTGGACGACCCGGCGCCCTTGAGCGGCTCGCTGAGCGTCTATGACCCCAACAGTGGCTTGAACATCGCCGTCATCACCTATCAGGTGGATCTGGGCGGCGGTGTTATCCCCAATGAAGTGCTGACCAATACCGCGTCAATCCTGCAATATGCCGGTGTAGAAGGTGGAGCGGACCACTTGGTGGTGCCGCGTACGGATACGGCCGAGGTCACCGTGGCCGAGCCTTCGGCCACCAAGACATTGGTGACCACCGAGATCAGCGATGGTTTCAACGACCACACCGAAGCTGTCATTGGCGAGCTGCTCACCTACGAAGTGACGCTGACCCCCATCGAGGGGCTGATCCCGAATGTGCTCATCGTGGATACCCTCGATGCAGGCATGGCCTTTGTCGATTGTGCGCCCATCGCCGCTTCGCCAGATCTCTCAACGAACCTGGGCGTGGGTGACTTTTCTGACTTGTGCAACCCGGGTACCAACCCGGCCGATAACCCCGTCATTAGCAACAACGGGCGTACGATCACTTTAGACCTTGGCGATATCATCAACGCCAACACCGACAACACCACCGCAGAGACGCTGACCTTCCAGTACCGGGTCATCGTTCTCAACGTGTCCGGCAACCAGGCCGGGACGCTTTTGAACAACGAAGCCGTGTTCGAGTTCGATAACAACGGCAGCTTCACCGCCTCGGCAGCCAATGTGCGCGTGATCGAGCCGACGGTGAACACGGCCAAGACTGTGCTGCCGCCCACAAGCGGTGATGCCGGAGACGTCATCACCTTCTCTATCACCATGAACAACCCAGTGGGCATGAACGCCGCCATTGCGCACGATGTGACTTGGAGCGATCCCATCCCGGCCAACATGGCGTATGTGCCTGGCTCATTTGCCGTTGGCGCCTGCACAAGCGTGCTGCCCGTCTTGGATGATTCTGGGCCATCTCCGCTGCTGGCTACGTGGACATCTATCCAGCCGGGCCAGAGCTGCACGCTCACCTTCCAGGCGACGATCGACTTCACCGTGTTGCCCGGCCAAACGCTGACCAACACAGCTCAGACGCGCTGGACCAGCTTGCCGGGTATAGAGATGGATCGCTCTGCGTTCAATGGCAGCTCCGATGAGCGCACGGGCGTAGGCGGCCTGCTGGGCGGCGGGGCGGTGAATGATTACCGCACCGAGGGCCAGGCCACTGTGACGGTGAACACCACCACGCCGGAGAAATTCATCCTGGCCACTTCGGAAGCACACACCACCATTGTGGGCGGTGTGTCCCGCGTGGCGATTGGTGAAATTGTGCGTTACCGCTTGGTGATCGGCCTGCCAGAAGGCAGCAGCCCCAACTTCCAGATACAGGACAATCTGCCGCCTGGCATGGTCTTCCTGAACGACGGCACGGCCAAGGCCGCCTTCGTTTCGCATAACGGCATCACCTCCACCGGGCTGGGCATTGTCACTGCGGTGAATGACCTCAATTGCCAGATCACAGGCGACGCCGCAGACGGGGTCAGCCCGGCCATCCCGGTCGCCTGCCCGCCATTGGCAGATGTGAACATAGGCAGCAGCAACAGTACGGCAGCCAATCTGGACGCTTATGCTTCGGGCACTGATCCCTTCTTCAAGCTGGGCAACCTGGCGCTGACCGACAGCGACGCGGATCCGGAGTACGTCATTATTGAATTCAATGCGCTGGTCATGAACATTGGTGGCAATGGAACCGGCACCAACCGCAGCAACAACTTCACTGTCTTCATTAATGGAAGCCAGGTGGGCGCTAATTCCAACAGTGTGACGGTGCGCACGGCGCAACCGCTGTTGTCGGTCTCCAAGACGGATGCGCTTGATCCCTCCGAAGACGCAGGTGATGCGCTGGTCTACACGCTCACCGTTACGGCGGCCAGCGGCAACGACATGGCCACCGCTTTTGACCTGGTGATCGAAGATGTCTTGGACAGCCATCTGGCGCCGGGAGTAATCGGTGTTGCTTCCACACAAGGTGCATTCTGTGCTGGCGGCGACACAGCCTTTGCCACCAGCGCCAACACCGTTGGGCAAACTGTCACCGTTACGGCCAGTTGTCTTGACCCGGGTGAGAGCATCACTGTCACCATCAACACTAGCGTGGTAGCCAGCGCGCCTGCCGGGCAGATCATTCCGAATGAAGCCGAGCTCACGTACACCAGCCTGCCGGGTGACTATGGCACCACCAGCAACCCCACCGGCTCTGCTCTGGACAACCTGCCTGGCTACGCAACTGCCCCTGGCCAGGCCAATGGCGAGCGCACCGGTGACGGCACCGGCCCGAACACCTATGCCGATGCAGACGCGGTGCAGAACGCGCTCTCGATACCTGAGATCGAGAAGCAGCAGCCCAACCCCGCCGTCTACACGATTGGCGATACGGTTGTGTACGACATCCTTATCACGCTGCCGGAAGGCGTGACCCAGCAACTGGCAGTCTTCGATGACTTGCCTGCTGGCACGGACTATGTGAGCTACAGCGTGATCACCACGGCAGCAGCCAGCGGCGGTTTGCTGGCCGCCGACTTTGCCGGCGTGCTGTCTCCTGCGCCCGTGCTGACGGCTCCCGGCGGCAGCGGGGCCAATGTGACGCTGGCCTTTGGCGACACCACCACCGCAGCGGACAATGATGTGACCAACAATCAGTTCGTGGTGCGCATCACGGCGCTGGTGCTAGACCTGTACCCAATACCCAATGTCAGCGATGGGCAAGTGCTCTCCAACCGCGCCGACCTGAATTATCAAGACCCCAACACTGGCAACACAGTGACGATCACCGGCAACACGGTGACCATCACCGTGCGTGAGCCGCGTATCCAGACGCTGAAGAGTGTGCTGCCCGTGGCCGCAGTGGAAGCGGGGGATCTGCTCACTTATACGGTGCGCTTCACCAACACCGGCAACGTCACCGCTTTTGATGTGGTGGCAATCGACACCTTGGCCCAGGGAACCGCCTTCACCGCCTTGCTTGGTTGTACCGATGGCGTGAACCCGATCGTCTCGCAAGTGACCGACAACGGCACCGAGTTGATCTTTGACGGCAACCCGGCAGGCGACTGGGACATTAATCCTGGCGAATACATTGAATGCACCTACACGGTGACGGCGCAACCCAGCCTGCTGATGGGTGGCAATCACACCAACACGATAGACGCCAACTGGAGCACGCAGAACGGCATCGATCCGAATGAGCGCGTCTATGACGACGACCCGATTGGCTATCCCTTTGATGGTACCCAGGATACCGATACGGCCACTTTTGCTGTAGACCTGATCGCGCTGGATAAGAGCGATAACGGCCAGCTTACGGCAACCATTGGCGAGATCATTAACTACACGCTCACCATCACTGCGCCCTTGGGTACGGCGCAGAATTTGATGCTGACCGATACCTTGCCTGAGGGGCTGATCTTTGTAACCGGCTCGGAAGCGGTGGGGGCAGGCATTAGCGCCCCGGCCACCTTCGATGTCAGCGTGCCCAATGATGGCAGCGCAGCGGTCACCCTCACTTGGGACTTTGGTAATGCAGTCTTCAGCGCCAACACCGTCAGCATCACCTTCCAGGCGCAGGTCGCCAATACCTTGCCGAACCAACTGGGCCTGGGGCTGACCAACACCGCCGTGCTGGACTATGACGATGCAGCCGGTACGCCTGTAACTCTGTCCGATTCAGATGGGTTCACTGTGGTTGAGCCGGTCGTCACCATCGACAAGACCATCACCGCGCTACCAGCGCCAGTGGATGCTGGCTCGGTAGTGAGCTATCAGGTGGTGATCGAGAACAGCTCGGCCGTAAATGTAAGCACCGCCTTCGACGCGCTGTTCGCCGACACATTGCCCGCCGAGCTTGCGCTGGACCTGTTGTCTGTCGCCTGGCTGGAGCAAAATGGCGCCACGGGCGTGACGAATCTTTCCGCCGGGAATATGGTGTCTCTGCAGATCGCGCAGATCCCGCCAGGCGGCAGTGTGACGGTTACCTACTCGGCCACCATTCAAAGCGGCGCGCAGCCCGGGCAGACGATCGACAACACGGGCGATGTCACCTGGACTTCGCTGCTGGGCAATCCCAGCGGCGAGCGCGATGGCAGCGGCGGCGTGAACGACTATGCCACATCGGACGATGCCACTTTTGACATTGACACCGGCAGCTTTACCAAGGCCCTGGATGCCACCTCCGCCGCCCACACTCTCGGCAGCGATGTCACCATCGGCGAAGTAGCTACCTATGCTTTCACCGTCACTCTGCCGGAAGGCACCACCACTTCACTGAGCATCGAAGACGTTTTGCCAGCCGGGTTGGCCTACGTTGACCCCAGCCTGAGCCTGGATGTGGTTGGCTTCAACGGTGTCATCAACCCGGGCAGCCTGAGCTTGTCCTGTGCGGCTGACTGCGGTAGCAGCGGCAGTGGTGACACCATCACCATCGAGATCGCTGATCCCATCACGGTGACTAGCGACAATGACCCCACCAACAACAGCTTCATTCTGCGCATCCAGGTGCTGGTGCTCAATGAGGCTGGCAATCAGAACACGCTCACTCTGAGCAACAACGCCGCTCTGCAGGTGGCTGGCGGCCCGGCGCAGCCCACCGCGCCGGTCACTGTTACCGTGGTCGAGCCGGAGCTGCAGGTGGTCAAGAGCGTCAACAATGCCACGCCGGGTCTCTCGCAGGTTGTCACCTTCACGCTGGAACTCAGCCATCTGCCCACCAGCAGTGCGATCGGTATGGACTTGGTCCTGACGGACAATGTGCCCGCCGAGTTGCAGGTGGATCCAATTTCGCTGGCATTCACCTCCACGCCGCTCAACTGTGCAGTCGGCGTGGATACCAGCAACAGCAGCGCCAACACCGTGGATGTACGCGTGGACGAGCTGCCACTGGGCTGTGTGCTGCAAGTCACCTTTGATGCCGAGGTGCTGTTCCCGCCGCTGAGCCTCGGCGACACCGTAACCAATGACGCGACGGTGACCTGGACCTCGCTGCCCGGAACAGACCCGAACGAGCGCGATGGCAGCGGCGGCGTCAACGATTACAGCGCCGACGACAGCCTGGACTTGCTGATCACGGGTATCGATCTCGCTATCGTCAAGGATGATGGCGGCGTCACTGTACAACCGGGCGACGACATTATCTACACGTTGAACTACACCAACCTGGGCAATGGCCCGGCCACCAATGTCGTCATCAGCGATGTCGTGCCGGTTAATACCTCTTTCAATGCTGCGTTGAGCCCGGTGGGTTGGACTTGTCTGCCCAACAACCTGGCTGGCAGCACCTGTACCTACACAACCATCCCGCTGCTCAACCCGGGCGACAGCGGTTCGGTTACCTTTGTGCTCACGCTCAACAATCCGTTCCCGGCCGGCGTCACCCACGTCACCAACACCGCCACCATCACCGATGATGGCACGCATGGCGATGACGAGAATCCAACGGATAACACCAGCACGGTGGATACGCCGCTGGTGGCCGACATTGACTTGGAGATCACCAAGGATGACGGGCTCACCATTGTGGCGCCAGGCAGCGTTCTCACCTACACGCTCACCATCAGCAACGTGGGCAACAAGGGTTCCACCAATGTGGAAGTGATCGACACGCTGCCGGCCGATGTGACCTTCCTGTCGGCCAGCGATGGCGGTGTGGAAGCAGGCGGCATAGTCACCTGGCCGCTGTTCGACCTGCCGGCCGGTGACACGGTGACGCGCACGCTCACCGTGCAAGTCAATGACCCCTTCCCCGTGGGTGTGACGCAGATCACCAACTCGGTTGAAGTGGACGACGACGGCACCAATGGCGTTGACCCAACTCCGGCCAATAACCTGGACGATGACACTGACCAGCTGGTCACGCTCCAGAATGGCAATCTCACCAAGGTGGTGACTGCCACCAACCAGCTGTTCACCACCGACCCGGATGTAGCCATTGGTGAGATCGTCAGCTACGAAGCCACGCTCACCATCCCGCCCGGCCGCTTGGATGATATGTTCGTGGTCGACACCCTCTCCAAGGGGTTGGCCTTCCTGAGTTGTACAGACGTGGTTGCTTCCAACGTGACGCTCACGACCACGGTAGTAGGCGGCTTCGGAGCGATCTGTGGCCTGGCCGTCTTTGAGGAGACGCCAGCGGGCAGCCCAGACCCGCAAGACGAAGGACGCCGCATGGTGCTGGACTTTGAAGAGGTCAACAATCTTGGCCTTGCCAATGAAACCATCACCATTCGTTACGATGTGGTGGTGTTGAACATCGAGTCCAATGTGAGCGGCGTGCCGCTGGACAACGATCTCTCCTGGGAATGGCGCGGCGGCGTGCTGGACACCTCTGCCAATGACGTAATCATCGTTGAGCCTCAGTTGGCTCTGGCCATGTCGGTCAACTCCGATGTGGTCATGCCGGGCGAGATCCTGACCTTCCGTTTGGTGGTCAACCATTCGGCAAACAGCTTGAGCGACACCTTCAATGCTGTCCTCACGGACACCCTGCCGGTGGGTTTGAACTACATCCCGGGCAGCATCCGGCACGTCTCTGGCCAGATCCCCACACTAATGGCGCAGACCGGTCCATTCACCCTCGAGATCACCTGGGATGACTTCCTGAATGATGGCACCAACTCGGTGATCGAATTCCAGGTGCGCGCCGGCAACGTTGTACCCGGCATGCCCCTGGTCAATAACGCCCTGGTGGCCTGGAGCAGCTTGCCTGGCCCCATGAGCCTGCCGCAGTCACCCTATAACGCATTCTCAAACGAGCGCTCCTACTTGCCGGGCGACCCGCTCAACCCGTATGCGACTGAAGCCAGCCTGGCGATCACGGTGCCGGAGCTGCCGCAAACCGGCTTTGCCCCCGGGCGGGTCACCGCCATTCCGGAGCTGGCTGCGCCGCCATATCAGGAGCTGGGCGGCCTGCGCCTGGAGATTCCGCGGCTCAACGTGGCCACATCGATCGTGGGCGTGCCGCTGCAGGGTGGGGAGTGGGATGTCACCTGGCTCAACCAGGAGGCCGGTTATCTGGAAGGCACCGCCTATCCGACCCTCACCGGCAACTCGGTGCTGACCGCTCACGTCTACCTGCCCAACGGGCTCCCCGGGCCGTTTGTGGACCTTCACACGCTGACTTGGGGCGACCGTGTGGTCGTGTACTCTGAAGGGTACAAGTACACCTATGAGGTACGCCGGGTTGAGCGCACGAAGCCGGAAGACATCTCCATGCTGCAGCCTGAAAAGGACTTTGCCTGGCTCACGTTGTTGACCTGCCAGGGATACGACGAGAGAACCGACACCTACCAGTGGCGTGTGGCCGCTAGGGCGGTGCTGATGAGCATCGAGCCGGCGCCATAAAGCTGCCAGAGCCTGAGATATAACCAAAACCTGCGAAAGCAGGTTTTGGTCTTTTAGGGGCAATTGCAAGAAAGTCCCATTTTTTATAAGCCGCCTCAGGGCGACTGCACCTTGCTACTGGGGTCGGAGTGGCGTAGCCTGAGTGAAACCAAGTTTGGCTATGTGCGTATAGCTTTCTGAAGCAACGATGAGGAGCCGTATTGCAGCCGGATGAACAGGAGTGGCTGCGCCAAGCCCAGGAGGGTGATGCGCAGGCCTTTTCACAACTGGTGGAGCTGTATGCCAAACCAGTGCACAACTTGTGCTACCGCATGCTCGGTAACACCCAGGACGCCGAAGACGCCGCGCAGGAAGCTTTTCTGCGGGCATTCCGGGCGATCGGGCGTTATGACCCCAAGCGCAAGTTTGCCAGTTGGCTGCTGAGCATTGCCGCCAACTACTGCATCGATCAGCACCGGCGTGCACGGCTCAACACCGTCTCTCTTGAGGACTCGCCCGAGGCAAGTCTGGGCGATAAGGCCGCTGGGCCAGCCGCGCGGCTGGTGCAGCGTGAAACGCACGATGAATTGCAAGCCTTGCTGGCGCGCCTGGACCCACGTGACCGCGCTGCCATCATTCTGTACTACTGGAATGAGCTCTCCTACGAAGAGATTGCTGCGCAGCTCTCTCTTTCGGAGAGTGCCCTCAAGAGCCGTTTGCACCGCGCCCGGCGCAGCCTGGCGCAGGCCTGGGAGCTCAGTCAGCAGCAACCCAGCGCAACAAGGAGCAAGACACATGAAGAAGCCACAATCTAACCCGATGTCTGACGCGTTGCCCGCCAGCTGGCTGGCCGTGGAAGAGCGCTTGCAGTCCGCCGAGATGGTGGGGCCGCGGGCAGGCTTTGCTGGCCGCTGGCTGGCGCGGGCCGCCGCGGCCCCTCAGTACCGCCCGGGCGCGCTGGCCTGGCTGGGGCTGGCGGGTGGCGCGCTGCTCAGCTTTAGCTTGCTGGCTGTGCTGGTCTCGTTTCGGCTGCCACTGGTGGAGCTGCCAGTGGGCTCTGTGCTGGCGAATTCAGTGCTCTTTGTGAGCAATGTATCCGTAGCGCTGCGCGTGGTGCTGACCACGCTGAGCAACCTTCTTTCCGAAATTCCGCTCACGGTGTGGCTGATGGTATCTACCTCCGCTTTGGCTGGCTTGCTGTTGCTGGCCATGACCGTGGATAAAGTAAAAGTGTTCAAGGAGACAAAATGAAGCTATCAAAATGGATGATTGCCGCACTGCTGGCGCTCAGCGCGCTGGTGATGCTGCCCACGGCCGCCCTGGCCGCCGGTGAGGCCGCCCCCGTGCCTGATGAAGTCGTCTTTGGCCGTGACTTCACGCTGCAGACCGGCCGCACCATTACAGGTGACCTGGTGGTGATCGGTGGTTCGCTGACCATGGAAGAAGACAGCGTGGTGACTGGCCAGGCCGTGGTGATTGGCGGCAACGCCAACATCCTCGGCCATGTGCGTGGTGACCTGGTGGTGATGGGTGGCTCGATTGTGATGGATGCCTCTGCCATCGTGAACGGCGATCTGGTGGTACCCGCCGGCCAGGTGGACATTGACCCCGCCGCACTGGTGAGCGGCACCATCGTAGACGATGTGCAATTCCCCTGGGGCGATGGGCAGTGGCGCGACAACAATTACAACTACGAGTATGACTACAACTACAACAACAATGACGGCATGGCGCGCGGGTTTGCCCGCGGCATTGTAGGCGACTTCGTCTGGCTGTTGTTCCGTTCGGTAGCCATGGCCACCGTCGCCTTGCTGCTGGTGCTGTTCATGCAGAAGCATATGCAGCGCGTAGCAGACACGCTGCTGGCCGAGCCTGCGCTTTCTGGCGGCATTGGTCTGACAGGTGTGGTAGTGCTATGCATCGCCACTGTGGCGTTGAGCATCACCATCATCCTCATCCCGGTCGCCATTCTCTTGCCCTTCCTGCTGGTGGTGGCTTGGGGCTTCGGTTGGATCAGCATCGGCTTGGAAGTTGGCCGCCGCATGGGTGAGGCCTTCAAGGCCACCTGGTCGCCTGCGCTGCAGGCGCCGATGGGCACCTTTGCGCTCACCCTTGCCACTGGCGCGGTGGGCATGATTCCCTGCGTGGGTGGCCTGCTAGGGCTTGTGATTGGCTTGGCTGGCCTGGGCGCCGTCATCCTGACCCGCTTTGGCAACCAGCGCTACCCCGAGGCTGGCTCTGTAGTGGAGCCGGTCACCCCGGCACCGGCTTTGCCGGCGCCGCGCACGAAGACTGCTGCCAAGAAGACTGCTGCCAAGAAGGCGGCCACCAAGAAAGTGGCCACCAAGAAGAGCACGCGCAGCTAGACGCGTGCACGAGCAATAAAAAGCCCCGCCATTGGCGGGTCTTTTTTGTTTGCCTGAGCCTGCATGTTATACTCTGCTCATTCCGCACGTTTTCCCTTTATTGACTGACATGCAACCTTCTGCACTCACCTGGGTTAATTTAATTGACGCCACTCTACAAGGGTGTACGCGTGGCTGAGTGGACTGACGAGAAGATTCTCGCCAAGGCCACCCAGGGCGATAGTCAGGCCTTTGGCATGCTGTATGACAAGTATGCCGGGCGTATCTACAACTACATCTTCTATCGCACTGGCAGCACGCAGGATGCAGAAGACCTGACTTCACGGGTGTTCTTCCGTGCCATGCGGCACATTACCAGCTATACCGACCGTGGCGTGCCGTTCTCGGCCTGGCTGTATCGCATCGCACACAACCTGGTGGCCAACTGGCATCGTGACAGCAGCCGCCGCCAGGAGGTGGAGCTGGAGGACGGTTACCGGGCCAGCAAGAGCGAGGAATACCCGGAAAGCGTGCTGATGCAGACGGAGGAGCAGAATGCGCTGATGAAGCTCATCCGCAATCTGCCGGAGGAGCGCCAGCAACTGCTTATCCTCAAGTTTACGCAGCATATGTCCAATGCCGAGATCGGGCAGATCATGGATCGCACCGAAGGGGCGATCAAGAGTTTGTATCACCGCACGCTGCTCTCGCTGCGTGAGGAAATACGTAAGGATGCCTCTGGCCACTTTTCGCTGGAAGATTTCGGTGAATTGCCAGATGAGGAGTAAATATGAGTGGGATCATTTGGCCGTGGGAGCGCAAAAAGGTGCAGCGCGAGCTCGATTCGGTGGAAGACATGCTGGAGAGCATGTTCAAGCCGGTGGATGCGCGCCCATCCTTTACGGCTGACCTGCGTAAGCGCCTGGTGCGCAAACAAGGGCCGCTGGCCAAGGCAAGCCTGACCACACTGGAGCTGGTGCTGCTGATCGGTGGGGCGATTGCTGGCGTGCTGGTGTTCTTTTTCACCGTGGTGCGCTCGATTGCAGGTTTACTCACTGGCCGGCGCAAGAAGAAGACGAGCGCAGATGCGCCTGGCAAGCCAGCCGGCAAATTGAAGACAAAAAAGAGAGCTGCGTAAAGCAGCTCTCTTTTTTTTTGTACGTTCTCAGTGCGAGCGCAGCGAAGGAATCTGTTTTGTATGGGATGGAAGCCAGATTGCTTCGTCCGTCTGGAGATTGCACTGCATGCAATCTCCAGTACTCCTCACAATGACAAAAAATCTGTGGCGAGGAGGTGCCCTTTAGGCCGAGAGGAGTCTTGCTCTGACCTAAAGGATTCCTCACTCGCTATCGCTCGTTCGGAATGACGGTTGAATGGTTCTAGGGGCGAAGCATGCCTCGCCCTTACGCTATGCGCGCTGTTATAGAGAGCAGTCATTCCGGGGCGGGATATGTAGCTCAAGATTGTTTTGAGGTTCCGCGAGCCGAGGAATCCTTTAGGACAAGAGGAGTCTTGCTATGCCCTAAGGGATTCCTCTCTCATTCGGAATGACAGGTGAATGATTGTAGGGGCGAGGCATGCCTCGCCCTTACGCTATGCGCGCTGTTATAGAGAGCAGTCATTCCGAGGCGGGATATGTATCTCATGATTGTTTTGAGGTTCCGCGAGCCGAGGAATCCTTTAGGACAAGAGGAGTCTTGCGATGACCTAAAGGATTCCTCACTCGCTATCGCTCGTTCGGAATGACGGGTGAATGGTTGTAGGGGCGAGGCATGCCTCGCCCTTGATGTCATTGCGAACGTAGCGAAGCAATCCCCCAATCTTGCTTGCAAATCAACTTGGCGATTGCTTCGTCGGCTGCACTATGTGCAGCACTCCTCGCAATGACAGCCGTGCTTTGTAGGTTAGGTACTATGAAAACGACTCGTTCGGATACAACATGCCTATAAGCGCACGGGCATCGGCGATGAGGTCAATATCCTCAGGGAAGAACGAGTCCTCCTCCAAATTTGGGCGTAGCTTGGGCATGCGCAGATGCTCGATCAGCGAGCGTTGCTCTGCTTGTGTATCGTCCTGGGCCAGCATGTGGCGAAAATGCTCGATCACTGAGTTGGTATCCAGGTTCACGCCCGCTTCACCCAGATGCGCCTTGAGCGCCCAGCCCGCTGCGCGGCGGGCGCAGACGCGTGCCATGCCCTCATTGCCGCGGGCGCGGGCGGCATCGGCGGCGGCCAGCTCTTTGCGAACCGTCTCCTGCCAGCTCATGAGGCAGCAAATTTGCTGACGATGCGCGCTACGTGCTGCGTGGCCTTGATGTACAGGTCCTCGCGGATGTTCTCGTTGGGCGCGTGCACCAGGCCGCCCGGGTAGCCCAGGCCGGCAGTCACCACCGGCAGCTTGAGATAGTGCAGGAAGGCGTGGTTGGGGCCGGAGCCGCCGCTCATCGGCACGCGGGTCATCGGCACGCCGTAGACCTCGGCCGCGGATTCCACCACCATGGTCATGAACGGGTCGTTCGGGTCGGTACGGCCGGGCGGCTCGCTACCCAGCTCCTTCACCTGCACATCCGTAAAGCCTTCAGCATCGAGGAAGGCGCGCAGACCTTTCATCACATCTTCGGGAGTCTGGTCTGGCACCAGGCGGAAGTCGATCTTGGCGCTGGCTTTGGCAGGCAGCACGGTCTTGGTGCCGGGGCCTTGGTAGCCGGCCGTCAGGCCGCTGATCGTCATGGTCGGCTCCAGGAATTCCTGCAGAGCCAAGTCTGGGTTGCCTTCGGTGCCGCGCAAAAACTCTTTCACCCCATAGCGCTCTTTGTAATCATCGCCCTCATAGGGCAGGGCGGCGGCCAGCTGGCGGTCGAGCTCGCTGGGTGGCACAACCTTGTCGTAGTGGCCGGGGATGCGGATGTGCCCGTCCGGCCCTTTGAGGCTATTCAGCGCCCACACCAGCCGCCAGGCGGCGTTGGGGAAGATGGAACCGCCCAGGCCAGAGTGCACGTCGGTTTTGAGCAGCTCGACGGTCATTTCAACGTAGCAGATGCCGCGCATACCCATGTATTGCACTGGCTTGTCGTGCGCGTCTACATAGCCAAACTCCCAGACGCACACATCGGCGGCGAGTTTTGCGGCATGCTTTTCCACGAAGGCCGGCATGTGAATGCTGCCGATCTCTTCTTCGCCCTCGACAACGAACTTGATGTTGCAGGGCAGCTCGCCGTCTTGTGCCAGTAGGCTATCGAGCGCGTACAGGCGACTGACGAAGTGGCCCTTATCGTCACTGACGCCGCGCGCATACACCTTGCCATCTTTGCGGGTGGCCTCAAAGGGTGGCGTGTTCCACAACTCCAGCGGCTCGGCGGGCTGCACGTCATAGTGGTTGTAGAAGAGCAGCGTCTTCTCCGTATTGCGGCCTTTGCGCTCGGCGTAGACCACCGGAGCGCCACCCGTCTGCATCACCTCGGTCTTGAAGCCGCGCTTAGCCAGCATGGCCTGCACGACTTCAACGGCTTCGTCGATGCCGATGCCTTGGGCGGCGACGCTGGGCACAGCGCACAGCGTCGCGAGCTCATCAAGGCTGATGTCGAGGTTGGTTTGGATGAACTCATCAACTTGCATATAGTCAGTCATGCTGTCTCCATCAATGAAGGTTTAGTTGAGATTGGAGAGTAGAGGCTGGAGATTTAATCTCTACTCTCCAATCTCAACTCTCGCTTTATCACTCCGCAAAATACGGCAACGTAAACAACCCTGCTCCCGCGGCGGCGAAGGCAAACATCTTCAGCACCTGGCCCAGCCAGCAGAAGAGCAGGAACTTGGGCAGCGGCATACGCAGCGCTCCGGCAGCAATGCCGCTGAGGTCTACCACGGGGTTGGGCACCGCCGCCAATGCGAACACGGTCAGCGGGCCATTGCGCTGCATCCAGCCCACCATGCGCTGGTAGGCGCCTGTATTCTCGATGACGGCCTGGCCGCTGAAACCGGCCAGGTAGCCGGTCAGCTCGCCGAGGGCGGCGCCGCTGCCCGCTGCCAGGGCTACGCCCAGCGGCGGCAAGTGGGCGCCCATCGAGAACACAATCAGCGCGGCAGGCGCGGGCAGGAACACGGTGGCATACGAAATGAGCGTAATGAGAAACAGGCCCGGGTAACCCAGGGCCTGTAACTTTTCGGTGTATTCACGCGGCAGGAAGAAGATGGCCAGGCTGACGCCCACCACCAACAACAGCGCCAGGGCGCGCCACAGCTTCAGCAGACCGGGGCGCGCCGCCATGTTAGCTCTCTTGAATGGTGATGGACACCAATTGCCCGGCAGGGCCACCGCGGCTGGGGTCACGCTCCGGGATGGCCATGAGCACATCCTCGCCCTCGATCAGCTCACCGAAGACGGCGTGGCGGTTATCGAGATGCGGAGTGGGGCCATGCGTGATGAAGAATTGTGAGCCGTTGGTGTTGGGGCCAGCATTGGCCATGGAGAGGATGCCGCGCTTGCTGTGGCGCAGGCTGGGGTGGAACTCATCGGCGAACTTGTAGCCGGGGCCGCCCATACCGCTGCCGGTGGGGTCGCCGCCCTGCACCATGAAGTTGCCGATGACGCGGTGGAAGGTGGTGCCGTCGTAGTAACCCTGGCGCGCCAGGAATACGAAGTTATTGACAGTAGTGGGCACCTCGGCGGCAAAGAGCTTGATGACCATGTCACCCTTGTCGGTGGTGATGGTGGCGGTATAGCTCTTGGCGGGGTCGATTTCCATCGCCGGGGCTTGGTTCCATTGCTTGGACATGTGCAGAAATTCCTTTCAGGCTAGGTGGAGAGTTCTTTTTTGTACTCGCGCAGGCGCGCTTCGATACGCGCCAGCACAAATTCCAGGGCGACCTTGTTGAAGCCGCCATAGGGAATGATGAGGTCAGCATAGCGCTTGGAAGGTTCTACGAACTCCAAGTGCATGGGGCGCACGGTGGCGAAGTACTGCTGGATCACGCTCTCGGTGCTGCGGCCGCGCTCGTTGATGTCACGCTGCAAGCGCCGAATGAAGCGCAGGTCCGCATCCGTATCCACGAACAGCTTCACGTCACACATCTCGCGCAACTCAGGCTCAACATAGAGCAAGATGCCTTCCACCAGCACGATGGGGCGCGGCTCCACCACCTGGCTCTCCGTGCGGCGCGTATGGGTGGTGAAGTCGTAGCTCGGCACCTCAACGCTGTGCCCGTCTTTGAGCTGGCGGATGTGCTCCACCATCAGCTCGCTTTCCAGCGAATTGGGATGGTCAAAGTTGGTCGTTTTGCGCTGGGCAGGTTCGAGCTTGCTGAGGTCTTTGTAGTACGAGTCGTGTTGGATGTAGGCTACGCTGCCGGGGGTGGCACGCTGGACGATGGCTTGGGCTACCGTGGTCTTGCCGGAGCCGGAGCCGCCGGCCACACCGATGACGAGAGGAACGGGCATGAAGGTGATTATAAAGGATGGCGTTTGTGATTGCCGATTTTTGATTTGAGATTTTGCATTGGCTGGTACATAATCAGGAGTGATGAAGGCCTACAGCCAAGATGTGTATCGCCAGTTGTTTGTGCGCTTACTGGCGCGTGCCATGCAGCAAGGCAAGCAAGATCAGCAGGTGGCCTTGCACTGGCTGGAGCGTAAGTACAAGCTGGCGCTGGCTATGCTGTTCACGCGGCACAAGCTGGAGCTGGCGGATGCGTATATGGATGTGCGCCAGCATATTCAGGCGCGCGTGGATGGAACTGAGGAAGGCTGATGCAAGAGGAGAAGAGAGCCACCGATGGGACTCGAACCCATGACCCGTCGCTTACGAAGCGACTGCTCTGCCAACTGAGCTACGGTGGCGTGCGCAGCCTTCGGCTGCGCGGGCGAACCTAGGGTTCGCCACTGCTTGAATTGCCGTTGCCAAATCAGGCAACGCCATGGAGGACCTGCGTCCAATGAGTGTGGTCTGAAACCAATGAAGGCAGATTATAACTGTTCGTAATACGCTTGCAACTATGACTCAAGACGCAACACATCCCTTGCGCATCGCCATGCTCACCTATCACGCCAGCCCACTGGCATCGCTAGGCAGCGCCAAGAGCGGCGGCATGAACGTCTACGTAGGTGAGCTCAGCCGCCAGTTGGCCGCCCGCGGCCACACGGTGGATGTCTTCACACGCGGGCCACATGCTGTGCGCCCGCTGGCCGAGCGCGCCCGTGTGATCTCGCTGCCGGCAGGGCCGGATGACGAGATGGCCGTGCAAGACCTGGCTGCTTTCATTCTTGAGTTCCTTGCCGGCGTGCGCGAGTTTGCGGCAAACGAAGCTCCATATCACGTGGTGCATGCCCACTACTGGCTCTCAGGCTTGATCGGTATGTACCTCAAGCAGGAGTGGGGCGTGCCGTTGGTGCTGATGTTCCACACACTGGGCCTGGTCAAGAATCGTATCGCCGCGCTTGGCGTGCAGGAGACTGCCGCCCGCATCCGTGGCGAGTTGCGCGCCATGCAGGCCGCCGATGCCGTGGTGGCGGCTACGCCTGCCGAGCGTGCTGAGCTGCAATGGCTGTATGAGCTGCGCAGCGCTAAGGTGCATGTGATCCCGCCAGGCGTAGACCTGGAGCGCTTCAAGCCGCAGGACAAACCCGCCGCCTGCAAACTGCTGGGCTGGGACTGTCACGAGCGCCACCTGCTCTTCGTCGGCCGTATCGAGGCGTTGAAGGGCATCGACACACTGATCCGCAGCCTGCACTTTGTGCGAGACGAGGCGCCTGAGTTGCCGGTGCGCGTGCACATTGTGGGCGGTGATCTTGAAGGCAGCCAGTTCGCTCTGGACACCGAGCTATCCCGCCTGCGGGCGGTGACCCGTGGCCTGGGCTTGCAAGATCAGGTGGATTTCCTCGGCAGCCGCAGCCAGGACATACTGCCGCTGTACTACGCCGCCGCCGATGCGCTGGTGATGCCCTCGTACTCCGAGTCGTTTGGCATGGTGGCGCTGGAAGCGATGGCCTGCGGCCGCCCCGTGATCGCCTCCAGCGTGGGGGGGCTCAAGTACCTGGTGCAGGATGGCGTCACCGGCTTCCACGTGCGCGAAGGCGATGCGCCGCAGTTGGCCGCACGCATTCTCACGCTGCTTAACCAGCCCGGTGCGCTGGAACGCATGGGGGCGGCAGCCCGCAGCGAAGCCCAGCGCTACTCGTGGAGCCGCACGGCCGCTGAGGTGGAAGGCGTGTACGGGCTGCTGTTGGCAGAAACCACTCAGGCAGGAGTCGTTGATTACCCTAGTCAAGGCAGCCATGGATTGATGGGCCCTGATTAGCTCTGCTTGCCCCTGATAGAATCATAGTAATGACCCCCAAACCTGATCTCATTATTGTTGGCGGTGGGCTGGCCGGTAGCGAAGCCGCCTGGCAAGCCGCTGAAGCTGGCTTGCGCGTAGCTTTATATGAAATGCGCCCTGCGGTACCCACAGGCGCTCACGTCAGCCAGCACCTGGCCGAGCTGGTGTGCTCGAATTCACTGGGGTCTGACTTGCCAGATCGCGCCGGAGGCCTGCTCAAGAATGAGCTGCGGTGTATGGGCAGCCTCCTGATCCGGGTGGCGCAGGAGACGGCGCTGCCGGCGGGTGGGGCGCTGGCGGTGGACCGCGACGGCTTTGGCGCGGCAGTGACCCAGCGCATCGAGGCGCACCCAAACATCACCCTGGTGCGCGAGGAGATGCCGCAGGTGCCGGACGGGCTCACCATCATCGCCTCCGGCCCGCTCACATCCTCCAGCTTGTCGCAATCCATTGCTAAATTAAGCGGTGAGCAACACCTGTTCTTCTTTGATGCCATTTCGCCGATCATTAGCCTCGATTCAATTGACATGAGCATTGCCTTCCGTGCCTCGCGCTATGACCGTGGCGAAGAGGAGCAGGGCGATTACATCAACTGCCCGATGACACGTGAGGAGTACGATGCCTTCCTGGCGGCGTTGTTGGCCGCCGAGCGCATTGAGCTGCGCGAGTTTGAGAGCCAGTTGCAGACGGATGATGGCGCGGGTGTGCGCACCGGCGCGCACGAATTCTTCGAAGGCTGTCTGCCCGTTGAGATCATTGCCGAGCGCGGCGAGCGCGCCCTGGCCTTTGGCCCGATGCGTCCCGTGGGCTTGCGTGATCCGCGCACCGGCAAGCGGCCGTATGCGGTGCTGCAGCTGCGCCAGGACAATTTGGCCGGCACGCTCTACAACATGGTTGGCTTCCAGACCAATCTCAAGTTTCCTGACCAGAAGCGCGTCTTCCGCATGATCCCCGGTTTGCAAAATGCCGTGTTTGAACGCTACGGTCAGATGCATCGCAATACCTTTATCTCGTCCCCGCGTTTGCTTGACCCCACATTGCAGTTCCGCACGCGTGAAGATCTGTTCTTCGCCGGGCAGATCACCGGCGTGGAGGGCTATGTCGGCAACATCGCCACTGGCTTGCTGGCTGGCCTCAATGCTGCACGCTTGCACGCCGGACAGCCATTGCTGCAGTTGCCGCCCACTACGATGCTGGGTGCGCTGTGCCATTATGTGACGCATGCAGATGAAGCAGATTTTCAACCCATGAAGGCCAACTACGGCATCATGCCGCGGCTGGAGATCAGCGGTCGCATGGGGCGCCGTGACCGCGCCAAGGCGTATTCGGAGCGCGCCCTGATCGACTTGGACGCGTATCTGAGCGCGCAGCCGTTGCAGGCCGCCTGATGTTCTCCCGCGAGCGGCCCGATCCGCGCATCCTGCTCTTTCTCCTTTTTCTGATCGTGTTTGGCGTAGCCATGACGGTCTTCAGCCGCCGCGCTTTGCAAGAGCCCGCCGCCTTCAACGGCCAGAGCGCTTTTGCCCACGCCGAGGCGCAGATGGCCTTTGGCCCGCGCACCCCGGGCAGCGAAGCCCATGAGCAAACGCGTGCCTACATTGCCCATACGCTGGCGCGCTACGGCTGGGAGCCTGAGCAGCCTGTAGGCGAGTTGCTGGGCCAGCCGGTCTACAACATAATCGCCACCTGGCCCAGCAGCGAAGAAGACGCGCCATGGATCATTTTGGGCGCGCACTACGACAGCCGCTTCTTTGCAGACTATGACCCTGACCCGGCCAACCACAGCCAGCCAGTGCCCGGCGCCAACGACGGCGCCTCTGGCGTGGCCGTGCTGCTGGAGCTGGCGCGCGTGCTGCCGCTCAACAATCCCAACGCTACCGTGACGCTAGCCTTCTTCGATGCCGAGGATAACGGTGGCATCGAAGGCTGGGATTGGATCATGGGCAGCCGCCTGGCGGCCGACGGATTGACCGAACTGCCAGATGCCGTCGTCATTCTCGACATGATCGGTGATGCCGATTTGCAAATCTACCTGGAGCGCAATTCAGACCCGCGTCTGGCCGCCGAGATATGGGCGCAGGCGGCCGAGCTCGGCTACGCTGATATTTTCATCAACGAACCCAAGTACACCATCCTGGACGACCACACGCCGTTCCTTGCACGCGAGATTCCTGCGGTAGACATTATCGACTTCGACTATCCCTACTGGCATACCGTGCAAGACACGCTGGACAAGATCTCGCCGCAAAGCTTGCAAACAGTGGGCGAGGTGGTACTGGCATGGGTGCTGGGGAAGTGACTCAGAGCACTTTCAGAAGGTTGTCTTCAACTAACCAGACTTTTTCGGCAAAGTGTTTGATGAAGTAGCGGTCATGGACGACAGCCAGCACCGCACCTTGGAATTGGCTCAGGGCTTGTTCCAGGCGTGAGCGCGAGGTTATATCCAGATGGTTAACTGGCTCATCAAGCAGCAAGAAGTTGCAATCCTGTGCAATTAATAATCCTAATTGCAGGCGGGTACGCTCACCGAAACTCAAGCTGTGGGTGGGGCGAAGCGCGTCGTCACCGCTGAAGAGCATGAAGTGCAGGAAGTGCCGTGCCTCAGTTTCACTGAATGGAGCTACGGCTTGCAAACTTTGCAGTGGAGTTTGACCGAGCGGAAGGTTTTCCTGTTCTTGGGTCATGTAGCCTAGTTTGACGGCTGCACCAAGCTTGAGTGTGCCACCAAGTGGCGGCAGCTTGTTAGCAATCGTGCGTAACAGTGTGGTTTTGCCGCTGCCATTCTCTCCGGTCAGTACTATTTTCTGACCCTTGTTGATATACAGGTCAAGATTGGTCAGCAGTGGATTGCCTGGCGTATAGCCAACGGATAGGTTCTGCGCGGAGAATATCTCGTGTGATTGGTGCCCGGAGGCGAAGTCAAGCTTTACCTGCCAGTCGGTGCGCGGTTTGTCAATTTTTTCTTCTTCGAGTATGTGGTTGATGCGCGCTTCGATGCTTTTTGCGCGGGCGGCCAGACCCTTGGTGGCGCGGTTGCCGAAGAATTCCTTCGCGAACTTGTCGCCGCTGTCGGCCTTGCCACCTTTTTTCATTTTTGTCATTCCCCGCAGGCGGTTAGCAGCTGAGCGCAACTGGGCAACTTGCTGCTGCTGGTCTACATAGGCTTCCTGCTGTTGCTCGAACTCGTATGCTTTCTGGGCGGTGTAGTTGCTATAGTTTCCGGTATATGCCTTCAGTTGATGAGTCTGGGTGTTCATTTCGAATATCGAGGTGACCGTGTTGTCAAGAAAGGCACGGTCATGCGAGACAATCAGCGCTGCGCCCTTGAAGCGCCGTATCCAGCCTTCCAGCCATTCGAGCATGGCAATGTCGAGATGATTGGAAGGTTCGTCGAGTAGGAGCAAATGAGGCTCAGCCAGCAGGATGCGCGCCAGCATGAGCCGGGTTTTCTGCCCGCCGCTCAATTGAGCCACTGGGGTTTGCGGATCAAGGTTTGCCAGGCCGAAGCGTGCTAGCACGCGTTCAGGATGGACGCTTGGAGTGGAAAGCTGCTCAAGCACCGCATTGTAACGCTCTTGCAGCGTTGAGTCAGCGGGGGAGTCGGCCAAGGCTTGGGCCATAGAGGCGATTTCGGCGGCCAGCGCGGCCTCGTCAACCGTGCCAGGATTGAGGGTGGCATGCACGGTTGAGTCGAGTGGTAAATCGAGGCCCTGGGAGAGATAGCCAATTCGCAGGCCTGGAAGAGTCTGTGAAACTGTTCCGGAATCGGCGCGTTCATGGCCAGCCAGAATGCGCAGTAGAGTGGTCTTGCCGCTGCCGTTTGGCCCCACCAAGCCGATTTTTTCGCCTGCGTTGATATTGAAATGTATGTCTTCTAAAACGGCTTGAATACCGTAGGATTTACGGAGATAGTGAACACTGAGCATAAGAACCTCATAAGAAAACAAAAAAAGCAGAGCAACGCCGCGGCCATGAAGTTGCTGGCAAGGACGTGCTCAAAATGCCTGTTTTCCTAGATGCTCTTCATTCTCATTCGCTCCTGAATCAGTACGAGCAACAACTATAACATGTCCCCTTCTGGGTCTCCTTGAATTGTTTGTTATCACAAGTTGACCAGGCGACCAACCGACATCCTTTGACGCTTTTGATTGTCTTCGACTAATCGATTAACCAATAACATTCAGAGGTAAACTACGCTCTTATGGAACTGCAACCCGCACATCGCATTGCATCACTTAAACCTTACTTCTTTGCAGACCTTGCCAAGCGCATTGCTGCCCTGCGCGCCAAGGGCACCGACGTCGTGCGCCTGGATATTGGCAGCCCGGATCTGCCGCCTCCGGGCTTCATCCTCGAGGCCATGTTCGAGTCTGCCCAGCGCACCGACACCCACGGCTACACTCTGGGCATGACCCAGAAGTTCCGCAAAGCGGTAGCCGAGTATTACCAGGCTCGCTTCGGTGTTGAGATCGACCCGGCCACTGAGGCCATCGATCTGCTCGGCTCCAAAGAGGGCTTGTTCATCCTCAGCCAGGCCGTGCTCAACCCGGGCGATATTGCCCTGGTGCCGGACCCCAGCTACGCCGTGTATGCCAAGAGCACCGAGATCGCTGGCGGCCAGGTGCACCTAATGCCGCTGCTGGAGGAGAACGCTTTCCTGCCAGACCTGACATCCATTCCGGCGGATGTGCTGCGCCGCGCCAAGATCCTGTGGCTCAACTACCCCAACAATCCCACCGGCGCCATTGCCGATATCGCCTTCTTTGAGAAGGTGATTGACTTTGCCCACCAGCACAATATTCTCGTTGCGCATGACAATCCGTACAGTGATGTTGGTTTTAATGGCTACCGTGCCCCCAGCATCTTGCAAGTGCCGGGCGCCAAAGAAGTGGCGGTGGAGTTCAACTCCCTGTCCAAAACCTACAACATGGCCGGTTGGCGCGTAGGCATGGCCGTCGGCCATCCGCAGGCGCTCAAGTACATTGAGACCTACAAGAGCCAGCAAGACTCGGCAATTTTTGCGCCGCTGATGGCGGCGGGCGAGATGGCCATGCTGGGTGACCAGACCTGGCTCAATGAGCGCAATCGCATTTACCAGGAGCGCCGTGACGCCGTGGTAGACGGCTTGCACCGCGCCGGTTTGCGTGTTGCTCCGCCGCAGGCCGCACTCTACGTCTGGGCCCCCGTGCCCGCCGGCGAGAACAGTATGGAGTTCTGCGCTGCCATGCTCAACGAATGTGGCGTCAGCACCACGCCCGGCGTGGTCTTCGGCCAGCACGGCGAAGGCTACTTCCGCGTCTCGCTGGTCACCGATGTGGCCCGCTTGCGCGAAGGCGCAGAGCGCATCACTGACTGGTTGCAAAGAAGGCGCTAATGGCTAAAGGCAAACTGCACAACACCGAGCGCGTACCTGAACGCGCTATTTTGGTGGGCGTGCAGCTGGCCTCTGAGCCGGGCTTGCTGCCCCTGGAAGACTCGCTGGATGAGCTGGCCCTGCTGGCAGATACTGCCGGGCTGGAAGTGGCCACGCAGACCTATCAACGCATCAACGCGCCCAACCCCAAGACATTGATCGGCAAAGGCAAGGTGCAGGAGATCAAAGCCCTGGCCGATGAGCTGGATGCACAGGTCGTGCTGTTTGACGATGAACTGCAACCGCGCCATCAACGCGAGTTGGAGGAAGAATTTGGCGCTAAGCGCCGCGTGATTGACCGCACCGCCCTCATTCTGGATATCTTTGCCCAGCACGCCAGCACGCACGAAGGTGCGCTGCAAGTGGAGCTGGCACAATACGAGTACCGCATGCCGCGCCTGACACGCGCCTGGACGCACCTTGCACGCCAATCTGGCGGTGGCGGCGGGCGCTCAGGGGTGGGCGGCGTCGGCTTGCGCGGCCCGGGTGAAACCCAACTGGAATCTGACCGCCGCGAGATCAGCAAACGCATCTCGCGCTTGCGTGGCGATCTGGAAAAGGTGCGCGCCCACCGCGGCCGCTACCGCGCCCAGCGCAAACGCTCGCGTATTCCCATTATTGCGCTGGTGGGCTACACCAACGCGGGCAAGTCCACCTTGCTCAACGTGCTCACCCAGGCGGATGTGTACGTGGCCGATAAGCTCTTTGCCACGCTTGACCCAACCACGCGCAAGGTTCGCCTGCCCGGTGGCCGCGAAGCGCTGTTTACCGATACGGTAGGCTTCATCCAAAAGCTGCCCCATACGCTGGTGAAGGCCTTTCAAGCTACGCTTGAGGAAGTGAAAGAGGCGGATCTGCTCTTGCACGTCTTGGATGTCACCCATCCCAATGTGCATGAGCATGCCGAAGCCGTGATGCAAACGCTGGATGAAATTGACGCCCGCCACGTGCCCATGCTGACGGTTCTCAATAAGATTGACCGCCTGGAGGACCCGGCCTGGGCGCAAGAAGCGCTAGCTGAGTTTGAGGGCGCGGTGGCTGTGTCTGCGCTCACCGGCCAAGGTTTGGAAGAGTTATTGGCTGCGGTGAGTAACAAGCTGTATGAGACTCTCACGCCAGTTGAGGTGACGTTGCCTTATGATCAAGGCGCGCTGATCGCCTTGTTCCACGAACAAGGCCAGGTGGATCTGGTGGAGCACACGCGCAGCGGCGTGAAGCTACGCGGCCGCTTGCCCGGGCGTTTGCTGGCGCGCTATAGCGAATACACAAAAGGCAGCCGCAAGGCTTCCGCATCTGCATCAAAGGTGGAGTAATGGCCCCAGAACTGTTGAAGGATTTTGCCGCTGAGGTGGGTAAGCGCACGGTCAGCGAATTGCGGTTGGATGCTACCAACCGCCGTTTGTACAGTACGGACGCCTCCATTTACCAGATCGAACCCCTTGGCGTGGCCTTGCCGCGCCACGAAGAGGATCTCGAAGCCATCGTGGAGCTGGCGGCGCACTACAACGTGCCCATCCTGCCGCGTGGATCCGGCACCAGCCTGGCTGGCCAAACGATTGGCCCGGCGATCATTTTGGATTTCACGCGTTACCTCAACCAAGTGCTGGAAATTGATCCAGAGCAACGCGCGGCCTGGGTGCAACCCGGCATGGTGCTCAATGCCTTCAACAAGGTGGCCAACAGCCACGGCCTGATGTTCGGGCCGGATCCGGCCTCCTCAGACCGCGCCACCCTGGGCGGCATGGCCGGCAACAACTCCACCGGCGCGCATTCGATCAGCTACGGCATGACCTCAGACAATCTCATCGCCGCGGATGTGCTGCTGGCGGATGGCTCACAGGCGCGGCTGGAGCAGATGGCGCTACAGGAAGCCTTCACCCGCGCTGAGGCCGATACGCTTGAGGGCAGCTTGTATCGCCAGGCGCTCAGCATCCGTGAGCAACACGGCGAGCGCATCCGCCAGAGCTGGCCGCGCACCTGGCGGCGTGCCTCCGGCTACAGCCTCAACTACCTGCTGCCCTGGTCGCCCAGCCAGCCGCCCATGTGGGCGCGGGCTGGGGCGGGGGACGCGTATCCGCCGATCGCGGAGGGCCACATCAACCTGGCGCCGACCATCGTCGGCTCTGAGGGCACGCTGGTGGTGCTCAAGCGCATGCTGGTGCGCCTGGTGCCAAAGCCCAAGCGCACCGTGCTCGGCGTGCTGTCGTACCCCAGCATTGCCGAGGCCTGTGATGCCGCGCCCGGCTTGCTCAAGCTGGAGCCCTCGGCCATTGAACTTATTCCGCGTGCCATGATCAACCTGGCGCGCAGCGTGCCGGCCTATGCCGATCGTCTTGGCTTTGTCAAAGGCGACCCGGCAGCCATCCTCATCATTGAGTTTGCTGGCGACAGCGAAGGTGAGCTGCTCAAGCGGTTGGATACTTTGGGCACAGATGCAGTGCGCGCCATTTCGCAAATGGAGCAAGACAACGTGTGGGGCGTGCGCAAGGTGGGCCTCGGCCTGCTGATGTCGCGCCCCGGCGATGCCAAGCCGCTACCCTTTATTGAAGATGTGGCCGTGCCCGTCGAGAACCTCGGCCAGTTTGTGCGTGCCTTCATGCGCATCCTCGAGGGCTACGGCACCGGCGGCGATTTTTATGCCCACGCTTCGGCGGGGTGCTTGCATGTGCGCCCGCTGATCAATCTCAAGACCCTGCGCGGCATCGAGCAGATGCGCGGCATCACGCAGGATGTCATGGCCGCCGCCAAGCAATACAACGGCTCGATGAGCGGCGAGCACGGCGATGGCCTGTCACACGGCGAGTGGCTGGAAGAAACCTTTGGGCCGGAGATCAACAACGCTTTCCGTGACCTCAAGCGCGCCGCAGACCCCAGCTCGCGTCTCAACCCGGGCAAAATTCTCGAGCCGCAGCCCATGCACCTCAACTTGCGCTACGGCACTGAATACAAGTCAGACCCGTGGCTGCCCATCCTGGATTTTTCGAGCCAGGGCGGTTTGGGCGGCGCTATCGAGATGTGCAATGGCGCGGGTGTGTGCCGCAAGGACGGCGGCGTGATGTGCCCGTCTTTCCAAGCCACGCATGAAGAAGAGCACAGCACACGCGGCCGCGGCAACTTGCTGCGTGCCATGATCTCGACCGGGTTGCCGGGGCAGGGCGCGCCCGCCGCCAATGCGCAGAAAGCGGCACATGCCGCGCTGGACCTGTGCCTGGAGTGCAAGGGCTGCAAAGCTGAATGTCCCTCCGGCGTGGACATGGCCAAGATCAAGTATGAATTCCTCAACGACTACTACAAGACGCACCGCCGCCCTGTGCGTGACTACTTGTTCGGTTATATCGGCGTGCTGGGCAAACTCGGCCGCGCCGTAGCGCCTATTAGCAACTTGCTACTGCAAAGCAGCATCGGCAAGATGTTAGGTGAGAAGCTGTTTGGCCTCTCGGCCAAGCGCGGCTTGCCCAAATTTGCCAGTGGCATCAAACTGCCTTCGGTTTCCGTGCCCGAGGCGGATGTACTCTTCCTGCGTGACCCCTTCATCGAGCTGTTTTACCCCCAGGTGACTGCCGACGCGTTGCGCGTACTGGCCGCCGCAGGCGTGAAGGCAGCCGTGCTGCCCTTCGAGGGCGCCGGGCGCACGCTGATCTCTAAGGGTCTGTTGCCGCAGGCCAAAGAGTACGCCGCCAAGGTTGTGCGCCTGATCGAAGCGTGGGACCCTGGGCGCAGGCTGCCTGTGATCGGCATTGAGCCCGCGGAGATTTACACCTTCAAGGACGAGTATCTTGACCTGCTGCCCGGCGCCGAGGGTGTGAGCGCGCTGGCCAAGCGCAGCTTCATGCTCGATGAATTTCTGCTGCGCCGCGGGGTGGATGGATTGCGCGCCGCGCTCACCACGCCCACCGAGCCGTCTGTGCTGATGCACGGCCACTGCTACCAGAAGGCCCAGGCGCCCGCCGATGACGGCATGCCCTCTGGCCAGCAGGCCAGCGCCGCGTTGCTGCGCCAACTGGGCTACGAGGTGGAGCTGGTCAATTCCGGCTGCTGCGGCATGGCAGGCTCTTTTGGTTACGAAGCCGAGCACTATGATCTCTCGATGCAAATTGGCGAGATTGCCGTGTTCCCCGCCGTGCGCAATGCGCCCGCCGGCCAGCATGTCGTCGCCATCGGCGCTTCGTGCCGCTCGCAAATTGCCAGCGGCACCCAGCGCGAGGCGCTGCATCCGGTCTCGCTGCTGGCAGCCCAGCTCAGCTAAACCACCTGAAAAGTAGTGCTTAACGCTGCATGAGTGCTCCTTGTGCCCTCTGTACGCGCATAACTGTGTTTCTGTCCGCCCGTTTGCCACAGTAACTCACCATGAGGAGGTTCATTATGTTGAGCAAGAAACTAATGCTGATCTTGATCCTGACCGTGTTGCTGGGTGGCACTCTGCTAAGTGCATGTGCAGGCGGTGCAACGATTGATGTCAATGTTGATCCGGAAACGGGTCAGGGCACGATTGACATCATCGGCAGCGGTGAGGATGGCAATGACGGCCAGCAAACGTCTGGTGGCTTGGGGACTGACAATGCCATCATGATCGCCATCATCGTGGCTTTGCTGTTGGCGGTGATTGCGTTGGTGGTGGCACTGGTTGGTCGTAGACCCAGCGCCTGACCTTGCTATGTGTTGAGAACGCTGGCCGCGTCTAAATCCAGTAACCAAGTCAACCCGCCGGAGTGCGGGTTGACTGCTTTTGCGGGCAGGGGACGGCCGCCGGGGGTCAGCACTTCGCTGACCATGGCGGCTTTACCCACACCCGAAACGATGAAGGCTACATCACGCGCTGAGTTGATCAGCGGCAGGGTGAAGGTCAGCCGCCAGCTTTCCAGGCGGCTGACGTAATTCTCCGTCACCGGTACTTCGCCCGTGCGCAGCGCCGCGCTGCCAGGGAACAGGGAGGCGATGTGGCCGTCAGTCCCCAAGCCGAGCAGGATCAAATCGAAGACAGGGAACGCCGGCGTATGGAAATGCTCTGCAAGCTGCTGGCGATAGTCTTCGGCCGCCTGGTAGGGCGGCAGCTCGCCGCGCATGCGGTGAATGTGGGCTTGCGGAATGGCAACAGGGTTGAGCAGGGCTGCTTTGGCGGCGGCGTAGTTGCTTTGCGCGTCGTCTGGCGGCACGCAGCGCTCATCGCTCCAAAAGATGTGTACGTTCTGCCAGTCCACCGTATCACGTAGAGGCGGCGCGGCCAGGCGGGTATATGCGCTCAGCGGCGTGCTGCCGCCAGAGAGGGCCACGTCGAAGCGGCCGCGGGCAGCCATCGCTTGCTGGGCGCGGGCGGCGACAAAGCCTGCTGCGCCCGCGGCCAGCTCGTCGGCCGTATCAAAGATGACTGTTTGCATCAGCCCCTGCGCCGGTGGCGCACACCATCAGCGCCAGCTACGAAAAGATCCGTGGTCATTTCCAAGAACAAGCCGTGCTCTACAATGCCGGCGCGGCCTTCAAGCTGGCGCGCCAGGGTGTGTGCATCATCAATCGGCCCAAAGCTGCAATCGAGCAGATAGTTACCCTGATCACTCAATACGGGCTGCCCATCACGTTGGCGCAGGCGCGGCTCGGCCCCGAGGCGGGTGATGAAATCTTGCGCCTGGCGAATGGCAAAGGGCAGCACCTCCACCGGCAACGCAAAATTGCGCCCCAGCGCATCCGAGAGTTTGCCTTCATCCACCATGATGACTTCGCGCTGGCTGATCTGCGCCACGATCTTTTCACGCAACAAGGCACCACCACCACCTTTGATCAGGTTCAGCGCTGGGTCCACTTCGTCTGCGCCATCCAGTGTCAGGTCAATGCTGGCATAGTCTTCAATCTTGCCGAGCGGGATGCCGAGCCGCGTGGCTTCGGCTTCGGTGTGCTGGGAGCAGGGGATGCCGGTGATATCGCGCAGCTCGCCCGCTTGCAGGCGGGCGGCCAGCGCTTCGAGGGCAAATTGCACCGTGCTGCCGTGCCCCAGCCCGACCACCATGCCGTTTTCGACTAACTTAACCGCCGCTTCGGCCGCAGCCTGCTTGTACGCGTTCGTACTCATGCCCAGTCTTTCAAAATGCTGTTGAGTTGCTCGGCCAGGTCGCCTGTCACCACAAAGCTGGTGACGCGGCGGCCAGCCGCCCGCAATGCGGCTGCATCGCCGAGCGCCTGGGCAGCCTTTAGCACACCAAAGCTCAGGCTGCTGGCGGCCTTGCCTGCCGCATCGGGAATCGGCAGATCCTCCGCAGGCGGTTGCGAGACAAACTGGATGAAGACGCCGTGCCCGCCGTCGCCTTTGTGCAACTGGCCGGTGGAGTGCAGGAAGCGCGGTCCGTAGCCCAGCGTGCTGGCGACGCGTTGCGTGCTAAGGATATGACCGCGCAGGGCTTGCAGCGCGTTGGTCAACGCTGCGCCTAGCGCAGCGTAGGCTTGCAGGGCGATGTAGTCGCCCGGCTTGGCCTGCGCCAGAGCAGCACGCAGCGTCTCGGCGTTCAGGGTCTGTTGTTGGCCGGCTGGCAGCGTGCCCGTGCGCGAGTATTCGTCCACGAAGGCGCGGCCTTGCACCTTGGCGGATTCGACGTCGGGCTGGTCATACGGCTGGATGCCGAGCACATGCCCGGCGACAGCGGTGGCAAATTCCCACAGAAAGTATTGCGCGCCGAGGCTGTAGTCATCATCCCAACTCACTTCAATGACCGGATGCCCGGCCGATCTCAGTTGCGCTATGCGTTCAGCGGCTTCGCCGGCCTGCTCGCCTAAAGCTACAAATACGCGGTCATCATCGTACTCGCTGGCGCTGCCCAGCGGCTCGGCCACCACGGGCAGAATGCCCTGGCCGTGCTTGCCGGTGCTCTCGGCGATAAGCTGCTCGGCCCAGTCACCAAAGGGTTGTAGGCTAGGCGAGCTGATAAAGGTCAGCTTGTCGCGGCCAGCTTGCGCCAGCACGCCCATGGCAATGCCTAGTTGCAGGCCCGGGTTGCTGGCGTCCGGCACCTGGCAGTTGGCCGCCGAGCGTTGCGCCTGCGCCAGCAAGCGGCCCAGGTCAATAGTGAGCAGCGCCGCGGGCACCAGGCCAAAATGTGACAACGCCGAATAGCGGCCGCCGATGTTGGCATCCGCCAGGAAGGTGCTGCGGAAGTGATACTGCTCGGCCAGCGCGGCCAGACTGCTACCGGGGTCAGTGATGGCGATGAAGTGGCGGCCAGCTTGCTTTGCAAGCGCCGCGTCGGGGTTGGGGATTGCTTCGTCTGCCCAGCTTTCGCTGGGCAGTCTTCGCAATGACGAAAGGACTTGGTTGTAAAAGTACTTGAACAGCGAAAGCGTCTCTACGGTGCCGCCGGATTTGGTAGAGACGATGTACACGCTGTGTGCCGGGTCATAGGCTGCGGCAAACGTACGAATGTAATCAGGGTCGGTGCTGTCCACCACACCGAGCTTTACGCCGCCTTGGCCGCCCAGCAGCAGGCTGTACACCTCGGGCGCCAGGCTGCTGCCGCCCATGCCTAGCAGCAGCGCATGCGTGATGCCTTCGCTCTGCAACTGGCGCGCGTACAGCGTGAGGGCGGCAGCTTCGGGCTGCATGCGCTCGGCAATATCCAGCCAGCCAAGCCGGTTGCTGATCTCGCTGGGGCTGGGATTCCACACCGTGTGGTCACGCTGCCAGATACGCTCCACCAGTTTGCTGCTGGCGGCGCGCTCCAAAGCGGCTTGGTATGCGGTGACCGATGAGCCAAGATGCATTGTGATGTCCATATGCCTAGTAAACCACAAGAGCCACTAAGCACCAAATTCTCGTATCACTCTGCGGGTATAGTACGTCAATGGCTAATGAGCGCACCTATCCCTGTTTGCCTTGCCGAGATGTGGACGAGTCCATCGCTTTCTATGAGAACCTTGGGTTTAAGCGCACGTATCGTCAACTGCGGCCCAACCCCTATGCCGTGGTGCAGTACGAGGATATCCACTTGCATATATTCGGCATGGATGGATTTGAGCCTGAGAATTCGTACGGCATGGCGATCGTTGTCGTGCCGGATACCGATGCACTCTATCGCCACTTTGCCGAGCGGCTGAGAGCCGCCTTCGGCAAGTTGCCGGTGACCGGGTTGCCACGCGTGACACGTCCACGCAAAAAATTCGGCACGGTGAGTGGCTTCAGCCTGGTCGACCCCGGAGGCAACTGGCTGCGAATTTCACAGATGGGTGATTCGGAAGAAGACGAAGAGAAGGCCGAAGGTTTGCAGCACTTCATTGAGGTGGCTACGCGTTTGGGTGACGCTGCTGGTCGTGAAGCGGATGCCATGCGCACGCTGCAGAACGCGCTGGCGCGGTATCCGGAATCAGAGCCAGTAGTGCTGGCACGCGCTTATCTCTACCGTGCTGAGTTGGCCGTGCGTCTAAAGGATGAGCCCTTGGCCAAGGACTCGCTCTCTACGTTGGCTAGGCTAACCCTCTCCGCCGAGGCGCAAGAGCAAATTGCCGATGAACTGGCGCACGTCACTACGCTGGTGAATGAGTTTAGCTAGCCGCTAGCTGGCTGGCCAGTTCGCCAGCCGTGTTCACTGGCAGCTGGCAGGCAAAATTGCGGCACACATAGGCTGACGCTTTGCCGTCCTTGAGCGGGCGCTCGTTGAGCAATGCTGGGCTGCCAGCGGGCGCAGGGCTGGCGGCAGCGATGGCGGCTACATCGAACGGCCGCCATGTGCTCCACAGCGTCTCCGTGAGCGCATCGGCGTCTTCACCCAGGATAGCGATTTCACGGCCGCCAGCCAATGGCCAGCTGCTTGCGTGTAGCCATTGGGCAAATGCGGTGGGGTAGCGTGCTGCGGTGGCCTGCATGCCAGCCAGCATGCGGCTGGCGGTTTCGTACCAGGCTGAATTTCCGCTATAGGCGTGCAGTTGCAGCAGTGCCAACGCAGCCAGCGAATTGCCGCTCGGCGTGGCATTGTCTTGCTGATCTTTGGGGCGTGCGATCAGTGCTTCATGGTCATCACGCGTGTCAAAGAAGCCGCCAGCCGGGTCAGCGAAATGCTGCGTGAACTCTGCGGCCAGCTTTTCGGCGGCAGCATACCAGCGCACATCGCCATCACTTTGATACAGCGCCAGCAAGCCCAGCGTCAGAGCGGCGTAGTCTTCCAAGTAGGCGTTGTGGGCGGCTTGGCCGGCGCGCCATGAGCGCAGCAGGCGGCTGCCATCATGCAGCTCGCGCAGCAGGAAATCTGCATTGGCCTGGGCAATCTGCAAATAGTCCGACCGTTTCAGGTATCGGGCTGCTTCAGCATAAGCGATGAGCATCAAACCGTTCCAGGCAGTGAGTACCTTGTCGTCCGTGCCCGGGCGAATGCGCGGGCCGCGCGCGGCCAGCAGGGTGCTGTGCGCGCTATCCAGTTGTGCGCGTACGGTGGCTACATCCAGCCCGAACTGCTCGGCTAGCTCGGCATCACTCTTGACGCGTTGCAGCACATTGTGGCCCTCAAAGTTGCCCGCCTCGCTGACGCCATAGGCCGCAATCAACAAAGCTCTACTCTCCCCATCTTGAATCTCTGCTTCTATTTCCCGCGAACTCCACACATAGAACTTGCCTTCTTCGCCTTCCGAGTCAGCGTCCAGGCTGCTATAGAATCCGCCGTCAGCATCGCGCAATTCACGCGCCACAAAATCCAGTGTGCGCTCGCATACCTGGCGCATATCTTCATCCCGTGTGACCAGATAGCCGTGTAAGTAGGTGCGCGCCAGCAGGGCATTGTCATACAGCATCTTTTCAAAGTGAGGCACACGCCAGTAGTTGTCCACGCTGTAACGGGCAAAGCCGCCGCCCACCACATCGTACATGCCGCCCAGCGCCATGCTTTGCAGGGCGTGGCGCGCCATATCTAATGCCAACTGGTCGCCTTGGGTGGCACGCGCCAGCAGGAAGTCGATCGTCATCGGCTGCGGGAACTTAGGCGCCTGGCCCCAGCCGCCGTGTCGCCAATCGTAGGCCTGGGCCAGCGCCATCACCGCCTGGCTAAGCGCATCCGGCGTGGGCATCTGCCCTTCGGCGGTAGTGCTGCTTGACGGCTGGAGGTGCTGGGTAATGATGCGTCCGTTCTCGATGACCTTGTCGCACTCTTCGCTCCAGATGCGCTGCACATGGCGCAGGGCATCCATGAAGGAGGGCAGGTTGTGGCGTGCCACGGGCGGGAAGTAGGTGCCGCCCAGGAACGGCTCACCCTCGGGTGTGAGGAACACGCTCATCGGCCAGCCGCCGGAGCCAGTCATCGCCACCACCGCACCCATATAGATGCCGTCAATATCCGGGCGCTCTTCACGGTCCACCTTGATGTTGACAAAGTGCTCGTTCATATAGGCGGCCACCGCAGGGTCTTCGAACGATTCATGCTCCATCACATGGCACCAGTGGCAGGCGGCATAGCCAATGCTTAGGAAGATAGGCTTGTCTTCAGTCATGGCGCGCGTCAGCGCCTCCGCACCCCAGGGATACCAATCCACTGGGTTGTCTTTGTGCTGCAGCAGGTAGGGCGAATTGGAGTGTGCGAGTCGGTTTGTCATTAGCGAAATGCGATCAGGAAAGTGCCGGCGGCTACCAGCAGGATGCCGAGCCAGTTGAGTGCGCTGAGCTTCTCGCCCAGCAGCGCCACACCGAAGAGGGCTACGAAGACCACGCTGAGCTTGTCGACAGAGACGACCTGCGCGGCTTGCCCGGTGCTGAGAGCGCGGTAGAAGGCCAGCCACGAAGCCGCGGTGGCCAGGCCGGAGAGCGCCAGCAGGATGAGATTGCGCGGCGTCCACTCTTGTGTTTGCGAGAACTGCCCAGTGGCCCACAGCACCATCGCCATGGCAGGCACTACGATGAGCGTGCGCACGAAGGCGCCCACATCCGAGCTGATGCCGCTGATGCCCAGCTTGCCCAGCAAGCTGGTGGCCGCTGCAAACAGCGCCGAGAGGAAGGCCCAGAAGACCCACGGCTGGTTCATGCTATAGCGCCGCATCCAGAGCGGCACTGTCTTCGGCGTCGAGAGTGATGTCCTGGGCAGCGAAGTTGGCTTCGATGTTCTCAGGCTTGGTCGAGCGCGGGATGGGGATCAACCCTTTGCCCAGCAGCCAGGCCAGCGCCAACTGCTGTGGGCTGCATGCGTATTTGTTGCTTAAGGTATGCACTATTTTCTGCGTTTTCTCATTGCCCAGCGCCTTGATGGGGCTGTAGGCGGTCACTGCGATGCCGTTGGCCTTGCAAAACGCGACTACATCATCTGGGCGGGTTTCGAGGTTGTACTTGATCTGGTTGTTCACCACAGGCACGCCGGTATTCAGGGCGCGCTGTAGCAGGTCAACGCCGTAATTTGAAATGCCGAGGGCACGCGCCTTGCCTGCGTTGAGCACGGTGTGCATGGCGGGCAGCGTCTCTTCTGGCTGGGCTTCTTCGCTCGGCCAATGGATGAGCAGTAAGTCCACATAGTCCATCTGCAACTCATCCAGGAAACGGTCTACGGCAGGCGCAACCTTGTCTGCGGCAACCGAGTGGCTCCATAATTTTGTGGTGATGAACACCTCGTTGCGTGGCACGCCGCTCTCGCGCAGGGCGTTGCCCACAGCGCCATGCGTGCCGTACATGTCGGCGGTGTCGATGTGCCGATAGCTGCTGCGCAACGCATGCAGGATGCTCTCGTAGGCGGCTTCTTTCAGCTGTGATGTGCCGAAGCCAAGCTGCGGAATACGGATCTCAGGAGTGAGTGCAATGGTCTTCATTATGAATTTGGGTTAAGCACTGGTATCCAGCGCGGCCACATCCTCTTTCTTCAGGGTCACTTCCAATGAACGGAAGTTGCTTTCAATGTGCTTTGGATTATTGGAGCGCGGGATGACGATAAAACCTTTGGCCATCAGCCAGGCCAGGATGACTTGCTCGGCTGTGAAGTGGTATTCTTCGGCCAGCTTGGCGACCAGTGTGCGCGCTTTGGCGCCACCGCTCACCTTTACCGGGCTATACGCCGTGACGGTGACATCATTGGCCAGACAGAAATCGGCAACATCGTCCGGGCGCACTTCGAGGTTGTATTCGATCTGGTTGTTGCACACCGGCAGCCCGGTCGCCAACGCGGCTTGCATGTCTTCCACTTCAAAGTTGGACACGCCGAGGGTGCGCACTTTGCCGGCCGTGCGCGCTTTGTCCATCGCCATCAAGCCGTCTTCGCCAGGCACGCCGGAGAGCCAGTGAACCAGCAGCAAATCGATCTGCTCGACATCCAGCTCTTTTAGAAAGCGGTCAATCGCCGGGGCTACGTTCTTGGGCTCCAGCGTGCGGCCGTATAGCTTGGTCACCAGAAAAATCTGGTCACGCGGTACGCCGCTGGCCTTCATCGCTTGGCCTACTTCAACATGATTGTGATAATAGTCGGCCGTGTCTATATGACGATAGCCGCTGTGCAGGGCATGCAGGGTGGCCTGTTTGGGGTCTTTGAGCTCCCAGGTGCCAAAGCCCATTTGTGGAATCTGGATGCCATCCACTAAGCTCAACATCTTGTTCATGGCTCTATTGTAGCGGGTGAAGTAGCACGGCTTGGTGCTAGGGCTTGAAGAAGGCCATGCTCACGCCCATTTTTTGCAAACCCTCGCTGGCCCAATGCTCCAGCAGCGCAGATTCGCTGTCAAGGAGTTTGAACAGGGCGGGGATGGCGCGTGTATCGCCGATTAGGGCTAGGGCACGGGCGGCCTCTACGCCCGCTGCAGGCATGCTACCTTCCAGCACTGCGATCAGTGCGGGTACTGCCTCACTACCTTGCGCCACCAGCGCATCGCCGGCCAGCCGCGCCAGCAAACCGTCCCGGCTGGCCAGCAAGGCGGCCAGCGGCGACACGCTGGGAGCCCACAGGCGCTGGCTGAGCGCCAGCGCGGCACACTGCTGCACACTGGCGCTTGCATCGCCTAGTGCGGCGGTGAGCTGCTCGCTGGCGGCTGGCGAGTTGAAGCCCGCCAGGGCACGTATAGCCCACCAGCGGGTGTCTTCGTTTTCGTGTTTGAGTAGGGGGAGCAGGGCGGCGAATGCCGCCTCGCCATCAGTGTGCAAGGCCGCGGCGGCTGCCTCGGCGCGGGCAGTATCACCGCTTAGGAGGTCAGCCAGCCGCGCTGCTAGTGAGGTCACAGTTTGCTAATCGGCCCGACTTTAGTCGGCCGCGCTCTTGGGGGCGGGGACTTCCAGCTTATCCTTGGCGGTGTTGACCCATTTGTCGCCAACTTCGATCAGCATCACGGGAATATCGTCGATCACTGGGTATTTGCGGCCGCAATCGCCACACACGAACCAGGCTTCTTTGTAAAACTCCAACTCGCCTTTGCCGCTTTGTACACAATGCGGGCAGCGCAAAATCTCAATCAGTTCAGTGCTCACCATGTTCGTATCTCCTCGTCCTATTGTACAGGCTGAATGCGTGCGCCAAGGCTGCGCAGGCTTTCTTCCAAGTTCTCGTAGCCGCGCGTAATGTGGTCAATGCCGTGCACGCGTGATTGGCCTTCGGCCATGATCGCCGCGATCAAGTAAGTGAAACCAGCACGCAGATCGGGTACGGTAACGTCTGCAGAGCGCAGCTTGCTAGGCCCTTTGATCACCGCGCTGTGCTTGTAGCTGCTGCTGGCAAAGCGGCAGCGGTGGCCCATGCAACTGTCATACAGCGCAATCTCTGCACCCATGTCTTGCAGTGCTTTGACGTAGCCGAAACGGTCTTCGAATACCGTCTCATGAACTACTGACATGCCTTCGGCTTGTGTGAGCAGCAGCAGGAAGGGCGATTGCCAATCAGTCATAAAGCCCGGGTGCACGCTGGTTTCCACATGAATGGCCTTGAGCGGCCCATCGGCGTAGAAGCGAATGCCGTCTTCTTGCACTTCAAACTTGCCTCCCACGCGGCGCAGCGTGTTAAGGAATGTGAGCATATCTGGCTGGCTGGCGTTGCGCACGAACACATCGCCGCTGGTTGCCACCGCCGCGGCGCCCAAGGAAGCGGCCACAATGCGGTCTGGCAGCAGGCGGTGGTTTGCGCCGCCGAGCTTGTCTACACCCTCTACAACGAAGGTGCGGTCTACCTGGTAGTCAATGATGGCGCCCATCTTCTGTAGATAGCTCACCAGGTCCACGACTTCAGGCTCGATGGCGGCGTTCTGGATGATGGTGCGCCCCTTGGCCATGCTGGCCGCCATCAGCAGGTTCTCGGTGCTGGTGACGCTTGGATACTCCAGCGTGATCTCGGCCCCGTGCAGACCATCGGCAGCCTGGATGATGTAGTTGCCATCCTTGATCTCCACCGTGGCGCCCATGTGCTGCACACCCTGCAGGTGAAAGTTCACCGGGCGCGGGCCGATCTGGTCGCCGCCCGCCGCAGCCGGAATGATGGCTTTGCCGGTGCGGTGCAGCAGCGGGCCGAGCAGCATGATGGCTAGGCGGTTGCGGCCGCCCAGCTCTTTGCTGATGTGGTTGGTAGTTATCGCGGGGGTGCTGACCTGCAGGCTGTGCCCGTTGGTGCTGCTGAACGTAGCGCCCACCGCGGCACACATTTCCTGCGTGATGTCACGGTCGCCAATATTGGGCACGTTGCTGAAGTGGCTGGGTTGCTCACTGAGCATCGAAGCCACGAGGAGTTTGGTGATGGAGTTTTTGGCGCCACTCACGCTGATCTCGCCGCGCAGTGGCTGGCCGCCTTCAATTGCCCAGGTGTTCATTACTCTCCGGAATCGGGGGGCGGCATGCCCGGCGTGCCAGGGCCGTACTGGTAGACAGCTGCCCAAGGTTGGTACTTGGTTGTGATGACATCTTCGTTGATGACCTCGCCATTGCGGTACACCGTGCGCGTTACGCGCACGGTAGCACCTTCAGCAGCATAGTCTACTTGCTTAATCTGTCCCAGAGCAAAATCCGGATTCTCTTCGTACTGGTCGTCCAGTGCGGGCACCACATCGCGCGGGCCGGTGGTGTCCCACTCAACGCTGCGGCCATCCGAGGTGGAGTAGAACTTCCAGGTGATGGTGCGCGCTGTTGGGTTGACGTAGGTCTCCATTAGCAGCCAGTTTTCAGTGTCATTCTGGAATTTGAAATCAACCACCGGCGCGTACACAGTGGCATCCAGGCCCACCATGCGCGGGTCACGCTGCACGGCGGCGTTGTATTCGTAATAGCTCACGCGGTAGGCATGAGCCCAGCGCTCGACGATGGGGAAGCCGCCAAAGAAAACGGCGCGGAACAGGGTGGTGCTCACCTGGCACACGCCGCCGCCCACACCTTGAATGGTGCGCCCACCGAAGATGATGAGCGCCTCAGCGAAGCCGGAATCGAGGCTGATGTCACCGATGTTCTCGACCATCGAGAAGATTGCGCCGGGCGGCACCAGCAGGCCATGGAAGCGCTCGGCGGCGGTGGCGATGTTTTGGATGCGCTCGGGGCTGGAGCCGTAGAAGTAGGTGGTGGCTTCAACGACCAGTTCACGCAGCCCGAGGTCTGCTGCTTTGGCGTCATCCAGCACGGTGGGTTCAGTGTAGGTGTATTGCAGGTCGATCTGGTAGGCACCCTCGGCAAGCTGGGCGTTGATGTGGTCAATACTATTTTGAATGTGCAACTGGCGGCCAATGATGGCCGATTTGTAAATATCCAGCTCACGCGTTTCATCGTTGAAGATGAAGCGGGCGTTGCGCGGCGTGGCAGCCACGTCTGAGGTCAGCGGCAGCAGGATGGCCGCCAGCTTGTCTGCCTGCAGGCCCACTTGATAGTGCGCGCCGTCTGCGCTTTCCACACGCTCAATGCTGAGCATGCTGGCCAGCTGCTCTGGCTCCAGCGTCCACGGGCCAGGATTTTTCTCGTAGTCGCCACCGGGGGACAATACGAGCGGTTGGCTGAGGATGTTGCGTGCAATTTCGGCCTGCGAGCTGGCGTCCAGGATGCGCGGCGGGCTCTCCACCACGGCCAGCGGCACGGTGACATTTTGCATATCCAGCAGCGTAGCGGCGAGGAAGGCGGCCGTGCGCTCGGTGTCCAGCGTAAGGCCGACCTGGCCGGGCTGTACCTGCACATCCAGCCCGTTCACACTGAGTTGGGCTTCGACAGTGGGGCGGTTGAACTGGCTGGCCAGGCCGTGCAGCGTCACCTGCGCCTGGTCGCCATTGAAGATCAGGCGTGGCGCAATCACGGCACCGTCACGCAGCGATTGCACTTTTTCGGCAATGTTCTCCCACGGCAGCCAACTGCGGCCAAAGCCATAGGCCGCCTCGGCGCTGGCTTCCGCGTCCAGGATCAGGCCGAGTTGCGCCGGGCTATAGGTCCAGCTTTGCTCGCCATGCGTCAGGGTGACCTGGCCGGCCAGCGGGTAAGTGAGCTGCTGGCTGAGGTAGGCGATGGCCTCGGTGCGGCGCATGCCGCCAATATCGAGACCGCCCACGGTCACCCCCGGGTACACGCGGCCGAGGTACATTACCCCGAACACAGCCGAGAACACGAAGGCGGCCAGCGCCAGCAGGGCGGCGGCCGCCGCCAACGCCGCGGCGGCCTGGGCTACGAAGCGCGGCGGGGCAGGGCTATGTGATTGCGGGAAGGTGGCACTGGACATGGGGAAATTGTATCGTCTTAGATTGAAATCTTACTAGCTCTCAGTATCCAGCCTATTACCTTTCCGTTGGTTGTGTACTCGACATAACAATTGACTGTTGTCGATCGAAGTTTGCCCGCCGCGGCTGTGCGGTATGACATGATCTGCATCATATTCAGACCAAGTAACTCGTGCTTCTATTTCGGTTTTGCCTTCTTGAAGGCAGAGTTTACACAGGCCATTTGCATTTCGATAAATCCGGATTCGCTCAGATTCATTAAACGCTCTTCTCTCATCTTTGGTTGCAAATTGATACCCTTCCTTGCTTAAGTAATCAAAAAAGGCTTGCCTCAAGATTCGGTGTCGAGACGCAATTTCATTTGCGCTCATTTGTCGGTTTTCTGAGAAAATGAGAATGTCGGTGTCATCTTCGTGGTTATCGGATTTCCACCTTGCATAGAAATTCAGGACAAAGTGTCTAAAAATTTCCTCTTCTTTGTCGGTAAACACATAGTAAGTCTCCAGATGCCTTAGGAGCAAGTAAATCGAAATGATGAAGTACTCAACTCCTAATTCCTTTACTCCGCTTTCCTCATCTAGCATTGGGTCATTTTTAAAGACTTTGTAAAAACGAGCCAAATGTCCCAATACCTTTTTTGCAAAGGGAAGATTTTCGAATTCATAGTTTCCGATACCATCATCTTTCTGGTAGCGATCAATAAAATCTATTATCTCCTGGTCTTGTATGTCACTTGGGCCATTGTTGCCTTCCCATTTTTCTTCAGTGATTGTAAGCCGCGCCAAAATGGCAAGATGTTGCATTCGATTATTGTTTCGCGTGATTATCTTGAAAAAAGGTGCTTTATTCGGATTCGCGTCAATTGGTGAATATTTTTCATAATCAAAGGTCTGGTCATCCGCGTACTTAACAAGAAAGTTTCTTGCAGTACTAGAAAGTCGCGAATGGGCCTTCTCCATATTCGAGAGACTCTCTCCCTGCTGTAATCGCCAGAAAATCTCGGTTGCTATTTTCTGGTGTTCTGGCTTTTTGGGATCATCAATTCCCTTTATAAGGTCAGCTGTGTAGAAAAGCTCTTTGTCAATGAATCTCCGAATTTCAGAGGACAGGGCCGAATACTTGCTTCCTGCCAACTGGGGACTTACATCACTTAGAGAATCTGGCAATGACAGCAAGTCGCCCAAGAAATTTTGGACAGTAACAATTCGTTGCTGACCATCGATTACTTCACTAATTGTTTCGTCTGTACCAAGGCGAACTTCGCGAACAACTATTCTAGGCACGTAAAAGCGTCTGAATAAACTGTCAAGCAGGTCTTGTTGCTTTTTTCTCGACCAAACGTTTTTGCGTTGGTATGGCGGACGGGTGACGTACTCGTCCTTGTAGTCATGAAAATCTTTAATCGAGATTGATTTTGGGATTATTTCGTATTGTGTTTTTGGATTGAACGATCCCATTTTGAATTTCCTCCTTAGCAACACCAGCAGGCGAATCTGTCGAATCAGATTCTTGCCGACTATAATCTAACAATGGGTAAGATTCAAACATCCCCTCAACCCGTCTCCGCCTCGCGCATCACCATCTCCCAACTCATGCAGCCGGACGATGCCAATATCCTGGGCAACGTGCACGGCGGCCACATCATGAAACTGGTGGATGAAGCTGGTGCGCTGGCTTGCATGAAGCACAGCCGCCAGCGCGTCGTCACCGTGGCGGTGGACCGCATGACCTTCCAGCATCCTATCCGCATCGGTGACCTCATCATCATCCATGCCGAGGTTAGCTATGTCGGTAGCACCTCCATGGAAGCCGAGGTCTCTGTGCACGCCGAGAACCCCACCACGGGCGAGAGTTGGCACACCAACACGGCCTATCTGGTCTACGTAGCGCTGGATGAGGCCGGCAAGCCGGTGCGCGTGCCGCCGCTGGAAGCCGAAGACGACTTTCAACGCCAGCGCATGCAGCAGGGCGCGGCGCGCCAGAAGTACCGCCTGGAGCAGGCCAAGCAAGAACGCTCCTTCTTCGGCAAAGAGCCCAAGGCCACTTCTTAAATGAGCGCGCCGCGCATCATTGCCGGCAGCGCACGTGGCGTGCGCCTCAAATCGGTGCCTGGCGACGGTACGCGCCCGATCACCGACCGTGCCAAAGAATCGCTCTTCAACATCCTGCGCCCAAACCTTGGCGGCGGAGCCTTCTTAGACGTCTTTGCCGGTACGGGCTCAGTGGGTATCGAGGCGCTCAGCCAGGGCGCTGGCTACGCCCGCATGCTGGATAACAGCCGCGCCGCCGTCGAGACCATTTACGCCAATCTCACCCTGACCAAGATGCAGACCCGCGGCGAGGTGCGCCAGACGGACGCCTTCGCGCACCTCGCCATGCAGCCCGATCGCCAGTTCGATTACGCCTTCATTGCGCCGCCGCAGTATCACGGCCTGTGGAAGCGTGCGCTGCTGGTGCTGGACGCTAACCCCGATTGGCTGGTCGAAGATGCCTGGGTCATCGTGCAGATCGACCCCACCGAATACGAAGTAGTTGAATTGCAAAACTTGGAGGAATTTGACCAGCGCAAGTATGGCAATGTGCTGCTGGTGTTCTATGAGCGCACCCCCTCACCCGTAGACTCGACTACTGATTGACTTTGGGTTTGCCCTCTCCCAATGGGAGAGGGCGCGAGCGAGGCGAGCGGGTGAGGGCTATACCGCGCGCTTGAATTTCTGCCCACAGTTCGGGCATTGCTTCTCGCCCGCCAACACTACAAAGCCGCACTTCGGGCAGCCGCTGGGCTGCACATCGCCCATCGGCGCACCGCAGGCCACACAGCGGCCCGCGCCGACTTCGTTGGCCGTGTTGCAGTAGCTGCACGCCATGCGCTGCAGGCGGCGCGCCAACTGCGTGCTGGCGCCGCCGTTGGCCGCCATGCGGTCGAGCAGCTTCCACACCTGCTGCTCCAGGCTCAGGTTCTCGATATCGGCGGCAATATCATCCAGTCGGCCGAGCAAGTTCATCGGGTTGAGCCAGGTGAGCAGGGCGCTGGCGCCCAGGCTGCCCGCCAACCCCAGTACCGATTGCTCGCCCACGCTGGCCTGAATGCGCTCGCCGCGCTTGGCCAGCGCCACAGCCAGGCTGGTGCGCCCGCCGCTGCTGCGACTCTCGCGCGTGGCAATGCTCACATAGGCGGTCTTGCCGCGTACTGAGGATTGCGCCGCAAGCCCGCCGCGGTTGAAGAAGTTGGCCAGCGTGACGGCCATTTCTTCAGGATCCAGGTCACCGTGATAAATTTTTGTTTTCATCGTAGGCTTATGTGTGCGTGATTATAATCATTTCGTTCCCATGAAGACGATTCGTGTATTTTCCATCAGTTGTGCGCTTATGCTGGCTGGCCTGTTTAGCCTGTTGCTCTCTCCGCTCACCGCTCAAGCGGCTCCGCTGGCGCAGCAGCCCACCGTGTCCATCGCCACGGTTACCGGCACGCCAGTGGGCGCCTATATCATCGTAGACCCTTCGAATGTGCAAGTGAACGTGCGCAGTGGCCCTGGCACCGACTACCCAACCGTAGGTGTGCTGGTGGGCGGCGAACAGGTGGCTGCCAAGGGTCGCTCTGTGGCGGGTGAGTGGATTCAAGTCTTTTATCCAGCCGTGGCCGAGGGCGTGGCCTGGGTGTATGCACCACTGGTATCCTTATTCGGCACTGATCAGCTCGTCATCATCGAACCACCACCGACCCCCACGCCGCGCGTGACCCCAACGATCGACCCCACGCTGGCGGCGCAGTTCGTGCTGGAGATTCCCGCTACGCGTATGCCCACCTTCACTCCGCCTGAGCCTTTGGAGATTCCGCAGTTCGAGCAGGCTGGCACCGGCCGCGTAGGCGGCGTACCGGTGGGCATGATCATCACTGGCATTGGCCTGATGGGGTTGTTCGCTGCTGCCATCAGCTATGTTCGCGAACGCTAACATCCGCAAAGAGGGTATATGAAGCTAAACAAAGGTCTGGGCATCGCAATCATTTTGCTGCAACTCGTTGATATGCTTGTGCATATCAACACTGGTCAGTTGGAACGCACGCGTATTGCCGCCAGTCTCATTATGGTGTTCTGGGTGCTGCGCGCTCCTAACAACGCCTCGGCCAATTACACGGGGCTCGTTTCCCTGGGTATTTATCTGGCGCTCAACCTGTTCTTTCTCTGGCAGAACGGTTTCACCAATCCTGAGGCAGGTGGGGCATTGCGTATTGCCTTGTTTGCCTTCGTGCTGCTCACTGCGGCGCTGACCGGCGCCATCGTGTGGGGCAATACCCGTCAAACAAAAACCAGCTAAACAAAAAGGCTGCTCACTGAGCAGCCTTTTTATTAGATTTACCTTTGGCTTAGTGGCCGCAGCCGCAACCACAGCTGGCAGACTCTGCCTGGGCGTGGCTGTGCTCGTCAGCGTGATCGTGGCCACCGCAGCCACAGCCAGACGCGCCATGGTGTTCGGGGGCATCCTGTCCATCCGTGCGGAAGGAGTTGCCACAGCCGCAGGCGGAGCTGGCGTTGGGGTTATCGATTTTGAAGCCGCTGGCCATCACGTCATTGACGTAGTCAATGTTGGCGCCGCGCAGGTAACCGATGGAGACTTCATCCACCACCACACGCACACCGTGCTGGTCAAACACCATATCGCTGTCGCGCACGGTGGATTCCAGGGCCATGCCATATTGGAAGCCACTGCAACCGCCACCCTGAACGAACACACGCAGAGCGTGGTCCTCAAGGTTGCGTTGGGTCATCAAACCGCGCACGGCTTCTGCCGCAGCCACGGTAACAGTCAGAGTAGGTGTCGCAATCTTCGGTTCAACCATTGGTTGAGCGTTGATTTGGGTTTCAGCTAGTGCCATGAAAGCTCCTTTTTCATAGAGATGCTTGTCTATTTTATCAACATTCCGGGCAGAAAGGCAAGTGGGCTAGAGGTCCACAATGGCTGCATCCAGGGTCTCTGGATCGTAGCGCACCGAGACGCTGGCGCCGGGTTGCAAGCGCGGCAGGTCTACAAGGGTCGTCAGGCGCTCGGCCTCAGTGTGGAAGGGGCTGCCGTTTGGGGGGTGCACTTCCAGCACAATGCGCACCATCGGGTTGCGATTGATGTACGTGCCGGTCTGCGACAAGCTCACCACCGTGGCCGTGGCGGCTGTGCCGGTAGCTTGCAAGCGAGTGTTGATGCTGCTCACCAGTATAGGGCCAGCCACGAGAAGCAGCATAGCCAGCACCATCAGGACGAAGGAGGTGATGACGGCCACGTTGCTCAAGAGCGATAGGCCAGAGCTGCCTACATCCATCAGGCCGGGTACGAAGCCATTCACCCAGTTGGCAAACTGCCTGCCAGGCTCGCCGAACATCTCTGAGGCCATGCCTGCAAAGACGCACACAAAAGGTATCCACATGAAGAGGAAGATCAGTCTGCTAATTCTTTGGAGTGTTTGGGCGGATTTCATAGCTTGAATTTTATAGCGGGTGCAAAGCACAATTGCATACAAATGTATCAGCGCTTATGTGCCAGCGCAACTTCGAGTGTTTCCGGGCTGTAAAAGACGGAAACCGTGTCGCCTGCTTTGTAGCCTGCCAACTCTGCGCGCCGCACCAGTTGTTCAGCCTCGGCAAAGAATGGCGAGCCGTCTTTTGGCTTGACTTCGAGCATGAAGCGCACGACGGGTTTGTTGTTGATCGTCGTCCCCGTGCCCTCGATGCTTATGATACTGGCTTGTGCGGGTAGACCGCGCCTACGTAAGCGCTGGTTGAGCAAACCAGCCAGCATTGTTGCGCCAAACAATAATGCGATGGCCAAGATCGCAAGAGTAATCGTGAGCGCGGTGGCCACCGTGCTGAGCACTGAGCCGCCCTCAGGGCTGGTGCTCAATAGACCAGGCAGCAGTCTATTCACCTGTGCTGCGAAGCGCAGGCCGGGTTCGCCAAACATCTCGCCGATACGGCCGACCATGATGCAAGTGATAGGCACCCACAGAAAGAGAAAGAATATGGAGCTAAGCTTATCGAGAAGACGGGCGTACTTCATACGCTGCGGGTCAGCTCGCCAGCTACTATCATTGTTTTGATGCGCGCCACGCCTGGCGCCCACAGCGCATCGCCAGCCTCAAAGGGCACCTGCTGGCGGATAGCAGCCAGCGCCGCAGCCGTGCCGTGGCCCGGCTGCGCCCCAGGCAGCTGCGCCAGGCGCAGATCCAACGCACGCGCCGCCAGGGTGAGTTCCACGGCCAGCACGTGCGCGCAGTTGTGGGCGATCTGCCAGGCATGGCGCGCCGCCGTCATGGCATTGGCGTTGTGGTCCTCCTGTCCGGCGCTGGTGGGCAGCGAGCGCACCGAATCCGGCGCGGCCAGCGTTTGGTTCTCGAGCACCAGCGAGGCGGCGGTGTATTGCAGCATCATCATGCCGGAGTTCAAGCCGGCGGCGGCCTCGTTGGCTACCAGCATGGCGGGCAATCCGCCGCTCATCTTGCTGTCCAGTAATAGGAAGCTGCGCCGCTCGGAGACGGCGGCCACTTCGCTCAGAGCGATCTTGAGAAAATCGAGCGCCATACCCACAGGCTCGCCATGGAAATTGCCGCCCGAGATGCTTACGGCTTCGCCGTTGTGGCCATCGAAGAGTAGCGGGTTGTCCGTGGCGGCGTTGATCTCGCGCTCGATGACGCCGCGCACGTAGGCCAGCGCATCATACGCAGGGCCAAGGATCTGCGGGGCGCAGCGCAGCGAATACACATCCTGCACGCGGCCCGCCGTATTCAGAAGGGTGCTGCCTTCAGTGATGGCGCGCATGCGCTCGGCAACGGCCATCTGGCCCGGCTGTTTGCGCGCCGCGTGCAAGCGCGCGTCCAGCGCAGCAGAGGCGCCCTGCATCGCTTCCAACGACATGGCTGCGGCGAGGGTGCAGCCGGCCAGCAGGTCCTCGGCCAGCACCAGCGTCAGCGCGCCCAGCGCCGCCGAGAAGGTGGCCCCATTGGTGATCGCCAGCCCTTCCTTCGGGCCGAGCACCAGCCGCGGGATGCCTGCGGCAGCCATGGCGGCTTTGCCGCTCATGCGCTGCCCGTTGAATACCGCCCAGCCCGAATCTTGTTCGCGGTCAGCAGCGTCTGTGCTCATCACCAGCGCCAGCTGCGCCAGCGGCGCCAAATCGCCAGACGAACCCAGCGAGCCTTGTGAGGGAATGATTGGCGTGACACCCTGATTCAGCATAGCCAGCAGCGTTTCGATAAGTTCGGGGCGCGCTCCCGAGTGCCCGGCGGCCAGCGTGTTGGCGCGGATGAGCATGGCGGCGCGCACCACCTCAGCGGGCAGCTCTGGCCCGGTGGCGGTGGCATGGCTGAGGATGAGATTGCGATTGAGGGTACGGGCATCTTCGGGCGAGATTTGCTTGTCTGCAAAGATGCCGAAGCCGGTGTTGATGCCGTAGACAGGCTTGCCGCGCTGGATAATATCTTCCACCCAGGCTTGCGATTGGGTCACGCGCTGGCGAGCCGTTGCAGCAAGGTGCACATGCACCTTGTTGTGGGCCACCTGCACGACATCGTGCAAGCTAAGATGCTCGCCGTCAATTTCGATAGGGGTGTTGGCCATGCGGCTCCCTTGGGCTAGTCACGATTCTTCATGGCGCGGGACATCTCGCGCTCGGCGTCACGCTTGGCAATGTCCTGGCGTTTGTCCCACTTCTTCTTCCCCTTGGCCACCGAGATCTCTAGCTTGGCACGGCCGTTCTTCATATAGATCTGCAACGGCACGATGGTGCTGCCGTTGCGCTTGACCTCTTCGTGCAGCTCGGCAATTTCCTTGGCGTGCAGCAGCAGCTTGCGATCCCGCCGCGGCTCGTGCCCGGCTTTGCCAGCCTGGTTGTAAGGGGCGATGTGCGCGTTGACCAGGAACGCCTCGCGCCCGTTGGTGCGCACATAGGCTTCCTTCAGGCTAACCTGCCCAGCACGGATGGATTTGATCTCGCTGCCCAATAGGGCTAGGCCAGCCTCGTATTTCTCCTGCAAAAAGAAATCGTGGCTGGCTTTGCGGTTACGGGCAACTACTTTCTCGGCCATAGACCGATTTTACTAGACAGTCGACAGTTTACAGTTGACTGTTGACGGCAAAGTCCAGGTTTTGTTTGTCTTTATGAGCGCGGCGCAGCCGCGAGGAGGAATCCTTTAGGGCATTGCAAATTTATCTTGATTGTCCTTGACCTAAGGATTCCTCGGCTTTGACGGTTTATGTTTGTGAGGCATCACTAGGCTGCCTCGGGAATGACAAATGACGGAGCATGCAACGCTGGCCGCACTTGTGCGCCTCAGATGACGCAAAAAAAAAGAGCTGCGACTTGTCGCAACTCTTTTTTTGGAATCTCTAATCTCAAATTTCTATCTACTCACCGCCAGCTTGACCACCTTACCCTGCGCATCCATGGTGATGCGCGCATATTGCGGGTGAATGCGCCCTAAGCCCGGCACTTTCTTGCTTAGCGTTACCAGGCTGCGGCTGGGCGCCAAAATGGTGTGCTTGGCTCCTGTGTTGTGCGGGTGGGGCAGTGGGCAGTTGTGATTTTGGCAGTTGGTGTGCTCGTGGCTCACGCTTACTTCGCTGTCCTGCATGCCCGGCAAGTATTCCTTCACGACTGCTTTCACCGTAGCCAGGGTCTCCTCAGGCAGCGCTTCCATGGGGATGTTGTCACCCAGGCCATACGCATCCGGGAGGTCGCACACTGTATTCATCTCGCTGCTCTCAGCACGCAGGATACGCTTGGGCAGCGAGGCGTCTGTGCTCACCTGCGCCAGCGGGTCGCCATACAGAATGAACGAGATGAGTGTCTTCTGGTCTTCGCCGTCCAGGTAGCCCTGGCGGCGGTGCATGGTCTGCGCCATGGCGATCTTGGCGCGGCGCAATGCTTCGCCCACAGGGTGGCCTTCGTTCAGCAAACGCCAGAAGGTCTGGCCGAGCAGATCGGCGGCGATGAGCGGCGTGGACACCGCACCGTAGGAGGTCACCGTGGAGCCGACCACGGCCTTGCTGCCTGAGTCGAGGAACTTCAAGGCCAGTGCATTGTCAACCGTCTTGTTGAAGACGTTGGCGCCGAAGCAGGCTTCGCTGAACACCACCTGCGGGGCGCGGCCGTGGTTGACCACATCGCTGGGGCTGAGGGCGATCGGGTAGTCTGGCCCGCTGGGGGTGAGCAGCGGGTCACGCTGCCCGTACCAATCCGCGCCATCTTCCACGCCGTGCAGGTTGAAGTAGGCCACCTGCAGCGCCTTGCTGGCCTCTTTGGGCAGCTTGCCAGTCTCGGTGGGCGGGCTCAGGCTGAGGCGGTTGGGCTCGCCGATGGTGCGGTACACCGAGTGCGAAGCACGCTGCCATACTTGGGCGGTGTAGCCAAAGCTGCTGCGCTTGGGCTTCCACAGGCCAAACATCATCAGCACGCGCACGATGAGTTGGCGCAGCGGGTCACGCTGCTCGACAAGCGTCTCGCGGCTGGCCTCGATGCGGTTGAGCACCTTGAGCAGCGAGGAAGGATCTTTTTCTGTGCCGGTGGGCAGGCGGCCGGCCGGCCAAGTGGGCACGAAGTAATTTTCGTCCAGGCTGGCGTAGGGATTGTCCGAAGGCACATCCTTGTCGTCGTCATCTACTGGATTCGGCAAATGATGGAAGGGCACGATCTTGGGGCCGCCGATGATAAGCAGCGAGCCGATCATTTCGCCATTCTGGCGCAGCGCTTCGTCCAAGTCAGCCAGCAGATGCTTGATGGCCCACGGGTCATTGGCGTTTACTGTCTTCAGGCCGAAGGCAGCCATGCAGGCTATGTCATCTACGTAGATGACATAGGCACCCCATTTGGGCAACGCATCCGTGGCGACAGCCACGCCGCGCAGGCTGGCATGAATGCTGTCAAAACCGGCCTGGCCGTATTGGTTCAGCAGGTTCTCTTTGGAGCTCAACAGAATGTAAGCCGGGTAGCGGCCATCGGCGCGCAGGCGTAACGATTCCGCCGTGGCCGTGTTGACCTCTTCGAGGTCGATCAATGTTTCCGGCAAAGACGAGAGCGCGTGATGCAAGGCTTCGTTGATCTGCTCGTCTGACGCATTCCTGCTCTCCACATCAGGCTCAACAGCATGCGGGGTAGGCAGCTCAATGTTGTGTGTAGCTACGGCATCGATCCCGAAGTCGGAAACAGCAACATCAGGAGTAGACAGCTCAAAATCTTCCCAAGTAGTAGCGTCTACCCCAGAGTTAAAAACCTGGCGGGCATCTCCCGTGGCGCTGAACGGTTCATCGCCTTCGATGGCTTTTGAGAATTGCTCTTTCACCTTGCGAGACTTGAGCGCCTTACCATCCAGCATGGGCTGGTGGGCTTCTTCACTCAACTGAACAACGTTGTCTTTGATGCCCTTGGCAAAGTCTTTCTTGACTTCGCGTGTGTTGAAGGCGGCTGCGTCCAGCATCGGTGCATGCACGCTTTCGAGCACATCGGCGGCGCTGAGCGCTTTGCCAGCCGGGGCGGGCAGCGTGAGCGTGTCGATCTGGTTCCAGCCCAGCTCGGCGGCCACATTGGCCGGAATGGGTGTGGTGATGGCTTGCTGCAGGCCAGCAGGCCACAGCGCGGTGAAGCGATGGTCGGCGCCCCATACGCGGCGGGCTACCTGGCCGCTGACATCTTCAGCGGCGCAGTCGTGCAATACATCCACGGCGGCGTTCTCTTGGCCGCTTTCGATGAGGAAGTTGGCATGCAGCAAGCGCAGCTGCAAACAGTGCGGCCAGGTGCCGCTATACAGTTCAACCAAATTCTCCACCGCCAGCCAGCTAAGACCCTGCGCGCGCGCAATCTGAATGTGCAGCAATGCTGGCAGGGGGGAGGGCGGCTCGGCCAGCAAGGCGGCTTGCACATGCAACTCGGCCTGCTCCAGGTCGCCTAGCTTGAAGGCGTGGTGGGCACGCAGCAGGCTTTGGGCCCACGGCTGAATGTCGCCGGGCACTTCAAAGGGCATGCGCAGCACGACGGCGGCCGCGCGGGCCGCCTCGGCGTGGGTGGGCTTGACGCGGCGCGCTAACTTGGCCAGCTGCTCCTGCGCCTCGACGAATTGCGGGTCCAGCTCGCACAGGCGGCGCAGCACCTTGAAGGCGACATCTTGCTTGCCTTCTTTGATGAGCGCTTGGGCACGCAGCAGCTCGAAGTGCAGGTCATATGGATAAGCGTTGAGCCAATCCTCAGCCACTTGGCGCACAAAGCGCATTTCGCCGGCGTTGAGCCCTACTTGCAGCAGGGTCAGCACCGTGGCACGGTCTGCCGGCTTGCCGGCATTGATCAGTGTCTTCATGTCTTGGTTCATAGCGCACTCACTTCCTGCGGTTGGTGGATCAGGTTCAGGGCGATCACCGCCGCGAGTTGGCGTTGGATATTGCGCTCACGCGGCGCCAGTAGCGCCGCCTTGCGCAGGGCAGCCTCAGCTGCGTTGTAGTCTTTCACTTCTTTCAAAGCCAGCGCCGCCTCGAGGTGGGGTTGGGCGCTGTGCGGGGCGGCCGCGGCAGCCAGCTCAAAGGCGTGCATGGCCTGCTTGAACTGGCGGCGGCTCAGGAACACCTGGCCGCGCTCGATGTGCGCCTCGCTCAGATGCGGGGCCAACGCAGCGGCTTCATCCAGATGATGCAAGGATTGGTCCAACTGGCCGCTGCGCTTGAGCAGCTTGCCCAGGTGCAGGTGCAGACGTGCCTGCTCCGGCAGTGGCAGCGTCTCCGCCTTCTTGGCGGCACGCTGGGCGGCCTGGATGGCGTCTTCGGTGTCGCCGGTCTTGGCCAGCATCTCGGAGAGCGTCATGTACACATCCGGGCGCTCCGTATTGGCCTTGCTCAGGCGCAACACTTCGCTCAGGCCTCTTTCGGTGGGCAGCAACTGGGCACGGCGCAACTGAATGGGCAGCTTGTCTTGTGCGTGCTGCTCGGCGCGCTCCAGCACGGCCAGCGCATCATCCACATCACCGATGGCGTGCAGGCATTCGGCGTATACGTTGAGCGCTTTGCTGTCCGTGGGGGCCAAGCGCAGCGCGTCTTCGGCTAAGCGTTTGGCGTCTGCAGTGTCACTGGTCTGTAAAGCGATCTCCGCCTGTAGTACCAGCGCGGCGTTCATACTGGGCGCCAACTGGTGCGCGCTGGCCGCCGTGGCGTAGGCTTGCTGCAGCTCGCCGCTGTGCTTGTAGGCTTGGGCCAGCGCCAGCGTGTAGCGTGCTTCGCTGGGCTGCAGTTTTGCGGCCTGTGCAAACGAATTTTGTGCGAAGGGATATTGCTCGGCGGCCATTTCGGCTTGGCCCAATTCGTAATATCGCTCAGCCTCGTTGGGCTGCATGGCCACGGCGTGCTGCAAATAATCGATGGCATCTGTGAGTGCGCCAGCCTGCTGCAACAGTCTGCCAGCGAAGCTGTGCCACAGCGCCTGCACGGGCGCGAGCGCCAGTGCCTGGCGAATATGATCGAGCGCGGTCTCAACTTGACCCGCATCCTGGGCGAAGCGTGCGGCCAGCGCGTGATAGGGCGCAATGTGTGCGGTTTGTTCCAGCGCACCCAGCATCCACTTCAGCGCGCTGGCTGGGTCAGCCTGGCCGAAGGCCAGGGCGCGTTCCACCAGTACCTCGGGCGAACGCCAGAAGCTCTTGGCGTTGGCTTCCACCGAGCGCAGATCGCCGTTGACGCGGGCGGCGTACACCAAGGCGGCGGCATCGCCGGCGCTGCTGGGGTAGCCGTTGGGCAGGCTGGCGGCATCCGCCGCCTGGCCGAAGCGCAGAGCGGCGCGGGCCAGCCAGTGCTCAACCTGCGAGCGGGCTGCAGCCAGCGGCGTGGTGCTCAGCGCGGACTGCAGGGCGGCGCGGGCCAGGCCATACGCCTCGGCGCTGGTGGCTTCGACACCGGGCGCAGCCGCTAGCGCCTGGCTGGCAACGCACAGCTGCTGCCATTCGACGCGCTGCACGATGGCTTTGCCCAGGGCAAATTGTGCCAGGGCTTGGCCGGGCACTAACTTCACCGCCAACTGCAGCAAGTGCAGCGCGGCATCGTAGTTCATCAAAGACAGCGCGGCGCGGGCCATGCTAATGAAAGTAAAAGCATCCTGCGCTTCGTTGAGCTGTGTCTGGGTGTTTTCCATAGCCAGAGTGAAGTCGCGTTCGGCCTGGGTGCGGTCACCACGGCGGGCAGCCAGTTGTGCTTGCAGAGCCAACACGCGCGGGTGCTGCTCGTCGCTTTCCAGCGCTGGCGCCAGCGCCTTGGCGGCGGCCAGCTCTTCGTTGCTGTCCAGCGCCAGCTCGGCCTGCAAGCAGGCGAGCTCAGCGCTGGGCGCCGTGGTGAGCTTGGCTTCGGCCAGCAGAGCGCGTGCTCGCTCTGGCTGCAAGGTGGCCAGAGCCATTTCGGCGGCCAATTGCAGCAGCGGCTGGTGGCTCAGGTCCAGGCGGAAGGCTTTCTCGGCGGCAGTAAGGGCAGCAGCCCATTCGCCAGCAGCACGCAGCAAGCGGGCCTTGTTGGCCAACAGGCCCAGATCATCCGGCATGCGTTCGATGGCCTGCTCCAGCGCTTCCAGCGCGGCTTGCGGGCGGCCGGCGGCCTGCAGGATACGTGCTTTGCGCGCCAGCAATGTGGCCTGACCGGGTTCATTGGCCAAGCTCTTGTCCAGCGTGGCGAGGGCTTCGTTCCATTGTTGGCTGTGCTCGTAGGCTTCGGTGAGCGCGTCCAGCAGGGCTGGCTGTGATTCGAGCTCGATAGCGCGCTTGAAGTAAGACACGCTGGTGGCAGCTGCGCCGTGCTCCAGCAGGAAGCGGCCAGCTTTGGCCAGCGCATGGCTATTGACGCTGCGCAGCAGGGCGGCCAGCGTGTCCACGGCCTTCTCGTGCGCACCGTCTTTCCATTCCAATTCGGCCAGGCGCAAAATCTGGGCGGCCGAGCCGTGCTCGCTGATGCCCTTCTGCAGGGCATTGCGGGCTTCTGTGGCTTTGCCCAACGATTCGGCCTGCTCGGCAAACCACAGCACGGCTTCTTCGTCTTTGGTGCCGGTCATGTAGACCTTGCTGGCGATCTGGAACGCTTCCTCGCTGCGCCCGGCCTGGTTGTAGGCCATGCACAGCGCGTGCAGCGTGTCAGGGTCGCCGGGAGCACTGGCGTCCAGCGCTTCGAGAATGCTCAGGGCCTCCTCGTACGCGCCTTGCTTGGCCAGCGCCAGCGCTTTTCCTAAAGTTAGGCGTTTGTGCCAGGTAGCATCTTGCACCAACTCAGAGCGCAAGGCGGCTTCGTATTCGTGAACGGCCTCGGCAAATTTGCTCTGCGCTGCCAACGCTTCGGCCAGCAGGGCAGTGGCACGCGGCGAAGCGCCGCCGTGCTGCAGGGCCGCACGCAATGTGCCTTCGGCATCCGCGGACGCGGCGGTCAGCAACTGCGCCTGCGCCATGTCCAGCAGGGCAGCGCTATTGTCCGGCTCGGATTGCAATGCAGCGCTAAGGGCGGCCAGCGCTTCATCGGCTTCGCCCGCGTTCAGCAGCAACTGGCCCAGTTGGTGCTGGATGGCTGCATTGCCCGCGAATTGTTGAGCGGCGCGCTCCAGCGTGTGGCGTGCCAGGTTGGCTTGGCCCAGGCTGCGTTGCAGCGTGCCCAGGTGCAGGGCCAGCTGCTGTGCCAGCGGATGGCCGGGCAGCTCGGCCAATAATTCTGTTGCGCGGGTGAAGGCGTGCAGGGCAGCCTCCTTCTCTTCCAGCGCCAAATAGATCTCGCCTAGCAGAAATTGCAACTCAACGCTCGGCTTGGCAAACTGCTGGGCGTTGAACAGCGTATCGCGGGCAGCTTGCAGGTCACCACTCTCACGCAGCAGCTTGGCCAACCCGATCCACGCCTCGTGTTGCGCCGGGGCCAGTTCGGTGGCGCGGCGCAGGTGCTCCATAGCGCTGTTGGCGTCACCTTGGGCGACCAAGGCTTTGCCCATCAGCGCATGTGCGCCGCCATGAGTGGCTTGCACTGCCAGCACACGCTGGCAGGCCTGCAAGCACTCACTGATCTCGTCTGCATCCAGGGCGGCTTGCGCCAGACCGAAAATATCTTCAAGGGTGGGCTGCTCGTCCTGAGCCAGCACCGCTTTCCATTCACTGTACGCGGCGGCACCTTGTTGATTGTCTTGCAGCGCCTTGGCCAGCAAGCGGCGCAGGTCCATACGCTGCGGCGCCAACGCGGCCGCCAGATGAGCGGCCTGCAAGGCGCGCTCGGGGTCATTGCCCATCGCCAACACACGCGCCAGGAAGGCGGCGCTCTCGGCCTCATTGGGGGCGTGCTGCACCGCCAGCTCGGCCGCCTGGCGTGCGGCTTCCACCAGCTTGAGCTCGACGAAGATCTCGCCCAGTTGGCGCATCAGTGCGGCATTCTCGCTGGCCGGGCTGTCTTGTGCTGCGGCCAGGGCGGCGGCGGCCATGCGTTGCGCTTCGTCAGCCTGATTGCTCTTGAGCGCCACGCGTGCCGCGGCGATCAACGCGGCGGGGTGGCGGTTGCTGCCACTTTTAGCGCCGGCCAGCGGCTCAGCGAAACCCGTGAAGTTCGCATCGGTATTGACGGCGGCGTTCTCGGCCAGCTTACCAGCTAATTCGGCCTGAATGCGCTGTGCGGCGTTCCAGGCGCTCTGCAGCAAAGGAGCTGCGGCATCGTGCTGGCCGCTCAGTTGGCGGATCTCGGCTTGCAGCAGCAAGCGCTCAATTTGATTGAGCTCGCTGCCACCATCTGCCGTGCTGTCTTCGAGCTTCTGCAGAGCGTGGCCGCCGGCCAGTTGTGCCAGCGGCAGGTGCATGTGCGCCAGTTGGCGTAACACCGCCAGAAACTGAGCCAGCGGTGCGGATCCCAGAGTGTGCATCAACAGCGCGTTCTGCTCGTCGAGGGTGAGTGGGTTGCTGACCAGCGCGTGCAGGCCCTGCTTGTGCAGCTCACTGTCCTGGCTGGGCTGGAGCAGCGCCGCCAGCAATTCGCCGGGCTGTGGCAGCAAGCCAAACAGCACGCTCAGGGTCAGATTCCAAAATGAGGCGGGCGCCACGCTCAGGTCCTGGGCCAACTGCTCCCAACTGCCCAGCACGCGGCGACGCTCACGCAGGGCCAGCGCCAGCAGCGTGGCCTGCTCCAAATTCACGGCAGACGCGCCTTGCGTGGCCACCAGCTCATAGGCGCTGGCAGCCTGATAGCGCAGTTTCTCCGGCGTCTCGTTGAGCTCCGCACGCAGTTCCTCAAACAGACCTTGCTGGCCCAGGCGCACCAGCCCCAGAAAGGCCGGTGACCATGCGCTGCGTTGGCTGCCCGCTGTTTCCAGCGCCAGGCTGGCAAAGGCGGTCTCCTGCAACTCAGCCCACAGGGTGGGCTCGTTGCGTAGGGCGGCCACGACCAGCGGCCATTCGTTTTGCGGCAGGCTGTTTTTGAGGTCTGCGATAAAGGAGCTCATAACTACTCTTTCGGTGTAAAAAAATTAGGCCCAGTTGGTTTGCAATACGATCCAGAAACCACCGGCCATCAGAGCCAAGCCCAGCGAGGTCATGAAGATGCCCACACCCGTAGCGGTCTTGACCAGGTGTTGCACACCTTCCAGCAGCGCCGTGGCCCCGGTGACCAGTTGAGCCACATCCTCAGCAATGCCCTTTTGCACCAGCTGCGCCGCGTTGGCGCTCAGGTTTTTGACGTCCTTGCTGTGTGTGCGCGTGACAAGCACAAACAGGCCCATCGCCAGACTGCACATGCCAAACAAGAACAGGGCGGCGGCCATCAGCAGCAGGGTGTCAGATTGGTTCAGTACGTACATGTCTTCCTCCGAAAGTAAAAGACCAAAGTGAACCCCTTGTTGCAAGAAGTGTGCCTATTTTGAAGGGCTGGGTTTGACGGGCAGGGCGTGATGGGCTAAAATCAGCCCACATTCCGAGAGCTGCGCTGCGGCTGAACGTCTCCCTGCGGAGACGTTTTTTGCGGGATGAATCTAGCGGGATGATTGGTAATCTGCCCTCGGCTAGCGGCTGCGCCGCTTGGTTTCCGGGCGGGTGAGAGGCATCCCAAGGATGGAATAAATGGCACGTGTATCTCTGAAGGCTTCTCGCCGCGATGTGGTCGGCAAGAAGGTAAGCAACTTGCGACGCGAAGGCAAGCTGCCTGCCGTGTTGTACGGCCGCCAGGTGGAAAAGCCGATTGCACTTACGTTGGACCGCGGCGAAACCTCGAAACTCTTCAAACGCATTAACTACTCCACGTTGGTTCAGATCGATTTGGACGGCCAGGAGCACAACGCCCTGGTGCGTGATTTTCAGATTGACGCCATCCTGCGTGAACTCACCCATGTAGATTTTCTGGCGGTGTCACTCACCGAGACCGTGCGTGCTGAAGTGCGCGTGGTGCTGGAAGGCAAGGCGCCAGTCATCTCCAACCTGGGCGGTTTGCTCGTGAATGGTTTGGAGTACGTGGAAGTGGAAGCTTTGCCGCAGGACCTGCCTGACAACTTCATCGTGGATGTATCTTCACTGGAGAATTTTGGTGATGGCATCTTCGTGCGTGACCTGGTGGTGCCCGCCAATGTCTCCGTCATCAGTGACACGGATGAGCTGCTGGTGGTGGCGACCGCTCCGGTGGCTGACAGCGAAGGCGGGCGAGAGGGCGGCCAAGGTGAAGAAGCCGCGGCTGGTGAAGCCGAGAAGAAGTAAAGCGAATACTCAAAGCAAAAGCCCGCCAATCGGCGGGCTTTTTTATTGCGCGATCATATCCAGCGGCTCTTCGCTGACGCGGCCATCGCGCAAGCGCACCTGTTGCACACGTGCGCCGCGCCCGAAGGCCAGCGCAGCATGCAGCTTGCCGTCAATGTAATGCGCCGCGCCAAAATCATCCAGTGCCAGCCCGGGCTTCACCGTGCCCGCGGCAATCAACTTGCGGTAAACCGGGCGGCGCGCGGGTTGGCTGTCGTAATGAGGGCAGCATGAACCGCGCAGCCAGCCCAAACAATCCATCGGCAGCAATTTGCCCGGCACCGAGTCGGTAATGCCTTGCTCAAACCAGCAGATGCCGCCAGCACTGCCGCCCGCCAGCACCGTGCCGCGTGTGTACGCCTTGTGCAGCGCAGCATCCACGTCCCAGGCGTGCCACAAGGCCAGCATGTTGCGCGTGTTGCCGCCACCAACCCAGATCAGGTCCTGGGCCAACAGCAACTTGGCCACGTGTGCAGTATTGGGTTCGATCAGGGTGAGGTGAGAGCTGCGCGCACCGAGCTCGTTGAAGATGCGCGTGACGCGGCGAATATGTTGGGGCAGGTCACCCGCCGCCGTGGGCAGAAAACACACGCGCGGGTGGCGTGCGCCGGTGGCAGCCAGCAGGTAGCGTTCCAGCGCGCGGCCACGGCGACCGATGGCGCGGTACCCGGAGCCAACAGCAATGATCTGCTGCATGTGAGTTAGAGGGTGGGGTGCTGCAGTTTGTATGCGGCCAACAGGAAGGCCAGCAGGCGCTCGGCGCCATCCGTATGGCCAGCCACCTCGCTGTAGGGCAGCATGGCGCCCTTCCAGCCTTCCGTATTCCAGCGTGCGCCAGCGGGCAGCTCGCGTTGGGTGAGCGCGTTGTCAAAGGGTTGCGGGCTGACATAAAAGTACTCATTGCCCGGCTGGGTAGTGAAGCCCAAGGTAATGCCCTTGTCTTCGTCTGCAGCTGGCGCAGTGAACGCCAGGTCGAACTGGCGCGGCCACAGCTGCACTGCATCAGAGCCCTGGCCGATCGCTTTACGCGCCTGCTCAAATACCTGGTTGGCGCGCGTGATGGCGGCGAAGAAGCGCTCGGCATCATCCAGCGCGTAGTCGCGTTTGGCATCGCTGTGATAGCTCTTGGCAGGCACTTTGCCTTGCACACCCAGCTCGGTCAAACGCGCCACCAACTCATTGCCCAGCTGCGTGCCGCTCAAGCCTTCACTCAGACGGATCTGCTGTACCTGGCCGCCACTGGTGCTCAGGATCAGGTAGTGGTTGCGCAGGTCCAGGCTCAGCGCAAAGGTCTGCGCCGGGTCCTCGGGGAAGGAGATCGGCGTAGTGGTGAGGCCGGAGGTATACACGCGCAGGCTCAGGTGGCTGTGGCGCGGCTGCTCAGGCGTGAAAGCGGCGCGGATGGCGCTGACCACTTTGCAATAGGCGTGCAGCGTTTCACGCGTGCCGCGCCATTCACCAAAAACGGGAAAGAGAGTTTTGTCTTCGCGTGCCATTGGTTGCAATATTACTATAGCTGCGCCTGAATTTTCTCACCCTGGTATAGCTTATGTTAGGTAGGTGGAGTAGAATCGCTTTAAATCATGGATACCTCCAAAAACCTCGAACAACTTGCCATCAATACGATCCGCTTCCTCTCGGCTGATGCTGTGCAGAAGGCGAATTCCGGACACCCCGGCCTGCCCATGGGGGCGGCGGCCATGGCGTACGCTTTGTGGACGCGCCATTTGCGCCACAATCCCAAGGATGCGGCCTGGGCCAACCGTGACCGCTTTATCCTTTCTGGCGGGCACGGCTCGATGTTGCTGTACTCACTGCTGCACCTCACGGGTTACCCGCTGACGCTGGAGGAGATCAAGAACTTCCGCCAGTGGGAGAGCAAGACCCCCGGCCACCCTGAGTACTGGATCACCCCAGGCGTGGAGATCAGCACTGGCCCGCTGGGCCAGGGCTTCGCCAATGCGGTAGGTATCGCTATTGGCCAGCAGCACTTGGCGGCGCGCTTCAATCGCCCCGGCCACGAGCTGTTCGACTATTTCACTTACGCCATCGTCACTGACGGCGATTTGATGGAAGGCATCACCGCTGAGGCGGCTTCGCTGGCCGGCCACTTGAAGCTGGGCAAGCTCATCTTCCTGTATGACGACAACAACATCTCGATCGACGGCAGCACGCATCTCACCTTTACCGAAGATGTAGCGTTGCGCTTTGAGTCTTATGGTTGGCATGTGCTGCGCGTAGCCGACGGCAATGATGTTTCCGCCGTGGATGCTGCCCTCACTGCCGCCAAGGAAGATGCTCGCCCTTCTATTATCTGCGTCAAGACCATCATCGGCTTCGGTATGCCCAACCGCCAAGGCACCGCCAAGGCGCACGGTGAGCCGCCCGGCAACGACGAGCTGGACGCAGCCAAGCGTGCGCTTGGCTGGCCGCAAGAGCCACGCTTCCTGATCCCGGGGGAGGCGCTGGAGCATTTGCGCGGCGCAGTGGAGCAGGGCGCACAGCACAAGGCTAACTGGCAGACCAAGCTGGACGCGTACGAGGCTGCCCATCCTGAGGAGTACAAGGACTTGGCGCGCATTTTGGCCGGTGAGTTGCCTGCAGGCTGGGACACCGCGCTGCCAGAGTTCCCGGCCGATGCAAAAGGCATGGCCACGCGTGTCTCCTCCGGCAAGGTTATCAATGCTATCGCCGCGGTGCTGCCAGACTTGCTGGGTGGCTCGGCGGATCTGCATCCATCTACCAAGACCTTCATCGACTCGGCGACAGACTACCAACCCAGCACGCCGCAGGGCCGCAGCATTCACTACGGCATCCGTGAGCATGCCATGGGCGCAGTGGTCAACGGCCTCAGCACCACGCCGGGCATCATTCCCTTTGGCGCCACCTTCCTGGTGTTCTCAGACTATATGCGTGCGCCCATTCGCCTTTCGGCGCTTTCGCCGCACGGCAGTATTTGGGTGTTCACGCATGACAGCATCGGCGTAGGCGAAGATGGCCCCACGCACCAACCCATCGAGCACCTGGCCGCGTTGCGCGCCATCCCCAACATGCGTGTCATCCGCCCGGCGGATGCCAACGAAGTACGCGAAGCGTGGATCGCCGCTGTGCGTGACCGTAAGAATCCCACCACGCTCATCTTCTCCCGCCAGGATCTGCCCACGCTAGACCGCAGCCGCGGCGGCGAGTTCGCCGCGGCCAAGGGGCTGCACAAGGGCGCCTACGTGCTGGCCGACTGGGGTAAAAAGAAAAAACCAGACATCATCCTGATGGCGTCTGGCTCCGAAGTACCGCTCATCGTCGAGGCCGGCCGTAAGCTGGCCAAGGACGGCGTGACCGTGCGCGTAGTCTCCTTCCCCAGTTGGGAGCTGTTCGCAGCACAATCCAAGAGCTACCGTGACAAAGTGCTGCCGCCGGAAGTGACCACTCGCCTGTCTGTGGAAGCCGGCGTGGCACAGGGTTGGCAGCAGTGGGCCAGCGCGCAGGTAAGCCTGGAGCGCTTCGGCGCCTCGGCTCCGGGCGATGAGGCCATGCGCAAGCTGGGCTTCAGTGTAGCCAATGTGCTCAAGCACTCCCGTGTCCTGTTAAAGAAGCGATAAACATGCCTGCACGCAAGCCGGCCATTCAAGCCCGCGTAGTGCACGGCAATAACCTCGCCGCGCTACGCGGCTTGCCGGACGCGTGCGTGAACCTGATCTACATTGACCCGCCGTTCAACACTGGCAAGCGGCAGGCACGCAAGCAGTTGCGCACCGCGCGCAGCGCCGATGGCGACCGCGTGGGCTTTGGCGGCCAGCGCTACAGCACCACGGTGCTGGGCAGCCGCGCCTTTCAGGATGCCTTCGGTGACTATATGGCCTTTCTGGAGCCACGCCTGCGTGAGGCCTACCGCGTACTGGCCGCAGACGGCAGCTTCTACTTTCATGTGGATTACCGCGAAGTGCACTATTGCAAAATTCTGCTGGACGAGATCTTTGGCCGCCAGAATTTTCTGAATGAGATCATCTGGGCTTACGACTATGGTGGCCGCGCCAAGAACCGCTGGCCGGCCAAGCATGACAACATTTTGCTCTACGCCAAGGATCACAAGAAGTACACCTTTAATGTGGAGGATATCGAACGTATCCCTTACATGGCGCCGTCGTTAGCAGGGGAGGCCAAGGCGGCCCGCGGCAAGCTGCCCACGGATACCTGGTGGCACACCATCGTGAGCCCCACAGGTAAAGAGAAGACTGGCTATCCTACGCAAAAGCCACTGGGCATCCTGCGCCGCGTGCTCACCGCCTCGTCCAACCCGGGTGACCTGGTGCTCGACTTCTTTGCTGGGAGCGGCACCACGGGTGCCGCGGCTTTGGAGCTCGGCCGCCGCTTTTTGCTGGTGGACAGCAATAAAGAAGCGATAGATGTAATGAAGGCGAGATTTA
>DAOMSJ010000010.1:0-70494 GCA_035446285.1 Anaerolineales bacterium
CAGGCGTGGGCAGGGGCAGCTTTGTCTCACCTGCGGGATTATGTGGACTTTGAATTCGAAGGGAAATTACTCGCCTGGTGGGAGCAGTTTGTGCGCGAGATTGGGCGGGCGTTCAAAGAGATTAGCGATGCCCGCCAGCTCGAACTCAGTCGCATGACCGCCTGGGTGATGAACCAGGTGGCTCCTACCTTGAGCGTATTGGCGGATGTGATTGGCGAAGACATTTACACGGCCATTACAGTCCAAGGGCGCAGGAAGCGCGGCAAACGCTATGAGGCAGTCCTAGCCGGCGCGGGAGGCAGCGATGCAAGCTATTCCTGACAAACAGCCTGCCCTCCAGAAGCTCCTGCGCGCCAGTGAAGTGGCTGAGATTTTGGATGTCAGCAAGGCGTTCGTGTACCAGCTCATCCAGCGCGGGTTAATCCGTTCAGTGCGCATTGGTACTTCGCGCCGGATACGTATGGAAGACTTGCTTCGCTTTATTGAAGAGAATTCCGCAGCATGAAACCTGGGGCTTGCATTGGGATTCCCATGTGGTTTAAAATTTGCTCAGTCGCGGTGCACCTTAACAAGGGAATAATCCGAACCGCCTTTCCTATCTCCCAATCGAAAGGAGAATAGGAATGGCGAAGAAAAGAGCAAACCAGGAAGGCACCATTTTCAAGAAGGCCAACGGCCGCTGGCGTGCCCAGATCGTCTTGAACGGGCGTAGGTTGAGCTTCACTGGAGACACCCACAAAGAGTGTCAAAACTGGCTGCGAGAGACCCAGCGCCAAATCCAGAATGGCCTGACTTTCAGGGGCACTGAAATCCGGCTCAAAGATTTCATGGACTCGTGGTTGGCGACAATCTCTTCTTCCAGAAAGCCAAATACGGTCAGAAACTATCGTTGGACGATCCAGAAGCGCATCGTTCCCAGCCTGGGGAAGCTGTATCTCAGCGATCTAAAGACTGAGGGCATCCAGCGCTACTACGACCAGCTCATGAGCGAAGGGTGTAGCAGGCACGCGGTTCACTGTGTGCACAAAACTCTGCGCATCGCCCTGAACCATGCCGTCAAGCTCGGCCACATCGGGCGTAACCCCTGCACAGGGACAATGCCACCCAAGCCTATCCAGCAGGAAATGAAGTTCCTGGATGAAAGCCAGGCAAAGTTGCTTCTGAGCACGGCTCAGGAAGCCGGAGACCGGCAGTATCCGCTGTACTATCTGGCAATCCACACAGGCTTACGCCAGGCCGAGTTGATGGGCCTCAAGTGGAGCGACATAGACTTTCAGCGCAGGACTTTGCAGGTCAACCGCCAGGTGCTTCACTTGAGGGGCGAAAGCTTCGTGTTTGCAGACCCCAAGTCGGCCAGCGGCAGAAGGGCGCTCATCCTGGGCCACAAAGCTCTGGAAGTGCTGCGGCAGCAGCAGGCCGAAGTCGCAAGCCTGCGCGAGCAGGCGGGCGATGCCTGGACAGAGTTGGACTTGGTTTTTCCGTCCAATGTTGGTACGCCGCTCACGGGCAGCAACCTCCGGCGGGATTTTCGCAGGCTATTGAGGCAGTGCAAAATCCCCAAAATCCGCTTTCACGATCTACGGCACACGGCAGCTTCGCTCATGCTCAATCATGGCGTGCCAGTGCTGGTGGCCTCGCGCAGGCTGGGACACTCCAAGGCAAGTATCACAATGGATGTGTACGGACACCTGATGCCGAACAAACAAGAAGAAGCTGCAGAATTGCTCGATAATCTCGTGGGAGTCTGACGCGGTTGCACCCGCGTTGCACCCGCGAGCAATAAAAAAGCCCAGAATTCAAAATTCCAGGCTTTTTTACGGGTAAAAAATGCGCTTCAGCTCCTCGGGTAGGACTCGAACCTACAACCTAGCGGTTAACAGCCGCCCGCTCTGCCATTGAGCTACCGAGGAAGGTACCAAACAGCAAGGGGCGATTATAGTCATGCCCCATACCCGTGTCAAGAACGTGCCAGCCTCAGCAGCCAGACGCAAGCATGTATAATCGCTCACGGCACGCGGAGACCTAATGGCACTGCAAGGCAACCTGCAAGATTTTTCCCTTACACAGCTACTCAACCTGATCAACTTAGCAGGCAAAAGTGGCGCGCTTCTGGTGCAGGGGCCAAACGAGGGTGCCAAACTGGTCTTCCGCTCCGGCAAGCTGGCCTACGCTCAGCTCACCAGCGAGAGCGGCCAACAGCTTGCCAGCCTGCCCAATATCCTGCACCGCGCAGAAAAGATCAATGACGCTCAGCTCAATACCCTGCAAACACGCGCCAGCAACATGAGCGATAAAGAGCTGGGCTTACTACTAATCAACTCGGGCTATGTGTCCCAGCAAGATATCCTCGAAAGCCTGCAGGGTTACTTCATTTATGTGATCCAGCAACTATTCACCTGGGTCGAGGGCCGCTTCAAGTTCGATGACCGCCAGGATGTGCCTGAGAGCAAAATTCCGGTGCGCATGGCGCTAGAAGACCTCATCATGGAAGGCTCTCGCCAGGTTGGGGAATGGGAGAAGCTGAGCAGCGAGATCCCTAACCTGGATATGGCGCTCGCCTTCACCGACCGCCCAGGCGTAAATCTAAAGAAAGTCAACCTCAACGTTGAGGAATGGCGCGTCGTCTCTTACATCAATCCTAAGAACAGCATCCGCCAGATTGCCCGCGCCACCAAGATGAGCGAAGTTGAAATTCGCCGCATTGTCTACGGCCTGCTGCAAGCTGGCTTGATCAAGCTCATTCGCCCCGCCGGTGCACCCACACAACTGGACGGGCTGCAGACCGCCTTCCCGGGCAAGAGTCGCCAGGAGCAGAAGAGCCTGGTGACACGCCTGATGAACCGCATTCGTTCGATCTAGCCATGGAAAACGACGCCCGCGCCCTCACAGTCAAGATGGTAGTCACCGGTCCATTCAACGCCGGCAAGACGGAGTTCATCCAAACGGTGAGCGAGATCGATGTAGTCTCCACAGAGCGCAAGATCAGCTCTGAGGCCGAGCGCGTCAAGGAAACCACGACCGTGGCCATGGATTTTGGCCGCATCACGGTGGATGACAGCCTGGTGCTGTACCTGTTCGGCACTCCGGGGCAGAAACGCTTTGACTTCATGTGGGAGATCCTCTCCGAAGGCATGCTGGGCTTCATCGTCATGGTAGACAGCACGCGCCCCGAGACCTTCCAGGAGGCCCGCAACATTATGGAGGCCTTCCGCTCCTTCTCGCCTACCCCGTATGTTGTCGCCGCCAGCAAGCAGGACCTGCCAGACGCCTGGGAAGTGGATGACCTGCGCGTGGCCCTGCGCCTGGATGACGATGTGCCCATGTTGCCCTGCATCTCCACGGACAAAGAAGCGGTCAAGGCCGTGCTACTTCAATTATTAGAAAATATCCTTGCAGAACTGGAACATTAATCCAGCTTAAGCAACCGCCCTCGGCCTACAGAGCAGTATCAATTTCCTAGAATAAAAAGCGCCCAGCCTCGTTCTGGGCTATATGCCCACAGTGCTTGTTGTGGATGACCAGCCAGAACTGCTGGAAATGATGAATTTTGGCCTGCAACTGGCAGGGTATCAGGTGCACACGGCCAGCAACGGGGCAGCCGCCCTGCGTGCTGCCCGCCAGTGCCCGCCTGATCTGGTGATTCTTGATTTCAACCTGCCCGGCCCGAGTGGCGCCAGCCTCTGCGCTCACCTGAAACAGCTTTCCAAGCAGGCGCCCATCCTGCTCATCTCTGGCATGGCCACTGCCCAGCAAGTGCATTCCACCCTGCAAGCCGGCGCCAAGGAGTACCTGCGCAAGCCATTTGAGCTGAACCAGTTGCTGGCGCGCGCAGACGTGCTTACTAATCGCTCCGCGGCCACCGCTCCGTTCTGCTAGAATCCACCAAACGCCCTTATTAGGAGTGCTATGAAGATATTGCGTATTATGTTTGGGCTTTCCTTAGCCCTCGTGTTGGCAGCCTGCAGCTTCCCCGGCAGCGGCTCCGCCAGCTCCGCAGAGCTGGTGCAGACCGCAGCCGCCTCAACAGTGAGTGCTCAGCTTACCGAGAGCGCCTTGCTGCAACCCACCGCCACTTTCACACCACTCCCCACGGAAACGCAGGCAGCTACCGAGACCCCCTCGGTGACCAATACGCCCTTTGCCACGCAAGCCTCTGGGGGCACGGGGGGGACTGGCAGCGGTAGCGGCGCCAACCCGGCCTGTGACTCGATGGCCTTCGTCACCGACGTCACCGTGCCCGATGGCACCAATTATGCCCCCGGCGCCACCTTCACCAAGACCTGGCGCATTCGCAACGCTGGCACGTGCTCATGGAGCACGGCCTATTCTGTGGTCTTCAGCAGCGGCGCCGCCATGGGCGGCCCGGCCACTCAGCCGCTAACAGCTACCATTGCGCCCAACAGCACGATGGATGTTTCTGTCAACCTGACGGCTCCCAGCACGGCTGGCAGCCACACAAGCTACTGGATGCTGCGCAATGCCTCCGGCCAGACCTTTGGCAGCTTCTACGTGGTCATTAACGTAACCGGTTCCGGTGGCACAGGCAGCGGGCAGAGCGTAACCTTGCAGCCCGTGGAAGCCGGCCAGGTGACCAGCAGCGGCACAACTGCGTCTGGCCGCTTTGTCGGCTCAGACGGTGGAGCAGATGTCCAGTTCTTCGCTTCCTATGACCTATCGTCCATCCCCGCCAATGCCACTATTACTCAGGTGACTCTGAGCACGCCTCACGACATGAATGGCAATCCCTTTGATAGTGGCTCTTGCCTGCGCCTATTCTCTGGCAGCTTCTTCCCCCTCGCAGCAGATGACTATAACGCTGGCGGCGGGCACATCGAAGCGTGGTGCAGCAGCGGTGACCTTGCGACAGCTAAAGTAAGCCAGGCCTCCAAAGCGCTGGCACAGTCTGCCATTGGTGGCACATTGCAATATCGCTTTGGTTTCCAAAATCCGCCTGCCAATAACACTCGGGTGAATTTCCTGAACAGCAGCCTGCAACTCACCATCACCTACACAACGCCAGCTGCCACACCGACACCTTAGTACACATCCAGATAAGAAAAAAGCCCCGCTTAACCAGCGGGGCTTTTTTGTTGCAGAGCCACTTTGCTTCTCTCGCGGCCTCTGAATATATAGACGAGCACAAACACCGTGGTGCAAGCCAGTACAATCGCCGCGCCAGAAGCAATATTCAGGTAATAGGAAGCATACAAGCCCGCCACACCTGAGAAGGCGGCAACCAGCGCAGCGATCACCATCATGCGCTTAAGTTGCTTGGTCAGCATAAACGCCGTTGCCGCCGGGGTGAGCAGCATGGCTACCACCAACGCTACACCCACCGTTTGCAGCGAGACCACTATGGCTACTGCGATCATGACATGCAAAAGAATATCCAGCCCACGTACCGGCAGCCTGAGAGTCACAGCCAGAACAGGGTCAAAGGCGATCACCGTGAGTTCTTTATAAAAGAGCACCAGCGCAAGTATCACCGCAGCGCTTGCCGCCAGCACCATCCACATATCGCCATTGGTAACGCCGAGGATATTGCCGAACAGCATGTGGGTGAGATCCACGGCATAGCTGCGAATGCTTGAGATTAGCGCAATGCCCAAGGCAAACATGCCCGCGAAGACGATGCCAATAGCTGTGTCCTGGCGCAGCTTAGTGGTGCGGCTGAGCGCACCCATTACCACTGAGGTGAGGATGGCGGTGCCCAGTGCCCAAAAGAACGTGATGGTGCGATTGCCGCCCGAGGCGAGGTAACCAATCGCCAGACCCGGCAAGACGGCATGCCCCAGAGCTTCGCCCATGAAGGCCATGCCGCGCAGCATCATGAACACGCCCACCAGCGCGCACACAACGCCCACCACCACCGCAGCCAGCAAGCCGCGCTGCATGAAGGCGTAACCCAGCGGTTCCAGCAGCCACTCAACCATGGCTACCCTCGGTGCCATGTTCATGATGCCCGCCGCTGTCCCCCACCAGCACACGGCCTTCGGCTGTGTTGATGACTTGCATGTGGCCGCCATAGGCTGCACTCAGATTGGCGGGGGTCAATACCTCCTGCGCAACTCCATAGGCGATGCAGCGGCGATTGATCAGCAACACGCGGTCAAAATGCTCCGCGGCGAGTTCAAGGTCATGCGTGGCCAACAGCACAGTCACACCTTGTGCTTGCACATCATCCAATATCTTCAATATCTGTTCTTGCGCCGGCACATCTAAACCAGCAAAGGGTTCATCCAGCAAGAGTAGTTCGGCCTCTTGCACCAGTGCCCGGGCGATCAGCAAGCGTTGGCGCTGCCCGCCAGAGAGCTCGCCGATCTGGCGCGTGGCAAACTCCAGCATGCCGACGCGCTCAAGGCTGCTATGCACCAGGGCGCGGTCCGCCGCGCCGGGGCGGTGCAGCAAGCCCAGCTTGCCCATGCGCCCCATCATGGCTACATCCCACACATTGACCGGGAAGTTCAGATCGAGCTGGCTGGCTTGCGTGACATAGGCAAGGCACAAGTATTGCCCCGGGTTGTGTCCGTGCACTTTGACTGTGCCATGCGTGGGGTTGAGCAAGCCACTCACCAGATTGAAGAAGGTGGATTTGCCCGCGCCATTTGGCCCCACCACGGCCACACGCACACCGTGCTCGATGGTTAAGCTGAAGTCGGCCAGCGCCAGGGTGCTGCCGTAATGCACATTCACCTCGCGCAATTCAACCGCGAACGGTGCCTGGTGCTCAGAACAATGGATACCTTGAGGAGTTTGCATACTGCCAACCTAACAAGACGCCTACCAGCGTCAAATGAAAACTATTTTCAATTGTATCAGTAAGGTTATTGGCACTGTGAACACAGGCCAAAAAACTGCAGCCAGTGATCATGGATGGTGAAGCCACTTTCGCCCTCAAGGCGGCGGCTCAACTCAGAGAGATCATCGCCACGGAAGTATTCCACGCGGCCGCACTGCTCACACAGCAGCAAGTGCTCGTGTCCACGCAGCGCAGGGATGTAGGCGTGGCAGCCATCGTGGCGGTGCACACGCTGCACTAAACCCAACTCCTCGAGCTTCTCAAGGGTGCGGTAGACGGTCACCAGGCCGAGTTGCTTGTGCACGGCGCGCCCCTGCTCGTAGATCTCAGCCGGGGATAGCGAGGTGCCCGCTTCGGCCAGCACATCCACCACGGCGCGGCGCGAGCCAGTGATGCGGTAGCCGCGCTCCGCTAAACTGGCAATCCAGCCGCTGGTGCGCTCTCGGGTCTCTTCTTCGCTGCTTATGTGTGGGCCAGCCATGCCAAAATTATACGCTCAGGGCAGCCAGAGTGACTGGTGGGCATCTTTGAATAAAAGGGCGAGGCGCTCCTCGTCGGCCCCACAGCCATAACTAGGCTGACTCTCAGCGCCACCCAGCCGCAGGCGTTTCATTTGCAAAAAATCCTATCGCGGTAGTTACAAGCCGAGCTTGCGGTTGGTGCTGGTGCGTGCGATGGCCAAAATTTGTTCGAAGTCATCTTCGGGAGCAGCCTGGTTCCACTTCTCGGCGGCACACAGCGTGCAGCGATGCAGGATGCGGTAACCGCCCGCGCGGCTCTCCACCTCCACCGGCTCCATCAGGCCGCTGCAACCCGCCGCCCGATCGCCGGGGGCAACATCCACATGCTTGCTCCACAGGCAGGCCGGGCAGTGATTGGTGTAACCGTTACCGGTGACGGCCTGCCCACAGCGCTCGCAGGCAAAATCTTCCACACGGCGCACAAAGCTACGCGGCATGCGGCTCCAGCAGGGCATTCGCTACGCTGCGGTCCAGCTTGCCCATTGGCAAGCGGCCCAGGCTGCGCGGAGCCAGCCACTTATGCGCACGCTGGAGAGTGAGATGCGTTTCCACAGGCACGCGGCAATCATATACGCTCAGTTGAGCGTGAAAGTGGCTGTAGGTGTGCTCAAAATTGCCGCGTAGCTTGCCAAGGCTGAGGTCTGCACCGAGCTCGGCTTTCAACCCCGCGCGCAGGCCTGTCTTCATTTTTGCGCCATCTTCAAGCTGAACAGACGGGAACTCCCACATGCCAGCCAGCAGGCCGCGGGCGGGGCGTTGCAGCACGAGCACCTTGCCCGCTTGCCACACGACCGCGGCAGCAAAATAGCGCAATGGCAATGCTGCGGCGCGCCGCTTCACCGGACGCTGCAGTTGTGTGCCGCGTTGCTTGGCCAAACATTGTGCGGCCAGCGGGCAGGCTTCACACCTGGGGCGCAGGCTGCACAGCGTGGCGCCCAGCTCCATCAAAGCCTGGTTGTAATCAGCAGCTTGCCCACGCGGCAGGTGCTCGGCCGCCAGCGCCCAAAAGCGTTGCTGGCCAGCCGCAGTATGCACTGGCTCTTCGACATCAAACACACGCGAGAGCACACGGATGGCATTGCCATCCACCGCCGGCACATCTTCACCAAACGCCATCGAGGCGATGGCGCCCGCCGTATAGGCACCCACCCCCGGCAGCCCACGCAACTCCGCAGCACGGCTGGGCAATCGGCCGCCCGCAGCAGCCACCAGTTGGCGTGCCGCCTTGTGCAGGTTGCGGGCGCGGCTGTAGTAACCCAGCCCTTCCCAGGCATTGAGCACCTGCTGTTCGCTGGCGGCGGCTAGCGCGTGCACCGTGGGAAACTTTTGCAGCCAGCGTTGGTAGTACGGCAGCATCGTCTCCAGACGCGTCTGCTGGGCCATGATCTCGGCTACCCACACCGCATACGGCTCCGGCTGGTCACGCCACGGCAAGCTGCGCTTGCGTGCGCGGTACCAGCGGAGCAATGGCGTGGCGATCTTTGTGTTCAACGGGAAGGTGGCCGCCCGGCCACCGGCTTAGAGCTGGAAGCCGCCGCGGGCAGGCACCAGCTTGTAATCAAAATTATCGACCAGCTCTTGCATCTGCACACCCAAGTCTTGCCAGGCGTTGCTGTCCAACACCTGACGCGCATTATCCATGCTGGGCATCACCGCCTCGGCCAACAAGCGCGGCTGCTCGCCGTACACCGTGAGCCAGGCTTCGCTCAGCGCCACGCCCAAACCTTCGAGCGCGGGCACAAACTTGCGAATATGAAACTCGAAGTAATCTTCTTCGCGCCCAGGCTGAATATCCCAAGTCATCAGCAGTTTAATGCTTGACATGCTAGGAGGCCACGTCCAGCACTACGACTTTGGTTTCGTTGGGCACGCTGGTGGAGGTCACTTTCAGCGAGGCTTCGGCTTTTTCTTTGCTGAGCCCCATCTCTTGCAGGAACTGCTTGAGCGGATTGAGCTTCAAGTTCGTACCGTCCACCTTATAGTGCATCGGCACTACGATGCCCGGCTCGATCATGGCGATCACTTCAGCGGCCTTGACCGCGGTGAGGGCGTTGCCGCCACCCACGGGCACCAGCAGCACATGCACTGTGCCCAGCGCCTCAACCTGGGCGCGGCTGGGAACGCTGCGCATATCGCCCAAATGGCACACATTCACGCCGCCATAGTCATAACTGAACACCACATTGGTGTCCTTGCCTTCTTTAATGGCTACGCCTGTGACAAACACACCGCCGATTTCGTACTCACCCGCCCCATGGATCTCCCAACTGGCGCCCTTGGCGCCTTTGACGAAGTTGTGCCCCGGCGCGTCATGGCTCACCGTCACAATATCCGCCTTGAGCTTTAGCGCCTTGAAGCCCGCGCTGGCATGATCGTAAGGGTCAGTCACTACGGTGGGCATACTGCGCTCCGTAATGCGAAAGCAAGAGTTTCCGTACCAGGTGATTTCCATGTAATGGCTCTTTCAGGGGATGTGTGTTGCCTAAAACGCTGTAACAAAGTGATTATAACATTTTGAGCCAGCTCCTACAGCTCACGGCATCGTTGATCCCGTGAGCTGTAGGAGCACGAACCGTATAATTGCATACATGCAGCCGCTTGTTACACGCACCGCTGGCCGCGGGCGCGTAGTCGTAGACGAAAATGTATGGCGCTTGGGCCTGGGTGCGGGCAGCGCGGGCACATACCACCTGGCCCAGCTGGATGCCTATGCTGGCACGCCACGCCGCCGCTTCACCCAGCGTGCTCCGCTGCAGATGCGCTTGCAGGCCCGTGCCTCACACGCAGATCTACCCGGCACCTGGGGCTTCGGCCTGTGGAACGACCCCTTCGGATTTTCGCTCGGCTTTGGCGGCGGCAGCCAGTTGCCCGCGCTGCCCAATGCAGCCTGGTTCATGTTTGCCTCGCCGCGCAATCACCTGAGCCTAGACAACAAACTCCCTGGCAACGGCGGCCACGCCGCCGTGTACCGCTCGCCACGCATCCCCAGCCTGCTCTTGGCGCCGGGCATCCTCGCCCTGCCCTTACTGGCACTGCCGATGGCGGCACGCGGCGTACGCCGCGCCGCCAGCACCATCGTGCAGCAAGAGGCGGCCGCGCTCACAAGCGACCCCACAGAGTGGCACAATTACGAGCTGCTCTGGCACACAAACCATGTCGAATTCAAAGTAGACGGTGTATCCATTTTGCACAGCGTCATCGCACCGCAAGCGCCGCTCAGCTTGCTGCTCTGGCTGGATAATCAATACGCCGCGTGGCTTCCCGATGGGCGCATGCACTACGGAGTGGAAGCCCCGCAGCCAGACAGTTGGATAGAAATCCGAGATTTGCAAGTACAGTAGGCATCGTGAAACGCATCGGTATCATCCCCAAAGTATCTGGCGTGGGCGGCATGGTTTCCTTTCAGGCCAAGCTCATTCACGGCCTCACGCAGCGCAACATCCAGCACAGCTTCGAGCTGGACGAAGCGCTGGACAGCCTGCTGGTGATCGGTGGCACGCGCCACATCAATCTGCTGCGCCGGGTGCGCCAACGCAATATTCCTGTCATCCAGCGCCTGGACGGTATCAACTGGCTGCACCGCCGCATGCGCACTGGCCCCATGCACTGGCTGCGCGCCGAGCGCGGCAACCGCGTGCTGGCCTATATCCGTAGCCGCCTGGCGACTGGCATCGTCTACCAAAGCCGCTTTGTGCAGGAGTGGTGGCAGCGCCAATTTGGCCCCGGGCCGCACGCGCGCATCATTCACAACGGGGTCGACCTCAGCACATTCACCCCCCAAGGCAACGAAGCCCCGCCCAGCAGCCACCTGCGTATTCTGGTGGTCGAAGGCAGTCTGCGCGGTGGGTATGAGCTTGGTCTGGAAAGTGCCCTCCAGTTGGCCGAGACGCTCCAGCGCCAATACACGCTGGACGTTGAGCTGGCGGTAGCCGGCATGGTGAGCGAGATGCAACGCATGCGTTACACCAATCGCCTGACGCGCCCCATCGATTGGCTCGGCATCGTAGCCAATGACAAAATTCCCGCGCTCAACCGCGGCGCGCATCTGCTCTACTCTACCGATATCAACGCCGCCTGCCCCAACTCCGTCATCGAAGCGCTGGCCTGCGGCCTGCCCGTGCTGGCCTACGACACCGGTGCCCTCAATGAGCTGGTGCCGGCCAACGCCGGCCGCCTCGTCCCCTACGGGGGCAACCCGTGGAAGCTGGAGCGGCCCGATGCGGCCGGCCTGGCGGCGGCGGCCAATGAGCTGCTCATTGCGCCCGCCGCGCAGCAGGCCGCTATGCGCCAGGCCGCACGCCAGCACGCCGAAGCGCATTTAGGCTTGAACAAAATGCTGGATGCCTACCTCGAGGCGCTGCGTGGCTAACCCCTTATTGGGGCTGGCAGCAGCGGCGGCACGGCTGCTGCCAGCCCCGCTCAAGCGCGGGCTGTACAAACTTGGCCCACTCAGCCGAGGCCTGCGCGCCGCGCTCAACCGCGCCGCGCCACAAGGGCTGTCCGAGGTCAGCGTGGCCGCTGGCGGCCTGGCGGGCGCCACCTTACTGCTCGACCTGCAAAGTGAGAAGGACTATTGGCTGGGCACCTATGAGATGGAGCTGCAGCACGCCATCCGTGCGTGGGCCAAGCCCGGCACAGTCGTGTACGACCTTGGCGCTAATGTGGGCTACGTCAGCTTGCTGTTGGCCCGCGCCGTTGGCGCAGGCGGTCAGGTTTTCGCCTTCGAGCCGCTGCCCGCCAATCAAGCGCGTCTGCGCCGCAATCTGGAACTTAACCCCGGCGTGAAGGTTGCACTCATCCCCGCCGCTGCCGCAGATGCCAGCGGCCGCGCCTCCTTCGCTCTCCACGGCTCAGACGATATGGGCCATCTGCACTCGGCGGGCTCGCTTACGGATAAAAGCATCGAGGTTGAGACCCTCGCGCTGGATGCGTTTGCAAAATCACACCCCGCGCCAAGCCTGGTCAAGATCGATGTAGAAGGCGCCGAGTTACTGGTCTTGCAAGGCATGCAGCAGCTACTACGCACCCAGCAGCCAATACTCTTTATTGAATTGCACGGCTATCAGGCCGGGCAGGAATGTTGGGCGCTGCTGCGGCAGGCGGGCTATCAGCTTTATTGGATGCAAACAGGCTACCCGCTGATCCACGCGGTGAGCGAACTAAAAAAGAAGAGCTACGTGATTGCGAGGGCGGCGTGAGCCATTTCGCTGGCCGGTTGGGCATTATGCAGCGCGTGCTGCCCAGCTACCGCGCCCCTTTCTTTGATTTGCTAGCTCAGCACACCGATGGCTTGAGCGTTTTCGCCGGGCAGCCCGGGCCAGATGAGGCCATTCGCTCGGCGATGCACCTAGACGTAGCCCATTGGCAAACAGCCATGAACCTGCATATCTTTTCCGGGCCGCTGTATCTGTGCTACCAGCGCGGTGCGCTAGATTGGCTGCAACGCACCGAACCAGACGCGCTCATCGTGGAAGCCAACCCGCGCTACCTCAGCACACCGCAGGCCATACGCTGGATGAGGGCGCACGGCCGCCCAGTGCTCGGCTGGGGACTGGGTGCGCCGCCAGTGCGCGGCCCGCTCGCCAATATACGCAACACGCGCCGCCGCAAATTCCTGCAACAGTTTGACGGCATCATCGCCTACAGCCAGCACGGTGCGACACAGTACCGCACGCTAGATATCCCCGCCGAACGCATCTTCGTAGCCCCCAATGCCGTGGCCCCGCGCCCCACCGCCCCTCCGGCGCCGCGGCCCACTAGTGGGCCGGTCACCGTGTTGTATGTCGGCCGCCTGCAGGCACGCAAGCGGCTGGATGTGCTATTACGCGCTTGCGCCAAACTGCCCAGCGCCTTGCAACCCAAACTAGTGCTTGTGGGCGATGGGCCGGCACGTCAGCAGCTGGAGCAACTAGCTAACCAGCTATATCCCAACACTGAATTTACTGGCCACCTGCACGGTGAAGCGTTAGCCAAGCAGTTTGCGCGCGCCGAACTGTTCGTCATGCCCGGCACCGGCGGCCTGGCCGTGCAACAAGCCATGGCGCACGGCCTGGCCATCATCGTGGGCGAAGGCGACGGCAGCCAAGCCGATTTGGTGGACGCCGAAAACGGCTGGCTGCTGCCCCCCGGCGACGATGACGCGCTGTCATCTGCGCTGGCCCATGCGCTACAAGACCGCGCCGCCCTGCAACGCATGGGGGCAGCCAGTTACCAGCGCGTGCAAGACAGCCACAACTTGGAAAATATGGCAGCAGCCTTCATTGACGCTATTAACACGGTGAGCCGTTAATGCGCATTCTCTTCGTGGCCGATGGCCGCTCACCCATTACGCAGCAATGGCTGCACTATTTCATTGAGCAAAAGCACGAAGTGCATCTTGCCAGCACCTTCGCTTGCGAGCCGCAAGCCGGCCTGGCCTCGTGGCAGCACACGCCGGTGGCCTACAGTGGTGCGGTGACTGGCGAGACCAACACCGCGGCCAGTGGTCTGCGCAGCCTGTTGCCCACCGGGCTGCGCACAACACTGCGCAACCTGGCTGGCCCGCTCACGTTGCCGCGTGCTGCGTCTGGGCTTGAATCCGTCATCAACCAGGTCAAGCCGCAATTGGTACATGCGCTGCGCATCCCCTATGAGGGGATGCTGGCCGCAGCTGCCCTGGAGGGCAGCCAGCTGCCGCTGTTGCTTTCCGTGTGGGGCAACGATTTCACGCTGCATGCACGCAGCACGCCGCTCATAGCCGCCGCCACGCGCCGCGCTCTGCGCCGCGCCAATGGCTTGCTGGCCGATACGCAGCGCGATCTGCGCCTGGCGCAGCAATGGAGCCTGCCCGCCAACACGCCAACCATGGCCGTGCCGGGCAATGGCGGCGTGCGCAGCGATATCTTTCACCCCGCCAAACAGCCCGCACCCAAGCCGCACCTCATCAACCCACGCGGCCTGCGTGCCTATGTGCGCAATGAGGTCTTTTTCAAGGCGATCGCCTTGGTAGTACAGCAAGTGCCAGACCTGCACGTTGAGTGCCCCGCGATGCACGGCGAGCCGCAAGCCGAGGCCTGGGTGCGCCAGCACAACTTGCAATCACATGTCACGCTGCTGCCCAAGCTGGCGCCCGCTGAGCTTGCCGAGGCCTATCGCCGCGCCCAACTGATGGTCTCCCCCAGCACGCATGACGGCACGCCCAACACGCTGCTCGAGGCGATGGCCTGCGGCCTGCTGCCGGTAGCTGGCGACCTGGACTCTATTCGTGAATGGGTCATGCCGGGCGAGAACGGCTTGCTGGTCGATCCCAACAATGCTGCCGCGCTAGCCGCCGCCATCCTACGCGGGTTAAACGATGCCGGTTTGCGCAGCCACGCCGCAGCGTACAACACCACCTTGATCGCCGAGCGCGCCGACTACTACAGCGGCATGCGCCGTGCCGAAGCCTTCTATCAGGCCACTGCCGGTGTTGCCGGCACTCTCGGCCGTTAGCGCATGTTTGATTACGAGCCAATCTCCGCTGAACTGCGCACGCTCATGCTGGATGAATTACAGTACGACGCTGAACACAATTCGCTATACATCAATCCGCTGCTCAAACCAGATAGCGCAGCAGCCTATCTGCCGCTGCTGCTGGCTGCACTCGAAAACGGCACGCCCGAAGATTTCGGTGAGGCGCTAGCACGCGCAGATTTGCTGCTGGCAGAGCACAGCTATCTACGCCAGGGCCAAAACATTACCGCCAGGCTGCCCGCCAACTACGCGCTCACATTGGCCGCGGGTGAGTTCAATCGCTACTACATGCGCGCCGTGTGCCACCGCGCCATCCAGCGCGCCGCGCCTGCAGTCGAGGTCTACCGAGCCAAAGCTGTCAGCACGCCGCGCCACACCACCGATGACCGTATTGGGCGGCGCATAGACCCTCAAACCGTACTGGCTGATTTACGCCAGAGCAACTTCGAGCAGCCCAGCCAATACGGCCTGGGCGCGCCCAATTCGGGCCTAAGTATTCAAATTCCGCACAGCTAAAAAGAGGCCTTGCGGCCTCTTTTTTGATTTACATGTGGATGGCTTGGCCTTCGGCGGCGTGAGCCACTTCCATCAGCACTTCGCTCAGGCTGGGGTGGGCGTGTACGTTGCGCGCCACCTCAGCGGCGGTGAGCTCAGCCATCTGGGCGATGGTCAGCTCGGGCAGCAACTCGGTGACCTCAGGGCCGATCATGTGGGCGCCAAGGATCTCGCCGTAGCGCTCATCGGTAATGAGCTTGACCCAACCGCTGTAATCACCCAGGCCCAGGGCTTTGCCGTTGGCCTGGAAATTGAAGCGGCTCACCTTGACCTGGTGGCCGGCTTCTTTGGCCTGCGCCTCGGTGAGGCCGAACGAAGCCACCTGCGGGTGGCAGTAGGTGGCACGCGGCATCATGCGGTAATCCAGCTTCACGGTCTCGATGCCGGCAATGTTCTCAGCACACACAATACCCATCGCCGAGCCGACATGCGCCAGCATCAGCTTGGCGGTCACATCGCCCACGGCCCAGATGCCGGGCACACTGGTGGCCATGCGCTCATCGATCTCGATCTCGCCGCGCTGGCCCAGCTTCACGCCGGCCGCTTCGAGTCCGATATCTTTGGTATTGGGGCGGAAGCCGATGGCCATCAAGACCTGCTCGGCCTCAATCGTCTCCTGCCCATCTTTGCCAGACACGCTGACCTTTACGCCGCCCTTGCCTGCGGCAACCTTCTCCAGCTTGGTGCCAGTCTTGACGGTGATGCCGTTCTTGCCCATCTGCTTGGCCAGCTCTTTGCTGACCTCTTCGTCTTCCAGCGGGGCGATGCGATCGAGCATTTCAACCAGGGTCACTTTCACACCGTAGGAGCTCCACACGGTGGCAAACTCCAGGCCAATAGCGCCACCCCCCACGATCACAGCAGACTTGGGCAGCGTCTCCTGCAGGATGGCTTCTTTGTAGGTGAGCACCTGCTTGCCGTCCACTTCCACACCCGGCACAGCAATGGGGCTGGCACCGGTGGCGATGACAATGTGCTTGGCCTTGTGCTCGGTGGCCTTACCGCCGTCATTGGGGGTCACCGACACGGTGTCTTTGGCAGTCAGCTTAGCGCTGCCCCAAATCACATCGATCTTGTTCTTCTTCATCAGGAACTCAACGCCTTTGACCAGGCGCTCAGATACCTGGCGGCTGCGCTTGACGGCTGAGCCGTAATCCAGTGAGAGATTGTCAAAGCTGAAGCCAAACTCCTCACCGCGGTGCAGCAGGGTGTGCGCCACCTCAGCGTTCTTGAGCAGCGCTTTGGAAGGGATGCAGCCAATGTTGAGGCACACGCCGCCCAAAAAGGCGCGGTCAACAATCGCTACTTTGTTGCCTAGCTGCGCAGCACGAATGGCGGCCACATAGCCACCGGGGCCGGCGCCGATCACAAAAACGTCATAGTTTGCCATGCTCTACTCCAATGCGGGCGCTAGGCCCAATTCTCCAGTGTGAATTTGATGGTGCCGAGGAAATAATCAGCCACCGCCCCGTCAAGGATGCGATGGTCAAAGGTAAGGGTGGTATACACCATCGGCCGGATGGCGATGGCATCGTCGATCACCACGGCGCGCTTTTGAATGGCGCCCGTGCCGATGATAGCGCATTGCGGCTGGTTGATGATCGGCGTGGCAAATAACGAGCCACTGGTGCCGTGATTGGTGAGCGTGATCGTGCCGCCCTGCACTTCATCCGTCTTGAGGCCCTTGTTGCGGGCACGCGTGGAGAGATCGTTGACGGCACGCGCCATCTCCAGCAAGCTCATGCTGCCAGCGTTCTTGACCACCGGCACGATGAGCCCGTCTGGCTCCAGCGCGGTAGCAATGCCAAGGTTGACCGCGCCGTGCACCGCCACACCCTCGTCACTCCAGGAGGAGTTGACGATGGGATAGGCATTGCAGGCCGCCACGATGGCATTCACAAAATAGGCCGTGAAGGTGAGATTGACGCCTTGTTGGGCAAAGGCTGCTTTGTTGGCGGCGCGGTGCGCGCCCACGCGGCTCATATCAATTTCCATCACCGTGGTGACATGCGGCGAAGTGTGCTTGCTGCGCACCATGTGCTCGGCAATGGCGCGGCGCACCGGGTTGAGCTTCATCACTGTGCCGGGGATGGCTTCGGGGAACGCAGGCGGAAAGTGCGGCTTAGGTGCTTGCGCTTGTGGTGCAGCAAACTGCACGGGAGCATAGGCCGAACCATTCGACAGTGCGACTTCAATATCCGCCTTGGTGATGCGGCCACCCTCGCCCGTGCCACGCATGCGGCTGACGTCAATATTGTGCTCGGCCGCCAACTTGCGCACCACCGGCGAGAGGAAGGTGGCCATGTTGTGCCCATCAAAGCTGGGCAGGGTCACAGGGCCGCTAGCCGCCGGAGCCACCGCGCCCGGCACAAAGCGCGCCGTGCCCGCCTGGGCGGCCGCCAGCACATCTTCCTTGGTGATGCGGCCAGCGGGGCCGCTGCCGTGAACGGCGGCCAGGTTCACGCCGTGCTCGGCAGCCACCTTGGCTGCCAGGGCGGATACGGGGCCACCAGCAGGCGTTGCCTGCGGCTGGCTGGCCGCCGGGGTAGCTTGTAGCGAAAGTGGTTGCGCGGCAGGAATAGGCTTGACGGCACTCGGGCTAGCCGGAACGGGCGTAGGTGCGGCAGCCACAGGTTGCACCGCCGCCTTGGGCGCCGCGGCTGGGGCAGCGCTACTTTCGTCCGCGGGCAGGGCTTCGCCCGGTTCACCGATCCACACCAATGTAGCGTTGACCGGCACGACTGCGCCTTCGGCCTGCAGAATTTTCAAGATTGTGCCGCTGGCCGGGCTGGGAATCTCGGTGTCCACCTTATCGGTGTTGACCTCGACCAAGGGGTCATATTCCTTGACCTGTTCGCCTTCTTGTTTGAGCCATTTGGTGACGGTAGCGTCAGTAACGCCCTCGCCCATCTGCGGTAGGGTAACTTTTACGGCCATGCGTTAATTCTAACTGAGGAACATGGCCACTTGCAGCCCAAGAGCTTGGCAGCCATAATCAGCCAAATGAAGCATCAATTTTTCAACGACTATTCTGAAGGCGCGCATCCCAATATCCTCGAACGCCTTGCCGCCAGCAACCTGCGCCAGATGACCGGCTACGGAGACGATGAGCTCTCACAGCAGGCACAGGCGCTGATCCAAGAGGCGGTGGGCTCGCAGGACGCCGCCGTGCACTTTGTCTCCGGCGGCACGCAGGCGAATTTGCTCTGCCTGGCCGCGATGCTGCGCCCGTACGAGTCAGTGATCGCTGCCAGCAGCGGGCACATCCACGTGCACGAGGCTGGCGCCATTGAGGCCACCGGCCACAAGATCGAGACGATCGAGAGTGCGGATGGCAAGCTGCGCCCCGAGCTGGTGAAGGCCGTGCTCGGCACACAGCGTGATGAGCACATGACCAAGCCCAAGGTGGTGTTCATCTCGCATGCCAGCGAAGTTGGCACCATCTACAGCAAAACCGAGCTGGAAGACCTGCACACCTTCTGCCAGCAACACAGCGTGTATCTCTACCTGGATGGGGCGCGCATTGGTTCGGCGCTCACCGCCAAGGATAGTGACCTGAGCCTCGCAGACATCGCCACGCTGACCGATATGTTTTACATTGGCGGCACCAAGAACGGAGCGCTGCTGGGCGAAGCCATCGTGATCAACAATCCCAGCCTACAACCCGAATTCCGCTGGCACATCAAACAGCGTGGCGCCATGCTGGCCAAGGGGCGCGTCATCGGTGCGCAGTTCTTGGAGCTGTTCGCAGACGAGCTGTATTTTGAGCTGGCCCGCCACGCCAACCGCATGGCGGAGCAACTGGCCGATGGCCTTAGCGCGCTGGGCTTCGCCTTCCTGACCCCGCCGCAATCCAATCAGATCTTCCCTATCCTGCCGGATGCACTCATCGTCCAGCTTCAACAGGAGTATGGGTTCTACGCATGGACACCGGCTGGCGAAGGCATGTCTGCAATTCGCCTGGTCACCTCATGGGCCACACAAGAGCACGCCGTCCAAGCATTTTTGGAAGACGTGGGCGGGTTGGCGTAGTATGGGTACATCCCGAGTGCAGCTATACTTGTCTTTTGTGTCATCCTGAGCGGTTTGCGAAGCCATTACCCGAACGCCGAACCCACATCAGCGAAGGATCTTTATAAGCATATCTTCTATGCAACGTGCTTTTATAAATCACGCGCCGCTGCATAGAGCGCACCCTAGAAGGCAAGGGCAAGCCAGATTACTTCGTCCGTTTGCGTCAGGCGCTGCCTGACGCAAAACTCCTCGCAATGACATCGCAACTAAAAACAGCGCAGCCGATGCTGCGCTGTTTGTTTAGGTGTTTTCGCTGATAGCTAACAGCTAATTGCTAACCGCTGTCTATTCCAAATTCTCGAACACGATCTCAACCACGTCACGCACACGCATTTGCGGCGCATCCGTCTTGGCGGCATCGGAGAGCATGATCATGCAGTAGGGGCAGCCCACCGCCAGCGTCTCGGCGCCCACTTCCTGTGCCTGGCGGATGCGTTCGCTGTTGACGCGCGTCGTACCGTGCTCTTCTTCCTTCCACATCTGCGCGCCGCCCGCACCACAGCAGAAGGATTGCTTCTTGGTCTTGGCCATCTCCACCAAATCAGCATTGACGGCGTTGAGCACATTGCGCGGCTCGATCACCACATCATTCTGGCGGCCCAGGTAGCACGGGTCGTGCATGGCGGTTTGGGTATCCTCACCCGCCTTCACCTTGAGGCGGCCACCATTGATGAGCTCATCGATAAAGCTGGTGTGATGCACCACTTCGTAATGGCCGCCAAATTGCGGATACTCATTCTTGAGTGTGTGCATACAGTGCGGGCAGGTAGTGAGAATGCGCTTGGGCGCCACCTCATTGAGGATCTCAACGTTGGCGCTGGCGAGCTCATTGAAGAGGAACTCATTACCAGCGCGGCGAGCCGAGTCGCCGGTGCATTGCTCGTTCTGGCCCAGCACAGCGAAGCTCACGCCAGCAGCATGCAGCACTTTGGCCAGCGCCTGTGCCGTGTTCTGAGCGCGCGGGTCTGTGGCCGGGGCACAACCCACCCACCACAGCACCTCGGCCTCTGGGTTCTGCTCCACCGTTTGCACGTTGAGCCCTTCGGCCCACTTCATGCGCTCGGTGGGCGGCACGTTCCAGGGGTTCATGCTGCGCTCCATGCCGCGGAAAGCGGTCTGCCATTGGGCCGGCGCCTTGTCTTCCATCAGCACCATCGAGCGGCGAATGTCCATAATGTCGCGCATGGGGTCATTGCCCACCGGGCATATCTCAGTACATGCACCGCAGGCCGTGCAGGCCAGCACAGCTTCTTCGGTGATGGCAAATTCCAAAAGGGTTTGGCTGCTGGCTTCGCCGGCGGCCAGACGTGCGCCCTCCTGGTTAAAGAAGTAGCGCTTGTTGATCTCGAGCGCGGCAGGCGAAAGCACCTTGCCGGTGTTGTAGGCCGGGCAGGCATCCTGGCAACGGTTACACATGATGCAGGCATAGCCATCCAGGATCTGGTTCCAGGCAAAGTCTTCTACACGCGTAGCGCCAAACTGCTCGATGGAGTTGTCGTCAAAGTTCAGCTTATCCAGCGCACCGGGGGCGGTGCGCTCCGGGCGCAGCAAGAAATTGAGCGGCGCCATGAAGATATGGATGTGCTTGGAATATAAGAAATATGGGAAGAAGGCCATGATCAAGCCGATGGCCAGCCAGAAGCCCACATGCTCACCGATGGTCTGTGCCAGCGGGGAAAAACCGGCCCACAGCTGCGCCGCAGCAGACGAGAAGGGCTGCCACGGGTCAGCGCCGTGCAAGGCCAGCTTGAAGCTGTTGCCCAGGAAGCGGCCGCCCAGATGCAAAACAATGAACAGGCCCACGATGAGCGAATCACGGCGGATGCCAGCACGCGCCTTGGGGTGCAACAGCGTGCTCTCACGCGTGGTGAGCTCTTTGGCGCGGAACACAAAGCGGCGCAGCAGCAAGGCCAGCATGCCGCTGATGCCCGCCACCGTGAGCCCATCCGCCAGCAGACGATAGAAATTGCCAATCAGCCCTTCGCCCAGGAATACAAAGTTGGGCAACAGCGCTTCAAGCACATCACCGATGTTGACCAGCAGATAGAACATGAAGGCCCACACCACCAAGGCATGCAGCACGCTGACCAGCAGGCGCTTGCGCCAGGTGGGCGTGAGCGCCACGGCTTTTATGCCCGTGGGCAGCAGACGCTTAGGGATCAGCGACCAATCTGGCCGTCCGTGGCCGCGGGCAATGATGCGCACAACACGCTCAGCCACACGGAAGGCCGCGTAACCGCTGGCGGCCGCAGCGAGGATAAAGACGATTTTCTCAGGGAGTGTCAGCATGGGATAAAAATTCTAGCATAGCGGTCAGCATTAGCTCATAGCAATAAAAAGGCCAGGCAATGCCTGGCCTTTTAGTAGCTATGCGCCACCTTCGCTATATTGGAACTCCTCGTCTGTGGGGGTGCGGCCGGAGGGGTCATGCACGTAGACCCAATCGCCCATCTGCGCCCACTCGTACATCCAGCGCGCATCACCAATGGCCAAGTTCACGCAGCCGTGCGAGCCCTGGTAGCCGAAGAACTGCTTCTGGCGCCAGTAGGCGCCGTGAATGGCGCGCGCCTGGTCGTAGTACATCGTCCAAGGCACATCGGCCAGATAGTAGTAGCCGCCTGTGCCGCCGGAGAAATCGCCGCTCATGGGGGTGGTCTCATGCTTCTCGTAGATCTGGAAGAGCCCAGGGCGCGTCCACAAATTATCCAAGCCCGTGGCGATGAGGGTAGCAAAGACCAGCTTGTTATCTTCATACACAGACATGGATTGCTGCTCAAGATTGATCTCGATCCAGCGGCCATTCTCCACGCCCTCGGGTGGCTCAGACATCGGCACGACCAGGCGCATCTGCAGCGAGTTGAGCCACTGGTCTGGGCCTACCAGATACCACTTCAGGTCAGCCACTTGCTGTGTTTCGAAGACTTCGATGACGCTGTAAGCCGCCAGGCTGGCCCCGCTGGCGCGTGGCGCCTGCAAGGAGGGGCTGCTGTAGGGAGCAAAGGGAGCCACCTCGCCGCCGGCGTATTCAAGCACCCAGCCAAAGTTGCGCGTGGGGGCTGTCTCAAACTCCATCCCCATACCAAAGCGGCGCACTTCCACCGGGGAGAGATCGCTGCGGCGCATCCAGCCCAGGTCGGTCAGGTAGTACGCGGTGCCATCCACCTGTTGAATGCCGGTGTAAGTGACATAGTGTGGACTGGTGCCCGGCTTGATATATGAGCGCGGGTTGGTGTAGGCAACGGCATCGTCAAGCGTGGCAAAGACCGGGCGCGGGATGATGCCGGTGCTGTCCATCGTGTTGACGATGGCGTAATTGATCGCTAGATCAGCCATAGCCGGGTCAATCAGCGTAGCGTTCAGTGGGCGCAACGGCAGGGTCATACCCAGAGTCGATAGCCGCTGAAAATAGCCGTACGAGCCAAGCGGCTGGCAATCGCTGGCTGCAGCGCCGAAGGCCGGCGGCAGACATAGCGGATCAGCGGCGGGCGCCGCAAATGCCGGCACCGGTATCAGAGTCAACGCAAAAGCAAGTACAAGGGCGGCTTGGAAGGTACGCTTCATAGTAGAAATTATAGCGGTGGCTGCTTTTGGCTGGCTTAAGGGATTATTGGTTTTCACCGGCCACACTCACGCTGCGCAAGCTCCACAGCGCCAGCAGATTGAAAGCGATGGCTGCACCCGTGTTGAAACCAAAGCCCTGGGCAAACAGTACGGGAGCCAGCAGGCTGGCGATGGCGCGCCCAATCGAAGCAAACGTGACGAAGCCAGACATCATCGTGGCGCGGGCGGCGGGCAGCACCTCGGTCATCAAGGGAATGCTGCTCACGATAACGAACTCAAAGCTGACATAGAAAAGAAACAGCGTAATGAGCGCACCGGCATAGCTGCCGCCAAACACCGGCATAGCAATGCAGGCGGCGCTATTCACCAACAAGCCGATTAAGATGGCGCGGCGCTTGCCGAGGCGATCGGTAATCAGCGCCACAAGACCCTCACCGCTGAACTCGGCAATGCCGAGCACTGCCGCGGCCGCGCCCAGGGCGGCGAGTTGTAGGCCAAAGCTGAGCTCCAGCCACACGCCAAAGGTCAGCGCCACCAGCTCGTTGGCCGTGCAGGTGAACAGGGTCAACAGCAAGACCATGCGCGCTGAGGACGATTTGAGCACCACTTTAAAGTTGCCAAAAGCGCTCTTGGCCTCTGGGTGCCGGGCGGCACCCTGCGCCCGCATCGTCCACAGCACGGCGAGAACACACACCAGCACCATGAGGCCTAATAGTTGGAAGGGCGCCAGCCATCCGGCGCGGCCGAGGACCCAACCCATGGCCGGCACGCCAAAGATGAAAGCGCCAGACCAACTGAACTCGGTGACGGTGATGGCCGCACTACGCTGCGCATAGGGCACACGGTCACCAATGTAGGCCTGCAGCGAGGGGTCGAAAGTGGCCTTACCCATCAACATCAGGATCATGGCGATGGTGAAGCCGCCAAAGGTCGGCCAGAAGCTAACCACGGCCACACCAAGAATGAAGACGCTCAGCCCCAGAACAATGCCCGCGCGGCGGCCGCGTGTATCGCCCACGGTGGCGAGGAACGGCGCAGCAAAGGCGGATACCAGGGAGCGCAGACCCACAGCACGCGTCAATGTTTCCAGCGGAACATTGAGCGCGTCACGGAAGATAGGCAAAAAGGGATACACCATGCGGAATGCGGTGCTGACCAGCATGCGCACGAACGTCAAGAGTACGAGTTGCACTCGCAGAGAATTTCGCAGTGTGCTCATTGACTGATTAGCGGCGGCCTAGCATCGGCATCTGGATGCCGTGGCGCGTGGCCGCGGCAATGGCTTCGTCGTAGCCGGCATCGGCGTGGCGCACCACGCCCATGCCCGGGTCACTGGTGAGCACGCGCTCCACGCGGGCGGCCGCCTCAGGCGTGCCATCCGCCACGATGACCTGGCCAGCGTGCTGGCTGTAGCCAATGCCCACGCCGCCGCCGTGATGGAAGGATACCCAGGTGGCGCCGTTGACGGCGTTGATCAGCGCATTGAGGATAGGCCAATCGCTGACCGCGTCCGTGCCGTCTTTCATGGCCTCGGTCTCACGGTTGGGCGAGGCCACCGAGCCAGAATCGAGATGATCGCGCCCTATCGCAATCGGCGCGCTCAGCTCACCATTGGCGACCATCTCATTGAAGCGCAGGCCGGCCTTGGCGCGCTCGCCGTAACCCAGCCAGCAGATGCGGGCAGGCAGACCCTGGAAGGGAATACGCTCACGCGCCATAGCCAGCCAGCGGTGCAAATGCGCATCTTCAGGGAAGAGCTCTTTAATAGCAGCGTCGGTCTTGTAAATATCTTCAGGGTCGCCACTCAGTGCCACCCAACGGAACGGGCCTTTGCCCTCGCTGAACAGCGGGCGGATGTAGGCAGGCACAAAGCCGGGGAAATCGAAGGCGTTCTTGACGCCGTATTCCAAGGCGCGTTGGCGCAGGTTGTTGCCGTAGTCAAAAACCTCACTACCCTTCTCTTGGAAGCCGAGCATGGCTTCCACATGGGCGGCCATGCTGGCTTGCGAGCGACGCTCGAATTCTGCTGGGTCGCTGGCACGTAGAGCCTGCGCCGCCTCGAGGCTTATGCCGGCGGGGATGTAGGCCAGCAGGTCATGCGCCGGTGTTTGATCCGTCACTACATCCGGCACGATGCCGCGCTGCAACAATTCAGGGAAGATCTCGGCCGCGTTGCCGATCAGGCCAATCGAGCGCGGTTGGCCCTTGGCTACATAGTCTTCGACCAGCGTCATGGCTTCTTCAAGGGTATCGACGACATCGTCTACATAGCCAATTTCCTGGCGGCGCTTGGCCCGCGTGGGGTCAATCTCCACCACCAGGCCAACGCCCTCATTCATGGTGACGGCCAACGGCTGGGCGCCGCCCATGCCACCCAAGCCAGCGGTGAGCACAAACTTGCCCTTGAGTGAGCCCCAGCCGCGCTGGCGGGCCAGTGCGCCCAGCGTCTCATAGGTACCTTGCAAAATGCCCTGCGTGCCAATATAGATCCACGAGCCCGCCGTCATCTGGCCGTACATCATCAGCCCCTTGGCGGCGAGCTCATCAAAGTGCTGCTGGGTGGCCCAATACGGTACCAGGTTGGAATTGGCGATAAGCACACGCGGTGCATCTGTATGCGAGCGGAACACGGCCACCGGCTTGCCTGATTGCACCAGCAAGGTTTCATCCGGCTGCAGGTTGCGCAAGGTATCCACAATGGCATCGAAGGATTCCCAGTTGCGGGCGGCCTGGCCGCGACCGCCGTAGACCACCAGGTTCTCAGGGTACTCGGCCACCTCAGGATCGAGATTATTGTGCAGCATGCGGTAGACCGCTTCGATCTGCCAGTTCTTGCAGGTAAGTTGGGTGCCGCGCGGGGCGCGGATTACACGGGGTTGGCTCATACCGATTCCTTGGCTTGGGATAAGGTCAGTTTACTACGCTCGGCTTTGCCTTCCCTACAGCAGCCGAGCGTAATAGACACAGCCCATGCTTGCAGATAACTTTTAATCATCATCATGTTTGTATCCCCCGAATCCCAAATCGTTAAAACATTACCCTGTTTATTTAGTGTACAGGTCTTATAGCCAAGAAGGTGGAACAGCAAGTGAATTGAGTTGCAGCGTCAAGGAAGATACTAGGGCCAGCGATCAAGGCTGAAATTCAAGCAACATCGTCGGATCTACCAAGCGGAAGTCATCACTAGTGCGCCAACGTATATATTCTTCGCGCTGCTCATCGGTTATGTCTGATGTGTAGAAGGCCATATCGGCCACTGCTTGGCCGGAGAGACCCACACGTGTCTCCAGATGCAAATGCGGATCCGAGGTGAATTGCTGGCTGCCGGAGTTGCCCACGTGGCCCAGCACGCCTGCGCACTGCACGATATCGCCGAGCGCAAAGGGGGCAGTCTGCTGCATATGGCCGTAGAGCAGATACAACGACTCGCCCTGCGCAGCCTCATACTGCCCGGCTACCTCTGCAGGCAATGAAGCAAAGGGAGTTTCAGTGATCACATAATAGCCGTAGACGGCGTTGTAACCACTGCCTATGATGGTTGCGTCCAACACGGATTGGATCGGCGTGCCCTCAATGTGCCCCCCGGTGGGGCCGCCGTGGTAATAAGCAAAATCCAACCCATGATGGCCGGTTTCCTTATTGGCACCCTGCGGGGGAATGAACGGCTGCGTCAGATACAGGCTGAGCAACATTGAAATGGGATGCTCTGCCAAAGGGGAGCAAATGGAGCTGAGCGTTACTGTCGGGGCGGGGGTGGGCTCAGTTGTGAGCGTGGGCGCTACTGTGGTCGCCGGCGGCGTGGTTGGCTCGGCTTCGGTGGGCACGGGCTTGGGGCGCGCCACGCTGCAGCCGCTGGCCCACAGGGACACAAGCACCCCTGACATCAGGTAGTATTGCCACCTTAGATTCCCTCGAAACTCACGGCGAATTTGCATTTTAGAGCTCTTGTTTGGCAAACGGCGCATTCAATGCCGGTGTTATTATTCAGCTTGCATTGCTTTTTGGAGGCACTGTACATGCGAAAAATCAGCGTAATTGGGGTCGGCTATGTGGGTTTGGTGACAGCCGCCTGCTTTAGCGACCTCGGCAACCAGGTGATCGCTCTGGACGTGAACGAGGAGCGCGTTGCCGGGCTCAAACGCGGCGAAATGCCCATTTACGAACCTGGGCTAGAGGAGTTGGTCAAGCGCAATGTAGCCGCTGGCCGCCTGAGCTTCACCACCGCCTACAAAGAGGCGCTCAAAGATAGTGAGTTTGTTTTCATTTGTGTGGGCACCCCCTCCGGTGAAGACGGCGAAGCGGATCTCAAGTATGTGGCTGCGGCTGCGCGCAGCATTGCCCAAAACATGGTCGCCCCGCTTATCGTCATCAACAAGTCTACCGTGCCTGTGGGCACGGGTGACTGGGTGGCAGAGATCGTGCGCGATGCGCAGCCCAAGCCGATCGATTTCTGGGTGGTGTCCTGCCCGGAATTCCTGCGTGAAGGCGTGGCCATCGCTGACTTCATGAACCCGCACCGCACGGTGCTGGGCTCCACCAACCGCGAAGCCGCCGATAAGGTGGCCCAGTTGCACCTCACGCTGCGCGCCCCTATCGTGATCACCGACCTGCGCACCGCTGAAATGATCAAGTACGCCTCGAATGCCTTCCTGGCCACCAAGATCTCATTCATTAATGAGATCGCCGATATTTGCGAGCGCATGGGCGCGGACGTCAAAGAAGTGGCCGCTGGTATGGGCTTTGACAGCCGCATCGGCAAGCAGTTCCTCGAAGCTGGCTTGGGCTACGGTGGCTCCTGCTTTCCCAAGGATGTGAAGGCGTTGGCGTATATGGGGGATGAGATGGGCGTGAACACGCGCATCCTAAATTCTGTGATGGAAGTCAACACCACCCGCCGCAATGCTATCGTGCAGAAGATGGATAGCATGCTGGGCGGGCTGCAAGGCAAGACCGTGGGCCTGCTGGGCCTGGCCTTCAAAGCCAATACCGACGACATGCGTGATGCCCCTTCGATCGATATCGCCGAAGCCTTGCTGGCGGCTGGTGCCACGGTGCGCGGCTATGACCCGGTAGCCATGGATATCGCCCGCAGCCTGCTGCCCGGGGTAGAGATGGCGAATGATGCCTATGCGTTGGCCGAGGGCGTGGATGCCGTACTGGTAGCCACCGAATGGAACGAATTCAAGAATCTGGACCTGGCGCGCGTGCGTGACAGTATGAAGCAGCCGATCCTGCTGGATGGCCGCAACATCTACCAGCCAGAGATCATGCGCAGCCTCGGTTTCACCTATTACGGTGTTGGCCGCGGCACTTCAGACAGCGCCAAGACCAAGATCAAAGCCCACGCGAATGGAAACTGAGACGCAACACCCCCCGATCTGTGATTACGAGGGGTCAGACTATCAAACCCGCTTCTGGGCGAAAGGCGGCCGCGCCTACGAAGATGGCGCCGAAGAGATCGCCTTGCGCCGCCTGCTGCCCAAGCACGGCAGACTGATGCTGGAAGTGGGCGCCGGCGCCGGGCGCAACACGCCGCGCTACGCGGGCTACGAGCGCATTGTGGTGATGGACTACTCCACCACGCAGCTGGAGCAGGCCCAGGCGTTTTTGGGCGCCAGTGAGCGCTATGTCTACGTAGCCGCCGATGCATACAAGCTGCCCTTTGTGGATGGCTTGTTCGACGGCGCTACGATGATCCGCGTGCTGCACCACATGGCGGATGCCCCGGCCGCCTTGGGCCAAATTCGTCAGACCTTGCAACCGGGTGCGGCCTTCATCCTGGAATATGCCAACAAGCGCAACCTCAAAGCGATGGTGCGCTGGCTACTGGGCAAACAAAAGTGGAGCCCGTTCGGCAAAGAGCCGGTGGAGTTCATTCCGCTCAATTTTGATTTTCACCCGGCAGCCGTCAACCAGTGGCTGCGCGAGAAGGGCTTTGACATCGAACGCCAGTTGGCTGTCTCCCACTTCCGCCTGGGCCTGCTCAAGCGCACAGTGCCTACCAAAGTCTTGGTGTGGTTGGATGGGCTGTTTCAGCCGCTGGGCGCCTTTTGGAAGTTCACCCCCAGCGTCTTCTTGCGGGCGCGCGCCAAACAAGGCAGCCCGGTCGCCGCGGCAGGCAGCTTCTTCAAATGCCCGGAGTGTGGCGCTGAGTTGGGCCCGCCAGAGGGCCAAACCCTCAAGTGCAAGTGCGGCCGGCACTGGGGCATCAAAAACGGTATCTACAATTTCAAAGAGCTTGTGAAATAAAAAGGCCGCTCAGTTGAGCGGCCTTTTTGTTTTGGCTATTGATTTGCCAGTTCGTAATCAATGATCGAAGCAAAGGTATCGAACGGATAGGCGCCCACCAGGGCGATGCCGTTGATGAAGAAGGTGGGCGTGGAGCTGACGCCCAACTGCTGGCCCAGCGCCAGGTCCTGATTGACCGCTTCGGCATAGCGGCCTTCTTCCAGGCAGGCGTTCAGTGCGGCTACATCCAGCCCCAGCTCTTGTGCATAGGCTTCGTAGGCCGCCTGGCCCAAGCCCTGCGTGCCGCCGAACAGCAAGTCGTGAAATTCCCAGAACATACCCTGCTCGCGGGCGCATTCAGCGGCCTGGGCGGCCGGATCGGCATCCGGATGGATACTGTTGAGGGGGAAGTTCTTGAAAACAAAGCGCACCTGGTCACCATACTGAGCAACGATCTGCGGATAGGTTTGCTCAAAGTAGCGCACGCAATAAGGACACTGAAAATCTGCGAATTCAACAATGGTGATGGGCGCATCCATCGGGCCCAGGATGGGATCATCCGCCTCGATGGGAATTTCATACCGCTGCAGGCCGGCGATCTGCGAGCCAACATCCGAGGGGTCGGTAGCGCCCTGCTGGGTCTGGACCTGGGGTTGAGTTTGCGGTGTCGTACCCGTCACACGCCCCCACAGCAGGAAGCCCACCAGGATACCCAGCGAAAATGCCACCGGGGCGATGAGCGCCCAGAAGTGGCTGCGCTTAACTTGAAAGTGCAGCACTTCATCTGCGGCGGAGGTATTGCGCGCAATCAATGGGGCTTCAGCCTTGCGGGCTGTTTGCTTCGTCGTCTTACGTGTTGTTTTTGCCATACGTGAATTATATCCATGCCTAGGCCCGTATAATGCCGCCATGCACCTTGATGCGCCGCAGCTGGAACTGAGCGGCACCACTTTGAACGCGGCAGGCAGCCTGGGTTTCGTACCCAGAAAGGGCGACACCCCGCCCGGGTTGGCGGCCTTCACCACCAACCCCATCAGCCTGCAGCCACGCCGCCCCAGCCACGGCGAGCGCATGCTCGCCTTCCCGGGTGGCGTGCTGTTGCACACCGGGCTGCCCAATCCCGGCTTGCGTCGCTGCATTCAAGACTATGGCATGGCCTGGGCGCACGCCGAGATGCCCATCATCCTCAATCTGCTCATCGACAGCCCGGCCGATCTGCGCAAAGTGGTGCCCAATATAGAGGCACTGGATAATCTGGCGGCGCTGGAGCTCAACATTCCGGCGGATGCCAGCCCACAGCTGGCGGCTGACCTGTGCGCGGCCGCGTTGGGCAAGCTGCCTGTGCTGGCACAACTCACCCTGCCGCGCGCCGAAGAGCTGGCTGGCGCCTGCCTGCGCGCTGGCGCCAGCGCGGTTAGTCTCGGCGCACCGCGCGGCAGCCTGCTGGGGCCAGACGGCAAAGTGGTCAACGGGCGGTTGTATGGGCCAGCCATCTATCCGCAGGCGCTGGCGGCAACACAAGCCCTCACGCGTGCCGGGGTTCCGGTGATCGCCGCGGGCGGCATCGAAAGCGAAGCGCAGGCGGCCGCCTGCCTGGCGGCGGGGGCTATGGCGGTGCAGTGGGATGTGGCGTTGTGGAAATAAAAGACGGCAACTGGTAAGTAGTAATTGGAGTGACGAGGAGAATAGAGACTAGAGATTGGGGACTGGGGACTTTGGATTTACCACTTACCAATTACTGTTTTAATCCTCGATTCTCCAATCTCCGCTCTTTCTCTCCAGCCAGATCGTTACTGGCCCATCATTGTGAATCTCTACCTGCATCTCGGCGCCAAAGCGGCCGGTCTGCACGCGCACGCCCTGTGCTTGCAGCAGTTCAGCAAAGCGCGCCACCAGTGGCTCGGCGTGCTGAGGTGCAGCCGCCTTCACAAAGGACGGCCGCCGGCCGCGCTCGGCGTCTGCGTACAGCGTGAACTGCGAGACCACGATAGCCTCGCCAGCTATGTCAAGCAGCGAGAGGTTCATCTTGCCGTCGGCATCTTCAAAGATACGCAGGGTGGCAATTTTCTCGGCCAGGTAGCTGGTTTGCGCTTGCGAGTCTTGAGGCCCCACGCCCAACAAGATCACCAGGCCGCGGCCGATGCGGGCAATCTCTTCGCCCGCCACGCTGACCGCGCCAGAACGCACACGCTGCACTAAGGCTCGCATGTGGGCAGTATACACACAGCTTGCGTATAATCGCCCTTGTGCCACTCGTACCGCCAGACCCCTATCTTTCGCTGGTCATCCCCGCCTATAACGAAGAGCAGCGCCTGCCCGAAAGCTTGCGCCGCGTCTTTGAGTTTGTGAGCCAGCAAGACTATCCCTGGCAAGTGGTGGTGGTGGAGAATGGCAGCACAGACAACACCTTCCAGATCGCCAAGGGCTTTGCAAACCAGCACCCCGGCTTTTACGTGCTGCAGGCCACCGGCCGCGGCAAGGGCTTGGCCGTGCGCCAGGGCATGCTGTTTGCCCAGGGCGCCTGGCGCATGATGCTGGATGCCGATCTGTCCATGCCGCCGAGCGAGATCCCGCGCTTCCTGCCGCCCAAGCAGCAAGGGCAGCATGTCATCATCGCCTCGCGCGAGGCGCCGGGGGCCGTGCGCTACAACGAGCCAGATGTGCGCCATATTGGTGGCCGCGTGATCAACGCCATGATCCGCGCGCTGGCGCTGCCCGGCTTGCATGACACGCAATGCGGCTTTAAATGTTTTAGCGCCGAGGCCACGCAAAAATTGTTTACCCTGCAGACGATTGACGGCTGGTCTTTTGATGTGGAAATCCTGTACCTGGCGCGCAAATTCGGCTATTCCATCACCGAGTTGCCCATTCCCTGGTACTACAGCGACCAGAGCCATGTAAAACCGCTGACGGATACGTTGGGCATGCTGCGCGACATTTTGCGCATCCGCAACAATGATCTGCAGGGGCGGTATGGCTAGCCTAGCGCGGGTGCGCCGAGCCAAAAAAGTGCCACCGAAATGGCCCACGCTGCGCTATGAACGCAAATTGTGGCGCGAGGGGCTGGCTTACATCGCCGGGGCGGATGAAGCTGGGCGCGGCGCGCTGGCCGGGCCAGTCTACGCTGCGGCCGTGATTCTGCCGAGCAGTATTGAGCGCCAACTCAAAGGGGTGCGCGATTCCAAGCAGATGAAGGCCGCCGAGCGCGAAGCGCTGGCACCGCGTATTCGTGAGTTGGCTTTGGCATGGGCTGTGGCCAGCGCCAGCGTGGAAGAGATCGACGAGATCAATATTCTGCAGGCCAGTCATTTGGCTACACGGCGGGCGCTGGAATCGCTGAGCCTGCCGCCGCAGCACTTGCTGCTGGATGCTGTGCGCCTGACCGCGGTAGACCTGCCGCAGACCCCGTTGGTGAGCGGGGATGCGCGCTGCCTGAGCATTTCGGCGGCCTCTGTGTTGGCAAAAACCGCGCGTGACGCCGAAATGCGCCGCCTGCACGAGCAATTTCCGCAGTACGGCTTCGCCGAGCACAAGGGCTACGCCACGGCCGCCCATCGGGCTGCGATTGCCGCCCACGGCGCCTGCGCCCATCACCGCCAAAGTTTTTCCCCTATGAAGGTGCCGGTGTGAAATTGCTCCGCTGGGCTGGGCTAGCGTTATTGATTTTGCTTGGCCTGGCGGGCTGCACCCTGCCCTATACGCAACCGGCGACCACTGCACCGACAGACATGCCAACCGCGGGTGAGGCCGCTGCGCCAACCCCCACGCGGCTGCCCGCGCCGACACCCTCTCTCAGCGCGCCAGAGACGCACACGCCTACCGAGTATCGCCTGGTGGCGACGCTGGATTTTGCCGCGCATTACTTGGCGGTCAGCCAGCGCATCAGTTACACCAACAACACTGCAGAAGCGCTGGAGCAGCTTCCACTCGTGGTGCCGATTGCCGATGAGTTGCTCACCCTCAAATCCGTAGACTTTGACCGCGGCATGGAGTGGGATTATTCCGGCAATCAACACGGCGGTCTGCTTGAGCTGGTTTTGGTGCGCCCGTTGATGCCGGGCGACTTGCTGCAGATCGATATTGTCTTTTCGATCGCGGTGCCCGAACGGCCTGCCCTGCTGGGCTGGAGCACGCGCCAGATGACGCTGATCGACTGGTATCCGTTCGTGCCCCCCTACGATACGGAGCGTGGCTGGTTGATCAACGAGCCCACGCAGCAAGGCGAATACCTGGTGTATGAGAGCGCAAACTTTGAGGTCTCGCTCTACACCGTCAACGCGCCCAGCCTGCTGCAGATCGCTGCCCCGGCACCCGCTGAGCAGAGCGATGGCGCATATCACTATTCGCTCAATACTGCGCGCCGCTTTGTGTGGGCGGCCAGCGGGCATTACCAGTCTGAGACAGTGTTGGCCGGGCAGGAGCGTATACCGGTGACTATTTATTACTTTGAGGAAGAGGAGGCGGCGGCCCAGGCGGCCCTGCGCACAGCGGCGGCTTCGCTTGAAATTTACGAAGGCTTATTCGGCGAGTACCCGTATAAGAGCTTGGCCATCGTGGAGTGCATTTTCCCCGATGGGATGGAGTCTGACGGCATCTTCTTTTTGGACATGAGCTACTTTCGCCACTACGACGGCACGCCGCGCGCCCTGCTGACCATGCTCAGCGCACACGAAGTAGCGCACAACTGGTTCTTTGGCGCGGTGGGCAATGATGCCGGCAACGAGCCCTGGCTGGACGAAGCGCTAGCCACCTATGCTGAGCTGCTGTACTACGAGCAGCAGCATCCGCTTGATCTGGAGTGGTGGTGGGAGTTCCGCATTCAGCAATGGGAGCCAGGCGGCGCAGTAGACAGCACAGCCTACGAGCTGCCGGGCTTCCGCCCATATGTGAATGCGGTGTATCTGCGCGGGGCGCTGTTTCTGCATGCTGTGCGCCAGCAAATTGGCGACCAAGCCTTCTACACGTTCTTGAAGGATTATTATGCGGCGTACCGCGGTGGCATAGCTAGCGGTGATGATTTCTTAGCGCTGCTGCAACAATCCAGCGGGCAAGACTTAAGCGCTTTGATAAGCGAGTACTTCAACCGCGGCGACTAGCCTTCAACCCTGGCTAGTCTTTCCACTCCAGTTCGTATTCGCCGATGTAGACCGTATCGCCATCCACAACGCCTTTCTCACGCAGGGCGACATCAATCTGCAATTGGCGCAGAATACGCTGGAAGCGGCTGACGGATTGATCATGCTCCCAATACGTCATGGCGGCGGCGCGCTCGAGAGCAGCGCCGTGAATGCGCCAACCCTCACCCTCGCGCACGATCTCGAATTCGCTGGGGTCGGTTTCGGGGCGGTAGACAGGCAGCTCATCAGCCATCGGCTCCGGCAGGGCGCGCAACTCTTCGGCGGCGCGGCCCAGCAGGCGGCGCACATCCTGCCCGCTCACCGCTGAGACGGCCAGCGGCTTGGTCACGCCCAGCTTTTTGAGCCCCACTTCCAACGCAGCCCAGCGTGCTTGCACATCTTCCAGATCGATCTTGTTGACGGCCACCACCTGCGGCTTGGCAGCCAGCTGCGTATCAAAGAGGGCCAGCTCACTGTTGATCTGGGTGAAATCGGCCAGCGGGTCCTCGGCCATGCCATCCAATAGATGGATGAGCACGCGTGTGCGTTGGATATGGCGCAGGAAACCGTGGCCCAGTCCCTTGCCTGTGTGAGCGCCTTCGATGAGGCCAGGAATATCCGCCAGCACCAGGTCAGTTTCCTCATCCAAGGCAGCCACGCCAAGGTTGGGTTCCAGGGTGGTGAAGGGGTAGTTGGCAATGCGCGGGCGCGCATTGGTGAGGGCAGACAACAGGGTGGATTTACCCGCATTGGGCACCCCGACAATGCCAATATCCGCCAGCAGCTTGAGCTCCAGGCGCAGCGCTTTTTCCTCGCCCGGCTCGCCCTTCTCACCGATGCGCGGCACCTGGTTGCGCGAGTTGGCAAAGTGCTGGTTGCCGCGCCCGCCACGCCCGCCGCGGGCAGCTTCGTAGCTATCGTCCTGCTCGACCAGATCGGCCAGCAGGTTGCCGGTCTTGGCGTCGTAGACCAGCGTACCGGCCGGCACTTTGAGCACCAGGTTTTGGGCGCCGCGGCCGCTGCGGTTGCTGGTGCCGCCATTGCGGCCCGGGTCGGCCTCGAACTGCTTCTGGCGGCGGAAGTTGTACAGGGTGCGCATGGACGCTTCGACCTGCAAAATGACCGAGCCGCCGCGGCCGCCATCGCCGCCATCCGGACCGCCACGCGGCACATAGCGCTCCCGACGGAAATGCACCATGCCATCGCCGCCCTTGCCCGAGCGCACGCTGATCTCTACTTCATCAATGAAATTGCCATCCATAGGGGGTGAATGATACTGGGGAACGCGGGATTTGGTGAAAAGAGGGTACTAATAGAGATTGGAGATTTGAAATTCCCATCTAGCTGATTGTTCAATCTCCACTCTCTACTCTCATTTGTTTGAATCTGTGTTCTTTCAGTTTGCACCCTGCTTGTACTCTCATTGTGGACAATTGCACAATAAGGGATTTAATGCTACAGTTTTCGGCGGGAGATATGATCACTATGGCAAAACAAATCCCAGATATTGTCATCGGCCGCCTGCCCGTCTATCTGCGTGCGCTACAGCAGATGCTGGCGGAAGGCCGCCAGGTGACCAGCTCGCAGGAGCTGGGGGAACGCTTAGGCATCTCGGCTGCGCAGATCCGCAAGGATCTTTCGCAGTTTGGTGAGTTTGGCAAGCAAGGCACAGGCTACAACATTGAGTATCTGGCCAATCAGTTGCGTGAGATCCTCAAGGTCAACAAGACCTGGGAGGTGGTCATCGTAGGCGCCGGCGACATCGGGCGCGCCCTGGCGGGCTACAGCGGCTTCAGCGAGCGCGGCTTCAACATCCGCGGCATTTTTGACAACTCGCCAAAGCGTATCGGGGAACAGCACGGGGAGTTTGTGATTAAGGATACGGCGACCCTGAAGGCTGAGGCGCAGGCAGAAGGCATCAAGATGGCGATGATCGCCGTGCCGGCTAGCGCGGCCCAGGAAGTGGCTGACCTGCTGGTGGACGCCGGCATCCGCGCCATCCTGAGCTACGCCCCGGTGAACTTGAACGTGCCGGCGGGCGTACGCGTGCAGAACATCGACCCCTCGATCCATTTACAGCGCATGACGTATTACTTAGACTAACAATCTAAGTTAGTGCTCTGCATCCAAGTCTGCTGGTCGTTTGGTCGACTAATCGACCTATAGACCAGCAGACTGTTTTTAAGAGAAACTATAATCTTCTAGTTATGCCTAAACTCAAGCACTTCGTCCTTGCGGGGCTGTTTTTCCTGCTGCTGGCGCTCATTTTCACCTATCCGCTGGTACTGAACTTCACCGAAGCTATTGTGGGAGGCACGCAAGGCGACGGCATCTATTTTGTGTGGCTGGTGCGTTGGTATCAGGGCTTCTTTACCGGCGAAAATGCGCATATCTTCTTTAATCCGCTGATGAACTTCCCGCAGGGCTGGAATCTCTCCACTACGGATACCAGCCTGGCCGCCCTGCTGCCCAGCCTGCCTTTCAGCCTGCTGCTCGGCCCGGTGGCCGGCTTCAATATCGGCATGTGGCTGAGCTTCGTGTTTTCTGGCCTGGCCATGTACGCCTGGGTCTACAAGCACACACGCTCGCAGGCAGCCAGCCTGCTGGCTGGCACCATCTACGCCTTTTATCCCAATCGCATTGCCCACTACGATGCCGGGCATCTCAATCTCTCCGCCACGGCGTGGTTCCCACTGTACTTCATGGGCTTGTACGAAGTGCTGCGCTCGCGTGAGCGCTTCACTTGGCCGTGGATGCTGCTGTGCGCGCTCTCCTTGGGGCTGATTGCCTTCACGTCTATGTATTACTTGCTGTTCACGCTGTTGATGACACTGGTGTTTGTGGGCGGCTTCCTGCTCTTCGAGCAGCGCGGCCGTGTGCTGGCTTACCTCAAGCAGCCGGGGCTCTGGCTGCGTGCTGGCCTCACCGCGCTGCTCAGCGCGCCATTCTTGTATGCAGCGCTGCGCCCCTTCCTCTCGCTGGCCGGCCAGGGTGGTCTGGCGGACCGCAGCGTGGACTACATGAATGAATACGCCGCCAGCCTGACGGATTTTCTGGCGCCAGCGTCCAACCATTTTCTGTGGGGTGGCTGGATCAGCGAGATCTTCGACCGCTCGCAGTGGATCGAGGGCTCGCTCTACATCGGCGCGGTGACACTGGCGCTGGTGGTGCTGGCCTTCGTGTGGAAGAAGAACCTAGATAACAAACCGCTGCTTCACATTTCTGGCCTGGTCATGCTGGCGGCCGTGATTGTAGCGATGGGGCCGCACCTGCACTGGGACCGCGAGCTGGTGCTGATCAACGGGCAGCGCGTGCCGCTGCCCGGCCTGCTGCTGTACAACTACGTGCCCTTCTTTGCCAAGATGCGCGCCATCATGCGCATGGGCTTGTTCACACTCTTATTCGCTGCCTTCGCCGCCGGGCTGGGCGCTCACTTATTGCTGCAGCGGCTGAAGCCGCAATGGCGCAGCTGGGTCACGCTGGGCCTAATGGCGCTGGTCTTGTTTGACTTTTACCCTGGCAGCTATCAGGGCGAGATCAAGGCGGTGGATGCGCGCCCAGTGGACTATTGGCTGGCTCAGCAACCCGGCGACGGCGCCGTGGTGCAGTTGCCGTTCAACCGCTCCACAGACCAGGAGCAGGTCTTTTATGCGCTGACGCACAAGAAGCCCTTTACAGGCGGCTTCTTCAATGCCAATCAGCCGCCGCAGTTCCATTATCTGGCGCCAATTCTGGAGCGCTTCCCCGACAAGCACAGCCTGGACACGCTGCGCGAGTACCAGGTGGAATACATCGTGATCGACCCCGCTGACTATCCCGATCTTGCTGATTTGCAACAAATGCTGGAAAGTTTTGGCCTTGTTGCGCTCACTGAGCAAGGCGGGCTGTGGGTCTACACGTTTAGCAACTAACCATGGCGATACTCAAAGACCGCTTCTACTGGCTGCTGGCTGGCCTGGGCCTGCTGGCTACCGTATTAACCTTGCGCCAGATGCACTGGGGGCCGTGGGCCTTTAGCGATTCGGCTGCGTATATTTCCGCCGCCCGCAACCTGGTGGAAGGCCACGGCCTCAGCGTACAGTCGCCCAGTGGCACCTACCGCCCGCTCACCCTGCACCAGCCGCTGTACCCCTGGGTGATGGCTGGCTTCCTGCTGCTGGGCATTCATCCGTTTACATCCACGATGGCGCTCAATGCGGTGAGCGCATTTGTAGTGGTATTCAGCGTGAGCGCAGGCGCCTACGCGCTCACGCGCTCCAAGGCGCTGGCGCTGTTTCTTGCCCTGGGTCTGCTCAGTTTCCCCGTGCTTGCAGACAACTTGAGCGGCGCGATGAGCGAGCCGCTGTACCTGGCCTTAATGCTGGCTGGTTTTGTGTGTTTGCAGCTCTACCTGGAGCGCCAGCCGCGTCGGGCGCTGTACGCCGCGGCGCTGTGCGCCGGGCTGACCGTGCTGGCGCGCCTGGTGGGCGCGGCCAACGTGGCCGCAGGCGTGCTAGCGCTGCTGTTTCTATTGCCCGCCAGCTGGCGGGTGCGAGCTAAGGCCGCAGCCTTGTTCGCCGCGGTGGGCGGGCTGCCTACGCTGGCGTGGCAGCTGAGCCTGCCAGCGCTGGCCGGGCGCAGCTTTGAAATGCCGGGCGATATGCCCAGCCGCATTCAAGCCTTCTGGCACGCACTCGTGAATGTGCTGGGCGGCTGGCTGCCCATGCGCGCTGTATGGAGCCTGCCCGGCGCGTTTACGGCAGCGCTATCGGCGGTGCTGGTTTCCACGCTGGCCGCCAGCCTGCTGCTGGCATTGTGGTGGCTGCTGCGCAGGCAGCCGTTGCCGGCCTGGGCGCGCTTCAGCCTGGTGGCGGGAGCGCAAGCGCTGGCCTACACCCTCGTGTGCTTCGCCGCGTTTGCTTTGTCAGACGTGATACCAGACATCAATGACCGCACGATGCTGCCGTTATTCCCGCTCTTGCTCATCGTGATTGGTTGTGGGCTATGGGGCATCTTTGCCTCACGCCCCAGGGTCGCTGCGGCGACCCTGGCCGCGCTGACTGCGCTGTGTGTGCTGGCCTGGGCACCAGCCACGCAAAAGCTGGTCACGGAGCGCTATGAGATGGGCCACGGTTACACAGCCACCTACTACCGCGGCTCACAGCTCTTGCAAGCCGCGCGCGACCTGCCGCATGACGTGGCGTGGATATCCAACGAACCGGCGCTGTTCCTGCTGTATCTGAACAAGCCAAGCTACGATCTCAGCACAATCTACGACCAGGTACTAGTGGAGAACAATCCCCCGCTGGGCGAGGGCGATACCTACTTGGATGAGATGTTCCGCGAGCAGGATGCCATCTTGCTGCTGTACCCGCTGCAAATCAAAGCTGCGCTGGGCGAATGGACTCTGGTGCATATCGAGAACCTGATCCGCGGGCTGCACCCACTGTATGATGGCAACGAGGGGCTGATACTGACGGCCCCGCAATAAAAAAGGGCAGCCAGTGGCTGCCCTTTTTGTTTGCTTGCATTCTTCTAGCCCAGGTAGCGCGCCAGCGTCTTGTACTCATCCAAGGCACGCTGGGCGCCCAGAGCCACACAGTTCACCGGGTCGTCCACCAGGTAGGCAGGCACGCCCAGCTTTTGGGTCATCAGACGGTCCATACCGCGCAGCAGCGCGCCACCGCCACACAAGGCTACACCGCGGTCAATAATGTCTGAGGCGAGCTCAGGTGGGGTCTTCTCCAGCACACGGCGAATCATCTCAAACACTTCGTCCAGCGCCGGTTGCACTGCTTCGACCACTTCGGAGGTGGTGATGGTCAGCGGGCGCGGCAGGCCGGTCACTTGGTCCTGACCTTGCAGCTCCACGCTCTGGTCTTCGTCCTGCGGTACCGCTGCGCCGACGCGCAGCTTGACCATCTCAGCCGTGCGTTGGCCGATGTGTAGGCCGTACTTGCGGCGCACATAGCTGGCAATCGCATCGTCGAGATCCAGGCCGCCCTGGCGCAAATTCTCACCCGAGACAACATCGTTCATGGCCAACACGGCCGCCTGGGTGCAGCCGCCGCCGAGACACACCACCATATTGCCAGTGGGCGTGCCCACGGGCAGGTCAATGCCCAGGGCGGCTGCCAGCGGCTGCGGGATCAGGGCGGTATCGCCACTGGTGAGCGAGGCCTCGTGCACGGCACGGCGCTCCACGCTGGTGATGCCATAGGGATGGGTGATCATGATGCGCGGCTTGAACAGGCGCACCGAGCCGCCCACGCGGCGCACCAGGTGCTCCAGCAGCAGCTCGGTCAATTCAAAATGGGCCACCACGCCTTTTTGCAGGGGGCGCACCACTTCAATGGTCTCTTCGGAGACACGGCCGATCATGCCCTGGGCTTCTTCGCCCACGGCCACGATCTTCTGCTCCTGCATATCCACGGCAGCCACGGTGGGCTCCTGCAGGATGATCTCGCCGCCCTGCACGATGCGAATGAACATCGTGCCCAGGTCAACTCCGAGTTCGCGTGCTAAGACAGCCATAAGTTTCCAATCAGATTGCCACGCCTGCCTGACGGCAGGCTCGCAACGGCGCTTTGCACCGGTTCACGTACTAAAACAGCCATAGGGTTCTCATCAGGTTGCCACGAAGGCAATGGCGCAACGGCTTAGACAGCCGAGACGGCCATAACGCATGCAGATAGATTGCCGCCTCTGCCGCAAGGGCAGAATATGAATGGGCGCTGCGCGTGGCGATTATTCTACTCGCCGGAGCTTTGAGTTGGGAAGCGGCTGTGGCGGTTGGCGCGGCCAAAGCGGCGAGCCACATCCAGGCGCAGCGAGGAGCGCGCCAGGGCAGCCTCAGCGGCCAGGTAGGCTTCAGTGCCGCGCGGCAGGCCCTCGGCCAGGCGCTGTTCAGCCTCACGCTTGGCGCGTTCGGCGCGGGCCACGTCGATCTCTTCCACGTCCTCGGCGGCATCCGCCAGGATGGTGACGATGTCTGGCTGGATCTCAGCCAGGCCGCCGGTAACGGTGAAGAGATGCTCTTCAGTGCCTTGTCTTACCTTGACGACGCCCGGGCGAATGGTGGACAGCAGGGGAACGTGATTGGGCAAGATACCCATCTCGCCATCGTGACCGGGGATGGTTACGATATCCGCATCGCCTTCAAAGACGCTACGGTCCTGGGAAACAATTTCGCAACGGATGGTCATGTAATCTCTCAATCTCTAATCTCTAGCTCTCCAGCCTCTGTTGCGAGACTGGAGAGCAGAGATTGTGATTTCTTACTCGGCCAGTTTCTTGGCCTTCTCCACAGCCTGTTCAATGCTGCCGACCATCATGAAGGCCTGCTCAGGCAGGTCATCATGCTTGCCGTCGAGGATCTCGCGGAAGCCGCGCACGGTGTCGGCCAGGGAGACGTACTGGCCGGGGGTGCCGGTGAACTGCTCGGCCACGAAGAAGGGCTGGCTGAAGAAGCGCTCCACCTTGCGAGCACGCGACACGATGAGCTTGTCATCTTCGCTCAGTTCATCGATGCCCAGAATGGCGATGATGTCTTGCAAGTCTTTGTAGCGCTGCAGCACACGCTGTACTTCACGGGCGGTGCGGTAGTGCTCCTCACCCACAATGTTGGGGTCGAGAATGCGCGAGGTGGAAGCCAGAGGATCCACGGCGGGGTAGATACCCTTATCCGCAATGGCACGCTCCAAGGAGATGGTGGCGTCCAAGTGGGTGAAGGTGGCTACCGGAGCGGGGTCAGAATAGTCATCTGCGGGCACGTAAACGGCCTGCATGGAGGTGATGGAGCCAGTGCGGGTGGAGGTGATGCGCTCCTGCAGCTGGCCCATTTCAGTGGCCAGCGTGGGTTGATAACCCACCGCCGAAGGCATACGGCCGAGGAGGGCGGACACTTCAGAGCCGGACATGGAGAAGCGGAAGATGTTGTCTACGAAGAGCAACACATCGCGGCCCTGGTCACGGAAGTACTCAGCCATGGTGAGGGCGGTCAGGGCGACGCGCAGGCGGCTGCCGGCGGGTTCGTTCATCTGGCCGTAGACCAGCACGGTGTCTTTGAGTACACCGGACTCGGTCATTTCACGGTACATCTGCGTACCCTCACGAGTGCGCTCGCCCACGCCGGCGAACACGGAGTTGCCTTCGTGTTCGGTAGCGATGGAGCGGATGAGCTCCTGAATGATCACGGTCTTGCCTACACCAGCGCCACCGAAGATGCCGGTCTTACCACCCTTGGTGAAGGGAGCGATGAGGTCAATAACCTTCACGCCGGTTTCGAAGACTTCCACACTGGTGGATTGCTCTTCGAAGGCGGGGGCGTTGCGGTGAATGGTGTAGCTGGTCTCGCTGTTCACCGGGCCGAGGCCGTCAATGGCGGTGCCCAGCACATCGAACATGCGGCCCAGGGTAGCGGGGCCAACCGGCACAGTGATGGGAGCGCCAGTGTTGACCACTTCCATGCCGCGCTGCAGGCCATCCGTAGTGTCAAGGGCTACACCGCGCACCTGGCCGCCACCGAGGTGGGTCTGCACTTCCACCACCACCGGGGTCTTGCCCGGGCGCTGAATTTCTACCGCATCATAGACTTCGGGCATGTTGGATTCGGAAAATTCGACATCCACCACACCACCCAGAATTTGGACTACGCGTCCGTTCACATCTGCCATCCGTTCCTCCGCTAGCTGGCCTGGGCCAGCGCTTCCGCGCCGCCGGCAATATCCAACATTTCGTTGGTAATGCCCTGCTGGCGCACCTTGTTGTATTCGAGGGTAAGGCCCTTACCCAGCTCGCTGGCGTTATCGGTGGCGTTCTTCATGGCCACCATGCGGGCGGCATGCTCGCTGGCAAAGGATTCCAGAAGGGCCTGATACACCTGCAGCGCCGTGAAGCGCGGCACGATCTCTTCTAAGATTTCATATTGGCCGGGCTCGTAGATGTACGAGGCCGAAGGGCCGTCAGGGGCTACGCTCTTGCCCATCTCAGACTGCACCAAGCCCTCGGTGTTTTCAAACTCCAGGGGCAGCAACTTCTTGATGACGGGCACCTGGCGGATCATGTTGACGAAGTCGGTATAGACCAGGAAGACTTCGTCTGCCGAGCCCGCCAGAAATTCGTCTACCAGGATGCGGCCAATCGCCGAGACGTCTGAGAACTTGGGCTCAGCGGGCATATCGGTGAACTGGGCCATCACGTTCAGGCCACGGCGGTACAAGAGCTCAGCGCCCTTGCGGCCGACGGGGATGAAGCGCACCGGCACGGGGTAGTTCTGAAAGTGGCTGAGCGTGTGGCGCAGCACGTTAGTGTTGTAGGGGCCAGCCAGGCCACGGTCACCGCTGACCATGACCACCAGAGCGCTCTTGACCTCAGGGCGCTCCAGCAGCAGCGGGTGCAGGTTGCTGCGGCCGGGCTGCTTGGCGATATGAGTGAGCACCTGCCAGGCTTTGGTGGCGTATGGGCGGGTGGCTTGCACCATGTCCATCGCTTTGCGCACGCGGCTGGCCGAGACGGCCTGCAGAGCGCGGGTCACCTGGGAGATGTTCTTTACGCTTTTGATGCGTAATCTGATTTCGCGTGTATTAGCCATACTTGCTCACTGATCCTGACGCCAGGTTAGGACCAGGTGCTGTTGAAGGTCTCGATGGCGCTCTTGAGGCGAGCCTTGAGCTCGTCGCTGAGGGCCTTCTTCTCACGAATTTCCTTGAGCAGATCGCCGTGCGAAGCATCCAGGAAGCGGATGAGGGAGGCTTCCCACTCGTTCATGCGCTCGATCTCAATGTTGTCGGCCAGGCCACTGGTACCGGCGTAGATCACCGCTACCTCGTGCTCCAGCGCTACCGGGGCGTATTGCGGCTGCTTGAGGATCTCTTGCAGGCGCTGACCACGGTTGAGCTGAGCCTGGGTGGCCTTGTCCAGACCGGAACCGAACTGGGCGAAGGCGGCCAACTCACGGAAGGAGGCCATGTCCAGACGCAGACCACCGGCCACTTGCTTCATGGCCTTGGTCTGGGCGTCACCACCCACGCGGGAGACCGACAGACCGGCGTTGATGGCCGGGCGGATACCCGCATAGAAGAGGTTGGCTTCCAGATAGATCTGGCCGTCTGTAATGGAAATTACGTTGGTGGGCACGTATGCAGACACGTCACCCAGCAGAGTTTCAATGATGGGCAGCGCAGTCAGCGAGCCGCCGGAGTTCTTGAGGCGCACGATCTTGCTGTCCTTGGCGCCCTTGAGAGCTTCTTCAGCGTTGTGCTTGGCCAGCGGGCCACTGAAGGCCTTGCCGTCTTTCTCTTCAGCCACATCACCGCTGAAGCTGTTGGGCACGATCACATAGCCATCCGCCAAGCGGGCGGCGCGTTCCAGCAAGCGGGAGTGCAGGTAGAACAGGTCACCCGGGTAGGCTTCACGGCCGGGAGGGCGGCGCAGCAGCAGGGATACCTGACGGTATGCCCAGGCGTGCTTGGAGAGATCATCGTAGACGATGAGCGCATCGCGCCCGGTCTCCATGAACTCTTCACCGATGGCGCAGCCGGCGTAGGGAGCAATGTATTGCAGCGCGGCGGACTCTTCAGCCGAGGCCACCACGATCACAGTGTGCTCCATGGCGCCGTGCTCTTCGAGGATGGCTACCGTGCGGGCGATACCGGCCTTCTTCTGACCGATGGCCACGTAGATGCACAGCAGGCCTTTGCCCTTCTGGTTGATGATGGTGTCGATCGCCAAGGCAGTCTTGCCGGTCTGGCGGTCACCAATGATGAGCTCACGTTGGCCGCGGCCGACGGGAGTCAGGGCGTCAATACCCTTGATACCGGTTTGCACCGGAGTATCTACGTCTTTACGCTGGATCACACCCGGAGCAATGCGCTCGATCGGGCGGTATTGGGTGAAAGCGATGGGGCCTTTGCCGTCAATGGGCTCACCGAGCGCATTGACCACACGGCCAACCATGGCATCGCCCACCGGCACGGACGCAATGCGCCCAGTGGAACGCACGGTCATGCCTTCTTCAATGCCGGAGAACTCTCCCATGACGATGATACCGACGTTGTCACGCTCCAAGTTGAAAGCAATGCCCATCACGCCGTTATCAAACTGAACGAGCTCCTGGGCTTGCACCTGGGCCAGACCGGAGGCGCGGGCAATACCGTCACCGGCGGCGGTCACCGTACCTACATCACGCAGCTCAAAATCAGGCTTAAAGGCCTCAATCTGCTTTTGCAGGCTGGAAGAAATATCTTTAATCATGTCTGTCATGGGTCAACATCTCCGCTGTTCGCGAAAGGGATTTCGCCTATTGGCATTTGGGTAGATGATAACAGATAGGGGGTTATTAGTCTAGTATTTCACAAATTGATTAGGGATTGGATTCGTACTTGGAGCGGACGGCGCCCTGTCGTTATAATTTCTCCCACTTTTGCCTGATGAACAAGACCACGAGCCTTATCTCCCCCCTACAGGCCGAGCTGGAAAGCTTGCGCGCCAAGCTGGCGCGCCGCCGCGAGTACATGGACCTGCTGGATATCGAGCTGACCAATACGCGTGGTGCGCTGGAAGAGTTCACCAGCCTGTATAACCAGCGTATTGGCCCCCTGGAAGCCCATTATCAGCAGTTGCAGCGCCAATTGGACGTGCTGACGGCTGACCAGGCGCCCCCCGGCAACGATTGGCGCGGGGTGCGGCGCAACCCGGGCAGCCGGGCTGGCTGGCGCAGGCCGGCGGAGGAAGCCCAGCAGCCAGAAGAAGATGTTCCCTTTAAAAAGAGGGCCGCCCCCTCCTCACAGGATGTAAACCATGAGCGGCGCGTGCGCGAGCTGTTCCGCCGGCTGGCCAAACGCTACCACCCAGATGTAGCCACCGATGAGGAACAGAAAAAGTGGCACGAAGAGATCATGGCCGAGGTCAACCAGGCCTATAGCGCCAAGAACCTGCAGGCGCTGGAAGCGCTGGATAAGCGCATGGGCCTGGAACGCGAAATGGGCGTGACGCCAGCAGTGGAACTGGCACGCCTGACGGTGGAGCTGCGCCAGTTGGAGACACTGATCTTTGATATGGAGCAGACTATTCGCGATTTGGACCTCTCGCCCGCCATGCAGCTACGCAGCGAGCTGCGTATTGACCACGAAGACGGGCGCGACAGCTTGTCTGCCCTGGAGCGCGAGGTACGCGAACGCATCGCCCTTCTCGAAGAGCAGGTGCTGGCGATGGGTGGCGATCTACAGCAGGAGAGTGAGAACGAGCCGAGCGAGCCGCAGGCTTAGGCAGGCTTTTTGAAGTAGCGCAGCGCAATCTTTAGACGCTCTTCGATATCGGCTGGAGCATCCGCGGGCAAGGATTGCAAAGCCGCCTGCGCCTCCACCACACTATAGCCCAGCGCCATCAATGCATCCAACAGATCGCCATCGGCAGGCTGGGCAGCCGCTATCGGCGCGTCGCCCTCCATTGGAAGAATACGGTCAGCCAGGTGCAACACGATCTTTTGGGCGGTCTTGCTGCCCAGGCCGGGCACCTTGCCCAGCACGGCGCTTTGGCTACCCAGGACAGCGGCGCGCAGGCTGCCGACAGTGAGCGCCGAGAGGATCGCCAGCGCCAGCTTGGGGCCGACGCGCTCCACGCCTATCAGCAGAGTGAAGGTATCGCGCGCCTCGGTGGTGGGAAAGCCGTAGAGACTGAGCTCGTTCTCGCGCACCACCAGATAGGTGTGCAGGGTCAGCGTCTGGCCGCTTTGCGCCTCAGCCAGCACGCCGCGCGGCACATGCACTTTGAAGCCCACGCCAGAAATTTCCAGCACCAGGCTGCTTTCGCCAATCTGAGTGATGCGGCCGCTTAAAGATGAAATCATGTCAGCAAGAAGGCCGAGACAATGCCCACCAGCACCACGAGCAGCATGCCGGGCCAGATGGCGCGGCGCAAGCCGGCAGAGGCGCTGGAGAGCACAATGCCGCCTTTGAACAGCGTATTGGTCATCGTGGCGATAACAATGCCGTGTGCGGCGGTGGAGAGACTCAGGCCGCCGCTGGCGCTAAGCTCAGCCAGACTGAGCGTGATGGCATTGGAATCGGAGAAGCCGGCCAGGAAGCTGGAGAGCAGCACGCCGGTCTCGCCCAGGTACAGTTGGGCGGCGCGGTTGATGAGCAAGACAAACGCGTACAGCAGGCCAAAGCGCAGGGCCGACATCAGGTCAAAGGGATTATTGAACTCCACCTGGCTCTTGCCGGGGTTGCGTTTGGCTACATATAGATAGAAGGCATAGGCCAGGCCCATGATAGCGGCCAGCGCCAGCGGTTTCCACACCACCTCGACCAGCGCCATATTGACAATAGCAATCTGCACGATGACGCGCACAAACATCACCGACCAGGCCAGCAGGATACCAAAGCCGAGCATGCGCACCAGGCGCGCCTGCTTCTTGCTGCGCGCGCTGAAGCTGAGCGTCACCGCGGTGCTGGAGACCAAGCCACCCAGCAGGCCAGAGATGCCCAAGCCCTGTTCGCTGCCCAGGACTTTGATGAGCACATAGGCCAGGAAGCTGATGCCGGAAATGAGCACCACCATCAGCCAGATCTTGAAGGGATTGAGCACATCAAAGGGCGGCGGCAGCAGCGCTTGGTTGGGCAGCACGGGCAGCACCACCGCGGTGATCACGAGGAATTGCAGCGCAGCCTGAATATCCTGCCGCGTCAGCGCCGTCACCAGGCGGTCGGTCTCGAGCTTGATGGAGAGAATCAGTGTGGTGGCAACGCCCAGGGCCACGGCCAGGCCCACATAGCCCCAGTAGCACAAGCCACCCAGCATCACGGTGATGAGGATGGCGGCTTCGGTAGTCATACCGACGTGCTGGTCACTGGCCTTGAAGTAATAGCCCACCACCAACATCATGGCCACCGCCAGCAATAGGCCAAAGAAAATGAGGGGCTGGTGGTAACGCTCGGAGGCCATTGCCGCCAGACAGCCGGCCAGCGAGAAGAGTGCAAAGGTGCGCTCACCCGCCGGAATATTTTTGCCGCGGCGCCCGTGCGAAAACTCGCGCTGCAAGCCGATGGAAAAGCCAATCGCCAGCGCTGCACCAAAGCGCAGAAAGAGATCCCATTCACTGATCATTGAGCACGCTCCAGGGCCGCCAAACTGCGGCGGGTGTTGAGATGGCAGATGGCGACAGCCAGCGCATCGGCGGCATCATCGGGTTTGGGAAGCTCAGAGAGACCCAGCAGGGTTTTCACCATCGTTTGCATTTGTTGCTTATCGGCAGCGCCATAGCCGCTTACCGCTTGCTTCACCTGGTTGGGCGTGTAATCGGTGACCGCCAGGCCGGCTTGCTGTAGCGCTAGCAGCACCACCCCGCGGGCATGGCCCACGCTCATGGCGGTGCGCACATTGCGTTGAAAGAATAGTGATTCCACGGCGGCCACTTGTGGATGATGCATCTCCAGCAACGTGGCCAGGCTGGCGTGGATGTGCGCCAAGCGCTCACCCAGCGGCATCTTGGCCGGGGTGAGGATCACACCCCAATCCACGCACTGCAAATCGCCAGAGGGCGTCTGGCGTACAAAACCGTAGCCAGTGATGGCGGTGCCGGGATCAATGCCGATGGCCAGCATAGGCCTTAGTCGGCAAGCTGGGCGAGGACTTCGTCGCTGATGTTGAGGTTGCTGGCCGTAGCTTGAACGTCGTCCAGCTCTTCGATGGCTTCCAGGAAGCGCAGCACCTGCATACTCTCGCTGGCGCCCAGTTCCATCTCCTGCTTGGCCTGCATACGCAGACCGGCATCTTTAACCGGAATATTGGCTTCCTTGAGGACATCGCCAATGCGCTTAAAGGCATCCACTGGGCCGGTTACTTCCACCTGGCTGTCTTCGTACCAGAGGTCTTCAGCGCCAGCGTCCACCACCAGCTCGAAGAGCTCTTCTTCGCTCTTGCCGCCGGACTCAAAGGCAAAGAAGGCCACGCGGTCAAACTGCCAGCCCACCGAACCACTCTCGCCAAGGTTGCCGCCGCTACGGCTGAAGATATGGCGGATCTCAGACACTGTGCGGTTGCGGTTATCGGTAACGGCTTCCACGATCACGGCCACGCCATGCGGGCCGAAGCCCTCGTAAGTTACCTGATCGAGAGAGGCGCCGTCTTTGTCTTCACCTGTGCCACGTTTGATGGCGCGTTCGATGTTGTCACTAGGCATGTTCTCGCCACGCGCTTTATCAATGGCGAGGCGCAGTGTGAAATTGGTATCGGCGTTGCCACCACCCTCACGAGCGGCAATGGCAATTTCTCGCGCCAGGCGAGTGAAAACCGCGCCACGCTTGGCATCGGTTACAGCTTTCTTGCGCTTGATGGTGGACCATTTACTATGACCGGACATAAATACCTCTTGAGAGAAAAATTATACGCAAAAAGCAAATGAATAGTGAGGAGTGAACAGGGCAGAGTAAAGGATTGAGCTGCCTATAGCTCTTACGATTCACTGCTCGCTCCTCACGTTCTCTCTTACCGTATACTCCCAGTGTGGCCACTACTTCGGAGTTACTGGACGCGCACGCACTGCGCAAGCGCCTGGAGCGCGTACAGCGCACACTGGAAGCTACGCGCCGGCTGAGCGCCATCCTGCAACCCGAAGAGCTGCTCAAGGCGCTGGTGCGGGCCGCGGCCGAGTTGACTGACAGTGAGCAGGGTGCGGTGGCGCGCCCGGACGGCACGGGCCTGCTGAGGCTGGTCTGGGCGCCGTGGCTGCCCGCCCGCGAAATGGATGTCATCGAAATCGGCGAGGACAGCCCACTATCACAGGCCTATCGCAGCCTGTGGCCAGCGATGGGGGCAGAGCAGCCCGACCTGGGAGCACGCAACCTGCTGGCCGTACCAATGGTGGTGGAGGGCAGCGCCCTCGGCGTGCTGTGCGCGGTCAACAAGCGCAGCGGCGAGTTTGACCGCGAAGATGTGCTGGTGATGGAGATGCTGGCTGCCCAAGCGGCGATTTGTATTGAAAATGCCGAAATGATGCAGCAGGCACGCCAGGGCTACACCACACTGGCGGAGCTGGACAAGATGCGCAATGACTTCATTGCGATCACCTCGCACGAGTTGCGTATTCCTCTTGGCCTGGTGCTGGGGCATGCCAGCTACCTGAGCGAAATTCTAGATGGCGAAGCCAAGCAGCAAAGCGAGACGATTGAAAAAGCCGCGCTGCGCTTGAAAGACATCGTTGAAGACCTGTCGAAGATCGAGTTGGCGCAAAACGGCACTTCGGTTTTGCGCGTGCAGCGCTATGACCTGGCCGAGCAACTACAGCGCCTGCTGCTGGCGCACGAGCCAGCGGCCAGCGAACGCGGCGTGCGCCTTAACAGCCAGTTGCCACAGCACGGCGTGTTTGTGGCGGCTGACCCTAACAAGCTCTTTGTAGCTCTGGACCATCTACTCAAAAATGCTGTGGCCTTTACTGATCCTGGCGGTCTGGTTCAGGTGAGTTTGAAAGAGGACCAGGATGCCGTAGTGGTGGAAGTGGCCGACAGCGGCATTGGCATCCCAGCCGCGGATCTGCCGCGCGTGTTTGACCGCTTCTACCAGGTGGAGGACCACATGACCCGCCGCCATGGGGGCATGGGGCTGGGGCTCAGCATCGCCCGCACACTGGTGGAGATGCACGGGGGCAGCCTGCAGGCGGAGAGCGTGGAGGGCAAGGGCAGCCGATTTAGCCTGCGCCTGCCCCATCAAGGCTATATAAACCAGATATAATCAGCGCTCCAATCGGGGCGTTGTGCGATGACTTGTCATCGCGCTGCTCGAGAGATCTCGGGGCGTGGCGCAGCCCGGCTAGCGCGCACCGTTCGGGACGGTGAGGTCGAAGGTTCAAATCCTTTCGCCCCGACTGGCAAAAGCCTGGTCTGTACAGACCAGGCTTTTTGATTATTCTTAGCATGGCATGCCATCCCTTTTTCGCCGCATCAACACGCTTGCAGATCACATTTGGCCCGCTACACAGGCAACTGCGACGCGCTGGCAACTCTTCGCCATGACACTGGCTGCCGGTCTGGCTCTGGGGTGGCTCATGCGCAGCGCGCCGCTTCTCGGCTACGACTGGCTGACTATGTTCTACGCCAATACGGCCACAGATGTGTACTACCCACCCTGGACATCACTACTACTGACACCGCTGGCCAACCTGCCGTGGCGTGATGGGCTAGCGCTTATCAATGGCATCAGCATTGCCACAGTTGCCACTAGCACCTACCACCAGGGTAAGCAGACCAATAACCCGTGGCGCCTGGGAGCCACATTGTTGGCAGTGTTTTCTTTGCAACTGGCGATTGTTTTGTGGCTGGGCCATATTGACGGACTCGCTTTATTGGGCATCTTAGCGTTGCCGTGGGCTGCTCCGTTAGTATTAATGAAAGCCACTTTTATTGGTTTTGCTGTGTTTGCACGCAAAAGTTGGTTTTTGGCAGCTGTACTGTTTGGACTGGTTAGCTTGCTGCTGTGGCCAGGGTGGCCAAATCAACTGCTACAAACGTTGAGCCTTCGCAATACACATCCTTCAGCCGCGGGCTGGGAGGTCACTGGCTGGCTGCCGCCTGTGATTGGCTTGGTAATGCTGTTGCTAAGCAAGCGCACCGATCCATTCCAGGCGATGGCGGCAGGCTCGTTGCTGTACCCATTCGCTTTGCCGTATCATTGGCTTGTGCTGCTCCCTGCGATGGGGTCACTGCGTGGCCTGTATCTGCTGATGGCCTGGCTGGCAGCCACGCTGATGATCGTGCCTGTGGGCATAAATCGCCACTTCTGGATATACTACATCTTCCCAGTTTTCATCTGGCTCATCCGTTACCACCAACAGGGCAGCACACAAAGCTGGCTGGCCCTGATCACTACTCCCTATGAAAGAAACGCTTCGTGAATTTTTCCGAGATCCTTTTAAACACGCAGCCTGGCTATATCTTGCAGCCTGCGTGCTGGCTTACGCCCCGTTGATTGCACAACTGGGCTTTTATTGGGATGACTGGCCGATCATCCTCTTCATTCACAACAAACAGTGGGGCCAGTTGCTTACGCTGTTCTCGTATGACCGCCCATTTTCCCCATGGCCCTTCTTTATTATTGGCCAGTTTGGCACCCAGCCGTTGGTATGGCATATCAGCGCGTTGCTGATGCGCTGGCTTGGCGTAGTGGGCATGGCCTGGGCACTCAGACCCGTATGGCCCAAGAATGCGCGTTTTATTGTCTATGCGGCGCTGCTCTTTGCCGTGTACCCCGGTTACCTGGCACAGCCCATCTCGGCCACGTTTGCAACCCAGCTTGGCGCTCAGATCGCCTTCTTTGTTTCTCTTGGCGCTATGCTGCGTGCTGCAAGCGAACCCCAGCGCTACTGGCACTACACCCTGGTGGGTCTGCTCGCTGGCGTGGTGCATATGTTCACAATGGAATACTTTGTGGGGCTGGATCTACTCCGCCCTTTGTTGCTATGGCTGCTAATTCGCCGCCAACACCCGACAGAGCCGCTGATGCGCAGCGGCTGGCGTGCTGCCTTGCAGTGGGCACCCTACGTGCTCATCATGGCCGCCTGGTTCGTGTGGCGCTTCGTGCTACTGGAATTGCCGCAAGAGCCTTACCCTTTGCAGCTTAGCCGCAACCCACTACGCCTAATTGCCCAGCTTGGCCCCGGTGCCCTGGCCGATTTTTGGCATGCGCTAGTGGTCACCTGGCAACGCAGTTTGCAGCCCAGTTTTTGGCCGGCGTGGGCGATCGCCGGGCTTACTGCGGCAGGCTTCGGCTGGTTGCTGGCGCGCAATGCCAACGACACAGACGAGAACACGCAGCCCAAACGCCAGGCAGCCTTCATCGGCGTGGCGGCCTTTTTCTTGGGCTTACTGCCCATCTGGATCACTGGCAATGTTGCTCACAGAGACGTATATAACGACAGGTACTTGCTGCCTGGATTGATGGGAGCCGCTTTGCTTGTCAGCTGGCTGCTCACCACTGTTGTACGCTCAGGCACATGGCGCGCCGTCATTCTTGCTGTTTTGCTTGGACTAGCCGTAGGCAGCCATGTGCGCAACGCCGAAGCGTTCCGCCAGGATTGGGAGACGCAACGCAATCTTTACTGGCAACTCAGTTGGCGCGCGCCGGATATTCTGCCCGGCACGGCCATCATTACCCCGGCGCGCGTAACGCCCTGGACGGGTGAGCCGCTGCTGGGCGCGGCGCTCAACGTGCTCTACCCCATCCGCAGTGAGGCTCCGGTGGCGGATCTGTGGAACCTGGAGCTGCGCTATTCCCACACGCTGGACCCTATCCTGCGCGGTGAAACCTACGACATCAATTACCGCGGGCACTTATTCCAATCCAGCGCACCAGACAGCTTGCTGATGGTGCGCATAGCGCCCGCAGGCGGCTGCCTGTGGCTGCTGGATGCGTATGATGCCTACAATCCCTATCTCACAGACGAAGAGCGCCAGGTAGCTGCATACTCAAACCAGGCGCGCATTTCTACAGAAGGCACGCAGCCGGAGCGCAACATTTTCGGCCAGGAGCCTCAACATGGCTGGTGCTATGCGTATCAAAAAGCACAGCTCGCCAACCAGCAAGGCGAGTGGGCGACTGCGGTTACGCTGCTGACCGCAGCACAAGAAGCTGGGCTGCAGCCCTCACTGAGTATTGAATGGCTACCGCTGGTACGTGCCTACGCGCACTTGGGAGATTGGCGGCGCGCACTCGAAGCCAGCCAGCAAGCAAGCGCCGACGGCACGCAGGCGGATGCCATGCTGTGCGCACTATGGGCCGATTGGCAGGCGCCCGAAGCCGTATACGAGCAACTTCTGCAAGAAGTTGATTGCGCTCCTTAGCCTGTTCATAACGCATTAATCCCGCTGGACTACACTTGCGGAGATGAGATTACGATGCACATCTTTGGCAGCTGTGTTGTTCATCGCCGCCTGCAGCAGCGTAAGCACGCCCGAGGCTACTGAGATTGCGCTTCCTAACGGGGAGGGGGAATGTGTAGCCCAAACCTCCACGGTCACCACCATCTACAGCCGCCCCAGTGCTGACGCGGACACCTTTGCCGAGGTGGAGAGTGGGCTCATGCAGCCGCTTAGCGCACGCACCGCGGATGGCTGGTTGGGCTTTGACCCCGGCGTTGCCCAGGCGGCCAACATGGGGCCATTTCGTTTGCGCTGGTTCTGGCACGCGGATGTGCGCCTGAGCGGCAACTGTGCTGCGCTGCCCGAAGTGTGGGCGCCACAAGCGGGCTATTGCTACGACATGCCGATGGACGCTGTGCTGGTACACAGCGAACCCAGCGCAGCCTCCAGTGTGTTGGCAACATTGCAACCCGGGCAGTTTGCCGCGGTGCTTGGCATCAGCCAATCTGGCTGGGCGGAGATCGATCTGGAGTTGGGCAATACAGGGCTGAGCGGCTCTGGCTGGGTTGACGCGCAAACACTCAACCTGAATGGCCGCGCGTGCACACAGCTGCCCACGCTCCCGAACTAGCTTTAGACAGAAACTGAGAGATAGCGCCGGGCAAGCTGGCGCATCTGCTCATAGCCTACAGGCTTGAGCAAGACTTCGTCTGCCAGCCCGGTAAACCGCTGTATAGCGCTGCTATCGCCCGTAGTGATGACTACGCGGGTGTTGGCAAAACGCAGCTGGCCGCGCAGTTGGCGCAGGATGATGTCACCCGAGAGATTGGGGATGTGCAGATCCAGCAGCACCAGATCGGGTGTGGTGAACACCAGCTGGGCCTGGGCTTTGTGGCCGTTGTCCATAACCTCTGCCTGGTAGCCACAGTCTTGAAGGGCGCGCTGCACGATCTCGGCAACGGCCTGGTCATCATCAACGACCAACGCATAAGGTGCGCTCATGCTGTCCTCCTTAGCTATCCACTGGGCGAGGCTCGGCGAAGCCTGCTGGGTTTAAACAGCGCCCAGTATGGGTATAACACCGCCACAAATGCAAAAGTTCCTGGGAATCGGTAGGCTGGAGCGGCCGACGTGCATCCAGGTTACAGGGTCGCTCCCTGCGATTTGCATAGAAGAAGCGCGCTGCGTAGCCCAGTTTTGGAGGGCGGCTGGAGAGCCGTTGACTCTTTGTCCGCGCGTATGGTATTATGCGCCCCGCCTTACGCCCCAAAGGAGCTATATGCCTTGGCGATAGCTACCGGGGGCGAATTTGTGCCAGGAGAATAAGCACATCAGTACATCTGAGTACCGTGTAAACAGAGCCATTCGGGTCAAAGAAGTCCGCCTGATCGATGCGGACGGCGAGAACCGTGGAATTGTGCCAATCGAAGAAGCGCTCCAGATCGCCGCTGAGGCAGGTTTGGACCTGATTGAGGTTGCGCCCAACTCCAAACCGCCAGTGTGCCGCGTGGTCAGCTACGGTAAGTTCACGTACGAGCGCACCAAGAAAGAGCGCGAGGCGCGTAAGGCACAGAAAAAGGTCGAGATCAAGGAAATTCGTCTGCGACCGAAGACCACCGAGCATCACCGCGGTTTCAAGACCAAGGCGGCGCGCGGTTGGCTGAAAGAAGGCAAGAAGGTCAAGGTGCGTATCCGTTTCCGCGGCCGCGAGCGTGACTACCCTGAGATTGCGTTGCAGGACCTCAAGGAGATTGCCGCTGAGTTGCAGGACATTTCGATTATCGAGCAGGCTCCCGAATTTGAAGGGCGCACGCTGCTGATGGTGTTGGCTCCCAACGAGAATGCTGCGAAAGAAGCAGCCAAGTCGGAAGCCAAGGATACAAAAGAAGAACCTGCGACCGAAGTTAGCGCAGAAGAATAAGTGCTCATAGTGAGCGCAAGAGGAGCTTTTTGTGGCAGTTAAGAAATTTCGAATGAAGACGCACAAGTCCACGGCCAAGCGCTTTCGCTTGACTGGTTCTGGCAAGCTGGTGCGCACCAAGGGCGGCAAGAGCCACTTGCGCCGCCGCACCTCGGCACGCACGAAGGCAAAATTCACGGAGATGATCCCGGTGCAGGGCAAAGCCCTGCAGAAGCGCATCCGCCAGTTGGCCCCGTACATGAGCAAGTACCGCGCCAACCCGTCGACGCGCACGGCGAAGTAGAGGAAGCATGGCACGAGTAAAAACTGGTATTACCCGCCGCAAGCGGCACCAAAAGGTCTTGAGCGAGACCAAGGGTCAATTTGGCTCTCGTTCCAAGCTGTACAAGCGCGCTAGTGAAGCCCGCCTGAAGAGCCTGGCGTATGCCTACCGCGACCGCCGCAGCAAGAAGCGTGATCTGCGCGGTCTGTGGATCATGCGCATCAACGCGGCCGCCCGCCTGAACGGTGTGAGCTACAGCCAGCTGATGAGTGCGCTGAAGAAGGCCAACATTGAGATCAACCGCAAGATGCTGTCTGAGATCGCAGTGCGCGATGCGGCTGCCTTCAAGGCTGTGATGGCCCAGGCCAACCTGAGCTAAGCGCCCTGATACGCAAAACAAAAAAAGACGGCCTAGGCCGTCTTTTTTGTTGCCTGCGCATCGAGCAGCGCCAACAGCCCTCGGTGAGGTAATACGCTACCTGATGCCCGCGTTGCACCCACTCGCGCATGAAGGTGAATGTTGCGTTGCTGTCGCCAGCGGAAGGCACATTGAAGAGCAGAATTTTTGCCAACGTAGTTTCTTTTCAAAAAAAGAGAGAGGCGCTAGACGCCTCTCTCTTTACAGACATAAACTTAGACCTGAAACTGGCCGTTCTTGTAGAACAGGTCACCATCCACGGTGATCTCGCTATCCTGGCGCATGTCACAGATCATGTCCCAGTGCAGGGCGGATTGGTTCTTGCCGCCCGTTTCCGGGTAGCTGGCGCCCAAGGCCATGTGAATGGTGCCACCCATCTTCTCATCATAGAGAATGCTCTTGGTGAAGCGGTCAATGCTGTAGTTGGTGCCGATCCCGAGCTCACCCAGGAAACGGGCGCCCGCATCCTGATCCAGCATCTTGAGCAAATACTCTTCGTTCTTCTCGGCACTGGCCTGAATGACCTTGCCGTCTTTGAATTGCAAGCGGATGCCTTCCACCTCACGCCCCATGCGGATGGCGGGATAGGTGTAATGCACCCAGCCGTTGACCGAGTCTTCCACCGGGCCGGTGAAGATCTCAGAGCCGGGCATATTGTGGTGGGCGGTGGAGTTAACAAAGCTGCGGCCTTCAATGGACATTTGAATGTCCACATTAGCGCCACGAATGTGCAGCTGCTTGCGGCCTGCCAGCCACTGCACCAGGCGCGCCTGGTCCGCCTCGATCTCATTCCACAGCGTGACCGGGTCAGGCTGGTCTGCTTTGCAGGCCCGGTAGACGAAGTCTGCATAGTCGGCCTGGCTCATATCTGCTTCCTGGGCAAAGGCCTGGCAGGGGAACTGGGTCAGCGTCCAGCGCAGCTCACCGCTGGCGCTGCGGCGCATATAGGCTTGCATGATCTCGCGGCGGGCGGCCGAGCGGGTTTGCTGCTTCTGGCTATCCACCATACTGAGGTTGCGCGTATTCTCGGTGGCATCGATGTTGATGTACACATCGGCCTGTTCAAAAGGCAAATGGTCAAAGGGCGAGAGCCATTTGAGCTGCTCTTCATTCGCCTCTTCCAAGAAAATGGGCTGGGTGGAACCAACGCCGAGCAGCATGCTGGGGTTGCCGCCTGCACGCAGGGTGTAGCGCAGCACTTCACTGGTGAGCTCCTCAGCCAGTGGGTTGCTGGCAATCACCACCCAATCGCCGGGCTTTACTTTGACCGAGTACTCCACCAAGGTTTGAGCCAATTTTTCCACACGCGGATCTGCCATAGGTTCCTCCAAAAGGGCATTTTACACTGAGGCTTGGCATCGGCTGCACTACAATACCCACAGCATGATCACCTCGGTACAGAACACACGCGTGCAGCACATCCGCGCCCTGCAAAGCCGCGCCAAAGCGCGCCGCGAGGCGAGCAGCTTTGTAGTGGAAGGCGTGCGCTTGGCCGAAGAAGTGCTGGCCGCTCAGTGGACGGTGAAACAGGGCTTCTATACAGCTGGGCTGGATGCGCGCGGCATGCAGATCGTCGAGGCGCTGCAAGATGTAGAGATTGACGTAGATGAAGTCTCCGCCAGCGTAATGGAAGCCAGCAGCGACACCAAAACGCCAGCCGGCCTGCTTTTAGAAGTGGAACGCCAGCCGCTGCCCCTGGCTGCCACGCCCCATTTGGTGGTGATCCTGGACCGTGTGAATGACCCCGGCAATGTGGGCACGCTGTTGCGCAGCGCGGCGGCCGCCGGCGCGGATGCCGCCATCCTGGCGCCCGGCTGTGTCGACCCGTTCTCGCCCAAGGTGTTGCGCAGCGGCATGGGCGCCCAGCTGCGCCTGCCGGTGCTGGAACTGGAGTGGGACGCCATTCGCAGCTTCGTGGCAGAGCACAGCCTGCACGCCTTGCTGGCCGAAGCCAACATCGGCAAGCCTTTCGACGAAGTAGACCTGACCCGCCCGCTGGCCTTCATTGTGGGTGGCGAAGCCAATGGCCCTAGCGATGCGGCGCGCACCTTGGGTGCCGAGCCCATTCAGATCCGCATGCCCGGCTTGATCGAATCATTGAATGCGGCAACTGCTGGCAGCCTGCTGCTGTTTGAAGCGGTGCGGCAACGCCGCCCACGTTAAGTTTTTAGAAATTACTGGGCGTGATGCGGCACAGCGATACGCAGCGCGTCTTTTTCCAGTGAGATGGTGATGGGCGTCTCGCCAATCACGTCACCATCCCCCTGCACCAGCATCCCCACCGGGCTCACAATACGTAGTGTGCGCGCCAACGGCACTACGTTCACGCGTTCATTGCGGATATAGCGGCGCAGGGCAAATCCCAGGATCGTTGCCGCATACTCCACGCCATTGCGCGCCCACAGGAAGCAAAAATCAAGCAGGCCATCATCCGGCTTGACTTCCGGCCCCCAGCGGATGGCACGAAAGGCAATCGTGCCCACGTTCATGGCGAGCACATCGGTGGCCATGAGTTGGGTGGCGTAACCGTCCAGCTCTACAGTAAAGAGGTGGGAACGCAAACTAAAGAAGTGACGCGCGAAGGTGAGCCAGTAAGACCACGGGCCAAGCAAACGCTTCTGGCCGCGGCCGGTATCTTTCATCGCCAGGGCGCTGAGGCCTACGCTCACGCCGAGCACACATACGCTGTCGCCGGCGCGCAGAATATCAATGGTGCGCGTGCTGTGCTCACCCGCCAGCATGCGTGCGGCAGCATCCATGCCCAGCGGCAGGCGCAGCTCGCGCGCCAGCACGTTGCTGGTGCCCTGCGGCAGGATGCCCAAGACAACATCACGACCCACCAGCGCATCGGCCACATCGGAGATGGTGCCGTCGCCGCCGGCGGCGATCACCATGCGCACATTGTTATCCAGCCAGGGCGCCAGGCGCGCTTGCATATCCGCCTGCGGGCTGCACTCGCAAAAATCCACGCGGCGTTCGCCAAAGGCGGCAGCCATCGCGGTGCGCAGGCGCGTTTCGTTGGCCGCGCTGGATTGCGGGTTGTAAACGACTACGATGTCAGCAAGGGGGTTGGATGCTGCAACCATGCTGAGGAGAGGCTAGTTGGTGGCTTGTAGTTGGTAGATACCGCCGTTGCGGTCAACCAAGTAGAGTTCGCCAGCTTCGTCCAGGCCGAAGGAAGTGATCAGCGCGGCGGTATCCCACAGCACCTGCGTGTTCCAATTGCCATCAGCGGCCTGATACATGCCCATCACTTCGCCAGAACAAAAATCGCCGTAGAAGTAGATGCCACTCCATTCCGCCACCTGGGCGCCACGGTAGACGTAACCACCGGTGATGGAGCAGCGCGAGGCGTGGTCATATTCGGCCACGGGGAATTCAAGTTCAAGCCCTTGCGGCGCGGTGCCCTCGTAGGGGTAAGTGCCTTCGTAGAAGCGCCAGCCGAGGTTGGCGCCGTTGCCGGTGCCAGCGGTGAGGACATGAATCTCTTCCCATTCACCCTGGCCGACATCGGCGATGTAGAGATCGCCAGTGGTGGTGTCAAAGCTAAAGCGCCACGGGTTGCGCAGGCCATAGGCCCAGATCTCACCCTGGCCACCGCCAGAGGCGTAGGGATTGTCTGCAGGGATGCCGTAGGGGCCGCCCGAATCGACGTCAATGCGCAGCATCTTGCCTAGCAGCGTTTCCAGCGATTGCCCATTGTTCTGCGGGTCGCCGCCGGAGCCGCCATCACCGCTGGCGATGTACAAGTAGCCATCGGGGCCAAATTCAAGGTGGCCGCCATTGTGATTGGGGTATGGCTGGGCGATGTAGAGCATGGGTGCTTCAGTAGTGGTGTCTACCACGTTGCGGTCATTGGTAACCTGGAAGCGCGAGACGACCGTGTTGCCGCCCAAGCCAGTGTAGTTGACGTAAAAGTAGCCGTTGTTCTCAAAATCCGGGTGGAAGGCCAGGCCGAGCAGACCCTGCTCGTTGCCTTGACTGCCGACCTCGTAGCGGATGTCGAGGAACGGCGTAGCCAAACGCTGGCCGTTTTCCACCACAATGATCATGCCTTGCTGCTCAACCACAAACAAGCGGCCGCTGCCGTCACCGGCGTGTGTCACTAACAGCGGCTGGGCAAAGCCATCGCTGACCAGGTTCCAGCTGTAGGCAGCAGGGTTGGCAAAGCCCACAGGGGTTTCGGTGGATTTTTCGATTTGCAGGGTTGCATCGGCGGCCTGGGTGTTCTCGCTGGCGGCGGGCAACGGGGTGGAGATGGTGGGCTCAGCCGGGCCAGTGTTGGGTGCAGGGCGGTTGTTGCAGGCCGCCAGCAGCACTGCCAGCAGGGCGAGGCGCAGCAGGGCGCTTATTCCATCTCCTTGTAATCGGCATCCATCACATCGCCCTCATCGATCTTGATCTGGGCACGGCGGCCACCGCCTTTTTCGAGCGCAGCGCGGTGCTCCTCGACTACATCGGGCGGGCACAGCTCGGTGAAGATGGAGTTGCCCAGCCACAGCACGGCTACATCATCCAAGAGCGGGATGGCAAAGTCCAGCGGAGAAATGAGATAGAGCAGCGAGGCTACGGGAATGAGCTTGTAGAGTTTGTTGACGCGCCCATCACGCAGCAGGCGCCAAGTGAGGCGAAATTGGTTCAGGAAATCAGAGACGCGGCCGCCGCCACCGGGAGGCAGGAATTTCTGAAGATATTGCATGGATTAGCTCCCTCGGGCCGCTTCGGCGGCCAGTGCAGCACGGTGCTCGGCCACCACATCGGGCGGGCAGAGCTCCAGGAAGGCGTAGAAGCCGACACCCATCACGAGGGCATCGTCAAAGACCATCGGCATGAGGTCGGGCGAAAACAGGTACACCACAGCGCCCACCGGCAGCACTTTGAGGAGCGGGTGCACGCGCGGGTCACGCATCAAGCGCAATAGCAACTTTAACTGAGCGCCTAGGCCGCTAGGGGCGCCGCCTTTGTCACGTTCAACCAGAATTTCGGGTTTGTTGTTCTCTTCCATTTTTTGCTGCCTCCACACTCGCTTTAAGGATTATACCTGTGCGAGCTTTTTTGATTTTAGCTGTGCAATATCAGAACGAAATTAGCAAAGACATGCTCTGCAAAACTGGGGCAGAGGCTTTTATAGAGGCTCATCGATTAGAATCAGCGCTTATGTCTAAAATCCCACACTGGAAAGCGTACCTGGCGCTGGCGCTGGGTACGCTGATCATCGCCACCTCCGCCATTTTCACGCGCCTGGCCGAAGCGCCCGGCAGCGTGATCAGCCTGTACCGCATGGGCATTGCTGCCGTAGCGCTGGCCGTGCCGTTCGCACTCAGCCGGCGCAACCAGCCCGCTATCACGCGCCGCGGTCTGTGGCTCGGGGCGCTGGCGGGCCTGTTTTTGGCAATCGACCTGGCGGTATGGTCCAGCGGCGTCACCTACGGTGGCGCAACCATTCCAACGCTGCTGGGCAACGCCGCCCCGCTGTGGGTGGGGCTGGGCGCCTTCTTTATCTTCCGTGAGAAGCTGAGGCCCACCTTCTGGCTGGGTTTGGCGCTGGCCATGCTCGGCGCGCTGGTGGTGTTGGGGCTTGACCTGGGGGCAGACTTTGAGATCAACCGCGGCGGTATGCTGGGGCTGATCGGCTCATTCTTTTATGCCGGCTACATGCTGGTGGCGCAACGCGGCCGCGAGCAGTTGGACACGTTCTCGTTCTTCTGGCTCACCGCGGCGGTTGGCAGCGTGCTGCTGCTGGTGTTCTGCATCGCCGTTGGCGCGCCGCTTACTGGCTATTCGCAGCCTACGTATATCTATCTGCTGATGCTGGGCTTGTTCGTGCAAGGTGGCGGCTGGATGCTGCTGAACTATGCACAAGGGCACCTGCCCGCCTCGATGGTGTCGCCGACACTGTTGAGCCAGCCAATCCTGACGGCGATCATTGCCGGGCCTATTTTGGGCGAGTGGCTCTCCCGCGGCGAGTGGCTGGGCGCGCTGGCGGTTCTGGTGGGCGTTGTGATCGTGCACCGCAGCCGCGTGCAAGCCAGCGCGCCTGCAAAGTAAACTGAGGAACTATGCAAGACAAAACTCAATCGCAGGGGTTGAACCGCACGGGCTTGGCCAACCTGCTCGTCGTCTATCTAGTGTGGAGCAGCACCTACCTGGCGATCCGTATCGCCGTGCGCGAGGGCGCTGGTTTCCCGCCCTTCACCATGGGCTTGATGCGCGCCGTGCTGGGCAGCCTGATCCTGTTCACCTGGAGCTACCTCCAGAAGCAGCGCATCCGCATCACGCGGCGTGAGGGCGTTGTGTTGGCCGTCTCCGGCCTCCTGCTGTGGGTGGCGGGCAATGGCTTGGTCACCTTTGCTGAACAACGCACTGAATCCGGCTTGGCGGCCCTGCTGGTAGCCGCGTCCCCCATCTGGGCTGCGGTGGTTGAGGCAATCTGGGATCGTAAGCTGCCCTCGCCGCTGCTGTTTGTTTCGCTGCTGATCGGCTTCGGCGGCATCGTTGTGCTCACCCTGCCATCGCTCTCCAGCGGCGTGCAAGCAGACACTATTGCCACATTGGCGCTGTTGGCGGCTGCCACTGCCTGGTCCACCGGCTCGGTGTACCAAGCGCGCAACCAGCTCACCCTCGCGCCGCGGGTCAGCTCGGCGTATCAGATGCTGTTCGGCTCGATCGGTTTCGCCATCCTCGCCCTTGTGCTCAAGGAGCCGGCGCCCACGCCCAATACAGAGGCCTGGCTGGCCTGGCTGTATCTGGTCATCTTCGGCACGCTGGCCTTCACCTCCTATGTGGTGGCGCTCAAACTGCTGCCGACGCGGATTGTGATGACCTATGCGTACGTCAACCCGGTGCTGGCTATTTTGCTGGGCTATTTTGTGCTCGGTGAGGAAATTACCGCGTTCACCATCGGTGGCAGCTTGCTGGTGCTGGTGGGCGTGGCCGGTGTTTTCCGCGAACGCATGAATGCTCAAAAAGCAGCCCGCGCCTGAAACAAAAAGTAGATAAAGTACGTATATCTACAAGAGAGGTATAGATGCAAACAAATCAAAAAAGTAATGCCGTCTTCGGTGTGCTGCTATTGCTGGTAGGCGGCTGGTTCTTGGCGGCGCAGTTCTACCCAGAATTAAATGAGCTGATCCCCGTAGATATTCAGTGGCCTATTTTCATTGTGGCGCTGGGCGGCCTGTTGCTGCTGCTCAGTATTTTGCTGCAATCGCCCGGGATGGCTGTGCCCGCTGCTGTTTTGGCTGGCCTGGGTGGCATCTTCTACTATCAGAACCAGACGGGCGACTGGACCAGCTGGTCCTACATGTGGACCTTGATCCCCGGTTTTGCGGGTGTGGGCACGCTGGTCAAGAACCTGCTTGAAGGCCAGTTCCTGCACGGGTTACGTGAGGCGGTTACCTCGATCTTGTTCAGCGCAGCCTTGTTCATTTTCTTCAGCGGCGTACTGGGTGGGCCAGACCTGCTCAATCGCCTGTGGCCGGTGCTGCTGATCGTGGTGGGCATCTCGATGCTACTGCGCAATCGCCGCAGCACGCCGCGCCGAAGCAAACAGCCTGAGATCATCGAACAATAGCCGGCAGGATATAATCGCGTCCAGTGACGCATTTTCAGAGGTGTAGTGCTTCACTACACCTCTTTTTTACTATGAACCCGCTCGTTGACACTTTCGCCCGCCCACTGCACGACTTGCGCATCTCGCTAACGGATCGCTGCAATTTCCGCTGCACCTACTGCATGCCCAAAGAAGTCTTTGGCAAAGAGCACGCCTTCCTGCCGCAGGAGCAGTTACTTAGTTTTGATGAAATTGAAACGCTGACCCGCGCTTTTGTGGCGCTGGGGGTACGCAAAGTGCGCCTCACCGGTGGTGAGCCGCTGATGCGCAAAGGGCTGGAAGACTTGATCGCCTGCTTGGTGGCAGTACCGGGCATCGAAGATATTGCCCTCACCAGCAACGGCTCATTCCCGGTGGAACGTGTGCACAGCCTGAAAGCGGCCGGGCTCAGCCGCATGACGGTGAGCCTGGATGCGCTGGACGATGCCACCTTCAAAGCCATGAATGATGTTGATTTCCCGGTGGCGCGTGTGCTGGAATGGATCGAAGCCAGCGCCACAGCAGGCCTGGCCCCCATCAAGGTCAACATGGTGGTGAAGCGCGGCGTGAACGAGCACGCCATTTTGCCGATGGCGCGCTACTTCCGCGAGCACGGCCACATATTGCGCCTCATCGAATACATGGATGTGGGGCACAGCAACGGCTGGCGCATGGATGATGTACTCACCGCCAAGCAGATGGTGGCGATGATCCACGCCGAGCTACCGCTGGAGCCCCTGCAGGCCAACTACCGCGGCGAGGTGGCCGAGCGTTACCGCTACGCCGATGGCAGCGGTGAGATCGGCATCATCGCCTCGGTGTCGCAGCCGTTTTGCGGTGACTGCAGCCGGGCCCGCATCTCGGCCGATGGGCGCCTGTTCACCTGCTTGTTCGCCATCGGCGGGGCCGACCTGCGCGGCTTGCTGCGCCGCGGCGCCGATCAAGCCGCGCTGCAGGCCGCCATTGCTGCGGTGTGGCAGAAGCGCACAGACCGCTATTCGGAGCTGCGCTCAGCCAACACCGGAGCCTTACCCAAAGTGGAGATGTCTTATATTGGTGGTTAACGATCTGGACCCAAAATCCATTCGAACCATTGTCTTCGACCTGGATGATACGCTGCGCTACAACGAACCTCACGCGCACGCCTTTATTTCTGATTTTGCAGAAACCCTGCGCGGCCGCCCGCTGACCCAGGTTGAACGCCGCGCCGGCCAACGCTGGGAGCACCAATACTGGGCCAGCTCCAAAGAGCTGACCACGGACATCACCGCCTACAAAGAAGGCACGCAGGAATTCTGGGTGAACTATGGCGTGCGCAGCCTGCGCTCACTGGGATTTGAGGATACCGAGGCGCAGCAGTATGCCGCCCAGGTGCATGGATACATGCGTGAGAACTATTCGCCAGTGAGCCACGTGCTGCCCGAAACGCGTGAGGCGCTGGCCACCCTGCGCCAGCGCGGCTACCGTATTGGCCTGCTGACCAACCGGCCCAAGCCCGTGCATGCCGAGATGAACACGATTGCGTTGGACCTGCACATGGATTTCTTTCTGGCGGCCAGCCAGCTGGGTGCCTACAAGCCAGACAAACAGATCTTCCTGCGCATGCTGGATTTTCTGCGCGCCAGCAAGGAGAGCGTGCTGTATGTAGGTGACAACTACTATGCAGACATCCTCGGTGCGCGTGGCGCCGGCCTGCAGTGCCTGCTGCTCAACTGGAGCGGCCTATACGAGGACCCCGACTGTGACGAGATCAGCGCCATCACCGACCTGCTGACCCTGTTACCCGGCCCGAGCGCAGGTTAGCGCTATGGCCGCACGCCGCCTGCCGCGCTCCTTCTTTTTGCGCCCCACGCCAGAGGTAGCCCGCGGCCTGCTGGGCCATCGCTTAGTGCATGAGCAGCGCATCGGCGGACGCGTGCAGCGCATTGCCGGCATCATCACCGAAACCGAAGCCTATTGCGGCGAAACCGACCTGGCCTGCCACGCCCGCTCTGGGCGCACCAAGCGCACCGAGCCGCTCTACGGCCCGCCGGGCTTCACGTACGTCTATTTCACCTATGGCAATCATTGGATGCTCAATTTTGTCACCCAGCCCGAGGGCACACCGCATGCGGTACTCATCCGCGCCGTCCAGCCCACTGAGGGGTTAGAACTGATTGCCAGGCGGCGCGAAGGCCGCCCTGCCCGAATTTGGACTGACGGACCGGGTAAATTGGCGCAGGCCTTCGGCATTACCGGAGAGCACAACCGCCTGAGCCTGACCGCTGCGGAAGCTATAATCTTCGTGGAACGCGGCAAACCCATCCAGGATGCATTGGTACGCAGCGGCCCTCGGGTCGGTTTGGGCGCCACGCCCGAACCCTGGTTGAGCAAACCCTGGCGCTATTTGGCAGACCTGCCAACAGCAACACTGCCGCAAAACAAGAGGAGATAACACGATGAGCTTACTGCAAGGAAAGAATGCCCTGGTCTTTGGCGTTGCCAACGAGCGCTCGATCGCCTGGGGCGTATGCAAGGCCCTGCACGAAAACGGCGCCAATGTGGGTATCAGCTACGCTGGGGATGTGCTCAAGAAGCGCGCTGAGCCCCTGGGCCAGTCGATCAACAGCCAGTTTATAGAGGCGTGCGACGTCACCAAGGATGAGGATATTGCCCGCGTGGCCGAGAAAGCCCACAGCGTCTACGGCAAGATCGATATCCTGGTGCACGCCGTCGCCTTTGCCAACCGCGAGGAGCTGAGCGGCCCGTACTACAACACCACGCGCAACGGCTTCCACACCGCCATGGACATCAGCGTGTATTCCTTCACGGCCCTGGCCGGCGCTTTCGAGCCCTATCTGCCGGAATGGGCCTCCCTGATGACGATGACCTATTACGGCTCCCAGAAGGCCGTGCCCAGTTACAACGTGATGGGTGTAGCCAAAGCTGCCCTGGAATCCTCGGTGCGCTACCTGGCGCGTGATTTTGGCCCGCGCAAAATTCGCGTGAACGCCATCTCGGCCGGCCCCATCCGCACTCTGGCCGCCTCTGGCGTGTCTGGCTTCAAGGGCCTGTACAACAAATTTGCTGAGGCAGCTCCGCTGCGTGAGAACGTGACCATTGAAGATGTGGGCAATGCCGCTCTGTTCTTCGCCTCTGACCATTCCAAGCGCATCACCGGTGAGATCATGTACGTTGACTCCGGCTTCAATACTGTAGGCATCGCTGACAACAGCGGCGAAGAAGGGCCTGCCGCCGCCTAATGTTTCGCCGTAAAGCCACCGTACCTAAGCAGCAGGCAGCCCCGCCGCCCACGGAGCGCATTACCTCCGTGGTGGCGGATGGCATCAATCTGCGCGGCAAGATCGCCGGCAGTGGCGGCGTGCGCGTGGAAGGCGCCTTTGAAGGCGAGATCGAGCTGGATGGCTTGCTGGTCATCGGGCAGACTGGCCGCGTGACCTGCGAGCAGTTGCGCGCCCGCCACGTCATCGTGGCCGGCGCTATGCGCGGCGACATCCTGGCCGAAAAAGTTGAGATCCGCGCCAGCGGGCGGGTGTGGGGAGACGTGGTGACCGAATCCATGTCTACCGAAGAAGGCGCCTTCCTGCGCGGCCAAATTCAGATGGAAGACTCGGTGGAACTGGGGCTGACGCCAAGCGCGGACCCTGAGAAAGACAGCGACTCTGAACCCAAAACCGAGTAACAAACCGTGGCTAAAATGGGTTAACTCTGCAAGACTTACATTTTTAGGAGAAAGATGAAGAACGTAAATTTCAAAGTTTTGCTGGCTATTGGTGTTCTGGCCATTGCCGCCCTGGCTTGTGGCTTTAGTGCAAACACGGCCAACTTCGAGCAGGCCTACATGTCCGCGGATGCGGCGGGTACGGCTCCCACCTCGGTGTATGGGGCCAATGATGTCTTCTATGCCATCGTGGACCTGGCCAATGCCTCAGATAGCACCGAAGTGCGTGCCGTGTGGACCGCGATCAACGTAGCCGGCGAATCCCCCAACACGCTGATTGATGAAGTGAGCATTGAAAGCGGCGATGCCCTGTTGACCTTTGACCTGGCCAATACGGGTATGCTGTGGCCCACGGGCACCTACAAGGTAGATCTCTACCTTAATGGTGAGCTCGAGACCACGCTCAACTTCCAGGTTCAATAATATCTGGCTCTTGCCACAATAAAACGCCTCCCAATTGGGAGGCGTTTTTTATATCGTCACTACCACCTGGTGAATGCCGGTGGCACCGCTGGGCGCTGGTGGCGCATCGCGTGTCTCCTGCGGTAGGCCAGAGGCATCAAAGGCACGCACCTCGAGCACACGCCGGCCCATCTGATAGGGGAAGCTAAAGCGCCACAGAATCCAGTTCAGCGCGCTGAGCGGAGGGGCAATCAGCTCGGCGGGCTGCCATTCGCTGCCATCCACACGCACCTCCACGCGGCCAATGCCGCGTGTGCCGGCCCAGGCTACACCGCCGCACAGGGCGGCGCCCGTCTCGCCCACCGCAGGATCAACCACTACCGTATCGATGACTGACACCGTCTGCGGGAAGGCTTCACGATCCCAGCCACGTTCGACCCAGTAGCCATCTAAGCGCTCAGGCACCATCTCGATCCACTGGATCCACTTAGGCTGCTTCATGCCGTAGCGATTGGGAATGTAGATGCGCAAGGGGTAGCCGTGCTCGTACTCCAGCGGCTCATCATTCATGGCGTAGACCAACATGGTGCGCGGGTCTTGAATATCCTCCATGCTGACGAATTCGTAAAAGCCATCGGCCGAGGTGATATAGGCGCCAGCCGCTGTGGCTTGCACCCCGGCCATCGCCAGTACATCATTGAAAGGCACACCGGTCCAGCGCGAAGCACTGGTGAGGTCTCCGCCGACTGGATTGGAAATACACTGCATGGTGAGAATTTGGGTCTGAGCTGGCATGGCGCGCAGCTCGTCCAGCGTGAATTCAAGCGGGGTCTCTACCATGCCGCCAATTTGCAGCCGCCAGGCATCCGCATCAAGCTGTGGCGGGCGCGTATTGATATCGATGCGATAGAAATCCTGGTTGGCGGTAAGCTCAGGCCGCGTGCCAGTGACTGGCGCCGGGCGCGCCGCCAACTCTTGCGGGCTGGGGGATTGGGCCGGCCCATTGGTGAGGCGTGCCCCAAAAGGATCTGTGGGGTCTGTGGGCACAGGCGTGCTGACCGCGCGCGGTGGCATGGCTTGTGCTCCGAACAAGCGGCTGGCGCCCCAGGCGCCGAGAGCGGTGACGGCCAAGCCTGCGCCACTGACGGCGAGGAACTGGCGGCGCGTGAGCTGCGCTGTTTCAGCCTCAGCTCTTTGTGCATAGCCTTCGATCAAGCGCGCTGTAAGCCAACCCCAGCCCATATACACCAGACCGAGCGCCAAGCTGCCCAGCCCTGCTGTAATACCCAGTTGATTGTGCACGGTAAGCATGAGCGCAAGCAGCAGCAAACCCGCGGCTATCCCAAGACTACGAATGCTGCGGCTGGGCTGCAACCAGGCTAGCAAGAGGCCAAGCACTACACCGGCGGCAATGAACTGCACCACGGCAATGGCCTGCTCGGCCAACTTGGCTGCGGTGGAAGTATCGCCAAGTGGCAAAAAACTTTGCAAAAATTGAATGATGGCAACCATGCTGGCGATCACAAAGCGAATCAAGCCGCCGGGCAGCACGCGTGCCATCAAGTCAAAAATATCAAAGGGGAGGAAGGGTGTGCCAAGGATCGGCTCAACCAGGGCCAGCACGCCAACCAAGGCCGCGGTCGTGAGTGCGCCGAAGACGGCGCCCGCCCACAGGGGAGAGGAACTGCGCTCAGAGGTCATGGATTGATTATAGGCTGGAGCGGGCAGACAACGATGAAATCAAGCTAAGTTTGCTGCTGGCAGTTTAAATGACAAACGCCCAGGTGAGGGGGGCACCCGGACGCTTGTCAATTGGGATTATAGCGTTTGTGAAACTTGTGTCAAGGGATGCACATATTCTCTAATATTGGGCAATTATCTATACAGAGAGTAAATATGCCGTTTCGCGGATGTGTACCGAAACATCGCGCTGGAGTCGCGTTAGTCCGCGCAGCGAACTAGCACAACTCCCTTAGCAGCGGCGCAAGCCGCTGAGTATGCCCC
>DAOMSJ010000011.1:0-39232 GCA_035446285.1 Anaerolineales bacterium
TGGGGTTTATTGCGATCGAACTTTGACTTCGCCATTCTTGTTGTCTCCTTGAATTCCTTCTGTATAAGTTCTAGTTGGCTTTGATCAGCTCTTCGGCCAGCTTCTCCGAGACCTGAGTGTAGTGATCGAATTCCATCGTGAAGGCGCCACGGCCCTTGGTGGCCGAGCGCAACTCGGTGGCGTAACCAAACATTTCCGAGAGCGGCAGCATGGCGCGGATGGCTTGAACACCACCGGGGCGCATGTCCATACCCTGGATCTCACCGCGGCGAGCGCTCAGCTGGCCCACGATGTCGCCCAGGTACTCTTCGGGCACGGTCACTTCCACTTTCATGATCGGCTCCATGAGCACGGCCTTACCGATGCGCATACCTTCCTTGAAAGCCATGGAGGCAGCCATCTTGAACGCCATTTCATTGGAGTCCACTTCGTGGAACGAACCGTCATACAGGGTGACCTTGATATCCACCACGGGGTAACCACCCACAGTGCCGGACTCAGAGGCTTCCATGACGCCCTTCTGCACCGCCGGGATGTATTCCTTAGGAATAGCACCACCCACGATCTTGTTCTCGAAGGTTACACCCTTACCGGGCTCATCGGGAACCATTTCGAAGACGACGTGACCGTACTGACCACGACCACCGGACTGCTTGGCGTAGCGCATTTCGGCCTTCTTGACCTCACGCGTAATCGTCTCGCGGTAGGCTACACGCGGGCGGCCCACATTGGCCTGCACGCCATATTCACGCATCATGCGATCCACCAGAATTTCCAGGTGGAGCTCACCCATACCGGCGATGACTGTCTGGGCCGTTTCGGGGTCAGATTTGACACGGAAAGTGGGGTCTTCTTCAGCCAGGCGATGCAGAGCTTCAGCCATCTTGTCCTGGTCAACTGCGGTCTTGGGCTCCACAGCGATGGAGATCACAGGCTCAGGGAAGCTGATGGCTTCCAACACGATCTGCTTGTTCTCATCACACAGGGTGTCACCCGTGATGGAGTTCTTGAGGCCCAACACAGCACCGATGTCACCGGCTTCGATGACATCCACTTCTTCGCGTCGGTCAGCGTACATACGGATCAGGCGGCCAATGCGTTCGCGCTGGCGCTTGACAGGGTTGTACACCGAGCCACCCTTCTCAATCTTGCCGGAGTACACGCGGAAGTAGGCCAGGCGGCCCACATACGGGTCAGCCACGATCTTGAACACCAGCGCAGCGGCGGGTTCATCGTTCCTGGGGTGGCGCTCCACGGGCTCCTCGGTGCGGGGGTCAATACCCTTCACAGCGGGGACATCCAACGGAGACGGCAGGTAATCAATTACAGCATCCAACACGGCCTGCACGCCGCGGTTCTTCAATGAAGAGCCGCAGAACACAGCATTGGCCTTGCCAGCGATGACGGCGCGGCGCAGAGCGGCCTTGAGCTCGTCAATGGAAATCTCCTGACCGTCCAGGTACTTGACGGTCAGGTCGTCGTCGGTCTCGGCGATGGCTTCCACCATCTGCTCGCGCATCTGGGTGGCGGTGGCGGCCAGGTCAGCCGGCACGTCGCCCTCTACGGGCTTGCTGCCGTCGTCTGACCAAACGATCGAGCGCATGCTCAGCAGATCAACCACACCCTGGAAGCTGGACTCAGCGCCGATGGGCAGTTGCATGGAGATGGGGTTGGCCCCTAAACGCGTGCGAATGCTATCTACACTGCGCTCAAAAGAGGCGCCGATGCGATCCATCTTGTTGATGAAACAGATGCGCGGCACTTCATAGCGGTCCGCCTGGCGCCACACAGTCTCAGACTGCGGCTCCACACCCATCACGGCGTCAAACACCACGACACCGCCATCCAGCACGCGCAGTGAGCGCTGCACTTCGGCGGTGAAGTCAATGTGGCCCGGGGTGTCAATCACGTTGATCAGATGGCCCTTCCACTCGGCGGTGACGGCGGCAGACACAATGGTGATACCGCGCTCGCGCTCTTGCTCCATCCAGTCGGTGACGGTATTGCCTTCATCTACATCACCAAGACGGTGGGTCTTGCCGGTGTAGAACAAGATACGCTCGGTGGTGGTGGTCTTACCGGCGTCAATGTGGGCAATAATGCCTATGTTTCTATACTTCTCAAGTGGGTAATTAGCCATTCTGGTTCAAATGCTCCAACAAATTAAACACGGTAATGGGAGAAGGCGCGGTTGGCCTCTGCCATCTTGTGGGTTTCTTCCTTCTTACGCACAGAGGCACCCTGCCCCTGGGCGGCTTCGCTCAGCTCCCCCGCCAGCTTCTCGGCAAAGGATTTGCCGCCGCGAGAACGGGCCGAAGCCACGATCCAGCGGGCAGCCAACGCAAAGGAGCGCGCGTTGTTTACTTCCATCGGCACCTGGTAGGTGGAGCCACCGACGCGGCGGGGGCGCACTTCCATGCTAGGGCCAACATTCTTGAGGGCCGACTGGAACACTTCCAGCGGGTTCTGCTTGGTTTTGGCCTCAATGAGGTCAAAAGCATCATAGATGAGGCGGGTGGCGGTGCTCTTCTTGCCATCCAGCATCATGCGATTAATAAAAGCCTGCACCTCGGTGCTGTTGTAGCGTACATCGGGGGTGCTCACTCGTTTATCTGGGCGTCTGCGTCGTGCCATTTACTTTCACTTCTCCATTAAATGCGGCTAGCTCACATTACTGTGAGCGTTAGCTAGCGGCCGCCTTGGGGCGCTTGCTGCCATACTTGGAACGGGCCTGCTTGCGGTCATTGACACCGGTGGTGTCGAGGGTGCCGCGCACGATGTGATAACGCACACCGGGCAGGTCTTTCACACGGCCGCCGCGCACCAGCACAACGGAGTGCTCCTGCAAGGTGTGACCCTCACCCGGAATGTAGGCGGTCACTTCCATACCATTGCTCAGACGCACACGAGCGATCTTGCGCAAGGCAGAGTTCGGTTTCTTGGGGGTCATGGTGCGCACGACCGTGCACACGCCACGCTTCTGGGGCGCGCCCTTGGGCTGGCGGATGCGGCGCTGCTTGTAGGTGTTCAACACATACTGCAACGCAGGCGCCTTGGTCTTGCCGCGCTTGGTCTTGCGGCCCTTGCGAACTAACTGATTGATTGTCGGCACTATCTTTCTCCGTTTTCTTCTTGTCGGCAAAAGCGCTTGCTTCTGCCGCGGCGGTGGTTTCCCGCCGCACCTTGCTTCTGTTTCTGTTGCAGACGCAGCAAGCTCTCACACCCGCCGCGTGTTTGTGGGCCGCAGCCCAACAAAGTATTCCGTTGTGGAGTCAGGCGGCAGACTGCTACGATCTACTGCCCCACCCTTGCACTGCTTCACCCGTTCCTTGATGAAGGAGTGCGCTGCTACGTATCGGCCCCTTAGTTCTGGGCACAGAGTACGAGGCCACCCGATTGCATGATGGCCTCGTTTGAATTACTTGGCGCTCCGCAAAGCTGCTGCGGATATTCAATTGTGCCGGCTGCGCTGCTGCCACCCTACAGGCGGCAGAAAACCAGCGCACGGCCCACGGACAGTCATGCGCGAGGGCGGATTTTAACCGCGGTCTCAGGCTGCGTCAAGGTGTTTTCTTGAGGTCCTCACCCAGCCCAAGCAGGCCAGTTCCCAGGCGCGGCGGGCGAGCACGCTGCTCTTCCTTACCGAACTTGATGACACCGTCTTCGGTTTCGGCTTCCACCGAGAGGCCCAGGGACTGCAATTCCTTGACCAACACACGGAAGGAGGCCGGGATGCCGGGTTCCTCAATGGGCTCACCCTTGACGATGGATTCGTAGGTCTTGACACGGCCTACCACATCGTCAGACTTGACAGTGAGCATCTCCTGCAGAGTGTAGGAGGCGCCATAGGCTTCCAGCGCCCACACTTCCATTTCACCGAAGCGCTGGCCACCGAACTGGGCCTTACCACCCAGCGGCTGCTGGGTGACCAGGCTGTACGGGCCGGTGGAGCGGGCATGCACCTTGTCTTCGACGAGGTGATGCAGCTTGAGCATGTTCATCACACCCACAGTCACCGGCTGGTCATACTGGTCACCGGTCTTGCCATCACGCAGGGCCTGCTTGCCCAGGTACGGGATGGGCTTGTGGTGCTTGACCATGGCCTGCTGTGCCAGCATGCGCAGGGTGTCTTCGTCAGCGTTCTTGCCCGGGTCATCTTCGCCCAGGCTGACCAGCCACAGCCGGGCACAAGCGTTCGAGGCCTTCTGGCCGCGCTCTTTGCGCACCGGCATGGAGATATCAGCCTGCTCAAAAGCGAGCAGCTCATCCGCGTTGTAGCCGCTTTCCTTCAGCCACTCACGCACCGCCGATTGGCGGGCATAGGTGGGGTCTTGGGCAATGCGGTTCATGTTGTACTCTTTGCCCAGCCACTGCTCCAAGTACAAGTTGCGCACTTCGTTATCGTCTTCCAGCGATTCGGCGTCGTACTTGCCGTCTTGCTCCGCCAGCCAGGCCCAGGCCTTCTCGCCGGTCACCTTCCAGGCTTCGTCCACCAGCCAGGCACGTGCCAATTCGGCTTCGATCTCGCTCTCGCTGGCGCCGTCAAAGACGGGCACCAGGGCGCGGAAGCCGAGACGCTTGGCGGCCCACCCCAGGTGGGTCTCCAGGATCTGGCCGATGTTCATACGGCCAGGCACACCCAGCGGGTTGAGGATCACATCCACCGGAGTGCCGTCTTCGAGGAAGGGCATATCCTCCACCGGCACCACCTTGGACACCACACCCTTGTTCCCGTGGCGGCCAGACATCTTGTCGCCGGCGGTGATCTTGCGGCGCTGAGCCACGGATACACGCACCATCTTCTCTACGCCAGCAGACAACTCAATGTTGTCCTCGCGGGAGAAGACCTGCACATCCACCACCTTGCCGCGCTCACCGTGAGGCATACGCAGCGAGGTGTCTTTTACATCACGAGACTTCTCACCGAAGATGGCGCGCAACAGGCGCTCTTCAGGCGTGAGCTCTTTCTCACCTTTGGGCGTGATCTTGCCGACGAGGATGTCATTGGGGCCGACCTCGGCGCCAATGCGCACGATGCCGAACTCATCCAAATCCTTGACGGCTTCCTCACCCACATTGGGGATGTCACGCGTAATTTCTTCAGGACCCAGCTTGGTGTCACGCGCTTCCAGCTCGTACTTCTCGATATGAATAGAAGTAAAGCGGTCATCCTGTACCATCTTCTCGCTGATCAGAATGGCGTCTTCGAAGTTGCCACCCTCCCAGGAGAGGAAGGCCACCACGGCGTTCTGGCCCAGGGCCAGCAAACCGTCAACGGTGGATGAGGAGTCGGCGATGACATCACCCTTCTTGACGCGCTGGCCCTTCACTACGGCCGGGCGCTGGTCAATGCAGGTGCTCTGGTTGGAACGCTGGTACTTGCGCAGCTTGTAGGCGCGGTCCTTCTTGCTCTTGGTGCCCTTGATGACCACTTCGTCACCGCTCACGGAGACGACTTCGCCATCTTCTTCGGCCTGGATGACCTGGCCGGAGTCCTTGGCGGCGTGGCTTTCCATGCCGGTGGACACCAACGGCACTTCAGGCACCAGCAGCGGCACGGCTTGCGACATCATGTTCGAGCCCATCAGGGCGCGGTTGGCGTCGTCATGCTCCAGGAACGGAATAAGCGCAGCGCTGATACCAACCACCTGGTGAGGCGCCACGTCCATGTAATCAATTTCCTCCGGGCTGGCAAACATAAAGCCGGAGTAGTAGCGGCAGGAAGCACGCTGACGCACGAACTCGTTCTCATCACTCAGCAGCGCGTTGGCCTGGGCGATGTAGTAGCGGTCTTCGTCGTCTGCCGAGAGGAAGGTGACTTCATCGGACACGTAGGGCACGATGAGCACTTCTTCCACATTGGCCTTGGCAATGTCCTTGGCCAGCTTCTCGTCAACGCGCACGCCTTCCTTGGCGATGACCTTCTCGCTCTTGGAGTCAACCACATCTTCACGCAGCTTGCGGCCAACCAACAGCTTGTCGTCCGGCGCCATCTTGTTGATGACCTTGCGGTACGGGGTCTCCACGAAGCCGTAGTCATTGACGCGGGCGAAGGAAGCCAGGTTACCGATCAGACCGATGTTGGGACCTTCAGGGGTCTCGATCGGGCAGATACGGCCGTAGTGCGAATAGTGCACGTCACGCACGTCGAAGCCGGCACGCTCACGGCGCAGGCCGCCAGGGCCGAGGGCCGAGACGCGACGTTTGTGGCGCAACTCAGACAGCGGGTTGGTCTGGTCCATGAACTGCGAGAGCTGGCTGGAGCCATAGAACTCACGCAGCGCCGCCACCATCGGGCGGATGTTGATGAGAGTGATCGGCGAGAGCTGCTCCTGGTCACGAATGGACATGCGCTCTTTGATGACGCGCTCCATGCGGCGCATACCCACGCGCAGCTTGTTCTGGATCAGCTCACCCACCGTCTTGAGGCGGCGGTTGCCGAGGTGATCGATGTCATCGGCATGTTCCATGCCGTTATTGATCTGGATCATGCGGCGGGTCAGGTTCACCAGGTCCCACTTGGTCATGGTGCGATGATCCAGGGACACGCGGTCCTTCTGGCCTAGCTTCTGGTTGAGCTTGTAACGGCCGACGCGCTCCAGGTCATAGTGACGCTGGTCAAACAGTTGGGTCTCAAGGAAATCAGTGGCGTTATCCAGGGTGGCGGGGTCACCGGGGCGCATGCGCTTGAAGAATTCAATCAGCGCGGCCTGGGCGATGGTCAGCTTGCCGTTATTGGTGTCCCATTCCGGCTCCTGGTTCAGGGTCGCCTGGATGAACTGGCGGTCCTGGTTGGTGTCGATGTCGGCGAACAGCGCCATGATCTCTTCATCCGTACCCTGCTTGAGCGGCGAGGTGCGGTTGCCATCCTCAACAGCGCTCAGCGCGCGCAGCAGCACCGTGATGGGCACTGTGCGCTTGCGGTTGAACTTGAGGGTCAGGTAATCTGCTTTGCGGGTCTCGAACTCCATCCACGCGCCACGGTCCGGGATGAGTTTGGCGGTGGCCAGCGGGCGGTTGGTGGCGCGGTCGAGCGGCGCTTCAAAATACACACCCGGGGAGCGGATGAGCTGAGACACCACGACACGCTCGGTGCCGTTGATGATGAAGGTGCCCTTCTCGGTCATCTCAGGGAAGTCACCCAGGAAGATGTCTTGCTTGATGGGCTCGGGCACATCCGGCCCGGCCAGCAGCACAGAAATGTAGAGCGGGCTGGCATAGGTCAGATCGCGCTCGATACATTCCTCAATGGAGAACTTGGGTTCCTCAAACCAATACTTCAAATCCCACTGCTTGGCTTCAGGGGTGCGGCTGGGGAAATACAAGCGCATACCCTTGTTATAGGATTCAATGGGAGAGATCTCGTGGAACAGGTCACCCAAGCCCTCAGACTTAAGGCGGCGGAAGGAGCTGAGCTGCACCTCAATGAGGTCAGGCAGGGTCAGCTGCGTGGACAGACGGGAGTACGTTTTGGTTGGAAGAGCTTGCGCCATTCAGCGCCTCCTAAAAGGGTGTACAACGAAAAAAAGACCAGCCGCTCTCAAATTCACAAAGGGCGGCCAGTTTGCGACAGGTGATTATAGAGCAAGCGGTCTATGCCTGTCAAGGCTACATATCAAGGAAGTTGACTGGCTCCACCCTTGTTTACAGTCTACCCCAGTTCAGTCACCAGGCTGAACTCGCGCCCCAGGATGCGCCCAATGCGCTCGGCCTGCGCCTGCAGGGCCGCCGTGGGCAGTGCCCCGCTTTCCTTGAACCAGCTAACCGTCACGTCAGCCTTGCGCATGCGCCAGGTGCCGGCCACCACCCCACCCTGCGTCACCAGGTGGCTGCCACGCGTGGCCAGTGCACGCCGTGCCGGGGCGATCATCCGCGCGTCTGCCGTGCCCGGCCCCATGATCCACGGGTCGAATCCTGGCAACAGGCGAACAGCGTCATCGGCCTTGGCCGCTCGCAGCCCTTTGAGCGCAACAGCCAAGACGTAGGCTGGCTTGGTATCCACAGTCACTTCTTCTATTTGATTGCCCATCGCCGCCAGCCAGGCCATCAGTCGCTGCCGGGGAACGCCCAGGCCTTCGACGAACCAGTAGGTCAAGTTCTCGATGGTGGCTGGGCCATAGGCGCCGAGATACAGCGCTATCGCCCGCGGGCCGGCTTCGTCAACCGTCGGCAGCCCCGGCCAGCGCGGGTCGCCGGCCAACAGCCGAAAAGTCGGCTGTCCGTCACGGTATGGCCCAAAGCAGATATCGCCCCACCAGTGCATGGGCTTGTAAAAGCTATCGCTGCCCACCCCCGTGGCACCTTTGGCCAGATGCTTCAGCGCCGGAATGCGTTTGATGTGGGCTTGCAACTCTTCGCGTGTCTTCGGGCCGGCGGCTAGCGCCTCTCGGATGGCATGGCGCACGGGCTCCAGTCATCAATGGCGAAGCTGCCTTGCTGCTGCCAGCGGCGGTTTTCCCAGATACGGGTGGTGGTGCGAACAGCCAGGAACAGTGCGGCCACATCATGCGTGAAGACATACGAGCCGCCGCGGAAAGCGTAGCTGCGCATCAGCTCGCCCGCCTGCAGCGCGGCTTCCAGCCCGCCGAGCGCTGGCTTCGCCAACCTGACGGCGATGGTGAGCTCGGCCAAATCTGCCGGCCAACCGCGCAAGGTCACCACGCGGCGCACGGCGCTCTGAACATCGTGCGCGCCCGCACCTGCCAGCGCCTGCTGGGTGGCGCGCCACCCCAGCACCTGGCCGCGGCTCACCCTAGCAGCCATACTGCTCCGCGTGTGAGTGGCGCTGGCTGTTCATTCTGTTTTGAGCATAATGCCCGCGGCACGTTGACGCAAGCGGCCGGCATGCTGTAAGATGCATGTCCAGGTTGGTCGGATGATCGCTGGAAGCAGCAACGCCCACTTGTGGGCGAGGCTGTTCCTGGAGGAAAGTCCGCACTCCACAGGGCATGGCGCCGGGGAAATCCCGGGGCGGGGAAACCTGCCGGATCGGGCCACAGAAATACACCACCGCGCAAGCGGCCAGGGTGAAATGGTGAGGTAAGAGCTCACCGGCGCGGCAGCAATGTCCGCGGCCAGGCAACCCCCGCTGGGAGCAAGGCCAAACAGAGGTGAGCAGCTGCCCGCTGCGTCTGAGCCTCGGGTAGGCTGCACAGATAGATGATCATCCAAGCCCGCAGGCAGGCATAGCCTGCTATGCGGGCCGGACAAAATGCGGCTTATAGACTGGCCTGGAAGCAATGCAGCTGCACCCTCCCCGGGGACAGCTGCATTGCTTTTAAGCCGGCTACGCGCCGCCTAAAGAGTTCTTATTCGCCGAAATTAGTATCCACCAACGCTTGCAGCTCACTCAAGGCTGCGTCTGCGCCTTCGCCCTCCGCCGTGACGGTGATCACAGCATCTTTGCCCACCGCCAGGGTGAGCAAAGCCAGCAGGCTCTTAGCGCTGACGGTCTTGTCACCATAGGTAACGTGAATTTCGGCGGGGTGTTTCTGCGCCGCCTTGACGAAAAGCGTGGCCGGGCGCGCATGCAAGCCGACCGCATTGGTAACGGTGAGTTCAATAGATTTCATAGTGAAATCTCCTACATTCGATTTATTGGGGGAATACGTCACCCAGCAGGCGACGCTTCTAGTACTTCACATAGTAGCGATACTCGCTGCCCACGTAATAGCACAAGTTGTACTCCGTGAACAAGCGATCCGTACTATGGCTGATCTTGACGCTTTTGAGCACCGGCTCAGAAGGGTCAATGCGCAGCTTTTTGGCAACCTCGGGCAGCGGCAGCATCGCTTCCAGATAATCCAGCGCGGAGTTAAAGAAGATGCCGAATTTGCCCAGGTATTCGTAAAACGATTCTTTGTAATCGTTCGGGTCAGTAGAGAATTCTGGCTTGAAGGGGAAGGTATTGATGGAGTAGCCGATGATGACCCCACCCTCGATGGCGCGCACGCGCTTCAACTGGATGACAGAGTGCCCCTCCGGGACACTAAGGATGCCAGACAAGATCTTATCCGCCTGGGTGATCTCCAACTCCACGTCAATGGTGATGGCCTTCTTGCCCAAGGCGTGCATTTCATTAGTAAAGCTTTTTAGCTTGGGGCGCTCTTCCAATTGGGCCTGCCAGTCGGTGACAAAGGTGCCTTTGCCGCTCTGGCGCACCAGGTAGCCGGCATTCTCAAGCTCGTTGATGGCTTTGCGAATGGTGATACGGCTGACGTTGTACTGCTCGCACAGCTCCATCTCAGTCAGGATCTGGTGGCCCGGTTTCCAGTGCCCAAACAGGATCTTATAGCGCAGCTCTTCTTCGATCTGGCGGTATTTGGGCAGCGATGTTTTGGCGCTCGGATTCTGCATATCGGAGTGGTTTGGCTCAGGAAAACGGAGTCCCCAGAGTGACATCAGTCCAGCAAGGCCTCAAGAATTTCAGCTTTGGAAGACGATTGCTGGATGATCAATTTGATTTTATCATCAAGCAGTTTCTTGGCCACGCTGGAGAGAATCTTCAAGTGTAGGTTATCGGCATTGTCATCCGGGACGGCGATGCCAAAGATATAGCGCGCCTGCTCGTCCTCATTCCACTGCACCGCCTGCGCCAGACGTAAATACACCAGGCCGGAGCTGGCTACGCCCGTAGAGCGGGCGTGCGGAATGGCAATCAGGTCGCCGATGCCGGTGGGCACCATAACCTCGCGCTCGTAGACATCTTTGATGTATTGCTCGCGGTCGGTCAGGCGAGCGCTGGCCATCAGCAGGTTGGCGATCTCAGCGATGACCACATCTTTATCGGTCAGCGGTACATCCAGCGCCATCAGGTTTTCAGTAATGATCGTATCCATACCTGTATCGTATCCTCGCCCCACCCTATTCTGGTTGGCTGGTATACGCCAGCCAACCAGAAATGAGGATGGTATACACCTAACGGTGTTACATCTAGCGATGTGCTAGGGGAATAGCACACCGAGAGATTACTCCGAACGACTACTTGGCTTCTTCGTAGTCCTTAAGCAGCGTACCCATCAGTACGGCGGCTACGACAGTGCCGATGGCGCCGAACAGCAAGTACAGGCCGATGTTGTTCACCAAGGGGATGGTGAAAATGCCACCGATAGGAGCGCTGAGGGTGATGCCAAACATACCCGCCAACGCACCACCGACAGCCGCGCCGATCATGATCGAAGGCAGCACCACCTTGGGTTGAGCAATCACGAAGGGAATAGCGCCTTCGGCGATGAAGCTCAGCCCCATGATGGCGGCCGGCTTGCCGGCGTCACGCAGTTCGGGGGAGAACTTCTTGGGGAACAGGAAGGTGGCCAGAGCACAACCACCGCTGATAGCGAAGGCGGCGGCGCCGATGGAACCCATCGCCACGGAGGGCACAGCTGTGCCATCCGCAGCGGTCAGGGTGGCAACCGAGAAGAGGTAGGCGGCCTTGTTGACCGGGCCACCTACGTCGAAGGCGGCCATGGCGCCGATCACGGCGCCCAACAGGGCGGCGTTACCGGTGCTGAGGCTCTGCAGGAAGCCGTTGACGGCATTGTTGAGCGGGGTGACGAAGGCATTGATAGCAATCATGCCCAAGCCCACCAGGATGGTGCCGACTACGGGGTAGATGATGAGGGTCTTGGCGCCCTCGAAGGAGCGCGGCAGGCCCTTGGTGGCTTTCTTGAGCAGGTTGATGATCCAGCCTGCCAGGAAGGCGCCAGCGATGGTGCCCAGGAAACCGGAACCGCCATCACGAGCCAGCAAACCCACCACCATACCGGCCAGCAAACCGGGGCGGTCTGCAATGGAGTAGGCGATGTAGCCACCCAGGATGGGCAGCATCAAACCGATGGTGACGGCACCTACGTTCAGCAACCAAGCCGAAACAGCGTTGGTGGCGCCAAAGGTGGCGGTGCCAGAGTTGGCAGCGTCAAACAGGAAGGCGAACGAGATAAGCACGCCGCCAGCCACGATGAAGGGAATGAAGAAGGAAACACCCGACATCAAATGGCGATATATAGCTTTACGATCCATATCTTCTCCTTGAGGTCAACCTCTTTGTGTTGACCAAGCGAACCTAAGGTTGTGCGCACGTTGGCGCGTTCTCCTGCACTCTCTCTGAGTCTTTTTTGGCGCCTCCTTATGGGTTGTAGACTTCGGCTTTGCCGTCTACGATCTGTTGGATAACTTGCTCGCCACGATGAATGGCGTCAGAGGATGACACGGTCAGTACGGCTTTGCCGCGGAAGCGCTCCATCTCCACCATGGTGTCAACGGCCAGCACAATGGCTTCAGCTTCCTTGATATCTTCATCCGTGAGGCGGTTTTCCACGCCCCCTGCCCCATTGGTCTCCATCTTCAAGTCATAGCCGTGCTTCTTGGCAAACTTGATCAGGGTTTCCGCTGCGATGTAGGTATGGGCAATGCCTGCCGGGCAGGCCGCCACGCCAACGAGTTTTTTCATCTATGCATCCTTCCGCTTTGCGTGATGACGAGATTGAGCAGTTCACCGGCGGCAAACTGCTCGGCGAGTTTGTGCATGGGGGTGTGGTTCTCTTCCACCAGGTCTGTCTTGGCGGTGAGCGCCAGGCCGCTGCCCAGCGACAGCGCGCCCGACGGCAGCGGCTCGGCCTCGGCGTTGAACATGCGCAGGATGTAGCCTTCGCCGCCGTCAGACTTGATCAGCGTGCCAAAACTGGCCTCAGAGTCAATTGAGGCGAACTTGAAGTGCGCCGGCAGCGCCGGCACCCACGGGTTGATGGGGAAGTAGCTGATCAGGAAGAAGGTGGGGTCGATCTTCTGCTTCTGGCTGTAGATTGGGTCAACGGCGAAGATGGTGTATTCGCGGAAGAGCTTGTTGCCATCCAACGTGGCCGAGAAGCCAATGCCGAAGTCGAATGCCACCGTGCCCTGCATCTGGTGCGTAGGTGATGGCAGCAGGCGCTCGGGCATGCCGCTGGGGCGGCCCGGGCGGCGGCGGCGGTCTGGCAGGCCGACGTAGCCCATGGCACGGAAGACGGTGAGCATCAGGTCACCAAAGCCCGCGCCTACGAATTCGTATTCCTTGAGGCTGCGAGTGAAGACGGTGAGCACGCCCTTCTCATCCTGCGTGCTGACATGGTTCAGCAGCGGGCCGGTAGCGCTGGGCTCTTCGAAGTACTTCAGCTCCTTCCAGATCGCCATTTCCTCGCGCACACACGGGCGCTCGATGAGGCTGTACTGCGCCCCGGCGTGGAAGGTTTGGATGGTCTTGTAGGTGCGGATGCCGATACGCAGGCGGTGATCTATGCTGCTGTTGACCACCTCGCCGCGCACGCGCAGGATACCGCTGTCATCCAGGCTGAGCTTCACCCAGAACGGCAGCGTGCTATCCGCCACCTTCAGCTTGCGCTGCTCCAGGTTGCTGGGAATGGCCATCTCGCCTTCGAAGTACATCTCAGCGTATAAGCCTGTCTGCGTGCTGGTCTTGAAATCGGCGGCGGTGATCTCTCGCGTTACCAGCCATTCGTCTTCAGGGGCTGGGTAGTCGTAATCGTAGCTGTCACCCTCATCGCCGCCATCCTGCAGGAACAGAGCCTGCTGCACGGTCTGGCCGGTGCGCTTGTCGGTGATGGTGATGCCATCGGCATCGCAGCTCACGCTAATGAACTCATTCTCGATACTGTGCTGGTTCTGGGGAACGACCACTTCGGGAGCTGTATCGCCCTGCTCCACAACGGAAAGGGTCTTGTAGGAGATGCCGTCAAACTCACCTAGATTGCACACAACTTCGGTGCGATAGAACCACACGTCTTCATTCATATCGGCCGGGTTCTTGCGTGCCACGCCCCAGTAATGCTTGACCTGCTCGAGCACGGTGTACGGCAGGGTCTTGCCCTCCAGCTCCAGAGTGAAGCCGGGACCGCGTGAGACGATGGAGAGATGCTGCACCATCTCGCGCTTCCACGGCAGGCTGTTGATGACCACCAGTGCCATGCCGGGCAGCTGGCTATCGTCTACCGAGAAGGACAGCAGGCGGCACAAGTAATCACGCGTGCCGCGCATGATGTTGTGAGAAATGGTGGCCATGTCTTTGATGGCCTTGTTGGTCTCATCGCCGTGGGTGGCGGAGCCGTGGGTCTGGCAGTTGACCAGCTTGTACCAGGTCTCATCGATCAGGCCCTGGTCATAGGGGATGCCCACAGCATCCAGCATGGCCATCATGGGCTGCACTTCGTAGGAGATGCGGCGCTCTACCCCATCGATCAGGGTCTTAATGTCCGAGCGTGCGGAGTGCATGCCATTCATATGAAGGCGGTGGTACTGCGGTGAGAGAATTTCGCCGACGTGCGTCTTCAGGTCTTTACCGTTCTTGCGCACATGCTCAAAGTACTCGGCCCAGGTGGTGTATTTGAATTCAATGCGGTCTTGAATGCTGTTGTAGTGCTTGATCTTCTCAGGGATATCCAGCATGACCGGGTTCTGGTCAAAGCCCAGCGGGAAGACAAACTCATTCTTGAGCGTGCTGCGCTCCACCAAACGGTCGATCAGCTTGGCGACATCGATCTTGTTGTAGTCCTCGGCTTCGTTGGTGAACAGCTTGCCGTCACGGAAGGCATGGGCGCCGTAGCCGTAACCAGACAGCAGCACATTGCACAGCACCTCGCTGCCGTCATTGGATTTGAAGTAGAACTCATTGCCCAGCCCGTAAATATCGCCCACCCCACGGGTGAAGACAAACTCCTTGATGCCGAACTGGTTATAGATCTTGGGCATGTCGCTGGCGGCGCCGAACGGGTCCGCCAGATAGGCAATGCGTGAGGCCTTGCCCAGCTTCTTGGCGTTCTTGATGCCGAGACGCAGGTTGTTGACCACCGACTCAGACGAACTCATGTAGGTATCGAGCTGAGACACAAACGGCCCAATGACCAGCTTGCCACTGGTAACCAGGCCGCGCACCTCTTCGGTATCCTCGGGGTGGAGCTGAAGGTATTCGTCAATCGCCACGGTCTGTCCGTCAAAGAAGAAATCTTTGACGCGGCCATCGGCAAAGGCGCGCATCATCTCGCGCATGTTGTAGGCAAACACCACCATCGACTCTTGCGAGCTGAACCACCAATACGGGTCCCAGTGGGTATGGTGAATACCGTGAGCGATCAGTTTCTCAGACATACTGCTACTTATCCTCTCTTACAAAGGCCTTGTGCAGCACTACCGGCTGCTTGCCTTGTGCAATCACTTCGTAACGACCCAGGCTGGCGGGTACCAGGATCACATCCAAATACTTAGCGTCATAGGCCTTGCTGGGGTCTTCTACTGATTGGATGCGAACCGCCTCGCCATCCACCACGGTGAGCACGCAAAAATCGCCGCGGTTATCACCGGGGTAGCGGCTGCCCGTTTCCATCTCGATGCGGTGGGTCTCGAAAAAGATCTCTTCGTGCTGGCCGATGAGCAGCTCGCGCCAACCCTTGCCGTGGGCGAAGGGGCGCGGCTCGAAGGCAATGTTCTCCATTACCCAGGTTTCATCGCGCTCAAAGTGCAAGGCCTGCTCGCCCAGCTTGGTGTGCAGCGGGCGCGGCTTGCCAGTGATGTCCATGCGCGTATAGTCGTATATCTTGTAGGTGTAGGCGCTCATCGTGAGCGTTCCGAGCTCCAACACCAACTGGTTGCGGCCAGAGGCATGCACTGTACCCGCTGGCAGCAGGATTTGGCGGCCTACGCTGGAGGGGATGCCGTGAATATACGCCTGGTAATCCACCAGAGAGCTATCTTTCTCAGACTGGCGCGCCAGCTCAAGGAACTTATGTGGATCCGCGTCAGAGCGGAAACCGCAGTAGGTGGCTGCACCGTGCCCGGTGAGCACGACGTAGTAGGCTTCGTGCTGGGCGGCGAAATCCCCGTACAGTTCACGCGCCACGGCATCGTTGGGGTGGCACTGGATGGACATGTTGCCGTTGCTGTGCCAGGTGTCATCGTAGTTGAAGCGAATGGGCAGATAGCTGCCGAAACGCGCATGCAGCTTGGAACCGATGACGCCCTCGGCGACGGCGGCCATGAATGTAAGAAAGGGGATGTCGATGAGGTGCTCACCGCTCTGTGCCAGCAAGCTGGCTTCGGTGTGAATGAGCTCAAAAGACCAGGCCACTTTATCCACCAGGTCCTTAGGCACGTTGCGGTAGCGCTGCAGGAACTGGCCACCCCACACGCCCTCTACATACACCGGCTTGGCGCGCAGCGGGAGGGATTTTAATTGCTCGCACACTGCTTGCAGTGAGCGGCCACTGAGCAGGCTGAACGAGAGGCTGGAGTCCAGCAGGTAGTGATCGATAAGCCCACCCTGCACCAGCTGCTTGCGCAGGTTCACGGCGAGTTCGTTGTCGACGAAGTAGGTCTGGCGCACGGTGGTGTCCAGGTCGTACTCATCGTTACTGCCCAGGCACTGGTATTGGCCGGCGAACACGCGCCAGGCTTCGTCCTTGGGCGTAACGTCAATGAAGGCAACCGCGGCGGCCTTGGCATGCGGCTGGGCCGAGGCGCTGCCCAGACCATACAGCACTGTGCTGGCATCGGCCGGCACGCTGGCCAGGAAGGTGGCCAGGGCCGCGGTGTCGAAGAAGGGCTCATAGCTCTGCTCGAACAGCTTACCGAAGATCAGCTCCGGGTCGCTCTCGCGGTCCATCGGCAAATACGGGGCGAGGATGTTTCGAATGTCTTGTGGGGAGCGATAGAATTGGGAAACGTCTTGGAAGATTGCTGAAGGTGCGGCTTGGCGAAGGGCATCCACCAGGCTAGTGATAGTGGCGCCGGGCATACCATCGAGCACCAGCAAGCCTTTAGGAAGCTGGGCGGCCAGAGCGCTAGCAGCTTCAGCAAGCGAAGTTTTGAGATCAGCAACAGGAGCCACGGGATTGATGGCGGTGAGATCATCGAATAGAATTGGCTTGTACGCAAAACCCATGTGGCGCTACTCCTGCTGCAATGGTGATAATGTTATAACAATATACTATTATGGCTCGGTAGACCTGTCAAGGGTGCAAGGTAGCCCATCGCACCATCCCACAACAAGGAGACTTACATGAACAACAAACCCACCCTGGGCTTTATTGGCCTTGGCCTAATGGGCAAACCCATGGCCGCACATCTATTGAAGGCAGGCTTCGTGCTCTGGGTGCACAACCGCAGCCAGGCGGCGGTGGATGAGCTGGTATCGCAGGGGGCGCACAAAGCCAACTTGGCCAAAGAAGTGGCCCAACATGCCGACATCATCATGACCTGCCTGCCCGATTCGCCGGATGTGGAAGCGTGCGTACTGGGCGAAGATGGCATCCTGGCCGGGGCTAAACAAGGCCTGATCGTGATCGACCACTCGACGATCAAACCGGCCACGGCGCGCCACTTGGCCGCGGCGCTGGCTGCGCGCGGCATGCACTTCCTCGACGCGCCGGTGAGCGGCGGCCAGATCGGTGCGCAGAATGGCACGCTAACCACGATGGTGGGCGGTGATGCCGGGGCGCTGGAAACTGCCCGCCCTGCCCTCGAAGCCTTTAGCAAGGCCATCACCCACATTGGCGGCCCGGGGGCGGGCCAGGTGGCCAAGTGCTGCAACCAGATGATGGTGGCGGCACAGATGGCCGCCATGGCCGAGCTGCTGATCCTGGCACGCAAAGCCGAGGTGGACCCGCAAAAAGTGGTCGCCGCCATCCAAGGGGGCGCTGCACAGTGTTGGGCACTGGACAACAAGCCGCAACTGCTCTTCGCCGGCAACCGCCAACCCGGCTTCAAAGCCTATATGCAGGTGAAGGATCTGGGCATCGTGATGGAAACGGCCAAGGAGCTGGGCATGCCGCTGCCCGCCACCGCTGCCAACACACAGCTGTTCAACGCCATGATGGCGCTGGGCATGCAAGACCTCGACAATTCCGCCATTGTGGGCGTGATGGAGCAACTGGCAGGCGTGGAGTTGCTATGAGCCCGATCCACCAGGCGCTCTGGCAGCGGAGCAAGGCTGCCCGAGTTTGCAGCCTTCGCGGGGCGCGAACCAGCTACGGTGAGTTGCAGCGCCAGCTGCAGGAGCACGCCGCGCAACTCAAGCTCTTCCTCGGCCAGCAAACCGGCTGCCCAAGCCACTATGTGACCCGCGCAGAGATGTAATCTTTGCCTGCGGGGGTTTGTAAGATTCGTGCACTGCCAGCGTTTCCGTAATGATGGATGACAATGCATGAACTTTTCTAAGAGAAGCCACTCGCCGATTGCGCGGCCCGCTGAGTTTCAGGCAGCTTACGAGCACCACCGTCTTTCAGTCTATCGGTACATATACAGTATTACAGGCGGCCCTCAAGCTCATGTGGAAGACCTGGCTGCCGAAACTTTCTTGCGCGCTTGGCGAGCACGCCATCGCTATCACGGTGAGCCAGAACGCGCGATTGCCTGGCTGATCCAAATCGCAAAACGACTGGTGATCGATGAGTATCGCCGCTCACAGCGGGCCGCAAGCCACCAGTCACCTGCGCTGCCCACAACTGAGCTCCCCGAAGACACCGCTCTACATAATGAAGATCTTCGCAGACTCACCGAGCTGCTGGTGGCGCTGCCAACCGAACAGCGCGAAATCCTTACGCTGCGTTACAGCCTCGACTGGCAAATTAAGGACATCGCAGCCCATATGGAGATGACAGAGAACAACGTCTCGGTCGTCATCCACCGTACGCTGGCTAAGCTGCGCCAGCAGTGGCCGAGCAAAACTCTCTCCGCTGGAGAATCCAATGACGAGACCAACTGAGCAAGACCTGACCCAATGGCTGCAGGCTGCCTGGCCCGCGCCAAGCCCACGCCTCGGCCAGAAACTGGCCAGAGCACCCTGGACTCGCCATGCAGTTGTCCGCCGCCGCGCCGCCGCAGTCCTGGCGGCGGTCGGCGCCTGCCTTTTACTCGCCTTTAGCCCACAAGGCCGCGCCATAGCGCAGAGCCTCTTCACCTTCTTCGTCCCCGCGCCAGCGACTGCGTTCGTATTACCGCCCCAACCCCTGGAGACGTTGCCTGCCACCATAACGCCCGCCAGCCAAGTACCACCCAATACGCAACTGACGGGCTTCCGCCGCTACAGCAGCATTGAACTGGCCCAGGGATTGGTGGATTTCCATATCTATCACCTCGATCAAGCCCCACCAGGTTTTCTGTTTCGGGACATTGGCATCCACCATGATAAGGGCTATGTTGTAACGCGCTACGATGCTATCGGAGGTGGCGCTTATCTCTGGATATTCCAGAGCACAGGCCCGCTCCCCAGTACGCCTTGGATGCAAGTGCCCGCAGAGGACATTGAGAAAGTGACGGTTGCCGGCCTGCCAGGAGAATATGCGCAAGGTGCATTCGTGGTCTACGCTAACGCTACATCCGCAGTATGGGAGCCAACTGCGTCAACATTCCGCCTGCGCTGGGGTGATGGAACGACTTACTTTTCAATGGATCAGGCAGGCATGGCCCTAATGACATTGCCAGACAAAGACACCATGATTGCCCTTGCCGAAGTTTTCATGAGTGTGCCGTGAACAGCGCGCTAGGGCTTATAGCTTACAGCCAAACAACTAAATAAACCCCCGATACACAAAGAACGCGCCCACCACCATCAGCAGCACGCCGCCCTGCAGCGCCAGGCGGCGCAGCCAGGGAGCCGCAAGCTCCTGGCGCAACACGGCGCTGTGGCCCCACCATAGTTGCGCCACGGCGAAGGCCAGCGCACCGATGGCGGCGCTGTAGGCGCTGGCCATCGGCCAGTTGCGGTCGATCAGCTTATAGAAGGCGGCATAAACCAGCAAGCCGATGGCACTAATGTACACATTGCGCCACTGCACCTGGCTGGCGCTGGCTTTGCTGCGGCCGGTTTTGGCCGCTGCCAGCCGGCGGCTGGCTTGCACCATCACCGCCAGCACCAGCACAATAAGAATGACCGCCGGCACCGGGGCGTACGGGTGCATCTCAAATACTTTGAAGCCCAGCGCAAACATGACTGCGGCGATGGCCGTGGCCGCCGGCGCCCAAGCCGCTACTGCGGCGTTGGACCAGCCCGAGGCATATTCGCCTGCCGCCAGCACAACCAGGCCAGCGACAAAGTAGCCCAAGTGGTGGCTCTCAGAGCCACTAAAGGTGTGTGCCCCCGCCTGGCCAATGATCCACACGGCCAGCAGCAGATACAGCGCCACAGCGGCGGCGTGCGCTACGCCACGGCGTTCGGTTTCGTCATCCAGCGCGCCGGCGCCCCAGGCGCCCGCGGCGATGGCCGCAACGGCCAAAGCTACGAGTATCCACCACAGCATCAGTCTTTCCTCCGGGCATAGCCCATGCGCTCCAGCTCGCGCTCGTCATCACGCCAGCCTTCATTAACCTTCACGCGCAACTCCAGGAACACTTTGCGCTCGCTCATCTTCTCGATCTCCTCACGCGCCGCCTGGCCGATCTTCTTGATCATGCGGCCGCCCTCGCCCACCACGATGCCCTTGTGCGAGTCACGCTCGACAAAGATAGTGGCATCGATCTTGGCGCCCTCATCGCCACGCTCGACAAACTCGTCAATGCGTATGGCAATCCCGTGGGGCACTTCCTCGCGCAGATTCTTCAGCGCCGCCTCACGGATCAGGTCTGCGGCGATCTGGCGCTCCCAGAAATCGGTCACCTGGTCAGGCGGGTAGAACGGGTCGCCCTCAGGCAGCTGCTGCTCCAGCGTAGCCATCAGCTCAGGCAGACCCTCGCGGCTGACGGCAGAGAGCTCGGCGAACTGCGCCCCGGGCACCAGTTCGCCGTACTGCTGGCGGCGCTCAGTGCGCTCCTCGCCGGTGAGCAGGTCTACTTTATTGAGCACCAGCAAGAGTGGCTGCTGGCGCTGGCGTGCGGCCAGGCGTTCGGCCAGGGAGCGGTCTTCATCCGTGGGGGGCGTAGAGGCATCCACCATGAAGAGCAGCACATCGCCATCGTCCAGGGCGTAGAAAGCGTCCGCATTCATGAAGTCGCCCAGCTTGCTGCGGCGTTGGTGGATGCCGGGGGTGTCGACAAAGATGATCTGCGCCGTGTCGTTGGTGACAATGCCCAGCTGATTGCGGCGCGTGGTTTGGGGCTTGGAGGAAACAGCCGCCACTTTTTGCCCTAAAAGGGCGTTCATCAATGTGGATTTGCCCACATTGGGGCGGCCAAGAACGGATACATAACCTGCTTTAAATGTCATCACGCTCATTCTATCAGGGGCAGAGCAAGTGAGCAGTGATTAGTACCCAGTGAGCAGGAGGCATTACCTTTGCACGGCTCACTATTCACCGCTCACTTGCGCCTAGACAAAGCTACGCCAATCATGTAAAATTCCCTCCGCTTTCATATAGGATTCGGAGGAATTACTTTGGCAAACATTAAATCTGCCATCAAGCGCAATCGGCAGAACGAAAAGCGCCGCGTGCACAACCGTTTGTACCGCGGTAGCGCTAACACCTTTGTTCGCAAGGCCAATGCTGCCATCGCCGCTGGCGAGGTAGAGCAGGCCAAGGAAGCCACCAAGGCGGCTGTTTCCGCCCTGGACAAGGCGGCCAAGAAGAACATCATCCACGCCAACAATGCGGCTCGCCGCAAGGGTGCGTTGATGAGCAAGCTGAACGCCCTGCAAACGGGCAAGTAGTCTTCTCCCAGGCACACCAAGAGCCTGCGCGTTGCGCAGGCTCTTTTGTTTAATCCGCATACTGTGCGGGCGGGTCTGAGACCCGCCCCTACCGATTACTCACTGCTTCAGCCATTCCCAACGTCATTGCGAGGAGTACTGCCGCTTGCGGCAGACGGACGAAGCAATCCATCATTTGCACGTTCAGCTTGGGGATTGCTTCGTTGTTCAGCGGCTACGCCGCTTTACTGCCTCGCAATGACAGATCAAAGCATGGCTTATGGCTTACAGCTTATAGCTAATCGCTAGCCGCTAGAAGCCACCGCCGCTTATAATCACGCACTATGTTCACTGCAGAAAAAGCCGCGGTACATGACCGCATCTCTGACTTTTGCCAGGCCCATGGCCTGCCCCAACCCACGCTGACCTGGAGCCAAATCCCCTTCTCCGGCGAGTGGGGTATCGCCACTTCATTATTCCAACTGGCCTCGCAAGAAGCCAAGGCCAGCGGTGCCGCAGGCGGCCAAAAGATCAATGTGCCGCAGCGCGCCGCCGAGCTTGCGGAGCAATTGGCCGCCCAACTTCAAGATACTCCCGGCTTCAGCCGCATCGAGGCGGTGAAGGGCTACCTCAACCTGTACTTCTCCACGGCTGATTTCGCTGCCCGCGTGCTGGGCGCCGTCAGCCAGCAAGGCAACCGCTACGGCTGGGGCGAACCCAAGCAGCAGCGCGTCATGCTCGAATTCTCGCAGCCCAACACGCACAAAGCCTTTCACGTCGGCCACTTGCGCAACATGATCCTGGGCGCCTCGCTGGCCAATATCCTCGAAGCCGCCGGCTATGAGATGGTGCGCGCCAACTACATTGGCGATTACGGCAAAGATGTAATGAAGTGGATGTGGAACTATTCCAAGCGCCACGCTGGCGAGCAGCCGCCCGCCAAGGATGTGACGCGTTGGATGGGCGACCTCTACTCCGAATCCAGCCGCGAGCTGGAAGCCGACCCCAACGGCGAGGCCGAGATCCGCGAACTGTTCTCCAAGTGGGAAGCCGAAGACAAGACCGTATACGACCTGTGGCTGCTCACGCGCCAATGGTCGCTGGATGGCTTCAACGAGATCTACGAGCAGATGGGTATTCGCTTTGACCGCATCTACTTCGAGAGCGAGATGGAGCGGCTGTGCAAGCCCATCATTGACGATTTGATTGCGCGCAAGATCGCGGTAGACGAGCGCGCCGAAGGCGGCACCGTAGTCGTCAAGCTGGATGAGCTGCTCGGGCTGCAAGAAAAATACCGCGTGCTGGTGCTGTTGCGTTCAGACGGCACCTCGCTCTATGGCGCCTGGGACCTGGCGCTGGCCCTCACCAAGTTCAAAGACTATGACCTGCACCAATCCATCTACGTAGTGGACGTGCGCCAGAGCCTGCATTTCACCCAGGTGTTCAAGACAATGGAGCTGGCCGGCTACGAAGAGTTGATGAAGAAGGTGCTGCACCTGCCCTACGAGGTGGTCAACCTGCCCGGCAACGTCATCATCTCCTCACGCGAGGGCGTGGTGGTGCTGCTGGAGGAGCTCATCGGCCAGGCCACCGAGCGCGCCGCGGCCATCGTCGCCGAAAAGAACCCTGAGCTTGACGAGGCCACGCGCCTCACCGTGGCGCAGCAAGTGGGCCTGGCCGCCATCAAATACCCCATGCTGGCACGCGAGACCACCAAGATCGCCACCTTTGACTGGGAAGCCGCGCTGGACTTCAACGGCCAAGCCGCCCCGTATATTCAATACGCCTATGTGCGCGCCAACAGCATCTTGCGCCGCGCGGCAACCGCCGTGCAAGCTGCCCAGCCGCCGCAGCACGAGCTGCAGCCCAGCGAGGTCGAGCTCATCGAACTGATCTCGCGCTTGCCTGAGGCGATTCAGCGCGCCGCCAGCGAGCATAAGACCCTGCACATCACCAACCTCACCTATGAGCTGGCCAAGGGCTTCAACGATTTCTACAACCAATGCCCGGTACTGCAAGCCGAGGAGCCACAGCGCAGCTTCCGCTTGGCGCTGGTGGCCGCCGCCCGCCAAGCCATGGCCAACGGCCTGGCGCTACTGGGCATTGACGCCCCAGAAGTAATGTAAACTAAGCCCCGCTGCAATCGGCACACCCAGTGTGCCGATTGCCGTCTATCTTTCAAACATAGGAGCGCTATGCCTTCAACCCCGCGCCAGTTCTACCTCACCCGCCCAACGCAATTTGAGATCACCTACAGCATCAACAACTGGATGGATCCTGCCAACAGCAAGGTGGACAGACAGTTGGCGCAGCAGCAGTGGGATGCGCTGCACGCGCTGTATGTGCAACTGGGCGCCCAGGTAGACGTTTTTGACCCGATGCCGGGTTGGCCGGATTCGGTGTTCACGGGCGATTCGGTGTTCCTGTATGGCAAAGAGGCGATTGCCAGCCGCTTCCGCTTTGCGGAGCGGGCTGGCGAAGTGGAGCCGCAGATGGCGCGCTTCGCAAAGCTCGGTTACACCCTCCACCGCCTGCCCGAAGACGTGCTGTTTGAGGGCAACGGTGATGCCGTGTACTGGAACGGGCGCATCTTTGCCGGCTACGGCGTGCGCAGCGACAAGCAGGCCCACCCGCATCTGCAGCGCATCCTGAATGTTGAGGTGCTGCCAATCGAGGTGCTGGCGCCCCACTTCCACGTGGATACGGTGCTGTGCCCACTCAATGCCGACACACTGGCCTATGTACCCTCGGCCATCGGCGCCAGCAGCCTGGAGCTGCTACGCGGCCTGGGCGTGACCCTTATTGAGGTGAGCGCTGCCGAAGCCGATAAGCTGGCCTGCAACTCGATGGTGCTGGGCAATACGGTGATCATGAGCACGCTGCACGCGCCTGTGCTGCAGGCGGCTTTGCAGGCGGCTGGTTTTGAGGTGGTTACCTTGGAGATGAGCGAGTTTACGAAGTCTGGCGGCGGCGTGAAATGCCTGACGCTGGAAGCGTACGCCCTCTAGGCGTACGCGATACCTGCTAGCAGCTAGCGGTTATCGCCCTCGCCGCCGATCTGGCCGCGTTCCAGCCGCGAGAACAGCTTGGACAGGTTGGCCTCGGCCACCTCTTCCAGGCTGAGGTCCAGCTCGGTACACAACTGGGTCAGATACCACAGCACATCCCCCAATTCCTGCTTCAGGGCTTCTTTATCCTCAGCGCTGATCTGGCCGTTTTTATCGCGGAAGATCTTCTTGACCTTGCCGGCAAACTCGCCAGCCTCGTTCACCAAACCCAGTGTGGGATAGACGATGGAGCCATTGGTAGCGATCTCGCTCCATGTTTTGCGGGATTCGCGTTGATAGGCAGAGAATGTATCTTCAACAATGCTCATGATGGGTTTGATCCTTGAAATGCCGGTATCCGCCGGCCAGCCAATTGCTAAAACTAAATATCGAGACGGTAGCCAACGCCACGCACGGTCACCAGCAACTTAGGCTTCTTGGGGTCTTTCTCAATGGCGTTGCGCAGCCAGCTGATGTGCACATCCAGCGTGCGCGTGTCACCCGTGTAGTTAGTGCGCCACACCTTCTTGAACAAGGCATTACGCTCCACGACCTCGCCCTTGTTATCGATCAGCAACTGCAGCAGGCGCACCAGGCGCGGGGTGAGCACGGTCTTCTTGGTGCCCACCTTCACGGCATGGCTGTCCATATCCAGCTCAATCGGGCCGGCACGCAGCAGGCGATCCTCCTGCGTGGGCAGCAGCGGGGCGATGCGATTCAGCAGCTTGCGCTGCGTGAAGGGCAGCACCAGCACCTCGTTGGCGCATTCAAAATCAGGTTCGAGCGGGCGATTGGGGTCAGAGATGAGCAGAATGGGCATGCCATTCACAAGGTTACGAATGGAGGTGCAGATGCGGCGACCGTTGGTGCGCATGGAGGCAGCATCCAAAATCACCAGGTCATACTTGCCTTCTTGTACTGTCTCCAAGGCATCTTTTCCAGTGGCAACGCGCTCTACCTGGAAGCCTTTCTTAAGCAAGGCGGGTACAAATTCGCCGTTGCTTATCCAACGGCCCTCAACCCACAATATCTTTGTTTTGCTTGCTTGAGAAAGTTTACGCGCCATGTAGTAAAACCCCCAACGTGCTCAAGAGAGAATTGCGCCTAAACTCATTCATGTGTACCGGCGAAAATTATAACGCAAGAACCTTAAAGAACCACAGGACTTTCCTCCCAGCCTGCTAAATCGATTTAAGGTAACGCCGCGCCGCCTGCCAAGCATGCATGGGCGAGTGATAAAATAGCGCACTGTTTAACTGGAGCGCGTTTGCGCCCCTACTCCACCCCGCGGCATCCAAAGCCCGGAGGCACACACAATGAGCGAAATGGTAGAAGTGGTCATCGATAGCATCCGCGTTGGGCTTATGTCGCAACAACGCGTGGTCATTCTGCGTGAAGCAGAGGCTGACCGCTACCTGGCCATCTGGATTGACCCCTACATGGCCGAGCAGATCACCTTTGCCCTGCAAGAGGTGGAAGTGGCTCGCCCCATGACGCACGACCTTATCCGCGAGGTGGTGCGCGGCATGGATGGCCGCGTGGTGCGCGTGGAAGTGCATGACCTTAAGGGGGATGTGTTCTACGGCAACATCGTGGTGGAGGTCAACGGGCGCACGATCGAGATCGACTCGCGTCCCTCCGATGCGCTGGCCGTGGCCGTGCGCACGCATGTGCCCATCCTGGTGGCGCGCAGCGTGCTGGACGCGGCGGGCATCATCCCCGAAGAAGACATGGACGAGAACGGGGAGCGTGAGCGCCCCTTGCTCGAAGAAACCGAGATGACCGATACGCGCGTCAACCCCGCCGAGGAGCGCCTGGAAGCCTTTGAAGACTTCCTGTCCAAGCTCGACATCAGCGATGATGATGACGAGAACGGCAAGCCCACCAAGGGCAAGAACAACTAAATGAGCGACACGTACTCCTCAGACAGTCCGCAGCCCTCCGGCCCGCAGCAGCTGGTACCGCACAGCCGCGAGGCCGAAGAAGCCGTCATCGGCTCGGTGCTGATCAACCCTGAGGCGTACTACGACGTTGCCGATTTCCTGACCGGCGAAGACTTTCACATCCACCGCCTGCGCTGGGTGTGGGACTCCTTTACCCGCCTGCACGAGCAGCGTATCCCCATTGACCTGCTGACCGTCACCGAAGATCTGGACAAGAACGGCCACCTGGCCGAGATCGGCGGGCCTGCCTACATTACCGGGCTGATCAACAACGTGCCCAGCTCGCTGCACGCCGAGGCCTACGGCCGCCTGGTGCAGCAGACCAGCATCCGCCGCCGCCTGCTGGAAGCCGCCAACAAGATCGCCAAGACAGCCTATCAGGAGAACCTGAGTGTAGAGGCGGCCATCGAGGAGGCCGAGAAGGCCGTCTTCGGCGCCAGCGACCACCAGCTCTCCACCGACCTCAAGCCCATCAAGCAGGTCATCAGCGATTATTACGACCGCATTGACCAGCTCTCTCGCCGCAGCGAAGAATTCTTCGGCGTGCCCACGGGCTTTATTGACCTTGACCGCTTGCTGGGCGGCCTGCAACCCTCTGACTTGCTGATCATCGCTGGCCGCCCTGCCCAGGGTAAATCCAGCTTCCTGATGTCCATCGTCAAGAATGCCGCCCAGCTGCACAAGAAGCATGTCGCCATCTTCTCGATGGAAATGTCCAACGAGCAACTGGTGGGCCGCTTGCTGGCGCAAGAGACTGGCATCAACGGCCAGAAGATGCTCACCGGCAAGCTGGAGCAGCGCGAGTGGGACCTGTTCGCCCAGGCGGTGGAAACGCTGGGCGGCATCAAAGTCTTCCTCGACGATACGCCGGGCATCTCGCCCACGCAGATGCGCGCCAAGTGCCGCCGCCTGCATATGGAGTTTGGCCTGGACCTTGTAGTGGTTGACTATTTGCAGCTCATGCAGGGTGACGGGCGCAACGATAACCGCGTGCAGGAAGTCTCGCACATTTCGCGCAGCCTCAAGGTGCTGGCGCGCGAGCTCAACGTGCCGGTGCTGGCCGCGGCACAACTCTCGCGTGCGGTGGAGCAGCGCGCTGACAAGCGCCCCATGCTCTCCGACCTGCGTGAGTCTGGCTCGCTGGAGCAGGATGCGGACATCGTGATGTTCATCCATCGCCCAGACCAATACGAAGAAGACAGCCTGCGCAAGAACATCGCCGAGATCATGGTCAGCAAGCACCGCAACGGCCCTACCGGCGTGATCGAGCTGGTCTTCCGTGACCATTTGGCCAAGTTTGAAAATGCGGCCACGCGCAACGTGGATTTTGCGGGGTTCAATGAGCGCCAAGCCGGGCAGCAGCCACAACAGTAGCTTCGGCGGCTTCCCCGCAGGCAAGGTGCGCTTCACGCGCCTGCCCGGCCCCTTCTTCAGTGAGCTGCTGCCACAGATCGACAGCCTGGCGGAGCTGAAGGTGACTCTGTACGCGCTGTGGAAGCTGGAGCGCATGGAAGGCGAAGCGCGCTACCTGCAGCCGCAAGACTTCACCGAGGATGCGCTGTTCATCGCCGGGCTGCCCGGTGGCCAAGCCGACCTCGACGCAGGGCTGGCCGCAGCCGTACAGCGTGGCACGCTGCTGCAGGCCCAGCTAGAATTAGAGGGGCAGCCGCGCCAGTTTTATATACTCAACTCGGCGCGCGGCCGGGCGCTGCACGAAGCCGTGCAAAACGGCGAGTGGCAACCCAGCGGCGATGCCCGCTACCCGATCGAGCTGGCCCACGAGCGCCCCAACATTTTTGCGCTCTACGAACGCAACATCGGCGCCATCACCCCGATGATGGCGGATGCGCTCAAGGATGCCGAGCGCGAGTATCCGCACGAGTGGCTGGAGGAGGCGATGCGCATCGCCGTGGAAAACAACGCCCGCTCGTGGAGCTATGTACAAGCCATCTTGCGCCGATGGCAGGAAGACGGACGCCATGAGCGACGAACTCAAGGGAATTCTGAAAAAGATCGGCGAAGCTACGTCGAAGGCGAATTCTCAGACTTCATCGAACACTAACCAGAACAGCCACATGCAGCCGGACACGGTTGGCGACCCCAACTGCCCGCACTGCGGCGGCCTGGGCTACGTGCGCGCCGACAAGCCGCTGGGGCACCCGGAGTTTGGCCGCACGGTGATCTGCACCTGCCGCAAAGATGAGGTGGCGCTGCAAGCACGCCGCCGCCTGTACGCCATCAGCCGCCTGGACGAGCTCAACGAGCTCACCTTCGAGAATTTTGAGCCACGCGGCCGCGTGGGGCTGCCCGCCCGCCAGGCCGATTCGCTGGAAACGGCCTACAACCAATCGCAGCAATTTGCGCAGACAATGGAAGGCTGGCTGCTCTTCGAAGGCGGCTACGGCAGCGGTAAGACCCATCTGGCCGCCGCCATCGCCAACTTTGCCGTGCAGGTCGGCCTGCCCACTATCTTTATCACCGTGCCGGACCTGCTGGACAGTTTGCGCTTCACCTACGGCTCCACTGAAGAGAGCTTCGAAGAGCGCTTCGAAGAGATCCGCCAGGCGCCGCTGCTGATTTTGGACGACTTCGGAACGCAGAACGCCACGGCCTGGTCGCAAGAGAAGCTGTTCCAGATCATCAATCACCGTTACATCAACCGCCTGCCGCTCATCGTGACCACCAACCTGGCTCTCGACCAGATCGAGGGCCGCATTCGCTCACGCCTCAGCGACCCGGAGCTGGTGACCCAGATCCGCATGCTGGCTCCCGACTTCCGCCGCCCCACCGACGACAGCGCCAACGAGCTCTCCTCGCTGCACCTGCTGCGCGAGCGTAACTTTGCCAGCTTTGACCTGCGCGAGGGCGAAGGGCTGCCGGCCGCGGACAGCCGCAGCCTGAAGAAGGCCTTCGACGCGGCGCGCAAGTTTGCCGAGAAGCCCAAGGGCTGGCTGGTGTTCACCGGCGGCCACGGCAGCGGCAAGACGCACCTGGCCGCCGCCATCGCCAACTACGCCCAGGACCTGGGGCGCATGCCGCTGTTCATCATGGTGCCAGACCTGCTCGACCACCTGCGCGCCACCTTCAACCCCAACAGCCCGGTGAGCTACGACCAGCGCTTCGAAGAGATGCGCAACGCCGAACTATTGGTGCTGGACGATCTGGGCACGCAATCCGCCACCCCCTGGGCGCGCGAGAAGCTGTACCAGCTCTTCACTCACCGCTACAACGCCCAGCTGCCCACGGTCATCACCACCGCCGACAGGCTGGAAGACATGGACTCGCGCATACGCGCCCGTATGCTGGATACGCGCCTGTGCACGATATACGCACTGACCGCACCGGCGTACACGGGGCGTAAGAAGCGGTAAAGCTTATAGAAAAGCAGTAAATCCAATGCGAGACAGTTCATCCTAGAATACAGTGCTGCAAATCAGCTCTCTCTTTGCAAGCCACGAGCAATGACACGCAATCTCTCTATAGCAAGATGATTGGTAGGCATTTCAGCTCTGAGGTTTTGCTGTGTAGCTTGTCTATACAGTTCCCTGATTTTCTTTAGAACAGTCTTGCTATGACGAAAGCGGTTTGGATCTTGCATATAAGCTTGTCTCAGGTCGCGGGCAAGTTCACCATGATTAATAGTCGCATGTCTCCCAGCTTTGCGTTCTATGTCTATACGAGAATTAATGTACTTAGCAATAGAATCATCTGCGGTTTCATTTGTAGCCTGATCCAAAAGTCCTCTAATTCTGTCGGTCGCGACTCCATTCAATTCTGAAAGATGTTCTGGAGAGAGCAGATAACTCTCAATATCAACACCATCAGTTAAAAATGGCTCAACTCGCAACGCTCGTGCTTCGTTTTCCCATTCTTGAACCTCTGCATCAGTAAAATAATCTCGGTCTCTATGCACAATAATTCGAACGTCAGCCTTTGCTCTTCGAATCACCTCTACTAACGGTCGAAGATTTTGGAGGGTTGTGCAACCATAATATGGAAGTACTTCAGTTTCTTCGCGCGTGAACCCAGACGCACCTAGAATTGCCCAAAGGCTGTCAGCCTTCTCATCTTCAGTAAGCACATAACAAGCCCTCAGACCCACGCCAATGCGTTCAAAAACGTCCAAGGCACCTAGCTCGAGTAATGCAGAAAGAGTTGAGCCATCCTCATTTGGCCCTATGTTGCCTGAACGCGCCCATAAAAATGAAGCTGAATGCCTTAGAGCATCAATCACGTGCCGCGAATGTGTACTCAAAATAACTTGAATATTTCTCTCTTGAGCCACACGCCGAAGTAGGGAACAAAGAAGGCGCTGGTTGTTTGGATGCAGGTGAGAATCCGGCTCATCCAAAACGATTACTTGTGGGCGGTAGTAATGAATATAAGAGAGAATTTGAATTGTCTGCAGGATGCCTGTTCCTGCAAGTTCAAGAGGAACTCGACCTCCACCATCATTAACTGTCACATGTATATACTCATCAGTAGCTTGGTCAAATGAAAGTTCAAGTTCCAGATCTGGAAAGATTGTATGCAGATCTTGCAAGAACTCTTCTCTGTTCACCCAAAGTCGTAGCAAAGTATTCCTTAAAACTAAATTGGCGTCACCACGAGCAATAGTTCGCAGCAGTACACCGTCGGAGAGATAATGCTCCTGTTTAGCAATTCCGGCTAAACCAGGCGTGAAAATTGTAAATGGCGACTCTAATGTTCCAATACTTCGCGCAATTTGCTTATCGGAAACACCAATAACAATGTTTCGATTTTTCCCCTTCTTAACAGAAACCAGCACAATCTCACCTGTTTCTAGCGTTAGCTCGATGTTCACTGCGCGAGCATCGTCTGCCCATAATCGTCCTCCTGCCCCTAGGGAATCCGGATCTTCAGATGGGACATAAATAAATTGAGATGGATTGACAGTTGACGATGCAACTCCTTCACCTGCTAAGTCACCATTCAATAAAAGGCTCTGCATTGAACCAATCGCAAAGTGAATGGCTTGCAAAATGCTGCTTTTTCCTGAGTTATTTGCGCCAACTATTACATTTAACTGGCCCAAATCAAAGGTTGTATCAGAAACGTTCTTAAACCTTTGGATGTGAACCCGCTGAAATCCTGCCATAGACCCTCACTTTCACTAAATATAGCACATTTGAGCGAAAGTACTCTGAACTGCAGAGGCGCAGCATGTTACATCCAACAATGCATAAATAAAAAGCAGTGAGCATTTTACTGACCGCCCGAGTATCTAAAACTAGCCTACTTGAAGTCTGTCCTCAATCCACGTTGCCGCCGCCGCGCCAGCGGCAGCGTCGCCACCAGCACAATGGCAAACACCCATGCGCCGAACAAGCTCCACAGCGTCTGATTTGTCAGGAAACAGCAGCCAGAAGACAAGCAAAAAGGCGGCCAGCATTGCCAACCGCCTACATTGCTCATTCATGCAGAAGCGTCACTTGGCGAAGCCAAGCAGCTTCTGCAAAGCGTTGCGCAGCAACGCTAAGCTTCTTCCACCCACAGGCTGCTGGCCAGCTCATAGCCGATCACCTGGTCGTTGCGGCCCATCTGCAAACGCAGCGGGCCGTTGAACGGCGCCCGGCTCACCAGGGTGAACTCCACGCCCGGGGTCAGGCCCAGGTTGGCAATGTAGCGCAACTTGTCCACATCGTGGGTGCGCACACGCGTCAGCTTGCAGCTCACGCCTACTTCTTTATCCACCAGCGGGCCGTCATTGGGGAAGGTGATCGTGCCGTCTTTGGTGGGGATCGGCTCGCCGTGCGGGCAGTTGGTCGGGTGGCCGGCCAGCTGGTCAATGCGGTCTTCGAGCTCCTCGTTGATGCCGCGTTCGAACACATCAGTCAACTCGTGCGCCGAGGCCCAGTCATAGCCCATCACCTTGACCAGGAACACTTCGCCCAGGCGGTGGCGGCGCAGCGCCGGCATGGCAATGCGCTCACCCTCTTTGGTGAGGCGCACGCCGCGGTACGGCTCATAGGTGGCAAAGCCAGCATCGGTAAGGCGCTTGACCATGCGGGCAATCGCCTGCGGTGAGGATTCCACCTGCTCGGCCAGATGCGAGAGCGACACTTTGCCCTCATCCTGCTGGATGCGGAACACCTCGGCAGCATAGCGCTGCATGGCGGGGCTAACTTGGGAGCTACTTGTCATAGGTTCGTTTCAACCTGGGTGTTAATATGATATTTTTGATACAAATTCGTGCTCATTATACTAGCAAACCATCTTCACTGCGTACCAATCCAAACCTAACCCAAAACAAAGGCTTAATGTTTTCATAAAGCGCGGCAGCAGCCGAGGCCGTATACTGTGGGCGTATAATGAGGGTTGAGGTAGCTGTGAACGCAAATACGCGCGAAACACTGGAACGTAAACTAGGGGAACTGATGGACGAGGTGCTGCTGCTCGGCAGCATGGTGGAGCAGGCCACGCTGCAGTCTGTGCGCTCGCTCAAAGAGCGCAACTTCGCCCTCTCTGAAGAAGTCTACAAAAACGACAAAAAGATCAATACCAAGCGCTTCGAGATCGAGGAGCGCACCATCACGCTCATCGCCACCCAGCAGCCCATGGCGCGCGACCTGCGCCAGCTCACCGCCGTGCTCGAAGTCATCACCGAGCTCGAGCGCATGGGCGACTACGCCAAGGGCATCGCACGCATCACCCACCACCTGGGCGAGCAGCCGCCGGTCAAGCCCCCCACCGGCCTGGCCACCATGGCCGAGATTGGCGTGGATATGCTGCACAAGGCGCTGGAAGCCTTCGTCACCGGCAAGGTAGAGCTGGCCCGCTCGGTCCCCAAGCAAGACGATGAAGTGGATGCTCTGTTCAACAAGGTGCAGCGCGAGATCCTAGACCAGATGATCGCCGACCCTGAGGGCATTGACCAGATCAATCACCTGCTATGGGCCTGCCACAACCTGGAGCGCCTGGCCGACCGCGTGATCAACATCTGCGAGCGCACCGCCTACATCGCCACCGGCGAAATGCGCGAGTTTGACGTCAGCGATGATGAGAAGTGGGCGGCCAGCTAAGCTGACCGGCAAAACTTAGCCGCCTGAGCCAATTGACACAGCCCCCGCGCTATGTAATACTCCACCCATAATTTTCTTGCTACTCCACACGCGAGGAGGTGTTGCCCATGGATAGTACCCGTCTTAGCGCAGCGGCAGCACTCCTCACTTTCGTGAGTTAGGCTGTCGCTGCGCAACAAATCAAAGAGCCCGCATCTGCGGGCTCTTTGGCTTTAAGGCGTAGGTGGGCTACTGGTCGGGCGCGGGCAGCTTGACCACGCTCAGCCAATACTGCTTGAAGGAGCTCACCACCTTCAAGAACTTATCCATGCTCACCGGCTTGACGATGTACGAGCTGGCAAACTGGCGATAGCTCTCGGTGATATCGGCCTCATCTTGCGAGGTCGTGAGCACCACCACGGGGATCTGCTTGAGGTCAACATCCTGCTTGATGGCGGCCAGCACCTCGCGCCCGTTCATCTTGGGCAGGTTGAGGTCCAACAGGATCAGATCCGGGCGTGGCGCATCCAGAAACTGGCCGCGGCGATACAAAAAGTCCAAGGCTTGCTCGCCATCCATGGCCACATGCAGGTTGTTGCGCAGCATGCCATCCTTGAAGGCTTCTTGCGTCAGGCGCACATCCCCTGGGTTGTCTTCCACTAACAAGATATCGATCAACTCACCATTCTCCATCATCACTCCTCTACTGCTAGATCATGCGCTTGGCGCGCTGCTCCACACTCTCGGCGGCTGGCCGGGCTGCGCCGCCTTCGGCGGCAGCAGCTTCGCCCTCGACCGCAGGCAGCGAGTCGGCGAAACGCGGCAGCGTAAAATGGAAGGTGCTACCCTGCCCCGGCTCAGACTCCACCCAAATGCGCCCGCCGTGGCGCTCCACAATCTTTTTGCAGATGGCCAAGCCGATGCCAGTGCCCTCGTACTGCTCACGGCTGTTGAGGCGTTGAAATATAACAAAGATGCGTTCGGCATGCTTGGGGTCAAAGCCAACGCCGTTGTCAGCCACTTTGAACTCATAAAAATCACCGCGGCGTTCCGTGCTGACGCGAATCACCGGCTGGCGCTCGGCACGAAATTTGATGGCGTTGCCCACCAGATTCTGCATCACCTGGGTGAGCTGGTTGCGATCCACGAACACGGTGGGCAGCTTGCCATGCTCCACCCTGGCGCCATTCTCCTGAATGCGCACCGAGAGGTTCTGCAGCGCTTCGCCCAGGGCAATGCCAGCATCCACCGCTTCGGGGTCACGGCCACGTGTGCCGACGCGCGAGAAGGCCAGCAGATCCTGAATAAGCCGCTGCATGCGCGCCGCGCCGTCAACGGCATAATCAATGAACTCCTTGGCGTCATCATCCAGCTTCTCTTTGTAGCGCGCTTCCAGCAGCTGCATGTAGCTGGAGACCATGCGCAGCGGCTCTTGCAGGTCGTGCGAGGCTACGTAGGCAAACTGCTCCAGCTCCTGATTGGAACGCTGCAGGTCAATGTTCTTCTTGCGCAGGTTGTCTTCCATCTGTTTCTGGTCCGTGATATCCGTCCAGATGCCACCCAGACCCAAAAGCTCGTCTTCCTGGTCGAACAGTGGGAACTGCAAGTTCAAGACGGTGCGCGCCTTGCCCTCCAACTGCACGTTCATTTCAATCGTTGCAGCCCGGCGAGTGAGCAAGGCCTCGACTTCATTTTCTTGCACGGTCTCCAGCAATGTGCCTTTGAAGACCCCATCGGCATCCTTACCGATGATCTGCGCCTGGGAGAGACCGGCCAGGCGTTCAAATTGCGAGTTCACCATCTGGTAGCGGCCGTCAACATCTTTGATGGAAATGGCCGAGGGCGAATTTTCAATAAGCGAATTGAGCTGAAGCGACACCGCATTCAGATCCAGCTGCAACGCACGCTGGGTCAATCCGGCGCGATGCATGGACTCGGCGCTGCTGATCACGATGGCGCCCAGCAGCACCATGGCGGCCACTGTGTGCGTAGAGCGGCTGAAGGCAGCGTCATACCAGCCGTTGTCCTCGCCATAATAGATGAGCCAGCCTAATACAAAGGGCACCAGCAGCACGGTGGCCAGCAGGCGCCGGGTGGCGGTGCCCTGGGGGGTGCGCGCAACAATCAGATCCATCCAGCCACGATCTGGCATTGCCAGCAGCAACGACAGAGTGGCCAACACCATCAGGATCGAAGTGTTTAACGCCATGCCGCTGTACAAGAACAGGCTATCGCCAAAAGCTAAGCTAAATGGATAGCTGAGAAAAACGCTGATACCCAGCGCCTGCACGATCACCAGAATAAAGCGGCGCACACTCTCGCGCATGCGCCCCTCAAACAGCATCACCACGGCCAGTGCCACGAAGGAGGCCGCCGTTGATACAGACATGCGTCCCGGCGCCTCGGTGCTAATCGAGCTCATATCATCTGCAAAGGGCAACTCGTCTATGCCAATGTTGATGTCAAAGATAAATTGGGAGAGAGTCAGTGTTGCCACTACCAGCATCAGCACCAGCAAGGCATTTGCCGCACGCTGGGCTGTGGGTCGCCTCTGGCGCAACACCAGCGCAGCCCCTAAGAGAATAAAACACAAGGCGGCATTGGCTTTCATTGCCGCCTGGTTTGGCAAAATGGCGGCCAGCTCTGGGATGTGGATTGCCCAGCCTAGATAGACTACAAGCCCCAGCAGTAAAACCAGCCAACTCAGGGCAAGGATGACACGTTTGTCGGAAATAGCTGCCTCCGGCTCCCCTCTAGCTTGCACAACTGCAAGTAACCCCGCACAGCTTAACTGATTTGAGCGCCGCGCTTGCTAACAGATTTGCAAGCTACACAATGACGGTAAGATTTTTGCCATCCTGCTTGGCCTGATACAACGCACGGTCAGCCGAGTTGAGCAGGCTTTCAACCTCAGCGTTACCCGCATCATAGGAGGCAACGCCTGCGGAGAGCTTCGCCTGAAAACGCTGAGCGTGCATTTCAATCGTCAAGGTAGAGAATACCGTGCGGCACTCATCAATACGCATGCGCGCCGCTTCAGCCGTGGCGCCGGGGAACACCACTACAAACTCGTCGCCGCCATAGCGGCAGACGATGTCACCCACGCGTGTGTTATGCATCAGCGTACGCCCCAGGGCCTGTAGAACCTGGTCGCCTACGGCATGGCCATAGGTGTCATTGAGAGTCTTGAACATATCGATGTCCAGCATCACCACGCTCAGCGGCTCATGTTTGCGCTGGGCATTGGCCAGCTCGCGCCGCAGCGACTCTTCCAGGTAGCGGCGGTTGAACACCCCGGTCAGCGGGTCACGGATGCTTTGTTCGCGCAGCTGGGCTTGCAGCTCTTCATTCTGAGTGATCTGCTCACGCAGCCTGCGCTCCACTTCCACGCGCTGCGATACATCGCGCATCACCAGCAGGCGGCCATCAAAGGCGCCTGCCTGGTTGAACAAGGGCGATACCTGCAGCTCCACGGTGCGCTCTGGGCTGCCTTTGAGCACCAGCTCCTGGCTGGCCGGGCGCATCTGCAGCAGCAGTGCGTGCAGCTGTGGCCAGGCGCCGAACAGGCGGCTGGATGGCTGGCCGATGGCCTCCTCGCCTGAGGCAGCAAACAAGGCAAACGCCGCCGGGTTCATATCTACCACACGGTCCTGAGCGTCCAGCACTACCAGGCTGTCGCTCATCTGCTCCACCAGGGCATGTCGCGCAATGGGCACAATATCCAACAAACCCAGGCGGAACAAAGCATAGGCAAACACAATGCCCGTAAGCGTGAAGGTGAACGGCGTCAGATCGAGATTGGGAAACGCCGTGATGCCAAACAAGCTGAGAACATTGACAGTAATCGGGATGCTAATACCAGCCAGCACAGCAATGATCTGGCCGCGGTACAGACCGCGCGCCTGGCGCAGGGCCTGCACCAGGAAAGCAATCGCCACCAGCACCAAGCCATAGCCAAAGATCAAATTCATGTAAAAGCCGAAGCCACCCTCAAAAATGACGCCCTGCCCCGCCACCCGTTTGCCCGCAAAGAACAGACCATGCAAGGGGTCAGTCCATAGCAGCACCAGAGTGACCACTGGCACAATCAGCAACAGCAGCAGGCTGAGGCCGGTGAGGTAGCGGCCGCGGCCGGTAAATTGAAGAGTGAAGCAGAAGAGTGCGGGGGAGACGATCAGAACGCCAATATATGTAAGATCGAGCCAGAAGAAGGGGGTCGGGCCGGGAATGCGCAGCCAAAAAAGTGCGTAGGTGAAAGACCACCAGCTGAGGCCAAACAAGAGCACCATCAACGGGCGCCCGCTGTAGGCCTGGCGCTGACGGTTGCTCAGCGCGACCCCCAATGCGATGAGGCCCGCCACCACTAATGCTATTGCATATCCCCATTCCACCTTCACTGCACACCTCTGCTCATTAAAGACGTAGCAAGAACACTATATCAAATCCTGCAGGAGTGTATGGTAAGAAATGGAGGACGGGTAGTATATAAAAAAGGCGGCGCTGATGCGGCGCCTTTTATTGAACTCTAGTTTAGGGCAATAATGATCGCGCTGACGTTGTAGCGCATCAGCTCGAGGTAAGACCCAGCCGGCCCTTGCGGTGGGCTAAGCGTCTCAATATACAGAGGCACCACCTGCAGACCAGTATCCGTCGATACACGCTCCGCCAGTGAAGGATTGGTGGAGTTGCCGACAAAGATCGCGCGTACCTCCAGATCCTCCATGGCATGCTCGAGCTCGGCCAGTTCACCCGCCGAGGCTTCGCTCAGCGTGCTGAAGCTGGCTACCAAGGCGCCTACGCTCTCGAAACCGTAACGCTCAGCAAAGTAATTGAGCGACTGATGATCCACCACCAGCTTGCGGTTGGCCACCGGCAGCTTGGCCACCTGCTCCACGATCCACGCATCCAGCTCGGCCAGCTCCGCCTTGTAGGCGTCCGCATTGGCCTGGTAGCTGGCCGCGTTAGTGGGGTCAGCCGCAGACAGCGCCACGACGATATTGTCTACCCAGACGTTAATATTGGCCGGGTTCCACCACACATGCGGGTCTTCCCCATAATGCTCATCGTCGTGAGCGTGGTCCTCTTCAAATGACAAAGGCACAATGCCCTCAGAAGCATTGACCAGCTTTCCAGCCTCTTCAACCTCATGCAGCAGCGGCTCGAGCGATTCTTCCAAGTGCAGGCCGTTGATGAACACCAGCGCGGCCACATCCAACTTGGCAACATCCTGCGGTGTGGCTTCGAAGGCGTGCGGATCCATGCCTGCCGGGATCAGCGTGGTAACGCGGATATGCTCGCCACCCACGCTGCTGACCACATCCGCCAGGATGGGATTGGTAGCCACAACGGGCAAACCATCCCCGACAGGCACGGCAGCCTGAGGAGCACACGCGGCCAGCAGAAGGCTGAGAACAATTAACACAGTGAAGCGCATGTACAAACTCTCTTTATTGAAAATGAATTTCATTTTCATTATAAACTGCGCTTGCTGAATGTCAAGCTCAGCAGCTTTAAACGCAGACACCCGTACCATGGCACGGGTGTCTGCGTTGAGCCGTGTACCGAGCGTCGCTCGCTACACCTCTTGGGCGTAGCGCCGCCAGGCGCTACCTATGCCCC
>DAOMSJ010000012.1:0-37075 GCA_035446285.1 Anaerolineales bacterium
GGGGGAACTTCGCTTCCGGCGACAGCGAATAGTCGACCCCGACCACGGCGACGCGCAGCAGCGCGTCGGTAGCCGTAACGAAGTCTTGCAGGCGGCAGGCAGCAATGAAGCCATGATTGAGCTGCACAGACTGCCAATCCGCCGAAGCCTGCAAGGCGGCCTGGATAGGCGCCAGGCGTAACTGTGGGTTGATATCCATATCACGCACAAACATACGATAACTGCGCGGCTGCCATTCGCCGCCCACATGAATCTGGCCAGCAAAATCCTTCCAGTAGCGATACGGCACAGCGGCGCGCTGCTCACTGTAATGCACCATCGAAGCGGCCTGGATGTCTGCGCCGAGCAAGAGGAGCTTGAAATCCGCTTGCAGCATATGGTCGAAGGCCGAGCCATCATCAAAGGCTGAGGGGGTATCGCAATCGGCCAGCGTATCGGCGGCGGCGCCCAAGGCGGCCACGGATTGCATGGGGTGCAAGGTGCGGCGGGCGCCGGGCTGCTGGCGCACAAATTCAGAGAACACGCCCATGCCTTGCGAAGTTGTGTTGGCAGGGTCATACTGCGCGGTCTTGGCAAATTCAAACGAGAAGGCCGGCACCACCAACGTGCCGTGAGCGCCGATCAAAGACTGCAACGAATCAAGATACAGGGTCAAGCCGCCATCAGGCTTACCAAAAAACTGGACAGCCGAGTGCACCAACAAACCGTCTCCGGCCTGCACACCGAGCGCATGCAGCGCCCCGTCCAGTTGTTGGCGGTTCAGGGTTGCCAGCGCCATCACTGCCTCTTGCGCACCAGGGTGAGGTCGGTAGCGAAGCCTTGTTTATGCCAGAAGGCCAGCCCGGCATCATTGCCGGCCTGCACCTGCACTTCTACAGAGTGCACCTGTAGCTCGGCAAATTTTTGCATGGCGGCCTGTACCAATTGCGCTGCCGCACCCACGCCGCGCGCGGCGGGCACCACGAAGAGATCACTGATCTCGCCGATCTGCTTGCCACCCAAATAGGCCGGGCTTTGCTTGATGCGCGCCATAAGAAAACCCACCGCGGCCCCACCCTGCTCCGCCAGCCACAGAAAACTAAAACGCCCCAGCGTGCGCTGAAAGCTCTCAGCCCACAACTGTGGCGCATTGTCTACTTCAGGAAACATGAGCCCCAGGCTGCGGTGATACGCATCCAGCTGCTGCCACAGGGCGGCGGCGGCGGGCAGGTCTTCTACGCCCGCTTGGCGGATGTTTACTCCCACGTACGCGCCTCGCGCACGATGGCGGGCCACTGCGCCGGGTCAAGGCCGTATTGTGCCAGGAAGGCGTAGGCCATGCGCTCCAACCCAAAGGCGACACAACCGGTATGCGCCGGCTTGCCATCCGGCAGCGTGATGTTGAGATGACGGCCGAAGAAATCCTGGTGATAGTTGTACGAGCCAACGGCCAGCGTGCTGTCTTTGAACGGCAGGCGGGCACGAATCTCGTATTTCAGTTGGAAAGCATTCTGGAAGGCGGCCTGCTTGCGGAACTCGCCGACGAAGAAGGGATCGTTGGCGCTCTCCACCATGTAAGCCAAACCCAGCTCTTGCAGCCAAGGGGTCACCTTCTTGCGGGCGGCTTCACGATTATCGAGCACATACTCACGCGAGCCAACGAAGATAACCTCGCGCATGGTGAAATCCCACAGGCGCTCAAGGCTATTCAAATTGCTCGACTCGTAGCGGAAACAGTGACCGACCGCGGTGGCCGCCAACTGGCCGCCAGGCAGCGGCTTATCCGCCAGGCCGAAGTACAGGTGATAGCACACGGCGGGCGAGAGTAACGCCTGGATCTTAGAGAACGACTGGAGCGAGGCGCTCAGGCCAGCGGGTTCGTAAACGGTGTTCTCAGCAAAATCACTGATGATGTGCAAATCTTCGCGCAAATGAGTAGCGAAGGTGAGGGAGTGTGGGAAGGCGCGGAAGTAATTGACACGCCCCAACATCTCAGCCGAGATGAGAGTCGGGAAACGCTGCGGCTTAGCCTCAAATTCGGCGGCCAGCTCCAGAAAATAGTCTTCGAAGACGCCAATCAGATTCGCCAGCAGCGGACCAAAGCTGTAAACGCCGTTGGTCTCTTGATGCACTTCGCCGCGCTGCTCCAGCTCTGGCATAGGGTCAGCCGCATAGGGCACGGCGCGCTGCAAGTAATCCTCCAGCACCTCAACTTTGGGCTTGGAGGCGCCGCTGGCCATATCTTGCACGACACTCTGGATCTTGGCTTCCAGGTCTGCCGGAGCGGCGGCGCGCAGCTGTAGGTCAATGCGGCTGCCGTCAGCGGCAATGCTGGCCGAGGCGATGGCTTCATCTACGTAGGCCAGTTTGGCCTGCACCTGGCCCACCAAATGAGCTGGGATGGGAATGACCGGCGTGAGGGTGAGTTGCTCAGCCATGCTTGCTCTGGATGTGCTCAAGGATGGCCGGCACGCTGATGAGGGCGCTGATGGTTTCTGCAGTGATCTCGATACCGAAGGCAGTTTCGAGCGCAACCATCAAATCCATATGCCCCATTGAATCCCAGGCTGGCAACTCGCCAAACTGGGTCTGTAGGGTAACTTCCTCGGGCGCTAGGTTGAAAACATCCGCAAATACGGATTGAAGTTTTGTGAAGTCTGTGTCTTGCATGTCTGTCTTATACCAGAAAGGGCTTGTGTTCCACCACGCCCTCATAGACAGAGCGGATGGCAGGGGCATTCGCGGCGCGCAACGCATCCACATCGAAGTCAGCCAGGTTTACATAGCCCATGCTGGTGGGTTGTACAAAGCGCTCAAAGGGCAGGCTGGTTTTGAAGAGCTGGAAATACAGCACGCGCCGCGCTTCGTGCACAAAGGCGGCCGGCTGCGGCACTTCGGCGGCAACCAGGAAGCGCTGTGCCTGCTGCTTGTACTCGGCCAGGCTGGCGGGGAAATACAACGTGGGATATTGCGTGTAGCGAGCGGCCCCGGCACACAACGCGGCTTTGCCCATAATAGAGGCTTCCAAGCCAATCGAGGAGTTGTACAGCATCACGAAATGCGCCTTCTCGATTAACGCATAGGAATCAACAAATTCTGTGGGCGGGATGAAGACTACATTAGGCAGGGCCTGCAGACCGCGGGCCGCCACCCAGGCGGCCACACTCTGGCGGCTCTGCTTGGTGGAGCCGGGACGCATCTCATCAGGGTGGGCACGAATGACAAATAGTGTGCGCGGGTTGGCGCGAATGAGCTCTTCTACATAATTCAGCCAGGCAAACATGTCCGCGAACAGCACGTTAGCATGCACCTGGCTGGTATCAAAGATGACGTTGGTGAAGACCGGCACCAGCTTGTCGAACTGGGCCGCCTTGGCAAGAAAGCCTTCATCCAGCGCCTGGATATCACGCCAGAAACGAATACCCGCCATGCTGAAATCGCCCTTGAAGCGGCGGCTAAGGTACGCATCCAATTGTTGATTCTCAGCCTCGTTGAGTTGAAACTCGGTGGGGATGTCCATCGGGTAGGCGGTGGCTTCGCCATCGGTGAAGAAGGCGGTCAGCGGCTGTAAGCCAACTTCATGCGTGATGACGCGCAGTCCGCGGCGCATGGCCACCTGGCGCGCAACGGCTTCGGGGAACATGATGCCGTTGAAGACCACGACAGCCTGTAAGTCTTTGTCCTCGATGAAGGCACCGAACTCACGCGCCACGTTGTTGGCCGAAAGGATGTACTCGCGTAGCAAAGTGCGCGTGGTGCCATCATCTACGAGATCGTGTCTACGCAGCGCCCAGCGCAGCGAAGGCAGCACGAGCTGCCCCAGCGGCAGGCCGCCGTGCTCCACGGCCAGCAACTCTTCGAGGGTCAGGCTCTGCAAGTGTGCGTGCAACTGGCTGTCTGCTGCGTACGCAAACCAGTGTGCATCTGCACCAGCGTACATGCGGTGCGATTGGGCTACGCAGGCGGCACACGGCGGCACCTGCCCGGCGTTATCTGGATCAGTGCCCAGCACACAGCGGCTCATGCCAGCATTGCACACGAAGTGCAGAATGGGTACGCCCTCCAGGCGCAAGCCCCATGAAGCCAGCAGCGAGAAAGCTGCATTCTGACTAAGGTGGCCTAAACGTGTAGAGGCGTTGAAGAATACGACGGGCTGGTGGGTGCTGTGCTCTGCGGCAGCAACCGCGCGCGCGCTACGCGCCAAGCGCACTCGGCTGTTTAGCGTGTGGAGTTTGTTGACTATTCGCTTGAGCACAATGAACCCAGCCGCCACTGGCGGCACATACTATTTGGCGCGGCGCAGCTTCTCGCGTGAGGGCAGCTCGCTATCGTACACACGCTTGACGCCATCACCCAGCGCTTGCTCCGTGACACGGATGTACTTCACCAACTTTTGCAGCCCGCCGGGCTCCACCGAGGCGGCCTGGTCGCTACCCCACATGGCTCGGTCCAGGGTGATGTGGCGCTCAATGAAGCAGGAGCCGAGCGCTACGGCCACGGCGGAGAGCACCAGGCCCACTTCATGGCCGGAGTAGCCCACCGGGCAAGGGAACTTGTTGCGCAGCGTCTCGATCATGCGCAGGTTGAGCTCATCCGGCTCGCAAGGATAAGTGCTGGTGGTATGGGTGAGCATGGTGTTGCTGATATCCACATGCGGAATGGCCTTATCGATCTCTTCCATGGTCGACATACCGGTAGAGAGCACCACCGGGCGGCCGGTCTTGCGCACATGATCGAGCAGCGCATGGTCGGTCAGTGAGGCTGAGGGAATCTTGTAGCAAGGCGTGTCGAACTTCTCCATGAAGTCCACCGCCGGCTCATCCCACACCGACACGAACCAGTCAATGCCTTTTTCTTTGCAGTGAGTATCGATCTCGGCGTATTCCTTCTCGCCGAACTCAACCTTGTTGCGGTACTCCATGTAGCTGATGTAGCCCCAGGGGGTCTCGCGCATCTTGTCGCGCTGGTCTGGCGGCACGGCCAGCTCTGGCGTGCGTTTTTGGAACTTGATGGCATCTGCCCCGGCCCACTTAGCCAGGTCGATCAACTGCTTGGCCGCATCCAGGCTGCCATTGTGGTTGATGCCAATTTCACCGACGATATACACCGGGTGGCCATCCCCCACCATGCGATTGCCAAGCTTCAATTCTCGAGTCATTCGTTAGTCCTTTTTGACGTTCATCGCCATGATTAAATCACAAAGCTCACGTACTGCGCCATGCCCGCCACGCTGGCTCAGGCGTTGATCAGCCTGTTGCAGTACAGCAGGATGCGAGTCGGCTACGGCTACCGCGCAGCCCGCGATGGGGAAGCACGGCAGATCATTGGTGTCATTGCCAAGGAAGACTGTGTGCTCAGCAGCAATATTGAGTTCGGTGAGGAGTTGGCGCAGCGCCTCGCCCTTTTCCTTGATGCCCTGGCGGTGGCCGATACCCAGTTTCTCGCAGCGGCGCGCCACCACCGGGTTTTCCTCGCGCGAGAGTACGAAGATCTGCACGCCGCTGTCCTTCAGATGGCGCAGGCCGAGGCCATCACTGCGGTTGGCGGCAATGGCTTCTTTACCGGTCTCGTCAACCCAGACACGGTTGTCACTCAGCACACCGTCAAAATCTAGCACGAGCAACTTGACCTGCTTGGGGTACGGGCGCGGCAGCGGGCCAGGCCACACGGCATCCAGCTCGCCTGAAGTGGCCAGCCATTCACCGCGCTGCCAGTCACTCATGGTGTCAATATCCACGGTGTACTGCGGTTCCACCATCACGGGCAGAATGACATCACCGCTCATGGAATGTTTTTTGAGGATGACCGAGCTGCGAATCGCATCTACGTGGCCGGTCTGCCAATAGGTGGCCGGCAACTGCTGGCGCGGCGCGTTGTAGGGTTCGGCAATACCTTTGACCTTGAGCAGCGGCTGCATCACGCCATCAGCATCCACGCGCCACATCTTGTGGGGGTTCTGGCCACTGGGCACCACGCCGCGGGCTGAATCGGCTTTGGGATTCTTGAGCAGGAGCTGCACAGCCTCATCCACCAGGCCACGCGGGCGCAGCGGGGAAGTGGGGCGCAGTTGCACGACGATGTCTGACTTGTAGCCCTCATTCTTGGCAAGCCAGGTGAGGGCGTGCTCGAATACGGGCAGGTCTAGCGTATTGTCCTGGGCGTGCTCGGCAGGGCGAATAAAAGGCGCCTCGGCGCCCAGGCTGCGGGCGATCTGTGCCATCTCTTCATCATCAGTGGAGATGATGGTGCGTGTCACCGTCTCTGCCTGCAAAGCGGCGGCGATGCTGAATGCCAGCAGCGGGTGCCCAGCGAACAAACGCACATTTTTGCGCGGAATGCTCTTGGAGCCGCCGCGGGCGGGAATGATGGCGAGAACGTGGGGCTTCTTGGACTTCATACTCACCACGCGGTCCAGCCACCATCTACCACCAGATTGGCGCCCGTCATGTAACTGGAGGCGTCTGAGGCGAGGAATAGCAGTGCACCGTTCATTTCATCTTGGTTAGCCATGCGGCCCATGGCGGCGCGGGCGGAGTAGGCTTTGACGAATTCTTCATCCTGCGTGTTGCGCACACCCCCGGGGGTGAGGGCATTGACGCGGATGTTTTGTGTGCCGTAGTAGGTGGCCAGGTACTTGGTGAGCCCGAGGATGCCCGCCTTGGTGACGGTGTAATCCACCGGCTTGAAGGAAGGCGGCTGGCCTTTGCGCTGGTAAATGCGCTGATCGGGACCACCCAGGCCATAGGTCGAACAGATGTTGATGATGGCGCCGCGGCCCTGCGAGAGCATGTGCGGCACGCTGGCTTGGCTGAATAGGAAGGCTCCGGTCAGATTTACCGAGAGCGAATTGTTCCAATTTTCCAAACTGTAGTCTTCGAAGGAGGAGCTGTGCTTGCCCGCTTCACCGGCATCAAACTTAGGATCCAGCGCGGCGCTGTTGACCAGAATATCCAGGCGGTCAAATGTATCGAGGGTGGTTTGCACAGCGGCTTGCACGGCGGCTTTATCGCTGACGTTGCACTCAACCGCCAAAGCGCGCTCACCGAGCTCGGCCTGCAAAGCGGCCAGCACAGCCGGGTTGAGGTCTACGAGAGCCACAGAGGCGCCCGCCTGTACTAAAGTGTGGCAGAACTGCCTTCCCAACAGACCGGCGGCGCCAGTTACCAGAGCCACGCGGCCGGTGAGATCAAATGCGGATTGAATCGTGGTGGGCATAGGGCCTCTACGTATTACCCCTGCAAACAAAGCGGCCTGTTTTGCAGGCCAATCGGGATTTTATCATGCCTGCCCCAGCTGTATGCGCGCACCCGCATCGTTGGAGCGATGGGCCGCCAAGGCAATCTCCAGGACGCGAATGCCATCCTCCAGTGTGCAGAGTGGCTGCGCATCCCCTTGTGCCACCTCTAAAAAGTGGCGCGTCTGGTCAATAAACAGGTGATTGCGCTCAAAACCTGCCTCAAGCGCAAACTCGCGCTGCTCACCAGTGGCACTGGTTTGCATCAGGGCACCGCTGGCAGCGTTCCATTCCAGGCGGCCTTGGCTGCACACGATCTGCAATGTGTGGCTGGGCGGCTGCTGCACGTAATCCAAGTGCACGCTGCCCACCGCACCACTGGCAAACTGCAGGCCCACTTCGGCCTGGTCTTCTACGGCAATCTCCAGCTCACCGCTGCGTGCGAGTGTGGCCCACACGGACTCGACTTCGCCGAGCAGCCAGCGCAAGTAATCAAAGGGGTGGCACAGGGTGAGCACCACTCCACCGCCCAGATCAGCACGGGCGCTGTAACTCCTTCGATAGTCCTCGTACGGGTGCCAGTTGGGCAGGTACTCGCCCCAGTGCGCCCGCGCCGAGAGCACGCGGCCGAGCTGGCCGGACTGCACGATCTCGGCGGCCTTTTGTAGCGTGGGGTGGAAGCGCCACTGGAAGCCCACCAGGATGCGGCTGCCACCGGCCGCAGCGGCCTGGCGCAGCTCCTCTACGCGGGCCAGACTGTGGCTGATGGGCTTCTCCATCAGCAGGCTGCAGCCCTGGGCCGCGGCGGGGATGGCCACATCCAGGTGCAATGCGGTGGGATTCGAGATCACCACAGCATCTGGTTCATGTGCCAGCGCGGCTTCAACGCTGTGCTCAACGGCAAAGCCGGCCAGCTCGCTGACATCCAGCGTGCTGTTGTTGCTGCGCAGGAAAACAAAATCCTTCACGCCAAGGGCGCGCATGTTATTGAAGTGACGTTTGCCGATCGAACCGAAGCCGGCGATAAGGATCTTCATTCCCAATCGGCTCCTACTTCGTAGCCCCATTTGAGCAGCGCCTTATCGGCGTTCTCTTTGAAGATGTTCTTATCACCCGGCGTGAAGAATTGGCGCCACACCGCTTGCGGGTTCTTGTCGAAAGTCAGCTCTTCGTCCTGAGCGATCTCGGCGCTAACCTTGGCTTCGAGGCCGTCCGCCTCCAGCCCAAGAAAGTCCCACACCTTGGCCAGCATATCAAAAGGCCGCGCCAGCAAGTCTTCGTAGCGCAGCGAATAGTAGTTCTCGCCATAAAGCTGGTGGCCGAGGCGGTCTGTCTCGCTCACGCCGTTGGCCCAGTGACGCGTGGCCTCAGAAAGCCAGCCGGGGGCGAAGATGGCTACGTTATCGGCAGGGCGGTTGCGCTCACGGCGCGGGTTGGCCGCAGCGCCGCCAGTGAGCTCTTGCAAGCGCTGCTTGACAAGCACATCACGCCCATCGCGCACGATGTGGATCAGGCTGGCATCCGGATACAGGTGATACATCTCTTGTACGGCACGGCCACCCAGCTCGTTCTGGCTTTGGTCACCAGCCACACGTTTGCCCAGCGGGTGTACCTGGCGCTCTAATAGAAAATCGGCCATGGCGCGCAATGCGGCAGGCGAAGGCGCGGTAGCTGGTGTGGTGGCCGGCTCATCTGGCTGCACGAACAGCTCACTCAACACAGGCTGGCGGGTGAAGAAATGCGCCCCTGTGCCGCAGTACAGATCGGCATGCAAGTTAAGCAGCCGCGCCAGCACGCTGCCGCCAGAATGCGGCTGCCCAAGCACGAAGAATTTCTGCAACGGAAAGAATTCTTTGACCTCAGCCAGCTCCGCGGCAGAAAGCGGCGGCCGCGGGCTACCGCCTTTGGCAGCGGCCTCATCGCCAGTGATGGCGCGCAGGGCTTTGCGCAGCGGCGAACTCATGCGCGGCTGCCTGCATGCTGGCCGAGGCGCGAGAACAAGTAGGCACCGGTGTGTTGGCCGGCACTAGCATCCGTGAAGGTGCACTCGCGAGCGATGAAGGCAGCGCGCTCGGCTTCATCGGCGCCAGGATGCGTGAGATAGAAGTTGAGCGCCTCGCGCAGTTGCGGCGCGTCATAGGCTACGCGGCCGGCCGACGAATTACGGAAGCGCGAATGGGTAGGCCAATCGCCAATGCGTGAAAGCGGCAGGGTGAATTTGCCCGGCCAGCCCACCGGGGAATCGATGCAGGCGCTCACCACGGGGGTCCTGTGGGCCGAGGCCTCGACCACCATGGTGGAGTACACAGTAACGAACACATCCGAATGAGCCATCATCGACGATTTCTCGTGCATGTCTTCCCCTGAATAATGACCCAGCGAGCCACCCAGCGCAACCGGCTCCACCACATGAACATGCGGGTACTTTTGCGCCAGGGCAAGGATGGCTTCACGCTCCTGTGCAAAGCGCGGCACATCCATAAAGTGATTGGGGTGCAGGCGGACCAAAAGCTGGCTGGGCGCGGCCAACTGGTCACCCGAAACCAACTCAGCCAGCGCTTCAATATCCTGAATATTGGGCGAGAAAGTGATGAAGCTGCTGGCAAATGAGATCAGCTTGCGCTGAGGGTCGAGGCCGTGTGTTTTGAAGTAGTCCTCGCGCGGCAGCACCCACTCCTGCTTGAAGTAGCCGTCGTAGGAGGGAATACCGCCAACATGCACGCGAGCCGGGTCCCAGTCGGAGCCGTCTACCAGCTCTTGCTTCTGAATCTCGGACCAACAGGTGATCCAATCCACCGGCGCCCCCGGCAGGCTGTAGCTGCTGGAGTTATCCCAGCCGACGATGACTGCAGCCGTGGGAATGTTGTGGGCGACGGCTTCGCGTAACAGGTAACGGTCGAACCGCCAACCCGGCGTGCTGGCGATGACCAGACTGGGTTGGTACTTAGCGAACAGATCTGCATAGATATCTGGCGTAAAGCGCTGCTGCAGTCCCTGTAACCAACGGCGTGCCGCGCGGCTGCAGCGCAGGATGGCCACCACCAATTGCATAAAGGGAAAAAGCAGTTTGCGGCGGGTGTGCGCCTCGGCTTTTACTTGATTGATGTAACTATCCACGGCTTCGAGGTTGATGCGGTTGGAGGCACCTGCACGCCGCAGGAAATCCAGCCACCACTGCTTGCCATAGGAGACCAAGTGGAAATAGTCTTTAGCCTGCTTGAGGCGCAGCCCTTCAATGATGAGGCCGGGCTGGGCAAAGCGTTCGCGGATGCGCTCGACAATGTCATCATCGGTCAGCACGATGACTTCGGCGCCACCGTCAAGTAGGGTGCGCAACACATCACTTTGCAAGAAGTAGACGATGGCAAGACCGTGATCGGCGCTAATAAAGATGCGTGGCTTCATTTTTGTGTGCTATGGATGCGGTCAAAGGTCCAGCCGTTGAGCCATTGCAGCAGCTTGCGCAGCGGTGGCCAGCTCCAAAAGCTGGATACGGGTGCCCGGCGAGCTGCTACTGGCGTGGCCAGCGAACCGTCAAGTAGGTCGCCGGCGGCGGGCAACTGATTGCCCATGTGTTGCACGTGCCACTCAGCCGTGGAGAGGCGCAGGTAGCCGAGGGCGTTGATGGCTTCGTCGAGCAGGCGCACGCGGCCCATCGGCTTCTCGGCCGGGATGGGCAGCACCTGCTGCAAGATGCGCTTGCGCGCCATAAACTGGAAGTGGGCCGCGCCCGCCCAGTACTGGCGCTTCTTGTAGCTCAGGCGCACGGCCTTGTTGTCTTTAAAGAAGGCGCGGCCGTGCTCCTCGCTGTTGCCGAGGCTGCGAGCATGCTTCCAAAAATCATCCCAGCTGAACAGCGCGCCTGTTTCCAGTTTAGCGCCGCGCTGTGCCTTGGCCCATTTGACCGTGGCGGTGGAGTATTTTTGCGGGGTGAGCATCGGCATGGCCGTGACCATGCCGGCCTGTGGCAGCGTGCGCAACGCTTCAAGGCTGCTGGGTAGCCAGCCTTTGTAGAAGTACACATCCGCATCGGCGTAAGCGATGAACTCGCCCGGGGCGGCGGCAAAGCAGATGTTCCAGGCGGCTGGCTTGCCCAGGTTGCGCTCCGAGAGGGTGAGGTACTGAATTCGCCCAAAGGCTTGCTCGGCCAACAGGTATTCGCGCACTTCGGCGCACGAGCCGTTATCGAAGACCATCAAATCGTAGGCACCTTCGGTATTGGCATGGATGCTGCCCAGGCATAACTTGAGCAGTTCAAGACTGTGCGTGTAATAACCACTGAGGAAGGGGATATAGCTGATGACGACGACAGTCACCGGGGCGGGCGGGGCGATGCTCTCGACCGACTTGATGGGATTCTGGCCGACGCGCATGGCTAGCGCCCTCCCAGGGCAAAGCGCAGGTTGCGCACCTGGCGCATGAGGCGCCAGCGCAGGCTGCGGTCTTCGATGGCGTTGGGCTGCAGGGCGCGCTCGATGCTGCGCAAGGCGCGGATGGCGGAGAGTGGCGCACGGCGCACTTTGCCGTTCACCAGCTCATAGGGTACATCCAGCAGCATGTACATGCTGCGCATACCGCCACCCAGCATTGTATTCTCGTCGGTCTCCACGTGGCGCTGGTGGCCGTGTTCACCTTGCAGGTGGGAATAGTCGTGATTTTGATGCACGATGTCTATCTCAGCCGTGCAATCCACGGCCTGCCAGTTGTGGTGATTGGCCTCATACATCATCCAATTATCCCAGCCGGCGCGGCCGATGGCGAAGGACGGCATCTCGGTGTAGAGATGGCGCGGGAAGGCGAAGTAATCGCTGCCGCCGCGGGTGTGCAGCCTGCCGCGGGTGCGCATATCTGCACGCAGGCGGGTATCCCAGCCGGCCGAGAACTCTAGCGGTTGGGTGATATCCAGATCATAGCGGCGGCCGAGGAGCACAAACTCCGGCGCCTGTGCGGCGACAGTGTGCAGCGTCTCCAGTAGGCCGGGGTAGAAAATAATGTCGGCGTTGACGTAAAGCAGGTATGGCGCAGCGCTGTTTTGGCGCGCCGCGTCAAAAATAGCGCTGACCAGTGGCGTTCCGTGTGCATTGGCAGCTACGCTAGGCACATGCTTGACGCCGAACTCGGCGGCGGTCTGCGCAATGCCTTCATCATCCCCCACCAGCACAATGTCCACGGCATCGCCTAAGGCTAGCCACGAGCCCAGCGCGTTGCGCTGGATGGTGGTGATGTGGGAATCACGAAACGGCTTGGGAGCTGTGAATATACACAGTTGCTTCATCGGCGTTCGTCTACCTGGCGGTAGTCCTTGTGCTGCACGCTGGCACTGATGTTGGCCAGATTTGGATTGGCTGCAAACAAGGCCAGGATGTCTTTCCATGAAAAGGTATCGTCAACAAAATGGCTGGCAATCGTGCGCGCCAACTCGAGATCTTCAGGTGTGTCCACCGTCCAGCGCAGATTGCCGTGGGCTGGCTGCTGGGTAAATTCGGCAATGTGGAAGCGCTCAGGGTGCTCGTAGAAGAACGGCATGACGTGCTCGCGCTGGTAGGGCTCTTGGGCTTCGGCCCAGACGGTTTCGAGCGCGGCACGTGTGCACAACTCTGCATCCAGGCCGATGGGAATGGTGCGGCCTTGCGGCAGGCGGTTGGCGGCAAAGTCCAGCGGCGGGTCAGCGCTAATAAATTTCTGCACATATTCACCGAGCAAGCCCGGGTCAATAAAAGGGCAATCGGCAGTGATGCGCACGATGACATCCGCTTCGGTCTGGCGCGCGGTGTGCATGTAGCGGTCGAGCACATCATGCAGGCTGCCGCGCACACAAGGGATGCCTTGTTCGGCGCAATAGGCGGCCAGCGGATCATCCAGCTCCCCAATGGGCGCGGCAACGGCCACCTGGTGGATACCGGCGGCACGTTGCGTGCGGCGCAGCACCCAGGCCAGCACGGGTTGGCCGTTGAGGTCGGCCAATACTTTGCCAGGCAGGCGGCTGGAGCCCATACGCGCCTGGACAATGGCGACGACTTTGGGAGTGCTCATGCCACCGCCATTTCATAGGCGCGTTGCAGGCCCAGTTTATTCTTAGCCCAGTCAGCGCGTTCTTCGGCACGCTGGCGGGCGTGTTGCCGGATGGCTTGCAGGTCAGTGTTTTGCATCGCAGCCACAATCTTATCGGCAAGTGCAGCCGAGTCACCTGGTGGAAACAGCCAACCCTGCTGGCCAGGTTCGACCCATTCGCGGTTGGCGGGGATATCAGACACGAGCGCGGGTAGCCCACAGGCCAACGCTTCCATCAAAGAGACTGAGGAACCATCACTGCGCGAAGCGCTGAGATACAGGTCTGCCGCGGCGTAATAGGCAAGTAAATCTTCCTGCGCAATATAGCCGGGCATGTGGATACGATCGGCAAAGCCCGAATCTTGCACCAATTGGCGAATACGTGGCGCCAAGCTGCCGCCGCCGGGCAGCAGCAAGCGCAGCTGCGGCTGGCGGGGCGCCAGCGCCAGGAAGGCGCGCAGGGCGGTTTCGGTATCGTAGACTGGCTCCCAGCTACGTAGATGCAACAGCACGAAGGCATCCTGCCAACCCAGCTGCTGGCGCAGCGGGCTGGCGGCCTGCGGCTGGAAGCGCTGCAGGTCAATACCCCAGGGAAAGATAACGGCGCGCTGTGGGTCGAAGCCCAATACCGCGGCGGCATCCACCACGGCCTGGCAATCGGCAATGAGGACGCGGGCGGCGCGTAGTGCGGCGCGTGTTTTGTAGCGAGCTATTGGATTACGTTGAGCGGTGTAGAGAATATCGGAGCCCCAGCTCATCGCCACCAGTGGCTGCGTAACACTGCGCGCCTGCCAGGCGCAGGTGTGCAACGGGCCGGCATGCACCAAGTCTGGCCGGTACTGCCGCGCCACATCGGCCACGCTGCCGCGCACCAGCTGCACCCCCGCGGGCAATTGCTCAGCCTGCACACGCTCCGGAGTAGTGCACAGAAACAAGCCGGTGTGCCCCGCCTCTGCCATGGCAGCAAGGAAGCGGCGGTCATGCGGGCCGTGTTGTTGGCTGACGTACAAGACTTTCATGCAACTACCGGGTCAGTCTTTCAGGCCAGATCGCTCAGGCGCACTTCTTTGCCAAAAGGCATATCGGCGGCGGCCTTGCGGCCGAGCACCTGCGGAATATCCCATGACATGAGGGCGCCTTCGACCGCCGGGCGCAGCACTTCGAGCATGTCTTCGGTGAAGACTTCGCCCGCTTTCACATCACGCGCTACGCGCAGGCAATGGCGCTGGACAATGTAGGTGTCCTTCTCATTCTCGGCCACAAATTTCTGCTCAGAGCCCAAGGCGCGTTCGAGGATGCGTACTTCGTTCACCATGTGCGCCCAGTTGGCCGGATTGAGGGCAAATTTATGGTCTGGCCCTTCACGTTCATTGCTGTCGGTAAAGTGACGCTCGATGACGCGCGCGCCCAGCGCTACCGCGCCCACTACGGGCGCAGCACCCTGGGTGTGATCAGACAAGCCCAGGATGACATTCGGCCATTTTTGGGCATAGGTCTTGAGCACATTGAGATGCAAATGGTCGTAGTTGCTCTCGGCGGCGGTGTAGTTGGTGTTGCATTGCATCAGCACGATCTGCTGATTAACCGGCTGCACCATGGCCATGGCGCGCTCCACATCGGCCATATCGCAATCACCGGTGGCCATCAGGATCGGCTTGCCGAAGCTGGCCATACGCACGATGGCTTCCGGCCAGGACATCAGGCTGGAGCCAGCCTTGAAGGCAGGCACGTAGGGGACGAGCATGTCAATGGCGTCATGGTCGTAGGGTGACGAGAAATAGTGAATATCAAATTCCTCGCAGGCTTCTTTGAGCAGCGGCGTCCACTCGAAGGGTATCGAAGCATCTTCATAGACCTCGACCACGCTCTTGGTCCAGGCGGCCTGGTGCGAAAGCTGGCCGCCCAGCGAACGGAAACCGTAGTCGGAGACAATTTTTGGGGCGCGGAAGTTTTGGAACTTGGCTGCATCGGCGCCAGCTTGTTTGGCCAGGCGAATTAATTCAATGGCGCGGCCCAGATCGCCGTCATGGTTGGCAGCGATATCAGCAATGAAGTAGGTTGGGTGCTGCAAGCCAACTTTGCGACCTTGAATATCGATTTCCATCACATCCTCAATTCATCTACAGGCTGGCTGCCTGGCCAGCCAAGGCGCGCACCGTATGGCGGTGGCCGTTGTGTAGCTCAGTGTGCAAGCGCGCCACGCCTTCAGCCACCGTGGGCAGGCGGCGGCCGAGCGCAGTACTCAGGCGACTGACGTTCAGCCGCAGGTCGGCGGCGCGCGGCGCAGTAGACTCGGTGTGCGTTGGACGCACCAACTGCTCGTCATAATTGAACTCACGCGCAATCATCACACCAAAGTCATACTTGCTCAAGCTGTCGCTGCTGCCGGCGTTAAAAATACCGTGTGCATCTTTGGCCAGCAGATCCAGAATAATCTCGGACAAGAACCCAACTTGCAACGGGGTGAACAAACGGTCGCTAAAGCCGTTGACTGCTTCACCCGCGGCAAGCTTGTTATAAAAGAACTCGGCCAGGCTGTGAGTGCCGTTAGGGCTCCAGCCGAAAAGATTGGGCCGCACAATCAGCCACTGCGGATGGGCGGCCTTGACGGCCAGCTCGGCCATGCGCTTGGTCTTGGCGTATACACTCAGCGGATTGGGCGCATCGGTCTCTTTATAAGGCGCCTTGGTGCCGTCAAACACCGCATCGGTAGAGATGTGGGCAAAGCGCAGGTTGCGGCGCGCTGTTTCGCCGGCCAACTCGCCGGGCAGCTCGGCATTTAGCTTGTGGGCCAACTCCGGTTGCTTCTCGCAAGCGTCAATATCCGCCAGGGCGGCGCAGTGCACGACCCAGTCTGGTTGGGCCTCGTCGAGCACGCGGGCTACTGCACCTGGGGCAAGCAGATCCGCCTGCACGGTCTCAAAAGGAGCCTGCGCCAGCGGGTGCTGGTGGGTGACGCCGACGACGGTGTGCTTTTGTGCAGCGGCGTGCAGGGCCAGGTTGCTGCCCAGCAGGCCACTGGCGCCGGTCACCAGAAGGCGCGGTTGGCTCACGCCAGCTTGCCTGCCTTCATGTCTGCTTCGATGGGCGCAATGATGTTACGAATCTGAGCCGGGCTGAGCATCTGCTCGTTCTCATTGCTGACGTAGTGGAAGCCATCCGGCAGCGCTTTGCCCTTATCAGCCCAGGTATGCACAAAGAACGGGCCCTGGGCAGGCTGGATGACGTACATGCTCTCCAGCTCCACCGCGGAGCGAGCCTCGTCTTCAGAGATCAACATTTCGTGCAGCTTCTCACCGGGGCGGATACCCACGACTTCGATCTCGGCGTCCGGGGCAATGGCCTGGGCCAGGTCGGTGATGGTGGTGCTGGGCAGCTTGGGTACGAAGACCTCGCCGCCATGCATGATCTCGATGCAGTTGAGCACAAAGTCCACGCCCTGCTCCAGCGAGAGCCAGAAGCGCGTCATACGCTCATCGGTGATGGTGAACTTGCCCGCCTCACGTTGGCGCAGGAAGATGGGCACCACGCTGCCGCGGCTGCCGACCACGTTGCCGTAGCGCACACAGGCGAAGCGCGTCGGGCGGTCACCGGAGTAGGCATTGCTCTGCACAGTGAGCTTCTCAGCAGCCAGCTTGGTGGCACCGTACAGGTTGGCGGGGCTGACGGCTTTATCCGTGCTGAGTGCCAGTACTTTCTCAACATTGTTCTCCAGCGCAGCTTCAATCACATTGGCTGTGCCGAGAATATTGGTTTTGATGGCTTCCATCGGGTTGTACTCGCACGCCGGCACCTGCTTGAGCGCCGCGGCGTGGATGACGATGTTGACGCCATCCATGGCACGCTTGAGGCGCTGCTCATCACGAATATCGCCAATGAAGTAGCGCAAGTTCTCCTGATTGAAGCCGGCCTCGCGCATTTCGTGCTGCTTAAGCTCATCGCGGCTGAAGACAATGATCTTCTCGGGTTGGTACTTCTCCTGCAGGATCTTTATGCAGGCCTTGCCGAAGGAGCCAGTGCCGCCAGTGATGAGGATGGTTTGATTTTTCCAGTTCATAGCTCTCTCTTTACTTGCTGAACACGATCAGCGGATAGCGGCCGTGCTTGCCGAAGAAGCGCGGGAACAGCTCCTCCACACGATACAGCACTTTGAGCCAAAAACGGCCAGCCCAGGGCTCACGAATATAGAAGCGTAAAAAGTGCGTGCCCAGCGTGCGCCACACGTAAATATCAATGGGGAAGTAACCACTCAATGCCTGGCGCAGCTCGCGGTAGCCGCGCTTCTTGACGAAGGTACCCCGCCCCATGGTTTTCTCCTGCGGCAGATGGTCTTTCTCCTCTGCCGCGCCGCGCACACGCTTGATGAGCTCTGTGAGCTTGACGAAGAAGGTATCCAGCGGAGCATCACCCCAGCCGTTGACCACGGCGGCGCTGCGACCCGGAGCCAGCACGCGGTACAGCTCGCGGTATCCGGTGACCTGCTCGCCTTCCGGCACATGGTGGATGGTGTGCAGGGACACTACGCCATCGAACACATCGCTGGCAAAGGGCAGGCGGGTGACATCGGCTACGACGAACAGGCCTTTACCGCCAATGCGTTTGCGCGCCGCTTGCAGGGCTGTGATGGAAAGGTCGGCACACACGCGCTTGTGATAGCCAGCCGAGTACTCGAGATACTCAGGATATTGAATGGGGCCAGAGCCAGCATCCAGTAGTAAGCGGCCGCTGGGCGCCAGGTGACGTTTGACGCGCAGGTGGGCGCGGTGAATGTACTCTTGCGAGACCGGGCGCAAGTCTTCGTAGCGCGCGTTTTGGAACAAGCCGTCTGAGATCTCCTGCCAGCCAACGCGGTCATAAAACTCGCGTACCTGGCGCTTAATCTCGCGCTCATCCAGATTGGTTTGTGTCCCAGTCAAAGGGTTCTCCCATTAAGTAGTCAAAGGTGCGTGCATAGTGTTGCTGGCCTTCAGGAGTGAAGAGCTGCCTAAGCGGCATTTGCTCCACATCCTTGGCAAAGTGCAGTAAATGCCAAGGGAAGGGTTGCGGGTAATCAAAAAAGAAACGGTAGGCATAATGCCAAGCCTGGTCTACCTCGGCTGGCTTGAGCTGAACGGCGGGCAAATCTGCCAGGCTGCGTTCAAGCATGGCGAAGTAGTCTTCCCAGCTAGCCGGGTCTTGCGTGAAGCCCTTACCGCGATAGTGCGTGCGGCCCACAACAATCACGGGACGGCCACTCATGGCCATTTCCAAGCCAACGGTGGTGGTGTATACCAGGCCGAGCTGGGCGGCTTCCACCAAGTCATAGGTATTGACCGGGTCGCCCGCCCCTACCAAGTGAATATTCTCAGGTAACTCCGGCATGGCCTGCTTGACCAGATCGGCCACCGAGGGGCCATCCAGGTTGCGTTCGCCGGGGTGCACGCGCAGTACCAGCTGCACATCCTTGCGCTCAGCAAAGTGGGCTAGCGTGCGGCGCAACCAGGTGCTCATATCGCTGCTGAAAGTGCTGCGACCGAGGGTCAGGCTGTCACCGATGACGTTGGCAGCCAGCAGCACCACCGGGCGCGCGTCCAAGCCCAGCTTGGTGCGTACCTGTGCGGCGCCTTCGGTGGGCGCGTCTTGCCATTTGCGGTAGAAGTGGCGGAACAGACCGGCGGCCTGACGCGTGGCGAACAACTCTTGTACTTCAGCACGCTGTGCATCCGTGAATGGTTCGTTGCGACGAGCTGCCCACAAGCTTTCAGTTTCCTGCAACATGACCGATTGGTTGTGCGCCAGCCAGATGCGGCCGCGCTGCTCGCCAAATTCGTAGCTCACCACCGGAATGTTGAGGTGGCGGGCGGTATGCAGGATGGCGCCAAACTCCAGAATCAAGCCGTTGGGCAAAATCACCACATCGGGCTGCTCACGCTGCAACCAGGCCAGCGCCGCCGAGGCGGCGGCGCGGTTGGACTGTAAGCGCAGTTGAAATAGCTGGCTGCTCTTATCAACTTCTTCGACTTGCTGGGTGTACTGCACATCCATAACGGAGACTTGCTCCACCGCAGCCTCCAGCGAACTGGGCAGCGCAACAGTGGGCGTGTTCAAAAATGACTCGACGGGCAGCACAGCTTGCATCGGCGCAAAGACGCTGCGCGCATACGCATCCCGGCGGCGCAGGTCAAAGCGTGTCACATCCGCTTTCCATGTAGCGTGTGGCAGATAGGCCAAAGTGACATCGTGCCCCAGGCCGCGCAGTGCCAGAGAAAGCAGGCTGGCGTGATGAATCCAATAATGCAGCGTGGCAAAGACCAGCGCCTTGCGCCCGGCTTGCGTCTTTAGCGGGGAGTTTTGCACCGCGTCTATCCATGCAGGCAACTGAGCGCGTAACTCTTCAAGCTTGAAGCCGTCAATCGGCGCGTCGCCGCCGCGCAGCGCCCAGGCGAGCTCTGCGGTGGCGGGCACATGCCCGAGAATATCTTTTAGACGGCTGGCGGCAGGCATGTGGCTAGGCGGCCCCCACGCGGTCAATGGTCCATGCTAGTTGCGGGCGCACAAAACCCTGGCGCGGCTCGGGCCAGTGCATGCCGGGGGCGCCCATCGCGTCCACAGTGAAGGCCAAGGCGCGTTCATCCCAAAAATAGCGACGCACGCGGAAGGCGCTGGCATTCACGCCCAGCAGGTATTGGCCCTCGTTCAGAAAGTCAGCCGGAATGGTGACGCGGCTGACGTAGCGGCCGGCCTCACGCGTGCCATGTTTTTCAAAGGCCACGGGGTCGTCGGTATCAAACGAAGTGAGGATGACCTCACCGCGCATGCTCTGCAAGTAGATGCCCACGCGTAAGCCCTGAATGGGCTGTGCCAGCGTGTATTCAAATTCGATCTCCAGCGGCTGGCGGGACTGAGCCGTCTCCACCACGTTGCCGCTGGGGTCTTTCACGCGCAGGGCCACCGGCGCAAAGGGAGCGGCATCCGCCGGCACTTCGTCGACGGCCCAACTGCGCTCGCCGTTCTTTTGGAAGCTGGAGGACATGTAATAGTCCACCGCTTCACGCGTCGGCGCACGGAAGGCTAACTGGCCGCGCTCCATCACAATGCACTCTTCGGTGAGGCGCAGGATGGCGGACATATTGTGGCTGACGAACAGCACGGTGCGGCCAGCGGCGGCCACATCACTCATCTTACCCAGGCACTTGCGCTGGAACTCGGCATCACCCACCGCCAACACTTCGTCCACCACCAGGATCTCAGGCTCCAGATGCGCGGCCACAGAAAAAGCCAGGCGTAGGTACATACCGCTGGAGTAGTGCTTGACGGCTGTGTCAATGAATTTATCCACGCCGGCGAATTCAACGATCTCGTCGAACTTCTTGGCAATCTCGCGGCGCGGCATGCCGAGCACAGCACCGTTGAGGAAGATGTTCTCGCGGCCGCTGAGCTCGGGATGGAAGCCAGTGCCCACTTCGAGCAGGGAGCCGACGCGGCCGTTGATCTCAGCATAGCCCGTGGTGGGGTCCGTCACGCGTGACAGGATCTTGAGCAGCGTGCTCTTGCCGGCGCCGTTGCGCCCCACCACGCCCAGCACCTGGCCCTGCTTGACGTCAAAGGTGACATCGCGCAGCGCCCAGACCTTCTCGGCGCGCTCGCGCAGCTCCCCTTTGAGCAGGCGCACCGGCCAGGTGACCGCCGCGCCCAGGCGCTCGCCAAGGGTGCTATACGCCTGCTGGCTGCCACCCAGGCGGTATTGTTTGCCTAGACCTTCAACACGTATGGCGTAGCTCATCTAGACCACATCCGCAAAGGTGCGTTCCATGCTACGGAAGTACATCAGGCCACTCACTAGCATGACAGACGCAGAAGCCAATGAGACCCACAGCATATCTTCGGAATACACGGGCACGCCCAGCAGCGCCTGGCGGAAACCTTCCACCACACCCACGAGCGGGTTGAGTGCATACAGCCACTGCCACTGCTCGGGCAGGCGCTCAAAGATGCTGGAGGCTTCGTAAGCGATCGGGCTGGCCAACATCCAAAATTGGGTCAGGAAGGGGATGATGTACTTGACGTCACGATAGTGCACATTCAATGCCGCCAGCCACAGGCCCACACCCAGCGCAGTAAGCAGGGTGATGAATACATACACCGGCAACAGAAGCAGGTTGGCCGGCGCAAATTTGTAATAGATCATCATGCCCGCCAGGATAAGGAAGGCAACGGCGAAATCGAGCACACCACTGAGCACATTGGCCAGCGGAACGATGATGCGCGGGAAATAGACCTTGGTGATCATGTTGCGGTTGGCCACCAGCGAACGGCTGGCATCGCTGACCGCGTTGGAGAACAAGTTCCACGGCAGCAGCGCAGCAAAGGTGAACAGCGGGCGCGGCACACCACCCGTGGGCAGGCCGGCCACTTCGCCAAAGAGCAGGTTCAGCAGCAGCATCTGCAGCAGGGGCTGCAAGATGGCCCAGGCGCCGCCCAGCAGGGTCTGCTTGTAGCGTACCAGGATGTCACGCCAGGTGAGGAAGACGATGAGCTCACGGAAGTTCCATAGCTCCCGGAAGTTCAGCCCCACCATGCCACGTTGTGGCCGGATGAGCACCTTGGTGCTTGGCGCGCTTTTGGTTACGACGCTGCTCATTTGATCAGCTCGGCGCGATGCTGCAGGTACCAGTCAATGGTGTTGCGCAACCCCTCTTCAAAGTTCACACGCGCACGGAAGCCGAACAGCTCCTCGGCGCGGCTGACATCCAGCAGACGGCGCGGTTGGCCGTTGGGATAGGTATCGTTCCATACCAGTGCACCCTCGAAGCCCACCAGTCGGCTGATCAACTCGGCCAGATCTTTGATACTGATCTCATAGCCAGAACCGAGGTTGACCGGCTCGTCACCGTCGTAGCGTTCAGCGGCGAGCACAATGCCTTCGGCGGCGTCTTCTACATAGAGGAATTCGCGCGTGGGCGAGCCATCGCCCCACAGCTCTACCTGAGTATCACCATTCTCCTTAGCTTCCACAAACTTGCGGATGAGTGCGGGGATTACATGCGAGGAAGCCGGGTTGAAATTATCCTTGGGGCCGTACAGGTTTACCGGCAGCAAATAGATGGCATTGAAATCGTGCTGCTGGCGGTAAGCCTGAGCCTGCACCAGCAACATCTTCTTAGCGAGGCCGTAGGGAGCGTTGGTTTCTTCGGGATAGCCATCCCACAGTTCATCTTCGCGGAAGGGCGTGTGAGCAAACTTGGGATAGGCGCATACGGTGCCCAGGGCGACAAACTTATCCACGCCCTGCTCCCAGGCCTGATGCATGAGAGGAATGCCCATCATGATGTTCTTGTAGAACAGGTCGGCCGGTTTCTCACGGTTGAGGCCAATACCACCCGCCAGTGCGGCGATATGAATAAGCACGTCCGGCTTGGCATCCTGCAGCAAGCGTGTGATCTGCTCAGGCTGCACCAGGTCATAGTCTTTGCTGCGCGGGATAAAGATATCCGTGGCGCCGCGTTGGCGCAATTTCTCCACCACAAAGGAGCCGAGGAAGCCGCCGCCGCCAGTGACGGTTACACGTTTGCCTGTCCAAAAATTTGCTTCAGTCATTTTCACCTTTACTGCACAATGAACTGCGCGTTGCGGAAGCGCGGGTTATGCGGGTCTTTGATCAAGCCGTCTTGCAGGGCATGCAAGAGTTCGCGGATGCCATCATCCACCGTGTAGCGGGTTTGGTAGCCCAGCACGCGGCGCACTTTCTCAAAGGAGACGCTGATATCACGCATGTCCCCGCCAAAGGTCAAATCTTTGTAATTCACAATGATCTCTGGCAGACGCTTGATGATCAGGCCCACAATTTCATCTTTGCGGTAATTACCAGACTCGTCGCCCAGGTTGAAGATCTCGCCGCGCACCTTGTCTTCCGACGCGCTAAGCCCGAGCAGGATGCCGGCCACGATGTCACGCACATGCACGAAGGAGCGCGAGTAACCTCGCTGGTAAATCAGGAGCTCGCGCTTAGTGAACGCCTCGAGTACAAACTGGTTCACGATAAGGTCAAAACGCGTGCGTGGCGAAATGCCGAATAATGTGGCAAAGCGGAAGATAACCGGGGTGCAGGATGAACCTTTTTGGCCGAGCAAGTATTCCTCAGCCGCGATCTTGGTCTCGGCATACAGAGATTGCGGGTGCAGTGGCGTCTCTTCGGTGACCAGCTGCCCATCCTGTGATTGCCCATAATTGCTGTAGGAAGAAGAAAAGATAAAGCGCTTTGCGCCCATCTCAGCCGCTTGCTCGAAAACATGCTGGGTGGTGTCTACGTTGTAATGCCAGGCCACAGACTTGCCTACCGCCTGGCAGGCGGGGAAACCGACGATGCCAGCGAGATGCACGATCGCATCCGGCTGGGCGCCAGTGCGCAGAAGCTGGCGGAAGGTGTGCGGCTCACCCACGTCGGCTTTGATGAACTTGAAGTTGGGGTGAGCCAAATAGGCCACCAGCGAATCGCCACCGAAGAGTAGTTTATCCATCACGGTAACCTGATGGCCGCGCTGCAAGAGCTCGCCAGCGAGCAGCGAACCGATATAGCCGGCCCCACCGGTGACGACGATGTGTTGCATGCTCACGGCGCGCTCTCCTGGGGGTTGGTTTCCATGATCAGATGCACCTTGTGCCCACTTACACGCAATGTAGCGGTTACGGGGCCTTCAGACTCTACGAGCATCCCCTGCTCCATGCAAGTCAATTTGCAAATATCCAAAATGTCGCTGGGGCTGCCCGGCGCCACTTCAAGTGCAACGGCTTTCACGCCCGCGGCACGCGCCTCAGCCAACAGGCTCTGCACGCGGTCACGCGTGCGGCGATACAGCGCCATCGATTGTTCTACATAGTCCACCGTGAGGCGCGCCCGCAGGCTGAGCCCTTGTGGGGTAATGATGTAGCGCAGCTTGCGGCGCTGGGCGCGGGTTACTTTTACGTAGCCCTTGGAGATCAGGCGTTTGAGGTGCCAGTTAACCGTGCCCACGGCCACGCCCAACTGGCCTGCCAATGAGGCCTGGGTGACATCGGGGTCGGTTTCGATGTGCTCGAGCAGGAGAAGATCCCGTGCGGGATCAGCATGTTGTTCCATATAGTTTGGCCGCCAAAATTCAGGCGCTGAATTATAACGTTAGCAGCATAAAGGTCAAGCGCGCAACCAATCCCACAGGATATAGAGGGCGCTGGTGGCCAATCCGATACCCACCAACTGGTACAGATCCACAATCGGCCACCACTCCAGCCCCACATAACGGCGCAAATACCAGGGGATGAACCAGGCACACAGGATGAGAGCGGACCCCAGGCTACGGCGCAGCCACGGGTCTTGAGTCTCCTGCTGGCGCACCCAGGCCCAGGCGGCCAGAAGAACTTGCACCGAAGCAAAGGCACTGCGGTAGCGTGGGTTGTCCCAAAGATCGCCACCACCGCGGTACGAAGCCACAAGGCTTACCGCCCAGTTAGCCAGCAACCAAGCCGCGGGAAGCTGCAGCCAGCTACGTGAGCGGATGACCAAGTAGCTGGCGTAGACCAGCATGGCCAGCAGCGCCGTCCATCCGAGGGCGCGCCAAACTCCGATAACTGTCCATATGGCGGGGCCACCCGCAGCCAGCGCGGCGGGCAGCAGCGGGCGCACCAGACCATAGGCTACGAGGAAGGGCACTTGCGCCCAAAGCGGCATGCGCTCAAATTGGCGCGCCACCCAGCCAGAGGAATTCTCACTGACATACACCTGCCAGTCAGCCGACTGCACCAGCCAGGTCTCACCCAGTGAGCTGAATACGAAGAAATACAAACCAGCTACAAGCGCCAATAAGCCTAGGGCAAGCCATGTGCGCCGGTCACGCAGCACTGCCCAGTGAGTGAGCGCCAGCCAGGTAATGACAGCAAAAAACAGCAGTGAAGATACGAAGGGCCAAGACAAGAATGCGGCACTGGCAAAGCTCATTACCAAAAGCTGCCAGCCAGAGCGGCGCGGGCCATTTACCACCTGCAGCACACCTAGCAGCACTATCGGCAGTAGGCACACCGTGAAGGCCTCGCGCATCTGCGAAGAACCTAACAACGCCGCTTCTGGGTACAGGGCCAGCGCCCAGGCGGCCAGCCAGGCCACTTTTTTGCCAAACGCGCGTACACCGACGGCCCAGGCAAAGGCAACGGCTAGGCCAGAAATCACCGCCGCCGGCAGCAGCGTCAAGATAGGCATGTGGGACGGCGCGGCCAGATATTTGTAAATGGCCGCACTTAGGAACAGCAAGCCACCATATTGGTCTGTGCTGCTGTAGCCTGCAAAGGCTTTCCACAGCGGCTCCCCAGATTGGGTGAACTGCCAGGCGGCCGAATCGCGGTTAAAGGCGTCCTGCATGACATAGCCGGCCGCTTGCACATCTGTATCGTAGCCCCAAGCCGGCAACCCGAGCAGCCAGACAATGCTGAGAACCAGGCGGAAGGCAATAGCGCCGAGCACCAGCCAGGCCAACCAACGTGGCGCCTTCTCCGCTTGCAGAACGCGCCAGGCCAACCAGCACACACCAGCCAGAAGCAATAGCAAGCCCGCAAACGACCACCAGCCCGTTAGCGAAGCAAAGTTGTTCGATACCCAAGCCAGCACAAACGAGAGCGCTAGCAGGGCCAGGCCAACGAGTGCGCGCGTCTTATTGAGTGAGGATGCTTGCTTCTTTTTCTGCTTCGTAGCCATAAGGGTCAGGGAGTCTCCGCGCAGCCGTCTGCCATACGGCTGGAAGGCACTAGTGTGCCAGTCTGGGTCAAGAGTACCGCAAACGCATCGCTATCTGCGCTGCTGCAACGCACGACGATCACATCGCTGGCGTTGGGGAAGTCAATCTCACCGCTGGTAAGCGGCAATAGTACCGGGGCCGGTTCTGGGCCAATCAGGTAGAAGCTCAAGCGTGGATAGTCCTGCGGCTGGGTAAGCACAAAGTCACCCTCCAGACCACTACCCGCCTCATAGAAGGTGGGGTACAGGGCGCGCCCATGCAAGATATCTACGCGGCCGCTTTCGAGCAGTTCGAGCAGTTGCGGCGGTGCATCCGGCACTTGCTGGGCCGCGGCCAAAGCCTGTGCGGCGCTTAGCTTGCTGTAGCGCGGCTGTGAGGCCGCCTCGATGATCGAATAGGAGAAGCCTGCCAGCAGCAGCATCGCCAATGCACCTGCCCAGGCTTTTGGGCTGGGCGCAGTGTTGCGCTCAGGCTCTGGCGCGGCTTTAGCTTCCAGCAGCCATTGGCTGCCGGGCCACAGCGCGGCCAGCCACAGCACCAGCTGACCCAGGCCAATGGCGTAGTACAACAGCACGGTCCAATCAGCAGGCAGGTTGTAACGCCAACCGGCCACGCGTGCCAAGGCCAGGCTGAGAGTGAAGCCAAGATTGATAAGTAGTGGTACAAGACCGGCCCAGCGCCAGCGCTGCCAACTGGCGGCGATACCGATGCTGACCAAGGCCAGGTTGATGCTTACGATCACCCAGCTCTCTTGGGCCAGAGCGCCATCCCAACTGGGCCAATACGGCAGTTGGCGCACATGCAACTCCAATTCGCGTAGCACGGGGGAAGTGGGCAGGGTCATGAAGTTGATCAGCTGATTGCGCGCAAAGTTATCGGCCACAAAGCCCGCTACATAGAGTGGATCTTGTTGTGTGAAACTGCGCACTGCACTCATCTGGCGAATGTAGTATTGACCCTCGGTTTCACCTTCGAGAAAAGGAAGCATGAAGGCGCCAGGGTCATAGCGGTAACGATTGGCCAGAAAGCCGGGAGCAGACGAATCCTCAATGGCCCATTGGCCCATGCCCAAGCGGTTGCGCACAATCCAGGGGCTGGCTACCAGCAATACGCCAATCCCCAACAAGACAGCCGAGCGCCAACCACGCCTGAGCCCCCATACCAAAACAGCCAGCAATACAAACACTGGCACCACAGTGAGCATTTGTGAGCGCAATAACACAAATGCGCCCAACAAGCCACCCACCCATAATGCGCGACGTTCATTCGGCCGCGGTTGGCCCAGCCAGCCAACCGCAAGCAACCCAACCAGCGCGATGCCGAGCGCCGCGGGCAGATCGGCCATGAGCATTTTGGCGTGTGAGATGTTGATGACATTGCCCAAAGCAATAGCGTTCGTCTCGCGGAAAATGATCAGGCCCGCGAGCAACAGACCGGACAGGCGATGATGCAAGCGCGCCGCAAACAGATACAAGACCGCAGGAAACAGCGCCAGCACCAACACCTGGGCATTGACAACGGTGGAGTAATCAGAAGCAAACAGGCTCTCGAGCCCCGCAAGAAACATCACATACAGCGGGCGGCGCACAGCCAGCATGCCGCCAAAGGTAAAACCTTGGCCAATCTGCACGTTCTGTGCAATCACATCATGGTTGAAAGCATCCGAGAGTGGGTAGCTTTCGTAATTGGGGGTAGCGGGAGCTGAGCTGTAGTAGGTGACCTCGGCAGGTTGCTGCAGCCACATGACAGCCGCCAGCAGCCAGACCAAGGCAGCCAGGAGCAGATCTACACGTGGGTGCAGCTTGCTAAAACGCTGAGTGGCCCAAGCCACAGCAGCCAGGATGAGCAAGGCAAATGCGATTGCCAACACAAGCTGGGTGAGTAGGATGGGTGCGTTGGGCGCCGCCCATCGCGTAGCATCGTAGCCCAGGCCTAGGCGGGTCACCAGCACGATCGTCACTACCCCCAGCAGGGCGACAAACACTCCCAGGCTGCGACGCGCCAGGCTGTGTTCGGCGTTCCAGGCCTCGAACACAAGCCCGCGCGCGGAGAGCCATAAGAGCAACAAACCCGCAGCCAAAGCAGCCAGTAAACCAAAAAGCGGTTGCATTTGCTGAATATAGAGTGCACGTGCCCCAAAAATGGCAATAGCGCGCTCCAATGGCAACAAAGCAAGCGCTGTGCTTATAGAAACTATGAGTAGGAAAGTGACAGCGAGCGCTCTACCGCTGTTGCGCAACCAGGCGAGTGCAGGTTGCAATCTTGGCCAGGTGTACCCCCAACGCAGACTTGCCAGGCCCAACGTGAGCGCTGGCAGCAGCGCTGCTGCGGCCAGCGCCAACCGGCCCGCCGAGTACCCCAGCAACACCGCACGGCCGCTCTCGCTCGGCGAGGCCACGATAGCGGCAAACGCGGCCAGCGCACACAGCATGCCAGCCAGCAAGGTAGTGCGCCATATGGTTTCCGGTTGGTGTTGTGGACGGCTCATCACGAGAAAGCGGTTTACACCGCGTGGACTTGCCTTGAAATCATATCTTAACTACGGGCACTCAAATGTGCGCCCAATGGGCATGAATGTTTCCACACCGGCATCACGAAAATCGTGCACAGATTCGTAGTAGCGCAGCAACGGCACGCTCACCCAACGCTTCCAGGCGTTGTTCTCCTCACTCAGGCTGTCGCCATACTCAGGATTGCGTCCGCGGAACACGGTGTCTTCCAGCTCACCCACGATCAGCGCGTATTTGTTTACCGCCAAGTCTTCAACAAATTGCTGGAAGAACACGCTGTTGCTGGAGAGCGCCTGATCCATGACATATTTCTTTTCATACTCCGGATTCAAGGGCACGCTTTGCTGGTAGCGAAAGGTGAGTAGCTGGCGCTGATCCAAAAATAGGATCGGCCCATATTGTGCGGCACAAGCCACATTGGCATCAATACGCTGCATGATGTACGCCATGCGTTCATCATCGGGCAGGCTAAGCGGTGCGCCGGAATACAAAGGAAACAGCGCCGGAACGATGAGCATGGCCGCCAACGCAGCCTGCACAAAACGGTTGGTGTCCACCCACTCAGGCAGCCGCTTGTACAAGCCAGCTTCCCAAGCGACACCAGCCAGCAAGACCAGGGTCACCAGCAGCATATCCAGATTGTGCAAATCTGCGCCACCGCCAACCTTGGCGCTGGCAATCAGGCCGACGACCGAAAAGGCCGACAAGGCACCCAGTAAGGCCGCGCGCTGGATTGGCAGGGTGTGCCACTCTTTTTTGCGAATCAGGTAGATCAACAGCAGCAGTAATGGGCCAGCCGCTGCCAGCAATCCCAGAACAATGCCGGGTGGAAAGACATCGTTGGGCAACATGCGGTGCCAGGTGAAGGGCTGGTTGGTAACCGTGGCTTGCAACCCCTGCACACTGGATATGCCCTGTGCCCCAGGGGTGGCGTCAATGATCTCCGTCGTTGGGGCTGGCGCCGCAAGGCTACTCAAGATGCCCAGCAAGATAGGGATGCCTTTGCTCCACAATCCACTCAGGCCAAGAACACCGGTGCGCAGCCAATCCTGCACGCGCAGTTTGCCGTTCACAAGCACAGCATCCGAGAGAGTGAGCAGCACTGCCCAGATCGCCGGTGCAAAAGACCAGGTGAACCGGCTGGTGCCTGCATAGCTGCCAGCCAATGCAATCAAGGGAATGGCCACCCACAACGGCTTACGGTAAGCGAACGCCACCAAAATGGCACTCAAGATCAGCGGTGCATAGATCGGCCCCTGGTTCAAGAACACCAGCGCCCACAATCCCGCCAGGAACCACTGCCCACGCGCGGCCTTCAGCGGGCGGAAGGCAAACCACCCCAATAGGGCATAGGGCAGTGTGGTCATTAAGGCGCTCCACGCACGCGCGCCAGCAATGGTGAGCTCAGGAAAAATGAAAGGCAAACCCCACAGCGTCTGGCGACCGCTATCAATCCAGACCAGGATGTCTTTACCGGCAGGGTAGTCATAGCGTTCACGGCCAAAGAGGATCGAATAATCCCACAGGCGATTGCCTTCAGACCAGTGCAATGCCAGGGGATAGTCAGTCACGCGCACAAACGCATCGCCAATCACCAACCCCGCGCCAACGAACAACAACGCCAGCAGTACTGCACGCCAACTGAGCAGCCACTTTTCTGGGTGAGCCATCAGCAAAGCGACCAATACACAAGCAAAGACAAACAACAAGCTGCGCGTAAAGAAACCAGTAAATAAACCGCCCCATGGCGAGTAGTAGATAAATAGCCACGGCAAAAGAACAAAGAGAGTTACCAAAATCCAGCGGACAGCACGCGGCACCCTGGCAAACCAGCGCGCTCGCAAAGCAAGCGCTTGCTCAGTGTGAAACAGGCCACGGGATAAAGCCCACAGGCCAGCAGCCAACAGCACCAGGTACGCGATAAGCGTCAGCAGCCATTTTTCAGAGAGGCGCCCTATAAAGAAGCCAGAGCCCCAGGCAAGCTGAAACACCTCGGTGAAGGCACCTACGGCCAACACCGCGGCAACTGCCAAGAGAATTTCTTTACCTCGATTAGTCATGCCACAAATTCTCGATCAACTGCGCGTAGGCCGAACCCATCACGTCTACAGTGTACTTTTGTTGCGCATCTGCTTTGGCCGCGCGCCCCAGGCGTTCTCGTAGGGCTGGGTCAGCGGCTATACGCATAAGGGCGGAAGCAAGGTCATTGGGATCACGCGGGGTCACCAGCAGTGCGCTGCGTTCGTGCTCCAGCACGTCCGTGGCCGCCTCAATGTTTGTGGCTACAATCGGCAGGCCAGCAAACATTGCCTCGAGCAAAGCGAGGGACATGCCTTCCCATAGAGACGGCTGCACAAAGACATCGGCCGCCTCAAGCAGCTGGCCAACATCACTTCGCACGCCCACAAAGCGCAAGTTATCGTCTATTTGTAGACGTTGGGCTTGCTGGCGCAGTTCCTGTTCAAGTGGACCATGGCCAACAAAGGCAAACACAAAGTTGCGTGATGCCAACTGTGCAATCGCATCCAGCAGGTAGGTATGCCCTTTTTGAACCATAAGACGCCCCACCGTAAGGAATAGCGTCTGCTCCGGTTTCACGTCAAGCGAGGCACGCAACTGCTGGCGCGCCTGTGGGCTTAGGCTCTGCTGCTGTGGGGGGTGGATGCCGTTGTCAATGACAACAAGCTTGCTAGCACGAGCGCCTTCCTCACGCATGGCCAGTGTACGCACCTGACTGGAGACACAAATCATGCGCGTGCACAAACCTGAGTTCGTGAGCTTGCCATGCAACCAACCGAGAAGGCGCGGGGAATTCTCGATATGGCCGTGGTGAGTGCCCAAACGCACTTTTACACCGGCCACCCACGCCAACGGCAGTGCCAGTAGGTTACTATGTGGGGTGTAGGCGATGACAACGTTTGTGCGCCGTAAATGCATGTACAGGCGAAACAGGCCAGCTAAAAGACGAAAAAGGTTGGCCAACACAAAGCCACCGCGCTTCCAGCCGCCTAAAGACAAAACTGGGTAGGGGTGCTGCTCTTGCCATTCAGTGGCCAAGTGCTGCTTGTCGTAGAAAAAAGCAGCCTGCACGGGATACCCGTGGGCATGAAAGTAACTGGCCAGCGAAAACAAGATTCGCTGTGCGCCGGCAACTTCCATCTGAGTTCCGAGAAATAGGATCGAGGGCTTCTGAGACATAGGAGAAACTGGTGCGATTATAACGAGGCAGGTTGCACCCTGTCTGTGGCGTTATATCTCGCGGCGCAGTTTCCCATGCAAGAGATTTAGCAAACCAAGACGAGCCAGAAGACTACGCACCGCGCGGCGGATAATGCCCAGTGCCCGCAGCGGCTTACGCCAGCGCAAAAAGCTGGCATAGCTGGGCACTAGGCTAGCCACAGGTTGCCATTCACCAAAACTTTGGACGTGATCAAGCCGAAACTGCTTAGCTGCCAGCTGGCCGCCGGGTTGCACCTTGTCAAACACCCCATAGCGCAACTGAACCACGGCGCGCTCTATCGCTGCCTCCTGCCCGCCCTCCCGCGTGCTTAACCCCTGCTCAGCATCGGTGAAGTATCCGAGAATACCGTCCACGCGACCCATGGGCAGCCTATTGGCGGCGATGCGGAACGAGTAATCCATGTCCGCGGCGGTGCGAAACTGCTCATCAAAATAGCCGATGCGTGCGGCAAGGTCTTTGCGCAGCACCCAGAAGGCGCCGCCCTGCGCGAAAGCGCGCGCAAAGTGCGCTGGGTTGTAGTGCGGCGTGGAGCGCCGGGCACCCTGCTCCTCACCGTAGGCGGCCACTGAGATGTAGTCACCATAGCTCAATGCCCAGCCATTTTGGTTCAGTGCGCTCACCTGGCGCTCAAGCGAATCTGGCTGCCGTCGATCATCAATGTTCCACATTGCCAGCAGCGGTGCACGCGCCGCTTGCCAAGCGCGATTCCACGAGGCGCCCAGGCTCTCGCGGGGCACTTCGATCACTTGTACTTGTTCAGGGTAGCGCTGCCTAAACGCAGCCAGCGCAGACTGTTCTTGTGCGGAGGGGACATTGGCTACAAAAACAATCTCCGTCTCCGGGAACAAGCTTTGATTTTCAAGCTGTTCAAAATAAGGCTCAAGATACGTTTCCCCTTTGTAAACCGAAGCCAAAACGGTAAGTTGCGGCGTTTTCATGGCAACTCACGCGCTATTTTGTCAAAAGCACCTATCGCGCCGCGCACAAAATCCTGTGCAGTCCATGCCGTAGCGCGCGCGCGTCCCGCTTGGACAAGCTGCTGGCGCAATTCTACATTGGAGTGAATGCGACGAATCCCCGCAGCTATTTGCTCTGGGCTTGTAGGGTCAATCAATAGAGCTGCTTCGCCCAACTGCTCTTCCGATCCGCTCACGCGGGCAGCAATCACCGGGCAGCCCTGTGCGAATGCCTCCAGCGGCGGCAAATTCTCCGGACCAAAGAAGCTCGCATAGGTAAGCGCCAACGCATTGCGATAAAGCACATATAAGTCTTGCTGCTCAACAAATCCCAGCATGTGTACCTGGGCGCTGAGACCCAAGGATTCGCTCAGCGCATGAATGCTCTTGCCCGCACCATAGTCTGCACCAGTAAGCACAAGCTGCAAAGTGAGACCCTCTTGCTTAAGAAGAGCAAGCGCTCGCAGAAGATTTGCGTGATTCTTGTGAGACCACAATTGCGCCGGATAAAAAAGATAGCCGGGCACCAAACCCAAACGAGCCAAGGCCGCCTCATCATCCTGAGCTTTAGTTTCCAGGGCAGCTTGTGGTGTTGGATGCGGCAGACGTATCACACGCTCAGCAGGAATTTTATAAAAGCGCCACAGCTCATCCTGCCCAGTCTGTGTACCCGTGATAACAGCCAATGCTCGGGGCAGCCAACGACCAAAATGGCTCTCGCGCCGCTGCCACTCGCCCTTTGCACTCACTTCAGGAAATTGGGGCTGCAAACGGTGCTGCAAATCCAATACCAGTGGAATATAGGGTAGACGAACACCACGCAAACGCGGATTGATAAACCAAACCAATTGCACGTCAGTGGCACGCAACTGATACTCAAGCGAAGAGAGCCACACGAGGGCATCTTCCAGCAAAGGTAGATAGCGGAACAGTTTTAGTAAAGAGCGCTCGACAAGTGCAGGCCTCTTGTATCTCTGCCAAGCGATAGACGCCCCAAGCTCAAGCGGAGATTCGGCTTGACTAAAAACAATGAACTCATGCTGCGATTCGGGGGCAACCGCAATCAAGGCCTCCAAAAGCTCTTGCTGAAAAGTGAAGGCGCCACCATCATGAGTAGAGTATTGATCTAAGATTACAGCAACCTTCATTGGCTCTGCTAGGCTCTTCGCGCTACAACCATCACATGCCATGTATCCATATCAATTGGCCCAACGATCTGATAAGCCGGCATCCATTCAACGGCTTCAAAACCAGCGGATTGCAAAAACAAGGCCATCTCTTGCACAAGGAAATAGCGGTTCCACTGAGTCTCTTGGATCTCTGAGAGCAAACTGCCGTCCGCGGCAGTTTCGCGCAAACTGTAGCTCACCTCCGCCAATTGACGCTCAACATGCAGCGTGGTGCGCGATTTCCGAGCCAGTTCACCATTGGGTAACATCCATGTGGCCTGGCGCTCAGGTTCATAAGCACGCAACATAGCTGCTGCATGCCAAAACTCCAGAAGTAGCAAGCCGCTGGGGCGCAGTGCTGCATGCACATTTTGCAGAACTTGCAAGACGGCTTGATTGGTCTGGACATAACCAATTGAATCAAACAAACAATATGCTGCATCAAAAGTGCGCCCGCCCAGTTGAAGCTCGCGCATGTCTTGCAACTCAAATGCCACTGTTGAATCATGCCGCTCCGCCTCGCTGTGGGCTACCGCCAGCAAATCTGCCGAATAATCTGTGGCAAGAATTTGATAGCCTAGTTTCTCAAGCTCAAGGGCATGTCGGCCTGTACCACAAGCCAGCTCAAGCAATGAGCTGGTTGTGCCTACTGTATGGCGCTGAAGGCACGTGTGTACAAAGGCTGCTTCATTTTTATAGGGCTTATTGGCGTAGATGTGGTTGTAGTACTCCGCATACTTGCCTACATATGAACCCATCTACCCCTCCCACTGCGGCGCGCGCTGAATGGCATCACAAATTATGTCAATCGTTTCATCGCTTAAATTCCATGTGGAAGGCAAGTACAAGCCGTTTTCCCAAAGTGAGTCGGCTACAGGGCACGGGACTTCACGGAAGCCAGCCTGCTTCTCAAGGACAGGCTGCTGGTTCATGGGGCAAAAGAAGGTGCGAGTCTGAATACCGCTTTCGGCCAAAGCCTCAACTAGCTTGTTGCGGTTAATACCAAATTGCTCAGGGTCAACCACAATACCATACATCCAGTAGACATTTTTTGCCCAATCCAACTCTGCCGGAAGCTGGATTCCTTTGATCCCCTTGAGCTTCTTGTTATAACGATGAGCTACGCGACGCTTTTGCTCAACAATGTGATCAATCTTGCGGAATTGAGCCAATCCCAATGCAGCCACAAAACCGGGCATACGGAAGTTAAAACCAGCCAATTCATGCTTGAAACGTGGCTGGGTGAAAGCAAGATTACGCAGCAACTTGATGCGCTCGGCAAAGGCATCATCATTTGTCGTGATCATGCCGCCTTCACCAGTGGTGATAACTTTATTGGCATAAAAACTAAAGCAGGACATATGACCAAAGCTGCCAGTCATCCGCCCTCGCACGGTGGCGCCATGCGATTCAGCACAATCTTCAATCACAATGAGATTGTGCTTATTGGCAATTTCCATCAAGCGATCCATATCCACCGGGTGTCCATACAGATGCACCGGGATGATGGCTTTGGTGCACGGTGTGATCAGGCTCTCAATCAAGTCAAGATCAAGATTCCAGGTAACCGCCTCCGAATCGACGGGGACCGGGACAGCGCCATTGTGCAGTGCGGCCAGCGCAGTGGCGATATTGGTGCTGGAGCTCACCAGTACCTCGTCACCAGGCTGCAAATCCAAAGCAGCCACAGCCAAGTGTAGTGCCGAAGTTCCGCTATTTACTGTTATGCCATGCTTGCAACCCACATAGGCAGCAAATTCGTTTTCAAAGTCTTCAATGTAAGTCCCAAAAGTGCCCGAGACTTCACCTTTGCGCAGCGCATCAACTACAGCAGCAATTTCATCTTCACCAATTACAGGCTCAAAGACGGGAATCATTTATTCACCTCAACAAATACTTTATCGTCCGCCTCACCCAGATAAGGGCCTTGTTTGACACTAATGCACTGCATATCTTCCACCACTCGAATAGCGTGAACTCCGTGAATTAGCACAATTGCATCCCCTTTGCCCAATTCAATTTCACGCAAAAGGTCACCCGCATCACTATACAGCTCCACAACCACAACACCGCGCTGAACTACAAACATTTGCTGAAGGTCAGAAATCACCCTCTCGACCGGTTTGTGAAAGTGAGGTGGTTCCGTAAATCCAGCCTCATGAGCTAAAAGACCAAACTGGAAAGAAGATTCTGCAGGAGAAAAGAAGGTGGTTTTCTCAACTGTCTCTTCCGCACGGATGACTTCAGCATATTTAATGCTGTTGTATTCAATAATCTCTATAGTCATCACTCTTCACCTGTCGCCCAGAGATTCAAGATAGAACCACGCATAAACTTCCATACTCCTCGAACAAGCCAATATAGCCAAAGGAAAAGGCGCGCCAGACGAGTTTGCATCCAGTACCAAGAAGAGTCTAATAGACTCTCTATATCCTGCACAGGCCGCTGCGGTTCGCTTATCCGTCCTGATAACAGATCTTCTTGTAACTTGACGATCGCCTCAGGATGTTTTCCTTCAAACCGCTCGAGCCATTGCAGCCCGCCTAATTCTCCCAAGCGCATAGGATTCTTTAGCCGCATATATTGCTGGTCGTACCACTGCTTGTTCTTCCGAAACGCTTCAGACCAGCTAACATTCGAGTAATACTCTACCTTTTGCTGCGCTTGCTTTGGCAGCACATAAGAGTAGTGATACATAAGCATCTTGCGCCCCTCTGGAGCAGCATCTCCAACCCGGCGCAACGCTAGCTCTTGCCCCTTGTCGCTGACAACAGTTGGTGGGCGATGAGAGATATAACGGTACCCTGCACCCCACTTGAAGATACGTTGTACGCGCGAAAACTGCTTGAGGTGCCAAATACCAGTGATAACAGAGTTGAAACTTCCAAAGAATTCCACATAAGGGAATGAGTAACCAGCAACCTGGGGATGCTCGTCAAGTAGATCGAGCATTGCCGCCAAGTCACTCTCTAGATAAAACTCATCGCTGTCTACCTGCCACAGCCAATCACCGGTTGCGCGTTCGGCATAGGCTTGCGACATCTCATCTTTCTCAGGCCAAAAACCATCTGTATACCCGGCATCAGCGGCGCTCACAACCAGGAGCTTGTTGGCAGGGTCATGCTTATCCTTGAACTCTTGCAACATTTCGAGTGTGCCGTCCAGAGAGTGCCCATCTGTGCGCGCTAAATTCTT
>DAOMSJ010000013.1:0-14686 GCA_035446285.1 Anaerolineales bacterium
CGCACTGGAGCAGATCACCAAACGTTGGGGTGAAGGCAGCATCATGCGCCTCGGTGAAACCGAGAGCATGGCGGTGGAATCCATCCCCACCGGCTCGCTCTCGCTCGACCTCGCCCTGGGCGTGGGCGGCGTGCCGCGCGGCCGCGTGACCGAGATCTACGGCCCGGAATCCTCGGGCAAGACCACCATTTGCCAGCACATCGTGGCCGAGGTGCAAAAGCGCGGCGGCACGGCGGCTTACGTAGACATGGAGCACGCCCTGGACCCTAACTACGCTGCCCGCTGCGGCGTAGATGTGGAAAAGCTGCTGGTTTCGCAGCCGGATACGGGTGAGCAGGCGCTGGAAATTGCCGAGGCGCTGGTGCGCTCCGGCGCAGTAGATGTGGTCATCGTCGATTCGGTGGCGGCGCTGGTGCCACGCTCCGAGATCGAGGGCGATATGGGCGATGCTACTATGGGTATGCAAGCGCGCCTGATGTCGCAGGCGCTGCGCAAGCTCTCCGGCGTCATTCGTCAGACGAATACGGCCGTGGTCTTCACCAACCAGCTACGCCAGAAGATCGGCGTGATGTTTGGCAATCCCGAAACCACTACTGGCGGCATGGCGCTCAAGTTCTATGCCTCGGTGCGCATGGATGTGCGCCGCATCCAATCCATCAAGGATGGGCAGGATATTGTGGGCAGCCGTACACGGGTGCGCGTGGTCAAAAACAAGGTTTCGGCCCCCTTCCGAACCGCCGAATTTGACATCATGTATAATGAAGGCATCTCCAAGGCTGGCGATCTGCTGGACTTGGCGAGCCAAATGGACATCATCACCAAGCGTGGTTCGCACTATCTCTACGGAGAAGAGCGCTTGGGGCAAGGCCGTGAGAATGCGAAAGCCTTCTTGCGGGAGAACACGAACCTGGCCAACGAGATCGAAGAAAAGGTTCGGGCGCATGCCGACCCCAACATGCTTTTGGGCGGGGCAGAACCCGAAGACGAAGAGTAGATCTCCGTTTCGCCAGGCCGGCACTGCGCCGGGCTGATTTTTTGACCTGATTCTGGACGATGTCTGCACTGAAAACGCAGACGGGCTGATACTGAAACGCTACATACATGACCTCTTCAGCGCACCTCTCTGTAAAGGAACACGGGCTACGCCCCGTTTTGCGCCGTTAGCTGGCCAGCGGCTGCCTGCCTGAGAGGCAGCGCCGCCGCGTTGTAGCACAATTCATCAGCACCTCCGTGCAAGCCACGGAGCCAACCAGACCAAGCCAAGCAGCCACGGTGCACCGTTGGCTGTTTTTTGTTTGGTTATGGCAACGATTACCGCACTCACTCAACAGAAGCGCAATCCCAACCGGGTCAATGTCTACCTGGATGGTGAATACGCCTTCCCCCTGGCCAAAATTGTGGCCGCCTGGCTCAAGATCGGCCAGGAACTCAGCCCAGACAAGATTGCTGAGCTGCAAGCCAAGGACGGGCATGAGGCCGCCTTGCAGCGCGCCCTCAACTTCATAAGTTACCGCCCCCGCTCCGTGGCCGAAGTGCAGCGCAACCTCAAGAAGTTTGAAGTGCCCGAAGACATTATTGCCAGCGTGATCGAACGCCTGCATGCCAACGGCCTGCTAGACGATGCCGATTTTGCCCGCCGCTGGGTCGAGGACCGCGCCGCCTTCAAGCCGCGCGGCGCCCGCGCCCTGCGCATGGAGCTGCGCCTCAAGGGCATGCAGGACGCGTTGATCGACGAAGCCCTGCAAGACATTGATGAGTACCAACTGGCCAGCCAGGCGGCTGAGCGCAAACTGCGCCAGCTCAGCGGGCTGGATTGGGACACCTTTCGCAACAAGCTTGGCGCGCACCTGGCCCGCCGCGGCTTCGGCTATGACATTGCCGCCGATGTCTGCCGTGAGGCCTGGCAGCGCACCCACTCACCAGAAACGAGGGAACACTAAAAAACTATGGACACGATTAGCATCATTGTTGCACTTGCAGCGGCGGCAGCCGGTTTCGGGCTGCGCCACCTGCAAGTGCAAAGCGCCAAACGGCGCAATCAGGAGGAGGCCGAGCGCATCCTCACCCAGGCACGCGAGGAAGCCAAGAGCGTTGAGCTCAAGGCCAAGAACGAAGCGCTGGAGTTGCGCCAGGGCGCCGAAGCTGATATTGAGCGCAAGCGCAAAGACCTCAGCCGCGAGGATGACCGTCTGCGCAGCCGCCGCTCCGACCTGGACCACCGCACGGAGAAGCTCGAAGAGCGGGAACAGGGGCTCAACAAGCGTCAGAGCAACCTGGACCGCCGCCAGAATGAAGTAGAAGAGCAGCGCAACGAGATCGTCAAAAAGCTGGAAAGCGTATCGTCCATGACGCGTGACGAAGCCCGCAAAGTGCTCATGGACGAGGTGGAGAAGGAATCACGCGGCGATATGGCGCGCATCATTCGCCAGATCGAAGGCGAAGCCAAGGAAGAGGGCGAGAAACGCGCCCGCAACCTGGTGGCGATGGCTGTGCAACGCGTGGCCTCGGAGTACGTCTCTGAGAACACCACCTCGGTGGTCACCCTGCCCTCAGACGACATGAAGGGCCGCATCATCGGCCGCAACGGCCGCAACATCCGTTCCTTTGAGCAGGTGGCTGGCGTGGATGTCATCGTGGATGACACGCCGGAAGCCGTCACCATCTCCAGCTTTGACCCGGTGCGCCGTGAAGTAGCTCGCCGCACCCTGCAGAAGCTGGTGCAAGATGGCCGTATCCACCCGGCCAGCATCGAGAAGATCCTGAAGAAAGAACAGGATGAAGTCGATAAAAGCATGGTGGAAGCTGGCGAGAACGCCGTCTACGAAGCCGGCGTGCCGCATCTTCACAAAGAGATTGTGAAGATGCTCGGCCGCCTCAAGTACCGCACCTCGTATGGGCAGAACCAACTTGCCCACGCCGTGGAAGCCGCCGGCCTGGCTGGCGTAATTGCCACCGAGCTGGGCGCCAATGTGGAGCTGGCCAAGATGGGCGGCCTGCTGCATGACCTGGGCAAGGCGATGGACCACAACGTAGAGGGCACGCACGCCGCCATCGGCGCCGAGTTTGCCAAACGCTACGGCGTGAACTCACTGGTGGTCAACGCCATCGCCTCACACCACCACGAGGTGGAGCAGGAGAGCGTGGAAGCGGTGATCGTGGAAGCGGCCGACGCCATCTCCGGCGCCCGCCCCGGCGCCCGCCGTGAGAGCCTGGAGCAATACATCAAGCGCATCAAGGCGCTGGAAGACCTGGCCAACTCCTACAAGGGCGTGACGCAGAGCTACGCCCTGCAGGCCGGCCGTGAGGTGCGCATCATCGTGCGCCCCGAAGATGTGGACGACTTGGAAGCGGCACGCATGGCGCGTGACATCGCCAAGAAGATCGAAGAGACTATGCAGTACCCGGGCCAGATCAAGGTCACGGTGCTGCGTGAGACACGTGCCAGCGAGTTTGCGAAGTAAGCAGGGGCAAAGATAAAGAAAAATAAGGGCCGGTGATACCGGCCCTTTATTTTCCTACGCGTGCTTAGAGATACCCGGACAAGCCGAGAGTCTCCTAACATCAGGGTCGATCTGCTCTAGGTAAGGGAGAGAAAACTTATGCATAAATAAAGCTAGCAGCAGTACGCACGAAAGGACACCTACCCGCACCAACAGATTCTCGTCTTTGTACAACCAGAGAAAAAGAGGCCCCATAGCGATTGGCAACCACAGCAGTTTGTATGCAAACCGTACAAAACTGACTGAAATTGAGAGCCACGACACCTTCTTTCTTTTGGCAATCTCAGAGGCTAAGGGAGGCAAATGCGAGACCCACAGCAGCGCACTGACGAGCGCCCAGCCAAGTTGCCTAACTACCTGCCCCGAGGATGGGATGCCAGTAGAAAAAAAGCTAGCCAAGTCGCTTGCTCCAATTGTCAAAAACAGACTATAGCCTGAAATTGCAAACCCACAAACAAGGTACAGGTAAATACGGAACATAAAAGGTCTCGCTTACATTATCGAGGGAGACCGTGTAGAAATCAACCTCCAGCGTGTGCTGAATCGACAAGCGGCCTGCACATGGTGCAGGCCGCTTTTTGTAGATACTGCCTGTTAACTGCTACGCTTCTTTTTTATCCAAAGCCATATCGTACTTGACTTCTTGATAGAACACATACACATGGTGTGCCCACAGGCTGGCGCCAATCAGCAGCTTGAGCGCTTGCGCCCCAAGCTGCAGGGTGCTGCTCTCAACCAGGCCGGTGAGCAAAGCGGCCACCTCCTCAAAGAACGTAGAGCCGCTAATCATCAGGCTTACTCCCAGGAGCGAGACCACGCTCAGCAGGTAAAACATCACGGCAGCCAGCATGGAGCGCCCGCCTGTGCGCAGCCCGCGGAGCAGGCTGCGCCAGTGGAAAACCCACATCAGGCCAGCCGCAATCACCCAGCCTATGTTGGCAACCAATCCCTCGGCTGCTTGAAAGCCAGTGCCCTGCTGGATGTGCAGCCAATCGCTCACTGCGCCAAGTGAAGTTCCCCACAACACCAAGAAGCTGATCACGCTGACAAGGAACAAGTAGAACGCAAACATGGAACTCTTCCTTTCCCTAAGGCGAACCCGGTCAAGTCCTACATGTGCATTATATCACAATATTGTGAATTTTTACACTTATTAAGGGTGGAGTTGTGTTTGGGAGAAGTGAGCAGTGAACAGTGAGTAGTGAAGCGGTAAAACCGGAAGGCGTGACCTTGGGCCAGGTTAGATCCCCTGCTCACCCATCACTTATCCACTGTTCACTAGATCACGTCCAGCAGCTTGATATTCTGCCCAATCTGCCCCGCTCAGGCAGATCCGTGGCATAACCTCGCTAGGCAACAGGGGCTGGGCCCACCCCTACCGCTCAGGCTGGCCAGCCTGCACTAAAGCAAAGTGACAACAATGACCTGATCGACAACAGCTACAACACGCATTTCAGCCAGTACAGGCAGCCAGCTGCAGACGGCGGCCTGCTGAGCCCCATGGAGGCAATTAGCAAACAGACAGGCACCTTAAACCAAAACAGGCTGCGGGGTGAGAGTTCTAGCGCTCGCTGCCGCAGCCTGTGGAAGGCTGATGCTGGTTTCTTAGCCCTGCTTCTTGAGCAGGTACATGGTGTAGTCAATATTGCCAGGCGAGTGCCCGAACTCGGTGAGCATCTGCGCCAGCTCAGCGCGGTGCTGCATGCTGTGGAAGAAGAGCTGCTTGAGCAGCTCCAGACGTGCCCGTGTGAACTCCTCGCCGGTGGAGACTTTGTAGGTCACGCTGCCGGCCAGCTCGTCTTCGCTGGCGCCGGTGAGGTAGGCGCGCATCTGCGTCTCCTCGTCTTGCCAGTAGGCACGCAGAGCGGCCAGGTCAGCAAACTCCTCTGACTTCACCGCTGCGGTGGGCAGGCCAGCACAGCGCGTGCGGTAGGCACGTTCGGCCGAGAGTGTGTGCACCAGGGTTTCCTTCACACTCTTGATGGGGAAACGCGTCTCTTCTTCGTACTGTTCCGGGGTCAGCTTGGCGGCGTGCTCAAGCATCAGCTCACGCCCCCAGCAAGTGAAATCGTACAGGTCAAGTAATAGGTCTTTTAGCATGGGACTCCTTAAAAGGCTAGTGAGTGGTAAATAGTAATTGGTAATCAGTAACTAGAATAGTCAGTGGTGCACTGCGAGTTACTATTTACCACTTACCAATCTCCACTTCTCACTCTTGCAAAAACGGATTGTACTCGCGCTCCTGCCCTACCGTCGTCTGTGGTCCGTGGCCGGGCAGCAGGGTTACATTATCAGGCAGGCTGAGCACTTCTCGATAGATGCTTTTGATCAGCGTATTGTGATCGGCCCCGGGTAAATCCGTGCGGCCGATGCTCATCTGAAAGATGACATCGCCGCAGAACATGAGCTTCTCCTGCTCGCAATAAAACATCACGCTGCCGCGCGAGTGGCCCGGTGCAAAGCGCACTTGCAACTGCGTGCTGCCAATGTACAGGCTTTGGCCCGCCGCCAAGTCAATGGTGGGTTCGGGGCCAGGGTCAAAGGTCATGCCATACTTGCGCGACCCGCCCCCGGCACGCCATAAGACGTAGTCTTCGGGGTGCAGCGCCACTTGCGGCGGCGTGGGGCTGCCATCGGCGAGCGCCGCCGCGCCGCCGAAGTGATCCCAGTGGGCATGCGTGAGCCAGATCGCCGCGGTGCGCCAGTTGCGTTGCTCAAGTTGCTCCAGAATTAGATGCCCATCCCACGAAGGATCGATCACCACGGCATCTGAGCTACCCTGCTCCGCCACAATGTAGCAGTTAGTGCTAGCCGGGCCGAGCGTCATCTTCACAATTTCAAGTGTCAAACACCACCAAACCTCTCAGGAGTTTATGCAACAAACTCCAACGCGAGGGCAAAGCTGCTCGCAATTAAGCGGGATTATACTTTGCACACGCATGGCGCTTTTGTGCGCCGCCCCACTACCTCAAGGAGAGTACATGCCTAAGTACGTGCCGGAACCGTTCCGCATCAAGGTCGTCGAGCCGATCCAGCTCATCAGCCGAGCGGAGCGTGAGAAAGCGCTACACGCCGCGGGTTACAACGTGTTTGGCCTGCGCGCAGAAGATGTCTATATTGACTTCATGACCGATTCCGGCACTGGCGCCATGAGCCAGGGCCAATGGGGCGCCATGATGGTGGGCGATGAGAGCTATGCAGGCTCGCGCTCGTTCTATCGCTTGAAAGAAGTGATGGAAGACATCTTTGGTTTCAAGCACTTCGTGCCCACACACCAAGGGCGCGCCGCCGAAAACATTCTGGCGGCTGTGCTGCTGAAGCCCGGGCAATTTGTGCCCTCCAACATGCACTTCGACACCACCGAGGGCAACATCCTGGCGCGCGGCGGCGTGCCGGTCAACCTCATCAAGCAGGTGGCCTACGAGCCGCAGACTGTGGTGGATTTCAAAGGCGACATGGATGTTGACGCCCTGAAAGCGTGGATCGAGGAGAAGGGGCCAGCCAACATTCCCTTCGGCATGCTCACCATCACCAACAATGCGGGCGGCGGGCAGCCCGTCTCGCTAGCCAACATCAAAGCCGTATCTGAGCTGTATCACAGTTACAACATCCCCTTCTTTATTGACGCCTGCCGCTACGCGGAGAACGCCTACTTCATCAAGTTGCGCGAGCCGGGCTATGAGAACAAGAGCACGCTGGAGATTGCGCGCGAGATCTTTGCCCTGGCAGACGGCGCAACGATGAGCTCCAAAAAAGACGGCATGGTCAACATTGGCGGCTTCCTGGCGATGAACGACAGCACGCTGTTTGAGCGTGTGCGCGCTGAGCTGATCCTGCGCGAAGGCTTCCCCACCTACGGCGGCCTGGCCGGGCGCGATATTGATGCCCTGGCCGTGGGCTTGCGCGAGGGCCTGCAGGAAGATTACCTGGCCTACCGCCTGGCACAGACCGCGTACGCGGCCGACCGCATTCGCGAGACCGGCATGCCGTTGATCGAGCCCACCGGCGGCCACGCCATCTATCTGGATGCCGCCACCCTGCTGCCGCACCTCAGCCGTGAGCAATTGCCCGGCCAGGCGCTCTCGGTAGCCATGTATCTCTACGGCGGCATCCGCGCCGTGGAGATGGGCACGGTGGCCTTTGGGCAGCTGGTGGACGGCAAGTGGAAGTTCCCGCCGCTGGAGCTGGTGCGTCTGGCCATCCCGCGCCGCAGCTACACGCAGAGCCACTTCGACTATGTAGCCGAGGTGATGGGCGAGATCAAGGCGGATGCCGCCAAGATCCGTGGCATGAAGATGACCTACGCACCCGAGCTGCTGCGCCACTTCACGGCGCAATTTGAGATGATGTAAAGCATGCAACCAGGGGAGCTTGAACTCAGCGTCCATGCTCGCACGATGCTGGCAGAGCGCTCCATCGAGGGGGAGTGGCTCTGGTTAGCTCTACGTCAGCCCGGACGAGGTGCTTGACGCGGGTGAAGGCAAGTTGCATTATTGTGCGCTCAATCCCTGGATTTGGTAAATCGGGTCTTGCGTGTCATTGTCAACGCGCATATCTCACCAGGTCGTGTAGTACCATTGTATTTGCGCCGTACATTGAGACAAAAATGAGACTCAAACTTGATGAAACGGCTGATGCGTTCTACCTGCGATTAGATGAAGCTGCTATTGTAGAATCTGAGGAAGTTAAACCTGGCATCGTGCTTGACTTCAACAAGGATGGGGTTGTTGTTGGAGTCGAGTTCCTTGATGTAAGTATGCGCATCCGCGACAAACAGCTAAAAAACTTCGAATTCGAGGCGAACTAACTTCGTGACTAGCGACTATTTGCAAGACCTCGCCGCGTGGCGAGCAAAGATGACCGAAGGCCTGAGCGCGCCTTACAGTTGGCTATCGCTGGCTGGTTTGTTCTGGCTTGATGAGGGTGAGAACAGCCTAGGCAGTGCCGCTGGCAGCGCCGTGCAGCTGCCCAGCCGCGCCCCGGCTGCCCTCGGCAGCCTGCGGCTGGCGGGCGGCCAGGTGACGCTGCACCCCGCCGCGGGCGCAGAAATGCGTATCGGCGACACGCCCGTGGCTGGTGAGACCAGCCTGCGCAATGACCATGAAGATACGCCCAGCCTGCTGTTCTGGCAGGAGGTGCGCATGCTGGTGATCAAGCGCGGAGAGCGCTACGCCATGCGCATGTGGGACCCACAGCGCCCCGAACGCGCTCACGCCACTGGGCGCGTGTGGCACCCCGCCGACCCGGCGGCGCGCATCACGGCGCGCATCGAGCGGCACGCGCCACCGCGCGTGGTGCCCAGCGTGGATATTGTGGGCACGCCGCGCCAACTGGAGATTGCCGCCAAACTGCACTTTGAGTACGACGGTGTGGCCTGCACACCGGATGCCGAGCTGCTGCCGGATGGGCGCTATTCGTTGATGTTGAAAGATGCGGTTGGCAGCGGCAACTACGGCGGCGGGCGCTTTTTGGACAGCGAGCTGCCCGAAGGCGATAGCGTAGTTCTCGATCTCAACAAGCTCTACAACCCGCCCTGCGCGTTCACGCCGTATGCCACCTGCCCTGTGCCCACACCCAACAGCGTGCTGCCAGTGGCAATCCTGGCTGGCGAACGCTACCCGGGCGCTCACTAAGCATGGCCGATCTGCATACCGCTATCCAGTTGGCGCTCACTGCACACAAAGATCAGCAAGACAAGGCTGGCGCGCCATACATCCTGCATCCGCTGCGGTTGATGATGCGCATGAGCACACCAGACGAGATGATCGTGGCAGTGCTGCACGATGTGCTGGAGGACTCGCAGACTACGCGAGCCGATTTGGAGCGGGCCGGCTTCGCTAAGGCCACCCTGGACGCGCTGGATGTGCTTACCCATCGTGATGAGCAAAGTTACGAGAGCTATATTGACGTCATCAAGCAAGTGCCGCTGGCGCGCCGCGTGAAGCTGGCCGATCTAGAAGACAACAGTAATATCTTACGCCTCAAAGAAGTGACGCCGAGCTCATTAGAAAAGCTGCAAAAATACCATGCAGCCTGGAACAGGCTACAGGCAGAGTAAGCGCTATCTAGTATCAAGAACTGGCAAAAAGGCCTGGCGGTGCAAGGCCAGCGCGTAGCCGCACACCACCAACAGCAGCGCAACCGGCTCATGAGGTTGCGCTCTGGCTTGCTACGTGAGATTGCGGTCAGCTAAGAGGCAGCAGGCCCGCTGTATTCAAAGTCACAATTGCAAAAGCAGCATAGCAGGATGGAGATGCCGCTGCCTACGCCAGCTTTGAAACACAGCCAGTGCAGCCAAAACAAATCCAGCACAATTAGGGAAGAGTTGCTGTCATCCATGGATGACAGCAACTCTTCTGCATGCATGGTTATGGTTGTGCTAACTCAAGGGTGAGTACTTGCTCAAAAGTATCAAATTCGGCCTGGGTGGACAATTGGCCCTGCGAACCGCCTTGGCTGAGGCCGCCCGTGGCGCCCGGGGAGCCGGAAGGCCCCGCCCCACTACAGTCGCCCTGTGAACCCGATGCGCGTCGATGCAGGAGGATGTAAAAATCACCAGCGTATGGATCACTGCCATCCATCCAGCCATTGGCGAGCAGGCTGGGCGCATTCACCAGAGCAGCCACGTCTGGTGCATAGAGATTGAAGAATACCAGCACGACACATTGGCGATACAAGCGCGCCAAATCATCTGCATCGGCATGCTCGGCGGCGGCGCCATCAATGAGAACGGCGGCCGCGGGCTGCGCAGTGTGCAGCTGCATCAGATCGCCCCACTCGCCAGTGGCCTGGGCGCCCAAAGTCTGCCGCAGGTGGCCAGGAGCCAGCAGGCTGCTATCGGCATCCATTCTATGGGTAAAGTACAACAGATTTGAGTCTGGCTCGGCGGCTGGAGTGGCTGCACAGGCTACAAGCCACAGGCTGGTCAAAAACAATGCTCCCCACTGTTTCATTTTCATACTACTAGCTTAGCACACCAAGATTAATAACCCCACCCCTTGACATTTCATTTCAGATATTTTACCATTCGGTTAATTATCCAGCCATGCACAGTAAAGCCGACACCCTCAGCCTGACCTTTGGCGCTCTCTCAGATCCGACGCGGCGCGCCATGCTCTCGCGCCTGGCGCAAGGGCCAGCCACGGTGAAGGAGCTGGCGGCGCCGTTCAGCATCAGCCTGCCGGCGATCACCAAGCATCTCAAGGTGCTGGAGCGCGCCGGCCTGATCGAGCGCGGGCGCGAGGCGCAATGGCGCCCGGCGCAGCTGCAGGCTGCCCCCCTCAAAGATGCCAACCAATGGCTGAGCGAGTACCGCCAGCACTGGGAAGAGAACTTTGATCGTTTAGATGAATATCTCATGCAGATACAAAAAGGAGAACACCCATGACCGAAGATACCAAGAACCGAGAAATCGTCACTTCACGCGAGTTCGCGGCACCGCGCGAGCTGGTGTTTGACGCCTTCACCGACAAGCAGCATGTCGAAGGCTGGTGGCTGCCCAAAGGCGGCACCACGCTGGATTGGGAAGGCACGCCCGGCGGCGTGTGGCGCTATCAGGCGCCCACCTACGGCGACAATCAAATGATCTTCCGCATCACCTTTGTTGAAGTAGATAAGCCCAACAAGCTGGTCTATGACTACAGCCCGGATGTGCCCAGTGAAGAGAACACAGTGCGCACACATGTCACCTTTGAAGAGGCTGGCGACAAGACCAAGGTAACGCTGCAGCTGGTCTTCCCGAGCAAGCAAGCCTATGCTCAGGCCGTGAAGTATGGCGCCATCGTGGGCGCTATGCAGGCTCTCGAAGGCCTGGCCGAGTACGTAGAGAGTCTATAACCCTGTTAGGAGGACGTGATGAGCGCACAAAAGAAAGCCAGCAAGACCGCAAAAGTGAGCGAAGGTTTTAGCGCAGCAGAAAAGGCAGCGATGAAGGAGCGCGCCCGCGAGCTCAAAGCATTGGAGCGCATTGGCAAAGATCGTGCCAAGGGCGAAGAAGCCCTGCTGGAGGTGGTCAACAAGCTGCCGGATACAGAGCGCAAGATGTGTGCGCGCCTGCACACGCTGATCAGCAGTGCGGCCCCCGACCTGCTGCCGCGCACCTGGTATGGCATGCCTGCGTATGCCAACGAAGACGGCAAAGTGGTGCTCTTCTTCCAGCCGGGCAGCAAATTTGAGACGCGCTATACCACGCTGGGCTTCAATGATTCGGCCAAGCTGGATGATGGCAACATGTGGCCGGCATCGTTCGCGATGGTGAAGCTCAGCGCTGCCGAAGAAGCCAGGATCACCAAACTGGTCAAAAAGGCCACAGGCTGATATGCCCGCCAAGAAGAGTGCCGCCAAGAGCACAGGCAAGAAGCCTGCTGCCAAAGCCGCAGCGCCAAGCGGCAACGCCAGCCAAGAGATCGACGCCATCATCAAGGCGGCTGAGCCTTGGAAAGGCGAAAAGATGGCCGAGCTGCGCGCCGTGATCCTCAAAGCCAACCCAGGCATCATCGAGGAAGTTAAGTGGAAGAAACCCTCGCAGCCTGAAGGTGTGGCAGTGTGGGCGCACAATGGCAATCTGTGCCATGTGGATATTCTCAAGAATACGGTGCGCTTGAACTTTCACAAAGGTGCGCAGATCAAGGACCCCAAGAAGCTGTTTAACACCCGCCTGGATAGCAGCACGGTGCGGGCGATTGACTTTGGCCCCCAAGACCGCATTGACAAAGCCGGGATCAAGGCCTTGATGCAAGCTGCCGTCAAACTGAACGCGGCCAAGTAGGCCGGGTAGTAATTTAGGGTAAACTCTCTCCCCATTCGCCCATATCAACTACTAGAGGAAGCATGGCTGAAGGCAAGCAAGAATTCATTGACATTCGCGGAGCACGCGAGAATAATCTCAAAAACGTAAACGTCCGCATCCCAAAACGCAAGGTGACCATATTCACCGGCGTGTCTGGCTCTGGCAAATCCTCGATCGTGTTCGACACCATCGCCACCGAAGCGCAGCGCCAGCTATACGAGACCTTCAGCCTGTTCGTGCGCAACTTCCTGCCGCGTTACACCCAGCCGGATGCCGACAGCATCGAGAACCTGGGCATGGCCGTAGTGGTAGACCAAAAGCGCCTCGGCGGCGGTTCACACTCCACCATGGGCACGATCACTGACACCTACACTCTGCTGCGCATGCTGTTCTCGCGCATCGGGCAGCCTTTTGTCGGCCACCCCAACGTGTTTTCCTTCAATGAGCCGTTTGGCATGTGCCCGGAGTGCAACGGCTTCGGGCGCAAGCTGCAAGCGGATACCAGCAAGATCCTGGATATGAGCCGCTCGCTCAACGAAGGCGCAATCTTGGTGCCCGGCTTTAGCAGTTGGGCTGGCCTATATCAGGCCAGCGGCTTCTTTGACAATGACAAGCCGCTCTCCAAGTACAGCAAAGATGAGCTGGAGCTGTTGCTGCATGGCAAAGACCGCAAGGTGAAGCTGAGCGGCTTTGGCGACAAGGGCTTTAATGCCACCTATGAAGGCATCATCCGCAAATTTGAAAATTCATACATCAAGCGTGACCTCAAGGCATTGTCTGAGCGCACGCAGAAGCAGATTGCGCCCTATTTGGTAGAAGGCCCCTGCCCCGCCTGCAAAGGCGCACGCCTCAATAAATCTGTGCTGATGTGCAAGATCGATGGCTACAACATCGCCGAGCTCTCCGCAATGGAAGTGAGCGCTCTGCTGCCGATCATCAAAGCCATCAAGAGCCCTGAAGCCAAGCCGATGCTGGATGATCTGGCGGCGCGCTTGCAATACCTCATTGATATCGGGCTGGAGTATCTGACCCTGAGCCGCGAGACGGATACGCTCTCCGGTGGCGAATCGCAGCGCGTCAAGCTGGTGAAGCAACTGAGCAGCAGCCTGATCGACATGATGTACATCTTCGATGAGCCCAGCGTAGGTCTGCACCCGCGGGATGTGCACCGCCTGAACGAGATGCTGCAGAAGATCCGTGATAAGGGCAATACCGTGCTGGTGGTGGAGCACGACCCACAGGTGATCGAGATCGCCGATCACATCGTAGATGTTGGCCCGCGTGCCGGCAGCCAGGGCGGCCAGATCGTGTACGAGGGCAGCTACACCGGCCTGCTGAAGGCAGACACGCTCACCGGCACCCACATGAAGACCGCCATGCCACTCAAGAAGGAGTTCCGCCCGGCCATGGGGCAGCTCAAGCTGAGCAAAGTGAGTATCAACAACCTCAAGAACGTCAGCGTCAACGTGCCGCAGGGCGTGCTGACGGCGGTAACCGGTGTGGCAGGCTCTGGCAAGAGCTCACTAATCAATCAAGCCTTCGTGGCGCAGTACCCCGAAGCCATCGTGGTGGACCAGTCTGCGGTGGGCGCTAACTCGCGCTCCAACCCAGCCACCTACACCGGCATGATGGACGATATCCGCAAGGCCTTCGCCAAAATCAACAAGGTCAATGCTGGCTTGTTCAGCTACAACTCCAAAGGCGCCTGTGAAAACTGCCAGGGCCTCGGCGTGGTGTACACGGAGCTTTCATTCTTTGACACGGTGAAATCGCCCTGCGAAGTGTGTGGCGGCAAGCGCTTCAAGGATGAGGTGCTGGGCTACCTGCTGAACGGCAAGTCAATTGCCGATGTGCTTGATATGACGGTACTGGAAGCTGTGGAGCATTTTGAGCAGCCCGAGATCAAGCGCAAGCTGCAAGCGATGGCGGATGTGGGCCTCACCTATCTGAAGCTGGGCCAACCGCTGAACACGCTCTCCGGCGGTGAGTGCCAGCGCATCAAGCTGGCCAGCGAGCTGCACAAAGAAGGCAGCATCTACGTGCTGGATGAGCCGACCACGGGCCTGCATATGTCAGACACCGATCACCTGCTGGGCATTATGAACCGCCTGGTGGATGGCGGCAACACGGTGGTGGTGATCGAGCACAACATGGACGTGGTGCGCAATGCAGACTGGGTGATCGACATGGGGCCGGAAGGCGGCAGCCGCGGCGGCCAAGTGGTGTTCGAGGGCACACCTGCCGAATTGAAGAAGGCTAAGGGTTCGATAACAAGTAAGTATATTTAGGGAGACAGTGAGCAGTGAGGGGTGAAGAGTGAGCAGGAGGTTTCTGCTTACGATGTATTGTTATGATTGACACGCCATTTAGTGGTTTTCTATACGGGCGTGCGCAGCTT
>DAOMSJ010000013.1:14696-32774 GCA_035446285.1 Anaerolineales bacterium
ACGCCCCCCATTACAACCTGAGTTCAAACTTAGCGACAAACCTAACTTTTTGTGTCGCTCCGAGCGCAACGAGGAATCCGTGCTGCGCTCGTTCATTTACTACCTGGTGTGTAAAAGAATCAACCACGCACTTCTGCCAGATGCCCATTAGATAAAACAAACCCATAACGGATCCCTCCTCGGCCTACGGCCTCGTTCGGGATGACAAAAACTGCTCTATTGTCCCCTCTTGCTCTGCTCCCACAACACGTTCATTTCATCCAGCGTGAGCTCGCTCAGCGGGCGGCCTTGCGCCCGCGCCCCAGCTTCCACAAACGCAAAGCGTTTGCGGAAGCGTGCATTGGCGGCACGCAGGGCAGCCTCGGCATCGATCTTGAGCCAGCGCGAGAGGTTGACCAAGGCGAACAGAATATCGCCGAACTCGGCCTCTTGTTCTGGCGTGCCAGCGGCCTCAGCACGGAACTCCTGGATCTCCTCGGCCACGTCGCCCAGCACGCCTTCGATATTGGGCCACTCAAAGCCCACACGGGCAGCGCGGCTGGTGTAGGCCTCCGCCTGGCTGAGCGCGGGCAAGGCGGCCGAGACGCCGTCCAGCAGACCCTTCTCGGTGCCCTTCTGCTTGCGCTCAGCGGCTTTGAGGTTCTCCCAATTGGCAATGACGGCATCGGCATCGCCGAGCTCCACCTCGCCGAAGACGTGCGGGTGGCGGGCGATGAGCTTGGTGATGATGCCATTGAGCACATCCGCCATACGGAACTCGCCAGCTTCACTGGCGATCTGGGCGTGCAGGGCTACCTGCACCATCAGATCGCCAAACTCCTCTTGCATGGCAGCCGGGTCGGCTGCGTCCAGCGCATCAACCACCTCGTAAGTCTCTTCGATGAGGTTACGGCGCAGGCTTTGATGGGTCTGCTCGCGGTCCCAGGGGCAGCCATCGGGTGCCCGTAGGTGAGCAATGAGCTCTTGGAACTCCTCAAGCGAGGTGTTGGCGCCGAGGGGCGGGATGTAGAGGCTGGTCGGGTAGTTTTTGAGTTGGCTGGGCGCAAGGTCAGCCAGCAACGCCGCCATGTCATTCACTTGAATAGGATGCGAAGGTGGATACACGAGCAACAGTAGTACATGAACCTTGGCAAGCTGTTCTGCTGATGCAATGCCATGAATAAGCACAGGCATATGCGGCGGGAATGTGGGGTGATACTGCGCCATCATGCTGGGAGCATGCACGAGGGTGAGATTATCGGTAGTGGGTATCTGGTTGAGCAGAGTTGCGATGTTGGTCATGGGCAGATGATACACCTACTGCACAGTCAGCGTGAGTACGCAAGATTGCTTCGTCCGTCTGCCGCAAAGCGGCAGTACTCCTCGCAATGAGAGGTGAGAATAAAAAAACCGCAGCTTTCGCTGCGGTTTTTGGTTTTGTACTAGGCCACGAGGCTTTAGCGCTTCGTGTAGGTAGGAGCCTTGCGGGCGCGCTTGAGACCAGGTTTCTTGCGTTCCTTGGCACGTGCATCCCGGCGCAGGTGCTGGTTCTTGGCCATGGCCGGATGGTAATCCGGGTTCATTTTGACCAGCGCACGCGCCAGGCCCATGCGCACTGCGCCAGCCTGGCCGGTGCGGCCGCCACCGCGCACGATGACGCTAACGTCAACCGTGCCATTGGCGGTGGCATCCTGCAGCACACCCTGGATCAGGGCGGCGTCACCGATGCGGGGGAAGTATTCATCCAGCGGCTTGCCGTTCACCATGAAGGCACCGGCGCCACTCATTACACGTACGCGGGCGCTGCTGGTCTTGCGGCGGCCGACGCCTTCGTAAAATTGTTCTGCCATCGTAACTCTCCTGCCTTATTTCACAGCCAGCGGCTGGGGTTTCTGGGCTTCGTGCGGGTGCTCGGTGCCAGCATAGATCTTGAGCTTCTTGATGAGCTGGCGGCCCAGCTTGTTGTGCGGCAGCATGCCCCACACCGCTTCGTAGATGACACGGTCAGGGTGCGTCTCCAGCAAGCGGCGCAGGGTGGTCTCTTTCAAACCGCTCTGGTAGCCAGAGTAGCGGTAGTAGATCTTGTCAGTCAGCTTGGCGCCGGTGACAGTGATCTGCCCGCAATTGGTCACAATGACTGCATCGCCAAGATCAACGCCAGGAGTGTACTCTGGGCGGTGCTTGCCGAGCAGCACGTTGGCAATCTGCGAGGCCAGGCGGCCCAAATTCTTGCCAGCGGCATCAACGATGTACCACTGTGCTTCTACATCACCCGGTTTCGGATAATAGCTTTTTTGTTGCATCCTAATCCTCAGTTCCTTGTTTCATCTTCGCTGCTGGCAGTATCTGCTTTACAGCTTGCTGCTTGTTACTGTACTGTCTATCTCACTCGCCGGCGGCATGTGTTCCGCTGGCGCTAGTATTTTACGTCTGTCAGCGTCAGCCCGTGGGCCGGCGCCAGTTGGCGCACACGCTGCGTGTTGCGCAGAGTGTGTGCTACCTCTTCTGGCTCAATCATGCCCTGCCCCGCCGCTACCTGCAGCCCCACCATGCGGCGAACCATATGGTAGAGGAAGGCGTTGGCGGTGACTTCAAAAACAAACTCGTCGCCGGCGGCCGACCAGCGGGCGGTGTACACCGTTCGCACGGTGTGGCCGCCCTGCTGTGGCGCCGGGCCGAAGGCACCAAAGTCGTGCTCGCCACGCAAGTGGCGGGCGGCCGCTTGCAGGCGTCGCAGCTTTGGCGCCGGCCACACTCGCCAAGCGAGCCCCTCCCGAAGTGGGTCTCGCTGTGGCTGGCAGTACAGGCGGTAGCGGTAGGTGCGCTTGCGGGCATCGTAGCGGGGATGAAACTGCGCCCCCACCTGCTCCACCGCGTGCACAGCTACATCTGCGGGCAGTTGGGCGTTGAGCGCCTTGAGCAAGTTCTCGTTGGAGTGCTTCCAGCTCAAGTCAAACGCGGCTACCTGCCCGCTGGCGTGTACGCCGGCATCGGTGCGCCCTGCAAACATCACAGCGCGCCCCTGCCAGCCCAATACTCGCAGCGCATCCTCCAGCACGGCCTGCACACTACGGTGGCGGGCCTGGCGCTGCATTCCACTGAATGCGGCGCCGTGATAAGCCAGAATAATTTTGTAACGTTCAGTCTCGCCCGAGAGCGAACCACCTTGCGATGGCGTGTTGCCCATAAGTGCGGGCGCCAATCTTAGTCGACCAGCTCCAGCAGAACCATAGGAGCGCGGTCGCCCTCACGCTGGCCGAGCTTGGTCAGGCGGGTGTAACCGCCCTTGCGCTCAGCGAAGCGGGGAGCAATATCGTCGAACAGCTTCTTGACGATCTTGGCATCGTTCAGACGAGAGGCGGCCAGGCGGCGGGCATGCACTTTGGCAGAAGCCTGCTCGGCGGCGTTGCCCTTCTTGGCCAGGGTGATCAGGCGTTCGGCTTGGCCACGAATGGCCTCCGCCTTGGCGCGGGTGGTCGTGATGCGCTCATGCTCAAAGAGCTGCTTGACCAGAATGCGGCGCAGGGCGGTGCGAGCACCGACGTGGCGGCTGAGTTTTTTGCCGGCTACTTTGTGACGCATGCTTTATTCACCTTCTCCATCAGTTGCTGAGGGGGCTTTGGCGTCTTGCGGCATGTAGCCCTTCTCCTGCATCTTTTCTACGAGTTCATCCATGCTCTTGTCGCCAAAGTTGCGGATGGACATCACCGCATCCAGGCCCTTGTCGAGCAGCTCCATGACCTCACCTACGGTGGTGATGCCGGCGCGCTTCAGAGAGTTGAAGACACGCACAGACAGGTCAAGGTTTTCAATCGGGGTGTCATACACCTCGCTGGAGAGGCGGTTGTCAGTAACCACTTTTTCCGGCGCGGGGCTGAGGGTAATCTCTTTGACGCCAGCGATGTGGCGCAGGTGCTCCATCATGATGCCGGCCGAGGTGCTCAGCGCCTCTTCGGGGCGCACAGTGCCGTCGGTCCACACTTCCATGATCAGCTTGTCATAGTTGGTGCTCTGGCCGACGCGGGCATTGCCCACTTCCCAGTTCACGCGGCGCACCGGGGTATAGATGGCGTCCACAGGCAGCTCACCGATGGGCAGCTTGCCGCTGCGCTCATTGGCCGGGGAGTAGCCACGGCCGCGCTCAACGGTCAGCTCGATCTGCAGCTTGGTCTTGCTGCTGTCCGAGGTGAACAGGTACAGATCGGGGTTGACGATCTCCACTTCCGCCGAGGCGATGATGTCTGCCGCGGTTACCGTGCCCTCGCCCTTAACTTCAAGGTGCATGCGGCTAGTTTCGCCTTCGTGCAGGATCAGGCGCACCTGCTTGAGCTGCAGCATGATCTGAATAACATCCTCGCGGATGCCGGGGATCTGGCTGTACTCGTGCTGAGCGTCCGTCACGCGGATGGACGTAATGGCTGCACCCTCCAGAGAGGAGAGCAGCACACGGCGCAGCGAGTTGCCAAGTGTGTGGCCATAGCCGCGCTCCAGCGGGGCGATGACAAACTTTCCATAATTGCGGGCCTCCGCCTCACGCTCAATGCGGGGGGTCACCATATTGCTTAGTACGATCACAGTTTTATTCCTTCCCCAGCCAGGCGGGCTGCTGTTGCAAAACGCCGGATGAGTCTTACCCTGCTTTTGCACATCGCTTGCGATGTGCAAAGCGCAGAGGTTAAATTACATTCTGCGGCGCTTCGGCGGGCGGCAGCCGTTGTGCGGCAGCGGCGTCACATCCGAGATGGAGCGCACGCGCATACCCATGGTCTGCACGGCGCGCACAGCGGACTCGCGGCCAGGGCCGGGGCCCTTCACGAACAGCTCCACTTCCTGCATGCCCAGATCCTGCGCAGCCTTGACGGCGCGCTCGGTTGCCAGGCGGGAGGCGAAGGGCGTGCTCTTGCGAGAGCCCTTGAAACCCACCAGGCCAGCGCTGGCCCAGGAGATGGTGTTGCCCTGACCATCGGTCACAGTGACGATGGTGTTGTTGAAGGTGGCAAAGATATGAATCTGGCCAGTAAGAATGCTGGCACGCTTGCCCTTCTTAGCGGAGCGGGCGGCGCCGCTTTTACCTTTGGTGTCTTTTTCGTTAGCCATACCTGTTCAAACTCCTGGCGCTTACTTCTTGGTGGCGCCGCGGCGGCGACCACGACCGGCCACAGTCTTGGCCGGGCCTTTGCGGGTGCGGGAATTGGTGCGGGTGCGCTGACCGCGCACAGGCAGGCCGCGGCGATGACGCAGACCGCGGTAGCTGCCGATTTCCATCAGGCGCTTAATGTTGAGCTGCACCTCGCGGCGCAGATCACCTTCCACCTTCAGGTTCTTGGTGATGTACTCACGCAGCTTGCTGACATCCCCTTCGGAGAGGTCCTTCACGCGTGTGTCAGGATTGATTTCCAGTTCAGCCAAAATGTGCTGAGACGTGTTAAGGCCGATGCCATAGATATAGGTCAGCCCGTATTCAACGCGCTTGTCGCGCGGCAGATCTACGCCTTCAATGCGTGCCATCATTCACCTTAACCTTGTCGCTGCTTGTGCTTGGGGTTGCTGCAGATAACGTACAGCTTGCCCTTGCGCTTAACCACTTTGCAGTTGGTGCAGCGTTTCTTGATCGATGCCGTTACTTTCATTGCCAGTTACTCCTGCTGCCCCAGCGCTACCCTGAAGGGGTGGCGGCGGGGCGAACGCGTGATTATATCCTTGCTTTCTCCATCCGTCTAGCGTGTGCTACGCACGCTAGAGGGCGGTTAACACCAAGGGACCCTCATCAGTGACGGCCACGCTGTGCTCAAAATGAGCGGTTAGCGAGCCATCTGCGGAGACCACCGTCCACTGGTCCGGCAGGACGCGTGTGCGGTGTGTCCCCACCAGCACCATAGGCTCCAGGGCGATGGTCATGCCCGTGCGCAACAGCACGCCCTGGCCGGGCACGCCGTAGTTGGGCACCTGGGGGCCTTCGTGCATCTTGCGCCCCACCCCGTGGCCTGTGTACTCGCGCGGCACATGGTAGCCGTGCGCTTCCACATATGTTTGTACCGCTGCAGACACATCCCCCACATGCTTGCCGGGCAGCATTTGCTGGATGCCCAGGCGCAGCGATTCCTGCGTTACGTCAAGCAGCTTTTGCGCCTCGGCCGCAATCTCGCCGATGCCCATGGTGAACGCAGAGTCACCCACAAAGCCTTTGTAGATCGTGCCGCAATCCACGGAGAGCACATCGCCCTCACGCAGCTCGCGCTTTCCTGGCAGGCCGTGCACCAGTTCCTCGTTCACGCTGGTGTTCAGCGTGGCGGGGTATGGATACGGCCCCGGATAGTTGAGGAAGGCCGGTGTGCCGCCGTGGTCTCGGATCAGCTGCTCGGCAATCTTGTCGAGCTGGCCAGTGGTGACCCCGGGGCGCACGTGCTTGCGCACTTCGTTCAACGCCATGGCGTTGATACGGCCCGCCTCACGCATTACCTCAATTTCAGCCGGCGTTTTGAGCTCAATGTTGCGTTCCCAGCTCATTACGCGTGCCCAGGCAATGCCTTTAGCAAATCCTCGGTCACTTTGGCAATTTCCTGCGAGCCATTGATCTCTACCAGGCGATCCTCGCCACGGTAGTGGTCAATGAGTGGTGCAGTCTGCTCAAAGTAGACACGGATACGCTTCTCAACCGTCTCACGTTTGTCATCATCGCGCTGGTACAGCTCCGAGCCGTCCAGGTCACACACGCCAGCCGTCTTGGGCGGGTTGAAGGTTTCGTGGTAGACGTGCCCTTGGGCACGGCACACCCAGCGGCCAGACAAGCGAGTGATCAGCTCATCTTGCGCCACCTGGATGAAAGGCACCACGTCCACCTTGCCGCCAAACTCAGCCAGCATGCCGTTGAGCGCCTGCGCTTGCGCAGGCGTGCGCGGGAAGCCATCCAGCACGGCACCCGAGGTGCAGTCCGGCTGCTTCAAGCGCTCACGGATCATGGCAATCGTGACATCATCGGGCACCAGGTCGCCGCGCTTCAAGATCGCGCCAACCTGCTTGCCCAAGTCTGTTTGATTCTTAATGTGCTCGCGGAACAGATCTCCAGAAGAGATATGCGCCAACCCTGTGGCCTTGGCCACAATGCCTGCCTGCGTGCCTTTTCCAGCACCTGGCGGGCCAAGCAGAACTACATAAACCGGCACAAAGCCCTCGCTTGTTTAGCGAACCAGCAGTGACTCTTCGTATCCGTGCAGCTTCAACTCAGCATCGATATTGAAGAAGGTTTCACGGATGGTACCCACCATGATGAGCAAACCGGAGGCGCTCACCAGGAACAGGCCCTGACCGCCGCTGGCCGCCAGGAAGGGCATGGCCAGTGTGAGCAGGAAGGGCAAAATCGCAACAAAACCGAGGAAGAAGGCACCCGGCAGCGTGATGCGGCGCAGCACCGAGGTGAGGTAGCGCTGGGTAGGAGCGCCACGGTTCACACCCGGAATTTGGGCGCCAACACGCTTGAGGTTCTCGCCATAGTTTTGCTGCGCGAAGAGCACATCAGTATAGAAGAACGCAAAGCCCACCACCATGATGAAGTACATCACCCAGTAGCCCGGGCCCTGAACATTGAAGATATTGGTCAGTGTGGCGGAGAGACTAGCAACCCACGGTGTGGTGGAGTTGGCAAAGAAGCTCGCCAGGATGGAGGGCAACTGCAGGATGGCCTGAGCGAAAATCAGCGGGATCATGCCAGACATGTTGACCATGAGCGGCAAGGTGCCCTTGACGGGCATGGACATGCGATTGCCCATGCGGCGGCCTGGGTACATGACCGGCACATTGCGCCGGCCCTGCTGTACGTACACGATGACGAAGATGGTAAGGATCATCACCACCACGATGGCAGCGATAGAGATCCACCCAGCGGCCTGGTTCTGCAGCAGCGAAGCAAAGTTGCCCGGGATGCGGGCAATGATGCCGGCGAAGATGATGAGCGAGAGGCCCTGGTTACGGATACCATACTCAGAGATGAGCTCACCCAGCCAAATGGCAAACATGGTGCCCGCCGTCATGCTGATGATGATGGTGGCCGAACGCAGGAATTGGCCGGGGCCAAAACCGAAGTTCTCGATGACCGAACCACCCGCCAGCGTGGAGAAGATGTTAATCTGGCCGATGGCGCTGAGGATGGCCATAGGTACAGCCAGGTAGTAGGTCCAGCGCTCCATGAACTTGCGGCCCTCACGCGGGTCTTCCTCCATGCGTTTCTGCAGGGAAGGAATGAGCGGCATGAGCAGTTGCAAGATGATCTGCGCGGTGATGTACGGATAGACACCCATCGCCAGCACGGAGAACTGCAACAGCGTGCCACCGGAGATGAGGTCAATCAGGCCTACCAGCGTGCTGGCGGCGCTGCCCTGGTTCATCAGGGAGCTGATCAAATCGCGGTTGACGCCCGGCACGGGGATGTGCGAGACGAAGCGATACAGGATCAGGATCGCCAGCGTAATCAGCAGCTTGCGGCGAATGTCTGGAGCGGTCCAGAGATAGCGCCAGGCGCCACCACGTTTCATTTAGCGCTCTCCTCTGCCTTGAGCGGCAGGATGGTCACGCTGCCGCCAGCCTTCTCGATCTTGGCTTTGGCGGAAGCCGTGGCGCGGTGCACGCTCACTTTGAGAGCGACCTTGACCTCACCGCGGCCCAGCAAAACGATGGGCCGGCTGGTCTTGGGCAGCAAGCGAGCGGCGCGCAGGGTGTCTGGCGTCACTTCGCTGTTGTCTTTGAAGTCAGCAAGCTGGTCCAAGTTGATCTCATTGTAGATAACCTGGAAGGGCTTGTTGAAACCACGCTTGAACGGCAAGCGGCGGAAAAACGGCAGATTACCACCCTGGTGGTACGGGCCAGCCCCACCGCCGGTGCGGGCGCCTTGACCCTTGGTACCACGACCAGAGGTCTTGCCGCTGCCGGAACCCGTACCGCGGCCCACACGGGCGCGGCGGGTGATCTTGCCAGGATTGGGTTTAAGTTCGTGAAGCTTCATGTTACGCCTCTTCTACTTTCAACAAATGCGTGATGCTGTTGACCATGCCACGCACGGTGGCGTTGTCTTCAGCCACAACGCTGCTGTTCATCTTGCCCAGACCCAAGGCCTTGACGGTGCGCTTGTGGCGCTCCGTGGCTCCGATGGGGCTGCGCACCAGCGTAATCTTGATCTTCTTGCCAGTCGCTTTAGCTGCCATGCTTCTTGCCTCGGTCCCAGAAGGGCTTGAGTTCCTTCACATCCTTGCCGCGCAGACGGGCCTGCTCGTCCACAGACTTGAGCTGGTCCAGCGCGTCGAGGGTGGCCATGACCACGTTGTGAATGTTGTTGCTGCCCATGGATTTGGTGAGGATGTCACGCACGCCCACCGCCTGCATTACGGCACGCACACCACCACCGGCGATAACACCAGTACCGGGGGATGCGGGCTTGAGCAGCACTTCAGCGCCACCCACGCGGCCGATTACGGCATGCGGGATGGTGGTGCCATACACGTTCATGCGGCGCAACTGCTTGCGCGCACGCGTGGTGGCTTTGCGGATCGCCTCAGGTACGGTGGTGGCCTTGCCTACGCCGGCGCTCACCTGGCCGCTGTGGTCACCCACAACAACCGTGACGCGGAAGGCAAAACGGCGACCGCCCTGTACCACTTTGGATACGCGGCGAATTTCGATCGTCTTCTCTTCGAGCTCAAAAGCGGCCTCAAAGGACGGGGCTTCGCTCTTGCGATCTTTCTTGGTGCGTTGCTTGGTATCAGCCATTTAGTTATCTCCTGCTTGCGTTCTGGTTTGCGTTGGCAAACTAGAATTCAAGCCCTTCCTTGCGGGCGCCATCGGCCAGGGCTTTGATGCGGCCAGCGTAGCGGAAACCGCCACGGTCCATGACCACCTGCTTGATGCCTTTAGCAACGGCACGCTTGGCAACCGCTTCGCCCACCAGGCGAGCCTGGTCGGTCTTGTTCTTGCCCTTCAACGCACCGCGCAACTCAGCATCCACACTGGAGGCGGAGAGCAGTGTGTGACCGGCCACGTCGTCAATGACCTGGACGTAGATGCCGCTCAGACTGCGGAATACGTTGAGACGCGGGCGCTCAGCGGTGCCGCTGATCTTGCCACGTACGCGCTTGTGGCGCTTCTGACGGGATTGTGCTCTTGTTTTCGTAGCCATATCGTTATCTCAACCTTATGAAGCAGCCTTGGCCGCTTTACCGGCCTTGAGGCGCACAAACTCGCCCTGGTAGCGGATACCCTTGCCTTTGTACGGCTCGGGCGGACGCACCTTGCGGACGCGGGCGGCGGTTTCACCCACCAGCACCTTATCGTGGCCGCTAACTACAATCGTGCCACCCTCCCCCATTGCGTAAGTGATGCCGGCGGGCGGCGTCACTTCCACGGGGTTGGAGTACCCTACGTGCAGGATGAGGTTGCTGCCCTTGAGCTCGGCACGGTAGCCTACGCCCTGCACTTCCAAAACTTTGCTGAAGCCCTCGCTGGTGCCGAGCACCATGTTCTTCACGACCGCACGGGCGGTGCCGTGAATACTGCGGCTGAACTTGTCATCATTGGCGCGTTTGACGAGCAAATTGGCGCCATCCTTCTCGAAGCTGATCTCCGCCGGGAAGGTATGTGAAAGCTCGCCCTTGGGGCCTTTCACTTTAATAGTGGAGCCATTGAGGGTCACTTCCACATTGGAAGGCAACTCAATTGGCAAACGTCCAACTCTAGACACTAAAACCTCCAAAAACTGCGTGCCCTGCGCCGCTAGCAGCGGCACAGGCAAAGCTGTTTACCATACCTTGCAGAGAATCTCGCCACCCACACCCATCTGGCGGGCGCGGCGGCCACTCATCACGCCTTTGGGCGTGGACAAAATCGCAGTGCCCAAGCCGGAAAGCACCCAGGGAATCTCGCTGCGCTTGGCGTACACACGGCGCCCAGGGCTGCTGACGCGCTCGAGGCCGGAGATGACCGGGCGGCGCTCACGGCGCTCACCGATGTACTTCAGCTGAATGCGCAGCACCTTGAAGGGGCCGTCTTCTACTATTTCGTAATCCTCAATGAAGCCTTCTTCTTTGAGGATGGCCGCGATGGCCGCTTTGATGCGGGAGCTGGGCATGCCAACGAGGGCGTGGCCAGCCATGACACCATTGCGGATGCGGGTGAGCATATCGGAGATCGGGTCAGTCATTGCCATGATCGTTCCTCCGCGCCTACCAAGACGCTTTCACCACGCCGGGGATTTTGCCTTCCAGCGCAAACTGGCGGAAGCAAATACGGCACAGGCCAAAACGGCGCATGTAGCCACGCGGGCGACCGCAAACTTTGCAGCGATTGCGCACCTGGTTGGAGAACTCGCGGCGCGTTTCACGCGTAATCATTGATTTTTTGGCCATGGATTAGCCTTCCTTCTTGAAGGGCATGCCCATCAACTGCAGCAGGGCGCGGCCTTCGTCGTCATTACGGGCGCTGGTCACGATGGTGACTTCCAGGCCACGCACTTGTTCAATGTTGTCGTACTGAATCTCAGGGAAGATCAGCTGTTCGCTGAGACCCAGGGTGTAGTTGCCGCGGCCGTCAAAGGCATCCGCAGGCACACCGCGGAAGTCACGCATGCGGGGCAGCGCAATATTCACCAGGCGATCATAGAAGGACCACATTTTGTCACCGCGCAGGGTGACTTTTACGCCAATGGCGCGGCCGGCACGCAGCGCGAAGTTCGCAATGTCCTTGCGGGCACGCGTGATCATCGGCTTCTGTCCGGTGATGATGGTGAGGTCACTGACCGCGCCATCAAAGGCCTTGGAGTCGTCCTTGGCTTTGCCCAGGCCAACGTTCAAGACAATTTTCTGGATGCGCGGCACTTGCATCACATTCTCCAGCCCCAGCGCTTGCTTAAGGGCCGGACTAACCTCTTTGGTGTACCGCTCTTTCAAATAATGAGCCATCAATTACTCCTCAGATCAAACTATGCCAAATGGCTTAGTCGATATCCTTGCCACAGTTCTTGCATACGCGGAGAGAACCCTTCTCACCACGCTTGAAGCCCACGCGCACGGGTTTGCTGCAGGACGGGCACACCAGCATGACGTTGGAGATGGAGAGGGGACCCTCAAACTCTACGATGCCAGCGGCGACCTGGCGACCACCCTGCTGGGTGGCGCGCTGGTGGCGCTTGCGCATGTTTACGCCCTGGACGACCAAGCGGCTGGTCTTGGGCAGCACACGGATCACTTCGGCGCGCTTGCCCTTGTCAACCTCTTTGCCGGTGACCACTTCCACCGTGTCGCCCTTGCGGATTTTCAACTTAATATTCACGCTTACTCCTACAGAACTTCAGGCGCCAGGGAAACAATGCGCATGAAGCCCTTATCGCGTAATTCACGGGCCACCGGTCCGAAGATGCGGGTGCCTTTGGGGTTGGTGGTGCTGCCATCCAGGATGACGGCGGCATTGTCATCAAAACGAATGTAGGAGCCGTCTTCACGGCGCCACTCTTTGGAGACGCGCACGATCACGGCGCGCACCACTTCGCTCTTCTTGACCGCTCCGGCGGGGATGGCGCTCTTGACAGTGCCCACCACGATGTCACCGATGCTGGCGTAGCGGCGGCGGGTGCTGCCGACCACGTGCATGACAAGCAATTCGCGCGCGCCGCTGTTATCAGCCACACGCACACGAGTTTCGTGCTGGATCATCTAGGCCACCTCTTCCTTGACGGCGCTGTTGACGATCTCAACAACCACCCAGCGCTTGGTCTTGGAAAGCGGGCGGCTCTCCACCAGGCGCACGGTGTCGCCGATCTTGCAGCCCAATTCATCGTGAGCCACCAGCTTGTGCTGGGCCTCAACCACTTTGCCGTACACGGGGTGGCGGAAGCTGCGGGTTGTGCGTACGACCACGGTCTTCATCATCTTGTTGCTGGTCACTACGCCTTCAATTTGGCGGCGCTTGTTCATGCTTCACCTTCTGTCTTTTTGTTGGCGGCTGTTTTTGCCGCCACACCGCCCTTTTCGTTCAAGATCGTCATCAATTGGGCGATCTTGCGGCGCTGGGCACGCGGAGCATTTTGGTCGGTCAATTCGCCGGTGGCCTTTTGGAAGCGCATGCGCATAAGTTGCTCACGGGCTTCGTCAATCTGCTCGACGATCTGCTGACTGGTCAGTTTGCGCAGGTCTGCTGCTTTGGTTGCTTTAGCCATATCTCAACTACTCGCTCAGGAATTCAATGCGCTTGATGATCTTGGTGCGGATGGGCAGCTTGGCAGCGGCCAACTCCAGGCCGCGCACAGCGACCTCAGGCGGCATACCGGCTACTTCAAAGAGCACCGTGCCGGGGCGAACCACGGCGGCGTAAAATTCCACGCTACCCTTGCCTTTACCCATGCGGGTTTCGGCGGCGCGCTTGGTGATGGGCTTGTCTGGGAAGACACGCGTCCACACCTTACCGCGACGGCGGGCCTCACGCACGATGGCGCGGCGGCAGGCTTCGAGCTGGCGGCTGGAGATCCAGTGCGGCTCCAGGGCCTGCAGGCCATACTCACCAAAATGCACTTCAGCGCCGCGGCTGGCTTTGCCACGCATGCGGCCACGGTGCATCTTGGGGAACTTGAAACGTTTTGGTTGCAACATGTTCTTGTCCTAATCCAATCGTTCGCCAGCCTATTCGCTGACGTACACGCCTTCGGTAGCTTCGGGCTCGGCTTCAGTCTCAGCCTTGCCTTCGCCGCGGTACACCCACACCTTGATACCGATGGAGCTGTACTGGGTGTGTGCTTCGGCTACGGCGTAGTCAATGTCTGCACGCAGGGTGTGCAGGGGCACGCGGCCCTCGCGCATCCAAATGCGGCGAGACATGTCTGAGCCGCCGAGGCGGCCAGCCACTTCCACCTTGATGCCACCGGCGCCGGCACGCATGGTCTGCTGCAGGGCACGGTTGATGGCACGGCGGTAGCTGATGCGGCGCTCGAGCTGGTCAGCAATGTTCACGGCCACCAACTTGGCATCCAAGTCAGGGTCCTTGATCTCTTTGATGTCCAATTCGATCTTCATGCCCACCAGGGCTTCCAAAGACTTGCGCAGCTCCTTGACGTTCTCACCCTTCTTACCGATGAGAATGCCAGGCTTGGCGGTATGCACAGAGATCTTGACACTGCCAGGGAAGCGCTCGACTTCAACCTTGGAAATGCCGGCACGCGGCGCCTTGTCCTGCACCATCTTGCGAATGGCGAAGTCCTGGTGCAGGCGGTCTACATAGTCTTTGCCCTCGGCAAACCAACGGCCGTCCCAGGTCTTATTAATCTTGAGGCGGAAGCCTCGCGGATCTACTTTACGACCCATCTATATCTCCTACTTCTCGGCCTTGACCGCAGTCTTGGCGGCCGGGGCGGCGGGCTGGCGCTGGCGCAACGTCACGGTGACATGAGAGTTGCGGCGGAACATGGGCTTGAAGCGCCCACGCGCACCGAAGCGACGCCACTTGCGGGTGGGGGCTTCGTCAGCGCTGATGGCGTGCACGTACAGCTCTTCTATCGGCACACCCTGTACCTGGGCGGCGTTAGCCACCGCGGATTTCACCAGCTTGAGCAAAGGCTGAGCAGCCTTGCTGGGAGTGAAGGTGAGGATATTGACCGCCTGCTGAGCGCTTTTGCCGCGCACCAGGTCAACCACCAAGCGCATTTTCTGCGCGGAGATGGAGGCGTTGCTTAGAGTTGCTTGAAAATCAGCCATGCCTCACCTTACTTTCCCTTTTCAGCCTTCTCGTTAACATGGCCGCGGAAGGTGCGCGTGGGAGCGAACTCGCCCAGGCGATGGCCTACCATGTTCTCGGTGATGTAAATCGGCACGTGGCGGCGGCCATCATGCACCGCGATGGTGTGACCCACCATCTGCGGGAAGATTTGGCTGGCACGGCTCCAGGTGCGAATTACTTTCTTCTCTTTGCGCTCGTTCATGGCCTCGATCTTCTTCAGAAGCTTCGGCTCAATAAACGGCCCTTTTTTCAGTGAACGTCCCATAATAAAAATCTCCAGCCGTTAGCCTAGCGGCGCTTCTTGCTTGCGCGGCCACGCAGAATGAACTTGTCCGTGCGCTTGTTGCGACGGGTCTTCTTGCCCAGGGTGGGCTTGCCCCATGGGCTCTTGGGGCCAGCCATACCAATCGGCTGGCGGCCTTCGCCACCACCGTGGGGATGGTCACGCGGGGTCATGGCAGAGCCACGCACCGTGGGGCGCACACCGCGGTGACGTGTGCGGCCGGCCTTGCCCAGCTTGACGTTGCCGTGATCGACATTGCCGAGCTGACCAATCGTGGCGTAGCAGCTCTGGCTGACCAGGCGAACCTCACCCGAGGGCATGCGGATCTGGGCGTACTCACCTTCTTTGGCGGCGATCTGCGCGCCAGAGCCGGCGGAGCGAACCAGCTGGCCGCCCTTGCCCTGCTTGAGCTCAATGTTGTGCACAACCGTGCCGGTGGGAATGTTGGCCAGCGGCAAAGCATTGCCTACGCGAATTTCAGCGCTGGGGCCAGTGACAACGCTGTCACCAGCCTTGAGGCCCAGCGGGGCCAGGATGTAGCGCTTTTCGCCATCAGCGTAGTGCAGCAGCGCCAGGTACGCGGTGCGGTTCGGGTCATACTCGATACCGGCCACCTTGGCGGGGATGTCGTGCTTGTCACGGCGGAAATCCACAATGCGCAGGCGCTGACGATGACCGCCACCACGATGGCGCACGGTGATCTTGCCGCGCACATTGCGGCCGCCGCTCTTGGTCTTCTTGGCCAGCAGCGAACGTTCGGGCGTAGACTTGGTTATCTCGTCAAACGTGTAACCGCTGGCGCCACGGCGACCAGGGGTCGTAGGCTTGTAGGTTTTAACGGCCATTACTTCACACCTTCAAAGATATCAATGGTCTCACCCGGCATCAGGGTGACCAGGGCTTTCTTGTAGCCACTTTTGCGAACACGCATCTGGCGGTTGCGCGCGTGACGACCACGCTTGGGAGCCACCTGGATGACGTTGACGCGCTGCACTTTGACCCCAAACACCAGTTCAATGGCGTCTTTGATCATGGCCTTGTTGGCGTCTTGATCTACTTCAAATGTAATCTGGCGCAATTTGCTGGTCTGGTAATTGGTTTTCTCAGTTACCAGTGGGCGCACCAGGATGTCGTAAACGGTTGTCATGTCTGCACCTACTCCGCTTTACCCGAGCGCACTTTCGATGGCTTCGATAGCATCCAGCGGCAGGATCAGCTTGTCGTAACCCAACAGGTCACGGATGTTGAGGTAGTTGGCCAGCAAAGTCTTGCAGCTCTGCAGGTTGCGGCCAGCACGCAGGACGCGAACGTAGTTCTCGTCTTTGGTTGGCAACACCAGCAACGCGGTGCTGTCGCCCACCAGCTTGTTCAGGGCCTCAGCCACGAACTTGGTCTTGGGCTCATCCAGCGCCAGGCTGTCTACCAGCACAATTTCCTGCCCGGCAGCCTTGGAAGACAAGGCAGAACGCAGCGCAGCCTTGCGCATCTTCTGCGGCATGTCCTGCGTGAAGCTCTTGGGGCGCGGGGTGTGCACCTTGCCGCCACCCACCCACTGCGGCGAGCGGATGGAACCTTGGCGAGCGCGGCCGGTGCCCTTCTGCTTCCAGGGCTTGCGACCACCACCGCTGACTTCGGCACGGTTCTTGGTCTTACGCGTGCCCAGGTGCGCATTGGCCATCTGGCGCGTGTACGCCTGGTGCATAAGGTCTACGTTGATCGGCGCTTCAAAAATGCTGGCGGGCAGTTCAGCCTGCTTGTCCAGCTTGGTGCCTTTGAGAGTGTATACGTCTAGTTTCATCTTGAATATCTCGCAGGCTTACGCCTTGCGCGCCTCACGAATGGTCACGATCGCGCCCTTGCCGCCGGAGACGGCGCCATGCAGTCCGATCAGGTTCTTCTCAGTGTCCACGAAGGCAACCTTGAGGTTGAGCGTGGTCACCTGGCGCACACCCATGTGGCCGGGCAAACGCTTGCCCTTCCACACGCGGCCCGGGCTGGTGCCCGAACCAATGGAGCCGACCGCGCGCTGGCGGTCAGACTGGCCGTGGCTCATGGGGCCACCGCCGAAACCGTGACGCTTCATCGCACCGGCGAAACCCTTACCCTTGCTGACGCTGATCACATCCACAGAGTCGCCAACGGCAAAGTTCTCCACCGTAACGGTGTCGCCCTCATTCACTTCTGGTTGCTTGGTGCGGAATTCACGCAGGTAGCGCAAGGTGGGAGCCTTAACGCGGTTGAGGTGGCCCAATTCGCCACCACTCAGGTGCTTCGCCTTGGTTTCACCGAAGCCGAGCTGAACGGCGCTATAGCCATCAACATCGGGGCGGCGAATCTGGGTGACAAAGCAAGGCCCAGCTTCGAGGAGCGTGACAGGCACAGCACGGCCTTGCTCGTCGAAAATCTGGGTCATACCGATTTTCTTGCCAATAAGCCCTTTAAACATCTCAGTTTGTCTCCTACAAAAATTTGTCTGGGACTGTCAGTCTGGGCTAGACCGCATCATCCCGCAGCAGCGTAGTCAGTTGCCGGCACGTGGGTGGCACTTTGGGCCACCCCGGCTGGCAGCTCTTACACTGCCCCTTACTCAAAACTTATGCCTGCCCGCCTTTCGGCGGGCAGGCTTGTTCACACAGCCTGTAACTATACCAAACAGTTGGCAATCCGTCCAGACTTAGATCTTGATCTCAATGTCCACGCCAGCCGGCAGGTTGAGGCGCATGAGCATATCAATGGTCTTGGAGTCGGGCTCCATGACATCGATAATGCGGTTGTGCGTGCGGATCTCAAAGTGCTCGTGCGAGTCCTTGTCAATGAAGGTGGAGCGACGCACAGTGAACAGCTCACGCTTGGTCGGCAGCGGTACCGGGCCGACCACGCGTGCGCCCGTGCGCTCCGCCGTCTCGACGATGCGCTTGGCAGACTGGTCGATCACACGGTGATCGTAAGCCTTGAGGCGAATGCGAATTTTCTGCTTGGTAGTTGCCATCTCGTATCCTAGGACAGAATCTGGGTGATGACGCCTGCACCCACGGTGAGGCCGCCTTCACGAATGGCGAACTTGGAGCCCTGCT
>DAOMSJ010000014.1:0-24993 GCA_035446285.1 Anaerolineales bacterium
CCCTTTGAAGTTTCGCTAGGTTGTAGGTTCGAGTCCTACCCGAGGAGCTAAAAAGCAGTTTTTTACCCGTAAAAAAGCCTGGAATTTTCAATTCTGGGCTTTTTTATTGCTCGCGGGTGCAACCGCGTCAGACTCCCACGAGATTATCGAGCAATTCTGCAGCTTCTTCTTGTTTGTTCGGCATCAGGTGTCCGTACACATCCATTGTGATGCTTGCCTTGGAGTGTCCCAGCCTGCGCGAGGCCACCAGCACCGGCACGCCGTGATTGAGCATGAGCGAAGCCGCCGGTGAATACTATTGTTTAAGTACTTTCGTTGTAGAATTTAATGCACTAATGTCCAGTACAGGGGTGGTTTTTGGATACAAACATAATTTTTCTCTAGCAAGTTTAATTGTGGCTATGGCTAGTGTCTACTATGCCAGACTTCAATTTCAAGAGCAACAAGCCTCCAAGTAGCTAATTCAAACTCAAAATACCTGTATACGAAAAATACCCTGAGATCAAGGACTTGAGAAAAGTTTTAGAAGTCGCCTCAACTGCTAGCTTACGGCTCTCGTCTGATGAGAATGGGTGCTCCTCTTGATCAATATTCTAATCCGGCTTGGCCTATCCCCTGGGATACTTTGACGGAGAACGCTAAATGATTAAACCGCGTGTTCTTCAGATTATAGTTATTGCTATAGTAGGCATTTGCCTTAGCGCGTGTATTTTGCCAGTAAGTATTAATGCGCTGCCACCTAATGACCTTGAAGGCTTGTTTCTTGACGTTTCGGAATTTCCAGAAGGTTGGAGCGTAGATGCAGGTGGCCCGGCGTCATCGGGCCAAGCGCCATTTGGGGGTGCCGAGTACCTTGAACAAAAATCATTAAACTTCTATGCCGAAGACAATGTAGCGTTTCAAGATATTCGGTCTTTTAGAAGGATAGTTGAAGCTGGCGATGAGTTTGAACGCCAAATCCGGATTAGGTTCCGCGAAGGCGCTGAAGTTTGGGTGGTTGCAGGGGAAATACACTTTCGAAGCATTGGAGCTGATCGCTATCGAGTTGCCTGTAGAAAAGAAGGTTCGTCTACCTATTGTGTAATGGTATCCCAGTACAAGTTTGCCGTCATAAGCTTTGGAGCAAGAATAAATTCTGCGCTCGAATATGATGAATTCAATAACCTCCTCGCGATAATTGACACAAGAGCCTCTGAGTATCTTGAGAGGCCCTAACCGAGGTGCCTTGGCACAAAGATTGACGGGCCGGACTAGGCTAAATACGCTGAGCATGTCCTGATTCGGAGGAAGTTGACAACTTGGAGAGTTGTACTGTTGCTTATTATCCTCTGTTCTTCGTGCGCGCCTGCGGCTAACCAGATACTTGAAGCTTGTCAGCCTCCGGAACACCTAAGTGAGACCGATTTGGTTGGAACATGGGTGCACCGTCATTTTGGCGATGTCGACACTCTGGTTATTCGTGAAGATGGCCTATATCAACAAACACTGGAGATTTCATCGATAGGCAGATATGTAAGCGAATGGCTTTCCTGGAAACTAGAAGTCAATCAAAGCGGGACCGCCTACGTGATGCTTGAAGATTTAAACATATGTATGTATTCCGGGGCAAAGGATTGCAGCAGCTTTGAGCAAGGAGAATCAGCTGGAAGCGTGATGTGGGACACATGTGCGCAGACTAGCTTTGTTGCCGAAAATGTAGCGCCCCTAGTAATCATCCCAGTTCCAAAACGGTTTGTTCAACCACCGCAAGGATTCACTTTGCACGCTATGCAAACTCTGACTGAAAGCGATATTGTCAGTTATCAGCTGATAGAACCTTAGCCGCTTACCGCGCATGCCTTATTAAGCCACATGCTCCCGCGCCATTCACTTTTACTTATCTTTATCATCACATTTTTGATCTTGAGTGGTTGCGCGGGTCATAGTTCTGTTCCTTTGGACACGGAATGTCCCTCTATTCCAAGTAACTTCAGTAAGGATAATTTAGTGGGAACTTGGACCATAGATTATGGTCATGCACGAGATTCCATCACCATAGCCCAGAATGGAACCTTTAGGCAAATTTACGAAAGTCCTATTGGAACTATTCACTATGAGAGTGATTGGAACAACTGGTGGCTAGAGGAGCGTGAAAGCGGCTTTGTGCGCCTTCACTTAGTCGGCATGAAGCGAACAGGAGAACTGGGTTCAATTTTTAATCGCCCTCTGGGAGGGGTAGATCCTATTGAGTTTACGATGGTGGATATTTGTGAGGGAGGTGAAGTTGCGATGCCTTCCGAAGTTATTTTGGTTGTTACCGGTGCTGACTTTCCGACCCCGCGTGGGCTTCTTCTTCGGCAGATGCACCTGCTGGGTTCCGAGTGGGATTGGTACTTTTCTTTAGATGATTGACAATGATTTCAGATGGATGTCGGTTGTTTGGTTGAGTAACGCATCAGGAAATCTTGAATTCTCTGTGTTGGAGGCAAGCAAAGTAGTACTTTGCTTGCCAAGTCTGCGGCAGCTTATTGAGATTTAAGGCCAAGCAGCTCCGTATAAAGGCTTGGCGTTGCGCCAAGCCTTTTTCTTTCTCTTCTGCCAAAGTTTCTTTTCGTGACAAAGAGCACATGCAGATGAGTCTTTCTACCTTGCAGGAACTTAAGCAAATAATTAGTGTTACTATTTTTAGGTATATGTGCAACGTATGCAATTTTGTGCAAGCGAACGCATCATATATGTCGGGGCGTTCGGCGCAGGGCTGCCGGATGGGTTTCTCAGCAGGAGATGTGCTAAATGCAAGATTATGAGCGCATGGCCCTGTTGGCACAGATTGCAGAGCTGTATTACATGCAAAACATGAGCCAAGCCGACATAGCACAGCGTTTTGGGTTCTCGCGATCCAAGGTGTCACGCCTGATCACTGAATCGCGCGAAAGCGGAACCGTGCAGATACGCATCAATCACCCGGTTCGCCGTGATTCGTTTCTGGAAGAGCGCTTGACGCGCGCCTTCAAACTACAGGATGCCCACGTGCTGCAGACCAGCCAGTCCACCGAGGCACAGGGGCTGCGCATGCTTGGGCGCCTTGGCGCCTACTACCTTAGCGAGCACATCACGCCCAAATGTACGCTCGGCATCTCGTGGGGCACGGCCATCTATGAGGTGGCTCAGGCCCTTCGCCAGCGCAACTACCCAGAGCTTCGCATTGCTCAGATCATTGGCTCGATTGGGTATGGCGATCCGGCAGTAGACGGCCCTGAGCTCGCCCGCAATATCGCTTCAATTTTTTCCGGTAAGTACTTCACTCTGAATTCCCCCGTAATCGTAAAAGACAAACAAGCCCGAGACACGCTCATCAGCGAGCGCCGTATTAAAGAAGTGCTGGCTATGGGCCTGCAGGCTGACTACTACCTGGTGGGTATTGGCTCGGCTGCTCCCGAGCACTCTGCTTTAGTGCGCGCTGGCAGCATCGCCGCCAGGGAGATGGATGCACTGATCAAGGCCACCGGCGTGGTGGGTGATATCTGTGCCCGCCTGTATGACCAGGATGGCAACTTCGAGGATATTGAATTCAACCAGCGCGTGGTGGGCATCTCTCTGCAGGAGCTGCGAGACGCCAAGGGCACCGTGATTGGCATCGCCGGTGGCGAGGCCAAGGCGCCCGCCATCCTGGGCGCGTTGCGCGGCCGGCTGGTAGATGTGCTCGTTACGGATGACAAAGCCGCCAGCAAAGTGCTGGAGCTGCACAACCACTAAGTGAAGCTATGGCAATTTTGAAGACAACCATTCAACATGAAGCCGGTTTGCACGCACGGCCCTTGGCCCAATTCGTGAAAACTGTGAAGGAATACGATGCCGAAGTGCAGGTGACCAATATCACCCGCGGCAAAGGCCCTGTGTCTGGCGCCAGCCCCGTCAAGCTTTTATTGCTGGCCGTGCTCAAGGCGCACGAGGTTGAGATTGAAGCCAGTGGCCCGCAGGCAGAAGAAGTGCTGGTGGCGCTGGATGCCCTTATTCAAGACAACTTTGGAGAAGCGTAATGTTCGATCTGTTATCTGAAAACATCGGCGTAATAGCTCTGCTGCTCTTGGTGATGTGGGCGCTGCAATTTGGCTTCACCTATATCCAAATGCGCCGCTTCTATGGGCGGCTCAAAGTTGTGCGCCAGGCGGGTTTGACCGCCGTGGGCAAAGGCGGCGGCCAATACCGTGGCCGCGTGTATGGCGTGCTGACCATTGACGACAAGACGAAGGTGATCCACGCTGAAAAAATGTCTGGCTGGTCTAACTTTTCCGGCCTGACTCCTGTTCCCGAACTTATCGGCCTTTCCCTGAGTGACATTCTGGACGAGACGCGTGAACTGCCAGTGTCTCGTAAGCTAACCGATGCTTTTCGCGATGCCGCGGCGTATCTGCTTGATGCTAAGAAAAAGCAGACCCTCCCCGAAGCAGACCCCGGCAAATAACTAACTTTATAAGGAGGTAACCCGAACAGTGATTGCCGAAATGTCTCACCACCTTTAATCGACTATTAGAGGAGAGTTTCAGACTATGGATGCTTTAGTAAATGCAGCAGAATGGTTCATCGGCCTGTTCCAAACAGGTGGCGGTGTATTCCTTTCTCTCGTCGGCGGCATTATCCCGCTGCTGATTGTTCTGTTGACAGGTGTCAACGCCCTCGTGGCCCTGATTGGCCCCGAGAAGATCGACAAGGTGGGTGAGTGGGCTGCCCGCGACGGGATCATCTATCTCCCGGTTCGCTACATCCTGCTGCCGTTCCTGGCCGTGTTCTTCCTGACCAACCCCATGGCTTACACCATGGGTCGCTTCCTCCCGGAGCGCTTCAAGCCGGCATTCTATGACGCCGCCGTCTCCTACGTTCACCCGCCGCTGGGTATCTTCCCCCACATCAACCCGGGTGAGCTGTTTGTGTGGCTCGGCATTGCAGCCGGCATTGAGTCCCTCGGCCTGTCCGTCGTTCCCCTGGCGGTGTGGTACCTGGTCGTCGGCCTTATCGTCATCTTCATCCGCGGAATTGTGACCGAGCGCATCACTGCAATTATGTGGGCTCGCCGCACCGCGAAGTAATCTAAGGAGAAGTAAACGATGAATGCGTTCCTCGTAAAAGTTGGCCGTGGTGTTGGTGGCGTCGTTGGCGCCCTGTACCAAGCTGGCCGTGACGCTGTAGACCAGGTTGTCGTCAACATTTTGCCCTTCATGGCCTTCATCAGCTTGGTGATCGGCATCATCCTCGCCACCGGTGTGGGTGACTGGATCGCCAATCTGCTGGCCCCTCTGGCTGGCTCCCTGTGGGGCCTGCTGCTCCTCTCCGTGATCATTGCTATCCCCGTGCTATCCCCCTTGCTGGGCCCTGGCGCGGTGATCGCTCAGATCATCGGCACCCTGTTGGGCAGCACCCTGCTGGCCAACGGCAGCATTCCCCCTTCCTATGCCCTCCCGGCGCTGTTTGCCATCAACCCGCAGGTGGGTTGTGACTTCATCCCGGTCGGCCTGGCCTTGGGTGAAGCTGAGCCCGAGACGGTGGAAATTGGTGTGCCGGCGGTGCTGTTCTCCCGCCTGATCACCGGCCCTGTGGCTGTGTTGATCGCCTTTGCTTTCATGCCCCTGCTTCCTTACTAAGCACTGGCTATTGAGTTCTGGGAGGGGAACGTGGTTCCCCTCCCAGCCTCATGCCGCGTAAGACGGAACTTCGGACAAGAGAGGATACATAACGACGATGAGCAAGAAATACAAGAAAGTTAAGATCAGTGCTGGCCCGCGCGGGTGGGGTGGCCCTTTGGTCATTGAACCCAAGCCGGGCAAGGATTTGATCTACTGTGTGACGGGCGGCGGCATTCACCCGCTGGCTCAGCACATTGCAGACCTGACCGGGGGCACGCCATTTGATGGCTTTAAGTCCAAGGCTGGGTTTGATGAGATTGCCGTCGCCATTATCGATTGTGGCGGCACGGCCCGCGTGGGTGTCTATCCCATGAAGGGTGTAATGACTGTGGATGTTTACGCCACGAAACCGTCTGGCCCCCTGTTCCGCTTTATCAAGGAAAACATCTTCGTCTCTGGTGTCACACCTGACCAGGTGGAACTGATCGAAGACTAGGAAGAACGAAGAGCAGCCATCATGGTTAAGTACGAGGCTCGCATCACCAACATTGGGCCCTATGTTGCCGAGTTTGTAGAAGAGAACGTTCTTGTCTTCTTCGGCAGTGAGGCACCCGAGGAGCTTGTTGAGTTTGCCATCTTGCATGATGGCAAGACCCTGGCCGAAGCTGTGGCGCCCGGTGACCACTTCTTTCTGGGCGATACACGGTACGCGGTGCTGGCTGTGGGCGAAGTAGCCAACAGCAATCTCGCCAACCTGGGCCATTTGGTGGTCAAGGTCAACGGTCAGAACGAGCCTGAAATGCCTGGCGATGTATGTGTTGAAGCCAAACCATTGCCGCCCATTGAAGTGGGCATGCGTATAAAAATTGAGGATTCCAAGTAGGACTATGAAGACACTGCGCGAACGTTTGCGAGAACTTGAAGCCAAGCAAGGTCACCCCATCCGGGTTGGGCTTGTGGGGGCGGGCCAGATGGGTACCGGCTTGATTGGTCAGATGGAGTTGATGGACGGCATGAAAGCCGTTGCCGTTACCGATGTGCTCCCCCGCCGCGCCTATGACGCCTTTCACGAGGCTGAGGTGGATGCGGCGTTGATCGGCGAAGCCGCCACGGCGGCCGAGGCCGATGCGCTGATTGCGGCTGGTAAACGTGCTGCGTTGCAATCTACAGAAGAACTTCTCAAAATTTCCAATCTGGATGTAATTGTTGAATCCACAGGCATCCCCGAAATTGGCGCCGAGGTGTGCCTCGGCGCCATTCAGGCAGGCAAGCACATCGTCAATATGAATGTGGAAGCCGATGCCACCATTGGCTATCTGCTGGCGCAGAAAGCCAAAGAGGCCGGTGTCGTCTACACATTGGCCGCAGGTGATGAGCCCGGCGCCATCAAGGAGATCTACGACTTTGCCGATGCGCTGGGTTTCAAGATCGTGGCGGTGGGCAAAGGCAAGAACAATCCGCTGAACCGCGCCTCCAACCCCGATAGCGTGGCTGAGAAAGCCAAGTCACGCAAGATGAGCCCTAAGATGCTAGCCTCTTTTGAGGATGGCACCAAGACCATGGTGGAGATGACCTCCATCGCCAACGCGATTGGTTATGTGCCCCAGGTGCGCGGCGCACACGGCCCAGATGTCAATGTGAAAGATCTGGCCAAGGTATTTTCGCCCAAGGCCGCGGGCGGCATTCTGGAGAGCGAAGGCATTGTGGAATACGCCGTTGGCCCTGCGCCCGGTGTCTTTGTCATTATTACTACGGACCGCGAGAAGATCATTCGCGATCTGAATTATCTCGGCCTGAGCGGCGGTAACAATGGCTACTGGAGCCTGTACCGTCCGTATCACCTCGCCAACCTAGAAACCCCCATCTCCATTGCGCATGCTGCGCTGGAGGGGCTATCCACCCTGGCGCCGCTGCGCCCGCCCACAGCCGAAACCATCACCACCGCCAAGCGCGATCTCAAGGCTGGCGAACGCATTGATGCGCTGGGTGGCTTCACCGTCTACGGCATGATCGAGAAAGCCAGCGTAGCCACCGCAGATAACCTGCTGCCGCTGGGCTTGGCGGTTGGCGCCACCCTGGTGAAGGATGTGCCCATGGGCCAGGCGATCTCCTATGACGATGTGCAGCTGGATGAGAGCCAGCTGATCGTGAAGTTGCGCAAAGAACAAGACGCCCTGGTTCGTTCTCAGAGCTAAGTATGCGCAAGCGAGCGTCTGACCCGGCTTCAGCAAAACAAGGAGGCGTGGTGGACCGCCTGTCGACCACCTATGGCCACCTGTGGGGTAAGAAAGGCCAGTCTGTGGCTGCCCCGCGTGCTGTCGGCTCCGATGTGCGCGATCTGTATGCGCCGGCCGCTGTGCGCCAGGCCCTGCTCGATGATGTGACGCAGGCCGCCCAGCTTGGGCTCAGCGCCGGTCATTTAGGCGAGGCGAGCGTGCGCCTCAAAGGCGACAAATTTCTGGTGACCGCAGCCGGCAGCTGGTTTCAGGGAATGCAAGATGCTGACCTGCTGCTGGCCTCCGAAACGCCGGAGAAGGGCTTTGCCCAGGATGGCCTGCCCGCCGCCTGGCGCCTGCATCTTGCAGGCTACCGGCAGCACGCGCAAGCCGGCGCCAGCCTGCTGGCGCAACCGGCGGCCACGCTGGCGCTGATGGCCTCTGGCCATGTGCCAGACGCCCGCCTGCTGCACGGGGCGATAGCGCTTGGCGATTTTGTGTTGATTGACGCGGAAGCTGAGCCTACACCTGAGGTGTTCAGCAACACGCGCGTGACATTCGTGAAAAATGTTGGCGTGCTGGTGCTTGCCAGTACCCTGCAGCAGGCAATCAGTGACCTGCATCTAGTAAACCGCCTGTCTGAAATCAGCGTATGGCAGACCCGCGGCAGCGCTTATTGAGGTTTAAGAAAGATGGCAAAGACCAAGAGCTCACAAGCTTCATCGGCAGCCAAGCGCACGCTCAGCGAAGAGCAGTTGCGTGAGATGCTGTACACCATGATGGTGATCCGCCGCTTTGAAGAAAAAGCGCTGGATCTGTATTCGTTGGGCAAAGTGCACGGCACGATGCACCTGTCTATTGGGCAGGAAGCTACCGCCGTCGGCGCCTCCGGGGCGCTGACCCAGCAAGATTACCTGCTCAACACGCACCGCGGCCACGGCCACTGTTTGGCGTGGGGCAGCCAGGCCGACCTGATGATGGCCGAGTTCATGGGCAAGGAAACCGGATACTGCCGCGGGCGCGGCGGCTCGATGCATATTGCCAATGTGGATGCCAACAACCTGGGCGCTAACGGTATTGTGGCCGGCGGCCTGCCCATCTCTGTGGGCGTGGGCTTGAGCATCCGCTCGCGCAATACGGAGCAAGTGGTGATCGTGGTCTTTGGCGATGGTGCGTCCAATGAAGGCGCATTCCATGAGTCGCTGAATATGGCCAGCATTTGGAATCTGCCAGTTATTTTCCTGTGCGAGAACAACCAATACGCCATGTCCATGCCGGTGGAAAAGAGCATGAACATTGACCGCATCAGTGACCGCGCCGCAGCCTATGGCATTGAGGGCGTAACGGTGGATGGCAATGATGTGGAAGCGGTCTACGCCGCAGTGAGCAAGGCGCGCCAGCGTGCGGTAGCCGGTAATGGCCCCACGCTGATCGAGTGCAATACCTATCGCTACATGGGTCACTCCAAGAGTGACCGCCAGGCCTACCGCACGCGTGACGAAGTGAAAGCGTGGATGGACAAAGACCCCATCGAGCGCCTGGCCACCAACCTGGGATTGAGTGACAAGGACAAAGACGCCTTGTTCAAGAAGGCGGAAGCTGAAATTGCCAAGGCTGTGGAATTTGCCGAGGCCAGCCCTGAACCGGATGTTGCGGACATCATGGAGGGCGTGTATGCCTAGTTCAAACGGCACACGTGAGATCACGTACGTAGAAGCGGTGCGCGAAGCGCTCACCCAGGCCATGCAGGCGGATGAGCGCGTCTTCATGATCGGCGAAGACATTGGCGTCTACGGCGGCGCCTTCGGCGTCTCTGCTGGCATGCATTCGCAGTTTGGCGACCAGCGCGTTATTGATACGCCTATTTCCGAAGCCGCCATTGTCGGCGCCTGTGTTGGCGCCGCGCTCACCGGCATGCGCCCGGTGGGCGAGATCCAGTTCATGGATTTCATCACCCTGGGCATGGAGCAGCTGGTGCTGCAGGCCGCCAAGGTGCGCTTCATGTTCGGCGGCAAAGCCACCGTGCCGATGGTGCTGCGCACGCCCGGCGGCTCCGGCACCGGTGCGGCTGCCCAGCATTCCGAGAGCCTGGAAACATGGTTCACGCATGTGCCCGGACTCAAGGTCGTCATGCCCAGCTCCCCGTACGATGCCAAGGGTTTGTTGCTGGCGGCCATTGCTGATGACAACCCGGTGATTTTTGTGGAACACAAGCTGCTCTACAAGATCAGCGGCCCTGTACCCGAGGAACCGTACACCATCCCCCTCGGCGAGCCCAATATTGTGCGCCAGGGTAAGCATCTCACCGTGGTGGCAACCTCCATCATGGTGCAGCGCGCCAAGCAGGCTGCGGACGAGCTGGCCAAAGAAGGCATTGAGCTCGAGGTCGTTGACCCGCGCACGCTCAATCCATTTGATGACACGCTGATGATTCAATCCGTGATGAAGACCGGTAAAGCGCTGATCGTGCATGAAGCCGTCAAGACTAGTGGCTACGGCGCTGAGTTGGCCTCCCGCATTGTGGAGAGCGAAGCCTTCGATTACCTCGAAGCCCCGGTGCGCCGTTTGGCGGGTTTGGATATTCCCATTCCCTACAATCGCAACCTGGAGTATCACGCCGTGCCGCAGGTGGAGAATATCGTGGCTGAGGCGCGCAAACTGGTGCGCGGTGAGTACTAATGGCTAAAGAAGTCATCATGCCCGTATTTGGCTTTAACCAGGAGACCAGCCAGATCGTCTCCTGGTTGGTCAAGGATGGGCAAAGGGTAGAGCAGGGTGACCCGATTGCTGAGGTCACGACTGACAAGATCAATATGGAGATCGAAGCCCCGGCCAGCGGAGTTTTTAACGCCCTGGGCTATGGCGCCGGTGAGACCGTTCCAGTAACCACCGTCATCGCCTATATCCTCGCCCCCGGCGAGACCGCGCCTGCCGCCCCGCCCAAGGCTGCCCCCACGGCTCACGCCCCTGCAGACGCTGCGCTGGCGGACCCGGCCGCCAGCACGTCTGCTCCTGCGGCCCAGGCGCCTGAAGTTGTGGCCGCCCCTGCGTACGAAGCTTCTTCGTACGAAGCTCCCGCGCCGGATGGCCGCGTCGCCCCCGTGTCTGACCTGGCCGCTAAAGTGGCCAATGAGCACGGCGTAGACCTGGCCGAAGTGCGTGGCAGCGGGGTGGGCGGGCGTATCACCCGTAAAGATGTTGAAAGCTACCTGGGCGGCAGCCCGGCTACGCCGCCTACTGATTCGGATGTCAAAGTGCGTGCCACCCCAGCGGCGCGCCGTGTGGCACGCCAGCGCAATATTGCCTTGCACGCCGTGCGTGGCAGTGGCCCGCGTGGCCGCGTACAGGCGGCGGATGTGCAGTCGGCACAGCCCAGCGCAGCACCCCGCCGCGCCGTGGCTGCGTCCAAACCTGGCGCTGTGGAACGTATTCCGTTTTCCCAGATGCGCCGCACCATAGCAGACAACCTGCAGCGCAGCGCGCAGGAAGCGCCGCATATCTACTTTCAGACTGATGTGGACATCACAGCCTTGAACGATATGGTGGCAGAGGCCAACCGCAAACCCGCCGAAGGCGCGCCCAAGGTAACGCTCACGGCTGTGCTGGCCAAAGCAGTGGCGTGGACGCTAGTGCGCCACCCGCGTTTGAACAGCCACCTGGGCAAAGATGAAGTGTTGCAATTCAGTGATATTCATCTTGGGCTGGCGGTTGCGTTGGATGAAGGCCTGATCGTACCCGTGATTCACAATGCAGAGTTGAAACAGGTGGGCGAATTGGCTGCAGAGGTTAACGACTTGGCGGCGCGCGCGCGTAGTGGTAAGCTCAAGCCCCAAGATTTGCAAGGTGCAACCTTTACCATTTCAAATCTCGGCATGTTTCGCATAGACCGCTTCACCGCCATCATCAACCCGCCGCAGGTGGGTATTCTGGCGGTGGGGCGTGCCTCGCGGCGATTGCTTCCAGACGCGCAAGGTCAGCCTGTGGTGCGCCCGGTGGCCACGCTCACCCTTTCGGTAGACCACCGCGTCATCGATGGGGCTGTGGCCGCAGCCTTCCTGGATGATCTGAGCGCCGTTTGTGAGCGGCCGCATTTGATGGTACTGTAGGCTGCAGTTAACACTCATTAGGCGGCTTCTATGGAAACCACGCTTCACAATCTGGCCATCAAGGGGGTGCCTGCTTCTTCAGGTATAGCTATCGGAAAGCCTTGGGTTTATCAACCCAAGGCGGCGCGCGTCGTACGGCGCAGCATTGAGGATGCCCCACAGGAAGTGGCGCGTCTCAAAGCTGTGCTGGAGACGGCGCGGCAGCAACTGGCCGAGTTGCAACAAAAGACCCACGCTGAGATTGGTGAGCATGAAGCCGCCATCTTTGAGGCGCATCAAATGTTCCTCGAAGATCCCGAGTTGATCAAGAGCATTACCCAGCGCATTGAATCAGAAATGATCTGCGCTGAAGCGGCTGTAGACGCTGCCATCGAGCAGGCCGCTGGCGAGTTGGCGGCTTTGGAAGATGAATATTTCCAAGCCCGCGCAGTGGACCTACGCGATGTCGGCCGCCGCCTGGTGTATCTGCTGCTTGGCATCGACACCGAGCTGAAGGGCTTCCCTGATGAGCCCGTGATTGTCTTCGCCGAAGACTTGACCCCCTCTGACACTGTTCAGTTTGATCGCAATAAATTGCTCGCCCTGGTAACCGTGCAGGGCGGCCCTACCTCGCACACGGCTATCCTGGCTAACAGCATGGGCATCCCCGCCGTGGTCAGCGCTCCTGTTGACTTGGAGAGCGTCAAGCGCTCCGGGCTGGCCATCGTAGACGGCCGCAATGGTGAGTTGACCTTTGCGCCGGATGAGGCCAAGCTGGCCGAGATGCAGGCGCAGCAGGCCAGCTTGCTGGCCTACCGTGCTGCGGCTCAATCGCGCAGCCAGCAGCCGGCCATCACCACGGATGGCCACCAGGTGGAAGTAGTGGCCAATATCGGTAATGCCCAGGATGCCCGCCAGGGTCTGGAATACGGCGCCGAGGGTGTAGGTCTGTTCCGCACCGAATTCCTGTTCCTTGACCGTCACTCGATGCCAACTGAGGATGAGCAGACCGAGGCCTACCGCGAGATCTTTGATGTGATGCGCGGTAAGCCCGTGGTGGTGCGCACGCTGGATATCGGCGGCGATAAGTCTGTGGATTATCTTGGCTTCAAGACGGAGGCCAATCCCTTCCTCGGCTGGCGCGCTATCCGCATGATGAGCGAGCGCCCAGATTTGCTGCTTTCCCAGTTCCGCGCACTGCTCAAAGCGGGCGTGGATACCGATCTGCGCATCATGGTGCCGATGGTCTCGCGCCTTACCGAAGTGGAGCAGGCGCGTGGCTTGCTGCGCGTGGCGCAGGATGAGCTTATTGCCGAAGGTGTGCCTTTCTGCCAAACGCTGCAGTTTGGCATCATGATCGAAGTGCCCTCGGCTGTATTAGTGGCTGATCACATCGCCCCATTAGTAGATTTCTTCAGCATCGGCACGAATGATTTGACGCAATACACCATGGCCGTAGATCGCACCAACGAACGCGTAGTCAACATCGCCAGCCCCTTCCATCCCAGTGTGCTGCGCCTCATCAAGCTCACCATCGATGCCGCCCACGCCCAGGGTAAGTGGGTGGGCGTGTGCGGCGAATTTGCCGGCAACCCGCTGGCGGTGCCGCTCTTGCTGGGCATGGGGCTGGATGAATTCAGTATGTCGCCTGTGAGCGTGCCGGAAGTCAAAGACTTGATTCGCAGCTTCTCGATGGAAGAGTGCCAGGACGTGGCTTCACGTGCCTTGCGCCTGCCCAAGACAGAAGCCGTGCAGACGTATTTGCAGTCTGTTGTCAGCGCCAAGCAGAAAGTAAATTGAGGTTCCGTTGTCAGAACGCCCCACCCCTGAGCTCTTAGAGCAGTATCTAGCCTTTGCTATTTCTGCCGCACGAGAGGCTGGCAGTCTGCTTATCGAAGGGTTTGACAAGCAAAACAAGGTGATACACAAGAGTTCTGCGGTGGACTGGGTGACCGAATACGACCGTACCTCTGAGACCCTGGTGGTTGAGCGCATCACCGCCACGTATCCAGAGCACGGCTTGGTGGGTGAAGAGGGCAGCCGTCGCCAGGGGCAGGATGGCTACATCTGGTACATCGATCCGTTGGATGGCACCACCAACTATGCGCATCACTTTCCCATGTTCTCGGTTTCCATTGCGTTGTACCAACATGAAACCCCGTTGGTGGCGGTTGTATACGATCCCTTGCGAGATGAGCTGTTCACAGCTACTGCTGGACAAGGGGCGTTCCTGACGCGCGGCGGCGCTAAGAAGCAACTCCACGTCACCGATGCCAACACGCTGGCAACCAGCCTGTTGGCTACCGGGTTCCCCTATGATTCACACACCAGCAGCCACAACAACGTAACCGAAGTAGGCGCGTTTGTGCGCCGGGCGCAGGGTTTGCGCCGTGCTGGCTCCGCTGCGTTGGATATGGCCTATGTGGCCGCCGGCCGGCTGGATGGCTATTGGGAGTTCAAGCTCTTCGCCTGGGATATGGCGGCGGCCCGCCTGATTGTGGAAGAAGCCGGCGGGCGCTTTACGCAGCCGGATGGCACGCCCACCCAAATGGTGGAGAAGATGGCCGCCTGCGTAAGCAATGGGCACATTCACGATGAAATGCTCAGCGTGCTGGCCGAAGCCGCAGCGCTGCGCGGCAACGCCGAATAGATTCCTATATAATCTCCCCATGCATCCCGCACCGCATTCTTGTCCCGTATGCAACGGCGAACTTGCGCTCACCCGCCTGGTGTGCCGCGAGTGTGAAACCGCCATTGAAGGGCGCTTTGAATCTGGCTCGTTCTCGCGCCTCAGCCCTGAGCAGTTGCTCTTTGTAGAGGCGTTTGTTCGCAATGAAGGCAAGATCACGCGTATGGAGGAGGAGTTCAAGCTCTCCTATCCCACCATTCGCAGCCGTCTGCATGATGTGATTCGGGCCCTTGGCTATGAACCGGGCAAAGATACGCCTGTAACGCTGACTGAAGAGGAGCGCCGCAAAATTCTGGAGGACTTGGATAGCGGCAAGATCACTTCGGAAGAAGCGATGCGCATGTTGGAATAAACAAAGAGCGCTGCTAATGCAGCGCTCTTTGTAGTTGCAGACTAGTTGTCAGACTTGGCTTTGGGAGCTGGGGTTTCGCTCTTGGCTTCCCCGCTGCCTGCATCTTTAGCCTTTTTGCCATTGGTTGGCGCAGGCTGGGCAGACTTCTTGCTTTTGTCAGTCACATAGAAGCCAGACCCCTTGAACACCACACCTGCGGCACGGTAGACCTTCTGCAGCGCATATTTGCGGCACTCTGGGCATACCTTGAGCGGGCTGTCTTCAAAGCTCTGTTGGCGGTCAAACTCGTGACCGCAGTTTTCACAGCGATAGGTGTAAACAGGCATTTTCCTTTAAACCTTAACGGGCGAGATTATAGCCCTGCGATATAGGCTTTGCAAGCTGCTTAGGGTTGCAGGCGGTCTTGGGCTTCCTGGCGCCACTCCGCCGGCACTGCGCTGGCGGGCAGGTTGAGCAAGCTGCGCCAATCAGGCTCAGCATTGCCGGGCTGGTTGAGCGCTTCCAGCGAACGGGCGCGCCAGTAAAACAACTGGGCGTGCTGCACATCAGACTTGGCCAGCGGTGCGCCAGCATTGATCTCAAAAAAGGCAGAGCTTGGATTCCCCGTGGCCAGCAAGGCGCGCCCGAGGTAAATGCGCGCTTCGAACCACTCTGGCGCACCAGTGACCGCTACGCGAAAATCGCTCAGCGCCGACTGTGTGCGGCCGGCCTCCAGCTCCTGGATGCCGCGATTGTAGGCCGCCGAAGGCAGCGACGGGTCAAATTCCAACGCGCGCTCGAAAGCCTCACGCGCAAAGGATTCGTTGCCATTCAGCTGATGCGCCAGACCGAGCAGCTCCCAGCCGCGCCCATCCTCGCCTTCAAAGCCCAGGTACATTTGCAGCGTTTGCACAGAGGCGGCGTAATCGCCTAGGCCCTGCTGGGCGCTGGCGATGGTGAGATAGCTCGGCAGCAGCGTAAGGTCAATTTGCTGGGCACGTAACGCTAGATCCAGCGCTTCGGCATATTCGCCGCGCACCATCAGCACCTGTGCTTTTTGGTTGAGCACTAGTGCGTTGTTGGGGGCAATCGCCTCGGCGGCGATGGCATCGTCCAGGGCGCGGTTGGGGTTGGCGCGGCTCAGGTTGTAGTTTGAGCGCTCCAGATAGCCTTCGATCAAGTTGGCGTCCAGCAGCAGTGCAGTATTCAGGTCTGTGAGGATGCTGGCTGAGCTGGCCTCTTGCGCGATCAAGGCGCGTGCCCGCCCAAGGTAGCCATAGGCAAACGAGGCATCGATGGCGATAGCCTGCTCAAAGGCGGCCAGCGCGGCGGAGGTGTTGCCGCTGAGCAGGCGGCTTTGGCCCAGATAATAGGCTGCATCAGCCGCCTGGGTGTTTGCGGCCACGTAGCCCTCGAACAGGCTGGCGGCCTGCGCCCAGCTGCCGGCATCGTAAGCGGCCAGCGCATTCTGGAACGCAGCGCTGTTGGCGTGTGGGGTGGCCAGATAGCGCGGCGTAGCAGTGTAGGTGGCCTGCAGCATTTCTTCAGGGTCGCGTGTGGCCAGTTGGATCTGGCGCGTAGGAGTGGGTTGTGGAGTGCCTTGGGCTTGTGTGCTTTCTGCACCCAGCAGGGTGGGGGTGACTGTGTTTACAAAGTTGGGAATCAGGCCTTGCCGTGTGGCGAAGAACACCAGCCAGATGACAACAATGCCACCCAGTAGGCTGCCAAGGATCCAGCGTGCAGACCAGGCCTGCTCTGCATTGCTCTTGCGGCGGCGTTTGCGCACTTTGGGCGCGGCAATTTCGGTGGTTTGCCAGTCACCCTGGTCCTCAGGAATGAAGGCGGGCACGCCCAGCTCGGGCACTTCTGCGCCCAGCAGCTCCAGGTCATGGCGGGCGGCGCTGTTTTGCGGGTCAAGGAAGAGCACATTTTGCAGACAATAGATGCGCTCTTGGCGCGACTCTACGGCTGTACTCATCAACAGCCAATAGAGCGGCTCTCGGTTATCGCTGCGTAGCAGTGCCAGTAAGAGTTCACGAGCGCGGGCGGGTTCCCCCATCTGAATGGCGTCTACCGCCTCTTGCAGCATGCGTTCTTTGGTCAGCGCCATTGCGCGTGAGTCTAGCACACGGCTCTTAGCCGTACAAGAATACCGCTTGGATATAATCCAGCCGTGCATCGCCCCTTTTTGATATTGAGTTTGCTTCTTCTTGCTTTGCTGGCTGCTTGTGCGCCAGCCGTGGAGAGTGTTGCCACGCCCTCGGCGGAGGCAGAGATCACTGAATATGTGCAGGCAACAGCCACTGCCACCCTGGCGCAGGCCACCGACACCTTTCAGCTACCAACCCCCACGCCGCACCTGTATACCGTGGTGCAAAATGACACTTTGTTCGGCATTGCGGCACGCTTCAACATTACGCTCGAAGCGCTGATGGCGGCCAACCCGGGCGTGAACGCGCAGGCGCTCAGCCCGGGGGCACAGTTGCTCGTGCCGTCCGGTGTGGGGGCATCTACCACGCCTGTGCCGCAGATCACCCCGGTGACCACCACGGTGCTTGACCCGGTGTGCTACACCAGCGCGGCAGGCGAGCTGTGGTGCCTGGTGCTGGTGCACAATGACACGCCCCAGCCACTGGAGAATGTCACCGGCTATGTGCGTTTGCTGGATGCGTCTGGCGCAGAACTCAACACGTTGGAAGCTGTGCCGCCCTTGAACTTGCTGCCCCCTGGCGAAGCGATGGCACTGGTGTCTTATCTGCCCAGCGTGCCAGCCAATTGGGCTACGGCGCAAGCCGAAATTGCCAGCGCCTTTGGCGTGCAAGAGGATGCGTCTCTATATGTGCCTGTGCTGGCCGTCGATTTTTCCTGGAGCCCGGGCCAGCAAAATGCCAAGGCCGCCCGCGTGGTTGGCCAGGCGAGCCTGGGAACTGATGCTGCTAGTGTATGGGTAATGGCGGTAGCTTATGATGTCACGGATAACCCGGTCGGCGTGCGCCGCTGGGAGAGTGCCGGCGCTAGCGCATTTGATTTCTGGGTTTACAGCCTTGGGCCTGATATTGCCGATGTGCAGGTTGTGGTGGAAGCCCACCCAGCCAACTAAGGCCCGCCAAAGGGTCCAGAGATGATCGTCAACGGCAGCGGGGTGAATACCAGAATAAATAGCAGGATGGCCAAAAGGCCCACTAGCTTGCGCCCCGCATTAAGTTCTGTGATCTGGTCTTGAGGCTCAGCTGAGGTTTGGCCCAGGAAGAGGATCAAGAAGGTCCACACCCACCAGCCCGAATAAAAGAAACCCAAAATGCCAAGCAGCACCACCGCCACCGGCCACACATACCGCACGCCCTTGCCGATCAGTGAATACAAGATGTGCCCGCCATCCAGCTGGCCAACCGGAATGAGGTTGAGAGAGGTTACTAGCAATCCGGCCCAGCCTGCCCATGCCACGGGGTGCAAGAAGACATCTGCGCCGCCCAAGGGCGTGGGCGTACCGGTAAAGATGTAGCGCAGCCAGTACACGATCGGGGAGAGGTCTCCATAACTGTGCGGCGTGGGCAACCACTGGCCGAATACGGCGAATTTGGTCAGCAGATAGAGGATGGAATTCCCCTCCAGGCTGATTGCGTCGCCAGCAGCAATGAAGGCGGGCAGGTTTTCTATCTTCGACAGGCTGAGGCCGATCAGCAGTACGGGGATGGCTACCAGTACGCCCGCCAAAGGCCCGGCCACACCAATATCGAACAGCACTTTTTTATTGCGCGGCGTTTCCTTGAGTTGAATGAAGGCGCCCAGCGTGCCGAAAGGGCTAAAGGGGGCCGGCAGCGGCAGGAAGTACGGCAGGCTGACCTCTGTGCCGTGATACCGTGCTGCCAAATAGTGCCCAAATTCATGCGCCAGCAAAATGCTCAGCAGCGCAGCGGCGAATGGCAACCCCTCAGCAATAAGTGCCCACCCGCTAGCGTCTGCTGGTGCTTCGTTTCCAGAACCGTACAACATTCCGGTGTAGACCACGCTGGCCAGCGTCAGCACGAAGAAACCTAGGTTGATCCACGGGTTAGAGCGCCGTGGGCGCGGCATCAGCGGCACAAGCAGCACAATGTGTTTGCCCTGCTCCTCGCGCAGCAGCACGCCCAGCTTTTGCGGCTTGAGCGCCGCGCTCAGCTCGCGGTGGGTGCGCTCAGAGTCTGCGCGCAGTGTGCCGCTGTAACGCATGGCATAGGGCAGCTTGCCGCCACCTTGCACCACCTCGTCAATGTCAAGGTAGCGAGCCACCAGCGGCGTAGAAGTATCGGTTTCAGGTCGAGTCGCTGACATAGTTAGAAAAGCAAAGAGGCCAACTCTTTGCGATAGGTGTGGGTGTGTGGGTCGTGCTCGCCCATAAGGATCAGCAAGCCAAGCGCGCTGCGATGGGCGGAGCCTTTGCCGTAGCGCTTGTCCTGGCGCAGCAGCTCCAGCAGCCCATCCATGGCGGCTTGGCTTTGGCCGCGGCTCACCAGGCGCAGGCTGTTGGCGTACAACGGGGCCAGCTCATCTGCGGGCAGCTCGCCGTTGGCAGAGTCTGCCATGGCCTGCGCCAGCGGAACCAGTTGCTCGGCTTGGCTATACAGCTTGCTCACCGGGAAGTTGCGCAGGATGGGCAGCGCACCGGCAAAGTCACCTTGCTGTAACTGGCATTTTGCCAACCCCAGCAGCGCCGCAGGGTGGTCAGGATTGTTGTTCAAGATCTGGCGAAAGGCATCCTCTGCTTCGGCGAAGGCTTCGTTATTGTAGAGGTGCTCTGCCCGGCCAACTTCAAGCTCGAAGCTGGCTGAGTCAAGTGAGCGCAGGAACTCACGCAGACGCGGCTCCGGCAGCACACTGTTGAACTCAGCCACCACCTGCCCGTTGCGGAAGGCTCGAACGGCGGGGACATTTTTGACGCCAAGCTGTGCCGCCAAGCGCGGGTTGGCGTCAACATCCAGGCGTGCCAAGCGGAAGCTGCCGCCGGCCTCTTCCGCCAGGCGTTCAAGGCTAGCGCTCAACGCGCGGCAGGGGATGCACCACTCAGCCCAGAAGTCCACCACTACCGGCTGGCGAATCGAATATTCGATAACCTGGTTTTGGAAATCTGCTTCGTTGACGTGGACAATGTGTAGAGAGCTCATGCTACTTGGATGGGGTGTATCCTACCAAAATTCCCTTTGAGCAACATAAAAATCGCATCGAATCCTGCCCAGTTTGACATGACGGGGAGCGCCATGTTAATATAGCTGTGCTGTTTCACACATTCATTCACGCACTTATTTGCCTCGGGCCAAACCCGCGGCCGGCTCTTGCACTCATTTGATCTTTCTTGAAACAGCATTGAGGTACGGCAACTGAAAACCGGCCGGCGGCCATTACGCTGCCATGGGTTGGCATGAGCGCTCCTTGTGAGCGCTGTTTGCGTTCGGGTAAGAACAGGAGACGACTTGAGTATTCAGTTTGTTCTGCGATTGATCGGTATGCTGGCCTTCGGCGCCCTGGGGGTGTACGGCGGTGTGGAGCTGGCGAACCTCTCGGGTGAAGATCCGCAGACCTTCGGGCGCATCTTTGGTCTGGTGGGCGCCCTGGTAGGCCTGGTGCTCACCCCGTACATCACGGTATATCCCTTGCGCACAGCCCGCCGCGTGCTGGCACAGATCTCTTCACGGGCCCTGTTGGCTGGGCTCTTCGGTCTTATCGTCAGCCTGGTGATTGCAGGCCTGCTGGCCTTCCCGCTGTCTTTGTTGCCGCGCCCCTTCAGCCAGATTCTGCCCATTCTTGTGGCGATCTTGGTCAGCTATTTTGGCGTCACCGTTTTTATCGCCCGCCAGAACGATATTCTCTCGTTCCTCAACTTGCCCAACCGAAGCAGCAGCCCAGAAGGCCGCACAGCCAGCGGCAGCGAGCATGGAACCAGCATCCTGATGGATACCAGCGTGATTATTGACGGGCGCATCGTGGATATTGCTCGCACCGGCTTTGTGCCGGGCGCGCTGATCATTCCGCGCTTTGTGCTGAATGAGCTGCAGCACATCGCCGACTCGGGCGATAAGCTGCGCCGCCAACGCGGCCGCCGCGGCCTGGAGGTTGTGGCTCAGTTGCAGAAGGACGCCAAGCTGGGCGTGCGCATCAGCGATGTGGATGTGGAAGGCACGCGCAACGTGGATGACAAGCTGGTCATCCTGGCGCGCCAGATGCACTCCCCCGTGCTCACCAATGACTTCAACTTGAACCGTGTGGCTGAGCTGCAAGGGGTGACCATCCTCAACATCAACGAGCTGGCCAATGCCGTCAAAGCCGTCTTCCTGCCGGGCGAAGAGTTGGCCGTCAAAGTGATTCAAACGGGCCGTGAGCCGCGCCAGGGCATCGGCTACCTTGAGGATGGCACGATGGTTGTCATTCAAGACGGTAGCGAGCATGTGGGCAACACCGTGAATGCTTCAGTAACCAAGGTGCTGCAAACCGCCGCCGGACGTATGGTGTTTGCCAAGCCTGAATCGCCTGCACGGGTTAATCGCCGTAACAATAAACCTGCTAAGAACTAGACATGACTCTGCGTATCTACAACACACTCTCGCGTCAAACCGAAGTCTTTGAGCCGCTGAAGAGCGGCGAGGTCAGCATGTATGTGTGCGGACCAACAGTCTATGACAATGCCCACATCGGCCATGCCATGTCCAGCCTGGTCTTTGACATCGTGCGCCGCTACCTGGAATACCGTGGCTACACTGTGCGCCACGCCATGAACTACACCGATGTGGATGACAAGATCATCATCCGCGCCAATGATGCGGGTGAAGACCCATTGCATTTGGCCGAGCGCTATATTGCCCAATACGCCCAGCACCTGCAGGAGCTAAACGTGCTGCCGGCTACTGTGTACCCGCGTGCTACTGAAGAGATCCCCGCCATCATCGATATGGTGAGTGGCTTGATTGCATCCGGCCATGCCTACGCGGCCGAAGGCGATGTGTACTACCGCGTGGACAGCGATGAGGATTACGGCAAGCTCTCTCACCGCAAGCTGGATGACATGAACGCGGGTGCGCGCATCAACGTAGATGAGCGTAAAGAGCACCCCATGGACTTTGCGCTTTGGAAGGCAGCCAAGCCCAGCGAGCCGGCATGGGAAAGCCCGTGGGGCGGTGGCCGCCCCGGGTGGCACATCGAATGTTCTGCGATGGTCTTTCGCCATCTGGGCGAGCAGATCGATATTCACGGCGGTGGAAATGACCTTATCTTCCCCCATCACGAGAACGAAATTGCCCAAAGCGAAAGCCTGAGCGGCAAGCCTTTCGCGCGCTACTGGATGCACAACGGCATGATGCAGCTCTCCGGCGAGAAGATGTCCAAGTCGCTCGGCAACCTCATCACCATTGCTGACTTTGTGACGCACCATGAGCCAGATGTGCTGCGCATGATGATCTTGAACACCAGCTATCGCCGCCCGCTCACGTATAGCGATGAGGTTGTCGAGAGCGCGGGCCGCGGCCTAGAGCGCCTGCGCAGCGGGCTAAACCCGGCGCTGCCCGGCGCCAGCGGCGCGGCTGCTGAAGCCGTGCAAGCGTTGCAAGCTGAGGCTACCGCCGCCAGCGAGAAATTTGTGGCCGCCATGGATGATGATTTCAACTCGGCGGCGGCTTTGGCCGTGCTATTTGATCTGGTGCGCCTCATCAACCAGACGCGTGATGCCGGCGCCACGGATGGGCAACTAGTCTCCGGCCAGGCTGTGCTGCGTGAGCTTGGCGGCGTGCTGGGTTTGCGCCTGGCGCGTGCTGAGAAGCAGGCAGACGCAACTCCGTTTGCTGAGCTGGCACGCAGCCTACAGCCCGAAATTGCCGACGCAGCCATCGGCGCGGCTCTGGCCGCCGCGGCTGAACTCGAGACCGCAGGCATCATCGCCGCTCTGCTGGAGGCGCGTGTGCAGTTGCGCGCCCAGAAGCAGTGGCAACTCTCGGACACCATTCGTGACCGCTTGGCCGCTCTGGGCGTGGTGGTGGAAGATAGCGCTGGCGGCTCCTCCTGGCGCTGGGCTAGCGCGTGAAGGAGTGGGTGTACGGCCGCAATGCGGTCTACGAAACTCTGCGGGCCAAGCGTAGGCGCATCTATAGCTTGAAGCTGGCGGAGGGTGTACAGCCCAGCCCGCGTCTGCAGGAGATCCAGTCTCTTGCCCGTGCCGCCAAGCTCAACGTGCAGACCGTGCGCCGTGGCGAGCTGGATGGCTACGTCGACGGCCATCATCAGGGCGTTGCGCTGCAAGTAGAAGAGTACCCCTATGCCCACATGGGCCAGCTTTTGCAGCGGGCGCGTGACACCGGCAAGCCGCCCTTTTTTTTAATACTCGATACACTGCAAGACCCGCAGAATTTTGGAACCCTGTTGCGCACGGCTGAGGCAGTGGGCGTGCACGGCATCATCATTCCCCAGCGACGCACCGCCACCGTTACCCCGGCCGTGGTCAACGCGTCTTCCGGCGCTACCGAGCACCTGCTCATCGCCCAACACAACCTGGCGCAGGCCATCGATGAGCTCAAGCAAGAAGACATTTGGGTGATTGGCCTGGATGGCGGCCCGCAATCCCAGCCCCTTGGCCGCCTGAAGCTGGATATGCCTATTACCTTAGTGGTGGGCAGCGAGGGCGAGGGAATGCGCCGCCTGGTGCGCGAATCGTGTGACGGCCTGCTGCGTCTGCCGATGCAGGGCCGGGTAGAGTCGCTCAATGCGGCTACGGCTGGCTCGGTAGCGCTCTACATGGTTTGGCAGGCGCGCGGCTTCGAGGCTGGATAAGATCGTGCCACGGAGCAAGTTGAAGCCGTGTAGCCGGGTCACAGCCCGCCCAAATTACCAATAAAGTATTGACTCTCTCTGGCAACGCGGATAAACTTACGCTCTTGCCAAGCGCTCTCGGATGGTTAGAGGGTGACTTTGGTAAGCTCTGCGCGCCTGCGCGCGATTGATTTAACAACTGTATACCACGCCGACGTAGCTCAACGGCAGAGCAACCGCCTTGTAAGCGGTAGGTTATGGGTTCGATTCCCGTCGTCGGCTTCCGTACAACGCAAACACATACGCATGTGCTTGTGTTGTACGGAAACATGGGCAGATACCCAAGTGGCCAACGGGGTCTGACTGTAAATCAGATGGCGTACGCCTTCGGGGGTTCGAATCCCTCTCTGCCCACAAGAGTAGCAGCCACAGTGTGGTGTGCTACTCCCAAACAACTGAGTAGGTATGCTGCAGCGCGTGGCAATTGCGAAGCAATTGCCAAAGCGAGCGGCGCAGCCGCTCCGGATAACTGAGTAGGTATGCTGCAGCGTGGTGTTTGTGAAGCAAACACCATGGCGAGCGGCGCAGCCGCTCTGGATACAAGAGTAGGTATGCTGCAGCGCGTGGCAATTGCGAAGCAATTGCCAAAGCGAGCGGCAAAGCCGCTCGCTAGCCCTCATAGCTCAGTGGTAGAGCGCATTCTTGGTAAGAATGAGGTCATGGGTTCAATCCCCATTGAGGGCTCTGGAAATAAAATAGAACTAATTTGAGTACAGGTTAGGTAATTCAAGGAGACAACAAGAATGGCGAAGTCAAAGTTCGATCGCAATAAACCCCACTTGAATGTGGGTACGATGGGCCACATTGACCACGGCAAAACGACCCTGACGGCAGCAATCACCAAGGTGGCCGCCCTGATGGGTAAGGGTGAATTCCGCGGCTACGACCAGATCGACAACGCGCCGGAAGAAAAGGCTCGTGGTATCACCATCAGCATCACCCACGTAGAGTACGAGACCGAGAAGCGTCACTACGCCCACGTGGATATGCCGGGTCACCGTGACTACATCAAGAACATGATCACCGGTGCCGCCCAGGTGGACGGTGCTATCCTCGTGGTAGCCGCCCCGGATGGCCCCATGCCCCAGACGCGCGAGCACGTGCTGCTGGCCCGCCAGGTGGAAGTGCCCAGCATCGTCATCTTCCTGAACAAGGTCGACATGATGGACGACCCTGAGCTGCTGGAGCTGGTCGAGCTGGAGCTGCGCGAGCTGCTCAACAGCTACGAGTTCCCCGGCAACGAGAC
>DAOMSJ010000015.1:0-12172 GCA_035446285.1 Anaerolineales bacterium
AGACAGCCGCCAACCAGTTTGCCCTGGAAGGATGGTCAGGGACTGTTTGCTGTTCGCGCAGCGGGCAGTCCCGTCTTTTTTAGTTGTATTGGTTAACTCCTGGCATCACCTCCCTTGGAGATATCTATTTTCTGATACCTCAGAATACTAGCACATGCGTTCTAATTAAGTCAACTGTTTTCGATGAGTTGAACCTTGACACAGGGTAGTTGAAAATAAGGTTTTATGTTATTTTCAACTACGCAATAAAATGAAAATAAGAGAAATCCTTTATTTTCATTTTGAGTGACCCATGAAAACCTCCGATTTCACTGCCAAAACCCCAGGGAAAGTTATCAAGACCCTGCGCGGCTATCGGGCATTTGTGCCCGATCCGCTGCCGCCAAATGTGGCTTGGTCGATTCGGTTGCTGGCTGAGCTTTCCAAGGCAGATCGCAGCTTGGCCAAACTAGCCGAAGTAGGCAACAGCTTTCCCGTGCCGCAGGCCCTCATGCGTCCCTTTGTTCGCAAGGAGGCTGTGCTATCGTCTCGCATTGAGGGTACACGTACATCGTTTGAAGAGCTCCTCTCTTATGAGGCTGGTCAACTCAGAATGTTCGAAGACCCGCATGATGCCAAAGAAGTGCATAACTATGTGAAGGCCATGGACTACGGGCTGGAGCGGCTGGCTGCGCTACCCATTAGCATGCGCCTCATCCGAGAGATTCATAGGATCTTGATGCAGGGTGTGCGTGGTGAGCAGCTTAGCCCTGGCGAAGTGCGCCGGACACAGAACTGGATTGGCCCTCTTGGGGCCACGCTTGAAGCAGCCCGCTTTGTGCCGCCTCCAGTGGAGGAAATGCACGACTGTTTGAAAGACTTGGAACGATTTATTCATGAGGAATCAGAGTTGCCCCCGCTTGTTCGCATCGGCCTGATTCACTACCAGTTTGAAACCATTCACCCCTTCCTGGATGGTAATGGTCGCATGGGTCGGTTGCTGGTTGCTTTCTTGCTGGTGAACTGGAACTTGCTGGCACGGCCACTGCTTTACCTGAGCAATTATTTTGAGGCCAATCGCCAGGAGTATTACGATCGGTTGTTGGCAGTCAGCCAGCGTGGAGAATGGGAGGCCTGGCTAACCTTCTTTTTGGAAGGCGTGCGCAGTCAAGCGGACGATGCTTCGCGGCGCATTGCGCGCCTGCAAGCCTTGCGCACTACGTACAGCAAGCGATTTGCGAACGAGCGCAGTCGCGTCAAGTTGCAACAAATGGTGGACTACCTTATTAGCACGCCTATAACGTCTATTACCCAGGCTCAAGAGGCAACGCGGTTAGGCAGCTTCACTACGATGCAGCGGCATATCGAGAAGCTGGAGGCATTGGGCATAGTTCAAGAAGTTACTGGCCAGGGACGTAACCGCATCTATCGAGCAGGTGAGATTTTGAGGGCACTGGAAGAGAAGGAGTAGCAAGTCTATAGGCGTTTTGAGCATAAAACTTATAATGGGGCAATGGCTAAAAAGAAAGCGCAGACAACTAGAAAATCACCCCTAGGCTTTGAAGAAAAGCTATGGGCCGCAGCAGATAAGCTGCGCGGCCACATGGATCCTAGCGAGTACAAGCATGTTGCTCTGGGGCTCATTTTTTTGAAGTATGTGTCCGATGCATTCGAGAAGCGCTATAACGAACTGGCGGAAGCCAGTAAAACCCCAGGTAATGCGCTGTATGTGAAAGAGGAGACTGCTCGCTACCAGTTGCTGGAAGATCGCGACGAGTACGAAGCTGACAATGTATTTTGGGTCCCGCCGGATGCCCGCTGGGCCGGGCTGCAGGCCAAAGCCAAAGATCCCAAGATTGGCGTCTACATCGATGAGGCTATGCAAGCCATCGAGGAAGTCAACCCCAAGCTGCGCGGCGTGCTGCCAAAGAATTTTGCCCGACAAGAATTGGACAAGACCCGCTTAGGCGAGATAATCGACTTGTTTAGCAGTATTGACCTTGGGGATGCCGAAAGCCAAAAAAATGATGTACTTGGACGTGCCTACGAATATTTTCTAGGCCGTTTTGCCGGCGCCGAGGGCAAATTTGGTGGCCAGTTCTATACGCCGCGCTCTGTAGTGCGCGTTTTGGTGGAAATGCTGGAGCCTTATAAAGGCAGAGTTTTAGACCCCTGCTGCGGTTCCGGCGGTATGTTCGTGCAGTCAGATAAATTTGTGCAAGCCCATAATGGCAACCGAAATGATATTTCGGTATATGGACAAGAGTCCAATGCCACTACTTGGCGTCTGGCAAAGATGAACTTGGCCATCCGCGGTATTGAAGCTAATTTAGGATCGGAGAATGCAGACACCTTCAACCGTAATCTGCACCCCGACCTGAAAGCAGATTTTGTCTTGGCTAACCCGCCTTTCAATGACAGCGACTGGGCGAGCAACGTCAAAGACAATGATCCCCGTTGGGCTTACGGCATACCGCCCAGGGGCAACGGCAACTATGCTTGGATCCAGCACTTCATCCACCACCTCGCCCCACATGGCACTACAGGGTTTGTAATGGCCAACGGTTCAATTTCTAGTCAACAATCCGGCGAAGGCGAGATACGCAAAGCAATCATTGAGGCTGATCTGGTAGATTGCATGGTTGCCCTTCCGGGTCAGCTTTTTCACAATACTCAAATACCTGCTTGCCTCTGGTTCCTGGCCCGCCAGAAGAATAACGGCCAAACCAGCGACGGCCGCGACCTGCGCGACCGCCGCGGCGAAACTCTTTTCATTGACGCCCGCCAGCTGGGCTTTATGGCCGACCGCACGCACCGCGAATTTAGTGACGAAGATATTGCCAGGATTGCGGACACCTATCACAGCTGGCGAATGCAGGATAGCTACCAGGATGTGCCTGGCTTTTGCAAAGCGGTCACCACAGAGGACATTCGCAGGCACAACTACGTGCTCACCCCCGGTCGCTATGTGGGCACGCCGGAGGCCGAAGAAGACGACGAGCCGTTTGAGGAGAAGATGGCTCGCCTCACCACCGAGCTGCAGGAGCAGTTTGCCGAAAGCGCTCGCTTGGAAGCGGAGATTCGCAAGAACTTGAAGGAGCTTGGATATGGGGATGAATAATTGGAAAAGTGTTCCCGTTTCCCATGTAGCAGATATTTACCTTGGTGGCACTCCGAAACGCAGTGAAGCCAGCTACTGGAATGGGGGAATTCCGTGGGCTTCTGCAAAAGATATAGCCAACAGTCCTTCTCGGTACTTGCTTGATACAGAAGAAACCATAAGTGTGCTGGGTCTTAACAATAGCGCCGCCAAGTTGTTAGAAAGAGACACAATACTCATTACCGCAAGAGGAACAGTGGGCGCTATTTCTATGCTCGGACGCCCCATGGCCTTTAATCAAACAAATTATGGTTTGATCGCTAAACAAAAAATAGTCGACCCTACCTTTTTGTACTACGCTCTTAAAATGAGTTTTGACAGCATTCAGTCCCTGACATACGGAACTATTTTCGACACTATTACGATGAAGAGCTTTGATGCTCTGAATATTCCTCTCCCGCCCCTCGCCGAGCAGCGCCGCATTGCTCACATCCTCGGCACACTCGACGACAAGATTGAGCTCAACCGGCGCATGAACTCCACGCTGGAGGCCATCGCCCGCGCCCTATTCAAATCCTGGTTCGTAGACTTCGACCCGGTGCGTGCCAAGGCCGCCGGCCGCCTGCCGCCGGAAATTGAAACTCTGTTCCCCAACAGCTTTGTAGACAGTGAGCTGGGAGAGATACCGGAGGGCTGGGAATTGAAAGGGCTTGACCAGATAGCCGATTTCTTAAATGGGCTTGCCTTGCAGAAGTATCCGCCCGAAACTATTCGAGAGTCTCTGCCGGTCATCAAAATCCGTGAAATGCGCCAGGGATATTCGGCAGCAACAGACAGAGCCTCCAGCGACATTGACAGCAAGTACATCATTGAGGATGGCGACCTGCTATTTTCCTGGTCAGGAAGCTTGTTCACAAAATTTTGGGCAGAGGGAAGGGGGGCTTTAAATCAGCATTTATTCAAGGTCACCTCGAAACACTATCCGGCATGGTTTTACTATCTTTGGTTGCAGCAGCACATGCCTCAGTTTCAGGAAATTGCTGCAGGCAAAGCTACGACAATGGGGCATATCCAGCGACATCATTTAAGCGCGGCTAAGTGTTTGGTTCCGCCCAAAAAGCTAATACAAGAGTTAAGTGAAATTATGCTGCCCCTTATTGGTACGCATGTTTCAAATCAAATAGAAGCAAGAAAGCTGAGCGAAATAAGGAACACATTGCTGCCAAGGCTGATAGAGATAGGCTTATGACACAAGCAAACAATCTTTCAGATCGCCTGCAAAAAATCCTAGGAGATGACAATGATTTGGTTAACAGTTTCTTTCTGGTATTTACTCGATTTGAGTTTGCACTAAAGGCAGCAGATTATAAGTTTCGTGGCAGGAATCAAGTGGCTTATGCTGATTGGAACAAGTTTGCTCAAGAGCAAAGCAAGAGATTCGATCCGCTACATACAGATATAAAAGAGGCGTACGGTTATCTGGATTCTAGGCCGCCAAAAATTCAGATTATCGAAAGTAATGAATTGTGCTGGAAGGACAACCACCGTGGTGATCAAACCGACTTGGCGTGGTGTATCCATTTAGTTAAAACCGTTCGCAATAACCTATTCCATGGGGGAAAGTTTCCCTATCATCAAACTAGAGATCACAACTTGTTGACCGCATCCTTAGATGTTATTGCTCACCTAGTTAATCTCAATCCGGAGGTTGAACAGAAATACATGGAAATGACTGGTGAGCAGGCTTGGTATCAACCACCATACTAGGCTAATTAATCTTCTGTAGCAGAATATATTTCCTGGCGGGATGAAAATATGACTAACTTTTTTGACGAATCTCAAGAGCAGTCGAGGGTCAAGGCTGAAATAGTTGCCAAATATTTCTGGGCCTGGGCTAAGGTAATTCTGCCTACAGCTAAACGGCACAACGTGAACATGGCGTATATCGATTTGTTTGCCGGGCCTGGGAGGTATAAAGACGGAGCAAAATCGACCCCTCTTTTGGTTTTAGAGAGAGCACTAACAGACGAAGAGCTCTGCCGGCGCCTAATCACAATATTCAATGATGCCGATCAGAGAAACACACAAGATCTGGAAGGTGCTATTTCCACTCTAGAAGGAATCGGAAGCCTTGTTCACAAGCCGCTTGTCCGCAATTCCGAAGTTGGCCGTGAAATAGTCCAAATGTTTACACAAATGAGGTTAGTTCCGACTTTATTTTTTGTCGACCCTTGGGGTTACAAGGGTTTGTCACTACAGCTGATAGGATCTGTACTAAAGGATTGGGGATGCGATTGCATATTTTTCTTTAACTACAACCGCATTAACATGGGTCTGACTAATGAATTGGTCAAAGAGCATATGGATGCGCTTTTTGGTGAAGAAAAAGCCAATAACTTGCGGAAAATACTTCAAGACAAGAAACCGCACGAACGGGAGGTAATAATTCTAGAGGCAATCAGCCAGGCATTAAAAGATTTAGGTGGGCAATTTGTTTTGCCATTCACTTTTAAGCGCGAGAACGGAGAGCGCACTAGCCATCACTTAATTTTTGTAACAAAGCACATTAAAGGCTATGAAGTAATGAAGGACATAATGGCAAAACAAAGCTCCGGTTCGCAACAGGGCGTTCCTTCATTCGAATATAGCCCAGCATCAGAAGCACAGCCGTTGCTTTTTGAACTTACAAAACCTCTTGAGCAGTTGGAAGAAATCTTGCTTGAGAAATATCAAAGTCGAACACTCAGAATGCGGGAAATTTACGATGGTCATCATGTAGGCACTCGGTTTATCAAGGCAAACTACAAGGAAACTTTGAGAAGTATGGAGGAGAAGGGTTTGGTGAATGCAGAACCTTCTGCCGAGAACAGAGTTATGCGGAATGGTGTCAGAACATTTGCAGATGACGTTCGTGTATCATTTCCTAAAATGAGCAATGATAGGCCATGACAAGTAAATCAGCTATCGAATGGACGGATTCCACCTGGAATCCAGTCACTGGCTGCACAAAAATCAGCCCTGGCTGCAAGAATTGCTATGCAGAAAGAATGGCGCGCAGGCTTAAGGCCATGGGGCAAGCGAATTATGAGAATGGCTTTATTTTAACTCTCCACGAGCACATGCTAGATCGTCCACTAAGAATGAAGAAGCCACAACTGATTTTTGTAAACTCGATGAGCGATCTCTTCCATAAAAACGTCCCGCTTGAGTTTATTCAGAAAGTCTTTGCCATTATGCGGCAAGCAAGTTGGCACCAATTCCAAGTGCTAACCAAGCGCTCTGAGCGACTAGCTCAGTTAGCCTCTCAAATTGATTGGCCAGACAACGTTTGGATGGGTGTCAGTGTCGAAAATGAAATGTACAAATTTAGGATTGATGACTTGCGCAGCACTGGAGCAGCAATAAAGTTCCTTTCTCTTGAACCCTTGATAGGGCCAGTTCCAAATATGGATTTAGGAAATATAGATTGGGTAATCACAGGTGGAGAATCCGGTCCTAAATCAAGGGAGATCAAAAGAGAGTGGGTGGTTGATATAAAAAAACAATGCAAGGCAGCGAAGATTCCGTTCTTCTTTAAGCAGTGGGGAGGGACGAATAAAAAGAAGAGCGGAAGATTACTCCAAGGCAGAACTTGGGACGAAATGCCCCGAGACATGTCTTTGTACTTTGCATGATAAAGGCTTTTATCAAATCAGTTTTTGCATGACTCCCTACCACGAATCCCACCTCGAAGAAGCCGTGTTCAGTACCCTGAGCGCGCTCGGCTGGCAACATATCCCCGGCGTAGTCATCGCGCCCGGCGAACCCACCGCGGAGCGAGCTGACTATGCCGAGGTGATCCTTAATGGCCGCCTGGTTGCTGCCGTCGCTCGTTTAAATCCGGGGCTCCCGTCGCAGGCACACCAAGAAGCCTTGCGCCAAGTGCGCAATTTGCCTAGCTTGCACCCTTCTTGGGACGCCAACAATCGAGCCTTCCACAAGCTGCTAGTCGAAGGCGTCGATGTTTCGTACAAAGACAAAGACGGCGCGCTGCGCATCGCCAAAGTGGAGCTGGTGGACTTCGCTAATCCCGAGCGGAACGATTTTCTCGCTGTTAATCAGTTCACCATTAGAGGGCCAGCCCGTGCTCGCCGCATCGACGTACTCTTGTATATTAATGGTATGCCTATTGGGTTGATAGAGCTCAAATCACCTGCAGATGCAAAGGCTACTTTGAACAAAGCCTACAAGCAACTGCAAACCTACAAAGAGCAAATCCCGAAACTGTTTGTTTATAACGAGCTTTGCGTTCTTTCTGATGGCGTCAACGCCAGTTTAGGCACCCACCTCACCCCGCCTGAGCGTTTTATGCCCTGGCGTACCGTGGATGGTGTGCACATTGCCTCCGTGGGTGTGCCCAGTATGGAAACTCTAGTACAAGGTGCACTGGTTCCGGCGGCTGTACTGGATTTGCTGCGCCACTTCATCTCATTTGATGTCAGGGACAATGGCGGCCTGGCTAAGCGTCTAGCCGCCTACCATCAGGTGCATGCTGCTAATGCTGCTGTCTTGGCCACCCTTGGCGCAGTCAGCCAACCGGTCAACCGGCGCATTGGAGTTGTCTGGCATACCCAGGGCTCAGGGAAGTCATTAACAATGCTCTTTTACGCGGGCAAGATTATTGCTCAGCCTGAAATGGAAAACCCAACCCTGGTTGTGGTCACCGATCGCAATGACCTGGACGGTCAGCTCTACGACACTTTCAAGGGCGCGGTGGATTTATTACGCCAAACGCCACAGCAGGCCTCAGACCGCACGCAGCTCAAAGAGCTACTACGCGTGTCTTCAGGTGGTGTAGTCTTCACCACTGCGCAGAAATTCCTGCCAGAGAAGCCTGGCCAAAACTACGGTCAGCTTTCTGAGCGCAAGAACATCATTGTCATCGCAGATGAGGCCCACCGCAGCCAATATGGCTTTGTGGATGGCTTCGCCCGCCACCTGCGCGATGCGCTGCCCAATGCCGCCTTCATCGGCTTTAGCGGCACGCCAGTTGAGCTGGATGATCGTAATACCATCAATGTCTTTGGTGACTACATCAGCATCTATGACATTGAACAAGCAATTCAGGACAAGGTTACCGTCCCTATTCTCTATGAAGCTCGCTTTGCCAAGATTAATCTGCCAGAAGAAGAAAAACCTCGCTTGGAGGCTGGTTTTGAAGAAATCGTCGAGGATGAAGAGGATGGCGCTCGCCAGCAATTAACCAACAAATGGACTCGTATGGAGGCCATTGCTGGAACACCTAAGAGACTTAAGTTGCTCGCCGAAGACATAATCGCCCACTTCGAAGCTCGCCAAGGAGCTATTCGGGGCAAGGGTATGGTTGTCTGCATGAGTCGCCGCATTGCCGTCGACCTGTATAACCAGATTATCGCCTTGCGTCCAGAATGGCACAGCGAAGATGTAAACCAAGGAGCCATCAAAGTGGTTATGACTGGTTCCGCAAGTGATCCTGTGGAGTGGCAGCAACACATTCTTCCCAAGTCAGGCCGCAAGCGGGTGGAAGAGCGTTTCAAAAATCCGGTAGATCAGCTGCAACTAGTCATCGTGCGCGATATGTGGCTCACTGGCTTTGATGTGCCCTCGATGCACACAATGTACTTGGACAAGCCAATGAGGGGCCACACCCTTATGCAGGCCATTGCCCGTGTCAATCGTGTTTTCAAAGATAAGCCCGGTGGTCTGGTGGTGGACTATTTGGGCATTGGTGAGCCGCTCAAAGAAGCCCTCGCAATCTACGCCAACTCCGGAGGCAAAGGTCAGGCCGTAGTAGACCAGCGCGAAGCTGTGCGTCAAATGATGGCTAAATATGAAGTTGTCAAAGGTTTGTTTGAGGGCTTCGACTATTCCCGCTTCATCGCCAGCCGGGACAGGGTGGAGCAGCATCGCATCGCCGCTGAAGCCTTGAACTTTATTCTCTCCGATGTGGAGAATGGCAAAGCTCGCTTTGTCCAACATGTAGCTGAGCTTTCGGCGGCTTTTGCGCTTTCTGTGACCCAACCAGAAACTCTACAAATCCGTGACGACCTGATGTTCTTTCAGATGGTTAGGGCATCGCTCATTAAATATGCAAGCAACGGTATTGCGCTCAGTGTCGAGGATGAAGCCAAAGACTTGGCCGTTAGACAAATGATTGCCTCTGCCGTTACTCCCGATGGCGTAATGGATATCTTTGAGGCCGCCGGACTACCCAAGCCGGATATTTCCATCCTCTCGGATGCTTTCCTGATGGGCATTCAAAACTTGCCCCAAAAGAATCTGGCCCTGGAAATGCTGCGCAAGCTGTTGAACGACGAACTCAAAACCAGAGAACGGCTGAACATGGTGCAGGCCCGCTTCTTTGCCGACAAGCTTGAGGAAACCGTGCGCCGCTACCAAGCCCGCTCCATAGAAGCCGCCCAGGTCATTATCGAATTAATCGAGATTGCCAGAGAGCTTCGCCATGCAGACGAACGTGGAGAAAAGTTAAGACTAACTCAAGAAGAGCTGGCCTTCTACGATGCGCTATCTACTAATAGTAGTGCTCGAGACGTAATGGGCGATAATCAGCTTTCCATTATCGCCCGGGAAGTGCTACAGATCGTCCGCGAGAACACGACCATCGATTGGACGGAGAAAGAAGGCGTCAAGGCCAACCTGCGCCGCTACGTCAAGCGTGTTCTGCGAAAATATGGCTACCCGCCGGATATGCAGGAGAGTGCGACACAGACCGTGCTGCAGCAGGCGGAGTTGCTTGCATCAGACTGGTCGTAACAGGCGTTGTCTGAATTGTCATGGGGGCGAGGGGGGATCAATGTATTGGTTGTAACTCCGATGGCGGAATCTGGTGCTCTAGTTGTCAAGAGCGCGCCGTGCGAATAGAGCCGCCACTTTGCAAAAGATGTGGCTACCCTTCTCAAAGGACAATCTGCAAATGGTGTCGCTATGAGTCACCCTGGTTTGACAGTGTCAGATCCTGGGCTAGATATAGTGGAGAACTTCGGTCGGCTTTGCTTTATCTTAAAACTCAAAAAAATTTTAAGCTGGCAACAGCACTGGCTACTCACCTCGAGACGATACTTTTGCCGAGTTGGCAAATTGACGTAATGGTTCCTGTCCCACTGTCTGCAGCAAGATTGCGTATACGCGGCTTTAATCAAACGGAGTTGCTGACAGAAGCGCTTGCCCACATTGTGCGATTACCTATTGCGCTTAAAGCGTTAGTCAGGATTCGGAATACTGAATTTCAAAAGACATTATCGCGCGCAGAAAGAGAGCAAAACGTCAAACGCGTTTTCAGGGCTGACAAACGCTCAGTTGCTGGAATGAAGATTCTGGTGGTGGACGACATCTTTGTTACTGGTGCAACGATTAATTCTGCTTCTAAAGCTATCAAGGTCGCTGGCGGCCAATCGGTATTTGCAATCACAGTCGCACGGAGTCTGTTGAACAAGCCCGCTTAGAGCCTGGCTAGTTGGCTAAAAAGCTAAGTAGATTTAAGGCCAAGCAGCTCTGCTAAAAGAGCGTCCACGTAGTTTTTCATCCACATGACTTCGGTTTGCTCTGTTCTTACATGTGTTGAAACGGCCGATCTTGTGTAGGTCGTTCGAGCAAGTGACGCTACCTTCTCTTCGACCACATCGATTGTTTCTGATGCTGTTTTTCGGGCGGGTTCTCGTGCGCCCCTTGCTTTTAAAATATAATTGGCTTTTTGCTTCATAGTTGGCTTAGTTTGGTTCTTCTCTAGCTTAAAGCCCGACTGTGCCGTTACTTCTTTGTCGGGCGCGAGATAATCAAGAGTTTCGCGTAACGTTTCTCGCAGTTCATTAGCGGCACCTCGGTATGACAATCTGCCGACTTGCTTCAGATCAATTATTGCCTGCTTGTAGCTGAGAGCAGCAGCAGGAATTATCTTCATCAGAGACTCGTATACTAGTGATTCTAGGTTTGATAATACGACGACCGAAGCTTGACGGCCAAACTCGTTTTCGGCCACCTGGAGTTCTCGGGCAACGTCGACCTCATTTATCAGATTTTCGACTGCTTTAAGTGCAGCCAAAAAACTTGCCCTTGTAGTTCTTCTCTGTGTTTTTCGAATAAGCCCCTCCATGAGGCTATCTAGATTATTAATAAGTGACTGATTCACTCCCAGAAGTTGAAGTTCGGGTTTTATTTGCCTAAAATAAAGCTGTGGAATTGTCTTGATATTCTCGCGGTCTTCTGCGGAATTAATGTGAATTGATCGTTTCCCCTTAACATAGGTGAACAACTCTGTCGCTGCGGCTGAAAATTCGTTCCAGGTATTCTTCATGGAGCCAAATTGCTCCCCTAATTATTGGGCCTTAGGATTTATCAATTTGCGGCAAGCCATGAGCCGCCAAATTGTAGCCAACTGGAGTCAGTCGCCAGTTGCCCTTCCCCAGTCCCTCAAAATAGCCGCCGCGAGCAGCATTTGGTAAAGTTTGGCGCAATTTGCTTGGAAGCCGATAACCAGCCTGTTTAAAGTATTTTTCCAGGTCAGCTTTGGTAATCGCAGATTTTCTTTCCTTAACCGGAGCGAGTTCTGACAGGTAATACCCGACAAGTACGGCCATTTGTACATCCGAGTTTGGCTTCTTGGTTTCTTTGAGCGTTCTAATATCAGTAGTTACTACTTCCCTTTGAGCAGACTCGGGTATAGCAGAACGAACCTCAGTTCGGCTACCTAACTCTTGCAAGCCAAGCCTTTGAAGAACATAGGCAATGATTCTTTCTTGGGCTTCTTTTTCCAAGGGAGATAGAATCTCAATGAGGCTTGCTATTGCCTTAATCTCGGCATCTTGATCATTTTCAGTCATGGTTTCCTCCATCTATTGACAGCAATTATAGACAAAAGAAAGATCGAACCGCCCTTCCTATCGGGTGCAACGCGGGTGCAACCGGAATTGATTCAGTACCCAGAAATTGACTGTATTGACGGATTTCCCCCTCGATTTACGGGTAAAATCGGCTCTGTTGCTCGTTATGGACGCAATTTACAACCCTTTGAAGTTTCGCTAGGTTGTAGGTTCGAGTCCTACCCGAGGAGCTAAAAAG
>DAOMSJ010000016.1:0-8079 GCA_035446285.1 Anaerolineales bacterium
CGCAGCGAACTAGCACAACTCCCTTAGCAGCGGCGCAAGCCGCTGAGTATGCCCCTTCGCGGATGTGTACCGAACCGCTAGACGGCTCCGAGGGCGGCCCAAAACGGTCAGCCAGGGAGCGCAAATACACAAAGGGCGAGTTCAACTCATAGTCTATCAGACTGCCCTTCTCGTCAACCACCAACCGCTTGAACAGGATTTGCAGCAGAGTGCTCTTTTGCTTGTCCTCCAGCCAGAAGTAATAGTCCACCAGCTCTCTGAGTAGGCCGATAGCCAAGTCCAAATCGTCAAGGTGAACCTTGGCATCCCGTTCCAGTTCAGCCAGGCCAAGTTCTATATTCCGCAGCTTTTCCTGCCATTCCAGACGCAGCTTGTCGTAGGCTTCTTCGGTGATCTTGCCTGTAATCAGCAAACGGCCCAGACGCGCTTCTTCCTCTTTGAGCTGGGATAGCCGTTGGCGCATATCAGCCACCTGCTTGTCCCTGTCCTGGTTAGTGAACTGCTGGACTTCCTGAACATATATCTTGCGGATTTCAGGGATTAAGTCCCCATCCACTTCTATGCCCTGGAGCAAGTCCACCATCTGCCCATCTACGACTTTGGCAGGGATGTGCAGGCTGGTGCCGCCTGGCTTGGCATGTGTGATGTAGTAGGAGTAGTTCTGTGTACGCCCCCTGGGTGTGGAGCCATGCAGCTTGTAGCGCTCGCCGTTTACCTCAGCCCACAGCAAGCCGCGCAGCAGATAGAAGTTCTTGCGCTCATACGACTTCTCAGCGCCATTCTTCCGCAGGATGTCTACGCCCTTCTGAAATTGGTTGGGCGTGATGATCGCCTCCCAGGAGCCTCTGACTTCTCCGGCCACGATCCCGAAGCGTTTTGAGGTCACCCAGCCCGCATAGAAGGGGTTGTGCAGGATTTTATGCAGTCGGTTGGCGGCATAGTCTCTGCGGCCTGTTTTGGGGTCATTCCAGGCCCAGGGGCGGCCGCTGTAGGTGGTGTAGCCGCGCTGGGTGAGTTCTTCACAAATTTGGTCGAGGGTATAACGGCCAGTGAGCAGCAAGTCCCAGGCATCTTTCAATGCCTGGATGCTATTGGGGTCTTGCTCTACCCAGCGATCATACTTGTTGCTGGATACGAGCTTCTCTCTGTTGACATAGCCAAATGGGGCCTTGTTGGGCCAGCCGCCCATGCGCATTTTGGCTTCCATACCATCCCGCGTGCGCTCGCGCAGTACATCGACTTCACGCTGGGCCAGGCCCATCTGCAGCAGGAACATGAAGAAGCCATCCGGTGTCTCCGGCTGGAGCGTGGGCATGTTGGCCACTCTGACCTTGATACCCCAGCTGATGAGTTTGGTGGCGGCCTGCAAACCTTCTACCGCATTGCGGCCAAAGCGGTCTGCCCGATACAGGCCCAGGTGCGAGAACTTCCCAGCCTGGGCATCGCTCATCATCTGCTGGTAGTCGGCACGGTTCGGGCTGGTGCCGGTGAGCATGTCGAAATACTCACGCTTGAACTCGACATTCGAGTTGGCCAGCAAGCTGTCTTGAATATGCTTGCGCTGAAATGCAAATGAGCGTTCCGGGGTTTGCTTATCCTCATCGCTCACGCGCAGATAACTCGCCCAACCTGGAGAAATCACGATGTCGCTCATAGAGAAATTTTAAACTCCACGGAATCGCAAGTCAAGAAACTGGCGATTCACGGTTCTGCAAGGTGGCCAGGTTGCGCTGGATGCGCTCAATATCCTCAGTGCTGGCGACTTCTTTCAGAATACGCGCCAAGTCCAGCAGCCGCTGAACAGCGGCTTTATCCAGCTTGGGAGGTTGGGGCTTAGCTTTCTTCTTGGCTGCCATGTGCTTTCCCTCCCTTCTCACTGGCTTTGAGCAAGGCATTGAACTTCTGGCCGCGCTTCCTGCGCCCAGATACGACAAAGGCTTCAATCGCCTGACTGCCGACCACATCCGCCAAGACGCTCAGGGTTGGCGATACCTGGTTATCCACCCAGGCCAGCATGCGGTTGAGTTCAATGGTGCGGGCATCCGAGACGGTCTTCATGGCCCTGGCCTGATTGTTGACAAAGGCAAGCCACCAGGGCAGGAGCTTTTCTGTCTCTTGTTCGATGAAATCTATGTAGTCTCTAAGATGGGCAATAGCTCGATCCACCCACAACCGAGGCAGCTTGACCAGTACATCCCTGGCGATCAGGTCTGCGCGTTCAGCACGGGTCTGCATTTCCAACCGAACTGGCCCGTGCTTGTCATATACCCGCAGCATGCGCGTAGACTGGCTGGAGCCCAGCCGCAGGGAGCTGGTGCCGACCCGGCCATCCTCGCGTTTCTCATATGGCGAGACGGAATACAACATCTTCTCGCGTCGCAGATAGGAGCGCATCTGCTCCAGTTCAACGGCCTCTTTGACCTGCTCCGGCGTGAAGGGCGTACCATCCCAGGCCAAATCCAGCCTGGTGATCCTGGCTTTCTCCCAGCGCTCTAATACGATGACAAATTCTTGCAGGAGCTTGTCTGGCACGGCATCACAAGCCGAGCCTGGCAGTTCCAAGCCAAAATATGGGTTCCCCTCATTTCCTGCCTGGGCGATGGGGTCAGCGTACAACTTCGCTTCCAGGAGAGCCTTGTATAAGCTCTTGAATCCTCTCCCTCCGTGTCCTACTGCCTGCATTGGCCCCAATACCCCCTCGAACCACTCCTGCCACATCTTGAGGCCATATTCCTTGGTGCCCCAGATCGTGACCGAGAGCCAATGCACGCGGAACAATACTGCCATTGTCCTCCTTAGTTGCTAAATTTTGAAATTTTCACCCCCCTGCTAGTATCGGGGGGGTTCATGCCTTACCAAAAACGAAAGGCGATCTTGGATTTTCGAGAGTGAGCGTTTGGGCACCCTCCCCGCCTTGGCGGCGGGTGCCCCTCCCAAACACCACACTCAAAAAAGGCTTGGCTCTGGCCGGTCAATCAAGATCGTCAAAAAGCAAAAGACTGACCATCTCTCTTGTGCGTCGGCCAAGGCGAGCTTAAGACAAAGATCTGTTACGCAACTTTGAAAGAGACGTTGCGTGCCGCCTCGCTCCTGCGAAAGGAAAAGAAAAAGCCCTATCGCACGCCGCTCGCCGGTTTACGCAGTACGCCTTCGCCTTTGGCGATGTGGCTATACAGTTGATTTTGGTCTTGGAATTGTTCAGGCCCTTATTATCTGACCATTTAGATCGGCCTGTTGGTCGTCTCGATATGCAAAGCTCACCCGACCTTTAGTGTCTGATTTTCCTGTCACCCGAATAATAGCACAAACGTTCTGTCAACGTCAAGTCTTCTTTCTATCTCCAAATATTGAATCGGTAAAAATAATTTTTGCAATGCCAACCTATTGACATTCCAGTAACTGGAAGGTATAGACTCTATAGCGCTACTTGAACTGGAGCTGTTTATGGAAATTCGCCAATTATCTGAACAAACCAACGTACCCGCAAAAACAATTCGCTTTTATGAAGAAATAGGTTTGCTGCCCTCACCGCAAAGGAAGTCTAACGGTTATCGGGAATATTCTGAAGCTGATGTAGATCGGCTGAAGCTGGTTGCGGGAGCACGTCGTGTAGATTTATCTTTGGAAGACATCAAGGAAATTTTAGACCTTCGTGATCGTCAGCTTGCGCCCTGCAACGTTTTATTGGATTTAATGGACAGAAAAGCCAACGAGATACATCGGCGAATAAATGAATTAGAGCGCCTGGAGAGGGATTTAAAAAAGCTTCACGCCCTTGGTTTGACATTTCCAACTGACGATGTCGAAGGAAAAAACTGTGTTTGTCATTTGGTCAGCGAACAAATGACAATTAGAAAAATACAACAGAGGTAACAATGGTCCAACACAAAAAGCTTGAACTGGATGTTCGGGGTATGACGTGTGATAGTTGCCCTAAGCATGTTGAACGGGCATTGAAACAGATTGCAGGGGTTAGGACAGTGAATGTGCCTGGTTGGCAATCGAAAAAGGCAACCGTTATCACTGAGACTGGGGTACTCGAGGATGACGTAACTGCCGCAGTCAAGAAAGCTGGGTACAGCGCTAGGGTTAAAACCGTTTCAACGGTTGATGACCACGTGGAACAAAGTGATTCCACTTCTTCTAACGGACACGGGAGGAATGACTTTGATTTGCTGGTCATTGGTGCTGGATCAGCCGGATTCGCTGCCGCGATAAAGGGCGCAGACCTTGGATTTCGAGTCGGCATGGTTGGCCATGGCACCATCGGGGGGACCTGCGTCAATAGGGGTTGCGTACCTTCCAAGACCCTGATTAGAGCTGCCGAGGCCTGGCACAACGCGGGCCACCATCCTTTCCAGGGCGTTAATACTCAGCAGCGCAGTCTGGATTGGGAGGCTGTGCGCTCCCAAAAAGATGAACTTGTTTCGCAGATGCGCCAAAGCAGATATGCAGATGTTCTGGCTGCCTATCCCAACATCACCTACATTGAGGGCTTTGCCCAATTTACCGAAGAGGGAAAGGTGCGGGTGGGAGACACGTTTTATAAGGCCAATCGATACGTGATCGCAACAGGCGCGCAACCTCGCATGATCAACTTTCCAGGGATTGAGGAAGCCGAACCACTGAATAGCACCACGTTGATGGAATTAGCGCAGTTGCCAAAGTCACTCATCGTCTTAGGAGGGAGAGCTGTAGCTTTGGAACTAGGACAAACAATGGCGCGCTTGGGTGTTGACGTTTTGATCCTTCAGCGCAGCACTCGCCTGGTGCCGGACCATGAGCCCGAGATTGGTCGGGCAATAAAAGACTATTTAGAACAAGAGGGGATCAGCGTTATCACAGGTGTTGAGGTTGAACGCTTGGGCCGAGATGGGGAAACTCGGATTGTTTATGCCCATGTGCTGGGGCAAGAGCGGGAGTTCAGAACAGATCAAATCCTAATGGCTCTTGGGCGAGAGGCCAATACAAAGGGTATGGGGTTGGAGAACATGGATGTTGAGCTGGGAAAAAACGGCGCAATCGTTGTGGATAAATACGTGCAGAGTTCGAATCCAGCGATTTATGCTACCGGAGATGTGACCAATAATCCGGAGTTTGTGTATGTGGCTGCCGCCGGAGGGTCGGTAGCGGCGCAAAATGCTCTTACGGACACAAAAAAGCCCCTTGATCTTTCTACTGTTCCAGGAGTTATTTTCACCAGCCCGCAGATAGCAACAGTTGGATTGACGGAAGCCCAGGCCAAAATTGAGGGAATCAAAATCAAAACCAGTAACGTCAGTCTTGAGCATGTAGCCCGAGCACAGGCCGCCCGCGACACGCGCGGTTTTATCAAATTAGTAGCAGATGAAACAACCAACCGCCTTCTGGGTGCACACATACTTGCCGCTGAGGCGGGCGAAGCGATTCAATCAGCGACGTTGGCGATCAAGTTTGGGCTCAAAGTTGATGATCTTATAGACACTCTATTCCCATATTTGACCCAAGTTGAAGGGTTGAAACTAGCGGCAATTGCTTTCGAAAAGGATGTTGCGATGCTTTCTTGCTGCGCAGCCTAAATTAGCCAAATTACTGTGTCGCAAAATAAGGAAGCCTTATGAATAACCGATTAATCTATTTGCCATTTCTGGGACTGATCCTGGCCGCATGTAATGCGCTGCTGGCTGACGGATCGCGTCTCTTGCCACTAGCAGGAATTGCTCTCACACCAACTACTGCTTCTTCGCCTATACCTCCTCTATCTGTCTTGAAAACTCCCCAAATAACAGGCCTCCCGATTCTTCGCTCATCCGATTCCCCTACGCCTTTTGTAGCTACTAACTTTGCTGACTTCCCAGAAAGCGAATCCTCCGGAGAACAAGCCAAAGACTTCTCGGCTCACCTGTTAGGAGGTGCGCAATTTAGGCTCTCGGAACAGGGAGAGGATTACATTCTGGTCTTACCTACCGTAATCGGTTGTGGTGAATGCATGTTTGAGATCGACGAAATTGCAATCGCCAATGAAGCCTAGGAAGACAGCGGCCTCAAAGTGCTCATTCTTAATCTATGGGTTGATGATGAAGTTGACAATTGGCAATATTTTGCCAATTTGGTGGATCAGAGTAATTTCCTCTGGGGCGTTGTTACCAGCGAGGGCTTCGCCTTTGATTACAACATCGTTGGCTTAGGAACAATCTTACTTATAGATCCGGCGAAGCAGATCGTTTTTCGCAGTGCTGAGCCGCTTTCAGCTCAGCAATTGGAAGCGTTGTTTGCGCTGACCACAAAATAACCCAGAATTAGTAATCATAGGTAACTCGATGAGCAATACACGCCGCAACAAAAAACAGAATTCTGCTCTCGCTCTTGTCATCATTAGTCTTCTCGTAACTGCTGCGGGGTGGATTGCATGGACAGCTTTGCTGCCTAATAGGGATACTGGCGTCGAGAAGGTAGAAACGGTTGGTACTCAATTAGGGGAGGCTGCTCCAGATTTCAGCTTATCAACGTTGGAAGGCGAAACGTTCACTTTGAGTACGCATCGAGGTAAGCCAACCATCATATTCTTTATGGCTTATTGGTGTGGAACCTGTGTCCACGAAGCTCAAGCACTCACTCAGCTTAAGCATGAGTATGGCGATGCCATCATCATCATTGCAATTGACCTTGATCCCTCTAGTACACCTGAATCATTAAGCCAATTCAAACGAACAGCCGGAAATGGGGACTATATTTGGGGTTTTGATCTTGACGGGGTAATAACAAACAGCTGGAGAGTAAAGACACTCGACACCACCCTAATCCTAGACTCTGATGGTGTTGTCGTTTATCGTGACGAATATCCAACTAACTACGAAACATTCAAAGATGTTTTAGCAACGTTGGGGTTTTAGACGATGAATGAACTCAACCTTGCCTTTGCTTTTACTGCCGGAATATTCGCTACGGTAAACCCTTGCGGCTGGGCGATGCTACCTTCTTTTGTTTCTTACTATCTTGGCTCAAAAGATGAAAGTTACGAGCATAAACCATTATTAGACCGAGCATCGGAAGGAATTGTGTTGGGTCTGTTGCTAACAGGAGGATTTCTAACTGTTTTTGGGACTTTTGGAATCGTCATCTCTGCCGGTCTGCGGGCAGTGGTCCAGTGGATGCCAGTTGCCAGTCTCATTGTTGGGGTCGGCCTGGTCATCTTGGGAGTATGGTTATACGGGGGTAAATCCATCCCTTTCCCCCTTCCATCCCTAAAGGTGGATTTACAATCGCGCACTCCCAAATCCATTTTTTTGTTCGGAGTTGCTTATGGTTTGGCCTCACTAAGCTGCACTTTGCCTATCTTCCTGGCTGTAATTGGGGCTGGCCTTACTGTTGCTGGCCCGCTTGCAAGTGGCATCATGTTGGCCAGTTATGGCGCAGGAATGGCAACCGTACTCATGGGAGTGTCTTTTGGAGCAGTCATGTTCAAAGGGGCAGTTTCCCGCTGTTTCACTATGCTACTTCCATATGTCCACAAATTCGGTGCCGCCATGTTAATTTTGGCTGGTTTATACCTAATCTGGTATCAAGGGCGCTATCTTCCGCTTATCTTTTCCGGTTTCTAAATCTATCAATAAGGAAATTTTTATGGTGCAGATTTGGCGCAAATTCAAAGGTTACCTAGCTGCGGGGATTGCTTTTATATCTTGTCCTTGTCACCTTCCAATCACGCTGCCCATTGCCATCAGCTTGACAGCGGGAACGGGCATCAGTGCTTGGCTAACACAAAACACTTTCATGATCGGTGCAGGGTTTACTCTTGTTTTTCTTACCAGCCTTGGTTTAGGCTATTTTTGGCTGACAAAAGAAAACCAATAACAATGCCTTTTCTTAAATAAAAATGGTTTGTACTAATTTGAGCCTTGAATTAGATCAAATCATCACAATTAAAACTGTAAAATCTAGTTTCCGAAGGCAGCAGTCTATTTAATTAGGAACTCGCCTAACTTGTTTTTGCCTTCAAAAGTAAGCATTTCCCCAACTAGCGGTTCGTGTTGGATCTTGTAAGGTGCCCCAGGTGGGACTCGAACCCACAGCCTTAGCCTTAGGAGTGCTCTGCTCTAT
>DAOMSJ010000017.1:0-2008 GCA_035446285.1 Anaerolineales bacterium
TAATCCCACCTCTTGGCAAGACCTGCTGTCAGATCAAATCTGAACTACTACATTTTACTTCCAGCCTCTACACCACCACCGTGCGGGTTCGCAGTGGGCAATTCAACGAATTGTTCGTTCTAAACAGAAAGATATCTATTTTGTTTCTGGCAAGTGCCAAGACCACGAAGGCTGCAGATCTCGCAGCTTTTTTTATGACGTTCCAGCCCAGTTCAGCGCCGCCGTCCGCCACCAAAAATGGAGCCCAGCACGCCACGGATCACTTGGCGCCCAAGCTGCGAACCAATGGTGCGCGCCGTGCTTCTGGCTATCGTCTCCACGATACCCTCGCGTCGCCCGCCGCGCGGTCCGGTGCTGCCGCCCAGCAATTCGCCCCAGTTAAAGCCGCGATCAACCTCAGCTGGTGCTTGTTCCGGTGATGTTACGGCGCGCGCCTTGAGGATTTCATAAGCCGATTCCCGATCCACCAGCTGTTCATAATGCCCGTACAGCAGGGAACCGCGAATGACTTGTTGACGCTCGGCCTCGGTAACCGGCCCCACTCGGCTGCCCGGCGGCACGATCAGGGCACGCTCCACGGGGTGAGGACGCCCCTTCTCATCCAGCAGGGAAACCAGCGCCTCGCCTACGCCCATCTCGGTAATAGCCGCCTCCACGTCGATTTGCGGATTGGGGCGAAAGGTTTCGGCCGCTGCCCGCACCGCCTTCTGGTCACGTGGCGTAAAAGCGCGCAGGGCATGCTGAACACGGTTGCCTAGTTGCCCCAACACTGCATCCGGAATATCCAGCGGGTTCTGGCTGACAAAATACACGCCAACACCCTTGGAGCGGATCAGCCGTACCACCTGCTCGATTCTGGACAGCAGCGCAGCGGGTGCATCGTTGAACAGCAGATGCGCTTCATCAAAAAAGAACACCAGTCGAGGCTTTTCCACATCTCCCACTTCGGGAAGGTTCTCGAACAGCTCGGAAAGCAGCCACAAAAGCAGCGTGGCATAAGCGCGCGGTGAGTTATAAAGCGTTTCTGCCGCCAAGATATTGATTATGCCGCGTCCATCTTCTGCAATCTGCATCAGATCATCAAAATTGAGCGCAGGCTCGCCAAACAGCTGGTCACCGCCCTCGTGCTCCAGTTGCAATAATCTGCGCTGGATGGCACCGACGCTGGCGGTAGAAATATTGCCGTATTCCGCACTGTAGCTGCTGGCATTCTCCGCCGCGTGTTGCAACATCGCACGCAGATCCTTCAGGTCCAGCAACAGCCAGCCATTGTCATCGGCAATATGGAATATCGCCGTCAGCACCCCGCTCTGGGTATCGTTCAGATTCAGCATGCGTGCCAGCAGCAACGGCCCCATGTCGGATACCGTTGCTCGCACCGGGTGCCCCTTCTGGCCAAACACATCCCAGAACACCACCGGGCAAGCCGCGTAGCCAAAGCCCTTCAATCCCAGCTCCGCCACACGTGCTTCCACCCTGGCATTACTCCCGCCCGGCTGGCACATGCCGGAAAGATCACCTTTCACATCAGCCATGAACACTGGCACCCCGGCACGCGAAAACTGCTCTGCCAGACTTTGCAGCGTGATGGTCTTGCCCGTGCCGGTTGCCCCGGCAATCAGCCCGTGGCGATTGGCCATGCTCGGCAGGATAGCCAGTTCGGTGTTGCCGGATTTGGCGACGAGGAGAGGTTCGGTCATAAGAGAGTTCCTGAGGTCGTGGATCAAAGTTCAGTCAAGGGGTTCGCCACACTCCGCCAATACTATTCTATGCGCAGGTGAAATCCTTGTTCTTGCCATGATATTGAGGGCGCTCTTTGCTTGCAACATACCATGTCTCGATCCTATCGCTACCTTCAAACACAACCTGTCACGAAACTATCGAGCAATCTGGGCCACAATCAATAGAAGGGAACCCAGAAATGACCAACATACGCACCAAAAACTTCAGTATGAATAGCTCATCATCCAGGATCAGGATTCTGGTTGCAGATATACCAGCCATCCTC